>JAEZJM010000027.1 GCA_023415775.1 Bacillota bacterium | reverse complement strand
CCCCGTTCGACTTGCATGTGTTAAGCACGCCGCCAGCGTTCGTCCTGAGCCAGGATCAAACTCTCCAAAAAATTATATTCTTGGAGCCTTTGATGGCTCTTTGAAACCGAATCATTGTTTTGTGACTGCTCTCTCCATTTCTGGAGCGCAGCCCGCACATCTGGCTTAATTTTACCTACATTGTTCAGTTTTCAAGGAACACTGTCTGTCGTCTTGACCGGAACTCTATGTTAACATAACCTTGGCGGCTCTGTCAACATTCAGTTTCTGGTAATCTTGCCGTCGCTTGCCTTGCCTGGTCTTTTCAGCCAGCTCCGCTTGCGGCGACTTTGTTATATTAACACGTCCCGACGGGCTGTGTCAATCTATCTTATTTTGGTAATTTTGCCTTGACACCCCGGAGAGCAGGTTATCACTGAATTCGCGGCTGCGCTGCTTGATATAGCCGAAAAAACCGCCGCGGAATTCTTGCCATATCTTGATTTGCTTCCCGTTGTACTGAGGCGACCTTGCCTTGAGCTCATGGTCATGTCGATGCCGAGCGGGCGACTCTGCCCGCCTTATTGGTTCTTTTCTTGAGAATAGTTAATCGCAAGTTCATTATAGAGACGAAAAAGCTGAATAATCATTGCCTCCATAGTGCTTACTCTCTTTTTTAGTTCTTCTATTTCCGCAAGGCTTTCCTCATTTAGGTTTTCCATATTTAGCCCCCCGAACTTTATAGTCGCTTTATACTGCTATACAGTCTCCTATGTTGCCTCCAATATGTAGGCAGCCATTATCGCAGCTTTATCAGCCAACGACAACATTGGGGCCGGATCTTCCGGCCTTTCGCTCTCGCTCACAACAAAAATTCCGTTTCTATTAGTCAGCACCGGACAGAACTGATTAGTTGCCACTGATCCATAATCGTTCAGGGCGATGCCCAATTGCCCAGCAATACCTGATAACACATCCGCCGCATCATTTTTACTGATAAAGACGATTGCTCCTGCCCGAATTTCAATCAGCGATTGTCCCGACGATACCGTCCGGATATGGGCGACAAAATCGCCGACTTTCCCCTCAAAACCAACTAATTGAGCCTGCTCATACAGGCACACATCCGGATAGCGTGATATTTGACGGGCAAGTTTTCCCGGCAGAGCCTGTGAATACGGGAGGAACGTTACCGGATGGCCCAATTCCGCCAGTTTTAATACGACGCTAAGCCCCACATCCTCTCCACCCAAGACGAGCGCCCTTTTTCCCATCGCTTTTTTCTCAATATACCGTTTAGCTATATGCAAAAATATTAACTCCCTCTTTGTATACCTGGACAACATTGCGCAGAAAGTCCATATTTTCGAGAGGATTACCGCGAATAACCAACAAGTCGGCAGTCTTGCCAGGCTCTATAGTGCCGGTGAAATCCCCGACCCCGATAGCGTTTGCTGCTCTTCCGGTCGCGGCTTGTATCGCCGCCAAAGGCGACATGCCGCAAGCGACCAGCAGCGCAAGTTCCCGCCAGACTTCGCCGTGGGCCACGCCCAAAGACCCGGCGTCCGTGCCGGCAATAATATCGGCCCCGCCGACAATGCCTTGGCCGACCATTGCGCAATGCCGGTTATAAATGCGCTCAACGCCGTCTTCCGGAAAAGCGGCGGCAGAATGTTGCTTACAGTAATTGAAGATTTGCCTTAAAGGCGAAATAGTAGGCACCCAATGCACATGACTTTCGCTTAGAATACCGACCGTATCTTTATCCACAAGAATCCCATGCTCGACTGTATTGACGTTGGCGGCCAGCGCATCTTGCACCCCGCAAGGGCCGTTGGCGTGGACACTGACCGGGCGGCCTAGGCGCTGTGCCTCAGCAACGGCCGCCTGGATATCGTTCCTGGACAACTCAGGAATACCGGTCTGTTCAGTCCGGAAGTCCACCATTCCCGTCGCCATAAGCTTGACGCAGTCCGCGCCCGCTTCGATCTGCTCGCGGACCGCCCTGGTTATTTCCTCCGGGCTCGCCGCTTCCCGGCCGCCGGCGTAGTGAAAGTGACCGCCGGGGACGGATACCGACCGGTGGCAGGTAAGCACCCGCGAACCCGGTAATTTCTTTTCGCTGACAGCTCGTTTTAAGGTTGTTGCGATGCCGTAGGGACCGCCTAAATCTCTGACGGTGGTTACTCCTTTGCGGAGAGTCAGTTCCAGGTTCCGGGCGGCCCGGAAAAGCATGATTTCCCGCCCTTCCCGCAAGCGGCACCGGCGCTTCTCCATGTCGTCGATCCCTTCGAGGAATAAATGGACATGGCTGTCAATCAGGCCGGGCAGCACGGTGTAAAGCGAGTTGTCCACCGTTTGCTCGACCTGCTCTGCGGCAAAATCATCCTCGCCGCCAATTGCGGTGATTTTGCCATTTTCAATGGCTATATACCGGTCGCAGCCTGGGGCAGCGCCGGTCCCGTCAATAAGCAACCCAGCTTTAATAAGCATCTGACGCTGTCTCCACGCAAGCTTCAGTCGGCAACAGGCCTCGCCTGCAGCCCGGCGCGGGTAACAATCTCCGGCAAGACGGCTTCCCAGCCTACCGGCATGATGTGAATTCCCTTTACCCCGGCAATATTCCGGAGCTTGCCAATCAACTCGACGGCGATGGCTTTGCCTTCTTCCTGCGGGTTTTCCGCTTTTTCCATCCGCTCGACAAGCTCGTCGGGAACGCTGATGCCGGCCACATTTTCCTTCATATATTTAAGGGCTCGTACCGACTTCACGGGTATGACCCCGGCCATGATATTCACCCTCTGGTCAAGGCCGGCACTGCGTACGAGGCTCATCCAGCGAGCAAACTGCTCGGCATCGAAAATGGCCTGGGTCTGGATGAACTGCGCCCCGGCCCGGACCTTTTTGGCCAGTCGCATAACCCTCAGTTCAAGCGGGTCGCCGAAGGGGCTTTCGACCGCGCCGATATAAAAACGCGGTTCGTCTTTCATCGCCTCGCCGCCAAGCATTTTCTTCTCGTCGCGCATCATCTTTACCAGGGCGATGAGCTGGATGGAATCAATGTCGAATACATTTTTGGCGGACGGGTGATTGCCGAAGGATTGATGATCGCCGCTCAGACAAAGTAAATCGCGGATCCCCAGGCTATAAGCCCCCAGCAGATCACTCTGGATAGCTATCCGGTTCCGGTCCCGGCAGGTCATCTGAATAATGGGATTGCCGCCATGCCGCAGGACGTGCACTGCGGCGGCGATGCTGGAGAGCCTGACAACAGCGCTTTGGTTGTCGGTTATATTGAACCCGTCGCAATAGGTTTTGGATTCCTCGGTGTGATGAATTATACTGTCCGCCGAGGCTCCTTTTTGCGGGCCGATTTCCGAGGTAACGACAAATTCGCCCCTGGCAAACAGCTTTTCCAGTTTGCTTTCAGTCGTAAACTCTCGCCCGTCCTGTGTTGCCGGTTCACTCATAGGAGCACATCCTCCCTTACATACTTGCGGGGACCGCCGTCTCGGGATTTCGACCAGTCCTTCACCGGAAAGATATCGCACAGGGCGGCTTCCCGACCTTGGCGTTTCAGCTGTTCATAGATAAGCGTCCAGGCGCACGGTGTGTCGGGGTTGACTTCGCATTTTCCGCCCTGCGAACCGCCGCACGGACCATTGAGGATGCTCTTCGAACAGCGGATTATCGGGCAGATGCCGCCGGTGCGGGCCAGGATACATTCGCCGCAGAGGGCGCAGCGCTCCTCCCAGATGCCGTGTTCGGTTGTGCCGCCGATAAATTTCGTATTCTGGGCCGGGATGATAACCTTGTCCGGATAGCGCTCAGCCAGATACTGGACGCCCACTCCGCAGGCCAGCGACACGACGCAGTCGGCCGCCTGCACTTTCTCCGCAAGCTTGTCGACATACTCTTTGTCGCACTGGCGTTCCAGCGTTTCTGTCGCCGTATCGATGGGTGTACCGTCTTTTTTCCGCAGAATACGCAGGCTGGTGGCCAGAATATCCACTTCTTTCTGGCCGCCGGACAAGCATACGGTTACACAGCCCCCACAGCCAGCAACAAGTACCTTTTGGGCATCCTTGATATCTTCCGCTATCTCGGCCAATGGCTTTTGTTCGGCGACGATCATGCATCTTCACCATCTTTCTTTGTCTGGCTATGCGCCTTGTTCAAAGGGCTCGGCCCCAGCGCCCGGATGCGCTCGGTCATCTCGTTGGCGATTTCCGCGAACCGCGGCCCCATCGCGCTCGACAAGTTATACATCTCCAGCCGGTCGCCGCCGATGCCCAGTTCGTCGAGTAGTTTTTTGACATATCCCACCCGCTTGCGGGCCCGGATATTGCCTTTAAGGTAATGGCAGTCACCCTCCATGCAGCCAGCGACATAGACGCCGTCCGCCCCTTCCTCGAAGGCGGCGAGCAGCATGTTATGCTCGATCTTACCCGAGCAAGGAAGCTCGATCATCCGGATGTTAGCCGGATACTGCAGACGCATGGAGCCGGCCAAGTCGGCCGCCGAGTATGCGCAATAGTAGCAGCAGAAAGCGATTATCCTCGGCTCGAATGTACTCACGCCGACACCTCCTTGAACAGACCGCGAATCTTGTCAAGCACCTGGTGGTCTTTGTAATGCTGGAGCTGGATCGCTTTGTTCGGGCATTCCCCGGCGCAGCTGCCGCAGCCATGGCACTGGACAGGCTCGATATAAGCCTTCCATGAGGCATCGATGCGGGGCACGCTGTAAGGGCATATGCGGACACAGGTCAGACAGGCGGCACATTTGTCCTGCTCGACGGTGGCGACCACCCCGCCGGCCATCAGGTTGTCCCGGGAAAGGATGGTGGCCGCGCGGGCGACTGCGCCCTGGGCCTGGCAGATAGATTCGTCGACCGACTTGGGCGAATGGGCCCCGCCGCAAAGATAGATGCCCTGGGTGGGGAAGTCGATCGGCCCCAGCTTGGCGTGGGTTTCCACAAAGAAGCCGTCTTCGTTGACCGGCACCTTGAGGAGCATGCCGAGCCCCCGTGCCGTATCCGAAGGGACAGTGCCCGGAGCCAGCACTACCAGATCGGGATTTACGGTAATACTGGTTTTTAGGCTTTGCTCATAGATGTCGCAGCGGAGGCTGTCGCCGTCCCTGGTAACGCCCGGCTTGCGGTCTGGTGTGTAAAGGATGAAGTTGATGCCTTTGGCGCGCGCTTCCTTGTACAGTTTCTCCGCGAAACCGTAGGTGCGAATGTCCCGGTAGAGGATGAAGATGTCGGTGCCGGGCTGCCGCTCTTTGAGGGCGATAGCATTCTTCAGGGCCTGGCCGCAACAGGTGCGGCTGCAGTAATTGAGCTCGTCGTTGCGGGAGCCGGCGCACTGGATCATGACAATTTGCCTGACGGCCAGCGGCTGACCGGCAGCCACCATTTTTTCGAAGGCGGTGGTGGTAACGACCCTGGAATCTTCGCCGCACAAATAGCCTGTCGGCAGCCGTTCCTGGACGCCGGTGGCGACGATTACCGCGCCGTGGTCGATACTGGTTTCCGCCCCTGTTTGCCGGGCGCGGATTGTTGTGACGAAATGCCCGGCGTGACCGGAGAAGCCCACTACCTCGCTGGCAGAAAAGACTTTTACCAACGGGTGGCTCTCTGTGTCGGCGATTAGCTGCCGCAGGCGGGCCTGCACGTCGTTGCCCTCGAAGTCCTGATACACTTCGCGGGCGTGGCCGCCGAGCACGGCTTCCTTCTCCACGATATAGGCGGCGAAGCCTTGGCGGGCCGCAGTCAGCGCAGCAGTCATCCCGGCGACGCCGCCGCCGATGACCAACAGCGAATGCACAACCGGGACGGAGTGCAGGTGAAGCGCCTCATGGTGCCTAACCTTGGCCACCGCCATCCGTACAAGGTCTTTGGCCTTTTCGGTGGCGTTCGCCGGTTCGCCGCGGTGGACCCAAGAGCACTGGTCGCGGATATTGGCCATTTCGAAGTAGAACTGGTTAAGGCCGGCCTCGCGCAACATTTCTCGGAAAAGCGGCTGATGGGTCCTCATGGTGCAGGAAGCTACTACCACGCGATTGAGCTGCTTCTCCTTAATTATTTCTTCCATCCGTTTAAGCGTATCCTGAGAGCAGGTGTAAAGATTATCCTGGCAATGAATTACGCCAGGCAGCTTCTGCGCATAGGCGACAACCTCTGGGACACTGACAACGGAGGCGATGTTGATGCCGCATTCGCAGACGAATATGCCGATCCGCGGCTCTTCCATACTGACGTCCCGCTCCGGCGGATAGACCTTCTCCCGCTTCAAGGTGTTGCGGGCGTCGGCCAGCAGTTCGCCGGCCTTGGCGGCGGCGGCGCTGGCACTCACCACCGTTTCGGGGATATCCCGCGGCCCCTGGAAGGCCCCGGCGACATAAATACCGGCGCGGCTGGTTTCCGTCGGGCTGAACGGGGCGGTGGCGGCAAAGCCGTAGGGGTTGGCCTCGATGCCGACGGCAGCCATAAGTTCAGCCGCCTGTTGCGGCGGGCGAACGCCGACGGCCAGGACGACGAGGTCGAACTCCTCGTCGACGATTTCCCCGGTCTCGCTGATGTATTTGATAAACAGGTTGCCGGTTACCGGGTCTTCCTTGACGGTCGAAATCATGGCCCGCACGTAGCGGACGCCGCCGCGCTGAGCCGCGTCGACGTATTTGTCGAAATTTTTGCCGTAGGAGCGCATATCGAGGTAGAAGATGGTCGGCTCGATGCCGGCGTCATGTTCGCGGGCGATGAGCGCTTCCTTGGTGGAGTACATGCAGCAAATGGACGAGCAGTATTCGGCTCCCCCCTCGGCGCACTCCCGCGAGCCGACACACTGGATGAAAGCCACTTTGCGTGGGGCGGCCTGATCCGACGGGCGCACGACATGCCCGGTCGTCGGCCCGGTCGACGACAACAGCCGCTCGAATTCGAGACTGCTGATAACGTTCGGGTAGACACCGTAGCCGTATTCGCCCTTGAGGGCGGCGTCATAGACGTCAAAGCCGGGGGCGAGTACTACGGCGCCCACCGGAAGATCGATCGCTTCGTCGGCGTCCGCATGATGAATAACCTGCTTTTTACACACCTTTTCGCACTGGAGGCATTCGGAGCAGATGCCGCAGTTGAGGCAACGGTTAGCCTCCTCTATTGCCACTTCCCTGGTCAGGCCCAGCGCCACTTCCCGGTGGTCGGCGGCGCGGTCGGCGGCAGGCGCGAAGCGCTGCGGCCGGCGGGGCGCAGGGTTGACGGGCGTATCTGCCGGCTGGCCGATTTTTTCCTGGAGGGACTTCTCACGTCCTATGTCTAGCGGGCTGCCATTAAGGTATCTGTCTATAGATATGGCTGCTTCGTGAGCGCTGGCCACCGCTTCGATCACCGAGGCCGGACCGTGGGCGATGTCGCCGCAGGCGAAAATCCGGGCGTCGCCGGTCGCTTTGGTGACGGGGTCGGCGGCGATTATTCCTCTGGCAGTGGCCACAGTGTCCTGGCCGCGGAGGAAGTCAAGATCGGCTGCCTGGCCGATGGCCATGATGACGGTGTCCGCTTCCAGGAGCAGCGAACACGTTTCGTCGTACTGGGGATTGAAGCGCTTCTCGTCATCGAAGACAGACGTGCAGGCCCTGAATTCAACGGCGCTTACCCTGCCGTCGCCGCTGCCGGCGATGCGGCGGGGGCCCCAGCCGGGGTGAATAATTACCCCCTCATCCTCGGCTTCTTCGATCTCCCATACATGGGCGGGCATCTCGTCCCGCGACTCCAGGCAGACGACATGCACTTCCTGGCCGCCCTGGCGCTTGGCCGACCGGGCCACGTCCATGGCGACGTTGCCGCCGCCGATAACGACTACCTTCTTGCCCACCCGGCAATCCTTGCCCAGTTTGATGTCGCGCAGAAATCCGACGCCCGGCAGAACGCCTGTCAGCCCGGCGCCTTCAATGGGCAGGTCGCGGCTTTTCTGGACGCCGGCAGCGACAAGGATAGCATCGTACTGCGACTTTATTTCCTCGAGGGTAATGTCGGTGCCGACCCTGGTATTGACGCGCACCTCGATACCATGTCTCAGCAGGTTGTCGATTTCCCGCTGGACGATTTCCGCCGGTAGCCGGTATTGGGGGATGCCATATTTCAGCCAGCCCCCCGGACTGGGTAACGCTTCGAAGATGGTGACGCGGTAGCCTTTGGCGACAAGGTCATAGGCGGCCGTCAGGCCTGCCGAACCGCCGCCGATAACGGCCACTCTTTCTTTGCGGGTCGGTGCGAGAGACGGCGTCTCGGTTTTGGTAAGATCGTCCCAGCCAAAGTCGGCCGCCGCCCGTTTGATGGCGGCGATAGCCAGCGGCTCGTCGACCTCCCGGCGGTTGCACTCCGTCTCGCAGGGATGATGGCAGATACGGCCGCATATACCGGCAAAGGGCAGCCTGCGGTGGATGACCTCCAGCGCCTCGGCGAATTTCCCCTGCGAAACCAAGGCGACATAGCCCTGGACGTTGGTGCCGGCCGGGCAAGTCTGGCGGCACGGCGGGGTCCCGCGCTTGTCGATCATGTACCGGTTAGGCACCGACTGCGGAAAAAGTTTGTATATCGCTTTCCGGGTGCCCATCCCTTGGTTGAAGCTGTCATTGACTTTTACCGGGCAGGCGTCGGCGCAGTCGCCGCAGGCCGTGCATTCGTCGATATCGACATACCTGGCGTTTTTTCGCACGCGGGCAGTAAACCGGCCCGCCTCCCCCTCAAGTCCTTCCAGCTGCGAGTTGGTATGGATAATGATGTTGGGGTGGTTCAGGCAGTCGCTCATCTTGGGCCCAAGCAGGCACATCGAGCATTCGTTCGTCGGGAAGGTTTTGTCGAGCTGCGCCATCTTCCCGCCGATGGATGGTTCGTCGGTAACCATGTGAACAAGATAGCCGCCGCCCGCAAGGTCGAGAGCCGCTTGCATCCCGGCGATGCCGCCGCCAAGAACGAGGACGGAGCCTATCGCATCGGTGTTTGCCATATTTGTCATTCCCCTTTCGCCAGCGCCGCAAGCACCGGAGCGGGATCGATGATATGCTTTTGCAGCCACCGACCTGACGCGGCGGCGCCGAAAGCCACGCCCATAAGTTCGGTGAAGTAGAATATGGGCATAGGCCGGGCGACCTGGGTCTGGCGTGTGTCAAGGTTGACCTGGCACAACGGACACGCGGAAACGATGGCCTGGGCGCCGGCCCTCTCGGCTTCGGTGACCAACTTGGCAACCAGGGTAGCCACCGCGGCGGTCTGCGAAAGCGCCAAAGCGCCGCCGCAGCAGTCGGTCTTGTACGACCAGCGCTTCACTTCTGCGCCGAGAGCCGTGAGCAGGTTATCCATCTTCGTGGGATGTTCGGGATTGTCGAAGGCCACGATGTTTTTCGGCCTGGTCAGTAAACAGCCATAATAGGCTACCAGCCGCAAACCCTTGAGCGGGCGCACGACTTTTGCGCTTATATTTCGCAGCATTTCCCGGCTGCCCATGACCTCGAGGGGATGACGGACCTGGATGGTTGCCCCGTACTGCGCTCCCATGATTTCTTCCAGGTCGGTGTTAATTGTCATGGCCTGGCCGTCCTGTCCGCGAACGGCGTGGTCGGTGGCTTTGAGCATGTTGTAACAGGCGGCGCATGGCGCCATGACATCGTGGCCGGCCTGCTCCGCCAGGATGAGGTTGCGCATCGGCAGGGCCGCAGCCAGAAAGTGATTGGTGGCATGGGCGCACGAGGCCCCGCAGCAGTTCCAGTCGTTTAGCTCGGCCAGTTCCACGCCGAGCGTTCTGCACACGAAACCGGTGGAGTCATCATACTCGGCCGCGGTCGAATGGAGGGAGCAGCCGGGGTAATAAGTCAATTTCATTTGCCCGCCTCCCTGGCTTTACGGAAAATCCGCTTAATTTCCCCTGCCCGCTTGATGCGGTCAGGTAACAGTTTCAGCTTGTTTTTGGCCACAAACTTGAGCCCCAGCGCGAGGTCCTGGGTGAAGGATGCTGTTTTCAGCTTGAACAGGGCGATGGTCCCCGCTTCGTAGGAGCGCCCGAACTGCTCCACCGTAGCCAGGAAGGACTGATGAAACGCCGCTGTCCTCGGCTCGCCGGCCTTTTTCCCGCTCGACAGCGCCAGCTCCCGCAGAACGTCGTTGACTTTGGAAATGTCGATGCCGTTGGGACACCTGGCCCCGCAGGTCCTGCAGCCGATACAGAGCCAAATGGTGTTGCTCTTCAGAACCGCTTCTTTTTCCCCATACTTGATCAGCTTCAGCAGGTCGCAGTTGTATGGTTGCATGGCAAAGCTCATCGGGCAGCCGCCGGCGCACTTCTTGCACTGGTAACACAGACTGACCGGTTGCCCCGACCTGGCTTCAATTTCCTCTAAAAACGTAAGGGCTGGAGCTATGTTCGCACCTGTCGCCATAAAGCCTCCAATCACGCCATGCCGCCACTCAATGCACCGGTTCCTATTCTCCTACGGCAATTTCCTTTAGCGGCAGCTTGGGCACAAATCTTTTGTTACTCAGGATAAAGGTAATAAACAGACCGACCAGCAGCAGAATTGCAGCGGTTATGAACGTATACTGGGCTGCCTGACCGATATAATTATCTTTCAGGAACGCCACGATCTGGGGACCGACGATCCCGGCCAAACCCCACGCGGTGAGAATGCTGCCGTATACGACCGGCATTTGTTTAGGGCCGAAAACGTCAAGCACAAAGGAAGGCATTGAGCCGAAACCGCCGCCGTAACATAACAGCACATAGCATACCAATACGCTGAAAAGCAGCGGGGTCTTGATGAATAACAACGCCAGGAAAACGGCGACCTGGCTGCCAAGGATGAGGCGAAAGGTCTGGACACGCCCGATTTTATCAGACAGTCCGCCCCAGAAAAACCGGCCCAGCCCGTTAAAAACCGAACTCACGGCAATCAGCGTCGCCCCGGAAGCGGCAAGCTCGGCTAATACCTTGGGATCATTCAGTAACGCCGGTTCGACGGCTTCTTTCAAAAGGTCCTGCAGCAGGGGCGACTGGAAGCTGATGAACATGATTCCGGCAATTATATTGAGGAAAAATACAATCCACATCAGGGCAAATTTGCCGGAGAATATACACTCTTTGGCGGTAATAGCGGCCTGAAAGCCCTGCTCGCCGGCCGACGCCGCCGCGATTGAGTAACCTCGCGGCGCGTAGCCCGTGGGTGGGTTAACCAGAAAGTAGCCTGCCGGCAAGGTAACAATAAGCATTATCACGCCGATATACGAAAACACCAGGACAAGATTTCCGCCACTGAAGGCCAGGAAAGCCGGCGCCAAAACTTTGGCCATAACGAGAGCCCCCAGGCCGAAGCCCATTACCACCATCCCGGTGATGAAGCCTTTCTTGTCGGGAAACCACTTGGCGGCAGTTGCCACCGGCGTCACATAGCCAAGGCCCAGGCCAATCCCGCCGACGACGCCGTAACCGAAGTACAGCAGCGGAAGGCTTTTCACGCTAAGCGCATAGGCGGCCAGCAGATAGCCCAATCCGTACAGAAGGCCGCCGGACATTGCCAGCTTGCGCGGCCCGAATCTTGGCAGATTCACGCCCCCCCAGGCAGCCGCCAGCCCCAGGAAGAAAATCGCCAGGCTGAAGGCCCATGCGGCCTGCGAATTAGTCCAGTTTCCCGCGGCCATTACCGGCTGTTGGAAAAAGCTCCAGGCGTAAACCGTCCCCAGGGCCAACTGCAGCAGCGTCCCCATAATGGCCACCAGCCACCGGTTTGTACTCTTTTGCGCTTCAAGTACCATATAGATTTCCTTTTAGAACAGACCGACGATTTTGCCGGTGTTGTCGATGTCCATGACTTCGGCGGCCGGTTTTTTGGGCAGTCCCGGCATTGTCATTATTTCGCCCAGGATGGCTACCAGGAAGCCCGCCCCCGCTGATACCCGCACTTCCCGCACAGTTACTTTGAACCCGGTAGGCCGCCCCAATTTTGCGGCGTCATCGCTTAAAGAATACTGTGTCTTCGCCATACAGATCGGCGTTTTGTCGAAACCGAGGGCGGTCAGCTCCTGAATGGTTTTCTCAGCGGCCGGCGCATAAGCGACATCGTCAGCCCCGTAGATCTCTTTGGCAATGGCGGCGATCTTGTCTTTGATCGGCAGCTTCTCGTCATAGAGGAACCTGAACTGCTTCGGCTTATCCATTGCGGCCAGCAGCTTTTTGGCCACAGCCTCGCCGCCGGCGCCGCCTTTGGCCCAAACCTCAGACAAGGCGACTTCCGCGCCGAGCGCCTGGCACTTGTCCTCTACGAATCTGAGCTCCTCAGCGGTATCGGTCGGGAAAGCATTGATGGCCACTACTGCCGGCAGGCCGAATTTGCCGATGTTTTCGATATGCTTGGTCAAGTTGTCCAACCCTTTTTCCAGAGCCGGCATATTTTCCCGGCCGAGGTCGGCTTTGGCCACGCCGCCATGGGACTTCAGCGCCCGAACGGTGGTGACGATGACAACGGCATCAGGCTGCAAACCGGCGAAGCGGCATTTTATATCGCAGAACTTTTCCGCACCCAGGTCGGCGCCGAAGCCGGCTTCGGTTACCAAGACATCGGCCAGTTTGAGGGCGAATTTTGATGCCATCACGCTATTGCAGCCATGGGCGATGTTGGCAAACGGGCCGCCGTGAATGAAAGCCGGGGTATTTTCCAGCGTTTGCACCAGGTTGGGCTTTATGGCGTCCTTGAACAGCAGGGTGAGCGCGCCGGCCACTTTGAGGTCGGCGACGGTGACCGGCTTATTGTCATGGGTATACGCTACGATGATACGGTTGATGCGCTCCTTCATGTCCTCCAGGTCGGACGCCAAGCACAGAATGGCCATCATTTCCGAGGCAACCGAAATATCGAAGCCGCCTTCGCGCGGAATGCCGTTGGCCTTGCCGCCGAGGCCGAGTACGATCTGGCGCAGCGCCCGCTCGTTGAGGTCCATGACCCGCCGCCAGGTAATCCGGCGGGGATCGATGCCGAGTTCGTTGCCGTGATGGATATGATTGTCGATGATCGCCGCCAGCAGGTTATTGGCGGTGGTCACCGCGTGAATATCGCCGGTAAAGTGAAGATTGATGTCTTCCATCGGCACAACTTGGGCGTAGCCGCCGCCGGCCGCGCCGCCCTTCACGCCGAAGCAGGGGCCGAGGGATGGCTCGCGAAGGGCGATGATAACCTTTTTACCCAGGCGGCGCAGGGCGTCGCCGATACCGACGGTGTTGGTGGTCTTGCCTTCGCCGGCCGGCGTCGGGTTGATCGCGCTGACAAGAATGAGTTTGCCGTTAGGGCGGTCCTTAATCTTTTCCCATGCCGACAGCGAAACCTTCGCCTTATACTTGCCGTAAAGTTCAAGGTCGTCGTCAGCCAGGCCAAGTTCGGCCGCCACCTGGGTTACTGGCTTCATTTTCGCTTCTTGGGCGATTTCCACGTCGCTTTTCATTTGCATCCTCCGTTTATTAAATCTATTTACCCATCATGTTGGCATCTGCGCCGCCCGTCCCCTTAACTTACGCTGAAGTTCGGCGGCTTTAAGAGTGTTGTGCAGCAGCATGGCGATCGTCAGCGGCCCGACCCCGCCCGGCACGGGAGTGATATGCCCCGCTATTTCGGCCACATCGTCAAAATTGACATCGCCGACCAGTTTGTCGCCCACCCGGTTGATGCCCACATCGATTACCGCCGCTCCCGGCTTCACCATATCCCTGGTGACAAAGTCGGGCTTGCCGATCGCCGCTACCAAAATGTCGCCTTGCCGGCAGACCTCGGCCAGATCCTTAGTCCGCGAATGGCATACAGTCACCGTCGCGTTTCTGGCCAGGAGCAGCAGAGCCATCGGTTTACCGACAATGTTGCTGCGGCCGATAATCACCGCTCGCTTGCCATCAATGGGGATACCCTCCATCTCAAGCATTTTGATGATACCGTAAGGAGTGCAGGGAACAAGATGCTCCTTGCCAACGCAAAGGTTGCCAACATTCATCGGGTGAAACCCGTCTACGTCTTTATCCGGCCGGATACGCTCCAGCACTTTTTCGGCATTGATATGGCGAGGCACCGGCAGCTGTACCAGAATGCCGTGAACGCCCGCGTCGGCGTTCAACCGGTCGATAGTTGCCAGGAGTTCCTCCTCGGCAGTCGTCTCCGGCAGTCTGATTACCTCCGAGTTGATGCCGGTTTCGAGGCACGCTTTATGCTTCCGGCCGACATAAACTTTTGACGCCGGATCTTCGCCAACGATAACTACGGTAAGTCCCGGAGCAATCCCATGGACTGCCTTGAAGGCCTTGACGTTTTCCTTGACCATTTCCGCCAGTCTTAAAGCGTTCGCGCTACCACTCAAAATTTGTGCCGCCATCTCTCCCGCCTCCTCTAATCACGGTTGTGCAATAAACCGCCTCTATTATACATATATATGTATATACATCTTTCAACGCAAGATTACAAACTCCTTTTTTGCTTAGAGAATTTTCAAATAATTATTTACAGGGCTAAACTCGCAAACTGTTGACTTGACTGATTTGGCTGTCATCACGTGAGCCTAGGTCTCCCAAATGCAATTCATCCCCTGGGTTCAGGACCACGAATTCCTGATCCCATTGGCCGAGCAGCAGCTTATGCAGCAGCCTAAGCGAACCGGGAGCTATCACATGCCTTAATCCAAGCTTGGCGGCAAACTCCTCCGTTCTGGGAGTCACGCTTTCTACCGGATATGCGCCGGTATCGATTACCATCAAGCGCAAATAATTGCCGAGCATTGTCTTCATAACTCGCAAGGCGCGACTCTCACCGTAGCGGGAAACGCAACGGTCATACTCCCACAGGATGTTCTGCTCGTAATCCAACCAGCCTTTTGTCGTAAAGTAAGTTCCCATCTCCTGGCAAATAACCTTGCGGGTCTCGCATGACCCCAGTAGCAGCGGAATACAATCTTCAACCCTAGGGACAACGATAGTGAAGACGGAGGATTTAATGCCCAACAGGCTATTTCCGCAAAAGCCGAAAGCCATGAGAACCGTCTCGACATTATCGAGCATTTCGAGTTGCTCTTGGATTCGCCGGTGCAGCGCTTCCGGTCTGTTATGCAGTCCTGCCTCAATATAAATCACCGGATAGTCCACACCAGTTTCCTTCAGTGCCAGACGAAGTTCGTCTTTAATGGTCTGACAAGCCAGGATTACTGTTCGCATGTGCTTTCCCCCATAACTAATCAGGCTCCGCCCACTTGCTTTTATAGCTGCGTGTAAGAGGTGGCCTTCAATTGATAACGGTCCTTATGGCACACCATATAGGATATTCCCAGAGGCGTGTTGTCCTTGGAATATATAACCTGTCTAATCACAAGCGCGGGAGTATTGGGTTCCGCTTCCAGCAAGCCGGCTTGTTCGGTCGTAAGAACATCAACTGAAATCAACATGTCGTTGCGGACCGGCACCGTTTCCTGGTGTTTGGCAACAACCTCGGGAAAATTTGCGTATTCGAGTTGAGTTTCCAGCAGCGGCGTCGCCCGTAAATATGGGAGATACTTCTCCTCGATGGCAACCGGTTTGTCGTTTTTATACAATATTCGCTTTAACTGCAATACCTTGCTTTCAGGAGCCAGCTTCAATTCCCGGGTGTAATGCTTATCGCGGACAATTTTTACTCCCAGCAATCTATAGCGGGGATTTCCCGCGTCTGCGACCGCGTGATCCTGCAGATTAATCAGGAGTTGATTCAAGCGGGGCAGGCGGACAAATGTTCCCTTCCCCTTGATTGTCTCCAGCAGCCCAGCTTCCGCCAATAAAGCCAGTCCGTGGCGCACGGTCATCCGACTGATACCGTACTGCTCACCCAGTTGACCCTCTGTGGGAATCATGTCGCCATCTTTCAGCTCGCCTGACTCAATCTGACGTTTTATATCTTCAGCCAAACGATAATACACAGGGATTAGACTATCTCTGCTTCTCATGCTTCACCTCGAAAATCCAGATTTGCCAAAAACAGCTTTTGGAAATTAGGTTGCGCCGCCAACTCGACAAATGCAACTTCGCCGGCGATCCGTTTACACCGTGCCAGCGCTTCTCTGGAAATCAGGGCGCGGACTGCCCCGGCCCCTGCCGCGTTGCCTACCGGTTTAATCTGTTTCCGAAAATCACCGGGTATAAGACCAATTATCAAGGCGCTGTCGATATCAATATAATTACCGAAAGCCCCGGCGAGAAGCACCGGCAACGCAGCTGCCGGGCGGGCCTTATCCAACAAAATTTCTATACCGGTACATATCGCTGCCTTAGCCAGCTGTACCTGCCGGATATCAGCCTGGGTGACGGCAATGGCCGAGCCGGTGGCGCTGTCCGCCGCCTCGACTAATACAAACTCGCTATGGCCTGCGTTAATTCTCAGCCGTTCGGCAACCTCCGGAGACAAGTCCTTTTTAGCGGCGGCATTGAATCGGCCGCTAGGCATGATAACCCCGGTCTTAATTAATTCGGCAATCGCCTTTACCAATCCTGAGCCGCAAAGCCCCGCCGGCTTACCGTCGCCGATAGTATTGATCCGGATACCCTCATTATCGATTGATACATCTACGATTGCGCCGGTCGTCGCCCGCATCCCGTCACGGATATGAGCTCCTTCAAACGCCGGGCCGGCGGCCGTAGCGCATGCCCATAGCTTGTCACGATTACCAAGCACGATCTCGCCATTTGTCCCGAGGTCCACTAGCAGCACCTGGTCGGGTGAAATATCCTGGTCGGTGGCCACAATCGCCGCCGTCGTATCAGAGCCGATAAAGCTGGCAATATTCGGCAGCATGATCACTTTGCCAAGACAATTGATATTTAGACCGATCGCACTTGGAGAAAATGGCTCGATCTGTCGGAAAACGGCTTCGTATGGCTTTATGGCCAGACTGCGCGGCGATATGCCCAAAAGCAAGTGTCCCATGGTGGTGTTGCCAGCTATTACGATGGCGTATACTTTATCTTGCGGGATGCTTGCCGATTTACACAGCGAGGCAATGATCCCGTTCAAACACCTTCTGATAGCCGCTGCTAAGGCTTCAAGCCCGCCTGGGGTGTTGCAGGACTCAATTCGCGATATTACATCGGCGCCAAAAGCGGCCTGTGGATTAGTTTCGGAATGAGTTGCGATAATCCTCTGCGCATTGATGTCGACCAGCATACCGGCAACCGTTGTTGTACCAATATCGATCGCTACACCGAATAGAGCCTCTATAGTCTCTCCCGACTCCACCGCAATAACTTCGTCTCCCATAGTAACAACAGTTATCCGGCTGTCCTTTGCAGATGCCACTTCGGCCAATTGTCTCATTATATCGGCAGCGGCGATTAATTCCGAAGAATTAAAAGCGCGGCCAATCATTTCCTGCAGGGAATGACTGTTCTCCAACGAGGGATATTCGGGCACTATCACCGTCTTGCAGAGCAGCGGCCGCCCAGCATCGTCAAGCTTGGCGGTCATGCTTCCCTTTGTGCTCGCCTCAGTGGGTTTTAAAGCAATTGTTATATCTTCCTGGGGATAAACTTGGCAGGCTGTATATATATTGCCCGTTTTTGAGCTTAGGGGAATTCCCTTTGAACCAACAACCCGACCGCGGAGTATCTGTACCTTGCACTTGCCGCAAGTACCCTTACCGCCGCAGTTAGCTTCCAAAAAAATTCCCGCATCCGTCAACGCTCTGAGCAATGCTTGATCGCAAGAACATTTGATAGTTTTTTGCATGCCTTCTATAGTAATTTCGTACATTTTCCTAGCCCTCCCGCGAGCCTATGAAAAATATAATTTGCCGCGGTCAATATATACAACTATACTACCACAGCTACTGGGTTTTTCCTGCATAATTATCTCAACTGAGCAGCATAGAACAGAAATACCATAATAGTGGCGCTTATGCCGTTACCGTCATAAGCGCCACGAATGTCAATCAGCTGGCAATATCAGGTTTATCCGACTGTCCAAAGCAATTTTCATCAACGGTTTCTTGGTTTTTCCCTGGTTTCGTCATGCGGAGACGCTCTATGGTAATCCGTTGATTAAAAAGAGAGACTTCTTTTATCCGGCCATTTATCGTGACTCGTTGCCCGTAAATATTCTCCAAGCATACTTTTGTATCATTGGGCGTCACCTTCTCGACGCTCTCCATCAATAGCTCTTCCCGGCCATCTTCACAATAATATGCATTGATATTACACACTATATAGTCCTCCGTATCCGCAAAAAATCAATTCGCAAAAGCTCATAGCGTCCAGGCCAATTGCTTATGAATGCTGGCGGAAGACTTTCTGGTAGGAATCGCAGTAAATATCCTTGTTGAGAACCAGCCGGCCGGTGGCGATGGCGTCTACCATCATATCGTCCATGACGTCGAGGATCGCCGAGTCAAGGCCGGCGGCCATGGCCATGGTGGCAAAGGTGCGATTGATGAGCGGCCGGTGGGGCGTTTTCTGGGATACGTTCGAGAGGCCAATGGTTGTCCGCGGCGCCGGATTCGATAGCAGCTTGATCTGGCGGATGGTCTCCAGCACCTCGACGGCGTGCTCCTGAGCTACATTGACAGGAAGAGCGATCGGATCAAGGTACAGATCTTCGAAAGGCAGGCCGTAGGCGTCGGCATTGGCCACAAGTTCCATCGCGAATGCGGCCCGGTCCTCGGCGCTTTTCGGCACACCTTTATTGGTCATGCACAAACCGATAACAGCGGCGTTGTAATTAACGGCCAAGGGGAACAGGCGATCGATCTCCTCCTGCTCGCACTTGCAGGAATTGATCATGCCCGGCCGCTTTAGCACATCCAGCGCCGCCTCAATGGCGTCAAAGTTCGTGCAGTCGAGGCAAAGCGGCAAGTTGGTCACTTCCTGAACCGCCTCGGCCATCCATTTGAGCGTTTTCACCTGATCTTCGGCGTTGGGGCCGGTATTGATGTCCAGGTAATGGGCGCCGGCCGCCTCCTGCTTCTTCGCCCACTCTTGCAGCGGCTTGGGATCCCACTCCTGAACGGCTTTGCCGATGTCTTTGAACATCCCGTTGATGCGTTCGCCGATAAGAATCATATATTAACGACCTCCTATTTCTTGCTTATCCGTTTAGACAGCCTGCGGAACCATCAGTTCGCCGATATTTTTGCGCACAAGGCTGACAGCATCCGGGTGACGCATTACCAGGATGTGCACGCCGCCCTGCAGCAGGGCGGTTGCGGTCATGGCTTCCCAGAGGATGCCGCGCTCGCTCTGTTCGCCCCAGGCCGGGAAATCGCCGGCGGGGGCGTTCGCTTCCTTGGCCCGCCATGCCTCGTAGCCGACGGTGGCGATGACCGGTGTCGACAACATCTTATCGCCTTGCAGGGCGCCAAGACGGCCCCGCTCCAGAATGGAGTAGGTATACTCAATGCCGTAGCCCAGACCGCCGGCGCCAGGGTCGACCACCACATGGTCGAGGCCGAGGCCCATTTCGGTGATGAGAATGTTTAGTTGTTTACAGATATTGATATCGCAAGGGGTAAGGGCGATAACGTTGTGCTTGTGAACCATGGCCGCCGCTACCACCGATTTATAATTTTCCTGCTCGGCCACGCCGATGAGGAGATTCTCGCCGGCGGCCGCTTCGGCCACAGCCGGCATGACAACGTTATCCTTATCTTCATTGCCGCAGCCGACAACGATGAGCGGCACGCCGACAGCCGCCAGCACGTTCTTGACGATGCTGACGCACTCTTCAGGCGACTGGTTATCCAAATCGGGGTCGGCTCCGCTCAGCTTGAGGTAAATAAGCTCGGCGCCGTACAGGTCGACGCATTTCTTGGCCCAGGCCGCCGGATCGCCCAGCACGTCAGCGAACGGCTGCTTCAGTACATCGTTCCACTGCGCAGGCACGCGGCTTTGGACCTCCATGGCGATAACGGGTTTATGGGGCATCTCGCCTTCAAAATGCAGGAACGGCAAAGCCGCGTCGCCGCCGACGGTAACGACGCTCGTCCGCGTTCCCCCCTGCTCTTTGGTTGCGCCGATGGTCACGGTGTTGATTTTGCCGGTATTTCTTTCCTTAAGAATTTGCACCGCCATATTCTATCTCCTTTCTGACTTTTCTCAGCTTTTAGATGCGGATTTTCTGCAAAATTCCGTTGACGGCTCCGACTGCCGCCGCTTCGGCCGGCAGAGCGAACAGTGGCTGCCCTTCGAGATCAAAACGGGCCACTTCGCCGTCATAAGGAATTGTGCCGATCAATGTCAACCCGGTGGCAGCTATCTCTTTTTCGAGGGCCGCCAGGTCGCCGGCCTGAGTTTTGGTGATTATGAGGTAAACTTCTTTTACCGGCGTCTTCAGGCTTTCCACAAGCTCCCGTACCCGGCCGGCCGAGCGGATAGCCCGGGCCGAGGCGTCGCTGACAACGAACAGGACGTCGATGTCGCTGGTGACCCGCCGGCTGATATGCTCCATGCCTGCTTCGTTGTCCATGACAACGTAGGCGTAGCTGTCGGCGAGGCCGCTCAGGTGCTTGCGCAAAATGTTGTTGGGAAAACAGTAGCAGCCGGGTCCGTCCGGCCCGCCCATCACCAGCAGGTCGACATCCTTGGTCTCGACCATGGACGCCTGGAGCTTGTATTCGATGAATACCTCCTGGGTCATGCCGGCAGGAAGGCCATTGGCTCCCTTGGTCTGAGCGATGATGTCGGCGATGGTCTGGCCGCGCTCGACCCCGAGGGCTTCGTTGAGATTGGCGTTGGGATCGGCGTCGACGGCCAGGATGGGTCCTTTACCGTTTTCGATGAGGTAGCGGATAAGCAGCGAAGTGAACGTCGTTTTGCCTGTACCGCCTTTGCCGGCCACCGCTATCTGCTTTGCCATGTGGATTCCTCCTGAATTTTCATGGGATCATCGGCGACCGATGGGAAGAGGCCTAGGTCGGTATGGGGCAGGAAGAGGGCCGAGATGAATTCTTCCATGAACAGATTGCCTGCCGACAGTTCGATGTAGGTCAGTCGGCCGGCCTGTTCCTCTGCTGCCGCCAGAGCCGCGGCCGAAGTGAGGGCGGCGTAGGCTCCCTGGACGGACGTATTGCCGAGGAAGGCGTATTCGGCTGCCGGCAGGTCGGGCAAAAGACCGATATTGACGGCGTCGGCTATGCTTAGATAGCTGCCGAAGCCGCCGGCGATATAGACCCTTGCGATGGCTTCGAGGTCAAGGTCGACCATCTTCAGCAGGCTGCGGACGCCGGCGTATACAGCCGCTTTGGCGCGCAGCAGGTTCTTGATGTCGGCCTCGGCAAGAACGATGTCGACGCCGGCCGCTTCCTCCGCCCAGGCCAGGACGAATTCACGCCCGGCCTGGCCGTGGCGAAGCCTGGGGGTAGGAAGGTCCTGCTGAAGCTGACCGGCCCGGTCGATTACCCCGGCCCGCCGGAGCTTGGCCAGAGCGTCGATGAGCCCGGAGCCGCACAATCCCTGCGGCGGTTTCCCGTCGATAGTTTTATAGCTGACTTCGTAGGTCTCTTTGTCAATTACGAGGCTGGCAATGGCTCCCGGCACGGCCCGCATGCCGTGGGTGATGCCGGCGCCTTCGAAAGCCGGGCCGGCCGAGCAGGCGCAGCTTACCAACCAGTCGCGGTTACCAAGCACCATCTCGCCATTTGTGCCGATGTCGAGAAAGAGGGTCAGCGGCTCCTCGGCAGCCATGCCGTTTACGGTAACGCCGGCGACGATGTCGCCGCCCACATAACTGGCCACCGCCGGCAGGCAGCAGATGACAGCCTGCGGGTGAATGTCCAGCCCGAGCTCGCCGGCCGTAACCCGGGGAAAGCGACCGGCGGCCGGCACGTAGGGCTCCAGGCGGATGTTCGCCGGCGGCAGACCGAGGAGGAGATGCGTCATGGTCGTATTGCCGGCAATCACTACCGCCCTGATATCGCTGAGAGCCACCTGGCGCCTTTCGGCCAGGGCGGCCGCAAGGTCGTTGATCGTAGCGACGATGGCCCGCTGCAGGTCGGTCAGTCCCCCCACCGTCTCGTCGGTGTAGATGATGCGGGTGATAACGTCGTCGCCGTAAGCGGCTTGCCGGTTGTGGCTGCCTGCCTTGCCGGCGATGCGGCCGGTGGCGAGGTCGACCAGATAGGCGGCGACGGTCGTCGTACCGACATCTACCGCCAAACCCCAGAGGCCTTTGGCGGCATCATGCGGCTCGACGGCAATGGCTGTCGCCGTGCCTCCAAAAAAGGCATAGGTTACGTCGATATTCCAGTTGCCGGCCCGCAGGGCGGCCGGAAGCGCCCGCAGTTCGGCCAAGCCGAAGCTTATGTCGAGGCCGGTGGCCCGCTTGAATTCCAGGGCCAGCCGGTCGGCATCGCCGGTCGCGTCAAGCAGGCTGGGCGGTGTCAGGGCAAGGCTGATCTTTTTGCAGACAGGATCGAAGGAAAAGGCCTGGTAAGCCGCATAGCCGTTGGCGGGAAGGTCGATGAGCACCTGCTGCCCGTCGAGTCTCGAGGCAGCCGGTATTTCGACCACCAGGTCGCCGGCCGCAAAAGTCCTACAGGCGACCGACAGACCGTCCCTGGCCGGCGGACCATCTGTTTCCGTCCGGCCGCTGAGAACCATGACCAGGCATTTGCCACAGCTTCCCTCGCCGCCGCAGCCGCATTTGAGACTCGCGCCCGCGAGGCGGGCGACGGTCAATAGATCGGTGCCGACGGCGACGGATACTTTTTTGTTATCAGGCTGAAACAGCACACTGCATTTTTCCACCAGGCACGCCTCCGGTCGGGTTTAAGCGAAATTGGCCTTGGCGAAGGCCGGAATGCCGGCCGCTTCCTGCGGGCCGACAAGCACGTTCCAGCTTGACTTTTCCTTGAGTTTGCCGCTCAAAACCGCCGTATATCCCGGGATGACGCAGGTGCTGTGGTTTACTTTGTCTTTTATGCCCGAGCTTTCCAGGAAGGCGGTGATCGAGTCGGCGCTGAACTTGCCGGAGGCCCAAGAGGTGAGGACAGAAGTGCCGTCGGTGTCCACCGGCAGGATGTAGGCCGGGATCTTGCTGGCGGCCACCTCGCCTTCGACCGCGAAGTAGGTGAGGGCGAAGTTGGTGCAGATGTATACCGGCGACTGCGGCGTTACGGCGCCGATTTCATATACCCTGGCCTCGACGGCAATAGGTTTCTGGGGGTCGGTATATACGTTCTGACGCCAGGCGAGCAGCGGCAGTATCTGGGACTTTTCGTCGGCCTTGAGGACGATGACGCCGGCGAATTTCGCGACATAGACGCTGGCCTGGATGACTTCCGCGCGCGGGTCGGCCGCGCTGGTAAACGTGATGGTCGGGTAGCCGAAGGGACGGAATTTCTTCTTGATGGCCAGTCGGCGGATCTGGGTCTGGTCGGCCAGCACCTGGGCGGTCTCGCGGCTGCCGGTATCGATGACCAGTTCTTTGTACAGCGGGGCGATTTTCTCCACAAGGTCGGCGGTGTCGGCCAGGTTTTTTCCCCTGACCGCCAGCGGGCAGGCATTGGCTTTGGCCAGTTCGACCATCTTCTCGTAGTTGTCGGCGGTGGCGGCGTATACCAGCGGTTTCTTAGCCGCGACCGGCGGCAGGGCGGCGGCGACGGCCTCGAGGTTTTCGCTTACAAGGACGAGCGGCAGTTCAGTCAGCGAGGCGACTTTGGCGACCGCGTCCTTGAAGGTGGCCGGGCTGCCGGACGCGTTGACGACGGCGATCAGATCGACGGCCAGTTGCTGGCCGACCCGTTCCACCTGGAGATCGTTGATTTTGGCCACCTTGGCCGCCATGGCTTCGCCCGCCAGGGTGTCCTCGACGGTTATCGCAAGGCCGGTCGGATGGCAAAAGGTTTTGTCGTGACGGAAAATGACGGTTTCGTCGCCGAGGGCCAATGCCTTCGCGCCGGCGCCGACGGTAACCAAGCGTATGGGCGGGGCAGCGGCCGAGCCCAGGGCCTCCTTGGCTTCCTCCGACACGTAGGGGCACTGCTCTAAGGCAGCCTTGCCGGCGGCGATCGACATAGCGAAGGCCAGGCAGGTGGGTGCGCCGCACTCTTTGCAGTTCTTTTTGGGTAGTTGCTTGAAGATGTCTAAACCGGTTAAAGCCATGGTTTTTCCCCTTTCCGGATTTCCTTTATTGCGCAGCGCTGCCAGGGGTAGGCGTACCCGCCCCTGGCGCCGCAAGCATTACATTATCGGGTCCATCGTAAGGGCCGGATGCCCTTTATCCTCCAGGAAGGGCAAAATTTCATCGATGGTGCAGCCGACAGTCTCGTCGGCAATCTTGTCGATAAAGTCCTCGCCCAGTCCCTGCTTGACGGCCTGCTCGGTTAAGTCGGCCCGCAGGAACTCCTTGAGTTCCTTGGGCATCCAGACGATGCGGGCAACGCCGCCGTCGGCGGGAATGAACTTATTGCTTACGATGTAGCGACGGCCTATGCCCATGAAGCCCGGCGACTGCAGACCGCCACCCACCGAGCCGGCCAAGGTCGAAAACGACATACCGCAGGGGGTGTTGCCGGCGAATTCACGGGTGGTGACCATGATGCCGTTGGCCTCGGGGGTGATGGCCAGGATGGCCTCAAAACAGCCGCAGGAGGTCATCGGACGGTCCATCAGGGTGTAGAGGTTGACTTCCTCCAGTGTCCGGTTGGAGGCGTTATACAGGTACTCGTTGACGTTCTGCCACATGCCTTTTTCGGCGTCAAGACATTCGCCCTTGGCGATCGGCTGATTGGGGCCGGTGGGAGTGATCTCGTTGGAGGCTTTGGCGTCCAGCCAGCTGACGGCGCCGCACAGACCGACCCGCTCGGGGGTGACGATGCAGACATGGTTGGGGGCGAAGGACTGGCAGAGGATACAGGAGTAGAAGGTGTCGACAGCGTCGTCGGTCAGGCCTTTGAGGCGGGCGTCGCGGGCTACGTATTTCTCGCGGGCTATTTTGATTTTTTCGTCCACCTTGGCCTGGTCGGTTATCAGGGTGACCTGGACGCGGTCGACGATGGCCGGGTAGTCGGATTTGAACTTGGCGATCAGGATTTCACCGATGTCGCGGATTTTGAAGCCGGCGGCGGCGGCCGTTTTGGCTATCCTGATCCAAGCCAGGTCGCGCTGGGCGACGTGCCACAGTCCCTCGCCGTAGTTGACGAAGTAATGGATGCGGCGCTCGAGGACGCCCTCGAAGTCTTCCTGCATCTTGCGTCCGTAGATGTCGACAATGATGCCGAGCGGCAGACGGTCGCCCTCGTTGATGTCGGTTATTTCCGGGCCGATGACAGTTATCTTGCCGTCCTCGATTTCGTCGGGACCGACCATCCGCACAAGCTCGAAGGCGGTGGTCTTGCCGCCGCCAAACTCCAGGTGGGCGTCGGCGCGGCGGATGGTTTCGCCTTCGAAGGCCGGTCCGACGGTGATCGGCACCGGGATGTCGACAATCTTCAGCTTGATGCCGCGTAGTTCAAGGGCGAGTTTGACCATTTTGTCGTAGTCGGGTTCGGACACGAACCAGTCGGGGATTTCCTCGGCCAGAGGCTGATCGGTAACAACCGGGAAGCCCATGCCGATGGCGCCCATTTCGGCGGCGATCTTTACTTCGTCGAGTTCGCCAAGGGCCAGCACGAAGGCGAATACCCGGCGGGCCTGGTAATCCAGGGCTTCACTCCGGGCTCCCGGCTTGATGCCGCCAAAGGCCAGGCCGGCGCGGTAGGCGAAGTTGACCGCGTGAATGGCCTGGGTGAAGTTGCCGAGGGGGAAGGCGATGTAATCGACCCCCAGCTTGACGTTCTCTTCGAGGAGCTGCTCGATGATTTCGTTTACCAGGAAAATCATGAGTCCCTTGGACTGGAGGTTCTTGATGAGCTTGGCGGCTTCCTTGGAGGTGCGGGCCTTACCGATGATGACGGCGACGCCGGGGATGGTGTTGTCGACAAGCGGCACGCCGAACTTGCGGAGGATGGGGTCGCTGAGGAAGCCGGTCCAGGGGGCTTCCTCCGGCTTGGCGCCGTTGAGGTAACGGAGGGCTTCGATAATTTCGGCGGCGTAGTGGGTGGCTTCGCCGTTCAGCTTGGCGTTCTCGAAGGTGAGTTCCTCGCGGATATGGCTGGAGCGGATGCGGCCGAGGATGGGCGGCAGGTCGCCGAGAACGTTTACCTCTTCGCCGGAAAGCGCGGTAATGACCGGCAGGCGGTAAGCGGTATCGGGATATTTGACAGGCGTGTCGGCGCCGTAGTCCTTGATGGCTTTTTCCAGCAGGATCTGGGCGTAGCTGGTGGCGATGACGGCCCCTTCGTAGGTGGCCTTAAATAGTGCTGTGGACATGTTGTTCCCCTCCCTTTCCTACTGGGCGTCGCTCGCAGCGTATTTTTCCCTGGCGAGTCGGCGGATGCGCAGCTTCCAGGCCCGCTCGTCCAGGGCGGCCAGCAGCTTGTCGGTGCCCTTCTGGTAGTCGGTTTCCATGATGAAGTAGCCACCGAAAACGTCTTTGGCGATCTGGGTGACGACGCCGTGTACAAGGTCGCTGCCGGTGGTGGGGGCGATGACGCCGATATGGACAGGAAGACCCATGACGACGTTCCAGGCGCCGATGGCGACGGCCTTTTCTGACATCGGCTCGGGAGCCGAGGCGACGAAGGGGACTTCCGGGGTGTCGACGCCCATCTCGTTGGCCATCATGGTCAAAAGATCGGTGGCCCGGGAGTTGTCAACGCACGAGCCCATATGGAAGATGAGCGGCAGGTCGCATTTGAGGTTAGCTTTGGCGCTGATCTTCTTCATGAAGGCTTTCAGGCCGGGACCGGCGTAGGCGTCCACCGCCTCGGGGGTCAGGAGGCCTTCCATGGCGTAAGCCTGGCCGGCGCAACCGGTGGCGATGAGGAAGACGTCGTTGGCGGCCAGTTGTTTGGCAACGCCGATGTGGTTTTCGTTGTGAATGCCCTTAAGGTTGTTGCAGCCGGCAAAGAGGGCAACGCCCTTGATTTCACCAGCTTTGATAGCGTCGGTGAGGACGCTGATGGGATTATCCGGGTTGACGCTGGCAAAGATTTCGAGGATGGCTTCCGTGCTGAAACCGGCAACGACTTTGTTCTTGCGGTCAGAAAGGCTGATTTTCTCGGGGTCGCGTTGTTTGTAGGTGTCTATGGCCAGACGGATGATCGCCCGGGCGCTGTCGAAAGCGTGATCCTCATCAAACTCGAAATGATAGGAGCCGGGGATCTTGGTCAACGACATGGTGGTGACGACTTTAGTGTGGAAGCACTGGGACAGGGTCCTGAGGCTGGGCATGATACACTGGACATCGACAACGATGGCGTCGACGAGACCGGTCATGATGGCAAGCTCCTGGGTGGCAAAGTTGGTGGCGATAGCCACGCCGGCCCGGCCGAGGACCTCGTTGCCTGTGCAGCAGATGCCGGAGAGCTTGATGCCTTTGGCGCCGACAGCCTTGGCCTCGTCTTGCATTTCGCGGGCGACATCGACGATGACCTGGCTGAGAAGCGGATTGTGGCCGTGGACGCAGATGTTGACCATGTCGGGGTCGAGCACGCCGAGGTTGGCTTCGGTGACGGTAGGCTGCGGGGTGCCGAAGAGGACGTCGGAAAGGTCGGTGGCCAGGTGCATGCCGTCGTAGTCGCCGAGGGCCGCCTTAAGGCCGCCGAAGATGGTGTTGACCGGGTCGCTGTCGTTGCCGACGTGGGTCTGGTGGAGAAGCTCGGCGATGGCGCCGTTGATACTCGAGGGCATGATGGTGGTATCTTTGAATTTTTTCTTGCGGCCTTCGGTGACGGTGGTCTCGACCCAGGTGCAGGGCGCCCCGTCCTGGCGGCCGAAGTCTTTAAGGGCCTCGCTTGCCACATCCTTGGCCACGTCGTTTACCGGGCGGCCTTCAGTAGCCACGCCGATCCGCTTGGCGACCTTCATGAGCTTGCCGGGGTCGGTGATTTTATAGTCATGTACTTTGCCTTCGGCCACGTGGAGGACGGTGTTGGCGATATGGCGGCCGTGGTCGGAGTGGGCGGAGGCGC
This sequence comes from Bacillota bacterium, assembly GCA_023415775.1. GTDB lineage: Bacteria > Bacillota > Negativicutes > Sporomusales > UBA7701 > Anaeroselena. The sequence continues at coordinate 86,292 of JAEZJM010000027.1, read as the reverse complement.
CGCCGGCGATCATACGGACAGTGTTGCGGGCAACGATGGTATAGTCCATCGCTCCACAGATGCCTTTGTTGGCCCCGGGTTTTTTCGGGATTATCCGGCATGGCCCCTGCATGCAGATACGGCAGCAGATGCCTGTATTGCCGAAGTTGCAGCGGGGCTCCTGGGCCTTGGCCCGGTCGAAGCTGGTCAGGAAGCCGATTTTCTTGGCTTTGACCATCATAGCCCGCGCCGCAGGGTCAACTGTGGATTTTTCGAACTCCATTTCCGACATGTTTTAACCTCCTGTATTGTTGAATCACTTGCTTTTTTTATTGGCAAATTGGCTGTATATAGCGCGCATCGCCCGTCCCAGCGGGCCGCTGTCGCCGCTCATATCCGACGGACCGCCGCGCGCCGCTTCCAGCACCGCCTCGTCAAAGGGTAAGAGGCCGATAATATCGTCCGGGGCAAAAGCCGCCCGCAGGAAAGCCTCATCCTCCGGTCCGCGGATTTTGTTTCCTACAACCTTTACTGCCCTTATACCGAGGTCGCCGGCTAGTTTCTGAACGACCTTGGCGGTATTTACGCTGTTTTTGGTGGGCTCGGTAACCACCAGCATGACGTCGACACCTTTGGCGGTTCCACGGGTAAGGTGCTCAATCCCGGCTCCCATGTCGAGAACCACGACGTCCTGCCGGTCGAGCAGGAGCGACCCGACCAAAGCGTGGAGGAAGGTATTCTCCCGGCAGTAACAGGCCGATCCCCCCTGCTTCACGCCGCCCATCCTGAAAAATCTGATACCTTCCAGGGTAAGGCTGTAGTCGTCGAGAATATCATCTACCTTGGGGTTTAGAGTGTACATGGCGCCGCCGCCGCTACGGGCTGCGATAACTTCCTGAAGCTCACTGACAGGCTTTAGGGCCGCCAGTAAGGCGTCGTCTAGTCCCAGGGCGCTGCCGAGACTTGCGTCGGGATCGGCGTCAACCGCGTAAACCTTGAACCCGTCGCCGGCGAACAAGCGGGCCAGGTTGGCGGACACCGTGGTTTTGCCGACGCCGCCTTTGCCGGACACGGCGATTTTCATAATGGCACCTCCTGTAAGGCCGCAAACGACATGCTTCGCTCGTTTTTGAACAGCCTGATGATTAACCCGCTGCCAGTTTCTTGCCGGCCCGCGCGAGCTGGCGCACGCAGTAGGCGGTGGCCTCGATCAGATCCTCGGTGGGCAGATATGACGGAGCGCTACTATCGTAAAGAACGGAGGCGCTGGCCGGCAGTTCTTCGTCGCCGGCCCAGAGGGCAAACGTGACAGGCAGCCGCGGCAAAATGTCAACTCTGAGTCCATATTGGCCGTATAACGCCCTCGTACCGCCGATAATCCGGCCGGCCGCCGGCAGAAGAGCCGGCTGGGCGCCGAACACGCCGAGAAGATAGTTTACAATTCTTTTGTTGTAAGCGTCGAGGTATATCATGCCGCCACTGGTAATTTCCTTGAAGGAGATAAGGCGGCCGCCGAGCGCCAGACCACCGGCCCGCAGCAGGTAATGCAAAAGAACGATTCTCACGGTGTTCGGCACAGGCTCGCCGTCGGCCGAGGCCACCTCGCCGCTGGGCCAGCTGATAAGATAATCGTCATTCACATAGCGCAGCCTGATGGCGCCGCTGGCGCCGTCAAAGCCGGCACCGCCGCTGGCGGCCATGTCGGCCGGCTGCCAGCGCCCAAATTCGGCGCAGGCTTTTCGATAGGCGAGATCGTAAGCCTGTCTGAGGTTGTCGGTCACCACCATCATCTCCCTTTCTCATTTGCCTGAAAGAAGCGGGGTGAAGTATATATGTATATACATTCACCATCATTAATGGCTATATGTATATACAACATTCGCCTTGCATTTAAATTTTCCTACTTTTCTGGCAAGAATTTGTGAAATTTTTATCTAGTTTCTTCAGTCCAGGATCAGCGCCTTTTGTAACGCAGTGTTTACCACCGTCTCCACTGTGTTTTTGCTGTAGCCGAATAGCAAAACATTGATGGTCAGCTCTAAGCTGTCGACACCGGCATCTTCCGCCTGGCCCCACGCGGACGAAGCTTTGATATCCACCTGGTCAAGTCTGGTGAGCGACAAAAAGAGAAACTCGCCACCGGCCGGCACTTTGGCCATCATTTTTATGTGCCCGAGAATTATTCCGTTATAGGATAACGCTTCGCCCACTCCAAGCAAAAACTCTTTCAGCAGCTTTTCTAAGTCGACCATGGTCGCCGGCTTTACGAAAGCAATTTTTCGGGACTGGCTGAAAACAGTCGCGTCACTCAAGGTTAATCACTTCCTCAAGCAGCTCAGGCGGCAACTGTTCTGCCGCGCTGGCAGTCAGTATCGTCGCCTGGCCTGCGATCATCCTTACGTCGGCAACCGTTTTCTCTATATCTGCTCCCGCGATATCGGCTTTGTTTACGATGACCAGGTTGCTCTCTTGCACCTGGGAAACGACGAGCGGCTCGAGCACTTCCTTCAATTCCGCCCAGCGGCCGGCGTCGACGATGGTGATTGTCTTGCACTTTGAGCCGCTGACGTCGTACCGGCGAATAAGCTTGGCAACATTGCCCGGCACTGCCAGGCCGGTCATTTCGATTATCAGCCAGTCGGGCGTTAGGGTCCTCGCTATCTCGTCAACCGCACTAACCAGATCACTGGTTATCTGACAGCACACACAGCCACCGAAAAGCGGCTTGACGGTAAACCCTCCTGCGGAAAGCAGTTTGTCGTCAATACCGGCTTCGCCGATTTCATTTTCGATGATAGCCACCGTCTCTTGACCCGAGGCGGTAATCTGCCTAGCCAACTGGAGAATTACCGACGTTTTCCCCGAACCTAGAAAACCGCCAAAAAGAAGAATGCGCATATTTCCCCCTCGCAATTTAGCCCAATATCCCGGGCATGCATACCGGCCCCGGTCGTAACAACGGCTGTGAAATACCCGTTGCAAAACCGGGGCCATATTTATGCTAAATAATATTCTTTTATTCTGGCGGGCAGAGCCTGCCTAGTTATAGCGGCCGTATTTTTCGACAGCGTCGAAAAATGCCTTGACGTTTTCATGCCTAGCGTTCATCGGCAGATTGCACCCTGACGAGTACATGAAGCCTTCACCATTCTTGAAGGTGCTGAAAAGCTTCTTGGCGTACTCGTCCAGCTCGCTGGCCGAAGCGACGGTGAACAGGGCGGCCGGCACATCGCCCTTGATAGAGCAGTGGCCTTTCAGTATTTCGTGCGCCTTGAAGATATCGGTGGCGCCGTCAACTTCCAAGACAAACTTGCCTTTCGGCAGTTCGAGGAAAAATTCCAGGTTCTTGGTCCAGTCGGCATCACAGTGCAGGATAGGCATGATGTTTTTCTCCGCCAGCTTTTCCACGAGGATTTTCATATACGGACCGACAAACCGGTCGAAGTGTTTCTTGGAGATGAATTGTCCCGCGCCACGGACCGCCCCGACAAAAACCCGATTGTTGCCGAGCATTTTCGTCACCGCTTCGCAGCCGGCGATGGTAGCGTTGTTCACTATCGGCAGCAGCTCGTCAAGAAGGTCGCCTATCTGGAACATATCTTTATAGAATTTGTCTATGGAGCGCATCATGGAAAAGTTATCAAAGGGAACCACGCCCATGATCGCTCCCCAGGTCAGGCTCTGTCCGCGGCGGAGGGTACGATCGATCTCATCCTGGCGCAGCCTCGCCATTTCTTTCTGGGCCGCCATTACCTCCTCGCGGCTGACCTGATGAGCCCGTTCCAGGAATGTCAGCCGGTATTCCATGAACCCTTTTTCCTTGAGCAGCGCATAATCGTCCCTGGTCATAGTTTCGAACTCGATAATTTGATACTGTGCGTTATCTTCGAGTTCCGTGCCCGGCATTCTCAGGCGGCCGGGCCCGCACTTCTGGCCGACGGGCGCATAGCGGCCGTGTATCATATAAGCATTGCTGTCCCATACCGGGAATGCTTCCCATACTTTTTCGGTCGCCTGCATGGCCTTTTCCCAGTCCCACATATACTCTTTGTTGGTGATCCCGGCGAACTGCCCGGCGTATTGTTCGATGATCGGCGCGCAGACCACCCTGTCCACCGGTTCAAGATTAATGGTCGCGACAATCCGTTCTTCGGCGGTCATGGTATCTCTGGCCATTTAATTCACCCCCGCGATTTTCCTGCAGGCTTCCACTGCCTCGTAAGCACTCTTGCACACACCGTCGGCGCCCACGTATTTTCCTACGTTGGCATCCACCGGGCCGCCTCCCACCAGGACAACGGCGTCTTTATTCGCCGCCTTCACGGCCGCTACCGTGTCTCTCATGATGTCAAAAGCGGTTGTCAGCAGACAGCACATACCGACGACTTGCGGTTTGTGGGTCTTAACGGCCTCTACGAACGTGGCTATCGGCACATCTACCCCCAGGTCGACTACTTTGAAACCGTTACAGCTCAATATCGTCGAAACGATATTTTTGCCAATGTCGTGAATGTCGTCCTTTACCGTGCCCAAAACCATGGTACCGACAGTTTTCATCTCTCCGCCCTCGGTAAGGGCGGAATTAAGCAGCGCGGCCGCCCCGCCGAATACGTCGGCCGACATGATGAGTTCCGACAGGTAGTAATCGCCGGCTTCGTACAGCTTGCCGACCCCTTCCATGCCTTTTTGCAGCTGGCCAAGTATTTCCATTGCCGGAACTCCCGCGGCAAGCTGGCCTTTTACCCCCTCCAACACTAAATCTTCATCAAGCTCGGTCATGGCCTTGACAAGGTCGATTTTACTCATGCTATTGCCTCCTGTTAATTAATAATCGTTTTTAGACTATGTAACGGAAAGCTATTCGTACAGCCCCTTACGATGGGCCTTGAGATACTTGGCGCAGTATTTGTCCTGTCCAAGAAGTGCCCGCGAGGCGTGAACAAGCCCCATCATCGCTTTGTCGGCGGGATTCAGTATATATCCGTCCATTCCCGCCGTCATTGTCTGTACTACAAATAGCCTGTTCAATACCCCCCGATTCGGAAGACCGTAAGAAATGTTACTCAGGCCGCAGGTAAAATGCACCGCCGGGAATTTGTCTTTTATGAGTCTGATGGCGTCCAGCACTTCCATGCCATGTTTGTCGTTTGTGCTGAGCGGCTTGACAAGCGGGTCGAGGTAAATATCTTCCTGGGCAACTCCCGCTATTTCCAGCGCCTTGACCAACTCGGTGGCGATACGCAGCCTATCCTCAGCCGAAGCCGGCATGCCAGCATCTTCGATGCACAGGGCCACCACCTTGGCGTTAAACTCCCGCACCAGCGGGGCAACCGCTTTAAAGCGTTTTTCTTCGGCGCTGATGGAATTAATCATCGGTTTATAGCCGGGCTTCAACAGGCTTAGCCCCACTCTCAGTGCGCCTTCGTCCGGGCTGTCGATGCATAGAGGCGTATCGACCGCCTGCTGGATAGTCTCGACTAACCACTGCATGATTTCCAGTTCCTGCCCCACCATATTCCCGCAGTTCACATCAAGGTAATCTGCGCCGGCGTCCGCCTGCTGACGGGCCACTTCTTGAATATATCCGGCGTTTCGTGCTTCGACCGCTTCCCTAATTGCTTTGCGGCTTGTGTTGATGAGTTCTCCGATGATTAGCATCCAATCCCTCCTTATGAATACAAGAGCCCCAGGCCCTTGCGCCAGGCAAATATCTGTATAGCAATATCAGTGCCAAAAGCCTCGGCGTTAGAAAAACCAGTATTTTCAGCAATTTATTAGCACTCTGTCCGCTGATTTAGGTACCTTGACGGCAACACTCTCGCTCACCGAGCGCCGCCGAATGTACCGCTAACGGTACATTGGACAAAAAATATTAGCCAAAAATATTCCATTTCGGCTTTTTCAAATACCCTGGGCGGCAGGAATTATTCGAAGCAAGTGTAATTAATTATTTTCAGACTCTTTGCATTTTTTACCGAAGCCATTACGAGGAGATGACAAGATGGCTAACGATAAAAGAACCAAAAAGGACAATACCTTAAACCTCTCCGAGTTGTTCGACAAGTTTCCCAATCCTATTTTTGTAACCGATGCGCAGGGAAATGTCTTGATTTCCAACTCAACCGCAGCCATGACATTAGGGATGTCCCAGGATCAATTCCTAAAAGGCAATGTCAAGGATATGGTCCAAAAGAAATATTACACCCGGTCGTATGCAATAGAAGCAGTCGAGAAAAAATGCGCTATCCGCGGCCCGCTGATAACCGTTCGCGGTATTACCATGATGTCGTCCAGCACGCCGGTGCTTGACGACGACGGTGAAGTAATTCTGGTTGTTACGACAGGCTACCCCAAGGGTATAAACCACAAACAGACCAGCGACGATTATATATCCAGGCGCAAACGCGAAATGGAATACCTGCGCAGCCGCGTCCTCGACAAAACCGATATTGTTGCCGAAAGCCCGGCAATGCGACAAATTCTCCTAATGGCCCACAAGATTGCCCAAACCGAGAGCCCGGTACTGTTAACAGGCGAATCAGGTTCTGGCAAGGAAGTGCTGGCCAACTATATCCACCGGCATAGCACAAGATCGCAGGAGGCATTCCTCGCCGTCAATTGCGCGACATTCCCCGAACAACTTGTCGAATCCGAATTGTTCGGTTACGAAAAAGGCGCTTTTACCGGAGCCAACACCGAGGGAAAAATGGGCCTGTTTGAAGCGGCTCACCGCGGCACGTTATTTCTTGACGAAATTGCCGAACTGCCGCTTGCCCTGCAGTCGAAACTGCTTAGGGTGCTGGAGACAGGCGAAGTTCGGCGTATCGGCAGCAACGTCGACCGCATAATCGATTTCCGACTGATTGCCGCCACCAATAAAGACCTCGAGCAAATGACCGAGCAGGGAGCTTTCCGGAGAGATTTGTATTATCGGCTGAATGTTATTCCGCTACGCCTGCCGCCGCTTAGGGAGCGTCCGGAGGATATCCTTGCGCTTTCGGCCAGATTCCTGGCTCACTTCAACAAAAAGTACGATGTAAACGTTGAGCTTGACCCGCAAACTTTGGATAACTTCCAGAAACAGAACTGGCCCGGAAATGTACGTGAACTCAGAAACCTGATCGAGCGCAAGGTTATCTGCAGCCTGCACGACTACCCGGCCTACTGCCTTGAGATGGCAGTATCCGATACGCAAGATCGCCCCCAGTCGGTCGACATCTTCAAACAACTTGGTCTCAGCGGTACTTTGCGGGAAGTCTTATCAGCGGTCGAACAGAAATATATCCATACCGTTCTCAAAGCGTGCGGGGGGCGCATCGGCGAGGCCGCCAACCAGCTTGGAATCTACCGGACGATCCTTTACCGGAAGCTAAAATCCTACGAACAGAATAAATAATCGCTGCAGGGATGTATCGCGGACGGTACATCCTTGTTTTTTATCCCAACTACACCTTGCGGATCCAGAGGGCGATCATCGCCAGCATGCCGATCAGGGCGAACACCGACATAACCATTAGCCCGCCGGTATAACTGCCGGTGACCTGGATGAAATAACCGATGATCATCGGCGTAAGGGCTCCCGCGGCGCTGCCTAGCGCGCTTTCCATTCCAGCGCCCGCTCCCAGGGCGGCGGGCGGGACAACCTTTTGGATTATCGCCCAATGTCCCGGCAACCCGATCATCAGCGACGTAACGGCGAGGATAAGCCATAGGGCGGCTTCAATCTGCCCGGTGGAGTGGGCAGCCCCATAAACGCCGACCGCGGCCCCAAGCATGTGAATGACACCCAGCGTCGCCTTCCGGGGAATCTTATCTGTCAGCCACCCGGCGGCAAGGCCCCCGATCATCGATACTGCGTAAGGAGCATTGGCCCAGTAGCCCATGCTTTTCCAGGAAAAGCCCATCGCCTGTTTCAGGAAGGACGGAATCCAGGTCAACAGTCCGAAAAAGACAGCGCAGCTGAAGATATAGAAGATTACGCACAACCAGTAATCTACGTTGAAAAGAAAGCTTTTCCAATTCTGCCACATTGATGTCCCCTGGCCGAGCTTCTGCTGCTGCGCCAGATTCTCTTCTTCGGCCAGCAAACCGCTCTCGATATAAGCGAGTTCCTGCTGGTTGATCCTTTTGCTCTGCCGGGGATAGTCGGTGATAAAAAACCATACGAGAATGAGCGGTATGAAGCCTAGAGCCGCCAGAACAAAGAAGCTCGACCGCCAGCCCCAGGTGCCGATAACCCATACCAGGAAAGGCATGGCGATCGCCGTTCCCGCTGTCAGACCTACAAGCCAGACTGAATTGGCCCTGGCCCGCTCCTGGGGCGGGAACCAATTCTTCACAACCTTCATCTGCATTGGCCAGTGCATGCCTTCGCCTATGCCGAGAATGAAGCGGGCAGCAACCATGCCGGCGAAAGCCGACACCAGGCCGCCGTAAAAACAGGAACCAATCCAGAAAAGAACCGCCAGGGTCATCGCTTTGCGCGGCCCGATTCTGTCACCTATTGGGCTCAGTAAGAATTGCGAGAGAGCGTAAGTGGCCATAAATACCGACATAAGCGCCCCCATTGCAACCGGATCGCCCTTTATGCCCATGTCGGTCAAAAACTTCTCGTCCGCGACCAAAATTGCAACATTAACTCGGTCGAGGTACGCGATCACCAATGTCACGAACAGGATTAGGATGACCACAATCCGTTGCCTGGTGGGTTTTTCCACTCTATATGCTCCTCTCTAAGCCCGTTTAGCCGACCGCTTATCTAGGCAATCTCGGCTACTCTTTCAATATCTGCGGCCGAATTCGCCAAATCCTGCATGGTAGCTCTGATCTGATCGGTAGCAAGCAGCTGGTTGCCGCCAAGCTCGGCCGCTTGGGAGACAATGTCGACAACGACACGGATTTCCGCCTGGATATTCTGCAAAATGTCCCTGATGTCCCGAACCGATTGGGAACTGTTATCCGCCATCTTGCGGATCTCCTCGGCGACAACGGCGAACCCCCGTCCGTGTTCACCGGCCCGGGCGGCCTCGATTGCCGCATTGAGTCCCAAAAGGTTTGAATTGCTGGCCACATCGCTGACAAACCGGAGAATGTCGTTGGTCTTGTTGATCTCGCCCAGCACCGACTCACCCGAGGATTTCGCCTTTGTAAGGTTGCCTGCAAGCTTCTCGGCCGCTTTCGATAGCTCGTCGGTCGTCGCCGCCATCTCCTCGGAGGTCGCCGCCATTGCCTGGGCTGTAGTATGGAGCTGCTCCTGTACCTTGAGGGTGGTCGCAGTGCCTATAACCCCGGAGATTGTCCCGTCCTCTTCGATTATCGGGTAACAGACGGCTTTGAGGGGAACGCCGTACACCCGCGCCGGGATAACGCCGGTTGCTATTTTGCGGGTTTCAATGGCGCTTTTTGCCAGGCCGCCTGGCGCCGGTTCCCCGATCGTCACGTTTGCCGGAAAAGTTTTCGCGTCGGCATACTTAAGAATGATCGCTTCGGCGTCACAGAGCAGCACACTGCAGTCCCACGCGCTCACGTCCCGGATTATTTCCATTACACCGCTCAGCGCTCTCAGCTTCTCCACAGCAATCTCCTCCGCATCAACATCATTTATAATTATTGCTCGCCTCAGGAAGACGTATGGCGGATTGCCTTCGCAGACGGTCAATCTCGGTCTGCAGCCAGGCGATCTTCTCAGTGGCGCTTCTTCCATGGTCGACTAATACATAAGGGTTTGGCATCCTGTTACGATTTTTTGCCGATATGCTTCCGATAACAACCTTATTCAAAGAACTGCAAGCGGCCCGTTCGCGGAGGAACCGCGAAGCTTCAGCCTGTGATGCAAAAAGCGGTACAATGTGGTCACCGCTGACCCACGCGGCCCACCATCTTTTTTTATAAGGCGCGATCAGGTAATCTGTTTCCTCACCCGCCTCTTTATCATCAGTCGCCTGAAGAAGATCATCCCCGTATCCCAGTTCGTGCATCAACGCCCCATAGCTCACCTTAGGCAACGGCGATGTCATAAACCGGTAGTAATCAGCCAGCATTTTCTGCCAAGAAGAAGCATATAGAAGAAATGGTGAACATTCCCGGGCCATTTCCAGCCCGGCCATGACTATTTCAAGCAACTGAATGCTGTTTGTCGAATTCTCAAAGGGTATTGTCCAAAGCTTCAGGAATCTGCCGTTCTCTTCATCGTAGCTAAAGTCTGTTTTTTCGACTATGTCCCTTACACCGTCAGTATTGTTGTTAATCTCACATCCGATGTTAATCGCACCCGCATCGGCATCGTCCGCGGCAGCTGCCAAAAAAACCGCGTCAGGGATATGGCGTCCGCGAAATACAGAGTGTCCGCGTGAATAATAAACGCGCTCTTTTGTCAGCAATTCAATCATCTCTCGGAGCTTATAATGCCGGTATTTGACGAGCACAAGTTAACCCCCCATGCCAGGTACCCGGCCTATTGGCCGGAGGCAGTCGCAAGATTTCGACAGGGGCCCGGAAAGTTCTCCGCGCCCCTATCGATTTCTTGCCTCAGCTAGCCCGCCCTAAACGGCGGCGATACTCCTAGAAATAGTAATCGAGCTTAGTCATGAAGGTGGTGTCAAGCTTGCTTTCGGTCAGCGAAGGCGTGAGCAACCGGTTCTTGACTTTGTAATCCTGCCACTCGAAGGACAGGATGACGTTCTTGTCGATTACCGTCTGGTATACCAGGTAGAGGGCAGTCAAGTTGTCGGTGCCGCGGAGATACGGGCTGAATACATTGGTATTATTCGCTACACCCGTGGTATCGAAGCCGCCGGCGCCGGCCGGCAGCGCGCCCGCCATAGCGCTGCGGTAAATGATCGCCCACGCGGCGTCATTTACCTTGGTACGGTTAACCAGTTGGAATGACGTGGGGTAATAGGCCATCGTCGCTCCCGGGCCCGTGCCGTTGCTAATCTGGACCGACCAGGCACGCGGACTGCTCGCCAGGTTGCTGGTAGCGCCGTTAAGTTTGGAACCGACGAAATCGCCCAGCAGCGTCAGGTTGTTATCGATCTTCCACTTAACGGAGATGTCAAAACCGTTGGAACTTCTGAAGCTTCCGGATTCGGCGAGCATCGAGGCGCCGGGATTGCCGCTGGTGCCGGGGATATCGGCCCAGTAGTAGCCGGTGCCCAAAGTAAATTTGTCGCTCAGTTTGAAGGACAGGTCGGCAGTGGTAATCTGATTGGCGCTGCTGTTGCCGGCGTGCTTGATGTTGCCGGTGAAGGCAGTGAGCTTGGTGTCAGGGGTTATAGTCCGGTATAAGGTGAGTCCGTCTACCGCCATCGGTTTGCCGATCAGGCCTCTGCCGATGAAATCGAGCGGCGTACGGCCCAGCCGGATACGGTCGAACCCAAGCGCGCCTTTGTGAGTAATGTTGAAGATATCGAAGTACGCGGTGGAGCCGAAAGGCGTTGTGGCATCGGCAGTATCGCCGAGCTTGTTGCCATAGTTGGTCGTGAGACGGCCTTCGATGCTGGTCTTCTCGTTGATCGTCCCGGCGAATTTCAGCCGGATCCGGAAATCGGTCGCCTCAGCCCCGTGCAGTTTCTGGCCGCCGGGGTATTTGGGGTTGTTATTCAGCCAACGGAACCGGCTGTCGCCGCCGACCAGCCAGGTGCTGGTCTTGGCTTCCACCTTGGCCATGCGGGCGCCCATGCGGTTGAGCTCGGCCGCGAACTCGGCCGCCAGCTGGTCGATGAGCTTTTTCTGAGCTTCGTCGGCTTTGTCGAAGCGGTCGATGGCCTTAACGGTGGCGATGGCAAACTCGTAACGGTTCATGAGCTTGTCGCCCTTGAAAGTGCCGTCGCCGTATCCTTCGATTACTCCGGCCTTGGCCAGCTTGGCTACCGCGTCATAGGCCCAGTGCTTGGCAGGTACGTCGTTGAAAGTCTGGGCGGCAAACGCGGTAGTCGAGAGCGCGAAGGTAAATAGGGCGATAAGAACGATTGTCCACAGTTTTCTCACGGTTTTCCCTCCTGATATAGAGTAACGGTTGCTTTCTAACTAACTTACTAACTCCCGGCCGGCATCCCCCCCAATTTGCTTTTGCGCCTCCGAGCCCTAGTTTCCAAGTTTCCTAGGCTTTGATGCTGGGAGCGCTGTCGCTGGCGTTAGGCGCTTTAGGCATAGTGGTGAATATCAGCAGGACGATACCAAGTACGCCCATAGCCACGTTGAGGTAGAAGGCTTCGTTGTAGCCTTTGAAGATGTCGAACAGCCTGCCGCCGACAATGCCTGCGCCGGAAACGAGGACGGCGCTGATGGCCAGCAGGTTGCCGTTGAGTTTCGGGAAGGCGGCCGGGCCGAAGAAATGGCCGAGCATAGTCTGCTGGGCGACGAAGCACCAGCCGAAACCGGCGCCGTAGCACGCGGCGGCTATGTAAACCACCGTAAGGGTCGACGGGCTGGCCTGAAGAGCCAGGAAAGAGCCGACAAAGTAGCAGCATAACCCGAGCATCATGACGAAACGGGCGGGAATCCGGTCCATCAGCCAGCCGCTGATGAGTCGACCGGCGATGCCGCCCATGGTGAAGATGCCCATGGCGAAGGCGGCGTCGGCGGGATTGATGCCTTTACCGCGCAGGTGCATAATCCAGTGGGCGGTGAAGAAGAAGAAGGGCCATTGGCTGCAGGCGGCGGCAACAACAGTAAGCCAGTAGGCTGCGGTTTTGTATGCTTCGGCCGGTGTCCAGGCGTATTTTGTGTAGAGCGGGTTGGCGGCCGCCGCCGCTTTTTCGGCTTCGGTCGCTTCCCGGCCGTCGGGGATCTGGCCGTAGTCCTGGGGCCGTTCCTTAATGAACATAAACGCGACTATTCCGGCGATGATGCAGGCGGCGGTAACGCAGAGCCAGGCAAGACGCCAATTGCCGCCGGTGGCCTGAATGAACTTGTTTATGGCCGGCGAGGCGATAAAGCCCGCAAAACCGGAAGCGGTCATAGCGATAGCCATCGCCCGGCCGCGGTACCTGACAAACCAGCGGGTAACCGTGGTCGCCAGCGGCAGCATTGTGCCCATAGCCATGCCAAAGCCGTTCAGGACGCCGAAACCAATGAGGTAGTGCCAGGGCTGGGTGGCCACCTGGGACAACCATACGGTACCGATAACCAGAATCACCGCGCCCATCGCGAAGGTTTTTCTGATACCGTACTTCATTACTGCCATGCCGGCGGGGATGGCGCCCAGACCGACGAAAAGGTTGGTCAGCGAAAAGCCCGCGCCGTAAGTCATCCTATCCATCGGAATATCCTTGATCATGAACGAGTTGATGACAGCGCCGCCATAAAGCGGGAAACCAAGATTGATGAGATAGATAATCCATAATACCGCAACCATGTACCAACCGTAGAATTTCTGCTCGTTGTTACCCATTTGCAACCTCCTCATTTTCCTAAAGGTCAGGGCACTCAATCAGATGCGCTTTCTCACCCATACCTGAACGATACCCCAAAAGTGCCGCGCGGATAATTCCAGCCGGTTATTCCCTTGTCCTTGCACATTACCCGGCAGGTGCCGCACTCCAGGCAGCCAGCGAAATCGAAGTTTACTTCCCCTCCCTTCAATGTGTATAAAACGGCCGGACACACCACCAAACAAGGTTTATCGCTGCAACGCGCGCAGATATTTTTGTCAAGAATGATATGGGGGTTGCCCTCGTCCACGGCAAATTTATTTAGCCCCAAAAGCTCTTCCGGGCTTTGTCTTTTGATCGTCATAACGCTCTATACCCCCTCCAGCCGTCGGCCAGCAACTGGCCGAAAGTGACGTGCCGCCTGACGATCCCCAGCATGGCTTTGTCCATCCTTGCCGGCACTTTGCCGTCGACGGTGAACATAAACTTCATGGCATCGTTGGCCAGCGCCGGATATTCGCTGAACATGCGCGGCATCTCGAGGATTTTGTGCCAGCCGGCGAACAGCCTCATACTTGGCAGAAGGGAAAGCATCTCCAGTTGCTTTTCGTAAAGGGGCCCGACGGCGGTCGCATCGTCGGCTTCGATAACGGCGTTGGCTGCCGCCAGACCGCTGACGATGGCCAGATCGATGCCGCGGATTATCATGCCGGTATTGATGCCAAAGCCGGCGGCGTCACCGACCATGACCAGCCCGTCGCAGTAAAGCTTTTTCGGCATGCCGCTAAGGCCAACCTCAGGGACAAGATGGGCGCCGTATTCGGCCGTCGTCCCGCCCTCGATGAGCGGCGCTATGGCCGGGTGCATCTTCAGGTCCTGAAGGATTTCCTGGATTTTCTTGCCCCTTTTCGCCGCCTGCTCGGGATTAAAGACAATCCCGAGAGAAACGCTGCCTTTATTGGTGTAGAGGAACATGCCGCCCGAAGTGCCTTCGGTGCAGCCGAGCGCCAGCCTAGCCGCACCTTCGTCGCCGCTCAGGTTAAAGCGGGCGGCGATGACGTCGTCCGGCAACTCGATGATTTCCTTAACGCCAACGCCGACCAGATGCGGCGTGATGTCGTTCCTAATGCCGGCCTTCTGACCGATGAGCGAATTGACCCCGTCGGCGGCGATAACGACATCGGCGTACATTTCATCCTCGCCGGCCTTTATGCCGACAATTTTTCCGTTCTCCTCAAGCAGCTCGTCCACCAGAATGCCGGTAGCGACCATCGCTCCCTGGGCCTCGGCCTCAGCCGCGAACCACTCGTCGAAAGGGGCCCTGAGCACGGTGTAAGACTGGGGCACCTCCTCGCCGAACTCGAAGTCAGCGTAATCGATAGTCACCGCGCTCTTCGTTCCGAGCATCATTATCTGCTCGCGCACTACCTTGCGCTGCAGCGGCGCCCGTTTGTAAAGGCCTGGCTCCACCATTTCCAGAGCATAGGTGTAGAGACGGCCGCCGGTAACGTTCTTACTGCCGGCGGTTACGCCCCGTTCGACCAGAAGAACGCTCTTGCCTGCGCGGGCCAGCACATAGGCGCAGGCTGACCCCGCCGGTCCGGCGCCGATAATTATTGCGTCGAATTTTTCGTCAGCCGACATTTAACCAACTCCCAACGGCGGTTATTGTTACTTTCTAAGTGCGGCGGTAATGAGCGGGGCAACTTCGTATAAATCGCCGACAATGCCGTAATCAGCCGCTGCAAAGATCGGCGCCTTCTCGTTCGTGTCCACCGCCACGATTACTTTGGCGTCGCGGATGCCGGCGACGTGCTGCACCTGGCCGGACACGCCCAGACTGAGATATAGCTCGGATTTGATGTTTTGGCCGGAGATGCCGATATAGCGCTCGACCGGCAGCCAGTGGTAGTCCTCGGCGATGCCGCGGGTGCAGCCGATTTCCGCCGAGAGAGCCTTTGCAAGGTCTTCGACCAAGGCCAGGTCTTCTTTTTTGGCCAGGCCGCGGCCGACGCAGACGACGCGGGCGGCAGCGGCGATATCGACGCCCTGACGCTCTATCGGGCAAAGATCGCTGACTTTCACCCTCGGGTCGCCGGCAGTCACATCGAGAGAAGTAATCTGGCCCTGGCCGCCACCGGCCACCGCCTTATCGAAGGTGCGGGGAGCGATGGTGACAACGGCCGGCAGGGCAGTAGCCTCGCAGGCCACCGCCAGACCGCCGTACTTGAGACGGGTAGTCTGTAGCTTGTCTTCGGCCATCTCGATAGTCTGCGCCTCGGTTACCAGCCCGGCGTCCAGCTCGTTGGCGACCTTTGCGGCGAGATCCTTGCCGCGGGCAGTACCGCCTATGAGGATAACTGCGGCCAATTCCCTGGCCGCCAGCTCGGCTATCGGCTGTGCGCAGTCTTCCGGCCAATCCTGACCTGTTAGCAGGACGACTTTATCGGCGCCGGCGGCGGCAAGAGCAGTTGCATCCGCCTCCGAAAGAGCGACGGCGCAGAGCGGATGATTCATGGTTGCTTTAAGTCCGCGGCCAGCGGTGATGAGTTCTAAGGCAATGGCATTATTTTCGGAGAAAATGAGTATTCCCGGCATATTAAGGCTCCTTTCCTCTAGCACACGCCTTCTTTGGCAAGTGCGGCGACAAGTTTAGCGACGTTATCGGCTTGTGCTGGCTCTTTGAAGAGGATGTTTTTGCGGTTCATTACAAAGCCCTTGACCGTAAGGCTGACTGTCTTGGCGGTAAGTTGCCCGGGCGAGAGACCAAGGTCGGCGATTTTTATCTCTTCCGAGGGTTTCTTCGCAGCGGCCAGCACCTGCTTGAGGCTGGGAATACGCGGCTTGTTTATCTCCGGCACTACGCTCACTACCGCTGGGCCTTCGACTGTTACCACTTCGGTGCAATCGCCCAACTTGCGGGTGGCGACGACGCGGCCGCCTTCGAGCTTGAGCGACTGGACATAGGTGATAGCCGGAAGACCGAGACTGGCGGCCAGACGTGGCGCTACCTGCTGGTTGTAAGCGTCGGCGCTGCCTTCGCCGCAGATGATCAGGTCGTAGGGACCCGTTTTGCGGGCGGCGGCGGCGAGAACGCCGGCGGTCACGTAGCCGTCGGCCTTGTCGGCGGCCGGGTCGGCTATGTAGAATACCTTGTCCGGCCCGCGGGAAAGGAGGTCTTTGAGCGACTGCTTCACGGCGTCGCCGCCGAAAGTAACGGCGTCAACCGTCGCTCCCTGGCCCTCCTGCAGCAGCACGGCTTCTTCGATGGCGTTCTTGTCGTAGTCGCTTATCTTGTATTTGGCCCGGCTTAAGTCGAGCGAGGCGTCGGCGGCATTAACCCTGATATCCTGTTCGTCCAGGACCCATTTATAGCAGACGAGTATTTTCGACATTGTCTTCTCCTTTCAATAGAGCGTTTAGGCCAACACTTCAGCAACAATCGTTTTTTCCGGGAAGTCAGCCGAGCTGTTTTTGAGGATAACGCCCTGGACGTCGCGGTAAAAACGGGAAGCCGCCATTTCTTCGCTATAGCCATACCCGCCTTCGATCTGAATGACGTCTATAAGGGCGCTCGTGCCGATGCGACCAGCAAACAACCGGATTATGGCCGCCTCGACAGCAAACTTTTCACCCTTATCGACGAGATCTGCCGCATGGTAGACCGCCAGTCTTGTCAGGTGAATGTTCGCGGCCATGTCGGCCAGCATGGCCTGGATGGCCGGAAAGCTGGTAATCGGCCGCCCAAACTGGATACGCTGTTTACCGTACTTGGCGGCATCTTCCATTGCAGCCTGAGCGATACCGACGACGATCGCCCCCTCGGCAACGCCGGTGACCGCCTGGATCTCGGCCAGCATAGCCGCGCCCGCGCCCTCGCCGCCCAGAAGGCCGGCGGCGGGGACCTTGACGTTGTCGAAAACAAGTTCGGCCCATTGGCAACCTCTGAGGCCCATCTTGCCGATAAGCCGGTTAACCTTAAGACCGGCTGCCTTGGCGTCCACGATGAAAGCGCTGAGGCCTTTAGCGCCAGCCTCGGGATTGGTAACGGCGAATACTATGTAGACGCCGGCCGCGCCGCCGTTGGCGACATAGGTCTTCATGCCTGTCAAGTTGTACGTATCTCCCTCGCGGACAGCCACCACCCTGTCGGCGCCAGCGCCGGGGGCGGCGCCGGGCTCCAGGCCGGCCACTCCGCCGAGGATATCGCCTTTAGCCATAGCCGTCAGCCAGCTTTTTTTCTGGGCATCACTGCCCCAACGGCTGACGGCGTAAGCGGCGGCCGAGGCGTGGTTGACCAGGATAGCCGCGACGGCGCCACTGACTTTGGCGAGTTCCTCAACAGTAAGGATGTAGCTCAGGTAACCTGCTTCCGCACCGCCGTACTCGCCCGGCAGATACAGGCCGAGAAAATCGTATTCGGCCATTTTTTTGATGACTTCTGCCGGATGGACACCGGTTTTATCGCATTCAGCAACCGACGGCACGACGTATTCCTGGGCGAATTCCCTAGCCGTCTGCTGTATGAGCTGTTGTTCTTCCGTTAGTGTGTAACTCATGCGTTAACCCCCTATCTTCATCTCGCTTGGCCTAGTCTTTGAGAAGGATTCCCGAAATGACGAGGCGCTGGATTTGGTTTGTGCCTTCGTAAATCTGCTGGATTTTGGCGTCGCGCACGAGTTTCTCCACCACACAATCTTGCGAGTACCCATACGCTCCCATGATTTCCATGGCGTCGGCGGCTACCCGCATACCGGTGTCGGTGGCGAAGGTCTTGGCCATAGCCGCTTCCATGGTGTATGGCAAGCCGGCGTCTTTCAGCCGCAGGCAATTGCGCACAAGCTGCTTGGCAGCCTCGGTCTGGATAGCCATATCGGCCAGTTTAAAGGCTACGCTCTGGTTGGCGGCCAGTGGTTTGCCGTTTACGTCCAGTTGGCTTTTGGCGAATTTGACGGCTTCGTCGAGAGCACGCCGGGCAATGCCCACTCCCTGGGAGGCCACCATCGGCCGGGCCATGTCGAGGGTTTTCATGGCAATTTTCATGCCCTCGCCCTCGTTACCCAGAAGGTGATTCTTGGGAATACGGACGTTTTTCAGGAGCAGTTCGACGGTGTTGGAACTGCGGATGCCCAGCTTATGCTCAACAGCCCCAACGATAAGGCCTGGGCGTTCTTTCTCGACGATAAAGGCGCTGAGGCCTTTAACGCCAAGTGATGGATTGGTACTGGCGAAGATAATCATAATGCTGGCAAAGCCACAGCTCGTGGCAAAACATTTCGTGCCGTTCAGCACCCATTCGTCGCCGTCCAGCTTGGCGGTGGTGGCCACGGCGCCGGCATCCGAACCGGCCCCCGGCTCGGTCAGGGCAAAGCCCCCCAATCCACCGGCAACGATGCGGCTGAAATACAGCTTTTTTTGTTCGTCGGTTCCGGCGATAAGCAAAGGGTAGCAGCTCAGGCCGTTACCGCCGAGCGTGGTGGCAAAACCGGCGCAGCCATAGGCCCACTCCTCAACAATCGCCGCCTGCGATACCGAATCATAACCCGCCCCGCCGTATTCGACGGGAACAGCATTGCAGATGAGGCCGGCTTTCGTGGCCTCCTCAACAATAAACAGAGGAAACTCGCCGCTTTTGTCGTACTCGGCGGCAACCGGAATAATGTGCTTGGCGGTGAATTCCCGCGCCAATAGCTGCAATCTTTGCTGCTCTTGAGTCAGCGATTTGTCTGCCATATTCATCAACCTTTCACTTTGGCTTCAATAAGCGGCTTCAGTTCGCCCCACTTCTGCCGGAAAATGCCGGCCGGCATTGTTTTCAGGTCGGGCGAAATACGTGGTTTGAAGTCCATCAGGGCCAGCACGTCTTTTTCAAGGTCGATCCCAGGAGCGATTTCCACAAGGGTCATTTCGCCATTCTCCAGGGTGAATACGGCCCGTTCGGTCACATATAACACCGGTTGTCCGACTTTGGCCGCATATTTGCCGCTGAAGGTGATTTGCTCGACCTGGGGAACAAACTTTTTGTTTTTGCCTTCGTTGACGATGACCAGTTTGCCGTCTCTGGCGGTAACCTCAAGGCCACCGGCGGTAAACGTGCCGCAGTACACCACCTTCTTTGAGGTTTGCGTAATATTGATGAAGCCGCCGCAACCAATGACACGGCCCTTAAATTTGCTGACATTGACGTTGCCGGACGTATCTGTCTGGGCCAGACCCAGGAAAGCCGCGTCGATACCGCCGCCGTCGTAATAGTCGAACTGGGCATGATGCTCAACCACGGCTTCACCGTTATACGAATGACCGAAATTGGGCAGACTGGCCGGAACGCCGCCAATGCCTCCCACCTCGGTAGTCATGGTCATCAGCTCGCTGACACCTTCTTCGGCTGCAATTGCGGCAACATCGCTGGGGATGCCGACCCCCAGATTGACGATGGCTCCAGGAATAAGCTCCATTGCCGCCCGCCGAGCAATAATTTTGCGATCATCCATCGGCAGTTCGGGGATGCTGTTAAGCGGCACCTTAATGTCGCCGGCGAAGGCCGGGCTAAAGTATAGTCCTTCAGTCTGCCAGCTGCTTTCTTGTTTGCTGGCGACCACGATATAGTCCACAAGTATGCCGGGTACGCGCACCGCTTTAGGGTGTAGCGTTCCGGCCTTGGCCAAATACTCGGCCTGGACAATTACTATTCCGCCGCTGTTCTTAGCCGCCTGAGCCACCGGCAACGCTTCAACCAGCGGTCCCTCTTTCTCCATCGTCAGATTACCGTGTTCGTCGACCGTAGTGCCGCGAATGATGGCGACATTGATAGGAAAAGTGGGATAGAACAGCCACTCTTCCCCTTCGAACTCCACAACTTTATTGATAGGTGCGGTAGTCATGGGATTCATTCTCCCACCGTCCAGGCGTGGATCAACGAAGGTCCCCAGGCCTACTTTCGTAAAAAGGCCAGGGCGCTTGGCGGCGATTTCACGGAAAAGATGGAGGATCGAGCCCTGCGGCAGACAGTAGGCTTCGATCTTGTTCTCGGCCACAAGACGCGACATATTAGCCGATGAACCTATATGGGCGCCTATCCAGCGTTTAACCAAGCCTTCCTTGCCGAGCCGGGTTGTTCCGCGCTCTTTCCAGTCGCCGATGGCCGAGGCATGCATTAACGTTATATTCCTGGGCTGCCCCGACTCTAGAAAACGTTTCTCGATGGCCTGCGCCACCTCTTCAGCCCAGCCCGCCAGACCAAACCCCGTGGCGGCAACTGTCGCACCATCCTTAATCAGGGACGCGGCCTGATCGGCGGTTATCAGTTTTGACATAAAATCAGTCCTCCTTTGGCAATAACCAGAATAATGCACCTATATAACGCAACTTATATGCCAACAAGCGAAACGCACCAAAAAAGCCCCGCAAACGCAGCCTCGGCCGGAGGCCGCTACTTTTCACCTTAAATGAAAACAGTACCTTTTTTGGAACAGTCAGACAATTACAGGCCGATCCACGTACCAAAAATGGTACATTATATCTGGAAATAGTCCCCAGAAAAATCGGTCGCGCACACGCCGAAACAATCTCCAGGCTTATTGCACATCATTAACAAAAGTGGGTATGTACCGTTCGAGGTACATACCCACTTTTATTAGTAACTTTTTTTTGTTTTGTCATAGGCTTTTAGTTTTCTGTATAATACTGTCCTATAGACACCCAATCTTTTTGACGCCTCGCCGACACGACCGCCGCAGGTCTGCAGCATATATCTGATATAGCGCTCTTCAATTTTACTCATAACATCTTTAAGTGTGTGTTCCGCTCCAAGTAGTTTAAAATAGTCCTGAAACAGATCACGCTGAGCCCCGGCAGCCATCTTAACGCTTTCATCCGGATAGTCCTGCAGACCGCTTATTACTCGCCGCTCGACAAGGTTTCTAAGTTCCCGCACATTGCCCGGCCAACTGTACCTTTGAAAAGCTTCCAGCGTGTCGATATCTAGTTCGGCTGCCGTCTCGTAGCGCTTGTTAAAGTCGGCCAAGAACTTTTTTGCGAGAGCTATTATGTCTTCGGGACGCTCCCTGAGAGGCGGGATGCGAATTGGGATAACGTTTAGCCGATAATAGAGATCGTTGCGGAAGCTGCCTTCTTCGGTCATTTTCTTTAAATCTTTGTTAGTGGCGGCAATTAGCCTAAAATTGATTTTCCGGTCGTAGTTACTGCCGATCCGCCTAACCTCGCTAGTTTCCAGCACCCGCAGGAGCTTAGATTGAAGATGGAGAGGCAACTCGGAAATCTCGTCGAGAAAAAGCGTGCCCCTGTGGGCAGCCTCAAACAAACCTATCTTACCCTCCGCCTTGGCGCCAGTAAAAGCGCCTTTTTCATAGCCAAACAACTCGGCCTCTACCAAATTCTCGGGGAAAGTTGCGCAATTTACGGCTATAAATGCCTCGGCAGCTTGTTTACTGTGCCTGTATATATATTTCGCCAATACCTCTTTGCCTGTGCCTGATTCACCAATTAATAGTACAGTACTGTTGGTTTGCGAAAGAGTATGAGCGGCGAGCATAACTTGGCGCATAAGCCGGCTTTCCGCCACAATATCGGCATCATCCATAACCCGATTGCGCAGGTATTCGATTTCCCTTTTCCGGCGGTCTACAAGCTCGCTCTCCTCTCTACTCTCGCAGCTTTCACCCGCATCCTTGGGATGTGCAGTCGTAATAACAAGAGTGACCTTCCCCTCTTCATCGAACACCGGCGTACTTGTTGAGGCATAGATGAGGTCAAGGTTTGTTTTAAGGACGCCGCTAACTGCACGCTTATTTTTGATCGCTTCCATAACATTTGAATTCGTATAGTAACCCTTGCTGACAAGCTCGTTAACGTTTGTTTTCAGCAGCATGTCCAGCGTCATATCTAAAGTCAGGGCGGTAGCCGAATTCGCCAGCAGCACATTCCCGCGGGAATCCGTAACAAAAATCGGCTCCGGCAGATTATCAAGTACTTGTTGAAGATTTTTAGTCTCAAGGAGATGTTCATTTATTTTTTTACGCAATCTCGCCATATTATCTCCCGCATTGTCGGCCAACTGGGCCGAAGCATCCTGAAGCTATATAGGATGCAATTTTTATGCCAAAAACCATATACCGAAGAACGCTGATCCTCACCGGATAAACTAAGTCATAACCGTATTGGCGCACAATCCAATATATCCCACCATTTGAAATACCTCCGGCATCCCTTTTGTTTTTCCCTCGGTTCACAGGTTTCCGCCCGCGCAGAAAAAAGAGGCAGCCTGTTAAGCTGCCTCTCAGACAATTCTCAGTGCAAAAGGCTACGTCTGCGAACCATGGCCAACGCGCCGGGATGCGCTATTGCGCTAACAGCACCTGGGTAGTCCGTCCGAGCTTGATCATCTTTTCGGTCGGCATCCACAGGCCGGTGTTCTCGTCGCGACCCTGGAGAAGGTACTTGGCTTCGGGCTTGCCGATGGTGGCAGCAGCCTCAGCGCACAGTTTGCCGAATTTGCCGCCTTTGAGGCGGTTGACGAGCAGCACGCGCTTGACGTCGGCGAATTCGGTCATCATGTTGTAGTCGCCCGAGCTGTCGCCCGCGACGAGGATGGGCCCGAAGCCGCACTTGCTGGCGAGCACCTGCTGGATGGCGAGGGTCTTGCCGTGTTCGGCGGTCTGTACCCAACCGTCTTTATAGGTGTCCTGGATAACGTCGTTCACTTTGTTGAGACGCATACCGATGATGTTTTCACGCGGCAGGCTATAGCCATATTTGGGGTTGGTGGCGAAAACGGCGACGACGTCTTCCAGCGAGGCGGTGCAGACGAACACGTCGATGCCGTTGGCGCGCAGCGTGTGCATGAGGTCGGCGATCTCTTCGGTAAGACGCAGGCCGGTGGTGCGGGAGGCGCCGACGACGCCGGCTTTGCCGGGCAGGGAGGCCGGGCTGACCCACTTATCCTTTTTGATGGCCTGGCCCAGGGCGTAGTCGTTGGATTTTTCGGCCAGCGCCGTCACTTCGGCGGTGGTCATGTTCTTGAAGAAGAACAGAACCCAGGTATAGCTGACTTTGGTGCCGTGGGTTTCGCCAATGGCGTCGTAGGCGTACCACATTTTGGCTCGGAAATCGAGGTACTGGTCGGTTTTCTTGATGTCTTCGAGGCTCATGGTGCCCATCATGCCGGCGTAGTTGTGGTAGATAAAGGAATAGCTGCTTTCGATGTCGGTGGCGATTGCGTCAAGGGTGACCGGCAGACCGGCGGCATTATTGTAGTCCTTGACGAACGGGCCTTCGGGAACGTTTTTACGCACAAGAGCGCCCATTTCTTCAGGAGTGAGTTTGAAGGCCAGGTTTTCGATCTGGTACATATACAGGGCTTCTTCGGTGTCGTTCATGATACAGGTGTTGTCCCAGTCGAACATCGCGTAGGGCTTGTTCGAAGCTTTGTAACCGGCGCTGTTTTTGCCGTTTTCGTCGATAAGCTTCTGCATGGATTTGTAAGTATCCGGCGCCCATTTGCCGGGGGTCAGAACCTGGCCGGCCGCGAACGCAGCACCGATGTTGGCAAGCAGGAACAGGGTCAAGACTACAAGGGCAATTGCTGTCCTTCTCGTGTTGAACATGGCGTTTTTCACTCTCCCTTATAATATTTGGCTTCCCACAACAATCGAAGACCGATGAATCACCTCCGGAACGAATTTTTTGTAGCGCCTCTCTCGCTGCCGCAAACCGGCGAAAACAACAGAATCAGCAGGCCGGCTTCCGCTTTCGACGGGCCGCCCTCACCTTTATGGCACCCGCCCTAGGCTTTTAGGTCAGCCCAGTTGGCGGGGTAGGTGACATAGAATACGCGGGCCTTTTCCGACGACGCGAAGACCACCTTGGTGTCCTTGGGGATGTAAAGGACGTCGCCAGCATTAAGGGTGTATGTTTTGTCGGCCGCTTGGACGGTGAAGGTCCCTTCGACGACATAATCCACTTCGTCATAGGTAAGATGCCAGGGCAGGCGGGAATGGTCGAAGGTCATAAACCCGGCGCACAGATTGGCCTCCCGCGCGGTTACGACATCCTTGAGCCGGATGTCCTGCCCGGGAGGAGCCTCTGCAAAGGGTTCGAGGACGACGCGGTCGCCCTTCACCAGCGTAACGCGGGGGTTGGGGCAGGCCGGTTTCAGCGTCTGGTCGAGCACCTTGCGGACAATGAGCCGGATATCGCTTTCCCCCAGCTCCGGGCAACCGCCAGATGTTTCTTTGGCCACCGCGGGAGCATTCCCGGCCGTTGCCGGGGGGCGGGCGGGCGGGACGCACAGTTTGCGGGCCGCTTTTTCCCCTTTTTGCTCCCACACGAGCGCTATGCCCATTTCCTTGGCCATGTCGAGCGCCGACGGCGTGAGGACGCTGTCGGGCGGGATAATAGCCTGCTTGCCGTCGGCGGCCAGTTGCCTGAGCTCGGTGACGGTAATCAGTTTTCGCAAGACCCGCACCTCCTTTTCTAGCTTATAGCAGGCTGTCGATTACCTGTTTATGGGGACGCGGAATGACGATATTGTAGACCAGCATGCCCTTCTCGGAAGCGATGGCGCTGCCAGTTGCCACCGCCGCCTTGACGGCGGCTACTTCGCCGGTGACGACGCTATAGCTCTTGCCGCCGATGCCGAAAGCGATATGCATGCGCATCGGCACAACGTCGGCCGCCTTGACGGCAGCGTCGGTCGCTTCGATCGACGAAGCCACGCTGAAGGTCTCGATGATGCCGATGGCTTTGACTGCCGCCATCTCGTTGCCGCCGCCGATCGCTGGCAGGATGGACGGGTGGACGTTGGGGATAACGAACTGGTCGAGAACGCTCTCGGGCGCAAGCTCGGCGCCGGCGGCGACCGACTGCTCGACGGAAGAAACATCGCCGCCGACCAGCACCATGTATTTGCCGGGACAGAGATGCTTGGCGACCAGTATCGTTACGTCAGCTCGCTTGGTCATGGCGTCGGCCGCTTCGATGCCCCTGGCGATGCTGGTGAACTCGACCAGGCCTATTGCGTGAATCATCGGGTGTCGCCTCCCCTGGAGATAATGATGGCCTGCGGCGTTATCCGCTTGATCTTGCCGGTCAGGCTGGCGTGCAGCCTCGCCCCCAGCGCGCCTTCGGGAATTTCGGCCACCAATTGGCCCCGGACCACGGCGTCGCCTTCCTTGACCACCGGCACGGCCGGGCGACCGGCGTGCTGTTTGAGGAGGATAGTGACGAGGTCTGGCTGGTGCTCGGCCGACTGCAGCGGCGCCTCCGGCGGATACCAGGGTTTGAGGTTGAGACGGGCCACGATGCGGGATGTGGGGATGAGGCGGTGCTCGGCCATCGGGTCGGCCTTGCCCAGCAGCCCTTCGTAGCGGACGCCCTTGGCCCGCAGTTGATCCTTGAGGGCCATGTTCACCCGGCGCGGCGATATGCCGACCGGGCAGGCCAGCACCTCGCACACCCCGCACTCCGAACAGGTAAGTGCGCTTTTCACGATACCCGGATCGCCGAGGCAATTATGGTTGACGGCGCGGATGATGAGATGGGGCGCCAGTTCGTGGCCGATGATATGGCGCGGGCAGAGCTCGGTGCAATAGCAGCACTGCTCGCACACCGTCCTGGCAATAAGCATGACCGAGGATAGCGTCTGCCTCTTGACGTTGATGGCGAAATGGTCGGCCGGCAGCACGATCAGCCCGCCGGTGGTTTTCGTCACCGGCTTATCAATGTCGTCCACCAACTGTCCCATGACCGGTCCGCCTTCGATAAACGCGGCCCGCTCGCAGGTCGGCCCACCGGCCAACGCCAGCACCTCGGCCAGCGACGTCCCGATCGGCACGGTGACGGTAAAGGGGTTCTTGACCGCCCCGGTGACGGTCAGCGTTCTCGTTGTAACCGCCTGCCCGTCGACCGCCTTGGCGACATTGATTAACGTCTGGGTGTTGCTGACGACGGCGCCGATGTCGAGCGGGATACCGCCGGGCGGCACCCGGCGGCCGGTGGCCAGCCAGACGGTGACGACCTCGTCGCCGGCCGGATAGATGTCGCGGACGACGGCGATGCGGACCTTGGGCGGCAGCAACGGCTGCAGCGCGGCGATGGCCGCTTTGTATCGGGCCTTCAGGACGATGATGCCTTCCTGCGCACCGGTGGCGCGCATGGCGTATTCGAGGCCGCGGCAGAGTTCCTCGGGGTATCGGGCTGCCAGTTGCTGATCGGTCCGCAGCATCGGTTCGCATTCGGCGCCGTTGACCAGATATATTTCGGCCTTGGCCTCAAGCTTGACGTGGGCGGGAAATCCCGCCCCGCCCGCGCCGACCACCCCGGCCTCGCGGACCCTGGCACTGATGTCGTTCACCGTTATCACCTGCAATAGCCTGCGCCGATTATTGATCGAAGGTTTCCTTGTCAATGATCCCGACCACCATAGCGTCCACCGGGACATGGGTATCTTCCAGGCTCTGGCGGGCCGAGGAACCGCTCGTCACCATGACGATTTCGGTCTCGCCGGCGCCGATCTTGTCGCCGGCGATGATGGTATCGCCGCGGTCCTCGAGGCACAACCCGCCGTCCTCGCCGCACTTCAGTTTCAGCGGCTGGACGACGAGGAACTTCAGGCCGCGCAGCGATTCTTCCTTGCGGGTCGACCAGACATTGCCTATTACACGGGCTAAGATCACAGGAACCTCACCCCTTGCCGATATACTTCGATTTTTTGCTTCTTGAGGATATCCAGGGCGGAAGGAGTCAGCACAGTAGACGCGGCGATGAGGAGCACGGCATGCTTCGGCAGCAGGATGGCGTCTTTCTCCGCCAGCAGCCGTCCGTCGAAGGGGATGGTCGGGCGCATGTCCGGCGCCTTGGGCGCCCTGGCGCCCACCGGCTCGCCCGCGGTCCACGGCATCTCGGCGGCCGGCGCGGCCGCCACTGGCGCCGGGGATACCACGACCGGGGCCGGTTGGCCATCGCCCACCGTAATGCCGTAAGCCGCCACCTGGCGTGCATAATCGGTCAGCAGCGTTTTATACGCTGCCGGCGTTTTCTCGGTGAACCCGTAGTCGACCCGGCCGATCTCGACAGGAATGCCCAGCAGCACCGCCCAGCCGGCCAATTCGGAAATCTTGTCCTGGCTCACGCCGTTGGCGATATTGGCAAGCTGGCGGCCGGTGCAGCACGGGATGAAAACCCGCGCCCAGGCGGTCGACGCCATGGCCTGGTCCCAGGCGACCTGCGGCAGGATGGCGTCAGGCACGCTTAGCGGCCCGGCCACGCACAGGCGGAGCGAATATTCCAGGCCCCACCGCTGCTGCAGCCCTGCAACAGCCTGCATGCCTTCCCGATTCTCGACGACGATAAGACACTCCTCTCTGGCCGCCGGATTCCCGGCAGTAGCCAGCAGCGGCTGAAACTGGGGGTCGGCCAGAACGCGGATGATTATTTCCCTGAGCAACGATTCGTTCACCGGCTACACCCCCACGATAATCGCTTGCGTATCGCCTGTCGCCAGAGCGGCGTTGGCTTCATCGGTGTCCAGATGGAGTTCGCCCCGGTATTGGGGGCTGACCCTCACGAGGACGTCGGCAAAGGTTGCCGGGCGCTCGCTGTCGAGCCGCACCTTCACCCGCTGGCCGTCGCGCAGTTGCCACGCCGCGGCCTGGTCGGGATGGAGATGGATATGTCTGGCGGCCACGATGACGCCGCGGTCGAGTTCGACCGCGCCGGCCGGACCCTCCAGCCTGAGCGCCGCCGAACCGTCGAGCTGCCCCGAATCCCGTACCGCCGGCTTGACGCCGAGCTGAAAGGAATCGGTGGCGCTGATCTCCACCTGGGTGTCGCCGCGCACCGGTCCGAGGATGCGGACTTTATCTATTTTCCCTTTCGGCCCGACGAGTCTTACCGTCTCCTGGGCGGCGAACTGGCCGGGCTGGGACAGGTCTTTAAGCTTGCTGAGTTCGTACCCTCGCCCAAACAAGCTGTCGAGGTGAGGCCGGGAGAGATGGAGGTGGCGGCCCGATATGCCTACAGGCAGCCGCTTTTCTCTCTGTAGCCCCGCCCGCCGCTGGCAGACGAGGACATAAAAGAGGCTTGAGAGCCGGTTGAGAGCCAGGATAAGGTCGGGACGCAGGCACTCACCGTTCTCGCCGGCAAAGGCCCGGTTAGCGTAAAGCTCGACTTCGCGCGCTTTGGCCCGCAGGCCGTTCAGCAGCGCCACCGGCATCCCGTCCAGGTAGCTCATAGCGGTGTGGCCGATGCCGAAATAGCGGTCTGGGTGGTGGGACATCTCCCTGATCTCGTCCGCCGCCCAGTCGCAGAGGGCGCCGAACGGGAAAGGCTCCTCGCGCACCTCGGCGGCCATAAGCCGCTGGGCGAACAACACCACTTCCTCCAATCGCTTCGCCAGCTCTTCCTCGCCGACAGCCGCCAGCGTGGCTTGCGTTTCGACGAGTTGGCAGTCGAAAAGATCCATCTGGCCGCGCCAGGCGATGACCGGGTGAGTCTTGGGCACCAGCCGGCTGCCGCGCAGGTGGGTCATATGTTCGGGTTTTCCGCCGCGGCCGGCCGGTGAAGTCCCCTTAGCCGCCGGGCTGGCGGTCGCCATTATCCGGCGGTTTAAATCCAGCATACCCTCGCCCTCGACGGCTACCCGGATACCGTGGGCCCGCAGGAAATCGCGGGCCGACGGAGTAAGCAGGCTGCCAGGGGGCACGGTTATCAGGGCGCACCTGTCTTTATGCCAATGCGCTCTAAGTTCCGCCTCGGTAATTATCACAGGCTTCCTCCCCTTTCGCGGCCGGATAGCCTGTAAGCGGGGGCGTTATTTCTCCCCGAACGCCTTGTTGTCGCCTACAGGCAAAATGTACTCGACATCGCCGTGCGGGCGGGGGATCACATGCACGCTGATCAGCTCGCCCACCCGCTGGGCGGCGGCGGAGCCCGCGTCGACCGACGCCTTGACCGCGCCGACATCGCCGCGCACCATCACGGCCACCAGACCGCCGGAGACGTGTTCCTTGCCGCACAGCGTCACGTTGGCTGCCTTCAACATCTGATCGGCCGCCTCGATAGCCGGTATCAGTCCTCTGGTTTCGATCATGCCCAAAGCTATTACACTGCGTTCCACTGCCATTTTTCTTTCCTCCTTAATACTTATCGGCTTTGCGCGGGCGTGCCGTCTCGCGGCGGCTCGCTACGCGCCTTTGAGCGCTTTAAGCACCTGTTCGACGACCGAGTCAACCAGGCGGGGGTCGATGGCCGGCGCGCCCGCCGGGCTCGCCGGAGCGGCTGCCGAGGCGGCCGCGAGCGGCTGGACCGCGGGGCCGGTCGGCATGCCAGTGTGCCAGGCGACCCGTTTGGTGTTGATGAGGTGCATGGGGGTAACATTCTCCGATACGCTTGAGCCGCCCCAGGTGCCGCAGCCGAGGGTGAAAGACGGCGCCAGCCCGGTGGTTGCGCCGACACCGCCCAAGGCAGCCGGCGTGTTGACAAGGATGCGGAAAATCGGTTTCTTAAGGGCGAACTCCTCGATGACCAACTGATTATTGCTGTGAATGGCCAGGCTGTGACCGATGCCGCCGAGTTCAAGCAGCTGGATGCAGCGTTCGCAGCCCTCGTGCCAATCCTTGACGCGGTAAAAAGCCAGAACGGTGGTCAGTTTCTCGTACGACAGGGGCCACTGCGCACCCACGCCGCCCAGCGGAGCCACCAGACATCTTGCATGGGCCGGTACGTTGATGCCGGCCAGCTGGGCGATGAACTGGGGGTCTTTGCCGACCACCTTGGGGTTGACAGCGTGATTGGGCAGCATGACCACCTTCGTCACCTTGGCCACCTCGTCGGGTTCGAGAAAATGAGCCCCCTGGCGGCGCAATTGGGTCATCAGCTCATCAGCGATGCAGTCTTCCGCCACCACCGCCTGCTCGGACGCGCAGATGGTACCGTTATCAAAAGTTTTGCCGGCGACGATGAACTCCGCCGCTTTGGCAAGGTCGGCAGACCGCTCGACGAAGGCCGGCACATTGCCCGGTCCTACTCCCAGGGCGGGTTTGCCGCTGCTGTATGCGGCCCTGACCAGGGCGCTGCCGCCGGTCGCGAGGATGACAGCCGTGACGGGATTTTTCATGAGTTCCTGAGTGGCGTCCAGAGATACGGCGCTCAGGCAGCCGACCACGCCTGCGGGCGCTCCGGCCGCCACCGCCGCCTGATGCATGACGCGGGCGGCTTCGCCGGTGCAGCGCACCGCTGAGGGGTGCGGGGAAAATACGATGGCGTTGCGGGACTTGAGGGCGATCATCGCCTTATAGATAACTGTCGAGGTCGGGTTGGTCGTCGGTACGATGCCGGCAATCACCCCTACCGGCTCGGCGATCTCCCACGTTTTGCTCGCCTCGTCCTTGCGGACTATGCCGACCGTCTTCATGTCCTTGATATAATCGTACACATGGCGGGCGGCGAAGAAATTCTTGAAACACTTGTCTTCGTATCTGCCCATGCCCGTTTCGCTCACAGCCATGGCGGCCAGCCTGCAAGCCTCGGCTTCGCCGGCCGCCCGCATGGCATCCGCAATAGCGTCCACTTGGGCCTGGGTGAAATTTTTCAGCTCTTCCTGGGCCTTTTTGGCCTGCCGGAGGAGGTTGCGCGCCTCCTGGACGGAAGCCAGGTCACGGTCGAGATCCATTGAAAACCGCCTCGCTTCCTAGAACTTGAGCGCGCTGTTGACCACGTCGACAACCGCGCGCTGGAAAGCCTCGCAGGCGGCCCGGCAGGCGCTCTGGGTTCCGGTAAGGAGCGCGCCGCCGAAGTTTGTTTCGGTCGGCGGCCCGTAGAAGACCTGCAGACTGACTTCGGCCGCTTTAAGGGCGGCGTCGATGCCGTACATCGCCTCCAGCGGCGGGGCGATAAGATAGGCCAGCGGATCGCCCTCGGGGATGCCGGCGATCTTGGAAAGGTAACTGCCGGTGCGGGAAATGGTGTGGGGAAACCAGGCCGTCTGGCCGCCATCACAGGTATAGAAGAACGCCTCGTTCTCCAGATGGTCGACGCAGGCGTCGATTCCGGCCCGCACCTCGGCCGGCGTAGGCCCGGCAAGAATGCCCAGAATCTCGCCCGACCGCGGCCCGGAAGCATGGGCGGCGCCGGCATAAAAGCTCTTGGCGTAGACGACCTCGACCTCGGCCTTCTTGGTCGCTTCGTCAAGCGCGGTATAGGTGGCGTCGTCGATAGTGCAGGTAATCATGCCGATAGACCGTTGCTGCGGCTGCAGACCCAACTTGGCGGACAGATCGGCCGCCACATTGGGGATCAGCCTAACCGCCAGAACCTGCGGCTTAATCGGTTCGATCACGTCGTTCCCTCCTTTTTACAACCGGAAAATCGCTTGTCAT
The DNA here is from genome assembly GCA_023415775.1 of Bacillota bacterium. Lineage (GTDB taxonomy): Bacteria > Bacillota > Negativicutes > Sporomusales > UBA7701 > Anaeroselena. Next base: position 54,548 of record JAEZJM010000027.1, on the reverse strand, counting down.
ATGTTTACCCCTGATGCCTTGGCATCAAGGATGCGTTTCAGCATTGTCGCCAGGTGGGCTCCCGCCTCGGCCGCCGGCAAGCCGCCCTTGTGGATGTTGCTGATAACCGTGCGCTCGCTCTCCACCATGCCGACCCGCGGATTGTAGCCCATATAGGCGCTCATGCTCTCGGCCGTACCCAGACCGGGCCGCTCGCCGATCAGCACGATCGCCGCCTCGGGTTTGAGTTCCTCGCCGATGACATCCATTACCGCGACCCGGGCATGTTTCACGAAGATGGTCGTGCCGATCTGGATGCCCATCCCTTCGAGACCTTGCAGCATGGCGGGCAGCAGGTTGGCGACATTGGCCTCGACCGCCTTGCTCGAAAGACCGTCGGCGACGATGACCTGGACCTTCGCCCCTTGGCGGCACTTCTGACGGATGAGGCCGAGACTTTCGTCGTCCAGCTTTCTTCCCAGATCAGGCCTTGTAAGGTACTCGTCCTTATCGCCGCACATCGTGCGGACGGAGACCATATCGAACTTGGCCGGGAAATCCTCCGGCACTTCGCCCAGCACCGAGTCCTGGGCGATGGCATGGTCGGCCCGGAACCTGAGCCAGGTATCGGTCAGCGGCCGGGGGCCGCACCGCCAGACGCCGATGCGGGCGGGGGTCACCAGCTTCATCTCTTCGTAGAGCGCCCGGTTTAGCGGGTCAGGCACCTGCAGGTACCGCTGCAGATCGACCTTGGCTAGATCGTCGGCGTTAACATCGTCGCCGGCGGCCGGACAAGCGGTTAATGCCGACCCCGCCCCGGCGGCCGGGTCCCTTTTGGCCATTTCGGCCAGTACTTGTTCAACAACTGTGCGGATATTGTCTTCCAGCGCCATAGCCATCCCCCCTATCGCGTAAAGATGGTGGCATCGCCGGCACGGGCTGTCAGCTTGCCATTCTCGTATATCCCCATTTTTTCCAACCAGACCTCGAACTCGGGCAGCGGCCTGAGGCCGAACATCTCACGCAAGGTAGCAATATCGTGGAAACTGGTGCACTGGTAATTGAGCATGACGTCGTCGCCCATGGGGATGCCCATGAAATAGGTGCAGCCGGCGGCGGTCAACAGTGTCGCCAGGTTCTCGATATCGTTCTGGTCGGCCTTCATATGGTTGGTGTAACAAGCGTCTACCCCCATCGGCAGGCCGGTGAGCTTGCCCATGAAGTGGTCCTCCAGCCCCGCCCTGGTCACCTGCCTGGTGTCGTATAGATACTCGGGCCCGATGAAGCCGACGACGGTGTTGACCAGGAACGGCCGGTAGTGGCGGGCCAAGCCGTAGCAGCGCGCCTCAAGCGTCACCTGATCGGCGCCGTGATGGGCCTCGGCCGACAGTTCCGACCCCTGGCCTGTTTCAAAATACATAACGTTGGGGCCGGTGGCCCGGCCTTCCTTGAGGGCGGCGGCGTTGGCCTCGCCGAGGATGGCGGCGCTGATGCCAAACGCCTTGTTGCCGGCCTCCGTCCCGGCGATCGACTGGAAGACGAGATGAATGGGAGCGCCCTTCTGCAACGCCTTAAGCTGGGTGGTGATATGGGCCAGCACGCATACCTGCGTGGGAATCTGCCATTCCTCGACGAACTGGCAGAGGGTCTCCAGGCTGCGTATTACCGCCGGCAGTGTGTCGTCCACCGGGTTGAGACCGATGACCGCGTCGCCTATCCCGTAGGAGAGGCCCTCCCGGGTGCTTGCGAGGATGCCGTCGACGTTGTCGGTGGGATGGTTTGGCTGCAACCTGACCGCCAGCCTGCCGGGCAGGCCGATAGTAGTGTTGCAGTGGGCCAGGTTCTTGATTTTCGCGGCCCCTAGCATCAGATCGAGGTTGCTCATCAGCTTGGCCACGGCGGCCACCATCTCGGAGGTGAGACCACGGCTCAGGCGCTGAAGGGCGTCGTTGCCCGTGTCCGTGCGCAGTATGTATTCCCGCAGCTCGGCGACCGACCAGTTCTTCACCGACCGGTAGATGGCCTCGTTCACGTCGCTGTCGATAATGCGGGAAACCTCGTCCTCTTCCAGCGGCACCACCGGGTTGTTCCGCAAGTCTTCGAGAGTGAGCTCCGAAAGCACCCTCTTGGCCGCGATCCGCTCGGCGGCGTTTTCGGCGGCGATGCCGGCCAGGATATCGCCTGATTTAATCTCATTGGCTTTCGCCAAGACCTCTTTGACATCTTTGAAGCAGAAAGTCGTGCCAAAGAGCCGTGTCTTTAACTTCACGTGTTTCACAACCCTTCGCTCTGCCGTGTCGGGCAGTGCATGCCATTTGCGGTCAACTTGCGCTAACGCGCAAACACCAGTGTTTTCACGATCACCGGTACCGCCTCCTCGTGGGGAAGCGGCTTGGCGATATCGAGGAAATCGCCGGCCCGGAGCTGAACCCCGTCCAGGCATACCAGTTCTTCGTCCGCCAGCTGCCTTTTGAGGCACTGTCCCAGCACCTTGGCGATATCCTGCTGAGCGACGACCACTTTGGGCGTGCCTTTGATCTCTTTGAGTTCATTCGCCAGGCTGGCCGCCAAGGCGGTTATCGTGGTAAAATCGGTATCCATCAGGGGCGGCACGATCAGCGCCACCGTCCGGTAGAGAGAATCGGTGAAGTTACGGACTGCCTGCAGCCAGGTAAAGGTGCCGTCCGGCCGCAGGTCGGGATAGACGGCCGGCAAATTGCGCAGCGGCAGGGACTGTTGGCTCACCGTCACGGTGGAGCCGGAAACATTGACGGTATGGGCGCCGGCGCCGATTACGGTTGCATGGAGCGTTTCCTTGCCCTGCACCACTTTCAGCGTCCGATAAGCCCGCCCGGCGACGAATTCCTCTGCCAGCAGCGGGCCGACATCGCCGTGCACCCACCATTCGCGCTGACCTGGCTGGTAGATATAGCGGGCCACGCCGCCGGAGAAGACGATGCCGTCGAGTTTCATATCCGGCAGATCGCGGCTCATCACCAACTGTTCTTCTTCTTTATCCAGCTGTTCGTTGAACAGCACCTTGTCAACACAGCCCACCATATAGCGGAGACACTGACGTATCCGCCGCAATTCCTCCTCGGCCGACGCCGCCGGAAAGAGCGGCTTGCCCTCCCGCCTCCCTAGCGCGTCCGCCACCTTCTGGGCCGGTGGAGCGATATAGGTCAGGCGGCGGGACAGGGGATCAACTTCGAACAACCGTCCGCCGACATTGACACAGGCCGTACCAATGCAACGCCCCCGGTCAAAGAAGGCGATATTCGCCGTGCCGCCGCCGATATCCACATTAGCGATACGGGAATGCGTCCGTTTCGATAGTTCTTCGGCGCCCGAGCCCTTTCCGGCTATCAGGCTCTCCAGATCGGGGCCCGCCGTCGCCACCACGAAATCGCCTGCATACTCGGCCAGCGCGTGGACGATGTCGGCGGCGTTTTCCTTCTTGGCCGCCTCGCCGGTGATAATTATCGCCCCGGTGTCGATATCGGCCGGATTGATGCCGGCGGCCTGGTATTCGCGGGCGACGATGCGGCGCAGGGCGTCGCCGTCGACGCGGCTGCGGTCAAGCAGCGGCGTGAAGTGCACCTCGCCGAGAAAGAGAACGCTCTTGTTCACGATCTCGATCCGCGGCACCTGCGAGCCGGGCATGACATTGACCAGCGTCAGCCGCGACAGCACCACCTGGGTGGTTGTCGTGCCGATGTCTATCCCCACGCTGACCAGCGTCAGTTCCTTCCCCATGATTACTTGGTCGCTTCGGCAGTCTTGGCTTTAGCGGGTTTTTCGGCTTTCAGCGCGGGCAGGATGGCCTCAAGGTCGGAATGGGGACGGGGAATAACGTGGCAGCTCATGAGCTCGCCGACCCGCGATGCCGCCGCGGCGCCTGCGTCGACCGACGCCTTGACCGCGCCGACGTCGCCGCGGACCATGACGGTGACAAGCGCTCCTCCCACCTTAACTTTGCCGATCAGGGTTACGTTGGCCGCTTTGACCATCGCGTCGGCTGCTTCGATAGCGCCGACCACCCCTTTGGTTTCGACCATTCCTAATGCGATCAACCCATCTCTTTCAGACATGCTGGTCTCTCCTTCCAGGTTCTCATTCGTGACCTATTTTTGTTACTTGTCCAGCTCGTCCAGGACGCCGAATTCTTCCTCGAACGGGCGGATATTCTTGTTGCCCCAGATAAAGTAGTAGGCGATGGCGACGCCGTAGACGAGAGCCACCCACTTAAGCTGCTCCATCGAAGTGTTGAGCATGCTGCCCAGGCAGAACAGGGCCATGACGAAACTGATGGCCGGTATGATCGGATAGGTGACTTTGAAGGGCCGTTTCAGACCCGGCTCTTTAGCCCGCAGGACGAAGAGGCTGACCAGGCTGAGGAGATACATGAATACCGAACCGTAAACCGAGATGATGATAACAGTGTCGGTAAGACCGGTCATGGCGGCCCCGAGACCGACGAGGCCGGGCAGCAGCAGCGCCCATACCGGGGTATGATGCTTGGGATGGACGTACGCCAGGAATTTGGGCAGATAGCCGGTCCGGGCCATGGCGTAGGTCTGGCGGGAATAGCCGACGATGATGCCGTGCAGCGAGGCGATGAGGCCGAACAGACCGATGGAGTTGATGAGCAACACGCCCCACGATCCCTCGCCGTACACTTCGCTGAGCGCCCTCGGCAGCGGGAAGTCGACTTCTTTGACGAGGTTGTAGTCGGCGATACCGGCGGTCAGGAAGAGGGTCAGGAATGCCATTACCAGCAGAGTGCCCATACCGCTCAGAAAACCGGTGGAGATGTCTTTCTGCGGGTTGACCATTTCCTCGGCCGCCATCGCACCACCCTCGATGGCCAAGTAGAACCAGATCGCGAACGGCACGGCCGCCATAATGCCGCTGTAGCCGTTTGGCAGGATCGGCTCCTGCATGACTTTGGCCATGTCAAAGTGGGGCAGGGCCAGCGCCCAGTAGATCACCAGACCGATCAGGGCCACGACAGTCACGATAAGCTCAAAGGTGGCCGATGTTTTAATGCCCCAGTAGTTGACGAGGATGAAGAACAGGAACGCTACGACGGTGGCCCCCATAGCGGGGATTGACGGGATGATGTTGTGGATGTAGCCGCCGACGGCGAGAGCGATGGCCGGCGGTGCGAATACAAACTCGATCAGGCAGCTCACGCCGTTCATATAGCCCCAGAATTTGCCGAGCGCCCGCCGGGAGTAGGCGGACGGTCCGCCGGCGTGGGGGATGGCGGTGGCCAGCTCCGAGTAAGACAGGATGAAGGTTATGTAGAAAATTGTTACAGGGATGAGGGCGATTGCCAGGCCGATAGGGCCGCCGGCGCCAAAACCGTAGCTCCAGCCGAAGTAATTACCAGATATTACCAGACCTACTGCCAAAGCCCACAGATGAATCGGGCGCAGGCACCGGGTAAGATGCGGGGGGTCGTTGGTCCCCACGGTCTGGTCTGTTCCGCATTTCGTGATTTCCGGATTACTCATTAAACACTCCTCCTAATGCTTTTTCGAGCTTTGCCCTATCTACCTCTCTGCAATACGCCGCATGCCGCCAATCCAGATTCCGTGCACAGTCAGCCTGCGGCGCGAAAAATAAATACCCCCCCGACAAATACCGGCATTGCCGGCATTTACGAGAGGGCCCTTTTGCCCGGTATTCCGTTGTCGTATAAATCGACATACTTTATAGTTCTTTTCGCCTTCCTGAGGAAAAATCCTCCTGCCGAGGAACAAATATGAAAAAATGCGGCCATGATTCGCTCAGCAGCCGTTCCGCGCTGTCAGGCGCTCGGCCAGGACATCCACCCCTTCGCCCGTTAGGGCGGACACGAAGCACAGCCTGTCGGCGAACCCGGCGAGGCGGAGATATTCCGCCGCCATCTCAGCATTCGCCTTGTCGTGGTCGATCTTGGTTACGACGCCGATTACCGGCCTTGTGAAAGCCTTGGCAAAGTTGGGCGGGAAGAACGCACGGCTGCGGGTGGCATCCTGGAGCGCCCAGATTTCCGACACCCGGTGACCGGCATCGACGAGCACATGGTAATAGCGCGGCATTTCGACGTACTCCCCCGGGCAGTCGACGAACAGGCTTGAAAACTCCAGCACCTGGGTTTTCCGATAGACCAGCGTTTCGCTCAGCAGTCGCTGCTTCAGCGATGTTTTCCCGGCGCCCACGCCGCCGATCAACAATATCCGGGGGCTCAACTGCGGGTCACCTCGGCGGCCGAAAAGCCGAGCACTGTCACAAGCGTATTGACAGCCGCCCGGATAGCCACCTCTACGTCCGCAACCTCCCCGGTTATCACCAGCGAACCGGTGAAGCGGTCGACGAAGCCGATTTCGACATTACCCGCTTTAGATGCCGAGTCGGCGGCGATGATAGCAGCTTCGCTGGGAGTGATGGTCATGATACCGATCGCGCCCTTTGTCGCCACCCCCAGGCGTTCATGCAGTTCGCCCTGCGGATTTGGAATCACATGGGCCATCGTTACCTGTTTGCCTGGTACATACTCCTGAATCACCCGCTGCTTTTCCGCTGCCATCGTCAATCACCTGCCTTTCCGGCGCACCCTCGCCTTTAGCCACCTGCGCCTCGTCGAAAGTCGCCATTTCATTGAGGATCTTGACTGCCGCGTCAAGCACCGTCAGTCCGATGGCCGCGCCCGTCCCCTCACCCAGCCGCATGTTGAGCCGCAGGCAGGGCTGAAGACCCAATTCCTCGAGAATGGCGGCATGCCCCGGCTCTTCCGACAGGTGCGAAGCCATAAGATACGGCCGTACCGCCTCGCAGTGCCGGTAGGCCGCGAGGACGGCGGCTGAAGCGATGAAGCCGTCAAGCATGACAACCATCCTGCGGGCGGCCGCCCCGATCACCGCCCCGGCCAGGGCGGCTATTTCCAGACCGCCTACCTTAGCAAGCACATCGACGACATCCCGCGGGTCAGGCTTATGCCGAGCGATTGCCTCCTCGACGACCATTATCTTGTGAGTCAAAAGTTCCGAAGCAATGCCCGTTCCCCGTCCGACCACCCATGCCGCCGGCTTTCCCGTCAGCACGCTGGTAATAGCCGAACTGGCCGTCGTGTTGCCAATACCCATTTCGCCGAGGGCAATCGCCGTAATACCTTCTTCGGCGAGCGCGGTCGCCGTTTCGATACCGACCCGCATAGCCGCCAGCGCCTCGTCCCTGGTCATCGCCGGCTCGACGCGCATATTCGCCGTTCCCCTGCGGACCTTGCGGCTGATAATTTCCGGGTTCTGAGCCAATTCGGCCTTAACGCCCACATCCACCAGCACCAGTCGGGCGCCGGCGTGCCGGGCCAGCACATTGATCCCCGCCCCGCCCCGCACGAAATTGTAAACCATCTGCTCTGTTACCTCGGGCGGAAAAGCGCTTACCCCTTCCGCGGCCACGCCGTGGTCGGCCGCCATAAGCACGATGGCTTTCTGTGGCAAAGTCGGCCGCGCAGTCCGCCTGATCCCCGCCAACTGCCTGGCCATTGTCTCCAGCACCGCCAGGCTGCCCACCGGTTTTGTCAAATCGTCCAGTCTCTGCTGAACCGCCCGCATCGCTCCTTCGTCGAGCGGCTCAATCCGTCCGGTTATCGCTGCGATGTAATCCAAGTTAGCTCCCCCTCGTTTGCGCAGAGCGAATTGGGTAAATAAAAAACCCTCCATGGCCGTTAACGATAACAGCCGCAGAGAGCCCTGTCGCTCAATATTCCATTCTCCATACTTTATTGAGTTCTCTCTTCAACCCCAAAATCCTTCCATAATCCGCAAAATCTTCAGGCACTGTACCGGAAGCGAAGTGAACCGCTTCACTTAGGGGTAGCGCCGATTATCTCCTTGGCAATCTCCGCCAACGGCAGCCGCCGCTGCATAGCCTCACTGGTCAGCCTCCGGTGCGCTTCCTGGGCGGAAAGCTGCTCACGATCCATAATTATCGACTTAGCTCTAGATACGTACTTCTGGAGCTGCAATTCGTCCTTGGTATCGAGCAGCTCCTGACTGAGCCGCTGGGCGTCCTGCCAGCGGGCGTAGGCGATACGCACCGTCGCGAGCAAGTTCTGTTCGGAAACCGGTTTGACCAGATAGCCGCAGACATAGACATTCTCCGCCCTGGTTATCAGGCTAGCCTGGCTGTAGGCCGTCACTAGAACGACGGGAATATTGAGCCCGTGAAAAACCCTCGCGACCTCGATACCGTCCATGCCGGGCATTTTGATGTCGAGAATCGCCATATCGGGTTTAATGGTCTTGGCCAACTCCATCGCCTTGAGGCCGTTGCTGCATTCCCCGCAGACAGTATAACCCGCCCCCTCCAGAATGCCCTTGATATCTTTTCTGGTCAGCGTCTCATCTTCCGCAATCAGGATCGCCAGCTTTTTCATCCCGTCTCCTCCGCAGCATCCAATTGAAAAGAGACTTTTGCCACCGTCGCTCCCCCGCAACGCTCCAGGCTCAACTTCCCGCCCAATTGCTCGCAGATGAGCAAATTCACGATATATAGCCCCAGATGACCCTCCAGGTTCTCCATAACGGCAGGGTCGAAGCCCTCGCCGCTGTCCGCTACCAGTATATGGACCGTTCCTCCCGATTCTTCCACAAAGATGCTTATCTCGCCGTAATCGGCCAGCCTGATGCCGTGCTTAAGACTGTTGGTCACCAGTTCATTGAGCACGAGGGCCATGGGCACGGCCTGGCTGGCGGGAACCCGGACCGCCATCCCCTTAACCGAGCCGTTGATCTGCTGGCCGGGAAGGGCAAAGTTATCGATCAGCCTTGTCAGCATATAATCGGCCAGCTCGAGCAGATCGATCGAGTCCCAGCTCTGGTAGGCGAAAACGTCGTGAACCCGGGCGATCGACAAAATACGGTTTATGCACGCCTCAAACTCCGTCTGAACAAGCTCGGATTCCGACCGACGCATCTGAAGACGGAGCAATGCGACCACATTTTGCAGATTGTTCTTTACCCGGTGATGGATTTCGCTGATAATCGCCGTCTGAGCGTTGAGCAGCCTTTCCTTGCGCCGCAGCTCCGTGACATCCTGCAGAGAAACGACACAACCGCTAACCTCCCCGTAGGTGACGAGAGGATGGGCCTGAAACAGGTAGCTCTTGTCGCCAAAATCGTATTCCCGCGGGTTGCGGAGACCCGCCAGCAGCTCGCCCATCGATGCGAACTTTAGGTCTGACATCAGCTCGCCGCTGAGCGGCTCTTTTTCGTAATAGTGGCGGTACAGTCGGGCGGCATGCTTATTTGCGTAAGTAATGCTGCCTTTGCGGTCAAGCACAAAAATGCCGTTACCCAGCCACTCTTCCCAGGAAAAACCCGTCATCGAAAGCGACATAAGAGTACTGCTTAGCCGTTCCGCCGTTTCACTCAGAAACTCCACTCGTTCTTCCTGGCGAACCTCGTCAGAGATATCTCTTTCCATAATCAACACGCCAACAAGTTGGCCGGATGCGCCTCGCAGGGGGACGACAGTCTGGTCGATGGGTACCCCTTCCTGGCTTACCCCCCGAACATTGCGCACCATCCCGCCGGTAGAAAAACACTGATAAACAGCAGGTTCCCGCGTTGCGTACGCTATCTCCCCGACCACGCTATGACCATAAAGCGATCGGCTACAGGGCCGCGCCCATGCCAGCACAATTGCATCCACACAGTTATTGGTAAGAGCATCTATAAAGATATCGGTATTGGTCAACTCGGCCACAAAGGGCAACTGCCCCGCCAAATCTTCCAGAAAGCGGATGTCCTCCTCCTGGAGGCTGGTATGCTCACGACAGAGCTGCTGCAATGACAGCGACACTGATTCCGCCATATCTCAACACTCCAAGATGCAAGCGATCATTCATAGGCCTACCCGGCCAAGACTCTCAAAACAAGGCACCGCATACAATCGGCAACTTCATGATAGCATAACCAACGGCAAAAGTCATGGAAAAATCAGCCATCCATTTGCATTGAATATCTTTGCCTAATATCAGATTAGCTCATTCGAGCAGGAAAAAACAAGCCCTTCCGGTGACAGTTCGAATATCGGGAATAACCTTGCCCCAGGAAACTGATATAGAGGGAGTGCGAGTCCGAGCGGCGTAATCAAACGCTAATCGGAGGGATGGGCATGAAAAACTTGCACTCAGAAGAGCAAATCATCCGCATTCTCAAGGCCCACGAAATCGGCATGAAGATATCAGATATCATCCGTCAGTATGGTAGCAGCGAACAGACCTTTTACCGCTGGAAATCGAAATACGGCGGCATAGAGGTCAGCGAGGCAAAACGGCCTCTCCAGCTTGAAGAAGAAAACCGCCGACTCAAGCAGTTGGTTGGCAACTTAACATTGGACAACCAAGCATTGAAGTGGTTAATAGAAAAAAAGCTGTAAAGCCTGCTAATCGTCGCCCCCTGGCCTTAACGCTTCAACACGAATTCAGCTTTAGCGCACGCCGGGCCTGCGGAACCACAAGAAAGTCTGGCGGATATATGCAGCGGAAGGACTTAGTGTCCGTAGAAAGAAGCGCAAAAAGACGGCGACCATCGGCAGAGGTAGGCCAGTGTCTATCGCCTTGTTTCCCACCAACGATGGTCAATGGATTTCGTTCATGATTCAACCGCTCAGGGCCGGCGCTTTCGCATCCTCACCGTGATCGACGAAGGCACTCGTGAGTGCCTGACTTGCGAGGTAGACACAGCTATTGGCGGCCTACGCGTAATTCGAACCTTGGACAGGCTTGCACAGGAGCGGGGTTATCCGCGGGAAATTCTTTCGGACAACGGGCCTGAGTTTGCCTGCATTGCAGTGAATCAGTGGGCCTATGAGCATGCCGTCACCCAGCTATTTATACAGCCGGGCCGTCCTATGCAGAACGACTTCTCTGAAAGCTTCAACGGCAAGCTGCGGGATGAATGTCTAAACGAGCATTGGTTCCGGGACTTGACCGAAGCCAGACGGTTAATTGAAGAATGGCGAATCCGCTACAATACCGAGAGACCTCACACTGCCCTCGGAAATGTACCCCGGAGGAGTATGTCCAAAACCTAGTTTTCGAGACTCACGAAAAGGCTTCCTAAGACGCCAGACTCTCATTACCCCTACGCGGTTTTGGGGGGCAGGTCACTTCTTATAACCATTGTCAGCCTTCTTGCAAAGCACTTATATACCACGCGTTTTTCAGCATGTATAATGCAAAAAAGAAAAAACCCTTTCACTGCAAGGCTTTGCAGTGAAAGGGTCCTTTCTTTTATGACATTTTACGTTATATTTCTGTGACAACAGTAGTTATAACTAGTGACAACCGTAGTTATAACTCACAAACACAACCACAAATTGTGTCGCTATCCCCTATTCCACCGTCACGCTCTTGGCGAGATTGCGCGGCTTGTCGACGTCGGCGCCGCGGGTGACGGCGGCGTAGTAGGCCAATAGCTGCAACGGGATGACGGTGAGGATAGGGGCGAGGTACTTGTCGGTCGCCGGGATGGTGATGGCGTGATCGACATATTTGCCGATCTGCTCGTCGCCCTGCATAGCCACGCCGATGACGACGGCGTCCCGCGCCTTGACCTCCTTGATATTGCTGAGCATCTTCTCATACACGTCGTGCTGGGTCGCCAGGGCGATCACCGGCACCCCCTCGATAATGAGGGCAAGGGTGCCGTGCTTGAGCTCGCCGGCGGCGTAAGCCTCGGCGTGGATATAGGAGATTTCCTTGAGCTTGAGCGACCCCTCAAGAGCAACGGCGTAGTCGAGCGAACGGCCGATGAAAAAGACATCCTCGCAGAAACCGTACTGTTGGGCAAAAGTCTTGATCGGCTCGACATTCTCGAGTATCTCGTGAGCCTGGCCGGGCAGCGTCTTGAGGCCGCGGATAATCTCCCTGACCCGGTCGGCGCCGATAGCGCCCCGCAGCGAAGCAATGTAGACCGCCAGCATCAGCATGCCGATGAGCTGGGTGGTGTAAGCCTTGGTCGAGGCAACGGCGATCTCGGGACCGGCCCAGGTATAGACGACCTGGTCGGCCTCGCGGGCGATGGATGAGCCGACGACGTTCGTCACCGCCAGCGTCCGCGCCCCCAGCTTCTTAGCCTCCTTAAGGGCTGCCAGCGTATCGAGCGTCTCGCCCGACTGGCTGATTACGATGGCCAGCGTATGCTCGTCGATGAGCGGCGCGCGATAGCGGAACTCCGACGCCACATCGACCTCGACCGGGATGCGGGCCAACTGCTCGATATAGTACTTGCCGACGATGCCGGCGTGATAAGCGGTCCCGCAGGCGACGATAGCCACCTTCTTGATGGCGGCAACGTCGTCCTTGGTCCACTTCAGCTCATCGAGGATCACGCCGCTGTCATCCTTGGCCAGGCGCCCGGTGGTCGTCTCGCGGATGGCTTTGGGCTGCTCATAGATCTCCTTGATCATGAAATGCTCGTAGCCGCCCTTTTCGGCCGCCTCGGCATCCCAGTGGACCTCGAAAACCTTCTTGGTCACCGGCACACCCTGCCGGCTCATCACCCAGGCCGAATCCCTGGTGACGATCGCCATCTCCCCGTCGCTGAGAATGTACGTGCGGCGGGTGCGGTTGATGATAGCCGGGATGTCGGACGCGATGAAATTCTCGCCCTCGCCCAGACCGATGACCAGCGGATTGTCCTGTTTGGAGCAGATAATCTTGTCAGGCTCGTACTGGGACAGGAAAACCAGGGCGTAGGAGCCTTCGATTTCCGCCAGCACCTTCTTCACGGCCGCCTCGAAGTCGCCCTCGTAGTACTCCTCGACCAGATGGGCCACAACCTCGGTGTCGGTCTCCGACGTGAACTTATGGCCTTTGGCGATCAGCTTTTCCTTGATATGCAGGTAATTTTCGATGATGCCGTTGTGCACCACGACGAACTTGCCCGTGCAATCGGTGTGGGGGTGCGAGTTGGCGTCCGAGGGGCGCCCGTGGGTCGCCCAGCGGGTGTGGCCGATACCGATGTGGCCCTCCAGGGGGTGCTGCTCGACCATCTTCTCCAGAACGCTCAGCCGGCCGACGCTTTTCTCGACATTCACCCGGCCGCCGTCAAACACGGCGATGCCGGCCGAATCGTAGCCCCGGTACTCGAGCTTCTTAAGGCCCTCGATGAGAAATGGCATCGCTTGCTTGGGACCGATATATCCGACAATACCACACATAAGGTATATTCCTCCCGAAAGTCACTGTATTAAATCTGCCGCAGTGCGTTTTGTCCCGCCGGTCGCCCGGCGGTTTTGTCGACTGCTCACGACCGCAGTTGGCCGAGAGGCATCCGCTGACATTCTCGATAAACCTCTCCCTCGTCTGCTTGCCGGCAAGCGGCAAGCGCCAGCGCTATCTGGTATTAATGTGCTGCAAAAACAACCGCCGTATCCTCACCTCCCCGTTTCTTGGTCCGCGCCCGCCGTTCGCCTCCTTCCCGCGCCCCGGATACATACATATGCAAGGGAGCACAACCGTGCTCCCTTGCCCGTATACAATCCTATTTTAATATAACTGGGCCCGCGGGTCAACTTCCCAGTTCCCGGCTGATGACGGCGGCCACCCGTTCGACGAGACTCTCCAGCTCCGGCTGGGACGGTCCCTCGGCCATCACCCTGATAAGCGGCTCGGTGCCCGACGGGCGGACCAGCACCCGTCCGTCCTCGCCGAGCGCCTTCTCGGCGGCGGCGATGGCGGCGGTGATAGTCTCGTTATCCTGCCAGCCGGCCTTGCTTTTTACCCTCACATTGACAAGCACCTGCGGGAAGCGGGTCATGGCCGTGGCCAGCTCCGACAGCCTCCGCCCGGCGCGGACTTTTGCGGCGATAAGCTGCAGGGCGGTCACCAGACCGTCGCCCGTCGTACTCAGGGCGCCGAAAATGATGTGGCCCGACTGTTCGCCCCCCAGGCCGTAGCCGTGGGTCAGCATAGCCTCAAGCACATAGCGGTCGCCAACAGGGGTGACCACCACCCTGCCCCCGGCCTTCTTCACCGCCTGGTGAAGCCCCAGGTTGCTCATCACCGTGGCCACAAGAACGTTGTCGGCCAGCTTGCCCTGCCGGAGCATCTCCAGCGCGCAAATGACCATCATCTGGTCGCCGTCCACGACCGCGCCCGTCTCATCGACAGCCAGGCAGCGATCGGCGTCGCCGTCGTGGGCGATGCCGAGATCGGCTCCACGGAGGATGACCTCCTGCTGCAATCCCTCCAGGTGGGTCGAACCGGCGTCCCTGTTGATGTTAACCCCGTTGGGCTTATCATTGATGACGACTACTTCCGCCCCGAGGTGGCGGAGCACGGCCGGCGCAGCCTCGAACGCCGCGCCGTTGGCGCAGTCGACCACAATCTTGAGGCCGGCGAACGTCACGTCCACAGTGCTGAGTGCGTAATCGATATACTCCTTCAGCAGATCATGGCGGTAGCGGATGGTGCCGATATGCTCGGCCGTAGGCCGCGGCAGCTCGTCCTTGCCGGCCATCACCAGCTTCTCCAGCTCTTCCTCGGTAGCGTCCGGCAGCTTATAGCCGCTGCCGGCGAAAAACTTGATCCCGTTGTCGGGAAAAGGATTATGGGAGGCCGAAATAACCACCCCGGCCTGTGCGCCATGTTTGCGGGCCAAAAAAGCCACCGCCGGCGTCGGCACCACCCCGCACAGCACTGCCTCGCCGCCGGCCGAGCATATGCCGGCGGCCAGCGCCGCCTCCAGCATCTCGCCCGAAATGCGGGTGTCCCGGCCGATGAAAAAAGTTGGCCGGCGGTAATTGCGGCCGAACCAGTACGTCGCCGCCCGGCCGAGGCGGAAAGCAAGCTCGGGGGTAAGTTCCGTGTTGGCGAGGCCGCGCACGCCGTCGGTACCGAAAAGTTTGCCCAAAATTCTCTATCTCCCTTCAGAGCGGTCTATATTCTTTGATTATCGCCAGCGCGGCATTGAGCCCGTCAAGCGCGGCGCTCATTATGCCGCCGGCGTAGCCGGCTCCTTCGCCCACCGGCGCCAGGCCGGCCACCGTCACCGACATATAATCCGGCCCGCGCACCAAGCGGAGAGGAGCGCTCGTCCGCGTCTCCACCCCGGTCATCACCGCCTGTGGATTATCAAACCCCTTGATCCTGCGGCCGAAATCGGGCAGGGCGCGCGCCAGCGTGGCGGCCACCGCCGGCGGCAGGCAGGCTGCAAGGTCGGCGGCAACGACAGCCGGGCGGTAGCTGGGCGGGGCGAGAAAATCGCGGCCGCCGGTTCTGCCGGCGAGGAAATCGCCCACAGCCTGCACAGGCGCGGCGTACGTCCGGCCGCCGGCCTCGTAGGCCAGCCGCTCCCAGCGGCGCTGGAACTCGATCCCGGCCATCGCCCCGCCGCCGAAGTCGGCCGGGCCGACGTTTACGACAAGGGCACTATTCGCGTTCCCGGAATCGCGACCGAACAGGCTCATCCCGTTGGTGACCACGCCGCCTTCCTCCGAGGCGGCGGCCACCACCAGTCCGCCGGGACACATGCAGAACGAATAGGCCGTCCGTCCGGCGGCCCGGTCCTGAAAAACAAGAGCATAGTCGGCTGCTCCCAGCCGGGGGTGACCGGCCAGGCCGCCGTACTGGGCCCGGTCGATCAGCTCCTGGGGATGCTCGATACGAACCCCGACGGCGAAGGGCTTTGCCTCCATCGCCACACCGCGGCGCGCCAGCATGGCGTACGTGTCGCGGGCGCTGTGGCCGACGGCGAACAAAGCGACGCTGGCAGGAATATAGCGATTTTCGTTAATGACGACACCGGTCAGGACGCCGCCCTCAACGGCGATGTCGGTCACGCGGCTCTCGAACTCCACTGTCCCGCCCGCCGCGACGATGCGCCGCCGCAGAGCGGCCACCACCGTCCGCAGTTTATCGGTGCCCACATGGGGCTTGTGGAGGTACTTTATCTCCGGCGGCGCGCCGGCAGCCACCAGCGCATCCAGCACCTGGCCGGAGCACGGATCGTTCACCCTCGTCGTCAGCTTGCCGTCCGAGAAAGTACCGGCCCCGCCCTCGCCGAACTGAACGTTGGAGGCCGGGTCGAACTCGCCCGTCTGCCAGAAGCGGGCTACATCCCGCGTACGCGCCTCGACATCGCGGCCGCGCTCCAGTAGCACCGGCCGGTAGCCGTGCTCGGCCAGCGTCAGCGCGGCAAAAAGCCCGGCCGGGCCGGCGCCCACCACCACCGGGGGTGCGTCGAGCGGCTTATGGCCGGGAACCACCGGCAGTTGCGCCTCTGCCGTGCGCGCGGCAACGTCGCGGTCGCCGGCCAGCCGGGACAGCACCTGCCCCTCGGCGACCGCGACCGCCACGTCCAGCGTGTAAACAAAGCCGATATTAGACTTACGGCGGGCGTCCACCGCCCGCCGGACAATCGTCACCTCCGCCACACCGCCGGGCGGCAGACGGAGCCGCCGCGCCGCCAGCACCGTCAGAGGGCTGTCGTCCTCGACGGCGACACGGAAATTTGTAATTCTCAGCAAATATATCTACTCCTCACGGCAGATGCACTTTTGCGACGGCCTCCGTCTACCGCCCGACACTTATTTTTACCATAACCGCCGCCTGCGACGCCACCAGCCCCTCTTTGATCTGGAGCTTCACTTCCTTCTCGGTGTCCCTGTTAATGCCAGCTACGCTGATCGGCTCAGTGTATACGAAATCGACTTTCTCAAGCTCTTTGGCGTCGCCGCTCAGTTCCACCCTTACCGGCGTAGTCACCACCGACTTAAGGACATTGCCGGGGGCCATATCGCCGTAGATTATCGTCTTGATGTCGACCGTCTTCTTGTCCACGCCCTTGGCGAGATTGGCGGCGACACCGATCCTGTTGGGGGTTACCGTCACGCCCTCCACGGCCCGGCCGTCGCGGTTCACCAGCAGCGGGGCGAGCTGGGCGGTAAAATCGGCGCTCCTGCCCGTCAGGTCGAGGGGCAGGATGACCCTGTCCACCGAATCGACGGTGGCCCGCGGGCCTTCCACCGTCACCTGCTGGGGATTGAGCGTGGCCTTGGCCACTACCGTTCCGGCCGTGGCCGTGCCGGTCACGCGGATCTCCACCGGCAGCGTGCGGCTGGCCTTGCTGTCCACCCTCACAGTTAGCTTGTCGGGCTGTACCTCGATGAATTCAAGGCTGGTCGGTACCAGGGCGTGAACGCGGACTACATGGCGGCCTTCGTTCGCTCCCTTTATATCGACGTACGCCTTCAGATCCTGCGGCGTCAGCACAGCGGTAATACTGCGGGGTCCGCGGACCTTGACCCGCACGGCGTCGGGCATATCGACCGCCACCAGCGTATCGGACACGCCGCGCACCTCCAGCGGTACCGACACCGACGCCTCCACCGGCGGATTCTGCTCGTTGGTGACGTACAGCCACAGCACCACTGCCAGGATAAGGGCGAGAACTTTCGTGGTAATATTTTTCCCACGCGCTTCTTCCATTATGATGAAGACCTCCAGTTGAAGAAGTCGCTCAAGGGCGAACTCTTGCTGAAATACAGCGGGCGCAGGAAGTCCTTGAGCTTGGCCGGCTCGACATAGCGGGACAGGCGGCCGCCCTCGGCCACCGAGATTATGCCCGTCTCCTCGCTCACCACCACGATGGTGGCGTCGGTTTGTTCGCTGACGCCAATCGCTGCGCGGTGGCGGGTGCCGAGCTCCTTGCTCAGTCTCGTGTCATCGGTCAGAGGCAGGATGCAGCCGGCGGCAGTTACGCGGTTGCCGCGAACGATGACCGCCCCGTCGTGCAGCGGCGAATTGGGAATAAAGATATTGGTGAGAAACTCGCTCGACACGATACCGTCGACCTTGATGCCGGTATCGACGTAATCGTTGAGGCGCATCTCCCGCTCAAAAACGAGCAGGGCGCCGATCTTGTTCTTGGCGAGCACGGACACCGCCTTGACCGTCTCCTCCAGCAGGCTCTGGGCCTCCTCCTCGTTGAGGAAGGCGCTCCTGCCGAACAGGCGGCCGCGTCCGAGCTGCTCCAGCGCCCGGCGGAGTTCGGGCTGGAAAACGATCGGCAGCGCCACAAGCACCACCGTCATCGACTTCTGCAGCAACCAGTTGATCACGTTCAAGCCAAGCCATTTACTCACCAGAGTGGCGACGAGCAACACGACCAGGCCCTTCAGCAGCGTGAGGGCCCGAGTGTCCTTGATCATCATATACAGCTTATACAGCAGCACGGCCACCAGGAGGATATCGAAAATATCGCGCCACCCGATGGTCGAAATTATCCCCCTTACCTGAAGCAGCATGGCGGAACCACCTTAACCGTAATCGCTATCACTATTCTATCCGAAAATGGCAAAAACCTTTAACAAGGCCAAAACACACCGGAAAAATAATTCCAATTGACCAAAGTTGCTTTAGCGCAACCGGAAATGGAGATGCCTCCCGGATGCTCTCCGGGAGGCACTGCTGATATTAAACCTTAGCCACCTTTTCCACCCAGCCGAACTTGTCGGCCACCGTGCCGTACTGAAGCCCGGCGACGTGGTCGAAGAGCTTCTGGGAGAAAGGACCGGTCTTGTTGTCGTTGATGACGAGCTTCTGACCCTTCCACGACAGTTCGCCGACCGGCGAAATGACAGCGGCCGTCCCCGAACCGAAGACCTCCTCGAGCTCGCCCTTGGCATGGGCCGCAAAGACCTCGTCGATGGAAATCTGCCGTTCGGTCGCCTTCACGCCCCAGTCCTTGGCCAACTCGAGAACGGTGCGGCGGGTGATGCCGCCGAGAATGCTGCCGTTCAGGGCGGGGGTGATCAGCTCGCCCTTGATCTTGAAGAAAATGTTCATCGTGCCGACTTCCTCGACATACTTGCGCTCGACGCCATCCAGCCACAGCACCTGGGCGTAGCCTTCCTTCTTGGCCTCGACCTGGGCGCGCAGGCTGGCGGCGTAGTTGCCCGGCGTCTTGGCCTCACCGATGCCGCCGGGAACGGCGCGGACAAATTTGTCCTCCACCTTGATGCCGACGGGGTTAAAGCCGGCGGCGTAATAAGCGCCCACCGGGGAAAGGATGATGAACAGCTTGTATGTATCGGAGGATTTCACGCCGACATACGGATCGGTGGCGATGATAAAGGGGCGGATATAGAGCGCCGTGCCATGCTTGGCCGGGACCCAGCGTTTGTCGATTTCGAGAAGCTTATTAAGACCGGCGTGGACGACATCCACCGCGGTGTTCGGGATGCAGATAATGTCGGCCGAGCGGTTGAAGCGGTTCAGGTAGTCGAGCGGCCGGAAGACGTTAATCACGCCCTCTTCGGTGCGGAAAGCCTTCATCCCTTCGAAGATGGCCTGGCCATAGTGCAGCACCATGGCGGCGGGGAAAAGGGAAAATTCCTCGTAAGGTACTACGCGCGGATTATACCAACCCTTGCCGGTCTGATAATCCATCTCAAACATGTGGTCGGTGAAATACTGCCCGAAACCGAGTTTGTCGGCGTCCGGCAGCGCTTTCGGGGTCGCAACCCTGGTAACGGCGATGTCGACCATAATGGAGCCCCCTTCTCGTTTTGTCCAAAGCGGAAAAACAATCGCTGTGGAATACCTTATCAATCATTATATGCTGTTTTTTCGATAGGTGTCAAGCCGTGCGACCTGCCCGCCGAGCGCTTCGCGGCCGCGTTCGATGGCCTCTTTCACCTGGGTCGGCGACGTGCCGCCGTAGGAATTCCGGGCTGCGACACAGGTTTCCACTTTGATGGCGGCGAGAATGTCTTCCTCGAACAGCGGAGAAAATTGTTTCAGCTCGGCCAACGACATTTCGTCGAGCTTCATGCCTTTCTCGATACAGTAGCGGACGCTCTTGCCGGACACCTCGTGAGCCTGGCGGAAAGGGAGGCCCTTTTTCACCAGATAATCGGCCAGGTCGGTCGCGTTGGTAAAATCCTCGTCAGCCGCCGCCAGCATCCGCGGCGCGTTCACCTTCATGCCCCGCACCATCGCCGCATACACCGACAGGCTGAACTTGACGGTGTCGACCGTGTCGAACAGCCCCTCCTTGTCCTCCTGCATATCCTTGTTATAAGCCAGCGGCAACCCCTTCATCGTCGTCAGCAGCGCCATCAGGTGGCCGACCACCCGGCCGGTCTTGCCCCGCACCAATTCCGACACGTCGGGATTCTTCTTCTGCGGCATGATGCTCGATCCGGTGCAGTGGGCGTCGTCAAGCTCGATAAACTTGAACTCCGAACTGCACCAGAGGATGATCTCCTCGCTCAGCCGGCTGAGGTGGACCATGAGAATAGCCGCGAAAGACAGGAATTCCATCATATAGTCGCGGTCGGCGACCGCGTCGAGGCTATTGTCGTACAGGCGGCCGAATTTCAGCTCGTCCGCCACCATCTTGCGGTCGATGGGGAAGGTGGTGCCGGCCAGGGCGCCCGCCCCCAACGGCATGAGGTCGGCCCGCTCCCATACTCCCCGCAGGCGGTCGAAGTCCCGCCCGAGCATGAAGAAGTAGGCCAGCAGGTGATGGGCGAACAGGATGGGCTGGGCCCGCTGCAGATGGGTATAGCCGGGCATGATGACATCCGGGTATTTGCCGGCCGTCTCCAGGATGGCCTCCTGCAGGCCGCACAGCAGCTGGCCGACGGCGACCACCTCTTTGCGGAGGTAGAGATGGGTGTCGAGGGCCACCTGGTCGTTGCGGCTGCGGGCGGTGTGCAGCTTGCCCCCGACCGGGCCGATCCTTTCCGTCAGGCGCTTCTCGATATTCATATGGATGTCTTCCAGCGCCGTCTCGAAGCTGAAATTCCCCGCCTCAATATCGGCGAGGATGCCTGTCAGCCCGGCGACGATCGCCTCGGCCTCGTCGCCGGCGATGATGCCGCACTTGGCAAGCATGCGCGCGTGGGCGACGCTGCCGGCGATATCCTCCCGGTACAGCCGCTTATCAAAAGAAATGGAGGAGGTAAACTCCTCCACAAGCACGTCAGTGCCTTTGGTGAATCTACCGCCCCAAAGCTTGGTCATTTATTTCTTCTCCTTTTGCTGCATCAGCGCCCGGATCTTCAGGGGCAGGCCGAACAGGTTTATGAACCCTTCCGCGTCCTTCTGGTTGTAGACCTCGTCGCGCCCGAAGGTCACGAAGCCCTCATGATACAGCGAGTACGGCGATTTCGCGCCGGCGCTCATGATGTTGCCCTTGTAGAGCTTGAGCCGCACCAGGCCGGTGACCGTCTGCTGGGTCGATTCGACGAAGGCGTCGAGCGCCTCGCGGAGCGGCGAAAACCACATCCCGTCGTACACCAGCTCGGCGTAGCGCACCGCCACCTGCTCCTTATAGTGCATCGTCGCGCGGTCGAGGGTCAGGTACTCCAGCTCGCGGTGGGCGTAGAAGAGAATGGCCCCGCCCGGCGTCTCGTACACGCCGCGGGACTTCATGCCCACCAGGCGGTTCTCGGTGATATCGGCGATGCCGATGCCGTTGGCGGCGCCGAGCTCGTTAAGCTTTTCAAGGAGTTCCACGGCGCCCAGCTTCTCGCCGTCCACCGCCACCGGCACGCCCTTCTCGAAGGCGATCTCCACATAAGTGGCCTTGTCGGGGGCCTGTTCGGGCGTCTTGGTCACCATATAGACATCGTCCTTGGGCTCGTTCCAGGGGTCCTCCAGGTCGCCGCCCTCATGGCTGAGGTGCCAGATGTTGCGGTCCATGCTGTAGGGGCGCTTCTTGGTCACAGGAACAGGCACGCCGTGCTTCTCGGCGTAGTCGATAGCGTCCTCGCGCGAGCGGATGTTCCACAGCCGCCAGGGAGCCACGATCTTGAGATGGGGCGCCAGCGCCTTGACGGTCAGCTCGAAGCGGACCTGGTCGTTGCCTTTGCCGGTCGCGCCGTGGGCGATGGCATCCGCGCCCTCCTTCTCGGCGATCTCCACCATCGCCTTGGCGATGATCGGCCGGGCGAAGGAAGTGCCGAGCAGGTATTTGCCCTCATAGACGGCGCCCGCTTTCAGCACCGGCCAGACATAATCCTCGACAAACTCTTTCCTGACATCCATGACATAAACCTTGCTGGCCCCGGACTTGAGAGCCTTCTCCCGCACCGGATCGATCTCGGCGCCCTGGCCGACATCGGCGCACATGGCGATGACCTCGCAGCCGTCGTAGTTCTCCTTCAGCCAGGGGATGATCACCGACGTGTCGAGGCCGCCCGAATAGGCAAGGACCACTTTTTTGATACCGCTCATACATACTCCTCCTTGGAAGCTTCAAATTATCCCACAGCCGTTTTTCAGCCGTGCTTTAGCATAAACCGTTCGCTGTTCCTTTCGAACCCGAACTTCTCGTACAGCCCGTGGGCGTCCCGCGTGGCCAGGATGCCCCGCATACCCTGCAGTTCTTCCGTCTCGGTGAGATATTTCATCAGAATCCTGGCCAGCCCTTTACCGCGATGGGCCTCGTCGATGACGACATCGGACACCCAGTAAATAGTCGCGTAGTCGGTCACGGCGCGGGCGAACCCGACCTGGTAGCCGTCCTTGTATATCCCGAAACAGAGGGAATTATCAATGGATGTTTGTATCTTGTCCTTGCCGCGGTCGCTTGCCCAATAGGTCCCGGACAGCAGTTCGCTTATCCGGTCGAGCTGCAGCAGCCGCTTGTCGCGGCTGAAGATATATCCTTCGTGTTCGAGCGCCATAGGCCGCCTCCGTCCCTGTTAGTCACCCATCAGCAGCGCCATAATCGCCTTCTGCACATGCAGCCTGTTCTCGGCCTCGTCAAACACCGCCGACTGGGGCCCCTCCAGCACCGCCTCGGTAATCTCCTCGCCGCGGTGGGCGGGCAGGCAGTGCAGCACGATGGCGTCGGGGTTGGCTAGCTTAAGCAGGGCCTCGTTGATCTGATAGCCCGCGAAAGCGCGCTTCCTGACGGCCTGCTCCGCCTCCTGGCCCATGCTGGCCCACACGTCGGTGTACAGCACGTCGGCCCCCACGGCCGCGTCCTTGGGATCGGTCACCAGCGTCACCTTGCTGCCGTGCCCGGCGGCTGCGGCTTGGGCCTCCAGCACAACCTGAGGGCTGGGCGCGTATCCCGGCGGGGTGGCCACGGAAATATCCATCCCCACCTTGGCGCAGGTATGAAGAAGGGCGTTGACCATATTATTGCCGTCGCCCACATAAGCCAGCTTAAGACCCTTGGCCTTTCCCTTGCGCTCGACGACCGTGAAAACGTCGGCCAAAGCCTGGCAAGGGTGGAGATAATCGGTCAGGCCGTTGATTACCGGGATGTCCGCGTAACGGGCCAGTTCCTCCACCTCGGCGTGGGAAAAGGTGCGGATCATGATGCCGTCCAGATAACGCGACAGCACTCTGGCCGTATCCTTCACCGGCTCGCCGCGGCCGATCTGCAGGTCGTTGGCGCTCAGGAAGAGCGCCGTCCCGCCCAGCTGCCACATACCCGTCTCGAACGAAACGCGGGTCCTGGTCGACGCCTTCTGAAAAATCATCCCCAGCGTCTTGCCCTTCAGCAGGTGATGGTCCTCGCCCTTCTTCTGCCTGGCCTTGAGCTGCCGGGCCAGATCGAAGATCCGGTAAACCTCGTCGACCGACAGGTCGTTGACGGATAACAGGTCTTTACCTCTCATTTTCCCCTAAACCCCCAATAACTAGAAAAAAATCAAAACCCTTTAGCGGAAGGTTGCCTAAAAAAATCATGCTCTTCCAGACAACCTTCAGCTATTAGGCGCGTAGCCTTATTTATCGGCCGCAAATACCTTATCTAAGATCGCGATCATCTCATCGACATGCTTTTTCTCGATATTCAGCGGCGGCACGAACCTTAGCACATCGCCGGCGGTGCAGTTGATCAGCGCCCCGGCCGCCATGCAGGCGTTCACAAGGTCCTTGCCCGGCTTGGTCAGCGGCATGCCGATTATCAGCCCCTGGCCGCGCACGCCGGTGATCAGCGCCGGATACTTGGCCTTGAGGCCATTCAGCGCCTCCATCATATAGCTACCCATTTTCGCGGCGTTGGCCGGCAAATCCTCCTCGACGAGGACGGAAAGCGTGGCATTCGCGGCCGCGCAGGCCAGCGGGTTGCCGCCGAAGGTCGTGCCGTGGTCGCCGGGGCCAAAAGCCTTTAAAGCTGCGTCGCTGGCGAGAATGGCGCCGATCGGCACCCCGCCGCCCAGCCCTTTGGCGAGGGTCATGATATCCGGTTTGACGCCGGTGTGCTGCCAGGCGAGCAGTTTGCCCGTCCGGCCCATGCCGCTCTGGATCTCGTCGAGGATGAGCAGCGCCCCGTGTTTTTCGCACAGCTCCTTGGCCCCTTTCAGGTACCCGGGGTCGGGGATGTGGACCCCGCCCTCGCCCTGGACGGGCTCGAGCATGACGGCGCACGTCTTGGCCGACACCGCCTTCTTAAGCGCCTCAAGGTCGCCGAACGGCACATAGGAGAAGCCTCCCGGCAGCGGCTCGTAGCCTTTTTGGTACTTGGGCTGGCCGGTCGCGGTCAGCGTGGCCAGCGTCCGGCCGTGGAAGGAATGCTCGGCCGTGATGATCTCCACCTTGTCTGCGGCGATCGTCTTGCCGTATTTGCGGGCGAGCTTGATCGCCCCCTCGTTGGCCTCCGCGCCGCTGTTGCAGACGAACGCCCGGTCCATGCCGGTCAGTTCAACCAGCGTCTTGGCGAGCTTGGTCTGCTCGGCGGTATAATAGAGGTTGGAAACGTGGATGAGCTTGGCGGCCTGGGCGGATATCGCCGCCACCAGCTTGGGGTGGGCGTGGCCGAGGATATTGACGGCGATGCCGCCGAGGAAATCGAGATACTTCTTGCCCTCGATGTCGTACACATACGGTCCCTCGCCGCGTTCCAGCACCACCTGGTAGCGGGCGAACACCGGCCAATAGTATTTGTTCTCGGTGGCTATAACCTCTTTAGCACTCGTCAATTTCTCCCTCTCCCTTCACGACCTCGGTTCCGATACCGGTATCGGTAAAAATCTCCAGCAGCAGCGAATGCGACTGCCGCCCATCGATGATATGGGCCTTGTCGGCGCCGCCCGACAGGGCGCGGATGCACGCCTCCACCTTGGGGATCATGCCGCCGTCAATGCCGCCCTCGCGGATCATCTTCTTGGCATCGGCGAACCCCAGGGTCGACACGAAGGTGCTCTTGTCGTGGTAGTCGCGGTAAATGCCTTCGACGTCGGTCAGCAGGATGAGCTTCTCCGCCCGCAGCGCCCCGGCGATCTCGCCGGCCACATAGTCAGCGTTGATATTGTAGCTCTCGCCGGCCGTCCCCGCGCCGACCGGGGCGATGACCGGAATATAATCGTTGTTTAAGAGCGTCCAGAGGATATCGGGCTTGACCTCGGCAACGTCGCCGACGAAGCCGATGTCCACCTCGCGCGCCTGGCCTCCCTCGTAAACGGTGGCCAGGTGCTTGCGGGCCTTGATGAGGCCCGCGTCCTTGCCGTTCAGACCGACCGCGCGCGCCCCGTGGGTGTTGAGCATCGCGACAAGCTCGGTATTGATCTTGCCGGCCAGCACCATCTCGGCCGCCGCCATCGTCTCCTCGTCCGTCACCCGCAGTCCGCTGACGAAGCTCGACTGCTTGCCCATCTGCTTGAGGAGAGCGGTGATCTCGGGTCCGCCGCCGTGAACGACCACCGGTTTGAGGCCGATGTACTTCATCAGCGCGATATCCTGGATGACGCTGCTCTTGAGCTCGTTGTTCAGCATGGCGTTGCCGCCGTATTTTATCACGAACGTCTTGCCGGTGAACTTCTGGATATAGGGGAGAATCTCCACCAGCACGCCCGCTTTTTCCACCGTAGTCATCATGGCGCTTGCCTCCCGTCAGGTGCTGTAGTCGGCGTTGATCTTCACGTATTCGTAGGAGAAATCGCACGTCCAGACGGTGGCGGATGCGTCCCCCGCGCCCAGTTCGATCTCCACGGCGATATCCTTATCGGCCATCACCTTCTGGAGCGCCTTGGCGTCGGCGACGGCGTTCATGCCGTTTTTTGCGACAACAATGCCGCCGAGGGTCAGCATCGCCTTCGTAGGCTCCACCTTCGCGCCCGAGTAGCCCACCGCGCACAGGATGCGGCCCCAGTTTGGGTCCTGGCCGAAGAAAGCCGTCTTCACAAGCGGCGAATGCGCCACCGTCATGGCCGCCGTCTTGGCGTCGGCGTAACTTGCCGCCCCCTTGACGGTGATCGCGAGGAACTTGGTCGCCCCCTCGCCGTCGCGCACCACCAGCTGGGCGAGGTCGGTGCATACCGCCGTCAGCGCGGCCACGAACTCGCCGTACGCCGGGTCGGCGGCCGACTCGATGGGCTTGTTGCCCGCCTGGCCGTTCGCCAGCACGCACAGCGTATCGTTGGTGCTCATATCGCCGTCGACGGTGATCGAGTTGAACGACACATCCACCGCCGCCGCCAGCGCCTGCTTAAGCGCTGCGGGGGAGATGGCCGCGTCGGTAGTCACGAAGCTCAGCAGCGTGGCCAGATTGGGACGGATCATCCCCGCCCCCTTGGCGATGCCTGCCACCCTGGCGGTAGCGCCGCCGAGCGAAAACTCGTACGCCGCAACCTTGGGAAAGGTGTCGGTCGTCATGATGCCCTGGAGCGCCTTCTCGTGGTTGGTTTCGGAAAGCTCGGCCACCGCCCGCTTGATGCCGTCGGCCACCTTGGCCATCGGCAGGTTGACGCCGATGATGCCGGTCGAGGCCACAAACACGTCGTCGTCGGCCAGCCCCAGCAGCGAAGCGGTCAGATGGCCCATCGCCTTCGCGTCCGCCATGCCCTGCTCGCCGGTGCAGGAATTGGCGCAGCCCGAGTTGACGACAACCGCCTGGGCCGTGCCCTTGGCCGCCACCTTGCGGGAAATGTGCACCCCTGCGGCCGCAAACGCGTTGGTGGTGAACAGCGCGGCCGCCGAGCACGGCGTCGGGCTGTAGATGACCGTCACGTCCTCCTTGCCGCTCTTCTTGATGCCGGCCTTGACGCCGGCCGCCCTGAAGCCCTTCGGGGCGGTGATGCCCCCCTTTATCGCTGTCAGCATACTATCCATCCTCCGTATCTATCATGGATATAACGGCGCCTGGGTAAGCGCGGTGCGCTCATCCAGCCCGAACATCACGTTGAGATTCTGCACCGCCTGGCCGGCCGCCCCCTTGACGAGGTTGTCGATCGCCGCGACGGTCACTACCCGGCCGGTGCGGCTGTCGATATGCCAGCCGAGATCGCAGAAATTGCTGCCGCGCGTCTCCTTGGTCGCCGGGTAGGCGCCGCGGCCGCGCAGGCGGATGAAGAACTCGTCGCCGTACATCGCCGCGTACGCGTCGTCGACCGCCTCGGCCGTCACGCCGCCCTTAAGAGTGGCGTAGCAGGTGCTGAGAATGCCTCTGGCCATCGGCATGAGGTGGGGAGTAAAGGAAATGATTATCTCCTGTCCCGCGACGTCGCTCAGAGCCTGCTCGATCTCCGGCGTGTGCCGGTGGCCGGCGATCCCGTAAGCCCGCACATTCTCGTACGCCTCGCTGAGGTGGTAATTGAGGCCCAGGCCCCGCCCGGCTCCCGATATGCCCGACTTGGCGTCGACCACGATGCTGGCCGGGTCGATGAGGCCGTGCTTTAAGAGCGGAGCGACCGCCAGGATGCTGGCCGTCGTGTAGCAACCTGGGTTGCCGACGATATTGGCAGCGCGGACCTTGTCGCGATAAAGCTCGGTCAGGCCGTAAGCCGCACCCGCGTCAGTGTGGGTGTGGACGACCTTGTACCATTTTTCGTACACCGCCGGATCGCGGAAGCGGTAGTCGGCTCCCATATCGATAACCTTGGCGCCGTTTGCGACAATCTTCTTGCCCGCCTCCATGGCGTGGCCGTGAGGCAGGGCGATGAAGACGACGTCGCTGGCGGCGGCGATTTCCTCCAGTTCTTTCACGCTCGCTAGTTTTTTTCGATAAAATCGGGTAAAATGTGGATATATATTGTCGATGTACTCTCCTGTCTGGCTCTCCGACGTAATGCTGACCATTTCGACCGCCGGGTGGCCGGCCAGGATGCGCAAGAGCTCCTCGCCAGTATAGCCGGTGGCGCCGATGATGCTGACCTTCATAACCCCGACCTCCTTGTTCGAAAATAATAATATAAATAGCTTTTTTATAATTATACGTTACACTGTATAAAAATGCAATAACATTTTGCCAGAATTTTTCAGGGAGGAAAACAACGCCTATGCTTGATAACCTAACGCTGCTGGTCGAAGATTACGGCTATCTGGCCGTATTCATCGGGATGTTTTTCGAGGGGAT
The DNA here is from genome assembly GCA_023415775.1 of Bacillota bacterium. Classification (GTDB taxonomy): domain Bacteria; phylum Bacillota; class Negativicutes; order Sporomusales; family UBA7701; genus Anaeroselena. The sequence goes on along the minus strand of JAEZJM010000027.1, from coordinate 26,247 downwards.
GTGCATCCCCGTCCCCAGCGAAATCGTCATGGGCTTCGCCGGCTTCATGGTCTATCAGGGCAAATTCTCCTTCACCGGCGCCATCCTGAGCGGCTGGCTGGGCAGCTTCGCCGGCTCGTGCACCATCTACTACATCGCCCGCAAAGGCGGACGCCAGTTCCTTTATCGCTACTGCCACCTGATTCGCCTTTCGCCATCCCACCTCGACGTCATCGGCGAATGGTTCCACCGCTTCGGCCCGCCCCTCATCATCCCCTGGCGTCAGATCCCCGTCCTGCGCACCAAAATCAGCATCGCCGCCGGCCTCCTCGACCTTAAGCCCTGGGTGTTCGTGCTCAACACCGCCGTCGGCATCGCCGTCTGGTGCACGTTGTCCGTCTCGCTCGGCTACTATTTCGGACAGAACTGGATGCTGTTCGTCGATTTCTTCTCCCGCCTCGGCACCTTCGTCGTCATCGCCATCGTCGTAGCCGCCGCGGCCGGCGCCGTCGCTCTCCTCCTCTACCTCCGCCGGCGGCGGAAAACAAAAGAAGAAGGCCGCTAAGCCTCTTCTGGTCGCAGCTAAACCCGGCATGCACGTGCCTGCCTGCCGGAGCTCCCGAGGCAGTCGACCGGCGGCGCTAAAAACCGATATCCCCCACCACCGCGATACCGCTCCCGCACCGGGGGCATTTTTTGTCGGCTCCCAGCCGGCTCTCCCGCCGCAGCCGGTCGATTACGATCAGGTCGCAGTCCGGGCAGCGGGTATTGACCCCCTCGGCGCCGACATTGCCCACATACACGTAGCGCAGGTGGCGGCGGGCCGCCTCGTAAGCCTGCTCGAGGGTGGCGATAGGCGTCGGCGGCGTGGCCAGCTTGTAGTTGGGGAAATAACGCGAAAAGTGAAGGGGGATATCCCTGTCGATGCCCGCCAGCCACGCCGCCAGAGCCTCCAACTCAGTCGCGTCGTCGTTGAGCCCCGGCACCACCAGGCAGGTAACCTCCACATGGGCGGCCGCAGCCGCCAGCTCCACCGTCCGTTTGACCTCGGCCAGACGGCCGGCGCACACCTCACGGTAAAACTGCTCGCTAAAAGCCTTCACATCGATGTTGAAAGCGTCGACATACGGCAGCAGCCCGGCAAGCGGCGCGGGGTTTATGAACCCGTTAGTCACAAGCACATTCTTGAGGCCATGACGGCGCGCCAGTTTCGCCGTATCGAGCACGAACTCGTACCACACACTCGGCTCCGAATACGTATAGGCAATGCCGATGTTCCGCCGCCCCGCCCCCGCCCCCGCCGCCGTCGCCACCGCCTTCTCCGGCGTCATCGTCACCGTATCCGGCTCATCCTGGGCGATCTGCCAGTTCTGGCAGAAGCGGCAGGCAAAATTGCAGCCCCACGTGCCGACGGAAAAAATGTAGCTGCCTGGATAGAAATGATACAGCGGCTTTTTCTCGATCGGGTCGAGGGCATAGGAAGAACACGCGGCGTAGTTGGCGGCAAAAAGCTTCCCGCCCACATTGCGCCGCGCCCGGCAGAACCCTGTCAGCCCCTCGCCGATCACGCATTCCTTCGGGCAGAGGCGGCACACTACACCGCGCTCGTGCGGCTCATAAAAAAGCGCCTCGCGCACGGCCGTCACTCCTTGCCGTACCTTGTCACCGAAAAGCGGTACAGCTCGATCTCCTCGCCGGCCGCTATCCCCGCCTTCTGCATCGCGATGCCCACCTGTTCCTCCACCGTATCGACCCCGGCGAGGTCGGGGAGCAGCAGACCCGACCGCCGCCCGCGGCGGACGATCACGCCGTACTTCTTCGGGTCGAGGTCGGCCAGGCCGTCCACCCTCTCCGGCGCGGACAATATATCCACCGATATGTTCAGCTCAGGCAGCTCGCCGGCCTCTACCGGCCAAAAGCGGGGATCCTGGGTGCCCGCGCTCACCGCGTTATGGATGATCTCGGCGGCGATATCCGGCTGTGTCGGTCCGAAAGTGCCGATACAGCCGCGCAGCTCGCCCCGCTTCTTGAGCGAAACGAACACCCCCGCCCGGACCTTGAGCTCATCCGGCAGCCCCGCAGGCGTCGGGAGATACTCATGCGTCGCGAGGTAATGCGTCAGACTCTGCCGCGCCAACGCGACCGGCGCGCTTTCACTGCCCATCGCTCTTTCCCTCCTCCACCGCGAACAGCGCCACCGCATAGCCCACACCGAACGGGCCCTCGTACGACAGCACCCTGCTGCGCGCCTCCAGCCCGCCCAGCACCCCCATCAGGAAATAAATAGGCCGCAGGCCGCATTCGCCGGCCTCCTCGATCAGCCCTTCGTCCATACTGAGCAGCGCCTTCACATCCAGGTCGCCGACCGCCGCGACCACCCGGCGGTCGAACTCCGCCCCCTTGGGGCTGAAGCCGGCCGGCGCGTCGGGGGTAAGGCGGTGGGACAGATCGCCGGAAGCGATCACCGCCACCCGCTTGTCCATCATGCCGACAGCCGCCTGCACCGCCTTTCCGAAAGTATACATCTCCTCATACGGGAGCATGCCCATGGCGATATGGACCAACTGCCCCCGGAAGCCGGCCTTGTGAAGATAATACAGCGGTATGAGAGCGCCATGGTCAAGCTGCAGCGACAAGCGGTACGTCTTGGCAACGTCGTCGGTCAGCTCGATCACATTGATGCCCAGGCGCTCCGCCTTGCGGAGGATATGGCGCACCAGCAGCCCGTCCGTCTCGAACCCGAGCGTAACCTCAGGCGCCCCGAAACCGGCCAGATTCCCCTTGAGGCGGGGATGAACGCTGACGCTGACCGCGTCCCCGAACACCGCGCCGTGGGGCGTAATCAGGATGACGGTCTGCGGATTCTTCGCAGCCAGCGCTGCAGCCGCCTCCTGGGCCGCCGCCACCGTTGCCCTGATCTTCGCCAGCTCGGTCCCGCCCACTTCCGGCACCATGACCGGCGGGTGGGGCATGAGGGCGCAACCGACCAGATTCTTCACGCTACCACTCCTTTCGCTGTCTTATCTTGCCACATTATGGCTGAAATGATACGCCAGCGCCCTGGCAATCTGCCCGGCCAAATTCTCCTGATAAGCGGCGTCGGCCAGCAGGGCCGCCTCGCGGGGGTTGCTCAGAAAGCCCGTCTCCACCAGCACACCCGGAATGTTGGTATCCTTCAACACCAAAATATCCGAATCCTCCTTCGCCTGGCGTTTATTCCCAGGGGGAAATTCCTTCAGCGCCCGCTGCATCGTTTCCGCCAGCAGCTTATTCTCCTCCCGGCCCGGACAGTAATAAACCTCGGCCCCCGACCAACGTCCGCCGCGGATGGCATTTGTATGGATGCTTACAAAGGCTGCCGCCCCCGATGCGTTTATGATCTCCACCCGTCTGATCAGGTCGTTGCGCTTGCCGCCCTTGCCGCGGGTATAGTAATCGATATCCGCCTCGCGGGTCAGCACCACCGTTGCCCCGTTCTGGCGGAGCGTCTCGGCCAGTCGCAGGGAAATGGCCAGAGTAAGCTCCTTCTCCATCAGGCCGTAATACTTCGCGCCGCTGTCCACGCCGCCGTGACCGGGGTCGACCGTCACCACCCGCCCAGCCAGCGCGGCCAGATCGGCGTCGGCGATATCGTCGGGGCTGGGGATGTTTGCCGCCAGCAGATTTAACGCCACTGCCGCCACCACCCCGATAACCGCCGCCACCCCCAGACTGCGCCGCCTTAGGCTAACCAGCCACATCCCCATCCCCGCCTTTCCCTACGAAAATATGCCAACGCCCCGGCCGTTATGTCGCAGGGGAGGGTTGGGAAGTATAGCCAAATGAGGACAAGTTCGCTACAATATAACTATGGCGGCCGTTGATAACCCCCCATCTGCGGCGTTGCTCCTGCGGGCACTCCCTCCAACGTACTTCCAGTACGCCTCCGGTCGTGTCCTCGTCGCGCCTTGCATCTGGAGGGTTCTGAACGGCCGCAGTCCTGAAAAACCGCCTTAACCTTCTTTTATCCTATTCACCCCTTCATTTAGGAGGTACCCATGCGCAGCGGCAAACTCTGGCTATTCTTAATAATCGTCTTCGTCGCCGCCTTCGCCTGGGCGGGGGGCGGTGGCCTCGTGCCCAAAATCGCTGCGCCCAAAATGCCGGCCGTCAAGGCCGACGCCGACAGCGCCTGGACGCGGGTCTACCGCGTCTTCGCCCTCAAAAGCGCCGTAGCGGCCACCATCGACCGCAAAAACTACATCCCCCTCAAAGACATCCCCCTCACCATGCAGCAGGCCATCATCGCCGTCGAAGACCACCGCTTCTACCGCCATATCGGCCTCGACATCGAGGGCATCCTGCGGGCCGCCCTCGTCAACCTCCAGCGCGGCGGCATCGAAGAAGGGGCCAGCACCATTACCCAGCAGCTGATCAAAAACCTTTTCCTGACCACCGAGCAAACCTGGGGCCGGAAATTCGAAGAAGTCGTCCTGGCCCTGGACATGGAACTGCGCTACTCAAAGGAAGAAATCCTCGAGCTCTATCTCAACAGCATCTACTACGGCTCGGGCGCCAAGGGCATCGGCCAGGCGAGCAAAATCTACTTCGCCAAAAAACCGGCCGAACTTACCCTCGCCGAAAGCGCCCTCCTCGCCGGACTGCCCAACGCCCCATCGCTCTATTCTCCCTATGTCGACCTGGAGGCCGCCAGACAGCGCCAGGCGGTCGTCCTGAGCGCCATGGCCCGTCACAACTACATCGGCCCCACAACAGCCCAGGAGGCCCGACAGGCGCCGCTCAGGCTAGCAAAATAAAACGACCCGGCTTGACCGGGTCGTTCAGGTTGCCGATAAACCCCCATCTGCTTCGTTGCTCCTCGGCTGCCATCCTCAGCGTACGTTCGTGTACGCGCGATGCTGTTAAACCGTTCCTGTGCAAACAACGCGTCTAAACGTTGTCGCGGAGGAAACGGTGGTGTCAGCCTCCGGTGCGCCTTGCATCTGGGGCTTTCTTGGCAACCTGGAGACCAAAAATAAAACGACCCGGTCAAACCGGGTCGTTTTTTACATCCCTTACTTCTGGAACAGGTTGTCGCGGAAATCCCAGCTCTTGGTGTCGGTCGGGTCGACCGTATTGCGCTTGAGCATGCGTTCGATAACAATCTCGGAGATGTAAGTATCGCCGCTGATCACCTTCGGATCCTTGATAAACGTGCCCTCGCCCTTGATATTGAATGAGACCAGCGTGTACATTCCGGGGATAGACTGCGGCTCCTTGGCGACCATGACCCCCAGCGTCACCGGCGATTTCTCGTCAAGGAAGTTCTTGGTGAGCTTCTCTTTGGTGGTGAAAACCTTTGCCTCCGCGGAGGTCACCAGTTCGTAAACCTCAGGGAAATAGGTTTTCAGCTCCTTGACCTGGATAGCCCAGTCGGGAGTGAAGCGCTGGGCCCGCACGTACGGGTCCTTATTGCCCTTCTTTTCCGAATACATCACATCCAGCTGTACCTTGACGTCCTTGGCCATGTAATAGTATATATACGTTTCGGCCATTTCCTTGTTGCCCGCTTCCCAATCCGCCCTGGTCCAGACCCGGCCCTTATCGTCGAGCACCATCCGGTACTCCCCGTACTTCTTGGTAACATCCGACCGTTTGTCGTCAAGGCTGGCGAAAGCTGTTTGAGCAATCAGCAAACAGGAAATCAGCACAAGCACTGTGACCGTCTTTTTCATGGCAAAACCCCCAGCTTGTAATATCTTCTAAGATAATTACACCTCCCTGCCCTTTTCTCCTGCCGTAGCCGAAAATATCGGCGGAATCGAACAAAAGAAAGCCCGGACCTGTGTCCGGGCTTCTTGCCATTAACGTTTGGAGAACTGGGAAGCTTTGCGGGCCTTTTTGAGGCCGTACTTGCGGCGTTCCTTCTCACGCGGGTCGCGGGTGAGGAGGCCGGCTTTCTTGAGGGCCGGGCGATATTCGCCGTCCACCCTGAGAAGCGCGCGGGCGATGCCGTGACGGACAGCGCCGGCCTGGCCGGTAGGGCCGCCGCCCTCGACCTTGGCGATTACGTCGTATTTGCCGAGAACATCGGCGACGTTCAGCGGCTGTTTGACGATCAGCTCGAGGGTCTTGAGACCGAAATATTGATCCAGCGGACGGCCGTTGACGACGATGTTGCCTTCGCCCGCCACCAGGCGGACCCTGGCGATCGAAGTCTTCCTGCGGCCGGTGCCGTAATAGTTGACTATTGCCATTCCAATCTTCCTCCTTCCGGCGACTATCTCACGTTGAGTTCGAGGGCTTCGGGCATCTGCGCCTCATGCGGGTGGCTCGGCCCGCGGTATACCTTGAGCTTGCGGTACATCTGACGGCCCAGCCGGTTCTTCGGCAACATCCCTTTGATAGCCATCTCGACAACCCTCTCCGGCCGCTCGGCCAGCATCTTGCCGGCGGTGGTGAAGGTCGTGCCGCCCGGATACCCGGAGTGGCGGAAATAGGTCTTCTGCACCAGCTTGTTGCCGGTGAGGTGGATTTTGGCGGCGTTGACGACAATTACATGGTCGCCGGTATCCATATGGGGGGTATAGGTCGGCTTGTGTTTGCCACGCAAAATCTTGGCTACTTCGGCCGCCAGACGGCCGAGCGTTTTGCCTTCAGCGTCTATGACATACCACTTGCGTTCTATAGTGGCAGGGCTAGCCATAAATGACTTCATACTTTCCCTCCTTCAAGCAGCGATGAAACAACATCCGTATCCTTTTCAGCCACGAACTTCCGGGGCAGGAAATCACGGCATATAAGGCCACGAAAATATTGTATTAGAAAGGGTTGTCAATGTCAAGGTCTATTCCTTGGCATTCAATGATTTTTATGATTATTTTCTCCCCGTACCCAGGTTTGCCGGAAACTGTTTAGAAAGCTCCAGATGCAAGGCGCACCGGAAGAGCGCGCCGCGACGACGGCCCCGGATGGGCCTAGTGCCGTGCGCGCCATGGATGGCGTGGCGCTCGGCCGCGTACTCGGGCGTACGCTAGCAAGCGCTCTGAGGAGCAACACCGCAGATGGACTTTATAAGCAGTTTCCCCTTAATACAGCACCTGCATTAAGTATAACCCTTGCGGCGGGGCCGTTATACCGGCTTTGTTCCGGTCCCGCGACGCCAATATCGCCGCGAAATCGTCCTCGCTTATCCGGCCCAGACCGACATCGACCAACGTCCCTACAAGATTGCGTACCATATGATAAAGAAAGCCCGTCCCCCAGAAGGAGAACTCGGTCAGCGGCCCGTCCCGTCGGCAGGACGCGGCCAGGATAGTGCGCACCGGGCTCCCTGGCGCCCCGCCCGCCGCCCGGAAAGCCGAAAAATCGTGTTCGCCCACCGTCCGTTGAGCGGCGGCGTGCATCGCGGCCGCGTCCGGTTCGTCGGCGAGATGCCAGGCGTAGCTGCGCAGAAAAGGATCGGGCACTGTTCCCGTATGCAGGCGATAAACATAAATCTTGCTCACTGCGGCGAAGCGCGCGTGGAAAGAAGCCGCCACCTCCTCCGCCGCCGTAACCACGATGGCATCGGGCAGCACGCTCCGCGCCGCCTGCGCCACCCTGGCGGTCGGAATAGAGCCGGTCGTCCTGAGGCTCACCACCTGGCCGTAGGCGTGAACGCCCGCGTCCGTACGCCCCGCGCCGGCGACCTTCACCGGGTGGCCGAAAATCTTCGCCAGCCGCTCCTCCAGCACCTGCTGCACGGTAAGAGCGTTTGCCTGGCGCTGAAAGCCGTGGAAAGACGTGCCGTCGTAAGCTACCGTCAGCTTAAGAGTACGTTCCATCGCAGCGCCCCCAGCAGCGCCAGCAGGGCGAGCACGGCGGCGAAAGCCACGCCGTCGCGCGCCGCGAGGCGCAGTTCCTTCATGCGGGTGCGGTTCTCGCCGCCCCGGTAGCAGCGGGCTTCCATCGCCACCGCCAGCTCGTCGGCGCGGCGAAACGCGCTGATAAACAGCGGCACCAGAAGCGGCACCATATTCTTGGCCCGCTTCACGATATTGCCGCGGGCGAACTCGGCGCCGCGGGCCATCTGCGCCTTCATGATGCGGTCGGTCTCCTCAAGCAGCGTCGGGATAAAGCGCAGCGCGATCGTCATCATCATCGCCAGCTCGTGGGCCGGCAACCCGAAGCGCCGGAAAGGGTTGAGCAGCCGTTCGATACCGTCGGTCAGCACGATCGGCGACGTCGTGAATGTCAGCAGCGAACTCATCACAATCAGAAACACCAGGCGGGCGGCCATCAGCGCCCCCTGTCGCGCTCCCTCCAGCGTCGCCGTAAGCGGTCCCAGCTTGTAGATCACCGTGCCGGGAGTGGAGAAAACATGAATAAGTACCGTGATGAGGATAATAAGCCACAGCGGCCGGATGGAGCGCGCCACCATAAGGACAGGCACGCCCGACAGAAATACGGCCAGCGCGGCGAACGCGGTCACCAGCCCGTAAGCGGCGTAGCTCTCGGCAAGAAATATCGCGGCAACGAACAGGACGGTCCCCACCAGCTTAGTGCGCGGGTCGAGGCGGTGCAGGAAAGACGAGCCGGGAAAATATTGACCAAGTGTGATATCGGTCAGCATGCGCCCCGCCTCCTCACAGCAGCCGCGATCGACGCCGCGGCCTCCTCGACAGTCAGCGCGGCCGCATCCACATCAAGCCCCCGGTGCGCCAGCCGCTCCATCAGCGCCGTCACCCCGGGCACGTCCACGCCCGCCGCCTTCAGCTCGCCGCCGTGGCGGAAAATCTCCCGCGGCGGGCCATCGAGACGGATCGCCCCGTCGTGCATCACCACCAGACGCTTCACCAGCCTGGCCACTTCCTCCATATTGTGAGAAATCAGCACGACCGTCACGCCGGTCGTTTCGTGCAGCCTTACCACCTCGGCAAAAATCTCGTCGCGGCCGCGGGGATCGAGGCCGGCCGAAGGCTCGTCCAGGATAAGATACGCCGGCTGGAGGGCCACCACGCCGGCGATCGCCACCCGCCGCATCTGCCCCCCGCTAAGGCGGAACGGCGACCGCCTGGCAAACGCCGCAAAATCGAGGCCGACAAAATCCAGCGCCAAGCGCACCCGCTCCTCCACCTCGTCGGCGGCAAGGCCGAGATTGCGCGGCCCGAAAGCCACATCGTCGAACACCGTCTCCTCGAACAACTGGTGCTCGGGGTACTGGAAGACCATCCCCACCTTGCGGCGGGCCAGCCTGGCCGCGTCCCCCTTGGCGGCGAGACCGACGCCGTCCACCTCGACAACACCCCTGGTAGGCTTAAGCAAACCGTTCATATGCTGCACCAGCGTCGACTTCCCCGAGCCTGTGTGGCCGATGACGCCAATAAATTCGCCCGCCGCGACGGTAAGGTTGATTTCCCTCAGCGCCGTCCGCTCATACGGCGTACCAGGCATATAAACAAAGCTAACATCCCTGAGCACTATCGGCATAGCGCCACCGCCAATTCCTCGTCGGTGATGATCCCGGCCGGCACCTCGAGCCCGGCTGCCCGCAGGCGCGCAGCCACATCCGCCGCCAACGGCGCATCCAGGCCAAAAGCCCTGAGCTCCGCCACCCGGCTAAAAACCTCCGCCGGCCGCCCGGTCAGCGCCACCCTGCCGCCGTCGAGCACCACGACACGGTCGGCCGCCACCGCCTCCTCCATAAAATGCGTTATGTACACGACCGTAATCCCCTCCGCCTTGTTCAGGCGGACGACAGTCGCCAGAACCTCGCCGCGGCCCTGCGGATCGAGCATCGCCGTCGGCTCATCCAGCACCAGGCACTTCGGGCGCATCGCCAACACACCGGCGATCGCCACCCGCTGCTTCTGCCCGCCGGACAGCAAATGCGGCCCATGATAACGGTAATCCTCCATCCCCACAAGCGCCAGGGCTTCGGTCACCCTGGCCGCGATCTCGGGCGGCGCCACCCCCAGGTTCTCCGGCCCGAAAGCGACATCCTCCTCCACCACCGCCGCCACAATCTGGTTGTCGGGGTTCTGGAAGACCATGCCCACCCTCTGGCGGATCGGCCACATATTCTCCGCTGCCGCAGTGCTCAGCCCCTCCACCAGGCACTCGCCGCCGGTGGGCGCGAGCAGGGCGTTGAAATGCTTGGCCAGCGTCGACTTACCCGAGCCGTTCGCGCCGATGATCGCCACGAACTCGCCCGCGCCGACGGACAAGCTGATATCCTCAAGCGCCACCACCTCGGTCCCATCGGGGCCGGGGTAAGAATGACGCAGATTTATCGTTTTTATCATCTAGGTCAATCTCCTTAAACGTTAATTCTGCTTAAAAAGACCATCTGCGGCGTTGCTCCTCAGATGCTTGCTAGCGTACGTTCCGAGTACGCGTCGCGGCGCATCTTCCGGTGCGCCTTCCATCTGGAGCTTTTTAAGCAGAATCGGCATTATAACGGAGCAAAAGAGCGGCCCTGCCTCGAACAGGCAGATAAGGGCGGCCAAAGGCCGCCCCGTGTATAACCCGCTGAAACTTATAAACGAAAACCAGGCGACCGCGAAAGCACGCCACTGTCACCTGGGTCTTCACCCTAAACCAGTTCGAGAATGGCCATCGGCGCGGCGTCGCCGCGGCGGGGCCCCAGCTTCATGATGCGGGTGTAACCGCCCTGGCGGTCCTTGTACTTCGGGCCGACCTCTTCGAACAGCTTCGTCACCACAGTCTCGTCCATCAGGAAAGACAGAGCCTGACGGCGGGCGTGCAGATCACCCTTTTTGGCCAGCGTGATCATCTTCGCGGCCAGCTTGCTTGCTTCCTTAGCTTTCATCTCGGTCGTCTCGATGCGCCCGTGGGCAAAGAAGGAAGTCAAAATGCTGCGGAACAGCGCCTTGCGCGCGCTGGAATCGCGTCCAAGTTTGCGGTAAAACATGAGTCACCCTCCCTCCTTTAATCTTCGCTTTCAGCCAGCGACAACCCGAGTTCGCCCAGCTTCTTCTTGACCTCGTCCAAAGACTTGCGGCCGAGGTTGCGTACTTTCATCATATCTTCTTCGGTCTTCTGAACAAGCTCGGCCACCGTGTTAATGCCGGCCCGTTTCAGGCAATTGTAAGACCGGACAGACAACTCCAGATCCTCGATGGTCATCTCCATCGTCTTAGTGCCGGCATCTTCCGCCGACTCGGTAAACGGCCCGTCGCCGCCCTCGTCCTCGGCGGCCGCCCCGGCGATATTCTGGAACAACTTCAGGTGAGCCACCATGATCCCGGCCGACTTGCTCACCGCTTCTTCGGGGCGGATGCTGCCGTCGGTCCAGATCTCAAGCGTCAGTTTATCATAATCGGTGACGTTACCGACGCGGGTATCGGTGACATTATAATTAACCCTAAGGATCGGGGAAAAGATCGAATCCACCGGGATAACACCGATAACATGGTCGGGCTTCTTGTTCTTGTCAGCCGGCACATAGCCGCGCCCACGCTCGACCGTTATCTCCATGCGAAGCGAACTGCCCGCCGACAAAGTCGCGATATGCAGATCGGTATTGAGAATCTCCACATCGGGATCGGTGATAATATCGGCGGCCTTGACCTCGCCCTCGCCCTCCTTCTCGATGCGCACGATCTTCGTCTCATCGCCGTGCAGCTTGATAAAGAGCTCCTTGAGGTTAAGGATTATGTCGGTAACGTCTTCCCGAACACCGGGAATCGTGGAAAACTCATGGAGGACGCCGTCGATCTTCACCGACGTCACCGCCGCGCCGGGCAGCGACGACAGCAGGATGCGGCGCAGGCTGTTGCCGAGAGTAATGCCGTAGCCCCTCTCCAGCGGTTCGCAGACGAACTTGCCGTAACGGTTGTCCTCGCTGATCTCCACTATCTCGATCTTCGGTTTTTCGATTTCCATCATCCGGAAATACCCTCCTCTTCGCGCGAACTAAAAGTTACGCCGTCTCCATTGTTGAGGGCAGATTAACGGGAGTACAATTCAACAATGAAATGTTCCTGAACGGGAACATCAATTTCCTCCCGGGTCGGATACCGCAAAACCTTGCCGCTCATACCGGCAGCGTTAAGCTCCAGCCATGCCGGCACCGTCTTGGTAGCCAGACCTTCGGCCATCTCCTTGATAATCGGCGCATCCTTGCTGGCCTCGGCAACAGTGATAACATCGTTCGCCTTAACCAGGAAAGAGGGAATATCCACACGGCGGCCGTTCACGGCGAAATGGCCATGGCGAACCAGCTGCCTGGCCTGGGTGCGGCTCGAAGCGAGCCCGAGACGGAACGCCACATTATCCAGCCGCCTTTCCAGCAGCACGAGGAGATTCTCGCCGGTGATGCCCTTCTGCCGGTCGGCCTTCTCAAAATAATTGCGGAATTGGCGCTCAAGCACACCATAGATACGGCGGGTCTTCTGCTTCTCGCGCAGCTGAGTGCCGTACTCGGAAACCTTCTTGCGAGCCTGTCCCTGGCCGTGCTGGCCTGGGGCATAGCCGCGCCGGGTGAACGCGCACTTGTCGCTATAGCATCTGTCGCCCTTCAGGTACAGCTTCGACCCCTCGCGGCGGCACTGTCTGCAAACAGCCTCAATATATCTTGCCATTCTTGTCTAACACCTCCCGAAATCTTATACTCTTCTGCGTTTGGGCGGACGGCAGCCGTTGTGGGGAATGGGCGTGACATCCTTGATCAGGTTGACCTCAAGCCCGGCGGCCTGCAGCGAGCGGATCGCCGCCTCGCGTCCCGAACCCGGACCCTTCACGAAAACCTCGATCTGCTTCATGCCGTGTTCCATCGCCGCTTTGGCAGCCTGCTCGGCCGCCATCTGGGCAGCGAAAGGCGTGCTTTTACGCGAGCCCTTGAAGCCCATCCCGCCGGCGCTGGCCCAAGAAATGGCATTGCCCTTCTGGTCCGTGATCGTCACGATAGTATTATTGAACGTCGAACGAATATGGGCCACGCCATACTCGATATTCTTGCGTTCCTTCCGTTTAGGCCTGGCGGCAACTTTCTTCGCTACCAATCTTTATCCCTCCTACTTCGACTTCCGTTTTACGCCGACCGTCTTCTTCGGTCCCTTGCGGGTCCGGGCGTTCGTCTTGGTCCGCTGACCGCGGACCGGCAGGCCCATACGGTGACGCTTGCCGCGATACGAGCCGATCTCAATCAGCCGCTTGATATTCAGCTGTTCCTCGCGGCGCAGGTCGCCCTCGACCTTGTAATTCTTATCGATGGCTTCCCTCAGCTTGGAAATCTCCTCTTCCGTAAGATCCCGCACCCGGGTATCGGGATTGATGCCCGTGGTAGCGACAATCTCCTTCGAAAGAGTCAAACCGAGACCATAGATATATGTCAAAGCAACTTCGATCCGTTTATCACGCGGTAAGTCTACTCCGGCAATACGCGCCATTTAATCTGCACCTCCTAACCTTGTCTTTGCTTATGCTTCGGATTTTCGCAAATCACCATAACATTGCCCTTGCGTTTGATGACCTTGCACTTTTCACAGATGGGCTTGACCGACGGTCTAACCTTCATGACTCAAAAACCTCCTCTAGTCCCCACTACTTAAAGCGGTAAGTGATACGACCGCGTTTGAGGTCGTACGGCGTCAGTTCTACCGTTACTCTATCCCCAGGCAGGATGCGGATGAAATTCATCCTGATCTTGCCGGATATGTGTGCCATAACGACATGCCCGTTCTCCAACTTGACCTGGAACATGGCGTTGGGCAATGCCTCGACAACGGTGCCTTCCACCTCGATTACATCTTGCTTGGACATGAGATTCCCTCCTCGTCCGCATCGCTACTGATGCCAGTCGCTGCGCTCAAAGCCGCGCGGATCTCGCGGTCGGTCGCTTTCCTCCCGCCGGTGATCAAAGCTGCGACACCTTCGTCAATAAACTTCAGCACGCCGACATGCCGGACATTCTTCTTCTTCGGCTTAGTCGCCCCGCGGTCGCGGCCATCCGCCACCAGGATATAAGGTGGTGAAAACCCGACCACCAGATACAGTCGTCCCCGGTCGCGGCCGGCCAGCGAGCGGACCGCCTGACCGAGCGCTATCCTGTCAACCGACACGGAACTTTCCCCCTACAGTTTGGTCAAAATTTCCGGTCCGTTCTCAGTGACGACGACAGTATGTTCGAAATGGGCCGACCGTTTGCCGTCGGTCGTAACCACCGTCCAACCGTCATCCAGCGTCCTTACTCCGTAAGTGCCCAAATTAATCATCGGCTCGATCGCCAGCGTCATGCCCGGTTTAAGGCGCGGGCCGCGGCCGGGAGGGCCGTAGTTCGGGATTTGGGGATCCTCATGCATATTGCGCCCGATGCCATGACCAACATAATCGCGGACAACACCGTATCCGTGGGCTTCAGCCTCGACCTGGACGGCGTGGGAGATATCGCTGAGCTTATTCCCCGCCACCGCCTGTTCGAGTCCCTTATTCAGGGAAGCCTCAGTCACCTCGATGAGCTTCGCCACCTCGGCGTCAACCTCGCCCACCGGGACCGTGATGGCGGCGTCGCCATAATATCCATTTATTACCGCCCCGATATCAATACTTACATTATCTCCACTTTTCAGGCGTCTTAGTCCGGGGATGCCGTGCACCACCTGCTCATTCACCGAAGTGCAGATATTGCCGGGGAAGCCGTGGTAGCCCTTGAAAGCCGGAATGGCGCCGGCGCCCTTGATATATTCTTCGGCAACCTTATCCAGTTCCTGCGTAGTCACATCAGGCAGGGCAGCTTTTTTCACTTCCTCAAGCGCTCCCGCGACGATCCTACCCGCGTCGCGCATATAGCGCAACTCACGTTCGGACTTGAGAATAATCATGCCCCGGCGCCCCGCAGGCTAATATCGATAGCGGCCAACACCTCATCGATAGCCTGCCGGCCGTCGATCTCGGCATAAAGCCCCTTCTCCCGGTAGTAGCCGATAAGCGGCTGCGTCTGAGCCTGGTACACCTCAAGGCGCTTCGCCACCGTCTCCTCCTTATCGTCAGCCCGCTGGAAAATCTCGCCGCCGCACTTGTCGCACCTGTCAGCCGCCGCCGGCGGGTTAAAAGCCACATGATAGGTGGCGCCGCAACCCTTGCAGATCCGCCGCCCCGTCATCCGCCTCACCAGCTCGTCGTCCGGCACCGTAATATTGACCACCCTGGTAAGCTTGATACCCAGCTCGGTCAGCGTCGTATCCAGTGCGGCCGCCTGCTCCAACGTACGGGGGAAACCGTCGAGAATAAACCCATCCTTACAATCGGGCTTCGCCAGGCGCTCCTTCACGATGCCGATCGTCACACTATCCGGCACCAGACCGCCTGCGTCCATATACCGTTTGGCCTCGAGACCGAGGGGAGTACCCTCCTTCACCGCCGCCCGGAACATATCGCCCGTCGAAATATGCGGAATACGATACTTCTCCACCAACAGTGCCGCCTGAGTGCCCTTGCCGGCCCCCGGCGGACCCATAAGCAGAATAAACACTGAGCGCACCTCCTACTTCATGAAGCCCTGATAATGGCGCATCAGGATGACCGCCTCGATCTGCTTCATGGTATCGAGCGCCACGCCAACAACAATGAGCAGCGCAGTGCCGCCGAAGTAAATCCCCTCGATATTCGTCACCCACACCACAATATTAGGCAAGATGGCGATAAAAGCGAGGAAGATGGCGCCGGCGAGAGTGATCCTGGTCATGACGCGATCTAGGTAGTCGGCGGTCGGTTTGCCCGGACGGAGGCCGGGGATGAAGCCGCCGTATTTTTTCATATTCTCTGCCATATCCGATATGTTCATGGTAACCGCAGTGTAGAAATACGTGAAAAAGATGATGAGAAGCGCATAAAGCGTCGTATTCAGCATCGTACCCCACGCAAACCACCCTGCCACCGTCTTCACCCATTCAACATCAACAAACTGGGCGATGGTTATCGGGAACATCAGCACGGATGACGCAAAGATGATCGGAATAACGCCCGCCTGGTTAACCTTCAGCGGGATATGAGTCGAATGACCGCCGTACATCTTGCGCCCAACGACCCGTTTGGCGTACTGCACGGGGATCTTGCGCTGGCCCTGCTGGATCAGAATAACAAACACAATCATGGCCACCGCGATAATGATAAACAGCGCGACATTGAAATAATTGACCGTGCCGGCCTTAACATACTGGTACATAACGTTCAGGCCGTCCGGCAGACGGGACACGATACCGGCGAAGATTATCAGCGAAATACCGTTGCCGATCCCCTTCTCGGTAATCTGCTCGCCGAGCCACATCAGGAAAGTGGTGCCGGCGGTGAGCGTCAAAGCTATCAGAATGATCGAACCGATGCCGGGATTCAGAATGGCCACCTTCAGGCCGTAAGCCATACCGATCGCCTGGATGAAGCCCAGCAGCACCGTTCCATAGCGGGTGATCTGGGTAATCTTCTTCCGGCCCTCGTCGCCCTCTTTCGCCCACTGTTCAAACTTCGGCACAACAACCGTCAACAGTTGCATGATAATCGAAGAATTGATATAGGGGGTGATGCTCATTGCGAACACCGAGAACTTGCTCAGCGCGCCGCCCGAAAAAAGATCGAGGAGCCCGAACAGGTTGCCCTGGTTGAAAAGCTGTTCAATCATAGCTGCATTCACGCCCGGCACGGGAACATGAGTCCCGGCGCGGAAAACGAGAAACATCAGCAGCGTGAACATTACCTTCTGCCTGAGCTCGGGAATCTTGACCACATTAGATAGGGCCGAAAGCACCTAGATCACCTCGACTTTGCCGCCGGCGGCCTGGATTTTTTCCATTGCGGCCTTCGTAAAGCCGTTGGCCCTAACCGTCAGAGACTTTTCCAGCTCCCCGTTGCCAAGTATGCGGATGCCGTCGCGGACATTCTTAATGACACCAGCCTCAACCAGCAGGACGGGATCGACCACCGTACCGGCCTCAAAACGGTTGAGCTGCCACACATTGACCTCGGTATACTCCATACCGAACTTATTATAGAAACCACGTTTCGGCAGTCGGCGGTAAATCGGCATCTGGCCGCCTTCGAAACCGGGACGGACGCCGCCGCCGGCACGGGCGTTCTGGCCCTTGTGGCCTTTGCCGGCCGTTTTGCCGAGACCCGAACCAAGACCCCTGCCCACCCGCGTACGTTCCTTCTTAGAACCGGGCGCTGGAGCTAGATCGTGCAATTTCATACGGCAACACCTCCTCGACTAATCTTGTACTTCTTCAACACTGACAAGATGTTCAACCTTGCGCACCATGCCGCGGATAGCAGGGGAATCATCCTGAATAACCGAGCTGTTAACCTTGCCCAGGCCGAGCGCCTTCACAGTTGCGCGCTGATCCTCCTGGCGGCCAATCAGGCTGCGGGTAAGAGTAATCTTAAGCTTCGCCATGGCCTTTCCTCCTTAGCCCAGAAGTTCCTGAACCGTTTTACCGCGCAGCTGGGCAACCTGCTCGGCCCGTTTAAGCTGCTCGAGCCCCTTGAGAGTGGCGCGCACCGCGTTATTGGCGTTGGACGAACCCAGGGACTTCGTGAGAATATCGTGGATACCCGCCAGCTCGAGAACCGCACGGACAGGACCGCCGGCGATAACGCCGGTACCCTCGGAAGCCGGCTTCAGCAAAACCTTGCCTGCCCCGAAAACGCCCACCGTCTCGTGAGTAATCGTCGTCCCGACGAGAGGAACCTTAATAAGATTTTTCTTCGCATCTTCGATACCCTTGCGAATAGCCTCCGGCACTTCCGCAGCCTTACCCAGGCCTGCGCCCACATAGCCGTTGCCGTCGCCGACAACCACCAGCGCGCTGAAAGAGAAACGCCGGCCGCCTTTAACGACCTTTGCAACCCGGTTTATAAATACGACTTTCTCCTTAAGGTCGAGATTCGCGTGATCAATTCTGGCCATTCATGTCCCTCCTTTTTGCCTAAAATTCGAGGCCCGCTTCCCGTGCCGCCGCGGCCAAAGCCGCCACCCGGCCGTGATAAATATAACCGCCGCGGTCGAAAACCACCGCCTTGATACCCTTCTCCAGGGCCTTCTTCGCGATAGCCTCGCCCACCGCCTTGGCAGCGCCGGTATTGCCGCCGTACTCAAGGCCGAGATCCTTATCCATCGACCCGGCGGCCACCAACGTGGCACCCCGTTCGTCATCAATAATCTGAGCGTATATGTGGTTCAAGCTGCGGAAGACATTGAGGCGCGGCTTCTCGGCCGTACCGACAAGCTTCTTGCGCATCCGCAGATGCCTCTTCTTCCTCGCAACATTCTTGGGCTCTTTACGCAGCAAGATACTTCACTCCTTTCCGTAAGCTTACTTCTTGCCCTTGGCTCCCGCTTTACCTGCCTTGCGGCGGACCACTTCGCCCTCGTACTTGATCCCTTTGCCCTTATAAGGCTCAGGCTCGCGGAAAGAGCGGATCTTCGCGGCAAGAGCGCCGACAGCCTCTTTATCGATCCCGGAAACCACGACCCTATTGGGAGCGGGAACCTCGATCGTAATACCCTCCGGCGGATTGACCTCCACCGGATGCGAAAAGCCCAGCGTCAGATTCAGCTTCGTCCCCGCCTTAGCGGCGCGGTAGCCGACCCCGGCGATCTCCAGCGTCCTTGTGAAACCACTCGTCACACCGGTCACCATATTCGCCACCAGCGTCCGCGTCAGGCCGTGCAGAGACTTATGCTTCTTCTCCTCCGAAGGCCGGTTGATATTAACGACACCCTCGCCGATCTCAACGATCATTTCCTTCGGGATAGTGCGGGTCAATTCGCCCTTCGGGCCCTTGACCGACACCACGTTACCGTCGACCTTAACGGTCACGCCCGCGGGAACGGCGATTGGCATCCTGCCAATTCTCGACATATGTGCACCTCCTAGTTCGAAAACTTACCAAACGTAAGCGATAACCTCGCCGCCGAGACCTTCCTTGCGGGCCTGCTTATCGCTCATGATGCCCTTGGAAGTCGAAATGATGGCGATGCCAAGGCCGCCAAGCACACGCGGCAACTGATCACCTTTAGCGTAAACCCTAAGGCCGGGCTTGGAAATCCGCTTGATGCCGGTGATAACCTTCTCGCGGTTGGCGCCGTACTTCAGGGAAACCCTCAGGATACCCTGCTTGCTATCGGAAATCTTCTCATAATCCTTGACAAAACCCTCAAGCTTGAGGATCTCGACAATCGCCTGCTTGATCTTCGACGCAGGAATCTCCACTTTATCGTGATAAACCGAATTTGCATTGCGAATCCGCGTCAGCATATCGGCAATCGGATCGGTCATTACCATAGCCTTTAAACCCCCCTTCGGTTGCTTCTTACCAACTAGCCTTCGTCACACCGGGAACAGCGCCCTGGTAGCTGAGCTTGCGGAAGCATATCCGGCAAAGCTCGAACTTGCGCAGATAACCGTGCGGACGACCACAAATCTTACATCTGTTATACTTGCGCACCGAAAACTTCGGTTCGCGCTTCCACTTTTCAATCAGCGCCTTCTTGGCCACAGCTTTCCCTCCTTTTATGCAGCGCTAAACGGCATGCCCATCAGTTTCAGGAGTTCCCTCGCCTCTTCGTCCGTATTGGCGGTAGTCACCACGATAATATCCATACCGCGGACCTTATCCACCTTATCATAATCGATCTCCGGGAAGATCAACTGCTCCTTGATACCCATGGTATAATTGCCGCGCCCGTCGAAAGACTTCGGGCTAACGCCGCGGAAGTCGCGAACGCGCGGGAGGGCTACGTTGAGGAGCTTATCGAGGAACTGATACATCCGTTCGCCGCGCAGGGTAACCTTCGTCCCTATCGCCATACCTTGCCGGATCTTAAACGCCGCGATCGACTTCTTCGCCCGCGTCACCACCGGCCGTTGCCCGACGATCGTCATCAGATCGTTAACCGCGGCGTCCAAAACTTTCGGGTTGGCCACAGCCTCGCCTACGCCCATATTAACAATCACTTTCTCGACCCGGGGAATCTCCATGACGTTCTTATAACCGAACTTCTCCATCATAGCCGGGGCTACTTCCTTGAGATACTTCTCTTTCAATCTGGCCATAGCTAGTTACCTCCTTTCCGCGCGTCTATTTATCCTTGTCGATGATTTCGCCGCAATGCTTGCAAGTACGGGCCGACTTGCCGCTCGCCAAAGTCGTATGCTTGATGCGGGTCGGCTTGTCGCAGGACGGGCAAATAAGCATAGCCTTCGAAGAAGACATCGCCGCCTCCTTGACCTGGATACCGCCCTGGGGCGTCTTCTGGGTCGGTTTGGCGTGACGCTTGACCTTATTGACACCCTCAACGATGATCTTGCCCTTTTTCGGCAGAGCCTCGATGATCTTGCCCTTTTTACCCTTGTCCTTCCCGGACAGGATGACGACGGTATCGCCTTTTCTCACGTGTAGTTTAACAGCGTCGGACATTTTCCGGCCACCTCCTCAAAACAACTAGATTACTTCCGGCGCCAGCGAAATGATCTTCATGAATTCCTTCTCGCGCAGTTCCCGGGCCACCGGCCCAAAAATACGGGTGCCGCGCGGGCTCTTATCGTCCTTGATGATCACAGCCGCATTCTCGTCGAACTTGATATGAGAGCCGTCCGGACGGCGCAAACCCTTGCGCGAACGAACGACTACCGCTTTCACCACTTCGCCCTTCTTGACCACGCCACCGGGTGTAGCGTCCTTAACAGCGGCCACGATCACGTCGCCGATATTGGCGTAACGGCGATACGACCCGCCGAGGACCCGGATGCAAAGGATCTGTTTGGCGCCGGTGTTATCGGCGACGTTAAGGATAGTCTCTTGTTGGATCATCGGTTTTCCCTCCTTTGCGGAACATCCAGCCTATTTCGCCTTCTCCATAATCTCCACGACGCGCCAGCGCTTATCTTTCGACAGCGGCCGGGTCTCCATAATCTTCACGGTATCGCCCATCTTGCTCTCGTTGTTCTCATCGTGAGCCTTGAACTTGGTCGTCGTTTTGACCGGTTTATTATACAGGGGGTGACGAACCAGACGCTCCACGGCCACAACCACCGTCTTCTGCATCTTATCGCTGACCACCTTGCCGATCCTGATCTTGCGTTCGTTTCTCTCTTCCGTCACGTTTCTAGCCTCCTTCCGACTGCACTTTCCCACGTAACCCCTAGGCTAGCTTAAGCCTGCTTGGCCTTCAGCTCGCGCTCGCGCTGGATCGTCTTAATGCGGGCGATCGTCTTCTTGACCTCTTTAATCCGCATCGGATTCTCCAACTGGCCAGTCGCGTGCTGAAACCGAAGGTTGAAAAGCTCATCTTTCAGGCCGACCAACTTCTGGTCGAGCTCATTAACGCTCATATCGCGGACATCTTTCACCTTCATTGCGCGTCACCACCCACTTCTTCATGGTCTTGGCCCGCCTCATCCTTCTTGGCGAACTTCGTCTTGATGGGAAGCTTGTGGGCAGCCAGACGCAGGGCCTCTTTTGCTTCCTCTTCAGGCACACCGGCCAGCTCGAACATAACGCGGCCCGGTTTCACAACCGCCACCCAATACTCGGGCGAACCCTTGCCGCTGCCCATACGGGTCTCGGCCGGTTTGGCGGTAATCGGCTTATCGGGGAAAATCTTGATCCACACCTGACCGCCGCGCTTGATATAACGGGTCATGGCGATACGGGCCGCCTCAATCTGGCGGTTCGTGATCCAGGCCGGCTCAAGCGCGACCAAACCATACTCGCCGTGACTGATCGTATTGCCCTTATTGGCCTTGCCCGTCATGCGGCCGCGGAACTGCTTGCGGTGCTTCACTCTTTTCGGCAGAAGCATTACTTATCGCTCCCTTCAGCGGCGACGGCAGCGTCCTTCCTGGGGGCACGCCTTTCGCGCCGGGGTTCGGGTCTCGTCTCCTGGCTCGTCTCGCCGGCAGAAGCCAACTTCGGAGCCTGGGGAAGAACCTCGCCCTTATAAATCCACACCTTTACGCCGATACGGCCGTAAGTCGTGTGAGCCTCGGCGGTGCCGTAATCGATATCGGCCCGCAGAGTATGCAGCGGGATGCTGCCCTCGCGGTAACTCTCGGTACGCGCGATCTCGGCGCCGCCCAAACGGCCGCCCACCATAACCTTGATACCCTTGGCGCCCATGCGCATCGTACGGCCCACCGACTGCTTCATAGCGCGGCGGAAAGCGATCCGCTTTTCAAGCTGGGCGGCGATATTCTCGGCCACCAGCGTAGAATCCAGCTCAGCCTGCTTAATCTCGGCGATATTCACATCGATAACCTTGCCGGCGAGCTCCTTCAGGCCCTTCTTGAGATCCTCGATACCGGCGCCGCCGCGGCCGATAACCATCCCCGGCTTCGCGGTATGGATAGTCACCTTCACGCGGGTTGCGGCCCGTTCGATCTCCACGCGGGAAATCCCGGCGGAATAAAGCTTCTTCTTGATATACTCACGGATCTTGACATCCTCGTGGAGCAGCTTGGCATAGTCCTTGTCGGCGAACCACCTGGCGTCCCAGTTCTTGATGATGCCGATCCTAAGTCCGTGCGGATTGACCTTTTGACCCACTTCTTTCCCTCCTTCGCCGCTTAGCGTTCTTTTACGACAACCGTCACATGGCTCGACCGCTTCAGGATTTTAAAGGCCTGGCCGCGGGAGCGCGGGTGTATCCGCTTCAGGGTCGGTCCCTGGTCGGCGTAAGCGGCTGCGACATACAGCTTATCGGTATTCATATCATAATTATGCTCGGCGTTGGCCACAGCCGACTTGAGCACCTTCTCCACCACCTCGGACGCGACCTTAGGCGTGTGCTTCAAGATGGCGAAAGCTTCGCCCACATTCTTGCCGCGGATAAGATCGACAACAATGCGAACCTTGCGCGGCGCTATGCGGATATACTTGGCAATTGCCTTGGCTTCCATGATAAACCCCCTCTCGGTCGGCTATTTCAGCGATGTTGCTTTTTCAGAACCGCCATGCCCGCGGAAAGAGCGGGTCGGCGCAAATTCGCCCAGCTTATGCCCGACCATATCCTCGGTGATATACACCGGCACATGCTTGCGGCCGTCATGCACAGCGATAGTATGGCCGACAAAATTGGGCAGGATAGTCGACGCCCGAGACCAGGTCTTGACGACCTTCTTCTCATTCTTGGCGTTCATGGCTTTTATCTTCTTGAGCAGACTTTCGTGAACATACGGTCCCTTTTTAATAGATCTTGACACCCTACAGGCCTCCTTTCGCTATGCGGTTATTTCGTCCTTCTCTTGACAATCAGGCGGTCCGAAGCCTTCTTGCCGCGGGTCTTGGCCCCGGCGGCGTGCTTGCCCCACGGGGTGACCGGATGCTTGCGGCCGATAGGCGAACGGCCCTCGCCACCGCCGTGCGGATGGTCGATCGGGTTCATCGCCACGCCGCGGTTGGCGGGGCGGACGCCCATCCAGCGCGACCGGCCGGCCTTGCCGATCGTGATATTCTCGTGCTCCAGGTTGCCCACCTGGCCGATAGTCGCCTTGCAATTCACGTGCACCTTGCGGAGCTCGCCGGACGGCAGGCGCAGAAGAGCGTTGCCGCCTTCCTTGGCCATCAGCTGGGCGGATGCGCCGGCGCTGCGGACCATCTGGCCGCCCTTGCCGATCTTCATCTCGATATTGTGGACCTGCGTGCCCACCGGGATATCCTTCAGCGCCAGAGCGTTGCCGACCTTGATATCGGCGCCCGCGCCGCTCATAACCGTATCGCCCACCTTAAGCCCGTTGGGGGCCAGGATATAGCGCTTCTCGCCATCCGCGTAATTCAGGAGAGCGATACGCGCCGAACGGTTCGGATCGTACTCGATCGTCGCCACCTTCGCCGGGACGCCATCCTTGTTGCGCTTGAAATCGACTATACGGTACAGACGCTTGTGTCCGCCGCCCTGATGGCGGACAGTCAGACGGCCCTGCTGGTTGCGGCCGCCGTGTTTATGCAGTCTCTCGGTAAGCGACTTTTCCGGCCTGTCGGTGGTAACCTCGTCGAAACTGGCCACCGTCATAAACCGCCGCCCCGGAGCGTAGGGTTTAAAGGACTTAACTGCCATTGGTGCCCCTCCTTACAACCTTATAAGCCTTCGAAGAACTCAATGCTCTGCCCCGGCGCCAACTTAACAATGGCCTTCTTGTAATCCGGGCGTTTGCCTTGGTTCTTACCCATCCGCTTCATCTTGCCCATCACGCGGATAGTATTCACGTCGAGCACCTTCACCTTGAAAACCTGCTCGACCGCCTGGCGGATCTCGATCTTATTGGCCTTGAGCGGAACAACGAACGTATACTTGTTGTCCGCCATCAGAGCCGTAGCCTTCTCGGTGATAAGCGGGCGGATCAGGATGTCGCGCGCATTTGCCATTACGCCAACACCTCCTCAATCTTGCTGACCGCGTCTTTCGTGATCAGGACCTTATCATGGTAGAGAATATCGTACACATTCAGGCCCATCGAAGTAATGCTCTTGACCCCCGGGATATTCCGGGACGACTTCTCGACATTCTCGTCGAGCGAAGCCACGATGATAAGCGCCTTATCGTCGCCCACCTTCAGGCTGTCGAGCATGTTGACGACCGTCTTCGTCTTGGGTTCGGCGATGGCGATGTCCTCCATCACCATCAGCTCGCCCGCCTTGACCTTGGCCGACAGAGCCGACCTGATCGCCAGGCGGCGGGCCTTGCGCGGCATCGAAAAAGCATAACTGCGGGGCAGCGGGCCGAAAACGGTGCCGCCGCCGACCCAAATCGGCGAGCGGGTGCTGCCCGAGCGGGCGCGGCCGGTGCCTTTCTGGCGCCACGGCTTCCTGCCGCCGCCGCGGACCAGGCCGCGGGTCTTGGTAGAGGCCGTACCCAGGCGCCGGCTGGCAAGCTGCATCACCACTGCCTGGTGCATAACAGCCTCGTTCACCTCGACGCCGAACACGTCATCGTTAAGCTCTATTTCGCCGGTCTGGGCGCCGGTCATGTTATAAACTGATACTTTCGGCATATCCTAAGTCCTCCTTTCGCGTCACCAGTTGCGGTTACTTCGCCTTTTTTACCGTGTCCCTGATGACAACGAAGCTGCCCCGCGGACCGGGTACGGCGCCCTTGATCAGGATGAGATTGCGGGCCGCGTCAACTTTCGCGACCTTGAGACCCTGCACGGTAACCTTGTTACCACCCATGTGGCCGGGGAGCTTCTTGCCCTTGAAAACCTTGCCGCCACCGCCGCTCATCCGGGAACCGATAGTGCCCGGCTCGCGGTGCGACTTGGAACCGTGGCCCATCGGGCCGCGCTTGAAATGGTGGCGCTTGATGCCGCCGGCAAATCCCTTGCCCTTGGCGGTGCCGGTCACATCAATAATTTCGCCTTCGCTGAACACATCCACGCCGATCGTCTCACCGACCTTATACTCGGGCGCGCTCGGCAGCCTCAGCTCGCGGATAAACTTCACCGGCTTGGCGCCGGCCTTGGCGAAATGGCCCTTCATCGGCTTGGTGGCCTTCTTATCCTTGATTACGCCAAACCCGAGCTGAACGGCGTTATAGCCGTCGCTCTCGACCGTCTTATTCTGAAGTACGACGCTGGCGCCAGCCTCGACGACCGTCACCGGGATGACCTCGCCTTTGGCGGTAAAGATCTGCGTCATACCAAGTTTCTTACCTAAAATACCTTTAGACATTTATGCCACCCCCTTACAGCTTAATCTCGATGTCCACGCCAGCCGGCAGGTCAAGGCGCATCAGCGCGTCGACCGTTTTCGGGGTCGGCTCGACGATATCAATAAGGCGCTTGTGGGTCCGCATCTCGAACTGCTCGCGGGAATCCTTATTGACATGGGGTGAACGCAAGATCGTGAAGATATTCTTCTCGGTGGGAAGCGGGATGGGTCCCGATACCATCGCACCGGTGCGTTTGGCGGTATCGACGATTTTGGCCGCGCTGGCGTCCAGCGCCTTGTGGTCGTATGCCTTCAGGCGGATTCTGATTTTCTGTTGCTTAGCCATTGTGTAGCCTCCTTATCGCCCAGTTTCATGAACGGACATTCTCAACGGGAGTTTCCCCGCAACGCGGGCAACATCCCGTCTCATCGCCTTGGGAAAACCGATATATACTGAAAAAAACCATATCCGGGCCGGGGCGGCCGGGTAGCCGCCCCGCCCGAACCTGAAAGCGGGATGTTACTCGCTGATCGCGGTGACAACGCCGGCGCCGACGGTGCGGCCGCCTTCGCGGATCGCGAACCGCAGGCCTTCCTCGATCGCGATCGGCGTAATCAGCGCGATCGCCATCTGGATGTTATCGCCAG
>JAEZJM010000023.1 GCA_023415775.1 Bacillota bacterium | reverse complement strand
ACCGCCCCTACAAGCATCCCATCGCCCGCCCATCGCCGTTTCCTTCGTCTATCCCATCAATTCTCTACCTCATTCCCTACCTCCAAAGAATTACTCTCCCTATCGCCACTTTACCACACCACCCGCGAAAAATAATTACTTGCCGCAGCAAATTATCGATTACGGGGAGCCTCCCAGCCGCCGCCCCACAAAAAAGGCTGCCAAGCACATCTTGGCAGCTTCGTCGTATTCCCAGTCATCCCCGCGAGGCATACGGCCATCGCGGCTAGACGCTACCCCGCAAGCCTACCTCTACATCGTCCCCCCGCTGTAGCTGCTGCTCTATTGCCTGCTTCCGCTTTGTTTCATCCCTCCGTCACCCTCCCCACTCTCAAAGTGAACTCTCCCTATCGCCATCCCGCCACACCACCTGCGGAAAATAATTACTTGCCGCCTTAAATTATTGATTATCAAAACCCTGCCATCCGCGGAAGGGGACAGGTCAACCCCTACAGCCCCCCAAAATCCGCTCTTGCCCCCGCCAAACCACTCCCCGCATCTTCCCCCAAAAAACTCCGTACCCCCCCAACCCCAACCCCATTCACCTACCCTTGCAGTCTCCCCACTCTCGAAAAATTGCTCTCCCTATCCACCACCCTGCAACACAACTCGCGGAAAATAATTATTTTCCGCGTGAAATTATTGTTTATCTGCATAAATCTCCCGTTGCGACCGTAAAGTCGTCAAGACAACGGGACGGTTATTTTGTATAATTGTAGGTGAGGTGGTTAACCGTTGAGGGGGTGGCGCTTTCGGTCTTAATAGCAGCAAAAGAGGATTAGACATGTTTTACTCGTTGCACAAGTCGGAGATCAGGGCGTTCATGGTTGCCGCCGGTGGCGTGGCTGTTGTTTTGGGGCTAATATTTTCATTATTGCCGGGCGCCGGCGAAATATGGGGTTGGAAGCGCATTGCGACCCTTCTGGGGGTTGTTTTTGGCTATATCTATTTTATCCAGTACCGGGCGTTGCGAAAGCAGGGGGTGCAAGCGAAAGAGCTCGCGCAGATAAAAATGCTGCGCGAAATAAGTGGCGGGCTATTCAGCAACATCCTCGAAGCTGATATCACCGAAAACAGAATTATTGGGGAAAATGCCGGCAAGCTTGCCACGCTGCTCGGCTTACAGGACAATGACAACTACGATGCCATCATTGACGCCATTGTCGCCCAACTTGTCAGAGAAGAATTCAGGGAAGAGTACCGGCGGAAATTTTCCCGGGAAACGATTATTAACCTGTGCATGGAAAATCAGCCCGGCTTCGAATATGAGTTTGTGGAAAGGTCCGACGGCGTTAATTACTCGTGGGTTAGGACTTATGTGCGCATCTATCGCTCGTTCGATACCGGCGCGGTAAGAATTATTTCCCATGTGAAAGACATCCAGCGGGAAAAGGAGCGGGAGCTGGCCATCATAAGCAGAGCCCAGCGCGATCCTTTGACCAATGTGTATAATAAGGCCGTAACCAAGGAACTGATTGACGAATTTCTCGTTTCCGAAGACGGCAGAGGAATGCACGCCTTTTATCTTATCGACATTGACAACTTCAAGGATATTAACGACAACTTCGGGCATGCCGTTGGCGATACAGTGATTTCGGAGCTGGCCGGCAAGCTGGGCAAAATCTTCCGGGCCTCTGATATAGTGGGCAGGATCGGCGGCGACGAATTTCTGATCCTTTTGAAAAACGTCGCCGACAGAGCGCTTGTTTCTCGCAAGGCGAAGGAAATATGCAATAGCTTTCACGACTTCCACGAAAGCAACGGCGGAAAAGTGGGGATATCCGTCAGCGTCGGTATCTGCACATTGCCGGAAGACGGTTCGTCCTTTGACGAAATTTACGTAAAGGCTGATGTCGCCCTATATGCCGCGAAAAATAGCGGTAAGAACACCTTCGCATTCTATAATGAGCAATTGCAGCAAAGCCTATGGTGACTTCCGGCAGCATTCCCGCCGTCGTCCCGCAAAAAAAGGCCGCCAAGAAAATCTTGGCGGCCTTTTTGTATCCTGTCTATTCCTAATACTTCCTTACGCTGATCTTCTCGCCCTTCATCCCCACCCACGCGAACAGCGCCAGGCCGATTACGATCACCGCCAGGCTGGTCAGCTGGGCCGACTTCAGGCCCCACAGCAGCGTGCCGTAGTCGCCCCGCAGGAATTCGAGGAAAAAGCGGGCCGTCGAATATAGCACGGCGTACAGGATAAAAACCTGGCCCTTGCGGTGGTCGGTGCAGCGGAACAGCAGCAGCAGGCAGAAAATAACCACGTCGATCTGGCCCTCCCACACCTCGGCCGGCCACAGCGGTTTATTGCCATAAGTGGCGTGCGCCAGCGTCGTGGAAGGGTAGAGGAGGCCGAACGAGCTGCCAGTCGGGTGGCCGAACGCGTCGCCGTTCATCAGGTTGGCGGCCCGGCCGATCGCCTGGCCCATAATGACCGCCGGCGCGGCCACGATATCGGCGAACGCCCACGTGTCCATCTTGTGGATCTTCGTATATACGTAGCCCACCAGCGCCCCGGCGATCACGCCGCCCTGGATGGCCATCCCGCCCTGCCACACGAACGGAATCTCCAGCAGGTGATCCTGGTAGTAGCTCCAGTCAAAGAAAAACACGTCCCACAGGCGGGCGCCGATTATCCCCGCCAGGCCGCAGTAAACGCCCATGTCGGGGATGTGCTTGTGCCAGCGTCCGTCCTGCTTGGCCAGAAAATAAGCCGTCCCCACCGCCAGGATGATCGCCAGGCTGAGGATCAGCCCGTAGGCGCGGATGGGGAAATCCCCGATGAAAAACAAATACTGATGCATTTTACCCTCCCGATTCGAACGGCCTAATAATTATCGCTTGATTACAATTCATTATAGCAAAACTTCCCTCCGGAGGAAATGGACAGCCGCCAAAGCGGAGGTATGCGCGGGCGGCCCGGCGAATAGGTATTAGCACAACCAACCCGGAGGGATACATGAATATAAAACTGCTCGCCTTCGTCCTACTGCTGGCGGCGTCCGTCGCCGCCGGCTGCGCCCCGGCCCCTGCGCCCCAGGCCCCCGCTCCTTCCCCGGCCCCGGCGGCCGAATCCGGGGTGACGGCCGGCAAGACCGCCCCGCGTTTCACCCTCGCCGGCCTCGCCGGCGGCGCTGTCGCCGTCCCCGAGCCCGGCAAGGTCACCGTCCTCAACTTCTGGGCCACCTGGTGCCCGCCCTGCCGCGAAGAGATGCCCGAACTCGATAAATTCGCGGCCGCCAATCCCGCCGTCGCTTTCTACGCCGTCAACCTCGACGAGCCCGCCCCCAAGGTCGCCGGCTACCTCCGCGAGAACGGCTACAAAATGCCCGTCCTCCTCGACGCCGGCGGCAGCGTCGCCCAGACCTACCGCATCAGGGCCATCCCCACCACCGTCGTCATCGACCGCGACGGCGTCGTCAAATACCGCAAAACCGGGCCCGTGACCGCCGCCGAACTGGCGGGCGTCATCCGCGGCCTGTAGGAGCGCTTCATGGACGGCAACGACATCTCCCTGGTGGCCGCCTTCGCCGCCGGCGTCGTATCCTTCCTGTCCCCCTGCGTTCTGCCCATCGTCCCGGCATACCTGGCCGTCCTCACCGGCGACGGCGCGGGCGGACGGCGGTTCGTCGCCAATACCGCCTGCTTCTTCGCCGGCTTCACCGTCGTCTTCATTCTCATGGGCGCCACCGCCTCGCTGGTGGGGCAGCTCTTCCTCGAGCACCAGGACGCCGTCCGCAAGGTCGGCGCGGTCTTCATCGCCCTCATGGGCCTCCAGCTCACCGGTCTCCTCCGCCTGCCCGGCTTGCAGCGCGAACTGCGCCTCGCCCCTGGCGGACGGCTCGGCGGGCCGCTGGGCTCCTTCGTCCTCGGCCTTGCCCTTACCGCCGGCTGGACGCCCTGCGTAGGCCCCATCCTGGCCGCCATCCTCGCCTACGCCGGCATCGGCGCCACCTTCACCCGCGGCGTCCTGCTCCTCGCCGCCTACGCCGCCGGCTTCGCCCTGCCCTTCCTGCTGTTCACCGTCCTCTACAAGCGTTATTCTGCCCGCATCCGGGCCCGTTATCACTGGCTGCCGGCCATCCAGAAGGCCGCCGGCGCCTTCCTGGTGCTTACCGGAGCATTGCTCTACTTCGACCTCGTCCAGAAGGGGATCGGCATCATCTATAGCGTCTGGCCCTGGAAATGAAAAAACGGACGGGGATTCGCCCCGTCCGTTCCGGTTTGTCAGAGTATTTTCAGATGAAATGTCAGTATTTTGACAGTGTAAATGCCAGGGCAAATGTCAGGGCAAATGTCAGAAATCCGTCACCCTGAAACGTCCCCGACCGGGGCTATTACTTCAGGAAAGCCAGCATCTGCCGCACGACCTGCTCGACCCTTTCCTTGTCCTCCGGCTTAGTATCTACGCCGCTTAGCAGGCATTCCAACGTATTTTGCTCAAGGATAAAAATGCCGATTTTTTCGATCGACGCCCTGACGGCGGCCAACTGCACGAGGATGTTGCTGCATTCCTGCTCGTCTTCCACCATCCGCTCAATTCCCGCTATATGACCCTTGACATTGCGCAGACGGTTGAGAACCTCCAGACGCACCGATTGATGAACCATAGACGCACCTCTTTCCAGTACTCGCCCCCGAGGGGGGAGGGTATATCCATATTATAGACAATTTCTTTCTGTGATGCAAATAAAGTATTTTGTCTTATATGACCCATAAGTTTTACTACTTATGGCCATCAGCAATGCAAATGTGTTCCTTGTGAAGAGATGATAATTTACAGAATTTACTTTCCAAATTTTCTCACAATCGCTTGACCAATGTCCGGTGCGCGAGTAAAATTAGACTATTAACGTACTTAATCTTATTTTGAGGGAGGTTTTTCCTTTGGAAACCGAGAAGGTTGTTTCCCAGGCAACCGCAACGATGAAACCGACCCGCCAACGGGTAATCCTCGTCGGCATTTTGCTTCTCACGCTGCTGGTTGCCTACCTTGATCGGGTAAACGTATCGGTGCTGCTGGCCGACAAGGCGTTTCTCACCGATATGGGCATCGCCGGTCAGCCGATCGAGATGGGCAAGCTCATGACCTATTTCCTGATCGCCTACGGTGTGGCTAACGTAGCTCTCAGCCCGCTTGGCGACATCTGGGGCCCCCGCATTGCGATGTCTCTTTCGATTTTCCTGTGGACTCTTTCTGTAATGATCGGCGGTTTCGCCACAACTTTCGCGACGATGCTGGTCGCCCGTGTCATCCTCGGCGTCGGCGAGGGCATGCACTGGCCGATGCAGAGTTCGTTCGTCAAAAACTGGTTCCCTCCTCAGGAGCGCGGCAAGGCCAACGCCGTCTGGCTTATCGGCCTGATGTCGGGGCCGATGCTGGCGATGCCGTTTTTCACCTGGATAATCGGCACCTGGGGCTGGCGGCCCAGTTTCTTCGTGCTTGCCGTCCTCGGCGCCATTCCCCTGATTCTTATCTGGTTCTTCACCACCGACCACCCACACCAGCACAAGAGCGTCAATAAGGCCGAGCTGGAGCATATCCAGGCGGGGCTAAAGGTAGAAGCCGAAGCCGAGGCTGCCATGCAGGTGGAGAGCCTGGGACAGCGTCTGGCGTCTTTCTGCGGCAACTACCGTTTCTGGCTGCTGACAGTCAACTATTTTTGCATTGCTTCGATCTGGTGGGGGACGATGGCGTGGCTGCCTTCTTACCTTAAAGCGGCTCGCGGCTTTTCCTGGGCGGAGATGGGAGCGCTTGCCTCGCTGCCTTACTTCCTTGGAACGGTCAGCATCCTGTATTTCGGCCATATTTCCGACAAACTCGGCCGCAGGGCGCCTTTTGTAGCGGTGTCTCATCTGCTGGCGGCGGCCGGCATCTACTTCGGCGCTCATGCGGCGAACAATCTCTATGCTGCGCTGCTGATATCGTTCGGCATCGGCGCGATTGCCATTGCGCTGCCGTCGTCCTGGTCGCTGCTGCAGAAAATCGTGCCCGGCAAGGCCATCGGCGCCGGCGCGGGGATGATGAACGGACTTTCCAACGGCGGGTCGGCCTTCTCCCCGATCCTTATCGGTTATTTCATCGCGGCGACCGGCAGCTATGTAGGCGGCCTGATGTTCCTGGTCGGCTGCGGCGCATTGGGCTTCCTCTGCATGGCGGTTCTTTCGCTGCAGAAATATTGACGCAAGGATAATTTCGCGCTTTTTTGGTAAAACTGCCGGGATAAGGGCTTCGCTCTTATCCCGGCTCACTTTCCGGCGGTATTGCAGTGAATTTGTCTAGATGGCGCAGGAATTTTCACCACAATGTTGAAACCAACTAGGTAGAGGAAAAATTCAGAATTGTTCACGGTTTCACATGCTTGGCGGATGTGACGTGCGCCCAGGTCCGCCGGCAAACAAAGGGGGGGAAGGGACAGTATTACGGTTTTCATGGCGCAGGGCGGTTTCCGCCACATTATTTTGAAGGAGTGAACCCTGTGAAGAAACTGGTCGCCATTTTGATGCTGCTCGTTTTCGTTTTCGTGGTCGCAGGCTGCGGCGGTGGCAGCAAACAGCCCGCCGACAAAGGCGGCGAATACAAGGCCACCATGAAGCTGACCTCGACTCAGACCAAGGATCACCCTTATAACGTTGGCGCGCAGAAGTTCGCCGATCTTATGAAGGAACGGACCAACGGCCGCATCCAGATAACCATTTATCCCGACAGTCAGCTCGGCAAGGGCGAAAGGGAGATGCTTGAGGGCCTGCAACAGGGCACTATCGACATTTATGTCGGTTCTACCGGCCCGGTCGGCAACTTCAGCCCGTCGATGAATATTCTCGATATCCCCTTCCTTTTCCGCGATTTCGCCCATGTCGACAAGGTGCTCGACGGCCAGATCGGCCAGGATCTGTTGAAAGACCTGGAGAAAGCCAACCTTATCGGCCTGGCTTTCTGGGAGAACGGTTTCCGGCACCTGACCAACTCCAAGGCGGCCGTGAAGGCGCCTGAGGACGGCAAGGGTCTCAAGATCCGCGTCATGGAGAACAAGGTCCACCTGCTGGCGTGGAAAACCGCCGGCCTGAACCCGACCCCGATGGCGTGGGGCGAGGTATATCCCGCTCTGCAGCAGAAGGTAATCGACGGCCAGGAGAATCCGGTGGCCGTGTTCTACGCTTCGAAGTTCTGGGAAGTCCAGAAGTTCTTCTCGCTGACGCAGCACGTTTATTCACCGGCTCCCTTCATCGTGAGCAAGAAAACCTGGGATAAGATGCCTAAGGCCGACCAGGAGCTTTTCCGCAAGACGGCTATGGAAGTGGCCCAGTTCCAGCGCAAAGTCAACCGCGACGCCGAGGAAGCCAAGCTGAAAGAAATGGAAGGCAAAGGCCTGACCGTTATCCGCGACGTCAACAAACCGGCGTGGCAGAAGGCCATGCAGCCCGCTTTCGACGAGTTCGCCAAGCAGTTCGGCAAAGACAAGATCGATGCCATCATGAACACGAAGTAGTGATTGACGGCCGGCAGACGGGCGCCCGGAAGGGCGCCCGGGCAGGCTGACGCCACCCAGTATAACCCGGGAGTGATTACCGATGGAACTGCTTCAGCGGATCAACGCTGTTCTCCTCAAGGTGGCCAGTTGGGGCACCATCTTTTTTATGGCTGTTATGGCCATCGTCATCCCTTATGAGGTCTTTGGGCGTTATATACTCGAGCGGATGTCCACCTGGTCGGGCGAGGTGGCGACGTATTCGCTGGTGTGGGCGACCATGCTGGGGGCGGCGGTTGGCCTTAGAAAAGGGTACCAGGTCGGCATGGTGGCCGTGCTTGAGCACGTGCCGCCGCTGGCGGCCCGTCTTCTGCAGGGGATAGGGTACCTGTTCATGTTTTTTTTCCTCGGACTGATGATTTTTTACGGCACGGATCAGACGATCGCCAACGCGGCCCAGCGCTCGCCGGCGATGCAGATCCCGATGTGCTACCCGTACGCGGCTTTGCCACTCGGCTTCTTGATGATGCTGCTGATCACGCTGGAGGATTTCCTGCGGTTTGTGCGGGGCTCCGGGAAGGGGGCTGAAACATGATCTGGCTGTTTCTGGCCGCGTTCGTCGGCCTGCTGTCCCTGGGCATCCCGATCGCCATCGGCCTGAGCGGCTCGGCTCTGGCCTATATTTTATTGTCTCCCGACGATTTATCGCTGACTATTCTTACCCAGACGACTTTCGCCGGTATGGCGTCTTTCCCGCTGTTGGCTATTCCCCTGTTCATGCTGGCGGGCAACCTGATGAACGAAGGCGGCCTTACCCAGGATCTCGTACGCTTTGCCCGGCTGCTGCTCGGCCATATCAGCGGCGGACTCGGACTGGCGACCATCCTGGCCAGCGCCATCTTTGCAGCCATCTCCGGGGCGGCGGTAGCTACGGCGGTGGCCATCGGCATGGTTATGATTCCGGCGATGAAACAGGCCGGCTACGAGGAGGATGTTTCGGCCGCGGTAACGGCTACCGCGTCTTGCATGGGCCCCATAATCCCGCCGAGCATCCCGTTTATCGTCTACGGCGTAATTGCCAACGTTTCGATCGGTGCGCTGTTCCTCGGCGGCGTTGTGCCCGGCATCATGCTCGGTGTCGGTCTGATGATCTATATGTGGTATATTGCCAGGAAACGCAATTACCCGGTAGAGAAGCAAGCCAGCTTTAAAGAGGTTGTCGTGGGCGCATGGAAGGCGCTGCCGGCGCTCTTAATGCCGGTCATCATCATGGGCGGCATCCTGAGCGGCGCGTTCACGCCCACCGAAGCGGCCGGCGTGGTAACGGTGTACGCCTTTCTTGTAGGGATGTTCTTTTACCGGCGGATTAAATGGAAGCGAGTGCCCGACGTATTACTGAACGCCGGCCTGGAATCGGCGATGATTATGCTTTTGCTCGGCCTGTCGGAGCCCTTCTCGTGGGTGGTCGCGGTCGAGCAGCTTCCCCAGCTGATGATTGAGGGGATAAGGCAGGTGAGCGATTCGCCGTATGTGGTGCTGCTGCTTGTAAATCTTGCGCTTATCCTGATAGGCATTCCGATCGAGACTGCGCCGGCGCTGGTTATCGTCGCCCCTGTGCTGGCCCCGATGGCCGTAGAGTTGGGTATCGACCCCATTCATATGGGGATTGTCATATGCTTCAATCTCGTGCTCGGGTTGGTTACGCCACCGGTGGGGGCGGTGCTGTTCGCGGTGTGCGGGATAACCGGCATGTCGCTGGAGAAGCTCAGCAGGGCGATCTGGGGGCCGTTCTGGATTGCCATCATGGTGCTAATCCTGATTACCTACATCCCGACGCTCAGCACCTTCCTGCCGAAACTGCTAATGAAATGATGAAAGCCGCCCGTGTGAGGGCGGCTTTCTTTTTTTTGGAGGAACAATATTGTCAGCTTTGTCCGACGGGGCATGACCGCAGGCAATTGAAGCAATAGTATTGCATTCCTATGAAGTGTGCTTGTCTGATGCGCCAATAGTTCTCGTCGACAAACAGCCGCTTTTGCTCTTCCGGCGAGCTGTCGGCGAATTTTTGCCAAAAACCGATGTCCGCGCGCAGGCCGTAGGGCTGCGAGTGTTTGATGCACTTGCCGACGTCCGTTTTGCCGGGCTCGTCCAAGGCTCCTCCCGGACAGTTCGCGACACAGAGATCGCAGTGGCTGCAGAGGTCTTCTGCTATTTTTGCATCCGGTTCAATGGCAAGGTCGGTGATTATGGCCGTCAACCCGATCCGCGTCCCGAAGCGGGGATGAATGACAAGGTTATGCCTGCCGAAGGCTCCCACTCCGGCGGCTACTGCGGCGTGACGCTGAGAAAAGTCGCCTAGCGCCACCCTGTCTTTGCTTTGTTCCATGGGGGAGGAGTAGGGCATAGCCACCGACTTGGCCTTGAGTTCCCTTTTGAGGAAGCGGCTGATTTGATAACCGCAGGACCGCTGAAAGGAATTCATGTCGAGACGGCTGTTCATGGCGACGGTGGGGTTGGGGCTTTCGGCGCTGAGTTCCTGGAAAACCAAAGAAATAATTGTTTGGGCTCCCGGCAAAAATGTTTCGAGCGCGTACGACTTCGGACTATGGTAGTCGGCAGCTTTTGCAAACCCCACATCGTCGACGCCTAAATCCAGGATGTACTTTCTGATCTTTTCTTTAGTCATGGTTACTCTCCTCCCGTTTGGTGTATATACACGTTAATTGCCGCGGGGAAAGGCGGAGATTTTTCCGGTGGCCGCCTGCCCGACGGCTGAATCAGGGGGCAAGCGCTTCCAGCTTCGACAAAAGTTGGTTAAGATTGGTCAGGTCATTGTCGCCGAGGTATTCTGTGATGGATTTTTGCGCTTCGCCCCATAGCTTCCAGCCTGAAGCCGCTGCAGCTTTGCCGGCGTCCGTCAGCATTATCTCCCTGGTGCGCGAATCTTTGCCGGGGCTGACTTTTATCAGGGCGGCGTCGGTTAGAGGGTGCATGTTGCGGTTGAGTGTGGTCCGGTCGATGCGCATCGCTTTGGCCAGTTCGCTGATGGTGGCGGTTTCAGCATATGCAAGGACTGGGAGTTTTCGGATAAGCTTCGCAAATGTGCTTCATGCCGAATAGGGTTCTCCGGTAATTTGTCCATAAATGTGTATATACACGCTTGTTGTTATAATAATACGACTCTGTTATATACCGTGTCAAGGGGGCTTTCCTTTTTTTTTCTTTCCGGCGCGTATAGCGGCGGGCCGAGTATCACAGCCTATATTAGGGCTCGTACAGGAGGTGACGGCATGGACGAGAAGAAACAGGACAAGATAACCCACCGCCCTGACCAGGATATGGGCGAGAAGAGCGCGGTCGAGGTTACGGAGGTTATGTCGAGTCTGCCCTAGAAAAAGTGTATTTTCTTTTTGAGTAGCCCAGGTTGTCGAGAAAGCTCCGATGCACGTTCTGGCTATCCTGCCTTGCCAGCGTTCCCGGCAGTAGGCGATATTCTCGCGTACAATGTGCGGGGCGCACCGTGGCAAGCGCTTGAGGAGCGGCTTGCCCCTTGCGGGTACGATGCAGATGGGGCTTTATCGGCGACCTGGCTCTTTTTTTATTTTCAGAATATGGCGGTAAGTGTTATTCTTATTGTAGGAGTGGTGAACGGCTGATTCAGTCAGGGAGGAAAGCGATGAAACGGTTCACGGATTTGAAGACCCGATTTTCCAGCGTCCATGATCTGATGAAGTACCGGGTTACGGAGATTTTGCTGATTTCGACGCCTTACGACGGCTTCGTTCTTGAGGAGGACGGGCAGCTGTCGGAGCAGCTTTATAACCAGTTCGCCGACCTGAATCTGCCGATTATCCCCCGGATCGAGAAGGTGTCCAGCCAGGAGGAGGCGTTCGAGGCTCTGGGGACGAGGACCTTCCACCTGATCATCACGATGTCCCGCGTGAGCGACCTGAGC
Source organism: Bacillota bacterium (assembly GCA_023415775.1). Lineage (GTDB taxonomy): Bacteria > Bacillota > Negativicutes > Sporomusales > UBA7701 > Anaeroselena. Next base: position 116,340 of record JAEZJM010000023.1, on the reverse strand, counting down.
GAGTTCGAATTCGAGAAGGCGCTGAAGGAGGCCTGCCCGAACATCCCGATCGTGATGCTGTCTTATGACCGCCTGACCGAGGAGATGATCGCCAAGATCAGGAAGAATTCGTGCATCGACCGGATTTTCTACTGGTCGGGCGACAACAAGATTCTGTTGGCGATTATCAAGTATGTGGAGGATAAGCTGAACGTCGAGGCCGATATCAAGCAGGGCGTGCAGGTCATCCTGATGGTCGACGATTCGCCGGCATACTATTCGCAGATTTTGCCGATCATTTATACCGAGATTCTCACCCAGACGCGTTACCTGGTCAAGCACGCCATGAATATCAGCCACGGGCTCCTCAGGGTGCGCCTCAGGCCGAAGATCCTGCTGGCGGAGACTTATGAAGAGGCGATGGCGATCATTTACCGCTACCGGCATAATCTGCTTGGGGTCATTTCCGACGTGTGCTTCCCCAGGGACGGGGCGATGGACCCGTCCGCGGGCATCGAGCTGGCCCACCGGGTGAGGGAGATCATCAGCGATTTCCCGTTCGTACTGCAGTCGGAACAGGCCGAAAACGCCGAGCGGGCGAGGGAGATCGGCGTCCATTTCCTTAACAAGAATTCGTCGAATCTGCTCCATGAGCTGCGGGCCTTCATCCTGGAGAATTACGGGTTCGGGTCGTTTATTTTCCGTTATCCGGACGGCAGGATCATCGACGAGGCCACCGATATAACGAATTTTGAGCGGATCATCCGCGATCTGCCTGACGAGAGCCTTTATTACCACGCGGCGAACAATCATTTCTCGCGGTGGTTCAGGGCCCGCGCCGAGGTGGAGGTGGCGGACAAGCTGCGCTATGTCGATGCGGCGGAATTCGCCAGCGTCGCCGATCTCAGGGAGTATATCCTCGAGGTGCTGAAAGCTTATTTCCAGCGCTATCAGTCGGGTGTCATCCTCGATTTCGAGGGGCTGACGAAGAAGGATATGGAGAATGCCTTCATCAGGCTGGGGAGCGGGTCGCTGGGCGGCAAGGCCAGGGGGATCGCGTTCATAAATTCGCTGCTTACGAAAGCCCAGCTGACCGATAAGTACGAGGATATCAGGATCAAGGTGCCGCGGTCGTTCGTGATCTGCAGCGACGTTTACGAGCAGTTCCTGGAGGAGAACGATCTGTACGGGTTTACGGCCAATACGCGCGACGAGGCGGAGATCGCCCGCGTTTTCATGGCGGCCGAGCTGCCGGCGGCCATCAGGAAGAACCTGGAGGTGCTGACCCAGTACCTGCAGTGCCCGCTGGCGGTCCGCTCGTCGAGCATCCTCGAGGATTCGCGGGTGCTGCCGTTCGCAGGGATATACAAGACATATGTCGTGCCCAACAGTCACGACGAGCAGGCCGTCCGCTGCAAGCAGCTCAGCGACGCGGTGAAGCTGGTGTATGCGTCGGTTTTCTACGCGGCGCCGGTGCAGTACGCGAAGAATGCCGGCATCCGCATCGAAGAGGAGAAGATGGCTGTCCTTATTCAGGAGCTGGTGGGGGAAAGATACGGCGATCTTTATTACCCGGTCATTTCCGGGGTGGCCCAGTCGTACAATTTTTATCCCTACGAGCCGATGAAGCCGGAGGAGGGAACGGTGAATCTGGCTCTGGGGCTGGGGCAGGCGGTGGTGAACGGCGAGCAGGTGTACCGCTTTTCGCCGGCCCATCCCCGGCTGAACCCGCCGTACGCCGGGCCGAGCGATTACTTCAAGAAGTCGCAGCGCTCGTTTTACGCGGTGAACCTGAAGGCGTCCGCCGCTATCTCGCTGTGCGCGGACGACGATTACAGCTACGAGAAGCTGCCGGTATCGCGGGCGGAGCAGGACGGCACGCTGGAATTTGTCGGCAGCACTTATTCGCCTGATGACGATTATATCCATGACGATGTTAACCGGCCGGGCCCGAAGCTGGTGACGTTCGCGCCGGCCATCAAGCACGATCGGCTGCCGCTGACCGGCATCGTCAAGGATTTGCTGAGGCTCGGCAAGCAGTCGTTCGGCGCCGATGTGGAGATCGAGTTCGCCGTCAATATCCCTCAGGACAGACAGAAGGTCAAGGAGTTTTATTTTCTGCAGATCCGCCCGATGGTGGTCGGCAGCGAGGCGGTCCAGGTGAGGCTGGACGAGGGGGGCGATGCGCTGTGCTACAGCGATCACACGATCGGCAACGGGTTTTACGAGGATATCCGCGATATAATCTTCGTCGATCCTGAGGCGTTCGAGCTGAAGGACAGCGTCGAGATCGCCGCCGAGATCGGCGAGCTGAACGGCCGGCTTTTCAGGGAGGGGCGTCGCTGCCTGCTGATCGGCTTCGGCCGGATGGGCACGTCGGACAGGTGGCTGGGCATCCCGCTGTCCTGGTCGCAGATGTCCCAGGCCAGGGTTATCGTGGAGGTCGACCGGGCGGATCTGCGCCCGGAGCCTTCGCTGGGCAGCCATTTCTTCCATAATCTGACGGCGACGAAGATGGGTTATTTCCATATCGGCTACGGCGGCGGGGGCGAGGCCCGCCTCGACTGGGACTGGCTGCTGCGCCAGCCGGTGCTCGACAGGACGAAGCGCGTGCGGCTGGTAAGGCGGGAGGAGCCGTACCTGGTGAAGATCGACGGGCGGAGTTTTCGGGGTGTCGTTTACAAGTGATCGACGGCGAAAAGTTTGGCGGACAACTCTCACCATCCTACAGGAAAAATCGCAAATAATGTATACATTATACATTTATTGGTGCTATAATTTATTTGGAATAGTCAATAAATTCGGATAGTCGGCTTTTTGTGGCGGGGGGGATGAGACAACCATAAAGAAGTCGGTCGAACGGGCATATATTAGAGATTAGAGAAAAGAAGAAAGAATGGGGGAATTGATATGGCAAACGCGAAACAATACTGCGAAGAGCTCTTTCAGAGAGTGACGGAGCGCAACGCGAACGAGCCTGAGTTTCACCAGGCTGTCATGGAGGTTCTCGAATCGCTGGTCCCGGTGCTGGAGAAGCACCCCGAGTACATCAGCACCGGCCTTGTGGAGCGGATGGTCGAGCCTGAGCGCCAGATCATCTTCCGGGTGCCCTGGGTGGACGACGCCGGCAAGGTGCGGGTAAACAGGGGCTTCCGCATCCAGTACAACAGCGCTATCGGGCCGTATAAGGGCGGCATCAGGTTCCACCCGTCCGTCAATGTGGGGATTATGAAGTTCCTGGGCTTCGAGCAGACGTTCAAGAATTCGCTGACCGGGCTGCCCATCGGCGGCGGCAAGGGCGGCTCCGACTTCGATCCCAAGGGCAAGTCGGACGCAGAAGTGATGCGTTTCTGCCAGAGCTTCATGACTGAGTTATATAGGCATATCGGCCAGGACATCGACGTTCCCGCCGGCGACATCGGCGTGGGCGGCCGCGAGGTCGGGTTCATGTTCGGCCAGTTCAAACGGATCAAGAACGCCTATGAGGCCGGGGTTCTTACCGGCAAGGGCCTGACTTTCGGCGGCAGCCTGGTCAGGACGCAGGCCACCGGCTACGGGGTTGTATATTTCACCGACGAGATGCTCAAGGATAAGGGTATGTCGTTCGCGGGCAAGACGGTCGTCGTTTCCGGGTCGGGCAATGTTTCGATCTACGCTACCGAGAAGGTCCAGCAGCTGGGCGGCAAGGTGGTGGCGGTGAGCGATTCGAACGGCTATGTGTATGACGCCGAGGGTATTAATCTGGCGACCGTGAAAAGGATCAAGGAAGTGGAGCGGGGCCGGATTTCGGATTACGTCAAGGCGCATCCTAAGGCGGAGTACCACACCGGCTGCAGCGGCATCTGGACGATCAAGTGCGATATCGCGCTGCCTTGCGCGACGCAAAATGAGATCAGCGAGAACGATGCCAAGATCCTCGTCAAGAACGGTTGCAAGGCCGTGGCCGAAGGCGCCAACATGCCGACGACGCTGGAGGGGACGAAGGTTTTCCTGGACAGCGGCGTGCTGTTCGGGCCGGCGAAGGCCGCCAACGCGGGCGGGGTGGCAACCTCGGCGCTGGAGATGAGCCAGAACAGCATGCGGCTGTCGTGGACGTTCGAAGAGGTGGATGCCAAGCTGAAGAATATCATGGTCAACATTTTCAAGAATTCCAGCAAGGCCGCCGAGGATTACGGCATGAAGGGCAATCTGGTCGCCGGCGCGAATATCGCCGGGTTTGCCAAGGTCGCCGAGGCGATGAAGGCCCAGGGGATCGTGTAACGGTTAATTTGAAAGCTCCCGGTTCGCCTTCCGGCGGACCGGGAGCTTTTTTTCCGGGCGCAGACGCGGCAGGCCGCAGGGCGCCGATATGATATAATAGTGGGTAAGATTTAGACAAGGTGGCATCGATGTGGGACACGGGATGGATATGTGGCTGTCGGGGCTGATTCTGGCCGCGGTGCTGGTGGTGTTCACGCTGGGGAAAAGCCCGCTGTTCCGCGTGGATCGGGCGGGAGCGGCCGTGATCGGCGCGGCGGCGACGGTCGGTACGGGGATTTTGTCTTTTCAGGAGGCGACGCTGGCGGTCGATTTCAAGACGATCATTATTCTTTTTTCGATGATGATCGTGGTCGCTAATCTGAAAGTGGCCGGGTTCTTCGAGATGGTGGGCAACGCCGTCTGCCGGCGGGTGACCGACGGAAAGCAGCTGCTGTTCGCCGTTATTATGGCCAGTGGCGTTATGTCGGCGGTGGCGATCAACGATATCGTCTGTCTGCTGTTTACGCCGGTGGTCATCCTGGTGTGCAGGAAGGCCGGCGGCAACCCGCTGCCGCATCTGCTGGGGGTGGCGATGGCGTCGAATATCGGCAGCGCGGCCACGCTGCTGGGCAACCCGCAGAATATTCTCGTAGGCAGCCTGTCGGACCTGTCGTTCGGCAGTTACTTTCTGGCTGCGAGTCCGGTAGCGCTCGCGGGGCTGGTTGCCGCTTATTTCGCGATAGCGTATTTTTACCGGGACGAGCTTGCGGGGGCTTTTGCCGTCGCCGCGGCCGGTTCGGCGAATATCCATGTGTATTTGATCGTCAAAACGCTGTTCGTGCTGGCGCTGGTGCTGGGGGCTTATATGCTCGGCTATGACCTGGCGTTGGCGTCGAGCCTGGGAGGGGCGGCGCTGCTGATAACGAGGCGCGTTAAGCCGAATAAGGTGTATGAGAGCGTGGATTTCAACCTACTGGTGATTTTCGTGGGGCTGTTCGTTATTGTCGCCGGGGTGGAGCGCAGCGGGCTGACGGCGCTGCTGTTCGAGAATTTGTCTTTTTCCGGCGCCGGCAGTATGGGGATGTTTGCGGCGCTGACGCTCGTCTTGTCCAATATCGTCAGCAATGTGCCGGCTGTTTTGCTGATGAGGTTTCTTATCCCCGCCGATAACCCGGAGTATTGGTGGAAGGCTCTGGCAATGTTTTCGACGCTGGCCGGCAACTTGACGATTTCCGGGTCGATTGCCAATCTGATTGTCGTGGAGATCGCCAAACGCGAGCATGTGGCCGTGTCCGCCCGGGATTACGCCAAGGTGGGGGTTCCCCTTACGCTGGTTACGGTGGCGGCCGGTGTGCTGTGGCTGGCGACCGTCGGGGGATAAGGGCGGCAAGGAGGCAAACTTGACAAGGCCGCCGATGAACGGTATTATTAATAATGCTACGAAGCGGAGGAGGCCGGGAAACTGCCTCTTTTTGTTAATTTTCGGGAAGGGAGCTAAAATATGGTTGCAAAAGGGAATCCGATAGTGAGGTTTGTCAAGAAGTATATGCTGCTGTTTTTCGGCTCGATTGTGGCGGCGGCGGGGTTGGAGTTTTTCCTGATACCCAATCAGATTATCGACGGCGGTATTGTCGGTATTTCGATTCTGCTGAGCCATATCACCGGGTTCAATATAAGTCTTCTGCTGGTGCTGCTGAATCTGCCGTTCCTGTATATAGGTTATATGCAGATCGGCAAGTCGTTTTGCTTTGCGACGCTGTTTTCGGTTGTGTCGCTGTCTTGTTGGGTGGCGATTTTCCACCCGATTTCGGAATTAACCCAGGATTTTTTCCTGGCGGCGACGTTCGGCGGGGTGCTGGTCGGCATAGGGGTGGGGCTGATTATCCGTTACGGCGGTTCGCTGGACGGGACGGAGATCGTGGCGATCATCCTCGATAAGAAGAGCGGGTTTTCGGTGGGCGAGATCATCATGTTTTTCAATTTGTTTATTCTCGGCAGCGCCGGACTTGTGTTTTCCTGGGATAAGGCGATGTATTCGCTGGTGGCTTATTTCGTGGCTTACAAGGTGATCGACATTACGATCGAAGGCTTGGATGAGTCCAAGGGCGTGATGATCGTTTCCGATTGCGCCGACGAGATAAAGGAGGTGCTGTTGGCCCGCCTGGGGAGGGGCGTGACAATCCTGAACGGGGAGGGCGGGTTCAGCGGCGATCCGAAGAAGGTGCTGTTTTCGGTGGTGACGAGGCTGGAGATCGCCAAGCTGAAGGCGATTATCGACGATATCGACTCGAATGCTTTTGTTATTATTCAGGATGTTCACGATGTTATCGGCGGGAGGGTGAAAAAGCGGGCGATCCATTGACAGGGGAACCCAATAGAGATGACCGGCAACCGGAGATGCGGTTGCCGGTCTTTTTTTTTCGGATGCGGGATGGCGGAAAAGGCAAGAAGGCCGGACGGCGTTTTTGGGGAGCGCCGGCGCGGCGGTATAAAGCGCGGCGGGGCGTTCAATACTAGCCACGAGGCTAAGCGAAGGGGGAGCGGTATGGATAAGGCCCTGGAACGGGTGATGGACGCGCTCGATGTTGAGACGTTTTTCGTCTGCGGCAGCGAGGAGGCGGGCCGAAAATATATGCTCGGCCTGTTGAAGGAGTTCGGGTTCAAGGATGTGGATGTGGTGTTCGCCCAGTACGAGGGGCCGGGGGTGCGGGTGCGGGGCCGCGCGTACGTTTACCGCCCCGCCGACCGCTACCGTTGGCTGCTCGGTGAGGCGGACGGGGAGGCGAGGGTATGAGCAGGGTGCTGCTGGCGCCGCTCGATCCGGTGCATGATATCGGTTTGAAGATGATCGCCCGCGGGCTGGAGCAGGCGGGGCACGAGACGGTGCTGCTGCCGCCCGATCTGACGCCGGAGGAGATCGTGAGCCAGGCGCTGAAGCAGGGCGCCGAGACGCTGTTGGTCGGCCGCACGCTGGGCTACGGCGTGGCGGAATTGCTGGCGCGTTTCATCGATCTGGCGGACGCGGCCGGCCTGCGCACGTCGGCGCGCATCGGCATCGGCGGCATGGCCGTAAGGCGGGAATTGGCGGCTGAGCTGGGGTTCGACGCCGGGTTCGGCCCCGGTACGACGGTGGAGGAGGTGCGGTGTTTCGTCGAGCGGCGGGAGTATGTGCCCGACCCGACCCGCACCCATAAGGAGAAGGCGGATATGACGGCGGGTTACGATTACCGCTACCGCCACGCCGGCATTGCGGGCAAGCTGGAGACGATCAGCGCGATGATAGTGGACTGGGCGAAGGGCAGGATGTCGCCCGGCGTGGAACGGGCCCGGCTGCGCGACGAGCTGTGGGATGTGGCGAGGTGGCGGGCGCGCGAGGGCGACGGGGCGCTGTACGAGCATTACCCTGCGCTGTGCGGCGATGTGCCGCAAAGGTATTACGCGACCGGCGAGCTTCATCCCAAGACGCGGCGGTTTACCAGGGAAGAGGTGGCCGGGCTGGAGAGCTACCTGGCCGAGACGAAGGCCCGCATGTCGGTGCTGAAGCTGCAGCACAGCCGCCGCAAGCCGCTGGTGTTCAACCAGTACGGTACTGGCTGCCCGTTCATGGATATCGGGCATATCCTGGCGAGCGAGGCGTGGGGGGCGGACGGGGTGGTGCATTTCGACCCGTCGTGGGGGGCGCGGACGGAAGGGTTCCTGGACGGATTTCTCACTCATCAGGAAGACGGGACGGTGATAACGCCGGCCAATCTGAACCGCATCGGCGCCGGGCTGGAGAGGTCGACGCTGTGGCAGGTGAGGGCCCACCGCGGCCTGAACACGCCGGAGACGGTGGTGCTGGCGGCGAAGTTGGGCGCCGATCTGACGAAGATCAATATTTGCTACGGCGCCCTGGGGGCCGGCACCGACCCGGAGCGGCTGACGGTGGATGGCTACCACGCCATTTTGTACGCCAAAAAATATAATCTGCCGTTCGATGTGGTGACGAATGAGGAACTGGCCGGGGTGCCGGCTTATAAGGCGTTCGCGGGGATGCTGATCGTGGCCGATCTGGCGGTGCGCCTGGGGGCGCGGCCCATCCTCCAGCCGCTGTTCGCTTATTCGCCGGAGGTGATGATCCACGGGCTGATGGAGGATAATTACATCGATTTCAACGCGGCGAAGGTGATGGCGCTGAGGGGGATCGTGAACGCCCCGATCTGGCCGGGGGCGCCGATCGGGTTTCTGACGCATACCGAGGACAGGGTGCAGTCGGCAATGTCGACCGCCCTGCACGCCTGCCTGGCGGCGGCGCTGGAGGTGGACGCGATTTCGATCGCTTCGACGGATGAGGCGTATTCGGGAGGGCCGATCTCGGCGCCGGCCAAGGTGGATACATTAAGGGCGGTGCAGGAGGCGTTCCGCTTCCTCGGCCAGGCGGGCATTGCTCCGACGGCGGCGGCCGACGCGGCGGCCGCGAAGCTGGTGGACGGCATCGAGGGGGTGCTGGACGCGGTTATCAAGGAAGGGGATTTCGTGGCCGCGATGCATGCCGGGGCTTTGGGCAGCCGGGAGGAGGGGGCTTACCCCGGCCGGGCCGGCAAGGATACGGTGCGGACGGTCGGGTGAGGCACAAAGCTACATATTTTCCGCGTGCCGAGGGAAGATAATGTCGTGAATCGGGCGACAGGGGGGGCTAATATGAGTACTGATCCCTACGCGGCGGGCAAGTTCGCCGCCAATCCCTATGCGAAGAAAAGCGCGGTGGAGGGGCCGCTGGTGGTGGTGCTGCAGGGGAGGATGGAGGACCGGGGGCTGGCGCTGATCACGCCGATTTCCCGCTGCCTCCGCCGCCATGACGTGCATGAGCTGATCCTCACCGACGAGGCTGGGGCCAAGCCCGGCAGCAAGGTTGACCGCATCGCTTATCTCGGCTTTTTCGCCGTGGCGGCGGGCGGGGTGCTGGTGAGCGGCGACGAGGTGCTGCTGGACGGCCGGCCGGTAGGGGTGCTCGCCGGGTTCGACGAAACGCATATGCCCAATCATCTTAATATCGTTATCAGGACCGACCGGCTGCTGACCGGGGTGGAGCTGGGGGCGCCGCTGGGCGCCGCGGTGAGCTTCCGGTTGCCGGGCGAAGGAGGTGAGTAGCATGAGTATCGAGAGCAAACTGAAGGATATGGGGCTGACGCTTCCGGAGGCGCCCAAGCCGGTGGCGGCGTATGTGCCGGCGGTGATGTCGGGCGGGTATGTTTATACGGCCGGGCAGATTCCGTTCGTGGGCGGGGAGCTGAAGTACAAGGGCAAGGTGGGCCGCGACCTGGACGAGAGCCAGGGTTATGAGGCGGCCCGCGTGTGTGTGCTGAATTGCCTGAGCGTGATCAAGGCGCAGGTCGGCAGCCTGGATAATGTCGAGCAGGTGGTTAAGGTGACGGGGTTCGTGTCCAGCGCCCCCGGGTTTAACGGCCAGCCGAAGGTTATCAACGGGGCGTCGGAACTTTTGGGACAGCTTTTCGGCGACAAGGGCCTGCACGCCCGATCGGCGGTAGGCGTGAACGAGTTGCCGCTGGACGCCGCCTGTGAAGTGGAAATGATCGTGAAGGTGAAAGAATAGAAGGGGGATTAGATGATGGCCAAGTTCAAGTATAAGTTCCAGATGTACAAGTATCTGCAGATGAATATCCCGACGATTTATGCCGAAGCAAAGGAGGCCGCGGACGAGATCGGCATCCCCAAGGAGATTCGCGGCAAGTTCGGGATGACGGGCGGCATTTCCGGCTGCCCGGCGCCGCTGCGCGAGGATATTATGAGGGCCAGCGAGGAGGCTGCCAAGACGGTAACGCCGTTGGCCGGTATGGTGGACGAGATCCGCGAATTGGTCAAGGATCTTTATGGCGACGGTTACGACGCCGCGCCGGTCAGCACTTGCGAGGCAGGCCTCTGGTGCAGCTTCGATTCGCTGTTCACGCCGCCGGCCCTGGGGCGGGGCGACTGCTACCGGGCCCGCTATATCGCGCCGCTGGAGAAGCATTTCCACCACCAGGGCGGCTACGGGCGGCCTTTCCCCGGCAAGTATAAGGATATTATCGCCGACCGCGGCTCGACGCCCGGCGAGCTGGGCTTCTACGGCAAGCGCCAGAATAATCTCGATACGCTGATCGTGCCGCTGGAGGGGGCCAACTACCCGGTCCACGGCATCAAGTATCACCCGGTGCCGCTGCTGACGAAGGTCGACCCTGAGGCCACTTATGAAGCGATGAAGAAGGTGGCCGAGCGGCACGGCAATATGCTGACAGGCATGACGTCGCTGGCGTACGAGACGCCGGGCTACGGCTACGGAGCGAAGGATGCGGACGGCACGCCGAAGCTGCAGAAGCTGTACGCAAAACTGTGCAAGGAGTACAATATCCCTTATGTGCTTGACAACGCCTGGGGCGTGCCCGGCATCGGCCACGATATCAGGAAGTCGGGCGCGGACGCGATCATCTACTCGATGGACAAGGCGAGTGGCTGTGCGACGAGCGGCCTGATCATCGGCAAGGAGGATGTGATGGTCCCCATCCGCCGGGCGATGGGCATGCACGGCGACCGCTGGGGGACTACCGCGTCTTACGGTAAGGCGGCGTATGTGACGTTCGACCCCGGCAAGGAAGCGCTGGCCACCCAGATCCAGGCCCTGAAAGTGTTGCGCGACAATCCCGAGGTTTACACAAAGTCGGTCGACGACCTCTACGACGTAGTCAAGGAAGAGTTCGACAAGATTCATCCGACGATCAAGGCGGGGCTGATTATCACCAAGTCGTACAATTCCCGTGCTGTCGAGGTCAACTACGAGGGCACCTGGAAGGACGGCCAGATGGGCCTGCCGATCTTCGCGATCGAGGATATGTACTCGGGCACGAACATCTTCCAGAGCGGCATGGCGCAGATGGGCGTCATCCCGACGGTGGCCTACGACGGCAACATTTATATCTCGCCCGACTTGGCGACGACCGACAGCAAGGGCAACCTGCTGAAGGACGTGTTCCGCTACGGCATCAAGGCGCAGGTGAGGTTGATGGAGATTGTCGCCAAGCACGTAGGAATGATTTAGCGGAAAGGGGTTAGAAGATGGCTAAAAAAGTAGTCGTCGTCGGCGGCGGCTGGGCGGGCACGTCGGCTGCACTGATGGCCCGCAAGGCGGGCTGCGAGGTGGAGTTGTTCGAACGCTGCGATATGCTGCTCGGCACCGGGCTTGTCGGCGGCATAATGCGCAACAACGGCCGCTTCACCGCCACCGAGGAGATGTTGGCCATGGGCGGCGGCGATCTGTTCGCGGTGGCGGATCAGAACGCGCGCCACAAGAATATCGAGTTTCCCGGCCATAAGCATGTGACGCTGTACGACGTGGCGCTGATCGAGCCGGCGGTGAGGAAGGCGGTGGAGGGCGCCGGCATCAAGCTGCATATGCACTGCCGAGTCAAGGATATTGAGAAGGACGGCAACAGGATCACCAAGGTTACCGCCGAGGGCCATCACGGCGAGGGGGATATTGTTGCCAGCGGCGATGCTTTCGTCGACGCCGCCGGCACGGCCGGGCCGCAGGGCAACTGCATGAAGTACGGAAACGGCTGCGCGATGTGCATTTACCGCTGCCCGACCTTCGGACCGCGGTTCTCGATCGCCGCCAAGGCCGGGGTGGCGGAGATCATGGGCCAGAAGGCCGACGGCACGCTGGGGGCGATGAGCGGCTCGTGCAAGCTGCACAAGGATTCGCTGTCCAAGGAGATTCACGAGCAGCTCGACCGCACCGGCGTAGTAGTCGTGCCTATACCCGATAAGCTGCGCAAGAGCATGGAGTCTCTGGGGCAGAAGGCCTGCCAGCAGTACGCGCTGAAGGAGTTCGCCGAGAACGTTATCCTGCTCGACACCGGCCATGCCAAGCTGATGGCAGCCTATTATCCGCTCGATATCCTCCGCCAGATACCCGGATTCGAGAACGCCCGTTTCGAAGATCCCTATTCGGGCGGCATCGGCAATTCGATGCGCTATCTGGGGATGCTGCCGCGCGACAACGCCCTCAAGGTGGAGGGGCTGGACAACGTTTTCGCAGGGGGCGAGAAGGCGGGACTGCTTGTCGGCCACACCGAGGCGATCATCACCGGCGCGCTGGCGGGGCACAACGCCGCCCGGGCGGCATTGGGACAGGCGCCCGCGGAGATTCCCGTGAGCCTGGCCTGCGGCGACGCCATCGCCCATGTGCGGGCAAGCATGCAGACCAAGGAGGGGCTGACGAAGAAGTATACCTTCTCCGGCTCGGTGTATTTCGAGCGCATGAAGGAGAAGAATCTGTACACCACCGACGTGGCCGCTATTCAGAAGCGGGTGGCGGATGCCGGGATGACGGGGTTTTTCACCAAGGCATTAGGGTAGCGATACTGGGGCGGCTGGGCAGGAAGTCCATCTGCGGGGAGCATAAGCAACGCATTATGCTCCCTTTTGCGTATAAAAATTGGCTGGCCGGCAGGGCTTGACGGGCCGGCTGCTGAATTAATTAATGCTATTATTAAATGCTATTATTATCTGTAGGTGATGGTATTGCTGGAAATAAGGCTGGGTATCGCCGGCACCGCCAAGAATACGGGCAAGACGACGGCCACCGCCGCCATCATGCAGGAGCTGAGGGCGCGCGGGGTCGGGTTCTGCCTGACCAGTATCGGTTATGACGGCGAGAATATCGATAATGTCACCGGCCTGCCCAAGCCCAAGCTGCGGGTCGAGCCGGGCGACGTGGTGGCGACGGCGGAGAAGTGCCTGGAGGTGAGCACGGCGGGGCTGAGCCCGCTGCAGGCGACCAATATCCAGACTCCTCTCGGCCGCATCCATGTGGCCAGGGTGACGGCCAGCGGCCTGGTGGTGACGGCCGGCCCGAACAAGAGCACCGAGGTGCGGGAACTGGCGGGGCTATTGACCCGCCTGGGGCCGGGGGCGACGATTTTTGACGGCGCTTTGAACCGCATCGCGCCGATGGTGGAGACGGACGGGTTCATTCTCGCGACCGGCGCATCAAGGACGCCCGACATCCCCCGCCTCGCCCAGGAGACGGGCGTGATCTGGCGGCTTTCGACGCTGCCGGCGGTCCCGCGGGCCCAGGCGCTGGCCGAGAAGCAACTGACGCAGGTGACGCTGCTCGACGCCGATCTGGACGAAATAAAAACCTGGTCGTTGTCTTCTCTGCTGACAGAGAAGGATGTCGACCAGGTGCTTGAAGAACATATGCCGAAGTATGCTTATCTGTATGTGCCGGGGGTCATCGGCGAACGGGCCCTGAAAGCCCTCGGCGACCGCCTGACCGAGAAGCCGCGCCCCTTCCTGCTGGCGTTCGCCGACCCGGTAAAGCTGCTGGTGACCGGCAACCCGGTGACCTACTACGAGCTGCTGATGGCGGCCGAGAGGGGCGGGGCGGTGGCCGGGGTGGTGAAGAGAGTGCCGCTTTTAGCGGTGACGATAAACCCCTTCTATCCGGAGTACCGGGTGGAGACCAAGGCGTACAAGCCGGCGTTCGTCGATTTCGTGCGCCTTCAGGTGGCGGTGCGGAACAGCGTTAAGGTGCCGGTTTATAACGTCGTCAAGGAGGGCGCCGGGGGGCTGGTCGATATCATCCTCGCCAATGCCCGCCGCTGGGAGAATCCGGATACGATGACATTCTAGCGTTACCGGGGCCGCTTTTCGAGGCCGTACAGGTCTTCGAGCCTGTCGCTCATTAGGGCGTGGGCGTCGGCCACGGCCTGGTTATAGATGTGGGGTCCGACGGTTTCGAGGATGAAGTCGAGCACGGCGGCGGCCTGGAAGTCGCTGAGTTCCTCGGCCCGCTCGCGGGCGAAGTATTCTTTTATGCTGTTGAGGAGGTCCTGTTTGGTTTCTTTGCTCAGTTCGATGGGTTTCATCGTTGCCTCGCCTGCCTATATTGGAGTGTGAGTGGGTGGCTCCCTAGATAATCTGTAGAAGCTTAAAGTCGAGGGCGTCACAGGACACCAGGTAGTGAATCGTCCCGTTATAGTCGCCGACGGGGGCGGTGTTGACCGCTTCGTTGTGGAGGTGGCCGTAGACGCAGATGGCGACGCCGAACTCGGCCATGAGGTCGGTGAAGCCGGTGGGCTCTGGGCCGGTGCGGGGCGGGTAGTGGAGCATGAGGATGAGGCGGCCGAAGCCGGCGCTCTGGGCGGCGGCGAGGGAAGCCCGCACGCGGAGGAGTTCGCGGCGGTAGATGGCTTCGTCCTCTGCGCCGAAGGCGGAGTCGCCGGGCAGCAGCCAGCCGCGGCTGCCGCACACCGCCCATTCGCCGGCGGCGGCGAAGGTGTTCTGGAGGAAGGTGAAGCCGCCGGTGGCGGCGTTCATTTTGGCGAGGGTCTGCCACCAGTAGTCGTGGTTGCCGCGGACGAGGATTTTGCGCCCCGGCAGGGCGGCGATTTCCTCGAGGTCGGGCAGCGCTTCGGGCAGCTTCATGGCCCAGGAGATGTCGCCGGCTATGAGGACGGTGTCCCCGGGGGCGACGCGCTCCAGCCAGTCGGCCTTGATTTTGTCCCAGTGGCCGAGCCAGCGGTCGCCGAAGACGGACATGGGTTTGCTCGGCGGGTTGCCGGACAGGTGGGTGTCGGCGATGGCGAAGATCTTCATGGTTGGCCCCTTCGGCGTTATTTGATATTCTGATTATAGCAAATAAGGACGGGCAATGGCAAAAAACGGCGCCCGGCTTGGGAAAAAGGGTAAAAGCATCAAGCACTAAGATATAGCTGAGAAAAGATCAATCGCCGCTTGCGTGTCTTCGGCTGAACGCTCCGTAAGCCTTGCGCCGACTCAGCCGTACCGTCGCCAACAGTCTCCTGACTGATGGCTCCTCGCCCTCCCGTCCATGGTCGGGCGTACGGTTTCGTTAGCGGCTTGCTGCGGCAACGGCGCGTAACAGCCTTCGCCAATGCGCGCTTGCGATTGAAGCTTTCTCAGATTAACTATAAGGAATAATGCTTCTAAGAGGAGTTGTTGCTGTAATTATGAAACCGATCATCGGCATCACCATGGGCGACGCCACCGGCGCAGGCCCGGAGATCATCGTCAAGGCGCTGGAGGACAAAGGGGTGTACGATGTCTGCCGGCCGCTGGTTATCGGCGACCTGGGCATCATGGAGCGGGCGGCGGGGATCGTGAATATCCCGCTGAAGTTCCGCCCGATAGAGAAGGCGGCCGAGGCCGCTTTCGCCTACGGGACGGTCGATGTAATCGACCTGAAGAATCTGCCCGCCGATCTGCCGTTCGCCAAGGTGGACGGCCGCGCCGGCAAGGCGGCGTTCGAGTATGTCGCCAAAGGGGTGGAACTGGCGATGAAGGGCGAGATCGCCGCTATCGCCACCGCGCCGCTCCACAAGGAGGCTTTGAACGCCGGCGGGTACCATTACCCCGGCCATACCGAGATTCTCGGCGATCTTTCCAATACGAAGGGGTACGCGATGATGCTGACCGGCGGGCCGCTCAGGGTCATCCACGTGACCACCCATGTGTCGCTCCGCCAGGCCTGCGACCTGGTGAAGAAGGAGCGGGTGCTGAGGGTCATCGAGCTGGCGGATATGGCCGCGAAACAGCTGGGCTTCGAAAAGCCGCGGATCGCGGTGGCCGGACTCAACCCCCACTCGGGCGAGGGCGGCCTGTTCGGCGACGAGGAGATCAAGGAGATCATCCCGGCGATCGAGGAGGCGAAGGGGAAGGGCTACGACGTGACCGGCCCGGTGCCGCCCGACACGGTGTTCTACCGCGCGGCGCTCAAGAACCATTTCGATATCGTCGTGGTCATGTACCACGACCAGGGGCATATCCCGCTGAAGGTGCTGGGGTTCGAGGAGGGGGTCAACGTGACTGTCGGCCTGCCGTTCATCCGCACGTCGGTGGACCATGGCACCGTTTTCGGCAAGGCGGGCAAAGGCACGGCCGATTCCCGCAGTATGAGCGAATCGCTTTATCTGGCCGCCAAGATGGCCGGCCAGGGCAAATAGGAGAGGGGGGCCAGACGTGGCTGCGATCAACGTGAAGCTGCCCTACGGCAGGGAGACGGTGGAAGTGAGCGTCCCCGCCGCTAATCTGCTCGGCGTTTTTTCACCCAAGGATGTGCCGCCGGTGGCCGACGTGAAGGCCGAGGCGATGCGGGCGGTGAACGCGCCGATCGGCGCGAAGCCGCTGCGCGAGCTGGCGAAGGGGGCGAAAAAGGTTGTCATCGTCGCCGACGACAATACGCGCCTGACGCCGACCGACAAGATCATCCCCATTCTCCTCGACGAGCTGAACGCCGCCGGGGTGGCGGACGGGCAGATTACGGTCGTAATCGCGCTCGGCACGCACCGCTTTATGACGGAGGAGGAGATATTGGCCAAGTTCGGCGCCGAGGTGGTCCGCCGGGTGAGGGTGGTCAACCACGACTACAAGAACCCGGCCGAGCTTGTCGAGCTGGGGACGACGGCCAACGGCACATTTGTGGCGGTGAACCGGGAAACATATGAGGCTGATTTCAAGATCGGCGTGGGCAGCATCGTGCCTCATCATATACCGGGCTTCGCCGGCGGGGCGAAGATCGTCCAGCCCGGCATCTCCGGCGAGCGGACGACGGCCGAGACCCACCTCCTGAGCGTGCGGGCGCCGCGCTCGTACCTCGGCGTGACCGACAACCCGGTGCGGCGCGAGCTGAACGAGATCGCCCGCTCCATCGGCCTGAACACGATTTTCAACACGGTGCTGAACCGCTACGGCGAGGTGGTCGGGGCGTTTTTTGGCGACGTGGTGGCGGCCTTCGACAAGGGCGTGGAGCTGTCGCGGGCGGTGTACGCGGTGGAGGTGCCCGAGGAGGCCGATATCGTCGTGTCGAGCTCCCACCCGTGCGATCTGGAGTTCTGGCAGGCGCACAAGACGCTCTACCCGTCCGACCTGGCCGTGAAGGCCGGGGGGATAATCATCCTCGTTACCCCGTGCTACGAGGGGGTGGCGATGACCCACGGCGAGATGCTGGACTACACGGCCAAGTCGTCGTGCGCTATCCGCGACATGGTGTCGTGCAGGCAGCTCGGCGACGAGGTGGCGGCGGCGCTGGCGATCGCCTGGGCACAGGTGAAGGAGCGGGAGACGGTGTATATCGTGTCGGGCGGCATCGCGGACGCCGAGGCGGTGAAGCTGGGCTTCACGCCGTTCGCGAGCGTGCAGGCGGCGCTGGATGCGGCGCTGGCGGCGAAGGGGCCGGGGGCGAAGGTGACGGTGCTGACGCACGCCCCGGATATGCTCCCTGTAATTAAGAGGCAATAACAGAGAGGCTGGCGATAAAGCCCCATCTGCGGCGTTGCTCCTCAGAGCGCTTGCTAGCGTACGTCCGAGTACGCGTCGCGGCGCGCTTTTCCGGTGCGCCTTGCATCTGGGGCTTTCTAGCCAGCCTTTCGCAGATATGCGGGGAACGACCTAGGGGGGGTGCGTTGTTCCGCTTAAGAAAGTGACGCTTTATCCCTGCGGAGCCATTCGGCGAGGACGGTTTCGCGGTGCTTTTTGACGGCGGCGAGTTTGGCGGCGTCCGACCAGTCGTAAAAGCCGCGGCCGGTTTTCGCTCCCAGGTCGCCGCGTTCCTTGGCGGCTGCGAGGGCCGCAGGCGGGGCGGGGCTGGCGCAAAGATCGGGCAGGAGGTAGGCGGCGATGCTGTGGAAAATGTCCACGCCGCCCAGGTCGGCGGTTTCCAGCGGGCCGGTGGCCGAGATCCGGCGGCTGAGGTGTTTCATCGTCGTATCGACCGTTTCCGCCGTGGCGATGCCTTGCTCGACGAGGTAGAGCGCTTCGCGGAGCAGGGCGAACTGGAGGCGGTTGGCGATGAAGCCGAGGGCCTCCCGTTTGAGGGTAACGGGGATTTTGCCGATCTTTTTCAGCAGATCACAGGCGGCGTCTACCGTTTCCGGCGAAGTGGCTTCGCCGGGGACGACCTCGACGATGGCCATCAGGTGGGGCGGGTTGAGGAAGTGGGCGGCGACGAATCTCTCCGGGCGCCTGAGGCCGGCGGCGATGGCCGTGGGGCTGAGCCCCGAGGTGTTGGAGGCGAAAATGGCGTGAGGAGGACAAAGCTCTTCGAGGGCGGCGAATACCTGGCGCTTGACCGCCAGATCCTCGGACACCGACTCCATGACGAAATCGGCGCCGGCCGCCGCCGCGGCGAGGTCCGCCGTGCCCTGTATCCGGGCTACGGCGGCGGGAATATCCGCGGGGGATACGAGGCCGTGCTCGCGGCAGGAATCGAGGCAGGCGCGGACGCCGCGAAAGCCGCGCTCCACGCTCGGCTCGCTCCGGCCGTACATGCGCACGTCGTAGCCGGCCAGGGCGAAAAGGGCGGCCATATAAGGGCCCATCGTCCCGGTGCCGACACTGCAGATGGTCTTGATTTCGCTCATTGAGGCAACCTCCCCGGATGCTTGATATGGTTCTTGAAGGTTACTTTTTTGACGCAAGGGCTATTTTCCCTGCCGGGCGTAAGGGCGTATTGCCGAGTGCCTTTTGGCGTTTTGGGTTCACCACCACGCTGCGGGCGGCGGTCTTACTAAGCTCGTCGCCGACTCCACCGTAGTATCGACAAATTCACATCCATGTTCATTTGTCGCTCTCGCGTCCGTCCATGGACGCTCGTACGGTGTCGTTAGCGGCTCTCTCGCTAAGTAGCGGCCGCCGTCCTCGCTCACGGTGGTTCACCCAAAACGCCGACGGCGCACAGTGTTTGCCGGCGGCCGCCAGCGGCGATGTTTGTTTTTTGGCATAAGGTGAGTTAAGGACGGGATTTTGTCATGGATAAAAAAATCGCCGCGCTGGGCGATATGCTGATGGGGGCGAATTACGCCATCGCTTTTACGGGCGCGGGCATTTCGACGGAGAGCGGCATACCAGATTTCCGCAGCCCCGGGGCGGGGCTGTGGGAGAAGATCGATCCCGAGCTGCTGTCGGCGCGCACGCTGCGCACCGACCCGGCGCTTTTTTACCGTTGCTGGCGGGAGATGGAGAAGGTGGCGGCCGGCAAGCTGCCCAACAAGGGGCACACGGCGCTGGCGGAGCTCAGCCGCCTCGGCGTGCTGCGGGCGGTCGTGACCCAGAACATCGACGGGCTCCACCAGCAGGCCGGCTCGAAGCGGGTTTTCGAGGTGCACGGCAACCTGACCTCGTGCCGCTGCCTGGCCTGTAAGGGCGAGCACCCGGCGACAGTGCTCCAGGAGCAGCTGGCCGCGGGGGCGGCGGTGCCGTTGTCGCCGTGCTGCCGCGCGGTGCTCAGGCCGTCGGTCGTGCTGTTCGGCGACCGTATGGCGGCCGATTTCACCGCTGCCCAGCAAGAGGCGTTCCGCAGCGACTTCGCTCTCGTCGTCGGCACCAGCCTGACCGTCTGGCCGGCGGCGGAGATACCGCTGGCCGTAGGCCGCTTCGCGATCGTCAACCGCGACGAAACGGCCCTCGACGACCGGGCGGTGGTAAGGATAGGGGCGCCGATAGGGGAGACGCTGGCGAAGGTTGTGGAGTATATTAGGGAGAAGCGCGTCGGCCTAGGACGATGATAATGGGCTTAAAATTTGGTATTTATTCGATAATTATTGGGGAGGTGAACGGCATGCAGATAGGGAATTCACAAGAATTTGATTGGATTAAAGAAGGAATATTACCAATGAAAGAAAAAAACGAATTTTGGGAAGGAAATATTATAGGGAATCTATTACCGGATAGGTTTGACAAATATCTGAAAATACTCCATCCGATATATAAAGACAGGTTTGTTATAGATAAAAAACTAACGTGGGAAGACAATGAGGATACTGAAGGAGTTCCTGGTGAGCGGGTACTTTGGCGACAACTTGCCGCCGAATTATGTATAGAGTTTAAACCCGAAATCAACTCATGGGCTTTCTATAGTGCATTTGAGAGAAAATGGCCTCGGTATTTAATAGGACCCCATGAAGGATGCATGGAAGAACGGTGCCTTAATGAAGTAATTAGTCTGCTAGGAAAAATGTCGAAACAGAGCTATTATTTCTTTTTTGACTATATGAAGACTAGTGACTTTACAGAATTATTGTTTGAAGGAAAATCAGATGAAATGCTTGTTGCCATGAAATTCAAAACAATCAAGAAATATAGTGAAAGAGAAAAATACTCTCCGACTTATATTTGGCCTAGGGACAAAGAGTTTTGTATTAATACTGACTACGATTTACAATTTACTGTAGTTGGATGCAGCAATAGGTTTTTTGAGATATTATCTAACAACGATTGGTTTGAATGCATTGAAGTAATGCATTCGACCAGAATTGATTATAAAGCTATGGAACCGTTATTGCTATAAGGCTTAGTTATTTTAGCTACCACTATCTGTATTAGTATCAAGCACGCTGGAGGCGGCGGAGGACGCAGGCGTATGCGCCGTGGCGGAGGCTGATACGCGCCGTTGGCGCGATACGCCGCTAACGACACCGTAAGACCGACCGTGGATGGTCGGTCTAGTCCGCAAGGAGCCGGATGCGACTTTTGCGGACGGTACGGCGGAGTCGGCGCGCGCCTTACAGCGCGTTCGGCCGGAGCGTCGGCGCAGTAGCCTGCGTCCTCCGCCCAACAAAATACAAAAGCAAAGCACCCTTTTATTGGGTGCTTTTTATCTCCCGTTTTTAGGATTTACCCCCGTCACACAGACGGCGGCGGCGGAACCGAGGGTTTTTTCGTGCAGCCTGACGGTCGCGAACCCGGCGGCTTCGAGCTGGCGGCGGAGGTCCTTGCCGAGCAGGCGGACGTAGGCTTCGCTTGCCTCTTTTTCAGGGGGCTGCACCGCCACCGCTAGCTTGCCGCCCGGCGCGAGCGACTTTCTGACGACTTTGAGGATATCGGCCGCCTTATCGTCCGGGATGGCCGCGTTTACCGCCACCGCCCTGGCGAACAGCACGGCGAAAGCAGGCAGGGCACGGGCGATATCCGTCCGCACCAGCATCGCCCGCCCGGCTTTGATGGCCCGCGCGTTTCGCCGCCACGCCTCCCCGGCCGCTTCCTCGGAGGCGTCCACGCACACGACGAAAACATCCTTGTAGGTTGTGACGATTCTCTTCATCGCCGCGCGGGGGCCGCAGCCGATTTCGAGCACGGTGTCGCCCGGCCGGATTTCCAGCAGGGCGAGCACCCAATCGTGCAGCGCCCTGTCGCCATCGCCGAGCAGCCGGCCGATGAATTTGCCGATAGAAGCCATGGCCTCGCCCTCCCAGTATGATTTCATTATCGCCATAACGGGGCGTAATATACTTGGGCCGTTGCCCAGGCGCAACGGTTGTTGCGTGGGCGCAACGGAATAGGGGGCATTTTCCGGCCGCGTTGCGCGCCGGCAACGTTTGGCGGGAGGGCAAAAGCTTGACACACCGGCTTTTGTGGCGGGTGGTACGATATTTGCTATATATTTTCCTCGAAAAGGAGGAATTTTTTTGCATTGGGCGAAATAATTTTGCGTAATATGTTTTGCGTGCAAAATATATTTTGGGGAAATGTGGGCTAAACGCCTGTGGGGAGCGGAGGGGTTGCTGAGAGAATACGGCTTGACCGACTAAAGAAATCATCGAACCGAAGGAGGATATAGCATGGAAATAGTCGTTTGCGTGAAACAGGTTCCCGATACGACCGAGGTCAAGATCGACCCGGTTACGAACACGCTGATCAGGCAGGGGGTGCCGAGCATCGTCAACCCCTTCGATAAGTTCGCGCTGGAGATCGGCCTGCAGCTGAAGGAGAAGCACGGCGGCCGGGTGACGGTGATTAGCATGGGGCCGCCCCAGGCGAAGGACGCGCTGAAGGAGTGCCTGGCGATGGGCGCGGACGCGGCGGTGCTGGTGAGCGACCGGGCGTTCGGCGGCGCCGATACGCTGGCGACTTCGTATACGCTGGCGGCGGCGGTCCGCAAGCTGGGGAACGCCGACCTTATCCTGTGCGGCAAGCAGGCGATCGACGGCGACACCGCCCAGGTGGGCCCGGAGATGGCCGAGCACCTCGGCTGGACGCAGGTGACTTACGCTGCGAGCGTGGAAATCGACGGCACGAAGGTGAAGGCCCAGCGCGAGCACGACGAGGGCTATGATGTGATTTCGACCCAGTTGCCGGCGGTGGTGACGATTATCAAGACGGCGATCGAGCCGCGCTATCCGACGGTGAAGGGCACGATGAAGGCCAACCGGACGGAGATCCCGGTGTGGACGGCCGCCGATCTGGATGTCGACCCCGACTGCCTCGGCCTGAACGGCTCGCCGACCAAGGTGAAGCGCATTTTCACCCCGCAGCGCCAGGTGCACGGGGAGATTATCGAAGGCGAACCGCGCGAGGCGGCCGCCGCCCTGGTGGAAAAACTGCGGGAATTGAAGATCGTTTAGGGAGGAGCGGGACAAATGGCGATTATGATTAAGACTGAAGAATGTATCGGCTGCGGCGCGTGCGTCGGCACCTGCCCCTTCGGGGCGATCGTGCTGGAGAACGGCAAGGCGAGGATTACCGACGCCTGCACTTCGTGCGGCGCGTGTGTGGATAGCTGCCCGGTGGGGGCGATTGTGTCGGATGCTCCGGCGGGCGGGGCGAAGAAGGAGGCGGACAGCGCCGCCAGCGGCGTGTGGGTGTTCATCGAGCAGCGCGGCGGCCATATCCGCAATGTGTCGCTGGAGCTGGTGGGCGAGGGCCGCAAGCTGGCCGACGAGCTGGGCGAGGAGCTGGCCGGGGTGGTCATCGGCGACGATGTGGCCGGGCTGGCCAAGGAGGTTTTCGCCAGCGGCGCCGACAAGGTTTATCTGGTGGAGCACGCGCTGCTGAAGGATTACAATACCGACGGCTACGCGGCGGCGTTCACGGCGCTGATCGGGAAGTACAATCCGTCGGTGATATTGCTGGGGGCGACGAACGACGGCCGCGACCTGGGCCCGCGCGTGGCGGCCAGGGTGAAGACCGGCCTGACGGCCGACTGCACCGGCCTGAGCATCGACCCGGAGACGAAGCTGGTGGCCTGGACGCGTCCGGCCTTCGGCGGCAATATCATGGCGACGATCTTCTGCCCCGACCGCCGGCCGCAGATGGGCACGGTGCGGCCGAAGGTGTTCAAGAAGCCGCAGCCCGATTACGGCAAGAGCGGCGCGCTGGTGCGCGAGAGCATAACGCTGGCGGCGGCCGATGTGCGCACGAAGCTGGAGGATGTTATCCAGGTGTGCACGACGAGCTGCAACCTGGAGGACGCCGAGATCATCGTGTCGGGCGGCCGCGGCCTGGGCAACCCGGAAGGGTTCAAGCTGATCCAGGACCTGGCGGACGCGCTCGGCGGCACGGTGGGCGCTTCGCGCGCGGCGGTGGACGCGGGCTGGAAGCCGTACCCCCATCAGGTGGGGCAGACGGGCAAGACGGTCGGGCCGAAGATTTATTTCGCGTGCGGCATTTCGGGCGCCATCCAGCACCTGGCGGGCATGCAGACGTCGGATATGATCATCGCGATCAACAAGGACCCGGATGCGCCGATTTTCAAGGTGGCCCATTACGGTATCGTCGGCGACCTGTACGAGGTTATCCCGGCGATTATCGCCAAGCTGAAAGATT
Organism: Bacillota bacterium; assembly: GCA_023415775.1. Classification (GTDB taxonomy): domain Bacteria; phylum Bacillota; class Negativicutes; order Sporomusales; family UBA7701; genus Anaeroselena. The sequence goes on along the minus strand of JAEZJM010000023.1, from coordinate 92,526 downwards.
AATTTCGCCGGACTCGCACCATTCGCAGGAATATTCTGGTAATTAACGGAATATAGTGGAACGTCTAGCGATTTTTAGGGACGTGATGCGAATGTTCGTGAAAGATGTTATGACCCGCGAGGTGCTGACGGTGACGGAGTGGGTGCCTGTCACCGAGGCCGTCCAGTTGCTGAGGAAACATAAGGTGAAGGGCGTTCCGGTGGTGGACGCCGTCGGCCGGGTGTGCGGCTTGTTCACGGTGAAGCATCTTTTTCAGGTGGTGGCGGACGAGGGCAAGCTGGCGCTGCCGGTCAGGGAGCTGATGCAGCGCGAGGTGACGGTTATCAAGGACGATACGTTGCTGGAGGAGACGTGCGGTTTTCCCCAGAAACGGCTGCCGGTGGTTGATGCCGACGGCAACCTGGTCGGCATGCTCACCAAGAGCGACATCATCCGCGGTTTCAAGACGACGTTCGTGCACGCCCGCCAGGAGCTGAAGGCGGTGCTTGAGGCGACGCCCCACGGGATCGTGGCTGTCAATCCCCACGGCTATATCACGTTCATCAACCCGGCGGCGGAGAAGGTTCTCCGCCTGAAGGCCAAGCAGGTGATCGGCGGCGATGTGTCGGATTTCATCCCGAACTGCGCCGTTTCCGAGGTGCTGACGACCGGCCGGGTGATCCGCAATTTCAAGAATACGATCAACGGCAACTCTTATATCGCCCACGCCGCCCCGATCATGGACGGCAGCGATATCATCGGCGCGGTGGCGTCTTTCCAGCCGTTCAGCGAGATCGAGAGCCTGGCCGACGAGCTGGGGGTGGTCAAACAGCTTTATAAGGAGCTGGACGCGGTCATCAGCTGCTCGTACGACGGCATTCTGGTCACCGACGCCGACGGCGTCATCCGCAAGGTGAACGCCGCGACCGTCAAGCTGCTGGGGCTCAACCCGCCCCAGGCGGCGGCAAACGGCAAGGACGAGGTGGGGCAGGAACACCATCTGGGCGCCAAGGTGGCGACGAAGGTGCGCCATGACCGCAAGCCGTGCTCGATTTCCTGCCGGGTGAACGGCAAGCAGGTGGCGCTGACCGGTACGCCGGTGTTCGACGAGAACGGTTCGGTGGTGCGGATCGTGACCAATGTCCGCGATTTGTCCGAACTGTCGGCTCTCAAGCAGGAGCTTGAGGAGGTCAACCGCCTGAAGGAGATGTATTTCTCCGAGCTGGCGCGTCTCAAGGCCGAGGTGGCGACGACGAGCGGCACGTTCCGCAGCGCGGCGATGCAGCGGGTGTACGACCTGGCTCTGAGGGTGGCGGCGGTAGATACGCCGGTGCTCGTGCAGGGCGAGTCGGGCGTGGGTAAGGAAGTGCTGGCCAATTTTATCCACGAGAACAGCACCCGCCGCAACGGCCCGTTTATCAAGATTAATTGCGCGGCGATCCCGGAGACGCTGCTGGAATCGGAGCTGTTCGGCTACAGCGACGGTGCGTTCACCGGCGCGCGGCGCGGCGGCAAGCCGGGGGTTTTCGAGATCGCGAGCAGCGGCACGCTGTTTATGGACGAGATCGGCGAACTGCCGGGCAGCATCCAGGCCAAGCTGCTCCGCGCCCTGCAGGATCAGGAGTTTTTCAAGGTCGGCGGCAGCCGGCCGGTAAAGTTCGACGCCCGGCTGCTGTTCGCCACCAACCGCGATCTGGAGGCCGAGGTCAAAGCTGGCCATTTTCGCGAGGATCTATTCTACCGGATAAACATCGTGCCCCTTTATGTTCCGCCACTGCGCGAGCGGCCGCAGGATATCGCGGTGCTGACGGCCGAGTTTCTGGCCAAGATGAACGAAAAGTATCATACCGATAAGAAGCTTTCGCCCGAGGTTATCGAGGCGTTCACGAATTATGCGTGGCCGGGGAATGTCCGCGAGCTGATCAACGTGCTTGAGCGGATCGTCATCACTTCCCGGCAGGAGATCATTTCTTGCGAGGATCTGCCCGGCAATTTCCAGCGGCAGGCCGCGTCGTCGTCGTCGCTCGCCCGCGGGACGGTTGTTTTGCCGCTGAAGGATGTTTTGGATATGGTGGAGAAAGACGTGATAGAGCAGTCGCTGCGGATGTCGAGGAGCCTCCGGCAGGCCGCCCGGGCTTTGGGGATCGATCCTTCGACGCTGCTGCGCAAGGCGGATAAACACAAGATCAGGGCGGGCGTTGAATATCCGCAACAGCCGCCGTATATTTTCAACGGGAAAAATTAGCATGCAAACTAATTTGTTGCGGTAACGCAACGAAGCCCGGCGGCGGGTTTGTGATTTTTCGCACATCCGCGGGCAGCCCCCTGGTTGGCACCGAATTTGCAGACTATTCACAACAATGGCGCCAATCAATATGCGAAGGGGGATGTCAATGGTAACCGAGCAGCAAAGAGCTAAGGTCCTCAGTTATCGGTGGGTTTGTCTGGTAACGCTGTGGTTCGTGTATTTCTTCGTGTACTTCGACCGGGTGGCGCCGGCGGTGGTGGCGCCGGAGCTGATGAAGGCGTTCAACATCAGCGCCGCCAGCCTGGGACTTCTGTCTGCGGCCTATTTCTATCCTTACGCCGCCATGCAAATACCCTCCGGGATTTTCTCGGACTTCCTCGGGCCACGCCTGGCGGTGACGATCTTCTTCATCGTCGCCGGCGTCGGTACGGCGATGTTCGGGATCGCGCAGAGCTACGACTGGGCGATCATCGGCCGGGTGATGATGGGTATCGGCGTGGCCGTGGTCTACATCCCGATAATGAAGATTCAGGCCCAGTGGTTTAGGGCGCATGAGTTTTCGACGCTGACCGGCATCCTATTGACGGTGGGCAATATCGGCGCTCTGGGCGCCGCCGCTCCGCTCGCGAAGTTCGTGTCGATGACCGGCTGGCGGGAGGCTTTCTACTATCTCGGGGCGATCACCGTCATCCTGGCGGCGGCCACGTATCTGCTGGTCCGCAACCGGCCGCAGGATATGGGTCTGCCGTCGCTGAACGAGGTGGACGGCATCAGGGTCGACGCGGCCGAGGTGGCCCGCGACGAGAGCATCAAGCTGGGCGAGGCGATCAAGATCGCGGTGACCAACCGCAATTTCCCGTGGCTGGCCGTGTACGCTTTCGCGGTCTACGGGCCGATGATGGGTTTCCAGGGACTGTGGGCGGTGCCTTATATGATGGATACGTTCGGCTGGACAAAGCAGGCGGCTTCGAACGTGCTGTCGTGGTGGGCGATCGGCATGATCTGCGGCTGCCCGATCCATGGCTGGGTTTCCGACCGGATCGTCCATAGCCGCAAGAAGGTGGTTATCACCGGCGCGGCGGTGTATACGCTGGGCTGGCTGTATATCGCCCTCAGCCCGACCGGCTGGAGCACGGCGACGATGTCGGCGTTCTGCTTCCTGATGGGCGGCTTCGGCGGCGCTTATATCACCAACTACGCCCACCTTACCGAGCGCCTGCCGCGCAAGGTCGTGGGCACGGCGATCGGCGTTTTCAATCTCTTTTATTTCGTGGGCGGCGCCTTCTTCCAGCAGTATATGGGCGTCATTCTCGACGGCTACGGCAAGGTGGCCGGCAAGTTCCCGGTGGAAGCTTATACCTCCACCTTCTGGCTGTGTTTCGGCGGCATGGTGGTAGGTACGCTGGCGCTGTGCTTCACGGTGGAGACATTTGTGAAGAAGGAGGTTCCCGTTTCCCAGGCTGTCAGTAATAAAGCTTAGTCGGTCAGGAGGGTCCGCCCTCGCTGACCGCAGGCGCGGGCCCTCTCTCCCAAAAGAGAGGAGGCCAAGGGCATGAAAGTCAAAATCGTCAGTGCCGCCGAAGCTGTCAAACACGTTAAATCGGGCGACACTGTGGGCATATCGGGGTTCATCGGCATGGGCCACCCGGCCGAGCTGACCGAGGCGCTGGAGAAACGGTTCGTGGATACGGGCGAGCCGAAGAATCTGACGCTGACGTTCGGGGCCAGCCAGAATGACGGCAAGTCGTGGTGGGGCCTGAACCGGTTCGCCCGCGATGGGTTCGTGAAAAAGGTCATCGCCGGGCATTTCGGGCTGCAGCCCGACCTGAACAGGCTGATCGTCGAGAACAAGATCGAGGCTTATAATATCCCCCAAGGGGTTATGATGCATCTTTTTCGGGCGATCGCCGGCAAGAAACCCGGTGTGCTCACCCATGTGGGTCTGCGGACGTTCGCCGATCCGCGGGAAACGGGCTGCCGCCTGAACGAGATTTCCAAGCGGGAAGTCGTCAAGCTGCTGGAGGTGGACGGCGAGGAGTACCTGCTATACAAGTCTTACCCCATCAACGTCGCTCTCATCCGCGGCACGAGCGCCGATACGCGCGGCAACATCAGCATCGAGAAAGAGGGCATTTCCCTGGAGTTTCTGCCGCTGGCGATGGCGGCCCGCAATTCGGGCGGCATCGTCATCGCCCAGGTGGAGAGGATTGTCGAGGCTGGCACGCTCCACCCGATGATGGTGAAGGTGCCGGGGATAATGGTCGATTATATCGTCCAGGCTTCGCCGGAGAACCATAAACAGTCGATGGGCGAGCAGTATAACCCGGCGCTGTCGGGCGAGGTGAAGGTGCCGCTTGCCGGCTGGAAGCCCATTCCGCTCGACGACCGCAAGATTATCTGCCGGCGGGCGGCGATGGAGCTAATACCCGACGCGGTGATCAATACCGGCATCGGTATGCCGGAAGGGGTGGCGGCGGTTGCGGCCGAGGAGGGATTCAGCGACCAGCTGACGATGACGGTCGAGCCCGGCCCGATAGGCGGCGTGCCGCTGTCGGGGCTGCGGTTCGGCTGCTCCCTTAACCCGGAGGCGTTCCTTGACCACCCCAACCAGTTCGATTTCTACGACGGCGGCGGCCTCGACCTGGCGGTGCTGGGGCTGGCGGAGTGCGACCAGTTCGGCAATGTGAATGTGAGCAAGTTCGGGCCGCGCATCGCCGGCGCTGGCGGCTTTATCAACATCACCCAGAACACGAGGCACGTCATCTTCGCCGGCACGCTGACGGCGGGCGGGCTGGAGGTGGCGGTGGAGGGCGGCAAGCTGAAGATCGTCCAGGAGGGCAAGAGCAAGAAGTTCGTGCCTAAGGTCGGCCACATCACTTTCAGCGGCCAGTATGCCAAGAAGGCCGGTCAGAAGGTGCTGTACGTGACCGAGCGGGCGGTGTTCGAGCTGACGGCGACCGGGGTGATGCTGACCGAGATCGCGCCGGGGGCCGACCTGGAGCGGGACGTTCTCGCCCAGATGGATTTCAAGCCCCACATTTCGCCCAATCTGAAGCTTATGGACGCCCGTATATTCATCGACGAGCCCATGAATCTCAAGCCGGAGATCATGGCGAAGAACGGCGGCTGACCAGCGATTCATCGGCGGGTATCCCGCTTGACGGATAATACGATTAGGGAGAGTGAACGGTATGGCACTGATGAACGGTCAACAGTACATGGAGTCTCTTCAGAAATTGCGTCCGAACATGTATAAGTGGGGGGAACTCATCGCGGACGTGACGACCCATCCCGCGACCCGGCTGCATGTCCAGTCGGTGGCGGATTCGTACGACGCGGCGTTCGATCCGGAGAGGGCCCCTGTATTCACCGCCAAATCCCATCTGACCGGCGAGACCGCCCACCGCTGGAATACGCTGATGAACAGTATGGAAGCGGTGATGGGCAATTCGAAGATGAAGCGGGCCCAGTACCATTGGACGGGGACCTGCCAGGGGGCGACCTGCGCCGGTTGGACGGGGATCAACGTGTTGTGGGCTGTTACCTACGAAATGGATAAGGAGTTCGGGACGAACTATCACGAGCGGATCAAGAAGTATTTCAAGCATGTCGAGGACAACTGCCTGGCGCTGGCGGGCGCGATCACCGACGCCAAGGGCAACCGGGCCCTCAAGCCTTCCGAGCAGCCGAACAAGGATTCCAACGTTCACGTCAAGGAAGTCCGGCCAGACGGGATCGTCATCCGCGGTTACAAAGCCCAGATTTGCGGCGTGGCGGCCTGCCACGAAATCATCGTCGTCCCCGGCAGCGGCTACGGCGAAAGCGAGAAAGACTTCTGCCTGGCGGTGGCGGTGCCCCGCGATATCGCCGGCCTGACGATCGTCGAGACGCGCCGGCCGAGCGACGCCCGCGACGAGGAGGAGGGGTGGGATGCGCCGAAGTCGGGCAATATTACCCAGGCGTTCCTGTTCTTCGACGATGTTTTTGTACCGAACGACCGCGTTTTTATGAACGGCGAGTTCAAGTACACCGGCAAGATCATCGGCTTCTTCACCGCCATCTATCGCGCGGCTATCGGCGCCTGCGTGGCCGGCCAGGGCGACATCATGTGCGGGGCGGCGATCAACATGGCCCGCGCCAACGGCTTGTCGCAGAAGGCTTTCCAGGATAAGCTCAACCAGATGGCGATCAACAACGAGATTACCTACTCGGTCGGCCTCGGCGCGATGCTCGCCGGCAAGGCCCACGCCACCGGCGTATGGATCCCCGACATGCTGCTGGCCCATGTCAACAAGACTCAGGTCGCCAAACTGCCCTACGAAACCAAGGTTATCGCTCAGGATATCAGCGGCGGCGTCGCCGAGACCGGCTGCTTCCCGTCCTACAAGGATTGCCAGTCGCCTATTTATGGCGCGGAGATACTGAAAGCGCTGACGGCCGGCGCGGACGGCGAGACGCGGGCCAGGGCGGCGAGGCTGGTGGAGTGGCTGACGGTCGGCGGCGGCATCCCCGGCTGCATGCACGGCGGCGGCTCGCCCGACGGGGCCCGCATGGTGGTCCGGGCGATGGAGCCATGGGAGAAATTTGCCAAGGACGCCAAGCGCATCGCCGGCATCACCGCCGAATTGCCTGATCCCGCTCCGGCGAAAAAGTAGCCGGTCAATATAAAAAATCGAGCACACGGGAGGAACAACCGATGAATTTCATCCTGACCCCGGAACAAGAAGATATCCGTAAGATGGTGCGCGAGTTCGCCGCCAAGTCGGTGGCGCCGACGGCGGCCGAACGCGACGAGAAGGAACTTTTCCCGCGGGATATTTTCGATCAGATGGGCCAGCTCGGCCTGCTCGGATTGCCGTACCCCGAAGAATACGGCGGCGCGGGCAGCGACTATGTGAGCTACGCGATCGCGGTTGAGGAGATTTCGCGGGTGTGCGCCTCGACGGGCATCGGCCTGTCGGTGCATGTGTCGCTGTGCTCGGGGCCGATCATGCTTTACGGGACCGAGGAACAGAAGCAGAAGTTCCTGCGCCCGCTGGCCGAAGGCAGCAAACTGGGGGCGTTCGGCCTGACCGAGCCCAACGCCGGCACGGACGCGGCCAACGGGTCGAGCACGGCGGTGAAGGACGGCGACAGTTATGTGCTGAACGGCACCAAGGTGTTCAACACCAACGGCGGCGAGGCCGAGATTTACCTGTTCTTCGCGGCGACCGACAAGGCGCTCGGGCCCAAGGGGATGAGCTGTTTCATCGTCGAGAAGGGCGCCCCCGGCTTCTCCTTCGGCAAGAAGGAGGTCAAGATGGGTATCCGCTCGTCGGTGCAGCGCGAGCTAATCTTCGAGAATTGCCGTGTGCCGGCCGCCAATCTGCTGGGCAAGGAGGGCGACGGCTTCAAGATAGCGATGGGGGCTCTGGATAGCGGCCGCATCGGCGTGGCTGCCCAGGCGACCGGCATCGCGCAGGGGGCGCTGGACGAGGCGATCAAGTACTCGAAGCAGCGCGTGCAGTTCGGCAAGCCGATTTCGACCTTCCAGGCGGTCAACTTCATGCTGGCCGATATGGCGACCAAGGTCGAAGCGTCGAGGCTGCTGACCTACCAGGCGGCGTTCAAGCGGTCGAACGGCATGCCGTACGCCAAGGAGGCGGCGATGGCGAAGATGTTTGCGTCGGATGCGGCGATGGCGGTGACGACGGACGCGGTGCAGGTGTTCGGCGGCTACGGCTTCAGCCGCGAGTATCCGGTGGAGCGGATGATGCGCGACGCCAAGATCACGCAGATATACGAGGGCACCAACCAGGCGCAGCGGATGGTCATCGCCGGCAATATCCTGCGGTAAGAAATTATAAAGCACAGAAATTCCGTCTATAATAGGCCAAAAAGCAAAAAACCGCGTTCTTATACAGGACGCGGTTTTTTTTCGTGCATTTGAAAGAAGCATTCCTTTTTATTTCGCATAGTATATATTTATGTTTTGCTTATAATAGACTTCTAGATTGGTTTTCTTTATATAATCATAAGACAGCCATTCATAAAATGGCAGGCTTAGTAGTTTAGCTATGTTATACGAAGGAAGCTCATTTTCGAAGATATCATTATGGTTCTTGGGATAAAAGACCTTCTTCCAAAAGTGGTCATCCTTTTCTTGACTTGGTTTACCAATTATCTTTTTGAGAATTGCAAGATTTAACCCATTGTCTTTTATACGTATTTCCTTATATGTCCAATCACAATCATAACTTAGTATATTCTCGCTTTTTTGGTAGATATTCAAAGTCCACCCGTGATCCTCAGCGCATGCATAGTATACCATCAAGGATTCATTAGCTTTGATAAGTTTTTCAATTGGTATGAAGGGATATTTTTCATATTGGGGAAGAATAGTTACCCATCCGTTCTTTTCAGGAAATACATATCCTTTTAAGCCAGCTCGTTGAAGTAATGCTATTCCTTCTTGCTGATTACTTGCTTTAATATGATAACTTTCACTAAATTCACTTGCGGAAACAGTCGTACACAACATTAGAATAGAACAGAGAGCAACAAGAAGAAATGGTTTTACTATCTGCACATTCATACCTCCGGATAAGTCTACTCGGAGTATCGTTTCGGCAACTATACAAATTATCCCTTTATTGGTACTACTCTCTCATAATCAGGCGCGACTTTTCCCGGCATTGGGTTTGCCCCCCGTTGCGGCGACGGTCTTACTATGCAGGGCAACGACTCACTCGAAGCAAATTCGGTTCGCTGTTGCCCTGCATAGCGACTCGCATAAAACGCCGTCGTATCAACTCGGCGTTTTGGCTCGCTGCTAAATTCGTCGCCGACAGCACCGCAGCAGCGTCAAATTCACGTCCATGATTCAATTGTCGCCTCTTGCGGCCGTCCATGTCCGCTCGTGCGGTGCTGTTACCGGCTCTCTCATTAAGTAGCGGCTGCCGCCTCACTTGAAGGGGGCGGCACCCAAAGCCGGGAACGCCGCGCCGCAGGAGGCGGGAACGCAGGCGTACTGCGCCGTTGCGGAGGGCGAATACGCACCGTTGGCGCAGCAGAGCAGCGCCGCCACACGCGAGGCCATGGATGGCCGAGCGAGGAGTCTACTGACATGGACGTCAGTTGGCGACGGTGGTCGCGGGCGCGCGACGCAATCTACGGTGCGTTCGGTCGGAGCTCCGGCGCATAGCCTGTCGTTCTCCGTCGGAAACATATAATGCAAACGAAAAGACCCCCGGGACAATTCCCGGGGGTTTTGCTTTGCATTATTTATAGGGTGGCGAAGATGCGTTTGAGGACGCAGCGGAAGGCAGCGATTTCCTCGGGGCTGCAGCCGCCGGTCATCGTTTCTTCGACCTGGGCCATGGTCCTGTTGATGGCTTTTTCCAGGCCGCGGGCTTTGTCGGTGAGGAAGATGCAGTAGCAGCGGCGATCTTCCGGCGTGGCGGCGCGGTAGACGAGTTCGAGCTTTTCGAGGCGGTCGATGAGGCCGGTGAGGGTGGAGTTGTCGAGGAAGATTTTTTTGCCGAGTTCGGTGATGGCGATGCCGTCGCCCTTGAAGAGGGTATATAGGAGCATCATCTGGCCGGGCGTTATGCCGAGGCTGTTCTCGTTGAGAAGCTTTTTGGTGAAAAGGTAATGCTTCTGTTCGGCTTTGGCCAGTAGGACGCAGGTGCTGTCGAAAATATCGAGCATAGTTTCACCCCGTGTTAGTCTGAATGCGGGTTGTTCTTTTCTAGTCTAGGCCAGCGGCCGCTCGGTTGTCAATAGCCAGTTGCAAAAGGTCACGCACCTGCTGCTTCTAGTAAACATAATATATAACGCGAGTATGGTTATAAGGGGATGTGGCCATGAACAACCGTGCCTGGAGAAAGCCGCTGGCTATCGGCGTTATCATGCTTCTCGCCGTGGGGGTGAACGATTTGTTTGTCGCGCTTGTGCGGGGAGGAGAATACGGGCCGGCCGGGTATGCCGCCCATCTGGCGGCAATTGCGGCCATCGTCGCCTGTGTCGCATATCTGCAGCAGAGGCTGGCGGCCGTGACTCACCGCCTGGAGCTGTGCAGCCGCGCCTTCGGGGGGATGCCGTGCGCGCTGGTTATCGCCAGGGGGGGGGTGATCGAGGAGCTGTGCGGCAGCGAGGAACTACTCGGGCTTGCCGGGCTGGCTGTCGGGGCGGCGCACCGCCCCGCCAGGGAAGCGGTGCGGACGGAGGAGTATGCCGGACGGGACGGGGCGGCGAGGGTGGTCGAGCGGCGGCTGGTTCCGCTGGCGGGCTGTGGCGCCGACTGCCATACGGCCGAATTTTTGTACGAGATCACCGACTGTGCGCGGCGGGCGGCCTCACGGGAGGGCCAGTACGTCAGGATGTTGAAAATCCTTGTGAATATGTTCGAGATGAAGGATCCTTACAGTAACGGACACTCGGACGCGGTGAGCAACTTGGCCCAGGATTTGGCGAGGGCGCTGGGGATGCCGGCGCCGGCGGTGGAGACGGTGACGCGGGCGGCGCTGCTGCACGATATCGGCAAGATTGTCATCCCGCCGGCGATCCTCTACAAGGACGGACCGCTGACGCCGGACGAGCGCCGGCCGGTGCAGGCCCACGCCGCGGTGGGGGCGGATATTCTCGCGAGCTTCGATGTCTTCCGGGAGGAGGCGGATCTCGTCCGTCACCATCACGAGCGCTTCGACGGCGGCGGCTATCCGGGCGGTCTGCGGGGCAAGGAGATCCCGCTGGGAGCGAGGATAATCGCGGTGGCGGACGCTTTCGACGCGATGACGTCGGGCCGGTCGGCGCACGGCCGGCGGGAGGTGGCGGCCGCGCTGACGGTTATCGAAGCCGGGGAGGGCGGGCAGTTCGACCCGGAGGTGGCCGAGGCGTTCGTGAGAATGGTCAGGGAGGGGCGGGCCAGGGCGTCTTGTTGAAGGCGCCCTGGCGTCGTTTATAGTTGGTCGTATTGACAGAAAAATATTAAGGGAAGTTACGGCGTTGTATTATATTTACAACAGGAAGATTGCGAAAGGGTTATGGAGGCTTTAAGGAGCTGAGTTTTCCAGGGAGCGCGGGGACATCCGGCAATCACAATACACACTTAAGGGATGCCCGAGGGGCATCCCTTTCTCGCGGGGACTATGGCGTCTTTACCCATTCCTCAAGTTTTGCCATAATTTCCTGACGGGCCTCGTCAACGCTGCCGCCGTGCCACTCCTGACCGGTGTCGGCGTCGATCCAGGTGTCTTTGGCGGCGTAGGCGTGGGTGGGGAAGAGTTTTTCGCGGGCGGCGGCGCACACGCCGTCGAGCATGCTCTGCCTTACGGTTTTGCGGGTGGTGGCGGATACCGTCCGCTCGGTTACTTCGATCCGGGGGCCTTCGTCGCCGGCGCCGATTTCGATGTGGCTGATGAGTTTGCCGCGCCGGGCGGCGGCGGCTACGGCCTCGCGGGCGAGGGCGGCGGCCTCCAGCCGGTCGATGGCGTCGTCTTCGACGGTGACTCTGACGTTGCCGATGATAAGTTTATACATCGCTGCACCTCCTTACAGGCAATCTTATGTCGCGGCGGCGAAAAGTAGAACAACCTTTCCGCCGGAAGGCGGCGGGCCGGGCGGTAAGCGGGCGCGGCCAAGTTGACTTTTGGCGCGGGGGTACTATATAATGGTATCTGTAAATCCCGCGAAGCAGATCAGTACGCCGTTGCCGCGGTCCCAGAAAGTTGGCGGATGATGCGAGCCAACCCCGGCAGGCCGAACTCGCTGCTGAGGAGCGGCTGCGAACGGAGTAGCAGCCGACGCCGGACCGGTGTTAAGGGTCGCGAGAGGACGGCTTGGGGCCGTCAATCAGGGTGGTACCGCGGGTGTTGCTCGTCCCTGGCTGCTGGCCGGGGCTTTTTGGTTATTAGGCGATATGGGAGGACTGGCATTGAACGAAAGGTACATAGCAAGCGAGATCGAGGCCAAGTGGCAGAAGGTCTGGGCCGAGCAGAAAGCGTTCGGTTCGGAGATCAACCGCCAGAAGCCGGAATACTATGTGTTGGAGATGTTCCCTTACCCGTCCGGCAAACTCCATATGGGCCATGTCCGTAATTATTCCATCGGCGATGTGTTCGCCAGGTTCAAGAAGATGCAGGGTTACAATGTTCTCCACCCGATGGGCTGGGACGCTTTCGGCATGCCGGCCGAGAATGCGGCGATCAAGAACGGTATCCACCCGGCGAAGTGGACGGCCGAGAATATCGCCAATATGCGGCGGCAGCAGCAGGAGATGGGCCTTTCTTACGACTGGGAGCGCGAGGTGACGACCTGCAGCCCCGATTATTATAAGTGGACCGAGTGGCTGTTCTTGCTGTTTTACGATATGGGGCTGGCTTACAAGAAGAAGGCGGCCGTGAACTGGTGTACCGAGTGCAACACGGTGCTAGCCAACGAGCAGGTGGAGGACGGGCGCTGCTGGCGGTGCGATTCGCCGGTGGTGAAGAAGGAGCTGGAGCAGTGGTTCCTGAAGATCACCCAGTATGCTGACAGGCTGCTGGCCGATCTGAGCGAGCTGAAGGGCTGGCCGGAGCGCGTGAAGGTGATGCAGGAGAACTGGATCGGCCGCAGCGTGGGCGCCGAGTTCAGCTTCGACGCGCCGGAGATCGGCGAGAAGATCGCCGTGTATACGACCCGCCATGATACGATTTTCGGGGTAACTTACGTGGTGCTCGCTCCCGAGCATCCCTTTGTGGCCAAGCTGACGGCCGGCAAGCCGCAGGAGGCGGCGGTGAGCGCTTTTGTGGAGCGGGTGCGCAATCTGAGCGAGATCAACCGTACGTCAACGGAGACGGAGAAAGAGGGTATTTTCACCGGCGCGTACGCGGTGCATCCCATCACGGGCGAGCAGGTGCCGATCTGGGTGGCCAACTATGTGCTGCTGGAGTACGGCACAGGCGCGGTAATGGGTGTTCCGGCCCACGACCAGCGCGACTGGGAGTTCGCGAAGAAGTATAATCTGCCTATTCGCCAGGTCATCGCGCCGCAGGGGGGGCATGAGACGGATTTTGCGAAGTGGACGGCCGCTTATGACGGCCCAGGGGTGATGGTAAATTCGCGGGAATTCGACGGCCTCGAAGGCGAGACCGGCAAGGAGAAGGTGGCCGACTGGCTGGAGAAGCATAAGGTGGGCAAGCGCCGCGTGACGTACCGCCTGCGCGATTGGCTGATTTCCCGCCAGCGCTACTGGGGCGCGCCCATCCCGATAATTTATTGCGATAAGTGCGGCACGGTGCCGGTGCCGAAGAAGGAGCTGCCGGTGCTGCTGCCCGAGAATGTGCGCTTCGACGGCGGCACGGTTTCGCCGCTGGCCGAGGTGGAGGAGTTCGTGAACTGCACTTGCCCGACGTGCGGCGGCAAGGCCCGGCGGGAGACGGATACGATGGATACGTTCATCTGCTCGTCGTGGTATTACTACCGCTACACCGACGCCAAGAACGCCAACGAGCCGTTCGATACGGCGAAGGTGAATTACTGGGCGCCTGTCGATCATTATATCGGCGGCATCGAGCATGCCATTTTACACCTCTTGTATTCGCGGTTTTTCACCAAGGTGCTGAAGGACGCCGGTTTGCTCAATGTGAGCGAGCCCTTCAAGAATCTGGTGACTCAGGGCATGGTGATCAAGGACGGCGCCAAGATGTCGAAGTCGAAGGGCAATGTGGTGTCGCCGGAGGAGATCATCGCCAAGTACGGCGCCGATACCGCCCGCTTGTTCATCCTGTTCGCCGCTCCGCCCGAGCGCGATCTGGAGTGGAGCGACCAGGGGGTGGAGGGGGCGTCCCGCTTCCTCGCAAGGCTGTGGCGCATCGTCGCCCATTACGTGCCGACGGTGAAGGCCGGCGCCAAGAAGACTTACGACCCCGCCACCCTCACCAAGGCGGAGCGCGAGCTGCGGCGGGCGCTGCACGCCACGATCAAGAAGGTTACCGACGATGTGGGCGGCCGGTTCAATTTCAATACCGCCATCAGCGCGATCATGGAGCTCGTCAACGCGCTGTACCTGTTTCGCGAGCAGGTGGCTCAGCCCGACCCCGGCCTGATACGCGAGACGGTGTCCGCGCTCTTGAAGCTGCTGGCCCCGTTCGCCCCGCATATTACCGAGGAGCTGTGGAGCGAGACGATCGCTCAGGGCAGCGTCCACCAGCAGATCTGGCCGACGTTCGACGCCGCGGCGATCGAGGTGGAGGAGAGCGAGGTCGTACTGCAGATCAACGGCAAGGTCCGCGACAAGATCGTGGTGCCGGTGGGGCTGAACGCGAAGGAGCTTGAAGCCAAGGCTTTCGAGCAGGAGCGGGTCAAGGCGCTGCTGGCCGGCAAGCAGGTGGTGAAGGTTATCTGCGTGCCGCAGAAGCTTGTGAATATCGTGGTTAAGGAGTAGTAAAAATAAGCAATGTATAGAGCCGGCCTGCGAGGCCGGCTTTGTTTTTTGGGGAGGCTTGTAGGAAGATTGGAGAATGTGGCGAAGTATATAGCGAGAAAACCGGGGGAGGGACGGACTTGGGCGCTTTGAGGCGGCACTGGCTGATTATCCTGGCGCTGGCGGCGGTGATCGTGGCCGGCAGTTTCTATGACCAGTGGCGGAAATTCGTCGTGCCGGAGAAGACGGCGAGCGTGGTGCCGGCGAGCCAGTCCCCCGTGGCCCGCGATAACCGGCCGGTTGTGTATGTGACAGGCGCGGTGAGCAAGCCGGGCGTGTATAAGGTCGGGCCGGAGAGCCGGGTGATCGATGTGATCAACGCCGCCGGCGGCCTGGCGCACGGGGCGGACGCGAACAAGGTCAACCTGGCCCAGGCGGTGAAGGACGGCATGCAGATCCATGTGCCGATCAGCGGGGTGCCGGGCTCGTCTGCGGTGGCCGCGACCGATTCCGGCCGGGTGAGCATCAACGCCGCCGACAAGGCGGCGCTGGAGAAGCTGCCGGGCATCGGCGCGGTGTTGGCCGACCGCATCGTGGAGTACCGCAAGACTAACGGTCCCTTCCGCGATATAGCGGAGATCAAGAAGGTAAACGGCATCGGCGAGAGCAAGTTCAACCAGATCAAGGACAAGATCACGCTGTAGGCCGTAAAGCTGAGCGTTATATTTATTGTAAGAGCCGATTATTGCGGCTCTTTTGCCATTTTTTGGAGGAATTTGCCTGTTTATGGGGAAATAGGGGAGAAGAGGCCGAGATCGAATGTCAGGTGGCTGATGGATTATGCCTGCTGTTCTCCCTTTGCTGGCGGCGGCTTTCGCCGGCGGCGTATGGTTGGCCGCGGCGGTGAACGTGGCGGCGGTGGTGCTGGCCGCGCTGGCGGCCGGACTGCTGTTTGTCGCTCTGGTGCAGGTGCGGCGGGGGGCGCGGACGGTCGCGGTCACGGCCGCGGCGCTGTTTTTCGTCGCCGGCATGCTCCGCTACGGCGGGGCGGAGGTCGTTTCGCCGTATGACGTGAGCCGCTTCACCGGGCAGAGAGTGACGCTCCATGGGACGGTGGCCGAACTGCCCCGCTGGGCGGATGTCGATCACGAGACGGTGAAGGTGCGGTATATCGTGGCCGCCGAGGCGGTGGACGCCGGGCAGCCGCGCCTGGAGCCGGCCGGCGGCAAGGTTGTCCTGAGTCTTCTCCAGCCGCGCCAGGCGACTGTCGCCGCTTACGGCGACAGGGTGAGTGTTCGCGGACGGGTGGAGGCTCTGCACGGCTACAACAACCCCGGACAGGCCGATATGGCGGCCGCGTACCGACTGGGGGGCGTGACGGCCCGCCTGGCGGCCCGGCCGGAGGATTTCCGGGCCGCGCCGGGCGGGGATAACTCTCCGGCAGCGGCCATCGCCGCCTGGCGGCAGGGGATGACGGCTTTTATCCGCGCGACGGTCGCCGAGGGCGACGCGGCGGTGATAAGCGGTGTGCTGTTCGGCGGTTACGCCGGCATAAAGCGCGAGGTGGTGCGGGATTTTGCTGCGACCGGACTGGTGCATATCCTGTCGGTGTCGGGCGCGCATATCGCGCTGGTGGCCGGCGCGGTGCTGTGGCTGGGGGCGCGGCTCGGGCTGCGGCGGGCGAAGACCGCCTGCCTCGCGGGGGCGGCGGTGATAGTGTACGCGCTGCTGGCCGGGCTGACGCCGCCGGTGATGCGGTCGGCGGTTATGGGGTTGGCGGCGCTGGCGGCGGTGGTGCTGGGGCGGGACAGGGATACGCTGACGGCGTTGGCGCTGGCCGCCCTCGGCATGCTGGCCTGGCAGCCGGCCCTGTTGTTCGATATCAGTTTTCAGCTGTCGTTCGGCGCGGCGCTCGGGCTAACGCTCTTATATCCGCCGACCGCGGCCGCGCTGTCCTTCCTGCCGCCGTGGCTGGCCGGGCCGCTGGCGGTTACTGTTGCCGCCCAGCTGGGCGTGCTGCCTTTCCTGCTGTGGTATTTCAGCAGTTTCCCGCCCGCTTCGCTCGTGGCCAACCTTGTCGTCCTGCCGGTGATTGAGGTGGTGGTGGTTGTCGGCTTGCTGGCGGTGCTGGCGGCGTCCGCCGTCCCGCTGCTGGGCAAGCTGCTGCTGGTGGTCTGCGCCCAGTTGGTCGGCGTAGCGGTACAGTTGGCGGCCTGGCTGGCGGCCGTGCCGGGGGCGACGCTGCATTTCCCGGCGATGGGGCTGGCGGCGGGGACGGCTTATTATCTCGTGCTGGCATGGGGGTACGGACTTTTGCCACGTCTGCCGGGACCGGCGACCGTCTGCCGGCGCTGGCCGCGGCGCGCCGCTGCCGTGCTGGCTGTCCTGATGGTGGCGTATTTCGGTTATGCGCATTACCCGCGGCCGGTGGCCGTACATTTTATCGATGTCGGTCAGGGGGACGCGACGCTGATCGTGACGCCTCACCGGCGCGCGGTGCTGGTGGATGCCGGCGGCGGGCGGGAGTTCAGCGATTTCGATGTGGGTGAGCGGGTGGTGGCGCCTTATCTCCGCCACTATGGCGTGACGGCGCTCGATTACCTTGTGCTGACTCACGGCCACCAGGACCACGCCGACGGCGCGGCCGCCGTGATAGCCGCCGTGCCGGTGCGGACGGTGCTGCTGCCGCAGGGCGAGCCGGCGGCGCCTGTGCGGGCGGCGCTGCGGGCCGCCGGCGGCCGGGGGCTTGTGCCGGCCTACGCCGGGCAGAGCATCATGCTTGACGGCGTCGTTTTCCGCGTCGTCCAGGCTGCGGGCGAAGACCGGGCCGGGAGGGGCGAGGAGTCGACGGTGGTGTTGGTGGAGTACGGCCGCCACCGCTTCCTGGTGACGGGCGACCTGGGGAGCCGGGAGGAGCAGGCGCTGGCCGGCCGCGTGCCGGGTGGCGGCGGTGTGCTGAAGGTCAGCCACCACGGGGCGAAGACGGCGACGACGCCGGAGCTGCTGGCGGCCTTCCGGCCGGATTACGCCGTCGTTTCCGCCGGCCACGCCAATCGCTTCGGGCATCCCCACCCGGCGGTGCTGGAGCGGCTGGCGGCGCAGGGTGTGAGGGTTTACCGCACCGACCGCGACGGCGCGGTGGTTTTCCGCAGCGACGGCGAGGCGCTGACGGTGGAGACGCACAAGGGCGGGCGGTAATAGAGGATTTTGCCATAAAAGGGCAAATTATGAAAATATATGTCGATTGCGTTTGCGGGGGGCGATGCGATGGTTGCGGCGACGATGGGGAAGAAACTAGTTTTGACTTTGCTGCTGGCAGCCGGTCTGATGATGGCGCGCGTGTCGCCGGCGGCGGCCGAGGCCGATCTCGCCCAACTCGTCAGGGACGTGGAACCGGCTGTCCTGTTTGTCGTGATGTACGACCGGGACGGTGACCAATACGGTATCGGCAGCGGCTTTTTCGTGAGCCCGGAGGGCGAGTTCCTGACCAACCGCCATGTGATGAAGGATGCCTTTTCCGCGATGGTGTTTTCGCCGAACGGCAAGAGGTATCCGGTGACGAAGATTGCCGCCATCCACCCCGAGGCCGACCTTGTCAAGGGGACGGTCGGCAACGTGGCCGAACCGGTGCCGTTCCTGCGAATCAGTCGCGAAGAGGTTGTCAAGGGGCAGCGGATATATGTGTTCGGCAATCCGAAAGGGCTGAGTTTTACGGTGTCGGACGGCATCGTTTCCGGGTTCCGGAAAATAGGCAGCTTCGGCGAGGTTTTTCAGATGACGGCGCCGATTTCCCCCGGCTCGAGCGGCGGGCCGGTGGTCAACGCCGCCGGCGAGGTTGTCGGCGTTTCCGTGGGCTACCGGGGAGAGGGCCAGAACCTGAATTTCGCGGTGCGGGCCAAAGCCATCGGCGAGCTGGTAACGCCGAGCGGCGGGCCGCTGGTGCTGAACATGCCGGGCGACGGCCAGCCGCGGAAGTCGACGGCCCAGGCTCCCAAGCGCCCGTCAGAGGACCCGCGGCGATATCTGTTCGTCGCGTCGTATCCCGAGTACGACGCCTACATCGATCTGAGTACGCTCATGCTTGTTCACAACAAAGACGCCGATAAGTACCGGGCCGAGTTTTGGGTGAAGAGTTCTTACAAGCCGCCCGGCAAGGCGCAGATGATCGAGACGCAAGCCAAGCAGGGCCGGGGCGAGAAGTTCTTCAACTTTAGCGCGACACTTACTCATATAAGGTTCAATCTCGACTCCGGCACGTTTTCCCTCCTGCGGCTGATCCACTACGACGACCGGGGCAAGATTATCGAGACGGTCGAGTTCAAGGGGCTGCCGCCGCGCGAGCAGGCGCCGCCGCCTGGGTCGCTGATCGAGAAAGCGATCAAGCTGGCGTTGTGGACCATCAAGGAGTATCCCGAAGCGGTCAGCATTGTCAGCGAGTAAACGGTGAAGGAGGCGGGGGCCATGAGGGGCGCGTTGATGAGGCTGGCGGCCGCGGCCGCCGTATGCGCGACGCTGCTTGCCGGGCCAAGTCCTGCGGCGGCGGAGTATCAGATGGTGGGGTTCATCAGCCAGCAGCACGTTTATATGGATACCGACAGCTTGCAGTATTACATCGATCCGCAAGACAACCGGCCGTACTACGATGTGTGGACGAAGAACGTCTACAGCGAGGAAGGCCGGGCGGAGATGATCAGGAAAGCAAAGGCGGCGGGCAATTACAGCCCGGACTGGGATAATCTGCATTATACGCTGGTGCACAAGTATTTTCGCCTGGATAAGGCCAGTTATAAGATTGTCGGCGCGGTGGCGATGACCAAGGACGACCGCATCCTGGAACTGGGCGAGGGTCCTCCGGAGAAAATCCCCTGGGAAGCCATCGTTCCCAAGACGTTGGATGACGATATCTACAAGCGGATCAAGCTATACGAGGACGCGTACCGGGAGAAGATGGTGGAGCGTTCGCTGCGCGACCGCTATCAGGTTATCGGCAACAATATCCGGATGACGGCGTCGGTCGATACGGCCAACGCGAGGTTTTTCCGCGACCCTTACAGCGGCAAGATGCTGGCCGAGGTCTGGGTCCGCATCGACTTCAGCCAGGAGGAGGCGGCCGCGATGCTGTCCTCCCGCCGGAAGCAGGGGTTTTCGCTCAAGGGCTGGGAACACCTAGGCTATATGATCGACAAGGGTTACTACGACTTTGCCCAAAACCGAATGGTGCGCTACGGCATGCTTTTCTACACCCGCCAGGGGGCGCTGCTGGAAAAACTCGAAGATAAGGTGGAGAACCGCACCGACTGGGAGCAGCCTATCCCCGAGTCGTGGGGGGAGTATATTTTCGTCCAGGTGAAGAGGCTGATGACCGGCGAATGAACGGTGGAACACGGGAAGTCTAGAGGCGGCGGGCTTTTGTCCGGCGTCTTTCGCTTTGCCGTATAATGAAGGGTATCGCCGCCGGGCCGCCGAAATACTAAAGCTAGTTCTAATGAGGCGGGTGCGGCATGGATTATAATGAGGCGATTGCGGAGATAAAAAAGGGCCGGGTGCGGCAGGTGTATCTGATCCACGGCGAGGAGACATATCTGGCCCGCCGCCTGGAGAAGGCGGTGGTGGAATTGCTGCTGCCGCCGGAGGAGCGCGATATGGGCCTGGCGGTGCTGGACCGCGACCCGCCGCTGGCCGAACTGGCGAATCTGATCGAGACGGTGCCTTTCATGGGCGGCAAGAATGTGATCGTCATCCGCGGCACCAATCTTTTCCGCTCCTCGAAAGGGGAGGAGGGGGAGGGCGGCGGCGACGAGCGCCTGCTTAAACTGCTGGAGGCGATACCCGAGTACAGTCACGTCGTTTTTATGACTGCCGACGCGGCCGACAAACGGCGCAAGCTGTATAAGTGCGTGGAGCGCTGCGGGGCGGCGGTGGATGTCAGCCCGCTGAAGGCGAAGGATATCCGGCCGTGGCTGACGGCTAAGCTGGCCGAGCTCGGCCGCAAGCTGGCTCCCGACGCCGCCGAGGAATTGCTGGCCGCGTTCAGTATGATGCCGCAGCTTTCCCTGGGGCTGCTCGATAACGAGCTCGATAAGATCGCCCTGTATGCGCAGGGGCAGACGATATCCCGCAAGGATGTGCTGGCGGCGATGTCGGCGGTGCCGGAGGTGTCGGTGTTCGCGATGATCGACGCGGTGAGCCAGAAGCAGGCCGGCAAGGCGCTCAAGCTGTTGGCCGAGCAGCTGGCCGCGGGGGAGAACGCTCTCCGGCTGCTGGCGCTGCTGACGAGGCAGGTGCGGATGCTGTGGCGGGGCAAGGAACTGGCCGACGGCGGGGCGGGCAGCCGCGAGGTGGCGGAGGAGCTTGGGGTGCCGCCGTTCGTGGGCGAGAAGCTGCTGCGCCAGGGGCGGGGGTTTTCGGCGGCGGCGCTGCGGCGGACGCTGGTGGCGCTGGCCGAGGCCGACCGGGACCTGAAGAACGGCCGGGCGGATAAGTATGTATTGGAACGGATAATAATCGAGATGTGCGCGAAATAAAAAACGCCTGTCCGTATTAAGGACAGGCGTTTCTGTTTATTTACTTGCTTTCGATGGCGTTGATTTTCTTCGCCAGACGGGATTTTTTCCGCGCGGCGGCATTTTTATGAATAACGCCTTTGGCGGCCGCTTTGTCAATTACGCTGCTAGCTTTGGTCAGGAGGGCCTTAGCGTCGTCGGCTTTTCCGGCCGTGACCGTGTCGGCCACTTTGCGGGTGGCGGTCTTCACCGCGGATTTGACGGAGAAATTCTGGGCGCGCCGGGAAGCGTCGGTTTTAACGCTGCGTTCCGAAGATTTGATGTTCGGCAAGTGGTTCACCTCCTTTGACCTCTTTACCCAAATAATTTTAGCACGGTAAGTAGCAAAATGCAAGCAACTCTTTCCACAGCTTATATGCATGGTTCCCAAGATCGAAGGGGGACGGCCGGCGACTTGTGAAACAGCCGAATACGGGCGAAATATCCCGGTTATGATAGTTTCGGCAATGGATACGAATTTATGCTATGGACAGGAGTGACGGCCATGAATGAGTACAGCACCCCGCGCACCGACCTGGCGCTGGAGGCGCGGGAGGCGCTGACCCGCAGGACGCGGGAGGATATCCCGGGAGTGATGGTGGAGACTGCCGAGGATGACGAGATTCTGATAACAAGGGTGAATATCGCCACCCCGGAAGCCGAACGGATGATGGGCAAGCTGCAGGGCCGCTATGTGACTATCGAAGCGCGGGGGCTGAGGGACAAGAATACCCCCCTGCAGGAGAAGGTGATGAAATTTCTGGCCGACGAGCTTGTCAGCCTGGCGAAGCTGCCGCCGAAGGCTGTTATTCTGGTGGTGGGGCTGGGCAACTGGAACATTACCCCGGATGCTTTGGGGCCGCGGGCGGTGGATAAGATTGTCGTGACCCGGCATCTCCAGGGGATGCTGTCGCCGGAGCTGAAGGGCGGCGTTCGCTCGGTGTGCGCGATCGCGCCCGGCGTCCTGGGCATCACGGGGATGGAGACGGCGGAGATCGTGCAGGGGATTGTGGGCAAGATCAGGCCGGATTTGGTCATCGCCGTCGACGCGCTGGCCGCAGCGTCCAGCCACCGGGTCATTACGACCGTCCAGCTGGCCGATACGGGCATAAGCCCCGGCTCGGGCGTCGGCAACAAACGCTTCGGGCTCAATAAGCAGTCGCTGGGTGTGCCGGTCATCGCCGTCGGCGTGCCGACCGTGGTGCATGCTTCGACGATCGCCATGGATACAATCAACACGCTGCAGCAGCACGCGTCGTTCGCGCGTTACTTCAAGAGCATGGAGAATTTGAGCGACCAGGACCGCCATATGATCGTCCGCCAGGTGCTGCCGGAGGCATTGGGCGATCTGATGGTGACGCCGAAGGAGGTGGACCGCCTGATCGAGGATATCGCCGATGTCGTCGCCGGCGGCATCAACCAGGCGATGCACCCGAACATCGATTACGAGAATATCCATATGTATTTGCACTAAAGAAAAAATGGACTGCCGGAAGCCGGCATAAAAGCTCCAGATGCAAGGCGGACCGAGGACGCGACCGGAGGCGTACTGGAAGTACGTTGGAGGGAGCGCCCGCAGGGCCAAGTGCGCCGTTCTTAGCGCCTCGGCGCTCTAGAACGACGGCCTCCCCCTTGCGGGGACACAGCAGATGGACTTTTAGGCCGGCTTCTTATGCATATTAGCCGCCAGCCAAAGCATATACATTGTATGTAAACCAAACAGGTTGTACATGCAGGAGGCGGCGATGGTAACAAGACGGGAGCGCAAGCAACGCGAGAGGAGAAGATTATGGCTGGCCGCGGTGGCGGTGGTCGTGATCGGCGCTTTGGTTTCGGGATTGTATTGCATCGTGTTCGCGCAGGGGACGCTTAATGACGGCGATTCCCGGCAGGAAGGGCAGCTGCCGGGCTTCCTCGTGCCGTGGCGGGATATTTTGTCGTCGGGAATTCCCGGCTTGGGCGCGGGGGACAATGCTTCGCCGGTGAGGGTGAAGCGTTTGGTGACGGTGCAGTCGCTTATCCGCGGGGCGATTCTTTTTGCCACCGGGGTCGATATCAAGGATATGCGGTCGCTGCTGCGGGCGGAGATTCCTTTCATGGGGGTGTTCAAGCCCGGAGCGCCGGCCGTGAGCGCGATTTCCCTGCCCAACTTCCCGAAGTTCGATTACAAAGGCGTCACCCCGGCCGGCAAACCGCTGGTCGGCATCTACCATACCCATACCGCCGAGTCGTTCATTCCGTCTTCCGGGGCATCCCATAAGCCTGGCGGTCAGCGGGGCGAGATCGTCGAGGTCGGCGAGGCATTGAAGACGCGGCTGGAGCGGCACGGCATCGCGGCGGTGCAGAGCGGGGCCATCCACGATTTTCCGAGCTTCATGAAGGCTTACGGGCCGTCGGAGAACACTGCCAGGAAGATGCTCGGCGATAATCCGTCGATCCAGATGGTGTTCGACATCCACCGCGACGCCGATAAGCGGGATAACTCCACGGTGATCGTCAACGGCGTGGCGATGGCTCGCATAACGCTGGTGGTGGGCATGGGCCAGCAGGATCTGGTGCAGCCGCACTGGCAGCAGAACCACGCGTTCGCCAAGCTGCTCGACGCCAGGCTGAACCAGCACTTCCCCGGCCTGTCCCGCGGCATTCAGCTGGTGGAGTGGCGCTATAACCAGCACCTCCACCCGCGGGCGCTGCTTGTCGAGGTGGGCTGCCAGGAGAACAGCAAGGAGGAGGCTATCCGCAGCATCGAGCTGGTGGGCGATGTGGTGGCGGAGATTTTGTCTGAGTCGTAGGGCAAGGCCGTTGATGGTTGTTCTTGTATTTATACGGGCCGTTCAGAAAGCCCCAGATGCTAGGCAAGTCGAGGAAGCGCCGCGCCGCGTACTTGGGCGTACGCAAGCAAGCTCCCGCAGACTTAACGCCGCAGATGGGGGCTTATCAACGGTCCCAAAGTATAAAAGGAAAGCTGTTGCTGGATAATATAGGCAGGAGGTGTCCCTATGCTTCTCGGTCTGTCGGCGGCCGATACGCGCGTGATAAGCCGCGGCATCGCAATTCTGTGTGTCACGATCGCCGTCGGCGTGGTGGCGGTGGACAACCAGCTCAACCGCCTGACGGCGCGGCATGAGTTCGGCCAGGTGCTGAATATCCGCCGGGAGGCGTCGGGCTATTACCGCGCGTATTTTTTCGGGCAGAGCTGGGGGGTCAGGGCGGTTTACCCGGTGGGGTCGATAACCGGCGGCGTCGATGCCCTTACCCTGGAGGTGGGGGGGCGGAGGCTGACGGCGCCGACCGCCGTCCGGGTGGAGCTCAACCGGGCGGTTTACTGGCTGGAGGTCTGGCGTCGGCAGTTCGTGGCCGCCGCCGTCATGACCAAGCGGGAACTGGTCGGCTATTGGGAAGAAATGCGGCCGTTTGTCCGCGAGCTTATGGACGCCGTCAAGCGGTGATGCTTGCGGGGGAAATGACCTAATGCTATAATTATGTATCAAGCTAATTTATAAATTACAGAGGCCGTTCAGAAGCGCCCAGATGCAAGGCGCACCGGAGGATGGCCCGCGATGGCGTACTTGGTTGCGTACGTCGAGTGGGCCATCCGAGGAGCAACGCCGCAGATGGGCGCTTATCAACGGCCGACTATGGAGAGGAATAACGACGATGGCTACGGCCCACATCCGCAACTTCTGCATCATCGCCCATATCGATCATGGCAAGTCGACGCTCGCCGACCGTTTGCTGGAATTGACAGGCACGCTGACCGCGCGCGAGATGTCGGAGCAGGTGCTGGACAAGATGGACCTGGAACGCGAACGCGGCATCACGATCAAGGCCCAGGCGGTAAGGCTCGAGTACGCCGCCCGCGACGGCGAAGTATATATGCTCAATCTTATCGACACCCCTGGCCACGTTGACTTTACGTACGAGGTGTCCCGCAGTCTGGCGGCCTGCGAGGGGGCGCTCCTGGTCGTCGACGCCGCCCAGGGCATCGAGGCGCAGACGCTCGCCAACGTTTACCTGGCCCTCGAGCATGACCTGGAGATCATCCCGGTCATCAATAAGATCGATTTGCCGAGCGCCGACCCCGACAAGGTGAAGCATGAGATCGAGGATGTCATCGGCCTCGACGCTTCGGACGCCGTGCTGGTGAGCGCCAAGACGGGCACCGGCATCGAGGATGTCCTTGAGGCAATCGTCAAGAAGGTCCCGCCGCCTGTTGGCGACGCCGACGCGACTCTTAAGGCGCTGATTTTCGATTCCCATTTCGACCCTTATAAAGGGGTTATCGTTTATGTGCGGGTGATGGAGGGACGCATCGCCCCGGGAATGAAGATCAAAATGATGGCCACCGAGAAGGTTTTCGAGGTTGACGAGGTGGGCATTTTCCGCCCGTATCCGGCTAAGGTGAGCGCGCTCGAACCGGGACATGTCGGCTTTCTGGCCGCCAGCATCAAGAATGTCAAGGACACCCGCGTGGGCGATACCGTGACCGACGCGGCCAGACCCGCCGCCGCGCCGCTGCCCGGCTACCGCAAGGTGACGCCGATGGTTTACTGCGGCCTTTACCCGGTGGAGACTTCGGATTACGACAACCTGCGCGACGCGCTTGAGAAGCTGCAGCTCAACGACGCTTCCCTGGTGTTCGAGCCTGAGACGTCGGTGGCGCTGGGCTTCGGTTTCCGCTGCGGTTTTCTGGGGCTGCTGCATATGGATATCGTCAAGGAACGGCTGGAGCGCGAATACAATCTGGCGCTGATAACCACCGCGCCCAACGTCATTTACAAGGTTTTCAAGACCGACGGCGAGGTTTACGAGATCGAGAACCCGTCGAAGCTGCCAGTGCCGCAGGAGATCGAACATGTCGAGGAGCCGTACGTGAAGGCGACGATTATCGTGCCCAACGACTATGTCGGCAGCGTTATGGAGCTTTCCCAGGAAAAGCGCGGCGATTATAAGGATATGAAGTATCTGGACGTCACCAGGGTCATGATTACCTATGAGCTGCCGCTCAGCGAGATCATTTACGATTATTTCGACCGGCTGAAGTCTTCGACGCGCGGCTACGCGTCGCTCGATTACGAGCTTGTCGGCTATAAGGATTCCGACCTCGTCAAGCTGGATATCATGCTTAACGGCGAGGTTGTCGACGCGCTGAGCGCCATCGTCCACCGCGACCGGTCCACCCAGCGCGGCCGCCAGCTGGTGGAGAAGCTGCGGGGCATCATTCCCCGCCAGATGTTCGAGATCCCCATCCAGGCCGCCATCGGCAACAAGGTTATTGCCCGGGAAACGGTGCGGGCGATGCGCAAGGATGTGTTGGCCAAGTGCTACGGCGGCGACATCACCCGCAAGCGCAAGCTGCTGGAGAAGCAGAAGGAAGGCAAGAAGCGCATGAAGCAGGTGGGCAGCGTGGAGCTGCCGCAGGAAGCGTTTATGGCCGTCCTGAAGATGGATTAAATAAGACTTTCCAGTAAGTCCGTCTGCGGCGGTGCTCCTCAGAGCGCTTGCTAGCGTACGCACCAAGTACGCTTACGATGCCGTTGAACATGCCTGTGCAAACCAGTTTTAGAAACTTGGTCGCAGAGGAAACGGTACCGCGCTCTTGCGGTGCGCCTTGCATCCGGAGCTTCCTGAAAAGTCTTGGGAGAGCTTCGTCATGACTATAGGTCTTTATATTCACGTCCCGTTTTGCCAACAGAAGTGTTTGTACTGCGACTTCCCCTCGGTCGCCGGGGGGGAGGAACTGTACGCAGCTTATACCGCCGCCTTGTGCCGGGAGATCGCCGGCAGGGGCGGCCTTTTGTCGGCTGCGGCGGTCGATACGGTGTATATCGGCGGCGGCACGCCGACGGTGCTGCCGGCCGGGTGTCTGGAGGAGATCGGCCGCTGTCTGCGGGCGAACGCGGCGGTGACGGCGGATGCCGAGTTCACCGTCGAGGCCAACCCTGGCACGCTGGACGACGAAAAGCTGGCCGCGCTGGGGGCGATCGGCGTGAGCCGCGTCAGCCTCGGCGTTCAGGCATTCGACGATGCCGTGCTGGCGGCCGCCGGCCGCATCCATACCGCCGCCCAGGCGGCGGAGGCGGTGGTGGCGGTTCGCGCCGCCGGGTTCGGGCGCATAAGCATCGATCTGATGTACGGCCTGCCGGGGCAGACGGCGGCAAGTTTCCGTGCCGGGCTGGAGCAGGCGGCGGCCATGCCTGTGGAGCATCTCTCGGTTTACGGCCTGAAGGTCGAGGAGGGTACGCCGTTCGCCCGTATGGCGACCGGGGGAAGCCTTGAGTTGCCGGACGAGGCTGAGGAAGAGGCGATGTACGATTTGGCGGCAAGTTTTTTGCCGGAGTGCGGGTTCGCCCGCTACGAGATATCGAACTATGCCCGGCCGGGGGCGGAGTGCCGCCACAATCTCCGCTACTGGCGCTATGAGCCGTATATCGGCGTGGGGGCGGCTGCCCATTCTTTCTGGCAGGGGGAACGGCTGGCCAACACCGCCGATGTGAAAGAATACATCGCCAGGGTGGCCGCCGGCGAGACGCCGCTGGCCAGCCGCGAGCAGCCCGGAGGGGCGGTGGCGATGGCCGAATATGCTTTTTTGGCCCTGCGGACGGCGGCGGGCGTTTCCTATGCGGACTTCGCGGCCCGCTTCGGCCGCGAGTTCCTAGGGCTCTACGGCGCCGCTGCGGAGAAGCTGCAGAGGCAGGGTTTGGTGACGTCCGGAACGGACAGTCTCCGCCTCACCGCAAAAGGACAAAAATACGGCAATATCGTGTTCGCCGCGTTTCTCCCCGATTAAGCTGCGAAAAGTTGCCTGATGGGGCGGGAAACAGCGCTAATAATCTTGACATTGACGGGCAGGAAATGGTATTTTTTTAGTAGGTGTTAGCACTCTATTGAGAAGAGTGCTAACAAAGACGGTGAAGAGTCTTTTTTCTGGGGGGACAAAAGGGAGGGATGGCCGATGCTTGACGACCGTAAACGCAAGATTCTCCAGACAATCGTGGACGATTATGTCAGCACCGCCGAACCGGTCGGGTCGCGGACGCTGGCTCGCAAGTACTCGCTCGGCCTCAGCCCGGCAACCATCCGCAACGAGATGTCCGATCTCGAGGTGCTGGGTTTCCTTGAACAGCCCCATACTTCGGCCGGCCGCATCCCTTCGCCGCGCGGGTACCGTTTCTATGTCGACTGCCTGCTGGCGCCGCCGAAGATATCGGAGCATGATGTCGGCCTGATCACCAACTGGTACGAGTCGCGGGTCCGCAGCATCGAGGAGGTCTTTCAAGAGACGGCCAAGATTATCTCCCGCATGACCCGCAGCGTTTCGCTGGTTACCGCGCCGCAGTTTTCCAAGTCGCTGTTCAAATACTTGCAGTTCCTGCCGCTCGATGAGCGGCGGGCCATCGTGGTGGTGGTCACCGACGCGGGGTTTGTGGAGAACAAGGTCATCGATATCCCTGACGGCACTTCGTTCCAGGATCTCCAGCGGATCGCGGCCAGCATCAATGAGCGGCTGGCGGGCCTGAGCTTTGACGAGATCAAGCATTCGCTGCTCAGGGAGATCAGGAACGATATCCTCACAAATCCGGCGCTGTTCGAGACGGCGCTGGGGATACTGCGCCAGGCGCTGGCGGTGGAGCGGGCCGAGAAGGTTTACCTCGGCGGCACGACCCAGCTTTTGAGCCAGCCGGAGTTCCGCGATGTGGAGAAGATCCGCGAGTTGCTCGCGATGCTGGAGGAGGAGAAGCTGCTGTCCGATATCCTCCACATGCAGGACGGCGAAGGCGTCGTTGTGACGATCGGCCAGGAGAACAAGTACAGCGGCATCCAGAACTGCAGCATGGTGCAGGCGACTTACCGCGTCGAGGGCCAGGAGATCGGCACGCTGGCCGTGCTCGGCCCGACCCGCATGGAGTACGGCAAGATAATGGCCGTGCTGGAGTTCATGCACCGCCACCTCGGCGAGACGCTGAAGAAGTTCAAGGTTTACTGACCGCAGGCGAACCGGGCAGTCTCGGCCGAGCCTGCCCGGTTTGCGGCGGCTGTCATACATAATGCGGCAACAGCTAAGAATATGTATATAGCAGGAGGAATCGTATGAATCTGAAACAAGCGGGCAGCGGCGCAGAGGTCGACGAACGGCTGGCGGCCCTGCTCACCAACGCCAGCGCGGTGCGGGCGATTACGGCTTCGGTTGAAGGCACGATCGGCCCCAAGGGCTTGGATACAATGCTGGTGGACCGCTTCGGCGAGGTTATCATAACCAACGACGGCGTGACCATCCTTGATAAGATGGATGTCAATCATCCCGCCGCCAAGATGCTGATAAATATAGCCAAGGCTCAACAGGCCGAGGTGGGCGACGGCACGACGACGGCAACGATAATGGCCGGCGGGCTGGTGTCGGAGGGCGTCAACCAGGTCATCCGCGGGGTACCTGTGGCGAGGGTCATCGAGGGCGTCAAGCACGGCATCGCCGTCGCCCTGGACGCCGTGAAGGAACGCGCCCGCCAGGTGAGCGCGGTCGACGACCCGGTGCTTACGAATATCGCCGTTATCGCCGGCCGCGAACACCGCGATATCGCTGATCTCGTGGTTGCCGCCGCCCGGCTTATCGGTCTGGAGAAGCTCAAAGAGGCTAATTTCAAGCTGTCGGATATCGTGACCGCCGAGGAAGGCGCCGATAACGAAGTTTTCATGGGCGTGATCGTCGATAAGGAGCGGATGAGCAAGGATATGCCGCAGGCGGTCGAGGACGCCAGGATGCTGCTGGTGGACGACGCGCTGGAGCCGGAGGAGATCGAGGACGGCGCGCTCGGCACCGAGGCTGGTTTCAAGCGCTACATAGAGCTCCAGGAGGAGTTTAAGGGCAATGTCCGCAAGTTGGCGACTCTGGGCGTGAAGACGGTGCTGGTCGACCGCGGCGTCCACGATTCGGCGGAGGAGATTCTCAGCGACGCCGGTATCATGGTGGTGCAGCGGGTGTCGGCCAAGGATATGCGGCGGGTGGCCGAACACTGCGGCGCCCGCGCCATCAAGCGCACCGGGCTGA
Organism: Bacillota bacterium; assembly: GCA_023415775.1. Taxonomy (GTDB): domain Bacteria; phylum Bacillota; class Negativicutes; order Sporomusales; family UBA7701; genus Anaeroselena. Next base: position 62,329 of record JAEZJM010000023.1, on the reverse strand, counting down.
AGAAGGACCCGGCCGAGATTGAGAAGTATCTGGGCTTCGCCGACAAGGTCTACGAGGACGAAAAATTGGAAAATGTCCGCATTCTCGGCGGCAGAGGCAAGCCGATGGCCACTATTCTGGTGGGCGCGGCGACGGAAGAGGTGGTCGGCGAGCGGGAACGCATCGCCAAGGACGCCGCTTCGAGCCTGCAGGCCGCGGTCAAGGGCGGCTGCGTGCCGGGCGGCGGTGCGGTGGAGGTCGCCGTGGCCCGCCAGGTCGAGAAGGCGCGGGAGAATATCAAGGGGATGGCCGCCTACGGCGTGGATTGCGTGGCAAGCGCGCTCAGGCGTCCCCTTTCGCAGATCGTGGAGAACGCCGGCTTCAACCCCCTGGAGAAGGTGGAGGAGGTCATGGCGGCCCAGGCGGCGCAGGGCTCGGATTCGCTCGCCGTGGACTGCGACAGCGGCGAGATCGCCGATATGCTGGCGCGCGGCGTTGTCGACCCTGTGCCGGTCAAGATGCACGCCATCAAAGCGGCCGGCGAGGTGGCGGTGGCGATTCTCCGCATCGATACGATCATCAAGAAGAAAGAAGAAGGGGCCAACGCCGCCAAGCAGGCAGCGGGCGACGCGGGTATGCCGGATTTTTAGCCGGCGCCTGCCTCCCGGCGTGGGCCGATTGAATATACGCGAGGTGGTATGGTTTATATGGAGGAACGAAATAAGGCCGATCAGCAGCAAGGTGCGGCGACGCCCGCGCCGGAAGGCGATTTCGGAGGACAGGTGTGCTTCGACGGCGCCGAAATTAAGGAAATGATGGAGTCGCTCGACGACAAGAACCGCGAAATGGAAGAACTGAGCAACCGGTTACTGAGATTGCAGGCGGACTTCGACAATTTCCGCCGCCGCAGCCGTCAGGAGAAAGAGGAACTGTCCCAGGTGGTCGCGTACGGCGTGCTCAAGGAGCTGCTGCCCGTCCTCGACAATTTCGAGCGGGCCCTGGCCGCCCCCGTCCAGGACGACGCCCAGTTCCGCACCGGGGTGGAAATGGTATACCGCCAGCTCTGCGGCATAATGGAGCGTCTCGGCGTGAAGCCGATCGCCGCGGTCGGCGCCCAGTTCGACCCGGCCTTCCACGAGGCTGTGATGCGGGTGGAGGACGCCTGCCAGGCCGACGGCCTGATCGTCGAGGAGCTGCAGAAGGGCTACGAGATGGGCGGCAAAGTATTAAGGCCCAGTATGGTAAAGGTAGTAAGCAACAGCTAACCACGGCTGATTTAAAAGTCCATTTTTTTAAGGAGGAAGAGAGCATGGCAAAAGTCATCGGTATAGACCTCGGTACGACTAATTCGGTGGTTGCTTTCATGGAAGGCGGCGAGCCGGTGGTCATCGCCAACGCTGAAGGCAGCCGTCTTACGGCGTCGGTGGTCGGTTTCTCCAAGACGGGCGAGCGGCTGGTGGGCCAGTTGGCCAAACGGCAGGCTGTTTCCAACCCCGACCGCACCATCAGTTCGATCAAGCGCCATATGGGCACCAACTACACGGTGCGGATCGACGACAAGGACTACACTCCCCAGGAAATTTCGGCGATGATCCTCCAGAAGATGAAGACCGACGCCGAAGCCTATCTGGGCGAAAAGATAACCAAAGCGGTCATCACCGTACCCGCGTACTTTACCGACAGCCAGCGCCAGGCTACCAAGGACGCCGGCGCCATCGCCGGCCTTGAGGTGCTGCGCATCATCAACGAGCCGACGGCGGCCGCTCTGGCCTACGGCCTCGACAAAGGCGAGGATCACACCATCCTCGTATTCGACTTGGGGGGCGGCACGTTCGACGTGTCGATCCTCGAACTGGGCGACGGCGTCTTCGAGGTTAAGTCCACGAGCGGCAACGGCCGCCTGGGCGGCGACGACTTCGACGACCGGGTGATGAATTGGCTTGTGGCCGAGTTCAAGAAGGAGAGCGGCATCGACCTGACCAAGGACCGCATGGCGATGCAGCGCCTCAAGGAAGCGGCCGAGAAGGCCAAGATCGAGCTGTCGGGCGTGCTGACGACCAATGTCAACCTGCCGTTCATCACCGCCGACCAGTCGGGGCCGAAGCATCTCGACGTCAACCTCACCCGTGCCAAATTTGAGGAGCTGACCGCCGATCTTGTCGAGGCGACGATGGGCCCCACCCGTCAGGCGATGTCTGACGCCGGCCTAGCTCCCAAGGACATCGACAAGATTATCCTTGTGGGTGGCTCGACCCGCATCCCGGCCGTGCAAGAGGCGATCAAGAAGTTCCTCGGCAAGGAGCCGCACCGCGGCATCAACCCCGATGAGTGCGTGGCCGTGGGCGCCGCCATCCAGGCCGGCGTGCTGGTGGGCGAGGTCAAGGACGTGCTGCTGCTCGACGTTACGCCGCTGTCGCTCGGCATCGAGACGCTGGGCGGCGTGTTTACCAAGATCATCGACCGCAACACCACCATCCCGACCTCGAAGAGCCAGGTATTTTCCACCGCGTCCGACAATCAGCCGTCGGTGGATATCCACGTGCTGCAGGGCGAACGCGAGATGGCCTCTTATAACAAGACCCTCGGCCGGTTCGAATTGTCCGGCATTCCGCCGGCGCCGCGGGGCGTACCGCGCATCGAGGTCACGTTCGACATCGACGCCAACGGCATTGTCCACGTATCCGCCAAGGATCTCGGCACCGGCAAGGAGCAGAAGATCACCATCACCGCTTCCGGCGGCCTGGCCAAGGACGAGGTGGAGCGGATGGTGAAGGAGGCCGAGTCTCACGCCGCCGAGGACAAGAAGCGCCGGGAGGAGATCGAGACGCGCAACAGCGCCGATTCGCTCGTCTACCAGGCCGAGAAGACGATCAAGGATCTGGGCGATAAAGCCGACAAGGCGCTGGTGGAGAAGGTCCAGCAGGCGGCCGACAAGCTGAAGGAAACCCTCAAGGGCACCGATATCGAGAAGATCAAGGCCGATACCGAGGAACTCACCAAGCCGCTGTATGAGCTGACCTCGGCGGTTTACAACCAGGCCGCCCCCCAGGGCGAGGCCGGGCCGGAAGCGGCTCCGGGCGGCCAGGAAGTCCCGAAGGACGAGAAGGTCGTTGATGCAGACTATAAAGTGATGGACGACGACAAGAAGAAATAGAGAGTTTTCATTTACATGGGGACTGCCTAGAAAGTCCATCTGCGGCGTTGCTCCTCGGCTGCCATCCTCAGCGTACGTTCGTGTACGCTTCCGGTGTCAGCCTCCGGTGCGCCTTGCATCTGGAGCTTTCTAGACAGTCCCGGCATTCCTTTTTGGTTTTGAGATTTTTCCGGCTGTAATGCCGGTTTATGGGATGGTGTGGAGTGAGCAAGAAAGATTACTACGAGGCGCTTGGGGTATCCAAGTCGGCCTCGGACGATGAGATAAAAAAGGCATTTCGCAAGCTGGCCCGCCAGTACCATCCTGACGTCAACCGCGACGACCCCAAGACGGCGGAGGCGAAGTTCAAGGAGATCAACGAGGCCTACGAGGTACTGTCGGACGTGGAAAAACGCCGCCAGTACGACCAGTTCGGCCACGCGGCTTTCGACGCCGCGTCGGGCGGCGGCCCGGGCGGGTTCGGCGGAGCCGGCGGCTTCGGCGGCGGGGCGGGTGGCTTCGGGGATATCTTCGATATGTTCTTCGGCCAGTCGGGCTTTGGTGGCGGGCGTCCCGCCGGACCGGAGCGGGGCGCAGACTTGCGCTACGACATGGAGATAACTTTCGAGCAGGCGGCCTTTGGGTTGGAGACGGAGATTCAGGTGCCCAGGACGGAGGAGTGCCCGACGTGCCGCGGCACCGGCGCCGCCGCCGGCACCCATCCCGAGACGTGCCCCAACTGCCGCGGCACCGGTCAGACCCAGGTGGTGCAGAACACTCCCTTCGGCCGCATGGTCAACGTCAAGACGTGCGAACGCTGCCGGGGCGAGGGCAAGTTCGTCCGCACTCCCTGTACCGAGTGCAACGGCCGCGGCAAGGTCAGGAACCGCCGCCGCATCAAGATCAAGATTCCGGCCGGGGTGGATACCGGTTCGCGCCTGCGCGTCGCCCACGAGGGCGAGGCCGGGGAGCGCGGCGGCCCGCCCGGCGATCTGTATGTTTATATTTTTGTGAAACAGCACAAGCTGTTTACGCGCGAGAATGACGATGTTATCTGCGAGGTGCCGATCAGCATCGTGCAGGCTTCCCTCGGCGACGAGATTGAGGTGCCCACCCTCGACGGGCAGGTGAAAGTGCGCATCCCAGAGGGCACCCAGTCGGGCACGACCCTCCGTCTGAAGGATAAAGGCATCCCCCACCTCAGGGGCCACGGCCGCGGCGACCAGCATATCCGCGTCAAGGTGGTAACCCCCAAGAAGCTCACCGACCGCCAGCGCGAGCTCCTGACCGAGTTCGCCAAGCTTGGCGGCGAAGACGTAAACCCGGAGGAGAAGGGTTTCTTCAAAAAGGTGAAAGACGCGTTCGGGGTGTAACTTTAGCGAGAGGGGCGAGGCGTGCATGAAGTGGGCCGAGATTAGCATCCAGACCACCCATGAGGCCACCGAAGCGGTGGCCGATATTTTTCACGGGCTGGGGGCCAGCGGCGTGGTAATCGAGGATCCGGAGCTCGTAAATTCTTATAAGCGGTCGGGTACCTGGGACTACTGCGATATCCCCGAGGCGGAGGACGACAGTGTCGTGACCGTCAAGGCGTATCTGCCGGTGGACGACCAGTTGGACGACAAGCTGCGGCTGTTTGAGCAGCGGGTTAACGATCTGGCCAGGCACGATATCGACAAGGGCAGCGGCCTCATCCGTCTGCGCGAGGTGCGCGAGGAGGACTGGGCCAACGCCTGGAAGACGTATTACCACCCCATCAGGGTGGGCGAGCGCCTGGTGGTTAAGCCGTCCTGGCAGGATTACCCCGCCGCGGCCGACGATGTCGTTATCGAGCTCGATCCAGGGATGGCGTTCGGCACCGGCACGCATCACACGACGGCGATGTGCCTGGGACTGCTGGAGGAGGCTATGAAGCCGGGCGACACCGTGTTCGACGTCGGCACCGGCTCGGGCATCCTGGCGGTGGCTGCAGCCAAGCTGGGCGCGGGCGCGGTGCGGGCGGTGGATAACGACCCGCTGGCGGTCAGGATCGCCGGCGAGAATGTCGCTGCGAACGGCACGGGCGACACGGTGACGGTGGCCGAGGGCGACCTGCTGACCGGCCTGTCCGGGCAGGCCGACCTTATTATCGCCAACATTATCGCCGACGTCATCATCCGTATGGCGCCCTCGGTGCCGGAGCGGCTCAAGGACGGCGGGCTGTTCCTGGCCGGCGGCGTGATCGCCGACCGGCTGGGCGACGTGACCGACGCCATTCTCACCGCCGGCCTGGGGGTCGAGAAGGTGTTGGAGGAAGGCGGGTGGGCGAGCATCCTGGCCCGCAAGGGGGGCGAGTGAGGTGCGCCGCTTTTTCATTGCCGGCGAGCTGACGGACAGTGTGGCGATCACCGGCCCGGACGCCCGCCATATCGGCAAGGTGCTGCGGCTGGGGCCGGGGGCGGAGATAATCGTGGTGGACAAGGCCGGCCGCGCCGCCAGGGCGGAGATTACCGCCGTGGCGGCGGCGGCGGTCCATGCGGCTGTGCGCGAGGCGCTGGCGGCCGATCACGAGCCGCCGGTGACCGTTACGCTGGCTCAGGGGCTGCCGAAAGGGGACAAGTTCGAGTATATCGTCCAGAAGGCGGTTGAGCTCGGCGCGACGGCCATCTGGCCGCTGGCGTGCGAGAACTGCACGGTGCGCTACGACGCGGCCAAGCAGGGCAGCCGCCGGGAGAGGTGGCAGAAGATCGCCGCCGAGGCCGCCAAGCAGTGCGGCCGGGACGCCGTGCCCGCCGTGGCCGCGGTGCGGGCGCCGACGGCGGCGCTGGCCGAGGCCGGGGCGGATACGGAGATAATCATGCTGTACGAGGGACAGGGCGGCGAGCCGCTGCGGGAGATACTGACCGGCAGCGGGGCTTCGTCGTACCTGCTGCTGATCGGCCCGGAGGGCGGCTTCAGCCCGGCGGAGGTCGAGCTGTGCCGCTCGCGCGGCGCGCGTGTCGCCACTCTCGGCCCGCGTATCCTGCGCACTGAGACGGCGGCGCTGGCGGCGCTTGCTATCGTGATGTACGAAAAAGGTGATTTAGGTAGCGGCCGGTAAGTGGCGGCCGTTGATAAGCGAAACTTGGCTCGGTGATAGCCCGAGCCTTAGTTGAGCTATCCGCGCCTAGAGGCGCGGGAAAGCGCCCATCTGCGGCGTTGCTCCTAGGATGGCCCACTCGACGTACGCAACCAAGTACGCCGTCGCGGGCCATCCTCCGGTGCGCCTTGCATCTGGGCACTTCTGAACGGCCTGTGGCGTCTCATATTTTTGTGGGGGTTAGCCGAGTGCGGAAAGTAGCGTTTACCACTTTGGGCTGCAAAGTGAATCAGTTCGAGACGGAAACGATGGAAGGGCTGTTCAAGGCGCGGGGTTATGAGGTCGTGGCCTTCGACCGGCCCGCCGATGTCTATGTGGTCAATACCTGCTCGGTCACTCACCTCGGCGAGCGCAAGTCGCGCCAGCTCATCCGCCGCGCTACCCGCACCAGCCCAGGCGCCACTGTGGTGGTTACCGGCTGCTACGCCCAGGTGTCGCCCGGCGAGGTCGAGGCTATCCCCGGCGTCGACGTCATCGTCGGCACCCAGGACCGTCAGCGGATCGTCGACCTGGCCGAGGAGGCGGCCGACAGCCACCGGCAGATAAGGGCGGTCGGCGATATCATGGCTGCGGGCGAATTCGAGGATATCCCGCTGTTCGCCGCTCCCGGCCGCACCCGCGCCTTTCTGAAGATTCAGGAGGGCTGCGCTAATTTCTGCACTTATTGTATAATCCCGTACGCCCGCGGCCCGCTGCGGTCCCGCCCCCTGGCCAGCATCGCGCGGGAGGCGGCGAAGTTTGTCGCCGCCGGTTTCCGGGAGGTCGTCCTGACAGGCATCCATCTGGGTGCATACGGTCAGGACACAGGCGGCGCGGCAACGCTTACCGACGCGGTGAAGACGGTGCTGGCCGTGCCGGGGGTGGACAGGCTCCGCCTGGGGTCGCTGGAGTCGATCGAGGTGTCGGAAGCGCTCATCGGCGTGATGCTGGAGGACGAGCGGTTCTGCCCCCACCTGCACCTGCCCCTCCAGGCGGGCGATGATGCCGTGCTGGCGGCGATGAACCGCCACTACGCCACAGCCGAATACCGCGACCTTGTCCGCGGCATCCAGGGCCGCGTGCCGGATATCGCGATAACGACGGATATCATCGTCGGCTTTCCCGGCGAGACGGACGAACAGTTTGCCAATACGCTTGCTTTCGCGGCGGGGATGGATTTTGCCCGCATCCACGTATTCCCTTATTCGCGCCGCAAGGGAACGCCTGCGGCCGGCTTCCCCGGCCAGGTGAGCGAGGCGGAGAAGAAACGCCGGGCTGCGGCGCTGCAGTTGCTGGCCGACCGGCAGGCGGCCGCTTTTCACGCGCGCTTCGTCGGCCGCGAGCTGAAGGTGCTGTTCGAGCCGGCGGCCGACGGGGGCGTCGAGGGGCTGACCGGCAACTATATGCGCGTGTATACGGACGGCGACCGGAGTCTGGCGCGCGAGATCCGCCCTGTCAGGCTCGTGCGCATTTACAAGGACGGTTTGTGGGGCGAGATCGGCGGCTAAATTTTCCCTGCTATGCCTTACGCGGCAGGATATCATAGAAAAAGGCAGAATATTTTCCTGAAAACGCGTATACTACTAAGCGGTGAAGCGCGGCGGAGAGGAAGAGCATTTGTGAAGCAGGAAGACTGTATTTTCTGCAAGATCGCGGCCAAAGAAATTCCCGTGAAGATAATATATGAGGATGAGCATGTCGTCGCCTTTCCCGATATCAAGCCGGCGGCTCCCGTCCATGTCCTCGTGGTGCCCAAGCGCCATATCCCGCACCTCTGCGAGGCCTGCGAGGGCGATATACCCCTTCTGGGGCACATCATGACGGTCATTCCCAAGATCGCCGCCCAGCTCGGACTGGCCGAGGACGGCTTCCGGACGGTGGTCAACACTAAGGATAACGGCGGCCAGACGGTTTATCACATCCATTGGCATATTCTCGGCGGGCGGTTCATGACTTGGCCTCCGGGCTAATATTGACATTGCTTGTCGTTATCGTGTATAATTTTGTGGTGAATGTATAAGTAATCTTCCCCAGGTCTGTAGTGGAGGGAGGGAGATATATGTCAGAAGTCAAAGTGGGTAAAAACGAAACACTGGACAGCGCACTCCGCAGATTTAAACGTACCTGCCAAAAAGCGGGCGTTCTTTCCGAAGTGAGAAAACGCGAGCACTACGAAAAACCGAGCGTTAAGCGGAAGAAGAAATCCGAAGCGGCTCGCAAACGGAAATTCAAGAGCTAAACCGCCAGAGGCAATCGCAGGCGTGCGAACCAGATACATGTTCCGGAGGTTTCCGCCATGTCGATCAAGGAAAGACTCACCGAAGACATGAAACAGGCGATGAAGGATAAAGAGGCCGGCAAGCTGCGCCTCTCCGTCATTCGCATGGTGCGCGCCAGCATCAAGAATGTGGAAATCGACCGCAAGAAGGAACTCGGCGACGAGGACGTGCTGGATGTCCTGGCCAAAGAGGTCAAGATGCGGCGCGACTCGCTCGAGGAGTTCAAGAAGGGCAACCGGCCCGATCTGGTCGCCGGCCTCGAGCAGGAGATCGACATTCTGATGGGCTATCTCCCCCAACAGCTCAGCGACGAGGAAGTCCGCGCCCTGGTGGCCGAGGCTGTCGCCCAGACCGGCGCCGCCGGACCGAAGGAGATGGGCAAGGTTATGTCCGCCCTGATGCCGAAGGTCAAGGGCCGTGCCGACGGGAAAACGGTCAACGCCATGGTCAAGGACGCGCTGAACAAGTAAATGAGATGAAAAGCCGGTATCCATTTGGATACCGGCTTTTGTTTAAGCTATTGTAAAAGCTAGAGGCCGTTCAGAAGCCCCCGGATGCAAGGCGGCTCCGCCTGGCGAGCAGCGCCGCGTACACGGACGTACGCAAGCAATCGACAGGCGGAACAACAAAGCAGACGGGGGCTTATCAACGGCCGGGAAGGCAAGAAGGAAAAAAGGCAGGTCCTAGGACCTGCCCAACTTGTAATGTGAAGCGGCGTATATTGCGGCGTCTGTTGCAGCGAAAAGGCTGCGATTGCGAGATGTATATTGCGGCGTCTGTTGCTGCGAAAAGGATGCGATTGCGAGATGTATATTACGGCAGAGGGTGGTACGATGAGGGTGGGCGATAGTTGTTGCGATTATTGCGGACTGAAAAGAAGAAGGCTGCTGCGATTCTTTGCTTCACTATTACGCTCCTAAAAAATATCATATATAAAGTAAAAGGTCAAGCTTCCTTTAAAAAATAAAAATGTTTGAAAGAGTTGCAAAATTTAAAAATATTCCGCTTGCGATTGTTGTGTTCTTTGCGCCGCCCGCAAGAGAGGAATGGCGAAGGCGGATGCCGAATACACTAAGTCAGTAATACGCCTGGGAGGAAAGTTATGCGTCGGTTCGTACTCATCCTGGCTCTGGCCCTGATCGTTTCCTTGGCCGCCGGTCCGGCGGCTTACAGCGACGCCGGCGGGCCGGTGATTGTCATCAATATCAAGGGCGAGATTGACGGTGGACAGGCCGCCCTCGTCCATAAGGCGATGGCCGAGGCCAAGACCAAGAACGCACGGGCCGTCCTGGTGGAGATTGATACCTTCGGCGGTCTGGTGGATGCGGCCACCGTCATCCGCGACAAGGTCAGCGAGTCCCCGGTGGAGACCATCTGCCATATCAAGAATAGGGCGTGGTCGGCCGGAGCGCTGATCGCCATCGCCCACAAGAAGATCGCGATCGCTCCCGGCGGCAGCATCGGCGCGGCCGAGCCCATTCCGGCGACCGAGAAGACAATCGCCGCCCTCAAGGCCGAGTTTGCCGCGACCGCCAACAAGTCGGGCCGCAACCCCAGGGTGGCGGAGGCGATGGTCGACAAGACGCTCGGGCTGCCCGGCTACGCCGAGCCGGGACAGATTCTCGCCCTGACCGATTATCAGGCCGTCAAGGTGGGGTATGCCGATCTGGTGGCCGCGGAGCGGGCCGACGTGCTGGCCCATTTTGGCCTGGCGGGCGCGCCGGTGGTGGAGTACCACCAGGGCTGGGCGGAAAAAATGGCGGGCTGGCTTTCGAACCCGATGGTCAAGTCGGCGCTGCTAACGCTTATCTTTTTGGCGATCATGACCGAGATCAAGACCGCCGGTTTGGGTGTTGCCGCTCTTGTCGGCTTCGGCGCGGTGCTGCTGTTTTTCGCCAGTCAGTGGCTGAGCGGTCTGGCGGGCTGGGTGGAGATCGCGCTGTTCATTGCCGGTGCGGTGCTGATTGTTGTCGAGATTTATACTCCGGGGATGGGCGTCTTTGGGATCGGCGGCATTCTTTGCATCCTGGCGAGCTTTTTCCTGACGCTGGGCGGCGACATGGCCGCCCTCAACCTGATGGCGGTCAGCCTGGTGATAGCGATCGGCGTTTTCCTGCTGATTGTGAAGAAGCTGCCTTCCAGCCGCCTGTGGGCGCGGCTCGTCCTTAAGGACGCCGAGACGACGACTGCGGGCTTTGTTTCGGGCGACGATTACCAGGGATACCTCGGCCGGACGGGGGTCGTGCTGACCATCCTGCGGCCGGCGGGGGTTATCGATATCGACGGCACCCACCTGGATGTGGTGTCGGAGGGAAAGTTCATAGTAGCCGGAACCAAGGTCAAGGTGGTGAGCGTGAGCGGCAACCGCATCGTCGTTCGCCCCGTCGAAGGCCAAGAATAGTATCAGGAGGAGAGTATCATAATGGCGACTTTAGTGAGCAGTGTTTTTATCCTTGTCCTGTTTGTAATCGGTCTGGCCCTTTTCCTGCATTTCGTGCCGCTGGGGCTGTGGATTTCGGCGATTGCCGCCGGCGTCCATGTCGGGATTTTCACGCTTATCGGCATGCGGCTGCGCCGCGTTCCCCCGGCCCAGATCGTGCTGCCGCTCATCAAGGCCAATAAGGCCGGGCTCGATGTCAACGTCAATCAACTGGAAGCCCACTTCCTGGCCGGCGGCAACGTCGACCGCGTCATCGACGCACTGATTGCCGCCCACCGGGCGCAGATCGCTTTGCCGTTCGAGCGCTCGGCGGCCATCGATCTGGCCGGTCGCAACGTGCTGGAAGCTGTGCAGATGAGCGTCAACCCCAAGGTTATTGAAACGCCGTTCGTTTCCGCGGTGGCGAAGAATGGCATCGAGCTCAAGGTCAAGGCCCGCGTGACCGTCCGCGCCAACATCGACCGCCTGGTAGGCGGCGCCGGCGAAGCGACGATTATCGCCCGCGTCGGCGAGGGCATCGTTACCAGCGTCGGCTCGGCGACCGACCACAAGGATGTGCTGGAGAACCCCGACCACATTTCGCGCACGGTGCTAGCGAAGGGCCTCGACGCCGGGACGGCGTTCGAGATTCTGTCGATCGATATCGCCGATGTGGACGTTGGCCGCAACATCGGCGCCGAGCTTATGACCGACCAGGCGGAGGCCGAGAAGCGCGTCGCCCAGGCCAAGGCCGAGGAGCGGCGGGCGATGGCGGTGGCCAAGGAGCAGGAGATGCGGGCCTTCACGCAGGAGATGCAGGCCAAGGTCGTCGAAGCACAAGCCGACGTGCCCAAGGCGCTGTCCGTGGCCCTCAAGGAAGGCCGCCTCGGGGTGATGGATTACTATAACATGAACAATATCCTGGCAGACACCCAGATGCGGGAGACGATCAGCAAGGCCGGGCCGGCCTCGCCGTCGATCAAGCCCGAAGAGAAGAAATAGGCGGCCGTCATGTGGGATATTATCGTACCCCTGATTTTGATGGCCATATTCTACATTTTGCCGGAGATCCTCAAAAAGAAGCGGCGCCAGGAAGAATACAAGTATCCAGAGATCCCCGGCGAGGCGCCGGCGCCTGTCGAAACAAGGCCGCTACCGCCTCCGGCGCCGGCCCGCGGGCCTGTGCCCGATATCGTACTGCCGCCGGCGGATGAGGAACGCTTCCGGCCGGTTGTCGTCCACCGGCCGCCGGAGCCCAACCCCAAGCCTGTGGAACCGAACTATGTGCCGAAGGAGCCGCCGGCCGCGGCGGCCATTGCCGAGTCGCGGCCGTGGGACGGCCGCCTCGATCAGACGGCGGTGGTGAACGGGATCATTTTTGCGGAGATTATCCAGCCGCCGCGGTGCAAGCGGCCGTTCCGCCACGGTTTCGGGCGGGGGTAGCGCTCTGAGCCTTATCAACGGCCGATAAAAAACAGGGAAATCAATCCCTGTTTTTTTTGTTGCCCTGCCGCGCACACTAAAAAGTGTCCGCACATTTTCCGCGGCAGCGAAAGGGGGCGTGCGCGTGAGCGATTACAAGGGCCGGCTGATTTATGCCAAGGGCACCTATGTCGAGTTTGTCGTGGCCCCGGGGCAGGATGTCGATTTCGGCGATATTCTGGTTGTGGAAGGGAAGAGCGGCGACCGGTTCTATATCCGGGCGTACGATTTCAAGGTGAAGTCGCGCTGGTCGGGGATCAACAACGTGGGCTACCTGATGAACAAGCTCGACGGCGAGGGCAAGGTGGAGAATCAGGAGGAGCTGGAGTTTTACCTCGGCGGCAACCATACCGTGAAGATCGGCATGGCCGAGCAGCTCTGCTACGCCGACGGCGAGAGCCGCCTGTTCAACCCCAAGACCTGCCCCGATTTCTTCTGCGAGGTGCGCGGTCTGAGCGACGCCGACACTGCGCTGCTGGCCGAGATGAAGGGCGACCTGGAGATCGGTTTTCTCAAAAGCGGCCGCGGCGTGCTTGAGCTGCCGGTCGGCATTTACGGCTCGAAGGCGATCACCGAGCATATCGGCATTTTCGGCACAACCGGTTCAGGCAAGAGCAATCTTGTGAAGGTGCTGGCCGGCTCGGTCATCGACAACGGCAACTACGGCATGCTGGTTTTCGACGTCCATAACGAATACTACCGCGACCTCGCCCGCCACCCGGGAGTGAAGGAGCGCCTCGCGGTCTATAACGCCAATCCTCAGGGCGAATACGCCCGCCGGCTGACGGTGAACTACGGCGAGGTCGGCCCGGAGGATATCACCGCCTGCGCCACTTTCACCGAACCGCAGTTCGACGCCATTTACAAGCTGTCGTCCGTGCTGGCCGACAACTGGGTGCGGGACGTGCTGCAGTACGACACCGCCGACCTCGTCGACGAACTGAAGGCCAGCACCGGACAGAAGTTCCAGTCGCCGACGATCAGCAAGATCAAGAGCATCTGCTGGAACCTGAAGAATGAGCTCAACATCGAGGAAAGCGGGCCGTCGGTGGTAAACGATATGATGGGCGAGCTGGAGCAGGGCAAAGTGGTGCTGGTCGAGCTGAAGAATGTGTCGCCGGTAGGAGAGCTGGCGCTGTCGACGCTGCTGTCGAAGAAGCTGCTCACCCACTATGCGGCCAAGACGGAGGAAGCCCGCCGCGCTGTCAGGCCAATCCTGATCGTGCTTGAGGAGGCCCACCGGTTCCTGGGCAGGAAGGAACACGGCAGCAACAACGTTTTTGCCCGTCTCGTGAGCGAGGCGCGCAAGTTCAATCTCGGGCTGTGCGTGGTCGATCAGCAGCCGCGCCTGCTCGCCGACAAGGTGCTGTCGCAGCTCAATACGCTGTTTATCCTTGGCCTGGCGTCCAAGGCCGACCGCGGCAAGCTGGAGGCGATGTGCCGCAAGGATATCCTCCAGCAGCGCAACGAGATCAAGAATCTCGACTGCGGCGAGATGGTGGTGGCCACGAACTACATGCGGTTCGCCGCCCCCGTCAAGGTGCACAAGTTCGAGGATTATCTCGGCCGCTGCCACGGGGTGATAGGGTAGGCCGTTGCGTTCCTAAAAAATATGAATAGCCGAGGCCGTTCAGAAGCCCCCAGATGCAAGGCGGCTCCGTCGGGCGTGCAGCGACGCGTACTCGAACGTACGCTAGCAAGCGCCCGGCGGAACAACGCCGCAGATGGGGGCTTATCAACGGCCTCTATTGTACTAAACGCCAGGTCAGTGCAATAAATTTGTGGTATGGGGGTGAGATTGATGCAACGCCGCCGCAAGGGCAATCTGCAAACACTGGCCGGGTTGCTTGAGATTCCGGCCGATATCGTGCTCGACCTGCCGCGGATCACGATGCTCGGCAACAAGCAGCTGTTGGTCGAGAACCATAAGGGGATTATCGAGTACACCGGCGACCTCGTGCGCATCAAGCTCAGTCAGGGCGAGCTGAATGTGGCCGGCACCGAGCTCATCATCGGCAATTTCCAGGCTGAGCAGCTTCTCGTCGAGGGAACCGTCACGCAAATCAAGTATGAGACTTGAGGTGGTCCGAGATGCTGACACTGCGCCTGACCAATTATCTGCACGGCACGGTGAGGGTGAAGATCAGCGGCGCCATCCCGGAGCGGTTTATCAATCTATGCCTGGCACGGGGCATTTTTTTATGGGGGATCGCCAAGCATAACGACGACGTGTACGCGAGCCTCCGGCTGCCGGATTTTTTCAGGATCAGGCCGCTCGCCCGCCGGAGCCAGAACCGGGTGGAGGCTGTGGGGCACGCCGGCTTCCCGTTCACGCTCAAGCGCGTCCGGCGGCGCAAGATGCTTGTTGTCGGGGCGGTGCTGTTTTTCGTTTTCCTCAATTTGCTCACAGCCAGGATATGGTTTGTCGATGTCAGCGGCCACAAGGAGGTGGCCGTAGGGCGGATTACGGCGGTCGCGGCGAACCACGGGCTGAGGCCGGGAATCGCTAAGGCCGCCCTCGACGTCAAAGCGGTGGAGAAAGAGCTGCTGCTGGCGCTGCCGGAGCTTGCCTGGGTGGGGGTCAACCTGACCGGGACGAGGGCGCTGATCGAGGTTGTCGAGAAGACGCTGCCCAAGGCGGGGGACAAGTCGCCGGCCCATGTCGTCGCCGCCAAGGACGGCGTGATAACCGAAGTCATCGCGATCGCCGGCCAGGCGGCGGTGAAAAAGGGTGACACAGTAAAACGCGGCGATTTGCTTATCAAAGGCTTCGCCGATCCGCCGCCGGCCGCCACGGACCAGACGCCGATCATCACGCTGCCGGCCGGCTTTATCCGCGCCGCCGGGATCGTCAAGGCACGTGTCTGGTACGAGAGTTACGGCGAGGCGGGCCTGACGCAGGAGGTGCTCCGCCGCACCGGCCATAAGGCGGTGTCTGTTACGCTGCGGGCCGGCGGACGCGAGCTTGTGCTGAAGAAGGCTGCCGACCAGCCCTTTCCCCGCTTCGAGGCCGAGGCGGTCCACAAAAAGCTGTCCGGGGGCAGGAATAGCCACTTCGCTGTCGAATCTATCATAGATATCTTTCACGAATTGGTTGCCGAAAGGTACGATATAACAGTCGAGCAGGCCCGCGACATCGCCAGGGGCAAGGCGCTGGCCGCCGTCCAGGACCGCATTCCCGAAGGGGCTCAGGTGCTGGCCCGCGAGGTCGCGACGCTGCAAACGGCCGAGCCCCGGTTTGTCCGTGTGAAGGTGACGGTGGAAACTGTCGAGGATATCGGGCAGACTATGAACATCAACCTGCAATAGGGAGGCATACAGTCTTTGCCTAACGAGCATGAGGAGAGGCGGATCAAGCTTTCCGACGCCCAGGCGGCGGTGGCTATCTTCGGTCACAGCGACGAGCACCTGCGCCTCATCGGCGAAAATTTTGCCAGCCGCATCGTTTCCCGCGGCGATGAAGTCGTCATAACCGGCAGCCGGGCCGAGGTCGAGCTGCTGACCAAGCTTTTTCACGAGCTGTTGTTCCTCTACCGCCAGGGCAACCAGATAACGGCGCACGATGTCCGCTACAGCGTTCGCATGGTCAAGGAGGGGCGGGAGGAAAACCTGCACCAGATGTTCGCCGATACGGTGCTGGTGACCGCCCGCGGCCGCCACATCAAGCCCAAGACGCTCGGCCAGCGCCTGTATCTTGAGGCGATCCGCAACAGCTTTATCACGATCGGAATAGGACCGGCCGGAACCGGGAAGACTTATCTTGCCGTTGCTATGGCAGTTTTTTCCTTGAAGAACAAAGAGGTCGAGCGGATCATCCTCACCCGGCCGGCTGTCGAGGCGGGGGAGAAGCTGGGGTTTCTGCCCGGCGATCTCCAGGAGAAGGTCGACCCTTATCTGCGCCCGCTGTACGACGCCATGTACGACATCCTTGGCGTCGATACTGTCCAGAAATACATGGCCAAGAACATTATCGAGGTGGCGCCGCTGGCTTATATGCGGGGCCGGACCCTCGACGATTCTTTTATCATCCTCGACGAGGCTCAGAACACCACTCCCGAGCAGATGAAGATGTTCCTCACCAGGCTTGGTTTCGGCTCGAAGATGGTCGTCACCGGCGATATCACCCAGGTGGACCTGCCCCAGGGCAACTCGTCCGGCCTGAAGCACGCCCAGGCGGTGTTGGACGGCATACGCGGCATCGAGGCTATTTTTCTTAACGAGAGCGATGTCGTGCGGCACGAGATCGTAGGCCGCATCATCAAAGCCTACGAGCGTTACGAGGCTTCAAATCCGGGTTAGGGCACGCGCCTGGCCAGTGGAGTTGAAAAGAGAATGTCATCCCTTCACAATAAACTCCGGGAATTGTTTTCCCAGCCGAACAGCATGCATGCCAGACCGCTTACGCGCCGTATCGTACTGTTTATGGCGTTTTTTTCTCTGTACATGATAATTTTGTCCGCCGACTTCATCGCGGACAAGATTTCCTTCCAGGTTGGCCAGGTGAGCGATCGCGATGTCGTCGCCCCCCGGTCTGTTTCTTATGTCGATCAGATCAGGACCAAGAAGCTGGAGGCTGAGGTGCTGGCCAGCGTGGCCAGCGTCTACGATTTCGACGTAACGGTGGCCGCCAAGGCCGAGGAAAGCGCCGGCGCCGTATTTCGCGCCGCCAGGGCCGTAGCAGCCGATAAGGCGCTGACCGAGTCCGGCCAGAGGGTCGAAAAGCTCAAAACTACTCTGCCCCTGTCGCTGCCGGCCGCGGCCGTCGACGGGCTGGCCACCCTCGGCGAGGCCGACCTGGCCAAGACCGAGGAGCATACCAAGAATGTCCTGCGCAAATATCTCCAGCGCGGCATCCGCGAGGATGACCTGGACACCGCCCGCAAGAACATCGCCCTCGATGCGGAAGGCCTCGGCCTGGGCAAGGATGGCGAGGCGGTGGTGGCCGGGCTGGCTCAGACGCTGGTCAAACCCAATTTCGTCCTCAATGTGCGCGAGACCGATAAGCGCAAGCAGGCCGCCCTCGCCAGCACCGAGCCTGTGCGCGAGACGGTGAAGAAGGGCCAGGTGCTCGTGCGGCGGGGCGACATCGTGACCGCCGAGCAGATCTACGCCATGGAGGAGCTCGGCCTGCACCGCGGCCATATCAGCGAGGTGCGCATTTTCGGCCTGGCGATCTTCGTGCTGGTGGTCATGGGCCTGATTATCGGCTACTTGTACAAGTTTTCCGCCGAGGTGTATGCCAACGACCTCCATATGGTGCTGCTGGGGCTGATTATTCTCCTGACGCTGGTGCTCGGCAAGGCGGCCCACATTTACTCTGATTTTATCGCCCCTGTTGCGGCCGGCGCATTGCTGACCGCCATCCTCATCGATACCCGCCTGGGGATTTTCATCAGTATCGCTTTGTCGGTATTGTTCGGGGTGATTGTGGAAAACGACCTCAGGGCGGTGGCGGTGGCCCTGGTCGGCAGCCTGACCGGCGTTTACAGTGTTTCCAAGTTCAGCCACGGCTACAGCCTGACGAGAACCGGCCTGTGGATCGCGGCGATGAATTTCATCACCGTGGGCTCTACAGGTTTTCTCGAACAGATCAACGGCACGCAGATAATGCTGCAGGGAATACACGGCGCGGTGAGCGGCATCGCGTCGGCGGTCATCACCATCGGGTTCCTGCCCTATCTCGAAAGTACCTTCAACATCACCACGCCTGTGAAGTTGATGGAGCTGGCCAACCCCAGCAATCCGCTGCTGCAGCGTCTGCTGCTCGACGCTCCGGGCACCTACCATCACAGCCTGCTGGTGGGCAACCTGGCCGAGACGGCCGCAGGCAATATCGGCGCCGACCCGGTGACGGTCAGGGTGGGGGCGTACTACCACGATATCGGCAAGATCAAAAGACCGTATTTTTTCATCGAGAACCAGACGGACAGTGAGAATCCTCACGATAAGATCGCCCCATCTTTAAGCACGCTGATTGTGACCTCGCATATCAAGGACGGCCTCGATTTGTGCCGCGATTACAAGCTGCCGCAGCCGATCGTCGATATCGTGCAGCAGCACCACGGCACGATGCTGGTTTCTTATTTCTACCGGCGGGCGACGGAGACCGAGCACAGCGAGTGCATCATCGAGGCCGACTTCCGCTACGAGGGGCCGCGCCCGCAGAGCAAGGAGGCGGCGCTGGTGATGCTGGCCGACGCTTGCGAGGCGGCGGTGCGCTCGTTGTCGCGCCCCAACGTCAACCGCGTCGAATCCACCGTCCGCAAGGTCATCCGCGAGCGGCTCCACGACGGGCAGCTCGACGACTGCAATCTCACCCTCAAGGATCTCAGCATCATCGGCGATGTGTTCATCCGCGTGCTGTCGAGCATGTTCCACTCGCGGATCGAATACCCCGACGCGCTGAAGGAACTGGAGAGGAAGAAGGCGAAGAATGGAAATAGTGCTAAGCAGTGTTCCGGAAAAGAGGGAGCCGGCTCCGAAGGTGAAGGAGACGGTGACGGCCGTCCTAACTGAGGCGGCTAAAGTACTGGCTATATCGCCCCAGGCCGAGGTGGGCGTGGTGTTTGCCGACGATGCTTATATCCGCGAGCTCAACCGCGACTACCGGGGGATCGACGCGGCCACCGACGTGCTGTCCTTCGCCCTCGACGAGGGAGAGGAACCGGCGGTGCAGGGCGGTCCCGAGGAGTCGTTGCTGGGCGATATCGTCATTTCCCTGGAGACGGCCGAGCGTCAGGCGGCGGAGTTTGGCCACAGCCTGGAGCGGGAAATGGCTTATCTGACCGTCCATGGCATGCTGCACCTGGTGGGCTACGACCACGAGGAGGAAACAGGCAAGGCCGCGATGCGCCGGCAGGAGGAGCACATCCTCGCTGCCCTTGGTATCGGCCGCGAGGGATAAATGATGACCGAAGACGTCCGCGGAACAATCCTGAGAGAGTTCAGGCGCATTCCCGGTGTCGGCCCGAGAATCGCCGAGGACTTATGGGGCCTCGGCCTTCGTTCTGTAGGGGAACTCAAGGGGCGCGACCCGGAGGAGCTTTACGCCCGTTTGTGCGAGCGGGCCGGGGGCAAGGTGGATCGCTGCATGCTGTATGTTATGCGCTGCGCGGTGTATTACGCCACTGCCGACGTGCCCGATACCGAGCGGCTGAAATGGTGGAACTGGCATGATAAAAAGATCGGCAGAGGGTAATATCATAGCCGGCCTGCTGCGCTCGTTCCGCTATGCCGCGAGCGGGGTGGCCTACTGCTTCCGCACGCAGCGCAACCTGAGAATCCACGCTGTCGCGGCGGTGCTGGCGATAGCCGCCGGTTTCCGCCTCGGCCTGTCAGGGGCGGAACTGGGCGTTCTCGCGCTGACGATCGCCGCCGTGCTGGTGGCGGAGATGTTCAATACGGCGGTCGAGTCGCTGGTGGATATCGTGTCCCCCGGGTACCATCCGCTGGCAAAGGTGGCGAAGGATGTTGCCGCTGGCGGCGTGCTGGTGACGGCGCTGGTGTCGCTGGTGGTGGCGTATCTGTTGTTCGCGCCGCGTATCTTGGAACTCGGCCGTTGATAAGCGCCCATCTGCGGCGTTGGTCCTGCGGGCGCTTGCTAGCGTACTACCGTGTACGCGTCGCTGCGCGTCCTCGGAGCCGCCTTGCATCTGGGCACTTCTGAACGGCCTGAAATTGGGAGAAGGGTATGGAAGAACTTATCAAAGCCGCTATCGACGCCCGCGAAAGCGCGTATGCACCATATTCCCGGTTCGCCGTCGGCGCCGCCGTGCGGGGAGGGAGCGGCCGCATTTACAGCGGCAGCAACATCGAGAACGCCTCGTACGGCCTGACGATGTGCGCCGAACGGGTGGCGATTTTCAAGGCGGTTTCCGAGGGGGAGAAGGAATTCACCGCACTCGCGGTGGCGGCCGACACGGCCTCGCCGGCCTCGCCCTGCGGCGCCTGCCGCCAGGTCATGGCCGAGTTCGGTATAAACACGGTCGTGATGTGCAATACCAGGGGGGAGAGGCGGACGGCGACGCTCGCGGAGCTGCTGCCGTACGCCTTCGATAAAGCCGATTTGCCGGAGGAATGATTGTGCCAATAAATGATAACAAGGGTTTCAAATCAGGGTTCGTCGCCGTTGTCGGCCGGCCGAATGTGGGCAAGTCCACGCTGGTCAACAGCCTCATCGGCCAAAAAATCGCCATCATGTCCGACAAGCCGCAGACGACGCGCAACAAGATCCTCTGCATCCTCAACCTGCCAGATGCCCAGCTGTTGTTCATCGATACGCCGGGCATCCACAAGCCGCGCCACAAGTTGGGCGAATACATGGTGCGCACGGCCGAGAACACGCTCCGCGAGGTGGACGCGGTGCTGTTTGTCACCGATGCCACCGAGGAGCCGGGACCTGGGGAGGAGTATATCCTCGAGCGGCTGGCGGCGGTGTCGACGCCGGTCATCCTCGTCATCAACAAGATCGACAAGCTGCCTCGCGCCCAGGTGCTGCCGATCATCGAACGCTACGCGGCCAAACGCGATTTTACGGCCATCGTGCCTGTGTCGGCCCTGGCCCGTACCAATCTCGACGGCCTGACGGGGGAGATCAAGAAGCACCTCGTCGCCGGGCCGAAGTACTACCCCGACGACATGGTCACCGACCAGCCCGAGCGGCTGCTGATCGCCGAACTCATCCGCGAGAAGGTGCTGCAGCTGACCCGCGAGGAGATACCGCACAGCATTGCCGTCGATATTGAAGAGGTGGCGACGCGGGACAATGGCGATCTCTATGTGCGGGCGGTAATTTATGTTGAGCGCGATTCGCAGAAGGGGATCGTGATCGGCGCTGGCGGGGCGGTGCTCAAGGAAGCCGGCCGCCTGGCCCGCATCGACGTCGAGAATCTGCTGGGGTCGAAGACGTATCTGGATTTGTGGGTTAAGGTGAAGAAGGATTGGCGCAACAGAAAGGGAGTATTGAAGTCCCTCGGTTATGAGTAGAGAATTAATGAAATAGAAGCGGACGTTCAGAAGCCCCCAGATGCTAGGCGGCTCCGAGGACGCGAAGCGACGCGTACTCGGGCGTACGCTAGCAAGCGCCCGGAGGACCAACAACGCAGATGGGGGCTTATAACGGCCGCACCGGTAGGGGAGGAGAGACCATGCAGCCGTTTACTGAGGTTTTTGTCAGTCAATTAATCGATAAACTCGTCATCGACAAGGTCGGCAACCGCGTGGGCCGGGTCGGCGACGTGCTGATAAGGCCGGAGGCCGGCTTCCCGAAGGTGTGCGGCGTCGAGGTCAAGCGCCGCTGGGAGACGGTGGTTGTCGGCGACGACCACATCGCCATGCTTAACAAGCAGATCGTGTCTCTCAACATCGTCCGCGAGGAGGTTGAGTCCGGGACTTTTTCCGGCGACGAGCTCTATCTGCGGCGCGATCTGCTCGACCGCCAGATCGTTGACACGGACGGCGCCAGGGTTGTCCGGGTCAACGATCTCAAGATCACCCAGGTGAACAACGAATTCCGCCTTGTGGCCGTCGATATCGGTTTCCGCGGCCTGGTGCGCCGGCTGGGAGCGGAGAGGGCCATGCGACGGGTGGCGGGTATGCTGGGCCGCAGCGTGCCGGAGAAGCTCATCTCGTGGGGCGACGTCGATCTCATCACTCCCGACCTGTCGGCGATCAAGCTGTCGGTGTCGCAGGGCAAGCTGGCCGCGCTCCACCCGTACGATATCGCCCAGATTGTCGGCGAGCTCGGCACCCAGGAGCGGTCGGCCATCTTCCAGACGCTGGACAACGAGCGGGCGGCGGAGACGCTGGCCGAGATGGAGACGGAGATGCAGGCGTCGATCATCGAGGGAATGAGCAAGGACCGGGCGGCCGACATCCTGGAGATGATGGCCTCCGACGACGCAGCCGACGTCCTCAACGAGCTTCCGGACGACACGGCGGAAGAACTCCTCGATCTGATGGAGCACGAGGAGGCGGCCGAGGTCAAGGAGCTGCGCGAGTACGAAGAGGGCGAGGCCGGCAGCCTGATGACGACCGAGTATATCTCGCTGCCTGAGAACCTGACCGCCGACGAGACCATCAACGAGCTGCGGCGTCTGGCCCCCGAGGCGGAGACTATTTATTATATTTATGTGGTCGATGCCGAAGAGCACTTGGCGGGCGTACTGTCGCTCAGGGAGCTGATCATCGCCAGGCCCGATACAAAACTGGCCGACATCATGCGGACCCGCATCATCACCGTGGGCGACGAGGCGCCGACCGACGATGCCATCAGCATCATCCGCAAGTACGACCTGCTGGCGGTGCCGGTGACGGACAGCGACAATAAACTGGTGGGCATCATCACCGTCGACGATGTGATTGATGCGGTGATACCGCCGCGCAAGAAAAATATGCTGAAATTCAGCTGATAGGCTGGGCTGCCGGGGGGCGGCCCTTTTTCGTTTGCTCTGTCGAAGGCCGTTCAGAAAGCATCAGATGCAAGGCGCACCGGAAGAGCGCGCCGCGCCGCGTACTCGACACGTACGCAAGCAAGCGCTCTGAGGAGCAACGAAGCAGATGGGGCTTTATCAACGGCCGATATTTATTGACCGCAGTAATTGCCAATGTTATGATTGGTTCAAGGGGTGAATTATGAAAAACCTGTCCAAATACTTTATCAACGGTCTGATTGTCATCGTGCCGATGGCGATTACTTTTTTCGTCGTCGTTCAGATACTCGAGTTTACCGAAAAGATTCTCGGGCGTCATCTGCCGGTTAAGTTCCCCGGCTTCGGCCTGATCGCCGTCGTCGCGATCATCTTGGTGGTGGGGTGGCTGTCTTCCCACTGGATCATGCGCCGGGTCATCGACCTGGGGGAACGGATGCTGTCGAAGATCCCCTTTCTCAAGTTTATCTACAACAGCGTCAAGCAGTTGTCGACTGCTGTGTTCGAATCTCAAAACATGTTCAAGCAGGCGGTGCTGGTGCCGTTCCCGTATCCCGGGGCTAAGGCGCTCGGCTTTGTCATGACCGACCTGTCGACGCCGATTGCCCGCCATACGTGCGAGGAGAGCGTCTGCGTCTTCATTCCGATGAGCCTCAACATGACCGCCGGCTTTAATATTATTGTGCCGAAGCGGGATATAATACCCTTAGACGTGACCAGCGAAAGCGCGCTGCAATACATCCTGACCGCCGGAACCGTGATGCCGCGCGGCAGCGACGCGACCAAACCCTAGGGGGAGATGCGCTATCGACTCGTCTATCAATAGCTTCGTTGCCCTCTCGGCCGCCTTGCTGCTTGTGCTCTTGAACGGCTTTTTCGTCGTCGCCGAGTTCGCCCTGGTGAAGGTTCGCAAAACACGCTTGGAGGAGCTCAGCGCACGGGGAGCGGGCAACGCTAAACTTGCCCTGCAGATCGTATCGTCGCTTGATGCGTATCTGAGCGCCACCCAGCTCGGCATAACGCTGGCCTCGCTGGGGCTTGGCTGGCTGGGCGAACCGGCCGTCGCCTCGCTGATCGCGCCGCTGGTTTACAAGCTTTTTCCCGGAGCAACATGGTTGGTCCATACTGTCAGTGTGGCCGTCGGTTTTGCTATCATTACTTCTTTGCACATCGTTCTCGGTGAACTGATACCGAAGTCCATGGCTATACAACGAGCCGAAAAGATGACGTTGCTGGTTGCCTGGCCGCTTTATATCTTCAGCAAATTGGGCTATCCCATTATTGCGTTATTCAACAAAGTGGCCTGGGCCGTTCTGGCAATGATGGGTTTCAAACCGGCCACCGAGGCCGAGGTGGCCCATTCCGAGGAAGAGCTGCGGATGATCGTCAACGCCAGCCACCGCGGCGGCGTGCTTGACCAGATGGAGAGCGAACTGATCGACAATGTCTTCGATTTCGCCGATCGCCTGGCGAGGGAGGTCATGGTGCCGCGCCAGGATATGGTGTGCCTGTTCACTGACGACCCGTTCGCGGAGAATATGCGGGTGGTGAAGGAAACCGGCCACACCAGGTATCCCCTGTGCGTAGAGGACAAGGATCACGTCGTCGGCATGGTGCATATCCGCGATCTGATGGATCTGGATATGTGCGGACCGGGCAATAAGGATCTGCGCACCGTCATGCGCGAGATTCTCGTCGTCCCGGAGGGTATGTCGGTGGCCAGACTGCTGCAGGCGATGCGCCGCAAACGCATCCATATGGCGGTGGTGGCCGACGAGTACGGCGGCACGGCGGGCCTGGTGGCTCTGCAGGATGTGCTGGAGGAGATCGTCGGCGATATCCAGGACGAGCACGATGTGGTCGGCGAGGCGGAAATCCAGCGCCTTACAGGCGGCAGCTACGAGTTCGACGGCCGGGTGCTGCTCGACGACGTTTCCGAACTGCTCAACATCCGTCTCGAGGATCATGAGGAAGACACGCTCGGCGGGTATATCTTCGGCCTTCTCGGCCGGCGTCCCGAGCTGGGCGATGAAGTGAATATCGGCGATTACTGTTTTTCCGTTCTTCAGGTCAACGGCTTCCGGGTTGTGAGGGTGAAAGCCGTGCCGCTCAAAGAGTCCGGCGACGAGGACCCCGGGGAGGACGACGGCAGGAACGGCCTGCCATAGCCGGCGAAACTCCCGCTGCGCAAAACACCGAAGGGATGTGCGCGTATTGCTAAGGGAACTGATGTGGGAAATTTTCCTCAGTACCGGTGATATCAGGGCGTATCTGCTCTACCGGCATTGCAGCGATCATCCGGCGGATTCCGTCCGGACCGGCCGGGATTAGTACCGGCATGGGCGCTTACAATTGCGAGGCCATCCTGCTGGCGGTGCGGGACTATGACGCCACCAGCCGGATGGTGACTTTATTTTCGCGCGAACACGGCAAGCTTTCGGCTTTGGCCTACGGGGCCCGCCGGCCGCGCAACGAGCTGGCCGGCTGCGTCCAGCCCTTCGCCCATGTCGATCTGGCGCTGGCGACGGGGAGGAATATCGAGGCGCTCAAACAGTGCGCTATCAGGCGGTCGTTCCGCGAATTGCGCGAGGACCTTGACAAAATGGCGTACGCGACATTGCTGGCCGAACTGGTGGCCGAGCTGTGGCCGGAGCGCGAGCCGGAGCCGGCGGCGTTCGACTTGCTGCTGGCCGCTTTCGCCCTGCTGGCGAGCCGCAATGTCCGGGTCGCTTCCCTGGCGGCCGCGCTGCAGCTGCTGGCGATGGCCGGATTCCGACCGGAGTACGAGCACTGTGTAATCTGTGGCCAGGAGCTTCTGTGCCCGGCCCGTTTCGACGCCGCGGCCGGCGGCGGGGTGTGCGCCGCCTGCGCCGAGCCCCATATGACTCCGTTCGGCGTTGAGGGCAGGGATTTCCTGGCCCGGATGCTCGAGCTGGATTTGGCCAATCCGGGGCATTTCTCGGTGATCGGCGCCGTCCTCATGGAGACCGAGCGGCTGTTGGGCGAGTTCCTCACCTGGCGACTGGACAAGCCCCTCAGGTCGCTGGCTTTCATCGCAACGCTGGCGCGGGATAAAACCGGCGACAGCCGGGGACAATAGACGAAACGGCAGCAGGAGGGAAAACGATGGAAGATATTACCCTCGAAAAGATCGATACAATCCGCGAACGCACCGGCGTTACTTACCGGGAGGCGAAGGACGCGCTGGAGCGCGCCGGCGGCAACGTTCTCGATGCGCTGGTTGATCTTGAGGCCAAGAAGCCGGGTGGCTGGACAGAGGAGTTTTCGGTGAAGTCCGGCGAGGTGGTGGACAAGGTCAAGGAGCTCATTCATCAGGGCAACGTGACCAAGATCCGCGTCAAGCAGGACGGCAAGACGCTGGTGGAGATACCCGTGACGCTGGGGGCGATCAGCGCGGTGTTTCTGCCGCAGTTGGCGGCTTTAGGCGTGCTGGTGGCTGTCTTCAAGCGCTGCACCATCGAGGTTGTTCGGGAGGGTGGCGTCAGCGAGGAGACCGAGGTGCGGCCGGCCGACGACAGGGATAGGCCGCGCGGCAGTTTATAAGTTGACAGTTCAGGGCAAATTTGCTATATTATTAAGACAGGTGGCGATGACGGAAAATAGTAGCCCGCGAAAGAAGCGAACCGGGGACAGTGCAAGCCCGGTACAGGCGGGCGAAGGCGTTCTTGAGCCGCGGGAGGAAATTCCGTAAGGAAGAGTAAAACCCGCTATCAATTAAGGCGGGCCAAAGGCCAATCAGGGTGGAACCGCGGGAAGCAAGCTCCCGTCCCTGTAACGATATGTTACGGGACGGGAGTTTTTATTTGATTTTCAGGAGGCGATGACAGTGACTTTTCAGGAAATAATCCTGACCTTGGAGAACTTCTGGGCTGAGCAGAAGTGCATCATCCAGCAGCCTTACGACGTGGAGAAGGGCGCCGGCACGATGAATCCGGCCACCTTCCTGCGCGCCCTCGGCCCCGAGCCGTGGAACGTGGCCTATGTGGAGCCTTCCCGCCGTCCGGCCGACGGCCGCTACGGCGACAATCCCAACCGCCTGTTCCAGCACCATCAGTATCAGGTTATCATGAAGCCCTCGCCGGCCAACATCCAGGATCTATACCTGGCGAGTCTGGCCAAGCTGGGCGTCGACCCCGACAAGCACGATATCCGCTTCGTGGAGGATAACTGGGAGTCGCCGACCCTCGGCGCCTGGGGTCTGGGCTGGGAAGTGTGGCTGGACGGCATGGAGATCACCCAGTTCACCTATTTCCAGCAGGTGGGCAGCATCGACGTCAAGCCGGTGTCGGTCGAGATCACCTACGGCCTCGAACGCCTGGCGATGTATATCCAGGGCAAGGAGAACGTGTTCGACATCGAGTGGGTGGCTGGCATCACTTACGGCGACGTTTTCCACCGCAACGAGGTGGAGCAGTCGACTTATAATTTCGAGCTTTCCGATGCGTCCATGCTGTTTACGCTGTTCGATATGTACGAGAAGGAAGCCATCCGCATTGTCGACCTCGGCTACGTTCTGCCGGCGTACGATTATGTGCTGAAGTGCTCCCACGCCTTCAATCTGCTGGACGCCCGCGGCGCGATCAGCGTCAGCGAGCGTACGGCCTTTATCGGCCGGGTCCGCAATCTGGCCCGCCTGTGCGCCCAGGGGTACCTGGAGCAGCGCGAGAAACTAGGCTACCCGCTTCTGAAAGGGGGGAAATAACATGGCCAAGGATTTGCTCCTGGAGATCGGCAGCGAAGAGATCCCTGCCAAGTTTATGCCGGCCGTGCTCGCCCAGCTGGCCGATATAGCCAAGACCAAGCTCGCCGAGCGCCGCATCGCGTGCGGCGAGGTGCAGACTTTCGGCACGCCCCGCCGCCTGGTGCTGGTGGTGCGGGGGATGGCCGAGCAGCAGGCCGATCGCAATAGCGAGAATAAAGGCCCGGCCGTGAAGATCGCTTTCGACGACAGCGGCGCGCCGACCAAGGCGGCCCAGGGTTTCGCCCGCGGCCAGGGCGTGGATGTTAAGGACCTCGTCGTCAAAGACGGGTATGTGTTCGCCGTCGTCCACGAGGCCGGCCAGCCGGTCGCCGGCATTTTGCCGGAGCTGCTGCCGGAGATCGTCACCGCGATCAACTTCCCCAAGAGCATGCGCTGGGGCGATCTCGACATCAGGTTTGCGCGCCCTGTCCGTTGGCTGGTGGCTCTCTTCGGCCGCGACATCGTTCCCTTCACCCTCGCCGAGGTGACCGCCGGCAATGTCAGCCACGGCCATCGCTTCCTGAGCAAGGGTCCGGTCAAGGTGGCGTCGGTCGACGAGTATTTCGTCAAGATGACAGACAATCACGTCATGGTAGACCAGAATCTCCGCCGCCAGGTAATCCGCGAACAGGTCGAGAAGCTTGCCGTGCAGCAGGGCGGGACGGCTGTCATCGATGAGGATCTCCTGGAGGAGGTTACCTATCTGGTGGAGTATCCGACCGCGCTGTGCGGGCGGTTCGAGGAGAAGTACCTCGCCCTGCCGGCTGAGGCGGTCATCACGCCGATGCGCGAGCATCAGCGTTATTTCCCGGTTTTCTCGGCCGACGGCCGACTGCTGCCGGTGTTCATCACCGTCCGCAACGGCGGCCAGGACCATATCGACATCGTCCGCCACGGCAACGAGCGGGTGCTGAAAGCCCGTCTGGCCGACGCGCGTTTCTTCTTCGAAGAGGATAAGAAGGTGGCGCTGGCCGACCGGGTGGAAAAACTCAAAACGATCGTTTTCCAGGAAGGCCTGGGAACGATGTACGATAAGACGGTGCGCCTTCAGAAGCTGGCGGCCGGGATCGCCAAGGCGGCCGGCCTGCCGAAGGCGGAGCTGCCCAGGATCGAGCGCGGCGCCCATCTTGCCAAAGCCGACCTTGTCACCGGTATGGTGTGCGAGTTTACCGAACTGCAGGGCGTGATGGGCCGCGAGTACGCAAAACTGAACGGCGAGGAGCCGGCGGTGGCCGAGGCGGTGTTCGAGCATTATCTGCCGCGGTTCGCCGGGGATGCTCTCCCCGCGACGCCGGCCGGCCGCATGGTCAGCATCGCCGACAAACTGGACAATATCGTGTCCACGTTCAGCCGCGGCCTCATCCCCACCGGCTCCCAGGACCCGTACGCCCTACGCCGCCAGGCTCTGGGCATCGTGAATATCCTGGTCGGCGCCCGCTACCACGTTTCGCTGAAGGAGCTGGCCGCCGCCGCCATGGACCTGCTCGCTATCGCCGGCGAGGAACGCCGCGCCAAGCTGAGCGCGGATATCGCCGAGTTTTTCCGGCTGCGCCTGAAAAACGTGCTGGCTGACGAAGGCGTGCGCTACGATATGGTCGACGCCGTGCTGGCAACCGACACCGATGACGTGTACGACGCCTGGCTGCGGGCCAAAGCCCTCGCCGAGGGCGGCGCGACAGAGGCCATGCAACGGGCCGTTCAGGCGCTTACTCGGGCCGGCAACCTGGCCAAGAACGCGGGCGAGGGCGCTATCGATCCGGCCCTGTTCGCCAGCGACGGCGAGAAGGAGCTGTACGCCGCCCTGGAGGGCGCCCGCAAGGAGATCGCCGCGCTGACCGTCGCCAGGGATTACGCCGGCGTGCTGAAGGTGATGGCCGGGTTGACCGACCCCATCGACGCCTTCTTCACCCAGGTGATGGTCATGGTCGACGATGCGGCTGTCCGCAACAACCGGCTCGCCCTGCTGAAGGGCATCACCGCGCTGACCGCCAAATTCGCCGATCTCAGTAAGATAGTTGCCGCATAGCACCGCTTGCACGCCCCCGAGGATACAAGGTATAATAACTCGGGGGCTTCTTTTTGTCTCCCAAACGAACGGTAATTTCTTGAAATGTGCCAGGCCGTTCAGAAGCCCCAGATGCAAGGCGCACCGAGGACGCGCCCGACGACGGCCCCGGACGGGCCTAGTGCCGGACGCGCCATGGATGGCGCAGGCGTCCGGCCGCGTACTCGAACGTACGCTAGCAAGCGCCCGCAGGTGCAACACCGCAGATGGGGCTTATCAACGGCCTGCTTTGAAAAAGGGGGAGACCGATGCAACGAGAGATAATCTACGCACTCTCGGATTCCATAGGCGAAACGGCCGAGCTGGTGGCCCGCGCTACTGCCAGCCAGTTCGACCTTGGCCTGTTCGATATCGTCCGCGTGCCCTATATTAATTCCGTGAGCCAGATCGAGGAGGTGCTCGAGGCTGCGGCCGCCACAGGGAGCGTCGTCTGCCATACACTGGTGTCGCCCCAGCTGCGGGCGGCGGTGGTGGAGCTGGCGAAGGCGCACGGCGTCCATACCATCGATATAATGGGGCCGATGATCCAGGCGGTCCAGCAGGCGACTTCGCTTACGCCCAAACTGAAGCCCGGTCTGATGCATAAGCTCGACCAGGAGTACTTCCGGCGGGTGGAGGCGGTGGAGTTCGCCGTCAAGTACGACGACGGCAAGAATCCCTGGGGTATACCCAAGGCGGATATAATCCTCATCGGTGTGTCCCGGACCTCCAAGACGCCGCTGAGCATGTACCTGGCGCACAAGCGGGTCAAGGTGGCCAATGTGCCGCTGGTGCCGGAGGTGCCGCCGCCGCAGGAGCTTTTTCAGGTGCCTGCCCACCGCATCGTGGGGTTGGTGATCAACCCTTACAAGCTCAACGAGATCCGCGCCGAACGCCTGCGGACGATGGGCCTGGGCTCGGATGCCAGCTATGCCAATATCGACCGTATCACCGAAGAGCTTGAGCACGCCAAAAGCCTGATGCGCAAGCTGCAATGCCCGATTATCGACGTTTCCAACAAGGCTATCGAAGAGACGGCCAACAAGATCCTGGAAATCGTCCAGAAAGGCGGCCCCAAGGGAGGTCATAATGAGTATCGTGCGTGAAACTGGCGAATGGCTGCAAGCTTTCGTCCTCGCGGCCGCCATCGCTTTGGTTATCAATATTTTCGCTTTTCAGCCGACCAAGGTAATGGGGCAGTCGATGGAGCCGACCTTCCACGAGGGCCAGCGGATCTATCTTTCCAAGGTGGCCCATACTTTGGGCAAGCTGCCCGGTTACGGCGATATCGTGGTTATCGACAGCCGTGTCGACCGCACCCGCAGGTTCGCCGACGATCTGGCCGAGCCGGTGAGCAACGTGGTGACGCTCGTCAAGGGCGGCGTCCCCGCCAACCATATCTGGGTGAAGCGGGTGATCGGCCTGCCGGGCGATGTGCTTGAATTCGGGGACGGCAAGGTTTACCGCAACGGAAAGCCGCTGACCGAAGCTTACGTCAAGGAGCCGATGCGCTATTCTTCGCCCGGCAAGGTGACGGTGCCGGCAGGACATGTTTTCGTGATGGGCGACAACCGCAACAATTCCAGCGACAGCCGCTTTATCGGCAGCATCCCCGCCGGCCATATCCTGGGGGTTATGCTGTTTTAAGACCGGGGGCCGGAAATAGGCAGCGAAAAACCCCCGGCGTCGGCCGGGGGTTTATATAATCCGGTTTTATTCGCCGGCTCACCCCGCTATTGGGATGGTTGGCCGGACGATTTCGTTGGTTTCGACGTTGTAGGTCACTCTATCGGCGGTCCAGGTGGTGTCGTTCTGGGTTACTCTCACGTTGCCGCTGAAAACGCCGAGTTTGCTGTTCCAGTTGAAATCGACCCGGTCGGCGGTTATGGACAGGCCGGTGCGTTTGAAGGTGACGCCGCCGTCGATCTTGGCCCGGTCCTGCATGCCGAATACGTAGACGTCGTTGCCGGTGAAGCAGATGTCTCCCTGGGTGACGGTTATGCCTCCGGTGCCCCAGACCTCAAGCGAGGCCACGCTGACCCTGGCCATGCCGGCGGTGATGATCCGGTCCTTGACTTCTATGTAGACGTTGCCCTTGAGGACATAAAGGCCCGTGTTTATGTCGAAATAGGTTTTATCGGCTTTGATGACCGGTTTCGCCGGAGCGGCGCAGGCTATGCCGGTGAGCAGGAAAAGGGCCAGGAGGGTGACGAGCAGTGTTTTTTGTTTCATTGTTAACCCGCCTTTCTATATAAAATTATAGCAGTGGCGCTCCAAAAATGATATTGTAAATATATGTAAGCGCCCTGCGTTGTTTGATAGCGGTACAATAAACTTTTATCGCCGGGAATCGAATGGGGGGTTAGGCCGTGGGGCTTCATAATTACCTCGTCTTTGTGCGCAAGCTCAACAATATGGGCCGGTGGGCGACCGAATTCATGCATCAGCGGACGACGGTGAGCGAGCATTCCTTCCTCGTCGCCCAGATCGGTCAGATGCTGGCGCTGATCGAGGAGGAGAACGGCGGCACGGTCGACTGGGGCCGGCTGTTCCGCAAGCTCATCAATCACGATGTCATCGAGTCGATAACCGGCGATATTCTCAGCACGACGAAATACAAGAATCCCGAGCTTTCGGCCGCCCTCACGATTATCGAGAAAGAACTGGCGGAGGAGACTCTTTTCGCCGAGATGGAGCAGCCTTACCGTACGCTGTACCGCGACCTGCTGTTCGACGGCAAGGATGACAGCCTGGAGGGTCAGATCCTGCGGGCCGCCGACAATATCGACGCGCTGATGGAGTGCATCTTCGAGGTCAAGCTTAACAATATCGGGCTATTCGAGGAAAAGTACCACGCCATCCTCAAGAAACTGAAAGAGAGCCACCTGGTCAGCGTCCGGTATTTTATCGCCAACGTGCTGCCCGGGTTGGTGGCCGATTGCGAACGACTGGCAAAGAAGATTCCGGGGACATAAAAAAGGAGGAAGAAAAAGATGAAAACCGATGATCAGCGCGACCAGTCCGAGCAGACGACCGTGCTTAAGAATCCGCCCGCCGGGATAAGCGAGAGCCAGCGGGAAGGGGTTTTTGTCAACGGGTTCATCTGCCAGCACTGTGGCCTGCACTTCAACCTGTTTTCCTGGAAGGCCAACCGCCACCGGGCCGACAACACCTTCTGTCCGGAGTGCGGCCGCCGGGGGGCGTACATCCACTATCGCAAGATGCTCAGCGACAAGACTTACCGCGACGAAACGTCTAAGGACGAGATTTTCCGCCATGTGCCCTGGCCGGGCAGCCAGTTGATCGCGGATTCGGTGATTATGGCGTCGCCGGGCAAGAAGGACGGCCGTTGATATATCGGCAGTGTAACGGAGCTTAGGCTCCGGTCTTTTTTTGCTTAGCAAAATATCTTGCCTTTGTCAAGGGGGAAAAGAGGATATTTCTCCTTTGCCTTGAATAGTAATAATGCAAAAAGATTATAGGTCTCCGCATCAGCCTGGTCACGATCACTATATTGTTCATGGGCGCTAAGGTGAGGTTATATGAAAGATGCTGTTTTCGACGATTTTATCGACAGGCTGCGCTCCCAGAGCGATATAGTCGGTGTCATCTCCGAATACGTACCGCTGAAAAAACGGGGGAAGAACTACTGGGGCTGCTGCCCGTTCCACCATGAAAAAACACCGTCCTTTTCCGTGACGCCCGACAAAGGTTTTTTTTATTGCTTCGGGTGCCAGACGGGCGGCAATGTTTTCAACTTCATTATGAAGCTGGAGAACCTGACTTTCATGGAAGCGGTCAAGAAATTGGCGGCGAAGATGAACGTGCCTGTGCCGGAGAAGGAAAAGACCGAGCACGAGCGGCAGGTGGAGCGGGAGATGGCCGGCCTGCTGAAGGCCAACGCCACGGCGAGCGATTTTTTCCATTCCTGTCTCACCAATACCGGTTATGGCAAGGCGGCCAGGGAATATCTCAAGGCCCGGGGGATAGACGATGAGATGATCGCCGCTTTCCGGCTGGGCTTTGCCCCCAAGGCGTGGGATAAGTTGACGGTCGCTCTGACCGGCCGCGGTTTTACCGCCGAAACGCTGGCGAAGGCCGGCCTGGCGGTGACGCGGACGGGCGGCGACGGCGTTTACGACCGTTTCCGCGACCGGATCATGTTTCCGATCGCCGACGCGCGGGGCCGGGTGATCGGCTTCGGCGGCCGGGTTATGGACGGCAGCCAGCCCAAATATCTCAACACGTCCGAGACGCCTGTCTTTAACAAGCGCTACGTCCTGTACGGTTTTGACCTCGCCTATCAGGCCATTAAGCAGGCCGGCAGGGCGATTGTCGTCGAGGGGTACATGGATCTGATCGCGCTCCATGCCAGCGGCATCAAGAACGCCGTCGCGTCGCTCGGCACGTCGTTCACGTCCGAGCAGGCGCGGCAACTGGCGCGCAACGCCAGCGAGATTTATTTCGCTTATGACAGCGACGCCGCCGGCCAGAACGCCACACTACGGGCGCTGGCGACTGTGCGGGCGCTGGGGCTCGCAGTGAGGGTCATCGTTCTGCCGGACGGCAAGGATCCTGACGAGTTTATCAGAAAGCACGGCGCCGACGCCTTCCGCGCCCTTATGGACCAGGCGCCCGCGCTGCTCGCTTATCAGGTCAGCCAGGCGCTGCAGGCGAACGACTACTCCGACGCCTCAGGCAAGATGGGCGTTCTCGCCCAGGCCCTCCCTGCGCTGGCCGAGGCTCCCGATCTGGCGGAAGTCAACGAGCATATCAGGATGCTGTCCCAGAAGCTCGGCATCCACGAGGATGATATCCGGCGGGAGATACGCAAGATTCAGCAAAAGGATAAAGCTGCCAACCGCGGGCAGAATAGTAACGTGTTCAGCCTGTCGCAGAAACTGGCGCCGAAGACGGTGGCGGCCGAGCGGCAGCTCATCCGCCTGATGCTGGAGGACGGTTCCGTCATACCTTACGTTCAGGCGGAGCTGAATAGCGAAGATATTCAGGGCGGAGAGAGGAAAACGATAATCAATTCGTTGTTTACTGCGTATAATATGGGAAAAAGTCCCGCCGCCGACAGCCTGGTCATCAGTCTGCCGGAGGCGGCAGCCACCGAGTTGTCGAATATTATGGTAATGGAGATACAGCTCAGCGACATTTCCCGCGTTGTCGACGATTGTATCAGGATCATAAGGGTAGCCCGCCTGGAGCCCCTGATCATGGTTCATAGTCTGCGGGCCGAGGAATTTCTACGTTTGGGGGACGAAAGCAACTATCGGCAGGAATTAGCCGAAAGTCAGCGAATAAAAGATGAAATTAGCAAATTGCACCATTCATGACACACGCATAGCCTTATCCGGGGAATGCCAAGGGAGGAGGGGAGTAGAATGAGCGAGAAGAAGAACATACAAGCAGAACATGTCAATGAGTTGCTGCACAAGGGCAAGAAACGCGGCGGCATGCTGACTTATGCAGAAATCATGGATACTCTCCAGAATGAGGACCTCACTCCCGACGAAATCGACGATATGTATGAGGTCTTTTCCAACAAAGGGATCGAGATAGTTGACGAGGTCCCCGATGTTGAAGCCCTGGATGACGCCGATATCTCCGAGACGCCGGAAGAGGTGGACATTGATCTTACCATTCCGGAAGGGGTCAGCATCGACGACCCGGTCCGGATGTACCTCAAGGAGATCGGCCGGGTGCCGCTGCTGTCGGCGGACGAGGAAATCGAGCTTGCCAAGCGTATGGGAGCGGGCGACGAGGAGGCCAAGCGCCGCTTGGCGGAAGCCAACCTGCGTCTGGTTGTCAGCATAGCAAAACGCTATGTCGGCAGGGGGATGCTGTTCCTGGATCTCATCCAGGAGGGCAACCTCGGCCTTATCAAGGCTGTCGAGAAATTCGACTACAACAAGGGGTTCAAGTTCAGCACCTACGCGACCTGGTGGATTCGCCAGGCCATCACCCGGGCTATCGCCGACCAGGCCCGCACCATCCGCATCCCGGTGCATATGGTGGAGACGATCAACAAGCTGATCCGCGTGTCCCGCCAGCTCCTGCAGGAGCTGGGACGCGAGCCGGCCCCGGAGGAGATCGCCAAGGAGATGGATGTCAGCGTCGAGCGGGTACGGGAGATCATGAAGATCGCCCAGGAACCCGTGTCACTCGAAACCCCCATCGGCGAAGAGGAAGATTCGCATCTCGGCGATTTTATCGAGGACCAGGACGCGCCGGCGCCGGCCGAGGCAGCTTCCTTCATGCTTCTCAAGGAGCAACTCGAGGAAGTGCTGGAGACGCTCACGCCCAGGGAGGAAAAGGTGCTCAGACTGCGTTTCGGCCTGGACGACGGGCGGGCGCGGACGCTGGAAGAAGTGGGCCAGCATTTCGGCGTCACCCGCGAGCGCATCCGCCAGATAGAGGCCAAGGCGCTCCGCAAGCTGCGCCACCCGAGCCGCAGCAAGAAACTGAAGGATTTTCTGGAGTAGGATCAAGCAGGGGGGCGGCTTTATGGCCGCCCCCCATTAATTACTAAAATAGATTGTCCCTAAAGCCTTGACGGCTGGGGTGCCCTGTCTTATAATATATTTTGTCAGTGCACATTCCTCGATAGCTCAATGGTAGAGCACGCGGCTGTTAACCGCGGGGTTGTAGGTTCGAGTCCTACTCGAGGAGCCACTTTCGATTGCTAAGACAGGTCTTCTTCGGAAAACCTGTTTTATATATCTTTCGGGGCCTATAGCTCAGCGGTAGAGCAGCCGGCTCATAACCGGCCGGTCCCTGGTTCGATCCCAGGTGGGCCCACCAATCTTACTATTATCCGGCCCGTTGGTCAAGCGGTTAAGACACCGCCCTTTCACGGCGGTATCAGGGGTTCGAATCCCCTACGGGTCACCACAAAGGGGAAAGGCGCAGCAGCAATGCTGCGCTTTTTAATTTACGGGAATAATAGGAAAAACATTGCCATGCGTCAAACAAGTAAGCATTAAAGCATTGGAGGAGAACCATGCGCCTGTTCGTCGGCATCGAGTTCCCGGAAGAAATCATCGCCGCCCTGGAGGCCGTCCAGGCGAAGCTGCGCGGCAGCAGCCAACGGGGACGGTTCAAGCGCCGCGAGAATTTCCACATTACGCTGAAGTTTCTCGGCGAGGTGCCGACGGCCGATGTGCCGCTGCTCGGACGGCAACTGGCCGCGGCTGCTTCGGCCGGCGGTCCGTTCGCCATCGGCCTCGGCCGTCTGGGCCAGTTCGGCGGCGGCGTGCCGGTGCGGACGGTGTGGGTGGATGTGGGCGGCGATACGGCGGCGCTCGCGGCGCTGCAGGGCAGGGTTGAGCAGGCTCTGGCCGGGTGCGGGTTCCCGCCGGAGCAGCGGGCGTGGCGTCCGCACATCACCCTCGCCCAGGATGTCGTGCCCCTGCCGGGCGCGCCGCCCTGGGGCGCTTACCAGGTCGACGGCACGCCTTTCACAGTGCGCGAATTTGCCCTTATCCTCAGCGAGGAGATCGACCGCCGGCGGGTCTACACGCCGATCGAACGGTTTGCCCTGCCGGGCTGGGGGGAGGAATTTTTCCCCACCGGCACGAAATAATATTAGGAAGGCAGCCCGGCACCTCAGTGGGCGGACGGCCCTGAAAATGTTTCGAAGGAGGGGGAGGCGTGAAACTCAGCAAGCGCCTGGCGACGATAGCGGCCCTGGTGCCGCCGGGCAGCCGCCTGGCGGACATCGGCACCGATCACGCTTATCTGCCCGTTTATTTAGTTAGCGAAGGCATTGTGCCGTCCGCAGTGGCCGGCGAGGTAAACCAGGGCCCGTTCCGGGCGGCCGGCGAGGCGCTGGACAGGGTCGGCCTGACCGACCGGATCGATCTCCGTTTCGGCGATGGGCTGGCGGTACTGGCCCCCGGCGAGGTGGACACGGCTGTCATCGCCGGCATGGGCGGCCCGACGATTGTGGAGATACTGGATGCCTGTCCGGAGGTTACGGCGTCGCTGTCGTGCCTCGTCCTTCAGCCGATGCTGGGCGGGGGCGTCGTCCGCCGCTGGTTGGCAGCGTCGGGCTGGCATATCGTGGCCGAGGCCCTCGTCGAAGAGGACGGCCGCCTTTACGAGGTCATCGCCGCCGCGCCCGGAGCGGCGGAGGAATACGAGGAAATTCTGTACGATATCGGCCCGCTGCTGTGGGGCAGGCGGCATCCGCTGCTCGGGACCCATGTGGCGGCGCTGCTGGCGCAGGCGAGGCGGGTGGCGGCGGAGATGGCCGCCAGTCCGCAGGCGGTGTCTTCCCTCAAGTACCGGGAGTATCTGGCGAAAATCGCCCAATTGGAGGATAAATACGCATGCCTGTGAAGTGCCGGACGATTATGGCGGCGCTGGAACGGCTGGCGCCGCGCGAGCTGGCGGCCGGCTGGGACAATGTCGGCCTGCTGGTCGGCAGCCCCGAGCAGGAGGTAGCCTCGCTGCTGGTGGCGCTTGACGTGACGCCGGAGGTGGCGGAGCGGGCGGCGGCCGATGGGGTCGACCTGATCGTCGCCCACCATCCGCTGATTTTCAAAAACCTGTCCGCCGTCCGTACCGACACGCCCCAGGGCAGGACGCTGGCCGCGCTGCTGGCGGCCGGTGTCGCCGTGTACGCCGCCCATACCAACCTCGACGCGGCCGAGGGCGGCGTGAACGATTGTTTGGCCGCTAAGCTCGGCCTTGCGGAGCTGTGGCCGCTGGCGGTCGAGGGCCGCGATCGGCTGCTCAAGCTGGCGGTGTTCGTGCCGGAGGACCACGTGGAGGCGGTGCGCGGGGCCATAACTGCCGCCGGCGCCGGCCATATCGGCAATTACAGCCACTGCACATTCCAGACGGCCGGCA
Source organism: Bacillota bacterium (assembly GCA_023415775.1). Lineage (GTDB taxonomy): Bacteria > Bacillota > Negativicutes > Sporomusales > UBA7701 > Anaeroselena. Next base: position 23,845 of record JAEZJM010000023.1, on the reverse strand, counting down.
CGGGCACCTTCCTGCCCCTGGACGGCGCCAGGCCGTTTATCGGCGAGCAGGGCAAACTGGAATACGCCGCCGAGCACCGGCTGGAAACGATAATGCCCGAGGGCGTCGCCGACGCGGTCGTCAACGCTATGCTCAAGGCTCACCCCTACGAGGAGGCGGCCTACGATCTATACGCGCTTACCAATCCCGGTCGGCCTTTCGGTCTGGGGCGTGTGGGCCGACTTGACGCCCCCGAACCTTTCGCGGTCTTCATCCGCCGGCTCAAAGAAGCGCTTGGCGTCGAGCAGGTCAGAGTCGCTGGCCCGGCCGACCGTATGGTCGGGACTGTGGCGGTGTGCGGCGGCAGCGGCGCCAGTTTGCTGGCGGCAGCGTCCGGGGCCGGGGCCGATGTCCTGGTTACCGGGGACGTCAAGTATCACGAGGCGCTGGAAGCGGCGGCCGTCGGCCTGACAATGGTCGATGCCGGCCATTTCGCGACCGAGCGCCCGGTCGTCGCGGCTTTAGCCGCCCATCTAGAGGCGTGCGCCGCCCAAAACGGCTGGGATGTAGCCATAAGGACCGAAAACTTTTCCCGCGATGTATTCCGCGTTTGGTGAGACAGGCGAACAAGGCCTGTCTCTTTCTATGCCAGCAGCAAGAGGAGGGTTATCGATGAAAGACCAGCTAGCCATGCTCAGCGAGTTGCAGGTGCTGGAGCGGCAGAAACGCGAGGCGGCCGGCCGCAAGGAGAATATCAGCGTCGACGAGGTGCGCCTGCTGTGGCAGGATATCAGGCTGTTGTCGCAGACGATGGCCGCCGACCGGGAGAAGCTGGCCGGCCTGGAGAAGACGTGCGCCGTCCGCGAGGCCGAACTGACCGCGCTCGCCAGACACTGTGAGGAGCTGGAGAAGAAGCTGTACCGCGGCGAGATAACCAACATCAAGGAGATCGAACAAGTCCGCACGCGGTGCGAAGCTCTCCGCAACGATATCGGCCGGCGGGAGAACGATGCGGTTGCCGGCATCGAGGAATGCGAGCTGCTGGCCGCCAAGATCGTCGGCGACGAGGCCGCGTTGCAGGCCAAAAAGCGTCTCCACGCCGAAAGACAGCAGCACGTTACCCACGAGGCGGCCCGCAGCGACGCCGAATTGGCCGGCCTGGAGGAGCGCTGCCGGGCGCTGGCCGATAGGGTCGACCCTGCCCTGCTCCGCCAGTTCCGCGAACTCGCCCGCAAGCTGCCCCAGCCGGTGGCGAAAGTGGCAGGCGGCGTTTGCGGCGGCTGCCGGCGGAGCATCCCGACCGGGCAGTTGGCAAAGGGGGACGATAAGACGCTTTACTGCGACAATTGCGGCCGTATTCTTTTGGTCGAGTAACAAGGGCAGCCGCGCGGGTAAGGTTTGACGGTTTTCTCATTACGCGGTAAAATATTCGTGTTTGCAGGGCGTCCCGCGTGGGACGCGAAGGGAGGCGGAAGCGATGAATCAACGTAAAGGGATGGAGAATTTTCTCGCCGGCGGAATTTACGGCATTACGGACGATGCGCTGTCTCGCGGGCGAAGTAGCATGGAAGTGGTTCGGCTGCTGCTGGCCGCCGGCATCAGGGTGATCCAGTACCGCGAGAAGAGCAAACCGGACCGCGCGATGTACGAGGAATGTCGCGTTATCCGCGATTTGACGGCGGGTGCGGGGGCGACCTTCATCGTTAACGACCATGTGGCGCTGGCGATGGCGGTCGGGGCCGACGGCGTCCACATCGGCCAGGACGACCTGCCGCCCGTGAAGGTGCGCGAGCTCGTCGGCCCCGATATGGTCGTCGGCTTGTCGACTCACGCGCGGGAACAGGCCGGGGAGGCCGAGAAGCTGGCCGGCGTGATCGACTATATCGGCGTCGGCCCGGTATTTGCTACCGGCACGAAAACGGACGCCGCTGCCCCGGTGGGGCTCGCCCTGCTGGAGTACGTGGCCGCCAACATCAGCCTCCCGTACGTCGCCATCGGCGGCGTGAAGGAGGGCAATATCGCCGAGGTGCGCCGCCGGGGCGCGGGGATGATCGCCATCGTGTCCGAGATCGTCGGCGCGGACGACATCCCGGCCAAGGTAGCCGCCCTGCGCGCCGCCATGGCGTAAAATATCGCGCTGGCTCCCGGCCTTGACGGCGACGGGCGTTCGTGGTATATTATTAATCCAGACAATTGAAGAAGATCAGTGAGTACGAAAGATGATCGCGAAGGCCGCAGGGCCTTCGAGGAAAGTCCGAGCTCCACAGGGCAGGGTGCTGGTTAACGGCCAGCGAGGGCGACCTCAGGGATAGTGCCGCAGAAATGTAGACCGCCCGGCTATGCCGGGTAAGGATGGAACGGTGCGGTAAGAGCGCACCAGCAGTCAGGCGACTGACTGGCTAGGTAAACCCCACCTGGAGCAAGACCGAATAGGGAAGAGATGAGGTAGCCCGCCGATCCTTCCGGGTAGCGTCGCTAGAGCCGGCAGGCAACTGCCGGCCGAGATAAATGATCATCACCGCGCAAGCGGGACAGAACTCGGCTTATCGACTGCTCACCGATCCTTGTCGGGAAAACCGCGGCTTAATAGCCGCGGTTTTTTGTGACTTTTCGACAGGACTTTGCGGAACAATAACGAAAGATAGTATTCCGGTACGTCGATAATGAAGGTGGTATGACGATGATAAAAGCAGATCTGCTGACAGCTGCTATGATCGTGATGGATGACGAGGAATTTTTCGTGGTCGGCCATCATTCCGATATCCAGCGCCTCAGCGACGCCGCCCTGGTGGAGCGGGCCTGGGAACTGAAGCTCGACAACGGCCACAGGCCTTACGCTGCGCTGAAGAAGCGCGTAAACTACGAAATTGACGAAGAGCCCGGCGGCGCCGCCGGCAACGAATTGACGCAGCGACTTGCCGCCCGCACCGGCCTCCGTTTCGCCCATGATCTGCACCTCGTTACCCAGACGTACCTGTTCCGGCCGACCGCCGCGTTCTGGGCCGATCTGTGGGTCGATTTTTCCGACGGCCCGGACCTGCCGCGGGGACGGAGCCTGGAGGATTACTACGCGGTGTATCAGGGGAAGATTATGGCGAGTGTTAGTAATATTAAATTTGTCCGCTTATAAGTGAAGAAAGCGGCCGCATTATGCGGCCGCTTCGCTATTCTTTCCAAAAGAGTATTTCCGGCTCGTCGCGCTTCAACTGCGGTATCCGGCCCTGCGGGTAGCCGACGATGAGCGGGGCTACCAGACTGTACTCGGCCGGCACGCCGAGTTCTTTTTTTAGCTCCGGCGTATCGAGCAGTGTCCCGGCGAAGCCGATCCAGCATGTTCCCAGGCCGAGGCCGTGGGCGGCAAGCATAAGGTTCTGGGCGGCCAGGCAGCAGTCGCCATATCTGTGGCCCCCCAGCGGCTTGGCGTATATGACGATCAGTGTGCCGGCGGTGTAGAAGATGTTGAAGTCGGGATTTGAGAGCATGTCGCGGTACTTCTTGTGGGGCGAGTTTTCGAGGTCGATCTTGCTGAGCAGCAGGCTTTTCGAGCGGTCGGAATAATCCTTGAGCAGCGCGGCGTCCTGGATGACGACAAAGCTCCAGGGCTGGCTGTTTGAGGCGCTGGGCGCCTTTACCGCGGCGTGGAGCAGTTTGGTGACGGTGGCCCTGTCTACTTTCTGCGCAGTATAGCTCCGCACCGACCGGCGGTTGGCAATCGCTTCAGTGAGGTCCAAGTATATCTCCTCCTGGCAGGAATTGTTATCTAGTATGATAGCAGAAGGCCGGTCGGCTGTAAAGTTGACATAATTAATATGTCGAGTCACGGTATGTAAGTTTACGGATAAAGGTTCTCAATGCTTTCCCGCCTTCTTCCGGTTCGGCTGGCCGCCTATCGGTCATACTAACAACAGGCGAATTAAGGGGGGATGGTGTGACTGCGTTTTTCGCTTCGCTGTTTTTCGTCCTGCTGGCCGAGATGGGCGACAAGACCCAACTGCTTGCCATGGCTTTCGCCGTCCGCTACCCGTGGCCGACGGTGCTGGCGGGCGTTTTCGCCGCCACTGTCGTCAATCACTTGTTGGCGGTGGAAGCGGGCAACTATCTGACAAGGTTGGTGCCGCTGCTGTATATCCAGATTGCGGCCGCTGCGTCTTTCATAATCTTCGGCCTCTGGACTCTCCGCGGCGACGAGCTGGCGGGCGAGGCCGACGCCGTCCGCCGCAGCCCCTTCTGGACGGTGGCGATTGCCTTTTTTTTCGCGGAGATGGGTGACAAGACCCAGCTTGCCACCCTGACGCTGGCCGCCCAGTACCAGACGGTCGTCCCGGTGTGGCTGGGGACGACAGCCGGGATGATGGTCGCCGACGGTATCGGCATCGGCGTGGGGGTGGTCATGGGGCGGAGGATACCCGAGCGTCTGGTGAAATGGGGCGCGGCGTTGATTTTTATCGCGTTCGGGCTGGCCGGCCTGTACCGCTATCTGCCGCCTGGCCTGATCTCGCCTGCCGCGGCCGCCGTCGGCTTCTCCCTCCTGGCGATGGCCGCGTATTTCGCGGCCCGGATTAAAGGTGGCCGCCTGCCGGGCGACTAGGTCGAAAGCGCGCCTTGACTTTGCAGGGGAAATATTTTACAATAAAAACAAACCCCCCCGAGGGGGGGTGGACAGCAGGAAACATTGCACAGGAAGGAGAATCTGCATGTCAATAGTGAATATTGCCAATCAAGCCGATTTTGCCGACAAGGTGTTGAAATCCGCTCAGCCGGTGGTGGTTGATTTCTGGGCGCCGTGGTGCGGCCCATGCAAGATGGTGGCCCCTGAATTGGAAGCCGTTGCCGCCGACTACGACGGTAAGGCAGTCGTGGCCAAGGTCAATGTCGACGAGCAACCCGAACTTGCCGGCCAATTCAAGGTCATGGGCATTCCGACCATGGTGGTTTTCAAGAACGGCGCGGAAGTCAACCGCATCGTCGGGTTCCGGCCTCGCCGGGATATCGCTGCGGCCATCGACGGAGCCGTGTAAAACGATTAGGCAAGAAAGGCGGGACACCCCCGCCTTTTTATTTTACGGCTGTTTGAAAAGGCCTCATACCACGAAAGAAGGTGCACAGATGTCAGGACCGCTGGTTCTCGTTGCCGATGACGACGCTCAGATAAGAGAATTGCTGAAGCTGTACTTTAACAAGGAAGGCTTCACGGTGGCCGAAGCGGCCGACGGCGCGGAGACGATCGTCAAGGTGCAGCAGCTGTCGCCCAGCCTGGTTATCCTCGATATTATGATGCCGGTGCTCGACGGCCTGGAGGCCTGCCGCCAGATCCGCAAATTTTCCCGTGTGCCGATAATCATGCTGACCGCCAGCGCCGACGACGATGATCGTATCCTCGGCCTTGAGACGGGGGCTGACGATTATATCGGCAAGCCCTTCAACCCCCGCGAGGTGGTGGCGAGGGTCAAGGCGGTGCTGCGCCGCTCGCCAGGGGCGGAGGAAGCTGCGGGCGATACGCTGCGGTTTGCCAATCTGGATATTAACCGCGGCGAATATACCGTTACCGCGTTCGGCCGCACCGAACCCCTGACCGCCAAGGAGATGGAGCTGCTGTGGCATCTGGCTTCCCACCCTGCCCGCGTTTTTTCCCGCGAGCAGCTGCTGGAATCGGTGTGGGGCTATACGTACTGCGGAGATACCCGCACCGTCGATACCCATATCAAGCGCATCCGCCAGAAGATCGGCGCCCAGGACAGTACCCCCTGGGATATCAAGACGGTATGGGGGGTCGGCTACAAGTTTGAGGTGAAGATGTGAGAAACTCGCTGCAGCGCAGGCTGCTGTACAGCTATATAATGGTCGTGGTGCTGGTGCTGGCCTGCGTGTCGGCCGGTATTTCCCTCCTGCTGCGCGAGTACTTCCTTGCCAGCAAGCAGCAGGAATTGGTCAACAAGGGCTATGAACTCGGCCGCCTGGTCGAGAGCTATAACGAGGGCCGCATCGACCAGACGCAGTTCACCAAGCTGATCGACAGCGTCGATGCCTTCCTTGGCGCCCGCGTGTGGGTGGTCGATGCCGCGCGGCGGGTAGTCGCCATTTCGACGCCGCCCGGCAGCGTTATGGGCCGCGGCCAGGGCGGCCCCGGTATGGGCCGTGGCCCCGGCATGGGGCAGGGAGGCCATGGCATGGGGGGGCAGGGAGGCCATATGGGCCCCGGCGGCCACGGCGCGGGCCAGGGCAATCTGCTGGCGCGGGCGCTGGCCGACCGGCTGGAGCCGGTTTTCAGCGGCCAGGTTCTGACGCGCAGTTTCTATCACCCCACTTACGACGAGAATATGCTGATCGTCGGCGTGCCGCTCTTTAAGGCGGACGGGACGGTGAGCGGGGCCGTTATCCTCAACTCCCCGGTCCGCGGCGTCGACGAGTTTCTCAAGCGCCTGTACTTTTACATCGGCGGCCTAGGTCTCGCCGCCCTGCTGCTGACGTTTTTCCTGGTCCGGCGGTTGGCCAGCGGCATCACGCGTCCGCTTCGCGATATGCAGGAGGCGGCGGCGACGATGGCCCGCGGCGACTACGCCATCAGGGTGAAGGCGGACGACGGCGACGAGGTCGGGGAGCTCGGTCGGTCGCTTAACGCGTTGGCCCAGGAACTCGGCCGGTTTGTGGCCAGCACAGCCAGGATGGAGAAGCTGCGCCGCGATTTCGTCGCCAATATTTCCCACGAACTTAGGACGCCGCTGACCGTCATCCGCGGCTATACGGAAGCCCTTCTCGACGGCACGGTGCAGGAGCCGCGGGAAGCCGAGAAGTACCACCGTGTGATGCGGGACGAGACGGTGAGGCTGGAGGGACTGATAAACGAGCTGCTTGATCTCAGCCGACTGCAGGCCGAGGGCGCCGTTTTGACGATGGAGAAGATTCCGCTGGCGGCTATCGCCGACAGCGTTGTGTCGCTGCTTACGCCCCGGGCCGAGCAGGCCGGGGTGGCCCTGGCGCTGGCGACGGACGGCGAGACGGCGGTGAACGGTAACGGCGACCGCCTCACCCAACTGTTGCTGATTTTACTCGACAACGCGCTGAAGTTCACCCCGCCCGGCGGGAAGGTGACGGCCAGCGTCACCAGTTCCGGGGGCGAGGTGCGGCTGCAGGTGGCTGATACCGGCAGCGGCATCGCCCGCGAGGATCTGCCGTTTATTTGGGAACGGTTTTACAAGGGGGACAAGTCCCACGGCCGGACCGCCGCCGGCACCGGCCTCGGGCTGGCCATAGCCCGCGAGATCGTCGCCCGCCACGGCGCCCGCGCCGAAGTGGCGAGCGAACTCGGCAAGGGGAGTACGTTCACCGTTTATTTTCCCGCCGGATGATTGCCAATTAGGAGGTATTCGCTGATGATAACCCGTTTCCGTCGCCTGGCGGCCGTTCTTCTGGTTCTGGCTCTGGCGCTTTCGCTGACCGGCGCCGCCGCGGCGCCCCAACCGGGTGTGGTCCGTCTCGACATCCTGACGGTCAACGACTTTCACGGCGCCCTGGCCGCCGAAGGCAAAAACCCCGGCGCGGCCGCGCTGGCCGCTTACCTCAGGGCGGAGCGGGCCAAGAATCCGGCCGGCACGCTCATCCTGAGCGCCGGCGACATGTTTCAGGGCACTCCCGATTCCAACCTGCTGTACGGCAAAACGGTGGTCGAGGTGATGAATGCGGTGGGCTTCGACGCCATGGCCCTGGGCAATCACGAATTCGACTGGGGGCTGGATGTGCTGAAGGAACGCATGACGCAGGCCGCTTTCCCGATGGTATCCGCCAACATCCTCGACAAGAGCGGCGGCCGGCGGGCCGACCTGGTTCCGCCGTACGTCATCCTGGAGCGGGCGGGGATTAGGATCGCCGTCGTCGGGTTCACAACCCCCGATACGGCTGTGACCACCAACCCGCGGAATGTGGAGAGCTTTGTTTTCGCCGACCCGGCGACGGCGCTGAAAGCGTTGGTCCCCGAGCTGAAGGCGCGGGGCGCGGATATTATCGTCGCCCTCGCCCACCTGGCCAGCTATCCGGGTGAACCGCCGACCGGCGAGGCGGCCGACCTGGCCGCGGCGGCGGAAGGCGACCTGGCCGCCGTCGTCAGCGGGCATTCCCATCTGAAGGTGGCCGGCAAGGTGTCCGGCGTGCCGCTGGTGCAGGCCTACTATAACGGCCGTTCAGTCGCGGCCGTCCGCCTTGCGTATAGCGCCGCGAGCAGGGAAGTGCTCGGCGCGACGGCCGAAGTGAGGGATGTGCCGCCCGGCTTCGCCCCCGATAGGCAGGTGGCGGCGATCATCGCCGCGGCGCAAAGCGAGATCGCGCCTGTAAAGGGGCTTGTCCTCGGCCGGGCTGAGATTGCCCTGCCCCACGACCGCTACCAGCTTTCGCCGCTTGGGCAGTGGGCGACCGACGCGATGCGCCAAGCCGCCAAGGCGGACATCGCCCTGTGCAACGGCGGCGGCCTGAGGACCGGGCTGACGGCGGGGACCGTCACCCTCGGCGATATGTACGCGGTGATGCCGTTCGACAACGACCTGTACGTGGCCGAGATGACCGGCGCCCAGGTGCTGGCCGCTCTCGAGTATGGCATCGCCAATGCCAAGTTCGGCGCGCTCCAGTTCTCCGGCCTGACGGTCGATTACCGCGCCGCGGCCCCGTCCGGCCGGCGGGTGGCGGCTGCGACCATGGCCGACGGCAGCTTGCTGGCAGCCGATAAGACTTATCTGGTGGCTGTGAGCGATTTCCTCATTGCCGGCGGCGACGGCTACGACATGATCAAGGCGGCCGCCCGTCACACCAATACTTTCCTGACGCTGCGCGATGCGCTGGCCGAAGCGGTGAGGAAGGCGGGCGTGATCCGCTTCCGGGGCGACGACCGGCTGAAGGAACTTAGCAGGAGTGCGGCCCCGTTTATTGCGGCATAAGAAAATATTCATTGTCTAAAGTTGTCCTGTTTGCGATAATGTAATTATCAGAGAGGAGGCTTATTATGTTCAATATCGGCATGACCGAACTGATACTGGTGCTTGTTATCGTCCTCGTCGTCTTTGGGCCGTCGAAACTGCCGGAGGTAGGCAAGGCGATCGGTAAGAGCATCCGCGGCTTTAAAGAGGAGACAAACGGCGTTAAGGAAGAAATTCATAAAGCCACCGCTCTGGAAGCGCCCCCCGCCAAGGATCAGGGGAAGCCGTCCTAAACCTAGCCTATGCGTAAAAGCCGGGCAGGCGGGACCTTCCCGGGATCGAGGTCAATATTCCGAGGCTGCTTTCGTGACCGGAAGCCGCCTTTTCTTATCTATTTCCTCGCGAGGAGGAATACTATGCCGGTGGCTGTCGACCGCCAACTGTGCCTTAACGATAACTACAAGCGCATGCAGTGCCGGCGCTGCGCCTCGGCCTGCCCATACGGGTGCGTCGACGACAGCCTTGCTGTCGACACCGGCCGCTGCACCGACTGCGGGCTGTGCCTTACGGTCTGCCCGGCCGACGCGGTGACGGGCGAGAGTTTTCCCCGCGCCCCCCTGGACAAGGCTTTGGCTGATCCGGCCGCGCCGTTGGCGCTGGCCTGCCGGCGACAGCGGGAGGACAGCCCCTGGCCTTGCCTGGGCTTCCTCGACGGCCGCCTGCTGCTGGCGATGGCCGGCAGTGGCAAGGACGGCGGCCGGCAGCTTGCCGTGGACGATGCCGCCTGTGCGGCCTGCAGGCCGGTGGTGGCGGCCCATCTGGAGGCGACGCTCGCCGAAACGAACCGCCTGCTGTTATCGGCCGGCAAGCCCGCCGTTCTGCGGGGCGAAGAAGCCGCGCGCCAGACGGCGAAGGAACGGCCTATATCGCGCCGGGCGTTTTTTGCCTCCCTCCTCGGAGCGACGGTCGACACCGTCCGCGAGGTGGTGGCCGCGGGCGCCGGCGGCGGCGAGCGCCTGCCGCGGCAGGATTGGTTCGTCAGCTACGCCGGCGCGTTCAAGTTCGCAACGCCGTCGTCTCTTTTTGCCGCTATGACCATCGGCGAAGCTTGCCTGGCCTGCGGCCTGTGCATCAGGATCTGTCCTAACAAGGCTCTTACCGCCGAAGACCACGGCACCGCCCTCGATTTTTACCATCGACCGGGGCGCTGCACGGGCTGCGGCCTCTGCGCCGCCCACTGCCCGCAGGGCGCGCTGGCGGTGGCTTTTCCCGGGCAGCCGGAGCCTTATCACGTAGCCAGACGCGACCTGCCCCTCTGCCAGAGCTGCGGCCAGGTCTACCAGCCGGTCGGCAATCAGCCGGTCTGCATCGAATGCCTGCTGAAAAACACCAGCCGGAGTATATTACCGCAAAACACGGAGGATAACGAATGATTGGTTGTACTAAATTACTCTGCGGCACGGCGACCATTTCCGATATCGTCAAGTACGGCCGCAGCTCCCGCGATCTGCCGCCCCACATGCTGCAGTTCTCGTCTGACGCTACTCCCATCGTTGTATGGAACATGACCAACCGCTGCAACCTGAGCTGCCGCCACTGCTATATCGAAGCGGAGGACCGCGCTTACAAGGGCGAGCTGACCACCGCCGAAGCCAAGGTGTTTATCGACGACCTCGCGGCGATGAAGGTGCCGGTGCTGCTCTTTTCCGGCGGCGAGCCGCTCATCCGCGAAGACCTGTTCGAGCTGGGCGCTTATGCCGTGGCCAAGGGCATCCGCCCCGTCATCTCGACGAACGGTACGCTCATCACTCCCGAGGTGGCCCGCAAGATCAAGGAAACCGGCTTCCAGTACGTGGGCATCAGCATCGACGGCAACGAAGAGGTGCACGACTTTTTCCGCGGCCGCAAGGGCTGTTTCGCCGAAACGCTGCAGGGCATCAGAAATTCGCTGGCCGCCGGCAACAAGACCGGTGTCCGCTTCACCGTCAACAAGCTCAACCGCCATACCCTGCCGGAAATCCTCGACCTGGTGGAGCGGGAGAAGATCGCCCGCTTCTGCATGTACCATCTCGTCTACGCCGGCCGCGGCAAAGAAATGGCCGACCTGGACACCACCGCCGAGGAGAAGCGGCAGACCATTGATCTCTTAATCGAGAAGACGCTCGACTTTAACCGCCGGGGGGTGGAGGTGGAGATTCTCACCACCGACAACCACGCCGACGGCATCTATATCCTCCAGCATATCGAACGCACCCAGCCGGAACGGGTGGAGGAGATAAAGAATCTGCTCGCGATGCACGGCGGCTGCTCGGCCGGCGAGAAGATGGCCAATGTCGATCCGCGCGGCGATGTGCATGCCTGTCAGTTCTGGGGCCACGCCACCCTCGGCAATGTACGCGAGAAACCGTTCAGCGCCATCTGGCAGAAGAGCCAGGACGAGTTCCTCCTCAAACTCCGCGACAAGGCCGGCCACCTCGAGGGCCGCTGCGGCGAGTGCCGTTACAAGAGCCTGTGCGGCGGCTGCCGCATCAGGGCCGAGGCGGCCACCGGCAACTTATGGGGCGAGGATCCGGCCTGTTATCTGGCCGACTGGAAGGAGTAAGCCCGCCATGATTATATCCTGGAATACGACCCGGGCCTGCAACCTCAGCTGCGTGCACTGCTACCGCGACGCCGGCGCCGCCGAAAGCGGCGAGCTGACGACGGCCGAAGGCAAGAAGCTGCTGGAGGAGATCGCCCGCGCCGGTTTCAAAATCATGGTCTTCAGCGGCGGCGAGCCGCTCATCCGCCCCGACATTTACGAACTTATCGCCTACGCCAAGAAGCTCGGTCTCAGGCCGGTGCTCGGCACCAACGGCATCCTCATTACCTCGGAGACAGCCGCCAGATTAAAGGAAGCGGGAGCGGCGTGCGCCGGCATAAGTCTCGACAGCCGCGACAAGGCGAAGCACGACTGGTTCCGCGGGTACGAAGGGGCGTGGGAAGAGACGATGAAGGGCATTGCCGCCTGCCGTGAAGTAGGCCTGCCGTTCCAGATCCATACCACCGTAATGACCTGGAACGAGGAGGAAGTTACGGCAATAACCGATCTGGCGGTGGAGCTGGGGGCGGTGGCGCACCACATCTTTTTCCTCGTGCCCACCGGCCGGGGGAAAGATATCGAGGAAACGACCCTCAAAACCCGGCAGTACGAAGCGCTGCTGGAAAGGATTCTCGCCAAGCAGGCCGAGGTGCCCATCGAGCTCAAACCCACCTGCGCCCCTCAGTTCATGCGCATCGCCAGGCAGAAAGGCATCCCGATGCGTTTCACGAAGGGCTGCCTCGCAGGCACCACTTACTGCGTTATTCTGCCGGGCGGCGACGTGCATCCCTGCCCGTACTTGCCGCTGAAGGCCGGCAACGTTCGCGAGGCGCCCTTCGACGCTATCTGGCGGGACAGCACCCTTTTCGACGCGCTGCGCCATCAGCCCCTCAAGGACGGCTGCGGACGCTGCGGCTACGGCGATATTTGCGGCGGTTGCCGAGCCAGGGCTTATTATTATTCGGACGGCGACTACCTGGCCGAGGAGCCGTGGTGCGCCTGCGGGCGTTGAGTTTGGCGCAATGACATGGTAACCCATGCCATTAGTTTTGCTTATGCCCCCCTCCCTGGGGGGGATAAAGAACGCCTATATCTTCATAAAAATTTACCTCGTTCAGCCGCGGCCTTTTCTCTGGTACGATTAAGTTGAGAATAAAGAAGATTCCCGCTTTTTTGTCTTGGCGGCAATAATCGTGCAATGTTGGCGCCGGACGGGGAACACCGATTTTAATTTCTTTTTATTAGGGGGAGGGGTGCATATGGAACATAGCGATTCAATGTGGGCGTTATTCCAGAAACGGGGCGTAAGCCGGCGGTCTTTCCTGAAGACCTGCGCGGTTGTAACCGGTATGCTGGGACTGTCGCCGGCCATGCTGCCCAAGGTGGTGGCCGCGGCCGAGAAGAAGACGCTGCCGCCGGTCATCTGGCTGCACGGCCATGAATGTACAGGCTGTGACGAGGCTTTTATCCGTTCGCAGTCGCCGCTGGCGTCCGACGTCGTCCTGAACATGATTTCTCTCGAGTACAGCGATACCCTGTCGGCGTCTGCCGGCGAAGCGTTCGAGCATCACCTGAAGGATCTGATGAAAAAGTACGCCGGCCAGTATATTCTGGCTGTCGAAGGCGGCGTACCCCTTGCGGACAACGGCATCCACTGCATGACCGGAGGCCGTACGTTCCTGGCGGCGCTTAAGGAAGCCGCCGCCGGCGCCGCGGCGATTATCGAGTACGGCTCGTGCGCCGCTTGGGGAGGCATCCAGGCCGCCAAGCCCAATCCGACTAAATCGGTGTCGGTGAGTGACGTAATCTCCGGCAAGCCGATCGTCAAGGTGCCGGGCTGTCCGCCAATTCCCGAGGTTATGACGTCCGTCGTCATGCACTTCGCGCTTTTCGGCCAGCTGCCGCCTCTCGACGCGCAGGGCCGGCCCAAGCAGTTTTACGGCAACCGCATCCACGACACCTGCTACCGCCGTCCGTTCTTCGATTCGGGCATGTTCGTCGAGAAGTTCGACGACGCCGGGGCCAAGGCCGGCTGGTGCCTGTACAAGGTCGGCTGCCGGGGTCCGGTGGCTTACAATTCCTGCGGCAACATGCGCTGGTGGAACGGCCTGTCGTATCCCATTCAGTCGGGGGCGCCCTGTTTCGCCTGCGGCAGCAACAATTTCTGGGACAATGGCCCGTTCTTCGAGCGGCTTCCCGATCTACCGGTGCCCGGTACGATCGCCGACGCCGACAAGGTGGGTATGGTAGCCGCTGGTGCGGCCCTGGTCGGGGTTGTAGCCCACGGAGCGCTGTCGGCCATGCAGAAGAGCAAGCAGGCCAAGCAGCAAGATACTGATGTGAGGGGGCCTGAGGCATGAAGCGAATTGTAGTCGATCCCGTAACCCGCATCGAAGGCCACCTGCGAGTCGAGCTGAAGATAGACGAAGCGACCGGCAAGGTGGAGGACGCGCTGTCGAGCGGTACCGCCTGGCGCGGAATAGAACCGATCCTCAAGGACCGCGACCCGCGCGACGCCTGGGCGTTCGTGCAGCGCATCTGCGGCGTCTGCACCACCGTCCACGCGCTTGCTTCGCTGCGGTCGGTCGAGGACGCTCTGGGCATCGAGATTCCCAAGAACGCCAACTATATGCGCAATGTCATGAGTGCCACTCAAATCGCCCAGGACCACCTCGTCCACTTCTACCACCTGCACGCCCTCGACTGGGTCAGCCCGGTCGAGGCTCTCAAGGCCGATCCGGCCGCTACCGCCGCGCTGCAGAACACCGTGCTCGAGAAATACACCCTGCCGCTCAGCGGGCCGATGGACTTCAATTTCGACGCTTATCCGAAAGATTTCCCCAAAGCGACCACCGCTTACTATAAGGCTGTCCAGGGCAAGGTCAAGCAGATCGTCGAAAGCGGCCAGCTCGGCATCTTTGCCGCCCACTGGTGGGATCACCCTGACTATCAGCTGCTGCCGCCGGAAGTTCATCTCATGGCGGTCGGCCACTACCTCAACATGCTCGACCGGCAGCGCGAGCTGGTCGGTTCCCACGTCGTGTTCGGCGGCAAGAACCCTCATCCGCACTACATCGTAGGCGGCATGCCGTGCTCGATCTCGATGAATGACATGAACGCCCCGGTCAACAGCGAACGGCTGGCCGTCGTCGACCAGTCGATCATGCTGGCCATCAACCTTGTCAATTATTTCTACCTGCCCGACCTGCTGGCCATCGGCCATATGTACGTCCAGAAGGGCTATGTGGACGGCGGCGGCCTGGCGAAAGAGCGGGTGCTGGGCTACGGCGACTATCCCGACGAGCCATATACCGGCATCGCCAACGGCGATTTCCACAAGAAGCTGCTGCTCCGCTCCAACGGCGTTGTTGAGAATTTCGGCAAGGGCCTGGCGGCCGCCGTCTATCACGACCTGACCGGTAAGGATTACGCCGACCCGGCGATTCTTTCCGAGGGCGTCGAGCACTCCTGGTATAACTATCCGCAGGCCGGCAAGGATCTCCACCCGTTCGAAGGCGTGACAACCCAGAACTATACCGGCCCCAAGGAAGGCACCAAAACGGAGTGGAAGTATCTCGACGAGTCGGGCAAGTACTCGTGGCTCAAGACGCCGAAATGGAAGGGCAAGATGGCCGAAGTCGGCCCGCTGGCCCGTTACATCATCGTTTACACCAAGGTGAAGAAGGGCGTTATCCAACCGACCTGGGCCGAGAAGATGGTCGTCGACCAGATCGAAGCCGTTTCCAAGGTCCTCGGTCTGCCGCCGGAAGTCTGGCTGCCCACCATGGTCGGCCGCACCGCCGTCCGCGGTTTGGAAGCCCAGCTCAATGCTTATATCAACAAATACTTCTTCGACAAGCTGATCAAAAATATCCGCGCCGGCGACACCGCCGTGGCCAACACCGTCAAGTGGGAACCGGCCAGCTGGGCTAAGACCGCTAAAGGAGTCGGCCTGAACGAGGCGCCCCGCGGCGCGCTCGGCCACTGGGTCGTTATCAAGGACGGCAAGATCGACAATTACCAGGCTATCGTGCCCACAACCTGGAACGGCTGCCCGCGCGACAGCAAGGCCGGCTACGGGGCTTACGAGGCCAGTATGATCGACACCAAGGTCAAGGTGGCCGACAAGCCGCTCGAGATCCTCAAGACCATCCACTCCTTCGACCCGTGCATCGCCTGCGCAACCCACCTCTACGACGCCGAAGGCAAGGAAGTGGGCGTCGTGCACACCGACCCCTATTTCAAGGTTTAGGGGGGATGAAGCATGAGTGAGGGTCCTGTGAAGGAATACTACATCTACAGTCCGTGGCTGAGGGTATTCCACTGGCTGATGGCCGTTTCGGTGGCTGTCCTGTTCGCCACTGGCCTGTATATCGGCAACCCGTTTTTCATCGGTACCCAGGGTGTTGAGCCCACATTCGCCGTCAACAAGTTAATGTCGATGGAGACTATCCGCTACATTCACTTCGCTGCCGCCTATATCTTGGTGGCGGCCTTCATCCTGCGGGTTTACGGCTTCGCCGTAAACCGCGGCGACCGCCTGCTGCCGAGATTCTGGACCGCGCTATATTGGCAGGGAGTCGTCGAGCTGATGAAGCATTATCTATTCCTGTCCGCGGACCACAGGCCGTACCTGCGCAACTCCCTGGCGCGCAGCGCCTATCTGGGCGTGTACGTAATGCTTGCCATCGAGGCGGTAACGGGCTTCGCGATGTATTTCATGGTTAAGCCCAACGGCCTGGGGGCGAAGCTCTTCGGCCCTGTCAACGACCTCCTGGGGGGAGAATATATCGTCCATCTCGTCCATCACTATGTGGCCTGGCTGCTCGTCATCTTCGTCATCGTCCACGTATACCTGGTCATCCGCGCCGATTTCATGGAGCGGGAAGGCGAAACTTCGAGCATGTTTTCCGGCGTGAAATTTTTCGCCCACAAACCTGTAGACATAGGAGATATCGCCGATGACAGCGAACAAGCAAATTACGGTACTCGGCATCGGCAACATTCTGCTCAGGGATGAGGGATTCGGCGTCAGGGCAGTGGAAACGCTGCTCGACCGCTACCGTTTTCCCGCCGCCGTTCAGGTGCTTGACGGTGGTACGCTCGGCATGGATCTCCTGCGCTTTCTCACCGGAACTAAGCGGCTCGTCGTCGTCGATGCTATCGCCGGCGGCGGGCCGCCCGGCACGTTCTACCGGTTCGCCGGCGATGAGGTCAAGGCTTATTTCCGGGAGAAAGTTTCGCTCCACGAGCTGGGTATCAAGGATGTGCTGGCGGTGCTGGAAGCTACCGACCGGGCGATCGGGGAAGTGGTTGTGCTTGGCGTCCAGCCCGAGTCGCTGGATGTCGGCCTCGAACTGACCCCCGTCGTCGCCGCCGCCCTGCCCGATACCGTGGCGGCGGTGCTGGAGGAACTTGCCCGCTGGCAGGTGGAGGTGACCGCCGTTGACGGCTGATACCGGTTTTTCCGAAAGGACCAAAGCAGTGCTTACCGAAATCGCCGCCGCGCTCGAACGCTATGCCGCGAACGGCGAGGGCTGGACCATCTACATCGACAAGATGGGTTTCGCCCAGGACGAGCGCCAGGCAATCCGCGACTGCCTCGGG
This sequence comes from Bacillota bacterium, assembly GCA_023415775.1. Taxonomy (GTDB): domain Bacteria; phylum Bacillota; class Negativicutes; order Sporomusales; family UBA7701; genus Anaeroselena. The sequence goes on along the minus strand of JAEZJM010000023.1, from coordinate 6,778 downwards.
CAGGGCGGGGTGCGCATCAGTATCGAAAACAGCGCCGAGCCGGCCGAGTGGCTGGAGAGCGGCGTTGCCGGCGTGTGGTACGGCGTATTCTACGATCAGTCCCGGCGTCCGCTGCTGGAGACGATCGAAGTGGGCGGGTTCCCGGCGATTGCCGCCGCCCAGCCGGAAGACGTGACCGACGGCCTGTGTGCGTTCAGGCAACGACTGACGGAGTTGTGAAGAAGATCGATGGCATGAATCTGGCGATCAGCGCCGAAGCCCGTGACTACATCATCGCAAGGGGCGGCGTCGCCCACCTTGTTTCCTACCAGGGAATGAGCCTGTGCTGAGGGCGGGTGAAGCTTACCCCGTCCGTGGGACTGGGGCCGCCGAAAACCCCCGGCGATTATCGCGTCATGGAGCTCGACGGCGTGAACCTGCACTTGCCGGGTGATCTTGATTCGCCGTTCCCGCTCACAATCAAGCTGCGCAGTTTGTTCGGGTTTAAGTCGCTCCAACTTGAAGGCTGGAAATTGATATAACCGGGAGAGGTTTCTCCCGGTTTTTCTCTTTTCCGGCATATTTGGACAGCGAACTGCCCATACTAAGGGCGTATTTTCCGAGGAGGTGAGATATAGTGTCATTGTCGGGAGTCAAATGTAAGGTACAGTCCTGCAAGTTCTGGAAACAGGGCGAGCACTGCGACGCGTCCGCGATCGAGGTCAACGTCGACGGCGGCGGCATGCAGGCCCGCCAGAGCGAGCAGACCAACTGCCATACTTTCGCGCCCAAGTAAGCGGCGCACAGGTGGCCGTGGAAAGACACGTCAGCAGGGAAAAGAGCCTGGAGCACGGGCTCTTTTTCTTCCCCAGCCGCTCTTTCGCCGATCCCAGGCAGGAAAAAAGCGCCAGGACGCGAACTAGATAATAACCTGCCAGGAAGGGGGAGTGCCCATGCTGCGTGGCGTACGCGGGGCGACAACAGTGGAAGCCAACGGCCGGGAAGAAATTTTCCGGCGCACGACCGAGCTTGTTCAGGCGATGGCCGCCGAAAACGGCATCGCCAGTGAAGACATCGGCGCCGTCATTTTCAGCTCGACCCCCGACCTCGACGCGGCGTTTCCCGCCGCTGCCGCCCGCGAGATGGGCTGGGCGGAGGTGCCGCTGTTCGGCACCCAGGAGATCGCCAGCCCGGGCGGAGTGGCCCGTTGCATCCGCGTCCTTATCCTGTGGAACACCGACAGGGGGCAGGGGGAGATCAGGCATATTTACCTGCACGGCGCCGCAATCCTCCGCAAGGATATTGCCGGGACCTGATGACAGGACTCGCATAAAAAAGAAAAGCTGCCAGACCATACAGGTTTGGCGGCTTTTTTTGTTGGTATTGCGATAAACCTTCCCGCATGACGAGGTTTTAATAACTTATCATTTCAGGCCAACGGCTTTCCAGAAGACGTCCAGGGCCGCATTTATCGCGTTTTCACACGCAACTTTCAAACTGACCTCGAATTTCTGGAGTTTTATGTTTATTGCGTCCTCCTGTATCGCTAGGAGTGTTTCTGCTTCTTCTTTGGTGAGTGTCCCTTCCAATAATTTTCGCGCAATATCCCGACCGCATTTTGCAAGCTCTTCGAATTCGTTTTTGGCATCATCGGTTAGTAGGTCCCAATCTCCCTTCAAAGAATCCTTGGCTGCTTCCAACATATCATCAAATAGTTTATCGAAGTCTATAGACATTTCGGCGCCTCCCTATCATTACTTATTTTTCCCGCGTTTTAAAATATTTTGCGTTTCGAGAATGTCCTTAAACTCGGAGGTAAACTGAATTTTTAGCTGCTCCAAGAAGTTTTTTGACATTCCTTGCGGCCCGCGGCTTTCATGGTGCGCGCGCACCTTTTTTATAGTGTCGTTCAAATAATTCAGCTGTTTTGTGACATTCTCGTTTTTGGGAATTGACGCAGCCCTGACGATCATGCTGTCCAGTGTGCCGATTGCCTTGTCGTAGAAATCGGTGTTGTTTTTGTATTCGCCCGGGGGCGTACCGGCACATCGTTCCATTTTGGCCAAAAAAGTGTTTACATCACTGTACAAGTCTGTCACTGCCTGATCGATTATCGGGTCGTAATTAGCTATCAGAGTGCAGCCTGATATAGCGGCAAGGGAAATGACCAAAAGGGCTAACAGGAAAAGACGACTGTGAAGCTGTTTTCTTATCACTGTAAACCTCTCCTTCAATCGGTGGTCTATGAACGCCCGGCACCAGCCACACTACCGGCTTATACCATCCCCTCCTTCGCGCCTTTTTCCGGCTCCCGCCTGCGAACCGATTGCTCCGGGGCTTTTTTGGTCTCGCCTTCCCCGGGTTTTCTGCCCGTTAAACGGATGTTGACCAGCTTCTTTAAAACGTCGAACCAAAAGGGGGCGCCGATCGTCAAGGCTCCAGCTGTGATCAGCCACCCGACAATTTTGCTTACCCGGTCCCCAAAAGCCGCCGGAATAGAATGGGCACCCGCCCACCCAATGGGAAGATCGCCGATCCCAAGCTGTTTTATTGTATTTACATAGTCGACAGCGATTGCCGTTACACTGCTCCTCAGTGCCGCGTCACGGTAAAGCCTGCCGGCGATCTCGAGAGTATCGGCGTTACAGGCAATAGCAACGACCACGGCGACAATGAACCCGATAAGCTGAATCTTTCTCTTGTACCAACCGGATACCCGGTCCATGCAGTCGTCATACCAGTTTTCTATTGCAACCTGGAGTTTTTCAGCATCGCCGTTGACCCTCGAAGCCATAGATTGAAGCATATCTCTGAATGGCCCCGGAGGCAGCGCCTCGATTGCCTTTTCCAGATCGTCAATTCCTTTTGTCGCCGCATCCTTAGAAGCTTTAATCATATCAACGACCGCATAAGCGAATTGTTTAGGAGGCAAATATGAGGGCAGCCGTAGCATTGTTGAATACCCGGCGCTCTGCTTGGCGTCCTTTTCGAGGCCCGCAGCGAGCTCAGACGTTGCCGATGGTAAAGACGTCACCGTGTTATTCTTTTGGGTATCTGACTGCCATAGTCCAAAAAGGGCCGGACTGTTGTAGATTTTATCTACAAGATTTTTATCATCGATCATGCTGATGAGCGCCTTTTCTAGCGTCTTGGCCCTCAACCCGACCCAGGACGCGATAGCTTCGTTTATTGTCATGCAGATTGCGCTTAAAAACATGTATACCATCGCCAACCCGATTGCCACATCGAGGATAATCGAACCGAACATTTCGTTCCCCCCTTTTTTGTTAATCCGGATTGACTGCCCGATGCTTTATCGCTTCCGCAAGCGGCCAGGCAGCCGTTGATTTAGTTACAATATTTCACTTATTAAACAATATTTGTAAATAACCTGCTGTCTATATAGCAGTGGCAAAAAAAATAACAAGCCAGCTTCACGTTGGTGAGGCTGGCTTTACGCAGCAAAGGTGAATATGGCTTACGCGCGTTGGCGGAAGCCGGTTTCTTTGTATTGTCTCAATACTTCTTGATAATGTTATATACTGAATCACGTTCCACCGGCGTATGCCCCGTCTGGCGAATTGCGGTTATGAGCGTGTCCTTGTCGAGCTGCTGGGCGGTGCGGGCTCCGGCGGCGTGGGTGATTTTTTCCTCGGTCACCGTCCCGTCGATGTCGTCGGCGCCGAAACCGAGCGCCAGTTGGGCTACCGGCAGGGTAAGCATTATCCAGTATGCTTTCACATGGGGGAAGTTGTCCAGCATCAGCCGGGAGACGGCCACCATCTTGAGGTCTTCCCACGCCGAAGCTCTCGTCACCTCGTTCGCCAGGCCGGTGTTATTGGGGTGGAAGGGGAGGGCGAGGAAGGTCTGGAAGCCGCCGGTTTCGTCCTGAAGGTCCCTTAGCGACAGGAGATGGTCGATCCGCTCCTCGGCCGTTTCGATGTGGCCGTAGAGCATTGTGGCGTTGGTGGGGATGCCGAGGTTGTGAGCGGTGCGGGCAATGTCGAGCCATTCGGCGGCGCTTGCCTTATGGGGGCAGAGGTCCTGGCGCACGCGCTCGCTGAAGATTTCCGCCCCGCCTCCGGGCATCGAGTCGAGGCCGGCTTCTTTGAGGATTTGCAGCACCTCGGCGACGCTTTGGCCGGAGATATGGGCGAAGTGGCAGATCTCCACGGCGGTGAACGCCTTGAGGTGCACATGGGGCAGGGCCGCTTTCAGGGAGCGGATGATGTCCACATAGTGGTCGAACGGCCAGTCGGGATGGAGGCCGCTGACGATATGGAGTTCGCGCAGATCGGGATCACGGGCCGAACGGCTGGCGATGTCGAGGACATTTTCCTTGCTGAGAAAGTAAGCCTGGGAGCTTTTGGCGTCGCAGCCGAAAGCGCAGAAGCGGCATTTCGCCAGACAGATGTTTGTCAGGTTGATGTGTCGGTTGACGTTGAAGTATACGTATTCGCCGCTCAGGCGCCGCTTGACGGTGTCCGCCAGGTGTCCGAGCCATGCAAGATCATTGCAGCCGAGCAGGGCAAGGCCGTCCTCGCGTGTAAGCCGTTCGCCGCTAGCTACCCTGGCGGCAATATGTTGGTAGGTTGTCTGCAAAATAAGGCCACCCCTTTCGCGGAAGTATTCGCCGGTCAGCCGCCGTTTTCCTGTCTCTATGGACGCTGTTGCGCAGCTTTGATTCAGCGGCCCGATTCCGTGGGCGGGAAAGCTGGCGGCGCGCAGACGGAGGCTTGACCTCCGGGGCCGCAGATGTAATAATTAAGAGATGGAGGGATGAAGATGAAACTCATTTCCATAGTTGTGCCAGTTTTCAACGAACAGGAAAACATCGACATTTTTTATAAAGAAGTGTGCAAACATATGGAGCCGCTGCCATACCGCTTCGAGCTCATCTTTGTTGACGACGGCTCGCGGGATGCCACGCCGGCCATCCTCCACCGCCTATCCGGGGAGGATCCGAGGGTGCGCGCCCTCGTCCTCGCCCGCAACTACGGCCTCCAGGGGGCTTTGTCCTGCGGTCTCGATCACGCGCAAGGGGATGCGGTGGTAAGCATGGACGGCGATATGCAGCACCCCCCGGAGATGCTGCCCCAACTGATCGCCAAGTGGGAGGAGGGCTTCGACGTCGTTCAGACTATCCGTCTCACCACCGAGGGTGTCTCCTGGTTCAAGAATTTCACTTCCAGCACTTTCTACAGACTGATGAACGCCATGTCCAAGGTTCGTGTCCAGGAAGGCGGTTCAGATTTCCGCCTGCTGGACAAGCGGGTGGTGGAAAGTTTCCGCCTGTTCCGGGAAAAGGCCCGCTTTATCCGCGGCATGATCAGCGACATCGGCTTCCGCCAGACGCAGATATCGTTTGTCGCTCCGCCTCGCTACGCCGGGGTGTCGAAGTTTTCGCTCCGCAAAATGTTGACCTTTGCCCTTGACGGCATAACGGCCTATTCCAAACTGCCCCTCCGCTTCGCTTTTTACACGGGGGTGATTTTCGGGGTGATCAGCGTCGGGCTGACCATGCACGTCCTTTACATCAAATTTTTCACCGCCGAGGCTGTGCCAGGCTGGGCGACGATTTCGGCCAGCATCTTGCTTCTCGGCGGCCTTCAGCTCGTATTTATGGGCATTATCGGCGAGTATGTCGGCCGCATATTCGAGGAAGTCAAGCGGCGGCCGCTGTACCTGATTCGCGAGAAGCTCAACTGGCCTCAGGACGGCGGGGGGAACAGCCCGCAACCCCCTCAGTAAAAGAAATAAAGCCCTGCGGTCCCGGTCTGGGCCGCAGGGCTTTTATATTGCCACAGGCAGCTTATCTGCCAATGAATTCCTGTACTACATATACTTGGCCGTTGGCGTTGCGGGCCACGCCGACGCCGACTTCGGTGAAGCTGGGACTGAGGATGTTGGCGCGGTGCCCGGAACTGTTCATGAACGCGACCTCGGCGGCGGCGATGCCGCTATTGACCGCCAGATTCTCGCCGGCGTAGTTGTAGCTGATCCCCGCCTGCCTCATGCGGTCGAACGGTGACTGGCCCTCGGGATTGTAGTGGGAGAAGAAGCCGCGCCTGATCATGTCCTGGGCGTAGTTTCGCGCCAGTTGGGTCAACTGGGAGTTGGCCTTCAGCGCCGGCAGGCCGTTGGCGGCCCGGTCCTGGTTAAGCAGCGCGAACGCCTGTTGCTCATCGGCGGTTGCGCTGGTGCTGCCGCCCTGATTCGAACCCGCACCGGAACCTTGACCCGAGCCGGTCTCCTTATTGGGCGCCGAGCCGCTGTCGGACGATCCGCCGCTGGAAAGGGCCGCGATCAGGCCCACTGCGGCGATGGCCGCCAGGAAGCCGTGATTCGCGCCTTCGTCCCGGACCGTCTCCGCGTCGGCCGCCGCGGCCGGGAGGGCGAAAGCGCCGCCGAAAGATGTCGTGAGCAGGGAAATCATGAGCAGAAGAGGGAGCAGTTTGTTTTTCAGGATTTGTTTTATCATTGTGCACCTGCCATTCTTATGATTTATGTAAACTGGCTCATGGTGCAATAATTCGCTTTTTCTTGTGCGTATCCTGTCTGGCTAGGCGAGGAAGGTTATGGCATGGCTGACTGTCCGCTTGCCGTGCCTGCTGGCGGCCCATAGCCAATAATTTCTGCCTGGCTGTTATTCGCGCAAAAGAAGGGCTGCACTATGGACTGAACCCTGTCCAACAGACACGAATAAAGAGGCCTATCGCAGGATTTCATGAAATTACGCAGACTGACGTCGTTGTTCAAGCGGCGTCAGTTTTGTTTTGAGTTGAATCCGTTCGTGGTT
>JAEZJM010000002.1 GCA_023415775.1 Bacillota bacterium | reverse complement strand
GAGGCTGCAACTCGCCTCCGTGAAGTCGGAATCGCTAGTAATCGCAGATCAGCATGCTGCGGTGAATACGTTCCCGGGCCTTGTACACACCGCCCGTCACACCACGAGAGTCTGCAACACCCGAAGTCGGTGAGGTAACCGTAAGGAGCCAGCCGCCGAAGGTGGGGCCGATGATTGGGGTGAAGTCGTAACAAGGTAGCCGTATCGGAAGGTGCGGCTGGATCACCTCCTTTCTATGGAGAACTCAGAGATGAAACACTCTCTGGTATCCAAGGTCGGTCACATCTGGCAAAAGAACATTAGACGGAGCATATGTGCTCGCTGTAATGTTCACCCTACATTGTTTGGTTTTGAGGGAACACGAAAGTTGTTCTTTCTAAAAGAGACGGGGCCGCTTAGGCGGTCGGGAATCTGGGCCTATAGCTCAGTTGGTTAGAGCGCACGCCTGATAAGCGTGAGGTCAGTGGTTCAAATCCACTTAGGCCCACCACCACGCTAAAATTCGGCCTTAGGGGCGAATTTTTTTAGCGCCGGTACGTCGCTTAGAAAATGGGGGCGTAGCTCAGCTGGGAGAGCACCTGCCTTGCAAGCAGGGGGTCAGGAGTTCGATTCTCCTCGTCTCCACCATAAGACTGGTTGCCAACATATACCGGTTGAAATAGACCGGTAAGTGTGGTAATATAGTAAATCCTGATACGGCAGCGATGCCAAGTCAGTGATTAATTGCTCCTTGAAAACTGCACATAACGAAAAGTGAAGTTAAAAAACCTCTCTCTAAAGAGAGAAGTTCTTAACGAGCACATTAGGATTAGGCAAAGGTGAAGCAAAAGCTACATTAGCAAGACTAAGTCAAGCTAATAAGGGCATACGGCGGATGCCTAGGCGCCAACAGCCGAAGAAGGACGGGGTAAGCTCCGAAAAGCCATGGGGAGCCGCAAGCAGGCATAGATCCATGGATCTCCGAATGGGGCAACCCGGCGGTGGTAATGCATCGTCACCCATGCTTTGAGCATGAGGAGGGCACCCGGGGAACTGAAACATCTAAGTACCCGGAGGAAAAGTAATCAAACGAGATTCCCCAAGTAGCGGCGAGCGAACGGGGAAGAGCCCAAACCAGCGGACTTCGGTTCGCTGGGGTTGAGGACCGACATAAATCCGGTTAGGTCTAGCTGAACTACCTGGAAAGGTAGGCCGCAGAAGGTAAAAGCCCTGTAGGCGAAAGGCAGAGCCGGACGGTCGGTATCCAGAGTACCACGGGACACGAGAAACCCTGTGGGAAGCAGGGGGGACCACCCTCCAAGGCAAAATACTCGTTGGCGACCGATAGCGCATAGTACCGTGAGGGAAAGGTGAAAAGCACCCCGGGAGGGGAGTGAAAAAGTACCTGAAACCGTATGTCTACAAGCAGTCGGAGCGCAAGCGACGGCGTGCCTATTGAAGAATGAACCGGCGAGTTACAGTAACTAGCGAGGTTAAGTGGGAAACACGGAGCCGCAGCGAAAGCGAGTCTTAATAGGGCGACAGTTAGTTATTGTAGACCCGAAACCGCAGTGATCTATCCATGACCAGGGTGAAGCGTAGGTAAAATTACGTGGAGGCCCGAACTCGTGAGCGTTGAAAAGCTTTGGGATGAGTTGTGGATAGGGGTGAAATGCCAATCGAACGCGGAGATAGCTGGTTCTCCCCGAAATAGCTTTAGGGCTAGCCTCAAGGTTAGACTTACGACGGTAGAGCTCTGATTGGGCTAGGGGCCGTTAGGTTACCGAACTCTGTCAAACTGCGAATGAAGTAAGTTAAATCCTTGGGAGTCAGACTGCGAGTGCTAAGATCCGTAGTCAAGAGGGAAACAGCCCAGACCGCCGACTAAGGTCCCCAATGCCGTGCTAAGTGGCAAAGGATGTGCAATTTCAGAAACAACCAGGATGTTGGCTTAGAAGCAGCCACCATTTAAAGAGTGCGTAATAGCTCACTGGTCGAGAGATTGTGCGCCGAAGATGTCCGGGGCTAAAGCACGGAACCGAAGCTATGGCTTGACCTTATGGTCAGGGGTAGGGGAGCGTTCCTATCGGGCAGAAGTCGCACCGGAAGGTGCGGTGGACTGGTAGGAAGTGAGAATGCCGGTATGAGTAGCGAAAAGACAGGTGAGAATCCTGTCCACCGAAAGCCTAAGGATTCCTGAGGAAGGATCGTCCGCTCAGGGTAAGTCGGGACCTAAGCCGAGGCTAAGATGCGTAGGCGATGGACAACTGGTTGATATTCCAGTACCACCCGGAGTCGTTTGAGTGATGGAGTGACACAGTAAGGTAGGTAATCGCGAGGATGGAAATTCGCGTCTAAGCCTGTAGGGTGTACGGGAGGCAAATCCCCTGTACGGAGAGCCTGAGAGGTGACGGGGAGCTGTAACTTGTTACGGCGAACTTACTGACCCTAGACTGTCAAGAAAAGCTTCTAGCGAGACTCAAGGGTGCCCGTACCGCAAACCGACACAGGTAGGCGGGGAGAGAATCCTAAGGTGCGCGGGAGAACCCTCGTTAAGGAACTCGGCAAAATGTCCCCGTAACTTCGGGAGAAGGGGAGCC
>JAEZJM010000028.1 GCA_023415775.1 Bacillota bacterium | reverse complement strand
CGGCCCAAGGCAGCCGTCAGGCTCCCTCGCGGCACATAAGAATTGTCACTTACCGTTGCTTCCTTCCGGACCTGGCGGGGTTCATGAGTTCCTATTGCGCAAGACCCAACGGCTACCGTGGGCCGACCTTAAGAAGCGAAATCAGGTGGCGGAGAGAGAGGGATTCGAACCCTCGGTACAGTTTCCCGTACACACGCTTTCCAGGCGTGCTCCTTCAACCGCTCGGACATCTCTCCGTGTTGACGTAAATGATTATATATGAATTTTGTTTTGTTGGCAATATGGCGGAGAGGGTGGGATTCGAACCCACGGTACCTTCCGGTACACTTGATTTCGAGTCAAGCACCATCGACCACTCGGACACCTCTCCGTATGCTGCGACGCCATGTATGGGCCGCCTTTTGTCTTACTCTTTGCCGCGGCGTTCGCGGAAGAACTGTTTCATCAATTCGCCGCATTCGTCGCCCTTTACGCCGGCGAGTACTTCCGCCTTGTGGTTGAGGGCGTCGTTCTGGGCGACGTTGAAGATCGACTCCACAGCACCCGCCTTGTAGTCGGGGCTGCCGTACACCAGGCGGTCGATCCGGCTCATAACGAGCGCGCCGGCGCACATGGGGCACGGTTCTATTGTGACATAAAGCGTAGCGCCGGTCAACCGCCACCGGCCGAGTTTGCGGCAAGCTTCGCGGATAACGATGATTTCGGCGTGAGCGGTGGCGTCATGCCACGTTTCGCGCATGTTATGGGCGGCGGCGATGATTTCGCCGTCGATAACGAGAACCGCCCCGATGGGCACTTCGCCAACGGCGTAAGCCTTGCGGGCCTCCGCCAGGGCCTGTTCCATATAGTAATCATCGTTCGGCATCCGGTTCACCACGCTTAAAAAGCCTGGTGCGCCCGAGACGAATCGAACGTCCGACTCGCGGTTTAGGAAACCGCTGCTCTATCCCCTGAGCTACGGGCGCGTCATCAGTTTTGCGTTGAGACTATTTAGAGTAGCGCCACTGAAGACGACTACTCTACCGGAAGAATTATAGCACTCCGGCCCCGTGATGTCAATAACGGGCCGCCCGGCAAATTATGCGGCATGGAGGAAAAAGACACGGGATTTGCGCCCCGTGTCTTGTCCGTATGTGGCCTGCCAGGCTCGCGCAAAGTGGATTGTAGCATGTCGGCCGGGTCGCGGTCAAGCGGGCGTCGGCCGGCCGGCGGGAAGTTATAAACAGTAATCAACGCATAATCGACATAATCCAACCAAACGCAACTGCGGGCGGCTTTTTATCCACAATTGCAAGTGTTTTGTGGATAGTTTTGTGGATAACTCGGCTAGTGCTGCCGATTACGCAGCGTCCGCGTCAGGACGCCGGTACCGGGCGGCTCCAGTCCACATAAACCCCGGTCTGCTGCCACAGGCTAGTGAGCGAGAGTTTGAGGGCGGCCAGGCTTTCGGTCGGCATGGCGGTTTTTTCCCGGAAGTCGCGCAGGGTGCGCTGCGCTTCCCTGAGCAGGTGCTCGCTGTGAAGAAAGGCTTCCACCGTTTTGCGGACGACCGCGTCGGCAATAACGACCGTGACTTTCTTGGTCTCGATGTCGTATTCGATGTACCCGCAATCGTTGTCGTGATGAATGGCTACCCGGTATTTTTCTCCCATAGTACATCCTTCCCTATCCGTCGCAGTATGGCAGTATTAATTATACTTCTTGCGTCGGGAAAATCCTGCTCGTTTACATATATTTTTTCCGCGAAGACGGCGTTTTAGCAAGGAAAACCGGCAGGAAATAATCCTGCCGGTTTTTGCAGCGGCGCTTTACAGCTTAAATTCGCTGACCGCCTTGCCGGAGGTGATTACGTGGACGGCGCAGGCGAGGCAGGGGTCGAAGGAGTGGACGGCGCGGACGACGGCCAGGGGGTTGTCGGCGTCAGGCACCGGCAGCCCGATGAGGGCCTGCTCGAGGGCGCCAGCCTTGCCGCCGGCGTCGCGGGGCGAGCAATTCCAGGTTGTGGGTACCACCGCCTGGTAGCGCTCGATACGGTGGTTCTTGATGGTGATCCAGTGGCCCAGGGCGCCCCGCGGGGCTTCGACAAGGCCGACGCCGGACGCGGCGTAGGGGATCTCGACAGCCGCTTCGCACGGGGCGCCGGGTTCGAGTTCGTCGAGCCACTTGGCCAGCGCTTTGGTGATGAGGGCGGCTTCGAGTGTCCGGGCGACGATGCGGTCCATGGCGGATACACCGGAGGTGTAGCGGCCGGATATCCACATGCGGGCCAGCGGGCCGACTTCGCATACTTCGCCGCCATAGCGCGGCGCTTTGACCCAGCTGTACGCGCCTGCTTTGCCGTACTGGGCGTTGGTGGCCGTCTTGGCGGGCGTACCGTCGGCGGTTTTGTCGTACCAGGAGTGGGCGGCATCTTCGGTGATCTTGCCGATGTCGAGGTCGGCCTGCTTGCCGCCGATGTGGACGCCTGCGCCGATGAGCTTGTCGCGGCCGATGTCGTCGAGCGGGAAGACACCGTAGGAGAGGAAGTTGGCCGGGCCTTTGCCGACCTGGAAGTAGTCGCTGTAGGCGTTGGCCAGGAGGCGGGTGTCTTCGGCGTATTCCTGCTCTACGAATTGGGCGATTTCGGCCAGCAGTTTGCGATAGGCGTCGATCTTTTCCTTCTGAGCGGTCATGGAGGTGCCGCCGGCGATGATGGCGACCTGATGGGGCATTTTGCCGCCGAACAGGGCGACCATTTCGTGGCATTTGCGGCGGATTTCCAGAGCCTTGAAGTAGTTGCCGACGAGCCGCTCGTTTGTTTCCTTGTTGAGGCGGTAGTCGCCGGTGTAATGGTGGGTGAAGGGGGCGATCGCCGGGAACTGGGCGTAGTCGGGCAGGGACAGGTTGTAGAAGTGGATTATGTGCGACTGCAGGTAGTTGCCGCCCAGGATGAGGTTTCTGATGATGCGGCCGTTGGCCGGCACCTGGACGCCGAAGGCGTCGTCGAGGGCGAAGGCGGCGGCGGTGGCGTGGCTGACGGGGCAGACGCCGCAGATGCGCTGGGTGATGTAGACGGTGTCGCGCGGGTCGCGCCCGGCGAGGATGGATTCGAAACCGCGGTACATGGTGCCGGCCGCCTCGGCAGCCACGACTTTGCCGTTGTCGGCCATGACTTCGACTTTGAGGTGGCCCTCCAGGCGGGTTACGGGGTCAATTACGATTTTGCGCATTATTTGTCACCCCCGATAATGTTGCCCTGGCGGGGCTGCGGCGAAGGTGTGCCGGCCGGGCCGTATTCGGGCATGCGCTCGAAAAAGGGGCTGGTATGGTCGGGGAAGCCGGGCTCTACGCAGGCGATGCAGGGAGCGTTGGCGGCCACGCACCAGCTGGTGTTGTTGTTGTATTTGCGGGTGGGGCAGTCGTTATAGGCCATCGGGCCTTTGCAGCCGAGCTTGTAGAGGCAGCCTTTCTCGGACAGGCGGGTGGCAAATTTGCCTTCGTCGAACATCTGGCGACGCCCGCAGAGGTCGTGGACGCATTTGCCGAAGAAGACGGTCGGCCGCTTGAGGTGATCGAGCTCGGGGATGCCGTACTTGATGGCGTGCACCAGCGTACCCAGCACCCGGTCGGGGTGAATGGGACAGCCGGGGACGTTGATGAGCGGCACGCCGCTGACGATGTCGCTGACCGGCCTGCTGCCGGCGGGGTTTGAGCCGGCGGCGGGGATGCCGCCGAAGGTGGCGCACGTTCCCACAGCTATGACCGCTTTGGCGCCGGCGGCCATCGTTTTGACCCACTCGGCGAAGGATACGGGCTTGCCGTCACGCTCGCCGAGGGTGGAGTACATGGCTTTGTCGCCGGTGGATACCGAGCCTTCGACAACCAGATAGTACTGGCCGGCGTACTGCTTTTTGACGGCCGGGAGTATTTCCATGGCGGGTTCGCCGGCGGCGGCCATGAGGGTCTGGTGGAACTGGAGGCTGATGACTTCGGTGAGCACCTTGCCGATTTCGGGCTGCACGCCGTTTAAGAGCGACACCGAACAGCCGCTGCACGAGCCGCCCTGGAGCCAGACGATCGGCGGCTGGCCGCCGGCGGGGCCGGCGAAGGCTTGAAGTATTTCCGGCTTTATCGCGTGGGTCAGGCCAAGCGCGGCTCCGGTCGCACCGCACAGGCGCAGGAATTCACGACGGCTTAAATTTCGCATCTTTTTCCCTCCTGGCGGCTATATGATGTAGAGCAGGGTCGGCTTGGTGCCGAAATCCGGCCGGAGCTGCTTGGCTTTGGCCAACTGCTTGGCGAATTCGCCCTGGGGGTTGTCGAGGTCGCCGAAGTAGCGGGCTTTGGTGATACAGGTGGCCACGCATACCGGCTCCTCGCCTTTGCCGACGAGCGACAGGCACATGTTGCAGGCCTGGACGACGCCTGCGTCCTTGAGGTAGGTGCGGGCGTTGTAGGGGCAGGCGGGTACGCACCGCCGGCAGCCCATGCACTTGTCTTTATCGATCATGGTGAGGCCGTTCTTATCTTTATGCGACGCGGTGGTGGGGCAGACGGGGACGCAGGGGGCGTCCTGGCAGTGCTGGCACTGCAGGGGAACCATGACGTAGTTGGGGTTGGGATATTTGCCCGTCTCCCGGTCTTCGAAGCGGATAAAGGTGTTTTCCGGCCCGAGTTCGTTCTGCATCTGGCAGGCGACCTGGCAGGCGTAGCAGGCGACGCACTTCTTGGCGTCGATGATTATGGCGTAGCGCGGCATAGTTATTCACCCACCTTTCTGATGGTGACGGTGACTTCCATCATCATGGCGTGTCCCGAAATGGCTTCCGCCCGGCAGGGGGCAAAATCGTTGGGGTTGATGCCGTAGCCGACGCCTGTTTTGAGGAAGGGGGCGAAACGGCCGTAGCCGGCGGGAAGGTAGGCGGCGTCGGGATGAACGCGTTCGGTCACCTTGACCCTCACCCGCTTCTTGGCCTGCGGCGAGGCGACTTCGACAAGATCGCCGTCCTTGATGCCCATCTTTTTGGCCCGATCGGCGTTGATCCACAGCCGCTCGAGGCTGCCCCGCTTGGCGACGGCGAGGAGGTAGGGGTCGCTGATGCTGGCGGTGTGGGACAGGAAGCCCTGTTTGCCGTGGATGAGGACGAAGGTGTTCTTGTCGGCCTTGGCGAAGGGCGGCTCCCACTCGGGCACCGGCTTGTGTCCGTGGTCGGCGAAGGCTTTGCAGTAAAGTTCTACTTTCTTGGATTCGGTGGCGAAGCTTAGTTGTTTGGCGGCCGGGGCTTTGACCTTGACGGTGCCTTTGGCCCTAAGGTCCTCCAGGGTTACGCCGAGCGGCTTGACCATGGCGGCGGCCACTTCTTCACGGGAGAAGTTAAAGTATTTCTCCAGCCCCATGTAGCCGGCGAGTTCGGTGACGATCTCGGGCAGAGGCTTTGTTTCGGGGTGGACGACGTCGATGGCGGCGGTGCGCATGGTGACGGTACTGCCGACGATGGCCGGCAGGTCTTCGCGCTCGGCGGCGCTGCACTCGGGCAGTACGTAATGGGCGCACATGGCCGACTCAGACCACTTGATGTCGCAGACGACGAAGAGGTCGAGGGCTTTGTAGCCTTTGGTGAGCAGCTCGGGCTCGGGGGCGTTGCGGGCGACGTTGATGCGATAGAGGAAGCCGGCCTTGGCCTTGCCTTCTAGCGCGCGCTGGGGCATCATGTGGACGATGCCCTGGTTGGGCTGGCAGAGGGGGAATTCGCCCTTGATGCCGACGCCGTCGCAGCGGGCGGCTTTCGATTTGGGCGGGGCCGGGTATTTCTTGGCGTCGAGCGAGCCGAGCCGGGGCGCGTTGGGGAATTTCATGCCGCCGTCCTGGCCGTAGTTGCCGAGGAGGGCGTTGACGCAGGCGACCATGCGGAACATCTGGGTGCCGTTGGCGTAGTTGCAGCCGTTGGGCGCCTTGTAGCCCTGCTCGATACAGCTGGCGGGCCTGTTTTTGCCCAGACCGCGGGCGATGGCGTAGATGGTGGCCGCCGGGATGTCGGTGACGGCGGACGCCCACTCGGGGGTGTAGGCCTTCATGCAGTCCTTGAACTCATCGAAGCCGACGCACCACTCGTCGACGAACTCTTTATCGTAGAGGTTCTCGGCGATGAGGACGTTGGCGACGGCCAGCAGGAGGGCGAGGTCGGTGCCGGGCCTGATCGGCACCCACTCGTTTGCGAACAGGCAGGCGTTGCTGTGGCGGGGGTCGACGACGATGATGGCGGTGCCCTTCTCGTAGGCCGCCGCCATCCCGGCTGCGCCTGAGGGAGACAGGCCTTCGACGTAGTTGCGGCCGAGGAAGACGATGTATTTGGTTTTGCCGAGGTCGGCGTTCGCCATGCCGCCGGTGGTCCATTTGTAGGCGACGTCGCGGGCGGTGCTGCATATGGAGTGGTGGGATTGGATGGTGTTCGAGCCGACGGCCGCCATCAGGCGCGGCCAGTAAAACGCGTTGGTCGGCCGGGGGTTGTGAGAGAAAAAGACCTTGTCAGGTCCGTGTTCCTTGAGCACCTTTTTGAGCTTGGCGGCGATTTCGCTGTACGCCTGCTCCCAGGTGATCGGCACGAAGTCGTTTTCCCCGACCCGCTTCATGGGGTGGGTGATGCGGTCCTTGTGGTAGGCCTGGGCGATGCCGGCATGGCCGCGGGCGCACAGCTGCCCCTTGCTCTGGCCATGATCTTTCTGGCCGGCCACCTTCCAGATCCGGCCGTTCTTGACGTGCACCCACATGCCGCACGCCGCGGAACAGCTCTCGCAGAGGGAAGGAATCTTGGTAACCGGAGCGGCGCTGGCTTGTTTCATCCACTCGCCGAATGAAAAGACATCCCCCGCCCCCACGGCGGCTGCAGTTGCTGCCGTGGCC
This sequence comes from Bacillota bacterium, assembly GCA_023415775.1. Taxonomy (GTDB): domain Bacteria; phylum Bacillota; class Negativicutes; order Sporomusales; family UBA7701; genus Anaeroselena. The sequence goes on along the minus strand of JAEZJM010000028.1, from coordinate 30,470 downwards.
TTGAGGAAGGTCCGTCTGGGGAACTTGTTGGCCCACATATTTGTTCTTCGCCTCCCGTTCCAGTTCGTGAAACAATTCACTGACCTTTTCAGAAAATATTTACTGAAAATACTGTTTAAACTTTTTTTACTTATTCCCCTCCCAAAATACGTTTATATCTGCATCAAAATCCATTATGGGTACATAAGCATCCTCTATGCAAAAAATAAAGGAGGGCTCGTCAGCCCCCCTCAGCTATGCTAAATAAAGTTGCCGCGGCTCGCGGCCGTGCCGTTCACCAGTAGAAGTTCGGACCTTCGCCGCCTTCGGCGGCCTTGTCGCCTTTTAGAACCTTCTCGGCCTTGGCGAGGTCGTCGACCTTCAGTACTACCCGCGCCTCCTCGGCGGCCGGGGCGGCAAAAGCATAGACGTACTCGATGTTGATGCCGGCGGCGGTCAGTTTTTTCACTTCGGCCAGCAGCCCGCCCGGTTTGTCGGAAACCTTCATTGCCAGCACAGGTGTCGTTTTGACGGCAAGGCTCGCACCCTTGAGGGCCTGTTCGACTTCGTCGGGTTCGTTGACCACAAGCCTGAGGATGCCGAAGTCGGCGGTGTCGGCCACCGACATGGCCCGGATGTTGATGTTGTGCTCTCCCAGCACTGACAGCACCTGTGCCAGCGTGCCCGGCTTGTTCTCGAGGAAAACCGAGATTTGCTTGATGATCATGCTTGTCGCTCCCCCTTTACAGTTTGCGGTTGTCGATTACGCGTTTGGCTTTGCCTTCGCTGCGCTCGATACTCTTGGGCCCAACCAGCCGGACCTGGGCGGTCACGCCGAGCACGCTGCCCAGGGCGGCTTCGATTTTGTGCTCAAGCGTTTCCAGCCTGCGGACCTCGTCGGAGAACATCGACTCGGTGACCTCGACGAGGACGGTGAGTTTGTCGAGATTGTCTTCACGGTCGACGATGAGCTGGTAATAGGGCGAGGTCTCGCCGAGGCCGAGGAGCACCGTCTCCACCTGGGAGGGAAAGACGTTGACGCCGCGGATGATGAGCATGTCGTCACTGCGGCCCAGTACCTTGCCCATGCGGACGAGCGTGCGGCCGCAATCGCACGGCTTGTGGGTCAGCACGGTCAGGTCGCGGGTGCGGTAGCGGATCATGGGCATGCCTTCTTTGGTGATGGTGGTCAACACCAGTTCGCCCTTTTCCCCGTCCGGCAGCGTTTCGCCCGTCTGGGGGTTGATGATTTCGGGGTAGAAGTGGTCTTCGTTGATGTGGAGACCGTTCTGGCACTCACACTCGCTGGCGACGCCCGGCCCGATGATTTCGCTGAGGCCATAGATGTCGATGGCCTTGATAGCCAGCCGCGCTTCAATTTCTTTGCGCATCCGCTCCGACCACGGCTCGGCTCCAAAGACGCCGGCGCGGAGGGAGAGATCCTTGGGCTCCAGTCCCATCTCGCTCAGAGTCTCGGCGATATACAGGGCGTAGGAGGGGGTGCAGGCCAGCAGGGTGGTGCCGAAGTCCTTCATGAGCATTATCTGGCGGGCGGTGTTGCCGCTCGAGACGGGGATGACCGAGGCGCCGACGAGTTCGGCGCCATAGTGGACGCCAAGGCCGCCGGTGAAGAGGCCGTAGCCGTAGGCCACCTGGATGAAGGACTGGCGGTTGGCGCCGGCCGCGGTCAGCGTGCGGGCCATGACCTCCGACCAGATACCGATGTCGCGCTTGGTGTAGCCGACGACGGTCGGCTTGCCGGTGGTGCCGCTTGAGGCGTGGATGCGGACGATTTCGGCGAGCGGCACGGCGAACAGGCCGTACGGGTAGTTGTCGCGCATGTCCTGCTTGGTGGTAAACGGCAGCCGCGCAAGGTCTTCGAGGCTGGCGATGTCTTCGGGCAACAGACCGGCCGCCTGCATGCGGCTGCGGAAAAAAGGCACCTGGCGGTAGACTCTGTCGATGGTGTCGCGCAGCCTGGTCGTCTGCACGGCGGAGAGCTCGGGGCGATCCATGGTTTCTATCGGTTTATTCCAGAACAATTCAATCCCTCCTGCTTTTTCGGTCGCACGGTTCACCCGGCCGGCAGCGGCAGGGTGTCGGCGGCGTGGGGCATGACGGTGGCGGTGTAGCCGCCGCGCCCGAGCCGGGCTTCGGCGAGCGCCAGGGCGGCGGCGAAGTCGGCCGCCGGCGTCATGCCCGCTTTTTCGATAAAAGCCCGGTTTTCGGGCCGGGTAACGATAATATGTTGGATACGCCGGGCGTCGAAGCCGGTTTTCAAGGCCACGTAGCCCGGCACGGTAAATCGTTCCCTAAGCGCCCGTTCCCGGTCGAAGAGCGAGGATATGTCGAACCAGCCGCTGAAGTCAGGCGGTTCGGCGATATTGCGGCATTCCATAAATGCGATGATGACGCCGTCCTCCTTGCAGGCCGCGAGCGCGTTTTCGGTGGCTTTGGTGGCCTGGTAGAAGTTGATGTCTTTGGGATAGCCGCCGGCCGAGGCAACGACGAGGTCGGTCCGCTCGCGGACAGGCACGCCGTAAATGGCGGCCACCTGCCGGCAGCCCTCTTCCCACGCGTCGCGCCAGTGGCCAGCCACAAAGCCGGCGAGGCCGCCGGGCGCGGGGATGACGTTGAGCAGGAAGGCGGGGGCAAGCATGGCGGCTATCTCCATCTGGTCTTCGTGCAGCGGGTTGCCGGCCAACAGGCCGCTGCCGCACAGAGGGTTGACGCCGCCGCCGGCCGTGCCGCTCAGGCAGAAGCGATGATTGGCCTGGATGGTACCATAGCTCGCCACCCCCGGGACGACGCTTTTACGGCCGCCCGCGAAGCCGGCCATGGGATGGTAAGCGATGCCGCCGGTAAGGATGACTTTATCCGCGGCGGCTACGTGGCGGCTTATACTGGCCGCGACCCCGCGGGATGTGGCGCCGATGCGGACGAAATCGGCCTCGTCCAGGGCAATGCTTTGCTCGATGCGGACGCGGCCAACCACTTCCCGGCCGTAAGTCGCGAGGTTTTCCTCAGGGGTATGGCGACGGTGGGCCCCCAGGGCGACGACGAGGGTGACGTCGCTGTCGGGGACGCCGGCGGCGTTGAGTTCGTCGAGCAGAGGAGGCAGGAATAGGTCATGACGCAGGCTGCTGCGGGTCAGGTCGCTGGCGACGACGGCCACCCGGTCGCCGGCCGCCACCAATTCGCCGAGGGGCGGCGCACCGATGGGAGAGGCGAGCGCCTGGCGCACGGCGGCGGCCACGTCGGCCACTGCCGGCGTCGGTTTGCCATCCACTACCTGGATTTGCCGCGCGGCCGGCAGCGAGATCGCCACCGCGCCGTCGCCGAACGGGAGGAAGAATTGAGCCATACCCACTACACTCCTGTGTTCCGAAAATAGTAAAACCCCAGCGAAAATTCCCCGTGGAACTTTCCGCTGGGGTATTTTATACCCACGGTGTCGACCCTGTCGCAGGGTCTTGCGCCGCTTGGACCTGACGCCGCCGGAGCGGCCGGAACCCTAGGCACACTTCCATCAAACCGTTGTATACATTATACATATATTACAATATAGTATACGTGGTGCGGCTTGACCCGTCAAGGGGTTACGGACCAAAATGGGAGATGCGCTACACGTTGCGGCGGTAGGCGGGTTTGAGGCGCTTTTCAAGCGGCAGTTCGTCGCGTAGTGCGGCCTGGCGGGCCTGGTGGAGAAATTCGGCCTGGCAGCTCACGGCCTTGGACCGCTTGTCGGCGCGACGGTAGCTGCCGTCGTTCCTCATGATGTAGGCTTTTTGGTTGTCATGCAGCAGGAGGTCGAGGATGCCCTTGATGCGTTCGACGTGGTCGGGGGAATCGACCGGGAAGAGGAGTTCGACTCGTTCGCTGAGGTTGCGGAACATCCAGTCGGCGCTGGAAAGAAATACGCGTTCGTCGCCGCCGTTGGCGAACAGGAATATGCGGCTGTGTTCGAGGAACCGGCCGACGATGCTTCTGACGGTGATTGTTTCGCTGACGCCGGGGATGCCGGGTTTGAGCTGGCAGATGCCGCGGACGATGAGGTCTATTTTGACCCCGGCGTGGGATGCTTCGTAGAGCTTGCGGACAATTTCCTTGTCGACGAGGGAGTTGATCTTGGCGACGACGCGGGCCGGTTTGCCGGCGCGGGCGAAGCCTATCTCCCGGTCGATAAGTTCGCCGAATTTCTGCCGCAGGCCGATGGGCGCGACGGCGAGCTTGTTCCACACCGGCGGATCGGAGTAACCGGAGATGACGTTGAAGAAGGCGGAGGCGTCAGCCCCGAACTGGTCGTTGGCGGTGAAAAGCCCCAGGTCGGTGTAACCCCTGGCGGTGGCGTCGTTGTAGTTGCCTGTGCCCATATGCACATAGCGTTTGATGCCGGATGTCTCTTTTCTGACCACCAGGGCGATCTTGGCGTGGGTCTTGAGGCCGACGAGGCCGTAGATGACGTGGCAGCCGGCCTCTTCGAGCCGGCGGGCCCAGAGGATGTTGTTTTCCTCGTCGAACCGCGCCTTCAGCTCGACGAGCACGGTCACCTGCTTGCCGTTCTCGGCCGCCTGGGCCAGAGCGGCGACGATGGGGGAGTCGCCGCCCACCCGGTACAGCGTCTGCTTTATCGCCAGTACCTGCGGATCGGTCGCCGACCGGCGGATGAACTCGACCACCGGAGCGAACGATTCGTACGGGTGATGGAGGAGAACGTCGCGCTTGCGGATGGCGGCGAAAAGGTCTTCCTCGCCGACGAGGTCGGCGGGCACGGCGGGGGTGAAGGGCTCGTAACGCATCCGGCTGCACCCCGGCAGGTCGGCGAAGCGCATGAAATAGCTGGTGTCGATCGGGCCGCGGATTTCGAACACGTCCTGCTCGCCGATCTTGAGGCTGTCGACGAGGAATTCCCGTAGCGTGCGGCTGGCCGTCCTGGCGATCTCCAGGCGCACCGTCTGGCCGCGCTTGCGCTGGCGGAGCGATTTTTGGACCTCGGCAAGGAGATCGTCGGCTTCTTCTTCGTCAATGTCGAGGTCGGCGTTGCGGGTGATACGGAACGGGGTGAGGTCCTTGACGGTATAGCCGTGAAATAGTTCGCCGCAGTAGGCTTTGATGATCTCTTCGAGGAAGACGAACCGCCGTTTCCGGCCGCTTGCCGGGGTCTCGACGATCCTGGGCAGCACGCTGGGCACCTGGATGACGGCTGTCTTGGCCTCGCTTCCTTGCCGCAGTTCGACGGCCAGGTTGAGGCTGCGGTTGAGCAGGAAGGGGAAGGGGTGGCTGGAGTCGACGGCCAGCGGCGTGAGGACGGGGTAGATGGTGTTGTGGAAGTAGCGCTCCGTCCAGGCGCGGTTTTTCTCGGGCAATTCGTCGACGGTGGCGAAGAAGATCTCCTCTTTTTCCATTTCCCGTCTCAGCACCCGCAGGTAGTTGTATTTCTTTTTGACCAGTTCCCTCGTCGCCAGCGAGATCTGGCGCAGTTGTTCTTCCACCGTCAGCCCGGCCGCATCGAGTTTGTTGATGCCGTTTTCGAGCTGCCGCCGGAGGCCGGCCACGCGGATCATATAGAATTCGTCGAGGTTCGAGCCGGTGATGCCGATGAAACGGATCCTCTCCAGGAGAGGATTGCGCTTGTCCTGGGCCTCGCGCAGGACGCGCAGGTTGAACTTCAGCCAGCTCAGCTCGCGGTTGAAGAAGTATTCGTGTTTATCGAACACTGCGTTCTTCCCCCTGCCTCACCAGAATCGGTCTGATGCCGAATACGTTTTCGAAGAAGTCGGCCTTGTCGATAAAGGTCCATTCCTCCAGCGATATGTCCTGGTCGGCGGACACGGTGATGACGACTTCCTCGCCGCTGAGGGATATGTCGCGGATGGTCGCCTTCTGAAGGTGGCTGCGGTCGACCGCGTCGGCCACCCTGATGATGGCCGCGAGTTTGGCGAGCGTTATCCGCTGGCTCGGCGTCAGGGCGGCGAAGTTGGCGTCGCTGAGGGAGGGGGTGCCTTTGGAGTGATAGTAGGCAATATTGGCCATCAGCGCCCGTTCCTCCTCGGAGAAGCCGATGATGTCCGAGGAGATTATCAGGCGGTAGGAGTAAAAATAATGGCGCCGCAGGCTGACGTATTTGCCGATGTCGTGCAAGATGGCGGCGATTTTTAGCAGGAAGCGCTCGCGCTTGCCGAGCCCGTGGTGCTTGACCATGCGGTCGAAAAGCAGCAGCGCGGTGCTTTCGACGCTGGCGGCGTGCCTTACGTCGCGCTTGTATTTGTTGCCGATGGTGTGGGCGAAGCTGACGATTTGCTTTTCGATGACTTCCAGCCACTTGTCGTGTGATTTTTCGGCGATATGGGAGATGGTTATGCCGTCGCCGAACTGGGCGCCGGAAACGACGATCTGGGTGACGTTGCTCAGGGCAAGGATCTGCTGGTACAGCACGATAGTGGGCAGAACCATCTCCGCCCGGCTTTCCGACAGATTGAAGGCCTGCATGAGCTGGGGAAGGTTAAGCTGCTTGACGCGGTCGTAAAGCGCGAGGAAGTCGTCGATGCCGACATAGGTCAGCTTAGCGGCCTCGTCCCGTCCCAGCATTTTGAGCAACAGCCCGGTTTCGACGCCCGACAGCACGAGATACTTGATCTTGTGCTGGTTGAGCTCGAGCTCGACTAGGTCGATGGTGCTGTAGATGTATTCGGTCAGCGCCTGGTAGAAATGGGCCGAATCGCGCTGGTACCGCTCAAAGCTCTCTTTGATGCGCAGCGCGCCGATGTGGATGTTCTGCTGGTACTGGAGGACGCCGGCCTCGTACAGGGTGAAGGACAGTCCGCCGGAGGATATGTCGACGAACAGGATTCCCTCCTGCTCGGCCGCGAGACCCTCGGCTTCGATGGCGCGGAACAGGGCGATGTACTTGTGGTACATCTCCTGGAGCATGTCGACCACTTCCACCGTCAGCCCCGTTTTCAGCTTTATCTGGTCGATTATGTACTGCTGGTTGTCAGCCTCGCGGATGGCGGTGGTGGCGAGCAGCCGGTAGTCCTTGACGCCGTATTCCTGGAGGATGCGCCGGTAGCCCCTTAGGAGCTCGCACAGTTCCCGGACGGTGGCGAAGCTGATCCTGCCGGTCTTGAAGGTTTCCTCGCCCATGGTGACCTGGGAGCTGGCCCGCTCGACGATCCTCATGTCCCCCAGAGAGGTATATTCGACTATCTGCAGGCTGACCTGCTCCGAACCGACGTGCATGACGCCGAAGAAGTTGGACATTGTGTCATTCCTCCACAAGCTTATCGGTAAAGGTTTCGACAGTACAACGACTAAACTCCTCTTTCCCGCGATTAAGACTATGTTAATTTGCCGTAAAAGTCTGTCAATTCAGCCGGAATTGTTTTTTCCCGACGCCAGCAAGGTTTTTGCAAAAAAAGCCGAATACTATGGTGGGGAGTGATAGATAATGACGGAAAGAATCGCCATCATCGACCTTGGTTCAAACTCCGCCCGCCTTATTGTCATGCATATTTACGCCAACGGCGCCTATAACCTCGTCTATCACCAGAAGGAAACGGTGCGGCTTAGCGAAGGCATGGGCAAGTCGCACACTCTCCGCCCGGACGCGGTCGCGCGGGCGGTGGAGACGATGCGGATCTTTGCCCACATGTGCCTGCTGTTCAAGGTCGACAAGACACTTGCCGTGGCCACGGCGGCGGTGAGGAGCGCCAAGAACGGCCCGATGCTTATCGAGCTGATCGAGGCGGAAACGGGCATTCGCCTCGAGTCGATCACCGGCCATACCGAAGCGCATATCGGCTATATAGGGGTCATCAACACTATCGATGTCGAGGACGCCGTTATTTTTGATCTGGGCGGCGGGAGCACGGAGCTGACGCTCATCTGCGGCCGCAAGCCGCAGAAGGTCGTCAGCCTGCCTTTCGGCGCCGTCAACCTGACCGAACAGTTCGGTACCCAGGATAGGATCTCCGATCTCCAGTTGGAAAAGCTCCGCAGCTATATTATGCACCATTTGGAAAAAAACCCGTGGCTCAAGGACGTCAGTCTGCCGCTCGTCGGCGTGGGGGGAACGGCCCGCAATATCGCCAAGATGGACCAGAAGCGGAAGAACTATCCCTTCAACAAGGTTCACAATTACCGCCTCGGCGATATCTCGCTCGCCGATCTGTGGCGGGGCCTGACGCTGGCCGACTACAAACAACGGCTTAAAATCCCCGGGCTGAGCAGCGAGCGGGCCGACATCATCGCCGCCGGCTCCACTATCGTCAAGTGCCTGTTCGACCACACCCGCGCCAACAGGCTGATCGTAAGCGGCTGCGGCCTGCGGGAAGGCCTCTTCCTCCGCCATTATCTCGCCCGCACCGGTCAGCCGGAAGTTATCGGCAACATTCTCCTGCACAGCACTAATAACATGCTACTCTTCTACAAGGGCAATGCCCCGCACGCTTACCACGTCGCCGAGCTGGCCGAGGCGATGTTCGACGGCTGGCAGGACCTGCACAGGCTCGACGACCGCGACCGCCTCCTCCTGAGAGTGGCAGCGCTGCTGCACGATATCGGCATAACGATAAATTATTACGACCATCCGCGCCACAGCGCCTACCTGGTGGAGAACGCCCGCCTGTTCGGCCTCACCCACCGCGAACAGATGCTTACGGCGGTGGTGGCGGGCTGGCACGAGGGCCCGACCGCCAAATATATGCGCAATCGCTTGTATTCGGAGTTTCTCGACGACACCGACTGGCAGAAAGCCCGCAAGATGGCGCTGCTGCTGGGCTTGGCCGAATGCCTCGACACAACCCAGATGGGAGCGGTGACCAAGGTGACGGCCAGCCTGAAGCCCAAGACCGCCAACCTGCTCCTGGCGGTGGACAGGCAGGGGGCGGCGATCGAGCTTCAGGAAGCGGAAAGACACCGCAAATGGTTCAAGAAGGAATTCGGCGCCGAGATCGTCTGGCAGCAGACGCCGGCTGCGCTCCAATAGCCCCGCCCGTCAGGAGGAACAATGCCTTCACTCTTATCCACCGCCAACAGTCTTAATCTTATCAGGCGCTTCGTCAGCCAGGCATTCCCGCTGGTGGACGGCGAACTGTCCGGCTGGCGGCAACGAGCCGCCTTCGCCGAGCCGGAACTGGCCGCCCAGGCGCTTGCCAGCATCAGGGATAAGCGGTTCCACTGCCAGGGGGGCGCCATCTACAGCCTCTACCCCGGCGTGGATGCCGGCCGCTTCGTCAGGCTGGTCGTTGCCCTGCAGACGATCAGCGATTATCTCGACAACCTGTGCGACCGGGCCGGGATCGCGGATGAGGCGGCCTTCCGCCAGCTCCACCTGGCGATGACCGACGCTCTCGACCCGGACGGCGAAACCCGCGATTATTACCGCAGCTACCCGCTGAAGGACGACGGCGGCTACCTCGCCGCTCTTGTGGCGGCTTGCCGCGAGGAGACGGCACGCCTGCCGAAGTACGGCCTGGTGAAGCCGGCCGCGCTCAGGTTGGCGACCCTATACAGCGAGCTGCAGATATACAAGCACCTCGACCCAGCGGTGCGGGAGGATAAGATGCGCGCCTGGGGCGGGCGGCATTTGGCGGATTATCCCGGCGTGACGCTGTGGGAATTCGCCGCCGCGACCGGCTCGACCCTCGGAATGTTCATGCTGTGCGCCCTGGCATCCGACCCCGACCTGACCGCCGACGAGGCGGAAACTACTTGCGCCGCTTATTTCCCGTGGATATGCGGCCTTCATATTCTCCTCGACTACTTCATCGATCTTGCCGAGGACCGCTGCCACGGCGATCTTAACTTCGTCGCCTACTATGAAAGTCCGGGCGAAATCGTCGCCCGTCTCACCCACTTTTGGCGCCAGGCGCTGGACGGCGCCGGCCGCCTGGCCCAGCCGGGCTTTGCGTCGACGGTCGTGCACGGCCTGCTGGCCATGTATCTGTCCGACCCTAAGACCCAGGCGCCGCTGGAGCGGAAGGTTAAAGCCGCTCTTTTGTCCACCGCCGGCGGTTACGCCCGTCTGCTCCACAGCCTCTGCCGGCTGCTCCGCCGCCAGGGAGTGCTTTGACAACGCCCGCCGCCCAAGGCCGGCACACCAGAAGGAGGAAAGCCGGACATGGATAACTGGCCGGAATTTATCAAACAGCACTTCATGACAGTCCCTTTCATCCGCTTTCTCGACGCCGTTGTCGTCGAAACGGACCGCGGCCGCTCGCTCCTCACCGTGCCGATGCGGGCGGAATTCGCCAATTCGTACGGCATGACCCACGGCGGTGTCGTCGCCGCCCTTGTGGACATGGCGGCCGGCATCGCCCTCCGCACGCTGAAGGTGCGTGTCGTGACGGTGGAAACGGCGGTGAATTACTTCCTGCCGGTGACAACCGACGACAGCCTCACGGCTGAGGCCCGCCTGGTGCACGAAGGCCGCAAGCTCCTCCACGCCGAGGTCGATGTCGTGAACGGCGAAAATACGCTGGTGGCCAAGGGCCGGGCGGTGTTCTACGTCACCGGCGAGGATACGGGAGAATATTAGTAAAAACCCTGGCGGGATATCCCGCCAGGGTTTTTCGTTTACTGCGGACGGCCGTTCTAAATTACTGTTTCTTGGTCTTGGCCGCTTCTTTGATGATCGCCACAACAAGCTCGGCCGTCTTATACAGGTCGACTTCCTTGATGAATTCGGCTGTGGTGTGCACCTTGGACATGCCTGTTCCAAGCACAGCCGACGGTATGCCGAAGGCATTGAAGAAGTTGGCGTCGCTGCCGCCGCCGGTTGCTTCGAATACGGGCGTCAGGCCGATGCTTTCGGCTGCCTGGCGGGCCAGCGCGGCCACCGGCATGTCGGCGGTCAGCACGTAGGGGTCGTAGGCGGTCTTGACGGTAATTTCCGCTTTGGCGCCGTTCGCCGCGGCCACCCGCTCGAAGGTTTCGACCATGTGCTTTGTCTGGGCGGCGAGCTTCGCTTTGTTGCGGCTGCGGGCCTCGCAGGCGATCTCCACGTAGTCGGGCACGATGTTGGTGGCCTGGCCGCCCTTGATGATGCCGACATTGGCGGTCGTTTCGTCGTCGATCCGCCCCTGGCGGAGCTCGGCCATGGCCTTGCCGGCCACGACGATGGCGTTGATGCCCTCTTCGGGGGCCACGCCGGCGTGGGCGGTCTTGCCGCGGATTATGACCTTGATGCTGTCCTGGCCGGGAGCGGCGTTGATTATCCGCCCGGGGGCGCCGCCGGAATCGAGGATATAGCCGAAATCGGCTGCAAGTAGTTCGCGGTTCATGTTCTTGGAGCCGTTTACACCGCCTTCCTCAGCCACGGTGAACACCACCTGGATGTCGCCGTGGGCGGCGCCGGTCTCGCGGATGATCCGCAACGCCTCAAGGATGCCTACCACCCCGGACTTGTCGTCGGCTCCCAGCACGGTATCGCCGCCGGAGGTTATCACCCCGTCCTTGAGCTGCGGCTTGACGCCGCCGCAGGGCTCGACGCAGTCGAGGTGGGCGCTCAGCATCAAGACCGGCGCGCCTGCGACGGTGCCTTTGAGGTAGGCCAGCACGTTGCCGCAGTTGCCGCCGATGCGTCCGCCGACATCGTCTTCTTCCACCTTAAGGCCCAAAGCGGCCAGCTTGGCCTTGACCACGTCAGCCACTTCCCGTTCTGCCCTTGTCGAACATCTGATGCTCACCAGTTCGAAAAACTCGGCCAGCACTCTTTCTTTGTTAACCATCGTTCATCGCCTCCCAAAACAGTCTGTTGTAATCTTTAGGCGAACACCAGTCCCGTTCCTGCCTCATACGCCGCGCCGCACATATTTTTTCCCGCCGGAGGGATACTAGCGGCAATCGCCTATCAACAGCGAAGGAACGGGCCGAGATGAAGAAAACCGTCGCCCTCCAGCACCCCGCAACCTGGCTGGCCGAAACGCTGTCCGCCAGGGGTTATAAGGTCATCAGCCTGCAGGAAGCCGTCAGCTTCCGCGCCGATGTGGACGCCGTCCTCTATTCGTCCCGCCGGGCGGAGACTGTCCCCGCTTTCCACGGCGGGCTTGAGTCCGCCGACATCAGCGTGGGCCACCGCGGCGAAGAGGCGCCAGGCGACGCCCTGCCTGGCGCTATTATGCTCAACATCACCGGGCTGCATCCCGAGCAGGTGGCGACGGAGTTGGAAAGCCGCCTCCGCCACCGCCCCTGGCGCACATAAAGACCGTTGATAATCCCCCATCTGCTGCGTCCCCGCAAGGGGGAGGCCGCCGTTCTAAGGTGCTGAAGCACCAAGAACGGCGCACTTGCTCCTCGGATGGCCCACTCGACGTACGCAACCAAGTACGCCTTCGCGGGCCATCCTCCGGTGCGCCTTGCATCTGGGGGATTCTGAACGGTCTTTAGTCTCCTTCTATCAGTCCATAGGGACTTTTTTTATTTTTCCTTCTTCGGCAACATAAGGCGGCCGCGAGTGACGGCCCCTTCGCCGAATTTATCTTTGAGGCGGTCGACGGCGACCGAGGCTTTGAGTTTTTTGTCGTCGTCGCCGACGAACAGGCTAATCTGACTGCCGTAGACCTGCAGGTTAGACAGTGTCACCCCGAGGAGGCGCACGCCTTCCGTGAGTTCGACGCCGGCCATTATGGCCTGGGCGGTCTCGTAGATGGTGTCGCCGAGCAGGGTCGGCTCGCCGAGAGTGCGGCTGCGGGTGATGGTGCGGAAGGAGGCGAAGCGGATCTTGACCGTCACCGTCCGCCCGGCATAGCCGGCCTGGCGCAGCCGGCGGCCGACCTTCTGGCTGAGGGCGAGCAGGCAGGTGTCGATATCGTCCCGCGTGCGGAGGTCGTCGGCGAAGGTGACCTCGTTGCCGAGCGACTTGGGCTCATGCTCGGGGATCACCGGCCGGTCATCCTCGCCCCTCGCCAGCCGCCGCATGTCGTCGGCCGAGTTGCCAAAGTGCTTGCGGAGAATGGTTTCGTCGGCGTCGGCGAGCTGGCCGATGGTGGTGATACCGATCCCCTTGAGCAAGGAGGTGGTTTTCTCGCCGGCCCCCCACAGGCGGGCTATGGGCATGGCCCGCAGGAAGGCGGACACTTCTTCCGGCCGCACGACCACCAGACCGTCGGGCTTGCCCCAATCAGACGCCAGCTTGGCAAGAAACTTGTTGGGCGCCACGCCGGCCGAGGCGGTCAGGGCCAGCTCGTCCTTGATGCGCGCCTTGATGGCCGTCGCTATATCCTTGGGGTCGCGATAGAGCCATTCCATACCGGAGACGTCAAGGAAAGCTTCGTCGAGGGACAGCGGTTCGACCAGCGGCGAAAAGGCGGCGAGGATGGCCCGTATCTCCCCTGCCACCCGCGCGTACTTCCGGTGGTCGCCCGGCATAAATACGGCGTGGGGGCAGCGGAGCCGCGCCTCGGCCATCGGCATAGCCGAATGGACGCCGAAGCGGCGGGCTTCGTAGGAAGCGGTGGAGACGACCCCGCGACGGCCGACGCCGCCGACGATGACCGGCCGGCCGCGGAGGGCGGAGTCGTCACGCTGCTCAACGGCGGCGAAAAAGGCGTCCATATCGACGTGGATTATCCAGCGCTGCATGTTTTCACCGCCCGGTTCCGCGATATTTCCCGCGCGCGGGAAAAAAAATTCACACCTGTTCCCATGCAAGTCCGGTGTGAGTTTATCCTATTATTATTTTAGAACACACGTTCCGGTCTGTAAAGCCAATTAAGAAACGAAGTAGTCGTGGCCGCCGAGGGCCGATTTGGGCACGGTGACAGGGTCGAGCGCCTGAAACCGGGTTGTTTCTAGTATTTTAAGCTCGTCGCCGAGCTTGCTCAACTGGTTATGCAGCAGGGTTTTGGTGTAGCCGAAGTCTTCCAGCCTTGACGCAGCCTCGTCCAGCTCCTTCATCTTGGCTTCGTATTCCTTGTGCATCTCCACGATTTCCAGCCCGCTCCGCACGTTCATGCCGATGCCTCCGTTCGTCGCACTATTCCCGTATAGAATAACCCCGCGCCCGGGGAAATATTCCAGCCGGATAGCGCGGCCGCAAAAAGCGGTCGGTGCCGGATAGTACGTTGCCGTCGGCGGTTTACCGTTGCCGCCAGGCCCACCAGTTGGACAGGACCGCCCCGACGGTCAGTAAGGCGAAAATCTCCATGGCTGCCCCCTGCCTTCTCGACAGAATACGCCTCATTTACTTTCTTTATCGTCGTTTCTGCCGGGGGACTTAACTTTTTGCGTCTCAGCCCGTTTTTCACGGACCCATTTTCGCCATCCACTGGTATTTCTTGCGCGGACGGCCGATCTTGCCGTAGCTGCTCGACGCGGTGAGCTCCCTGCGGCCCTGCAGGAACTGCAGGTAACGGACGATGGTCTGATAGGCGAGACCGGTAGCTTCGGCCACTTCCTCGGCCGCGAACGGGGCGGCGGCGCCGCGGCAGAAGGACCGCACCAGCCCGAGGGTGGCTTCGTTGATCCCTTTGTCGTGGAAGGGCGCCGGCGACTGCTCCTGCTGCTGGCGCATGTGCATATGGACTCTGATCCTGGCCGCGAGGTCGGCGATTTTTATCGGTTTGTTGGCGAAGTCGCTCGCGCCGGCGTCGAGGAAGCGGTCGGCGATTTCCTGCCGCTCGTCGACAGTCAGGACGATGATCGGTACGCTGTGGTCGAGGATACGGATTATTTCCACGGTCGAGAGGCCGTCAAGGCCGGGCATGTGGTAGTCGACGAGGATGATGTCGGGCTTCAGGCCGCGGACTTTCGCCGCCGCCTGCCGGCCGTCGTTTTCGGTGATCACCCGCCAGCCGTAGGTCCTGCCGATCGCCGCCAGGGTGAAGAGGATGTCCTGGTCGTCGTCGATCGCGAGGATGGTGATCGCTTTATCGGTCATTGTCCATTACCTCCGGCAGGGTGATGATTACGCGGGTTCCTTGGCCACCCACGCTGTCGATGGCGATGGCGCCGCCGTTCGTTTCGACCGTCTCGCGAACGAAAGGCAGCCCGAACCCGGACGAGTTCTTGGTGGAAAAGCCCGGTTCCCAGATGAGTTGCGACTGGTCGGAGGGGATGCCCGAGCCGTTGTCGGTTATCTCAATGACCGCCCGGCCGTCCCTGGCCGACACCCGGACGCCGACCCGGCCGTTGTCCCCGCCGACCGCTTCCATGGCGTTTTCGAGCAGGTTGACGATCGCCCGCGACATTTTGATCTTATTGACCGCCACCGCCGGCAGCGGCTCGACGGCCTCGATGCGGAAGCTGCGCAGGCCGCTGAGTCCGGGGACGTGGGCGGCGGCGTATTCGACAAGTTCGCGGCCGCTGATGATCTGGCGGGTGTCGTCGCGCAGCATTTCGCTGATCATGCTGCTCATCTTGTCGCTGGCTTCGACGATGCGCGCGGCGTACTGGCGGTTCGGCTCGTCGGCGACCGAGACGGCCAGCACTCCGGCCAGGCCCTGGATGGAGGTGAGCGGTGTTTTGAGGTCGTGGACGAGCGACTGCATTTCCCTGAGCGACCTGTTCTCCAGCGTCCTCAGCTTGAGCTCGCTGTCGAGGCGGACTTGCTCGGCGACCTTCAATTCCTTGGTGTAGACGCTCAGCAGGCGGGCAAGGATGAAGGAGTTGGTTGTGCAGATTATGAACAGGGCGATACCGGTGATGTTGAGTATTTCCTCCGCCTCCAGGAAGGCGGCGATTTTTTTCAGGTCGGTGGAGATCTCGCCGCGCCCGAACCAGTAGCCGCTGAGGATGGGCACGGTGTCAAGCCACTCCACCCCGAACAGCAGCAGGGCGAGGACGAGGATCTTATGGAATACCCTGCGGGTCATATTCTCCAGCCGGCTCATAAGGAGGATGGCCAGCATGAGGCTGATGGCGGGAATGCCGAAATCGTAGGCGATGCCGTAGATCAGCTTGATCGCCTCATAGGCCGCCGGGATGACGGCCAGCGGCAGGACGAGGAGGATGCGGGGCGCGCCGGCGCGGAAGGTGCCAAGCCCCTGGGCGAGTAGCAGCGTGCCGATATAGATGGGCAGGGCGCGGAGGGTGTTAAGGGCGACCAGCTTGAGGGACGCGGTGAGGAGGGCGCCGCTGCTGGCGTGGACGAGGCTGCGCTCCATCAACGGAAAGATGCCGAAACCCTTGACGCTCAGGACCGCCGGGGCCAGCAGCCCCAGGAGGATAAGCCCGAGCCCCGAAAGGATATGGGGATAATTTATCGCTTTCAGCGACATGGCCCGCGCCACCACTCTTTCCTGCGCCCGCCGTACCACAGCACCCACACAGCTGCCGCCAGCCAGGCGGTTATCGTCAGGCGGGTGGCTGCCGGCACGGTCCGCGCGTACATCACGGCGCTCGTTCCCGGAGGGGTGCCGTCTTCGATGCCGTTGGCGGCCGCCAGTTGACCGATGTTGAGGAAGTGGATTACCGGACGGTTGTTGTCTGCGAAAGGGGCTGCCAGCCCATCGGCGACGTGCCGCCGCGGGCTGTAGCCAGCGGTGAGGGCTTGCCGGAGGGGCGATTCGTGGCCCCGGCGGCCGAAGATGACATGGCTGCCGCCGACGTTGACGAGCGCGGCCGGCAGCTGGCCGTCGCGCCGGTAGACCGCCAGGCGCAGCGCCACCGCTTCATCGAGGTCGGCGGGCCGCATTTCGGCCACTCCCGCCCGGCTGATGGCGGCCCTGGCCGCAGCTACGCCCTCGGGGGTCAGGCCGCCGCCGACATCGCCGACGCCGCCGACCGAGGCGGCAGCCGACCGCCACGGCCACATCCCCTGGCCGACTAGCGTCTGCTCGATATCCAGCCAGGTGTATTCTGGGTCGCTGGCGCCCCAGGTTGAAGCTCCCACCGAGCTGGTTATCGCCGGCTCGGCGCCGACGGCCTGGATTGCGGCGAGGACGGCGATGTTGATGGACGGGAAGGAGCCGGAGAAATTGACGGCTACCCGGTCGCCCGGCCCGACGCCGGCGGCCAGCAGGTAGCGGACGGCAAGGGCGGCGAAGTCTGGATGGCGTGAGAGTTTTTTGGCGGCTAGCGGGCCGAGGGTGGTGGTTATTTCCGTGTATTCGGGGCCGATGATCCGGTCGCCGACGGCTGCCTGGGCCCTGACGGCGGCAGTGACGGCGGCGGCCATAACGGGGTGGGCGGCGTCGGGTTCGTGCCTGACCGTCCCACGGGCCAAGGCGAGCAGCAGGAAGCTGGCGAGCACCAGCAGCGCGAGGCGGGGACGGCTCACCATAGCAGCCCCTCCCCGGCCAGCGAGGCCAATGCGGTCAGCGCGACGGCCAGCGCCAGAGCGAGGAGCGTGGGCACGATACCCTGGCGGGCGAAGTCGCGGGCGATCAGCCCCGGCACGAGGTAGCCGATAACGAGCAGGCCCCAGTCGAAATATGCGCCGCCGCGGGTGACGAGCATCGCCCCCTGGCCGACGAGCATGCCGGCGAGGATGTAGACGGCGAACTGGCGACGGCCGTAAAGGAGCAGGCGCTTTTCCAGCAGCCGGCAGGCGGCCAGCGTCACGAGCGCGGCGACGACTGTGCCGGCGAGCCAGACCGGGTGGCCGAGGAAAAGGGCGAGGTAGCCCGCCACGACGATGCCTCCCGGGGAAAAGCCGGTCAGTTCGGCGGTAAGCAGCGAGACGACGATGCCGATGAAGAGTACGTGCATATCAGGTATTCACTCCTGCCGTCCGGCAATTGAGAAAACTCTCCAGTCCCTGGACGTTGCCTGCGGCGAAAACGGTAATCTTTCCGCCGTCCGTGACATCAGCCAGGGCAGCCGGGCTGGTCGGGCGGGCGATCACGCGGATGTCGGCGGCGGCAATGCCCCACTTGAGGAGCTGACGCCTGGCAAACGCGCCGTCGCCGGTAACGAGGTACGGGCCGCGGTGGAGGCCGGCAAGCGCCTCGGCAAGCTGGACGGTGCGGTATTTACGGTCGGGCCGGCAGTTGAGCAGTATTACGGACGCCCTGCCGGCGGCATACCGCTGCCAGATGATGCGGGTCGATTCGGGGTCGTTGGCGGCCAGGGCGTTCACGAGGGTGAACATCCGCCCGGCTGCCGCGTATTCGCCGACGGTGACGTTGCCGGGGTCGGGGCTGGCGGTCTGCATGCCCCGCAGGGCGGTGGCGCGGTCGACGCCTGCCAGTTCGCACACCGCCAGGGCGAGGGCGACGTTTTCGGGGAAACCCTCGCCTGGTAAGGTCTCAAGGCAGGCCAGCGGCAGCTCGTCCGGCCCCGTCAAGCGCACCGCGCCCGCGGGGGCGACGCCGGCGGCGGACAGACTATCCAGAGCGGCGGCGGTAGTAACGAGCGTGCCCCGCAAGGGGATCGCGCCCGCCAGAGCGCGGGCGACGCCCGGTCCCTCGCCGGTCACTTCTTCGTGGTCGGGCCGGATGGTGGTTATGACGCCGATGTGGGCCCTGACGAGCTTGTCCTCAGCGAAGGATTGCAGCTCCGGCCTCACGGCCATGCACTCGACGACAATGGCTTCGGCCCCTAAGGCGGCGGCTTCGGCCGTAAAAGGGATGAGTTCGCGGATATTCGCCGGCCCCCGCCTCGCCAGGGGCCGTTCGCTGCCGTCCGGCAGGATGACCTGCGCGGCCGAGCCCGTCGTCTTGGCGACGACCACTCGCCCGCCCGCCCTCAGACCGGCGGCGATCAGGCGGGTGACCGACGATTTGCCGCGCGTGCCGTTGACGTGGATGCGCAGGGGGATGCGGCTTAGGTTGCGTTCGTGCTTTAGCCGTTCCGCCGCATAGTAGCAGACGGCCAGGAGGAATACGGCGAGCGCCGCGAGGTACTCGCTGGCAAAACCGGTCACTCTGCTTCCACCCCTTCCTGGCGGAGGAGGCTGCGGACGATAGCGACGTGCTGGGCGGCGCGCGCTTCTATAGTCTGCTGGCCGCTGGTTTCCACGGTGAAGGCGGCCAGGCCGAGGGCTATGCCGGCGTGGAAGGCGGCGCTGCCGAGGATGGGATGAGCGCCGAAGGCGAATTTTTTCACCGGGTCGGCGATAAGTCCGTTGATATGGTCGATAGCCGTAAGCGCCAACTCTGCGCTGCGGTCGTTGGCGGCGAACAGGATCATCTGCCCGAGCGAGGTATGGTCGAGGCGGTGGAAGGTGCGGGCCTCGTGGAGGTCGATGAGCATTGTGACACCGTATTGCCGTATGAGCGTTTCGACGGCGGCCGCGACTTGCTCGGCCGGCGTGCCGTCAGCTCGGCCGGGGTAGGCGCGGTTGATGTCGCCGATTTCCGGCAGCGTTCGCATGCCGGCGGCCAGGGCGAGCTTGTTCACCCGCGGAATGACGATAAGGACGCCCTTGCTTACGGCGAACCCGCGCACCTGTTCCGCGGCCAGCGCTCCGGCGGGTTCGTTGCCGTGCACCCCGCCCATAACGAGGACTGCTGGGCCGGGGGCGGCGCCGCGGCTGACGTAGGCCTCGGTTGCGTAGGGCGTCCCCGGCAAAAGGGATATTTGTTCCGGCGCCGCGGCCGCCGCGACGGCCGTAGCCAGGACAAGCAGCACTAATACGATCAGCGATACGCGCATATTCCCACCTCTAAAAAGAAAAGTTCCCCGTTATTTTACATTCCCCTGCCGAAGAGGCTAAACAGCCAGAGGGGGGAGCCGGAACTCCCCCCTCAGCGGACTGTATGGATTAGTAGCCGAACGCCTGGCCGAGGCGGCGGTTATCGGCTGCGCCGTGCAGGCTGCCGTCGGGCAGGATCATGATGCCCTGGGCCCCGCCGAAGTACGCGGAGCGCTCGGGCCGCAGGTTGATTTTGTGGCCCCAGCCCATGAGCTCGTTGACGGTCGCCTCGTCGATGGTCTGCTCGATCTGGGCGGCCGCGGCGTTGGGATTATGCATCCGCGGGTCGAGGATGGCGGTTTGCAGATCCATCTTGAAGTCGACGACGTTTATGATGATCTGGGCGACGGTGGTGATGATGCGGGGACCGCCCGGCGTGCCGAGGGTCATGAACGGCTTGCCGTCTTTAAGGACTATGGTCGGGGTGATGCTGCTGAGCGGCCGCTTGCCCGGGGCGGGCGCGTTGACCGAGTTGGGGTTGTTGGTGACGAAGTCGTCCATTTCGTCGTTCATGAGGATGCCTGTTCCGTCAGGCACGACACAGGCGCCGAGGAAATCGTTGATGGTCTGGGTTACGGTGATCATGTTGCCGTCTTTGTCGACGACCGAGAAGGAGGTGGTGCTGCCGGCGCTGTATTTGCCGGGATCGCCGGGCTTGATGCCGTTATTGGCGGTGTCGGGGCTGATGCCTTTGGCCCGCTCGGCGGCGTAGTCCTTATTGACCAGCCCGGCCATCGGCACCTTGACGAAGTCGGTGTCGGCCATGTAGCGGCCGCGGTCGGCGTAGGCCAGTTTCTGGGCTTCGATAAAGGTATGATGGAAGGCGGTCGAGGAGCGACCCATTTTGGCCACATCGAATTTTTCCATGATATTGAGGATGTTGGCGAGGGTGAGGCCGCCCGAGGAAGGCGGCGGCGAGGTGACGAGCGTGTAGCCGCGGTAGGTGGTGGTGACAGGCTCGCGCAGTTTGACCTGATAGTTGGCCAGGTCGGCCTTGGTTATCCAACCGTTGGCGTTTTTCTCGTAATAGGCGGCGAGCTTGTCGGCGATGACGCCTTTGTAGAAGACGTCGGCGCCGCCGGCGGCGACAAGTTTGAGCGACTCGGTAAGTTCGGGGTTTTTCAGGACATCGCCGGCATCCAGGGGAAGGCCGTCTTTAAAATAGTGCTTTTTGAACCACTCCAGCGACGGGGAATATTTCTCCATCCGCTCGATCTGATCGCCGATAATGCCATTGAGGTTTTTGGTTACCGGGAGGCCGGCCTCGGCCTGGGCGATGGCGGGAGCCATGAGGTCAGCCCATTTCTGGGTGGCGAATTTTTGATGGATCATTTCCATGCCCCGCAGCATGCCGGGCACGCCGGACGCATAGTAACCGGTGACGGTGGCGTTGTCTTTGACTTTGCCTTTTTCGTCAAGCGCGTACATGTCGGGGGTGGCCTTGGCGGGCGCCATTTCGCGGTAGTCGATCATGTAGGTCTTTTTCTCTTTGGCCACATAGACGATGGCGAAGCCGCCGCCGCCCATGCCGGACGCATTGGGCTCCACGACGTTGAGCATGAAGGCGGTGGCGATGGCGGCGTCGAAGGCGTTGCCGCCCTTCTTGAGGACTTCCACCCCTGCCTGGGCGGCCAGCGGGTGCGCCGCCGCGACCACGCCGTGCGTGGCGATGATGTCGCGTTTGTCGGCGGCATACGCCGTGAGGCTGCAGTTGCCGACGATGCCGACGGCGAAGACGGCGATCACCAGCCATGCGAGGATATTGAACTTTTTGCCCTTCACTTGATAAACCTCCCTCGTTGTTTTATAAAAAGGCGCCTACGCCTTTGGTAACGATCTCGCGGTAAGAGGGTACGCCGGTGATGACGACCGCCTGGCGCGGGTCCTTTTCGAAAGAGTCGCGGATGAGCACCATGGTGGCGGTGACGTGCCGGGCCACCCGCAGGCTGAGGGGCTGGCCGTTCTTGTCGTACGGGATGAACAGCCGGCCGAGTTTGGCAGCCCGCTCGTACATCCGGTCCTGGCCGGTAAGCACCAGCGCTTCGTTGGTGGCGCCCCGCAGGCGTCCCTGGGCGGGGTTGCCGGTCTCCATCAGCACGGCCATCGCCTGGGTAGCGTCGCCCCACTCGCGGTGCGACAGGCCGCGCAGCGTCTTGGGCGAGGGTTCGAGCCCGATTTTGATCTTTTCCATTTCCAGGTCGAGGGCGGCGACCGCCGCCACATCCATGGCCCGTTCATGGAAGACCAGGGCGTTGATGACCGGATACTCCGGCGAGGCTTCGTGAAGGTCGACGGCCAGGTTGACCTTCTCCTGGCGGATCAGTTCGACGATGCCGTAGGCGATCTGCTCGGTGAGCGTGCCGTCCGGGCGACCCGGATAGGCCCGGTTGAGGTTGCGGGTCTCGCTGCCCGACAGCTTCTGGCCGGAGGCGGCGTGGACGTAGATGTCGGGGTCGGGCCACTGGTGGATCGGGTTGGTCGCCCGCGATCCGTAGCGAAACGGGCGTTCGCCGCCGGGTGTCGTCAGCGCGAACCGCTGCGGCGACCCCTCTGAATAGTCGTTGTGGGTGAAGCCGCTGGCGTTGGCCTGGGGGATGACGATCAGCTTGCCTTTTGTCGGCCGCGCTTTTTCGACCAGCAGGATGGCGCCGATGTAGCCCGACGGCTCGTTGGGATGGGTGCCGCCGACAACGAGTGCCGTGCCGCCGGGTTTGCCGCTGTCGAGGACGTACACCGCCGTGTCGCCGGGAGTGTTCTTCAGGCCGGCGAAGTAGTCGCTCAGCATCTTTACGGCGGTGACGCCGGGGCCTTTTTTGATGGTGTCGGCGCTGTGCATGGCGGTGAACTGGGGCGTCACCAGGATAAGGATCGCGACGACGCCCGCCAGCAGGGCGAGGGCGGTTTTTTTCGTTCCAGCCATGGCTTCCCCTCCCTACACGAGCATGAAGGCCCGCAGCACGAGGGGAATGAGCACCAGCGCGGCGTTGGCCTGCCATTTGATTTCCTTCTGGGAGAAAAGCTCCCAGACCACGAGGACGGCTACAAGGATGACGATTAGCCGGTAGACGACAGTTATCATCGCTTTCCCTCCTACAGAACGAGCTTGCCGATCGGGTTGGCGTACATGATCATCAGGATGCCGATGATGATGGCGACAAGCGAGGGCAGGATAAGCGGCTTCACGATCCGCAGATAGTTTTCTTCCCCCACCACCTGGGCGGCGATTACCGCCGTCAGCGCGACCGGCGGGGTAAAGCTGCCCATGGCGGCGATGAGCGACAGCGCCGTGGCGGTTACGATGAGATTCTGGCCGAGGAAGGCCAGGATGAAGGGCACGCCGAGGACACTGGCGGCCCCGAATACCGAGATGCCGCCGAACAGAGGCAGGCTTAGGGCGATGCTGCCGAGCAGCAGGTAGGCCGGCAGGCTGAGGCTGCCGACGGCGATGTAGCCTCTCACCCCGGTGAGGGTGATGATCTGCAGCAGCATACCGACACCCATGAGGATGCCGATGACGGGGAGGATCTCCCTCACCCCGTCCCGCGCCGCCTGGGAGAAGGAAAACTTTCGCCCGACAAACAGGCCGGCGAGGCTGCCGAGCACGAAGGTGAGTGGCAGCCTCGGGTCAGGGAATATCCCGGGCAGTGCTTTGGGACCGATCATGAGGACGGCGATGAGGATGAGGGGCAGGTATAGCGCCCAGCCGCGGCCTGTGTCGGCGTCGCCGAGTCTGTCGACGAGCGCGGTCAGGTTGGCGCTCCGGGCGTAGCGGTAGCCGAGGAAGATGGTTGTGAGCACCGCCAGCGGCACGGTCACAAGCAGGAGGATCAGGTCGAAGCCCACATACGGCATGTCGATGCCGCCGCCGATGATCATGACGACGATGTTGACCGGCGGGGCGATCATCCCGTATACCGAGGCCATGGCGATTATCGCGCCGGCGATATGCCGCGGCATGTCCATGCCGAGCAACACCGGGGCGAGCAGCACGCCGGTGCTTAACACCGAGGCGGTGCAAGAGCCGGTTATGGCGCCGGGGAACATGATTATCAGCGTAAGCACGGTGAGCATGGCAAGGGGCGACTGCCCGAACCGGGAGGTCAGGTCCCGCGTAAGGCGTTCGAGCAGGCCGTTGCGTTCGATTACTTTCATGAATATCATCGCCGTGAAGAGCACGAGCGAAACGTCGAGATAGCCGAACATGCCCTCGACGAGATGCCTCAGCGGCAGCCCCTGCCCGGCGGCGACAGCCAGAGCGGCGCTGGTCGCCGCCAGGGAAAGGCCGACCGGCAGCTTCAGCCAGAGCACGCAGGCCAGAAAGACGGCCAACATGACGATCACGAGCATAAATTCCGACATAGTACAACCCCCATCAACCGATAACGGGCGTGGTTATTTGAAAGCTGCTTTCAGGTACCCGCCGGCTTCGCCGACCGTTCCGGGATAATCGACGGGAATGGTATCGCCGGCGATCTGGCCGAAAATATTGTCCAGGTTGCCGTCAGCCACGACGATCAGATAGTCGGCCTTGGGAGCGGTGGCCCGCACGAAACGGTCGGTGAGGTCGCCGCGCCGGGATTCGCCGCCCACGTGCATGACGACGACACCTATGCCGCCGCTTTTGGCGGCGGCGATCAGGGCATTGGCGCGCTGCTCTTCCTGGTCGAGGTTGATGCCGGCGGCGCCTAGTCCCTTGGAGCTGCCGCCGACGACCAGCACAAGTGTCCTGTAACCGGAAACGGCGTCGGCGCCGGCCAGGGAGTCGTAAGTAAAGTTAAGGCCCCCGCGCTGGGCGAGAACCCGCACCATTTGTCCGTCGGCGCTCTGGCCGACACTGGTGATCAACAGCGGCTGCTCGAACTGGGCGCCCGTCAGCCCGGCGGACGACACGGCGCCGGCGAAGGCGAAAACAACCGCGAATATTAGGCCAAGTACGGTCATGGTCAGTAATCTTTCTTTCATTGCTGCATCCTCCTTGTAAATAAAGTTTTTTTGTTTACACTTTGCTGTTTTTTGAAAAATTCCTATTTTTTCTCTTTTTTATCTTGACCGTATAATGTATTCACTGTCCGTCACCGTACATTCCAGCGCTGAAAAAACAAAGCCGCCCCTGAAGGGCAGCCGAATATCGGTATGATTCTCAAAGTTTATCCTGTGGCCTGTGGTTGCTCCGCCTTGATGATGAACATGTCGATTTTGCCGTCGGCGTTTTTGCGTAGCACCAGCCGACCGCATACCGTCCACCGCTCGGTGTCGAAGTAGATCTTGTTGTCGTTCGTGTCCCAGCGCATCGCGTTTCCCAACTGCAATTCCCCGGCGTTCATGCCGCTTACCTCCGTCTCCCCCCCTTGGGGGTGATGGATTTAATTGGCTTAACACGGCCGATAATCCTACCAACTTTAGTACGCATTTTCTGGGCCTCTGGTCCTATTTCTCCCGCCTTGCCGCGGCGCGGCAAAAGTGGTATTCTGGTTGCGGATAAATATCGCCCGAAGGAGACGCCGCCCTTGGAAACCGCCGCTCTCGACAACCTTTATCGCTGGTTCGCCGCCTATGTCAAAACCTTTTACTGCGACGACGCCGAAATACAGCCGAAAGTCCTCCAGAAAGAAGAGCATAGCTTCATCGTCGCCAAACTCAGCCGGGACCTGGCTCTCAGCCTCGGGCTGGACGCCGCCGAAACGAGGCTGGCTGAGGCCATCGGCCTCTGCCACGATGTAGGTCGTTTCCGGCAAGTGACCGTCTACCGCACCTTCCGCGACGGCGACTCGATCGACCACGGCCGCCTTGGGGTTGAAGAGATGCTTCCGGCCGGCGTTCCCGCCCTGCTCGCACCCCGAGACTGGGGGGCGCTCGCCTTCGCCGTCCGCTGGCATAACGCCGCCGCCCTGCCCGACAACCAGGACCCGCGCCTCACCCTCCACGGCAAGATGATCCGCGACACCGACAAGCTGGACATCTGCCGGGTGCTGCCACCCGCCCCTCCTGCCGAGGGCTGCTCGCCGAAGCTGGAGAACGAATTCCTCGCCGGCAAAATGCTTTATTATGAAGACATCAGGACGGCCGACGACCGCAAACTCGTGATGTTGAGCTGGCTGTTCGACATCAATTTCGCCTGGACGGCGCGGGAGCTGGCCGGGCGCGGCTACATCGACCGTCTGCTCGCCTCCTTGCCTCCGTCGGCGGCCATGCCGGCCATCAGGGACAAGATCGGCCTTTTCCTGGCCGGATTCGATTCGCGCCAGGGTTCGTGCTAAAAAGGATTTCCCCGCCGCGGAGCGAAGTAAGCAAAAATTCGTCGTGCAAAGGGGGGCGCAATGCTTACCAGAGTAACCGCCGCAATCATCGTCCGCGACAACACCATTTTTATCGCCAAACGGGGCCCCGAGGGCAGGTTCGCCCACCGCTGGGAGTTCCCCGGCGGCAAGATCGAGCCGGGGGAAAGCCCCGAGGACTGCCTGACGCGGGAGATGGCGGAGGAGTTCGCCATCGAAGTCCGCGTGGGCGAGTTCTTCACCGAGAGCCTCCATACCTTCCCCGGCGGCCAGATCCTCGTCCTCGCTTATTTCTGCGGCTGGACCAGCGGCGATATCTGCCCGACCGAGCACGAAGAATATCGCTGGGTGGCTGCGTCGGAGCTAGGCGGGTACGATTTCGCCCCCGCCGACATGCCGATCGCCGCGAAGCTGATGCGCGAATTCCCCGGCCCAACAAAAGCTACGGAGAAGTGATATTCCTATGCATACCGCAGGGGGCTTCAGCCCCCCCATCGCCCGGCTGCTGGTGGAAATGGGCGATCCCCACACGCGGGGCGCCTGCTTCCCTTTGGAGCCGGAAAAGGTAATCATTGGCCGGGGCACCGCGTCGTTCAGCCCCGACATCGCGTTCGCCAGCCTTCTCGTATCGCGCCGCCATTGCAGCTTCGAACTGCTCGACGGCCGGTGGACGGTCCGCGACCTGGGCAGCCGCCACGGTACGACGATCAACGGTCGTACCTTACCCCAGAGCCCGTTGCCCCTGACGTCCGGGGACAAAATCGGCTTGGCGGCGAACATCGTGATGCTGCGCTTCACGCTTGCCGAGGAGGCCGAACATACCCTCACCTTCGGCGACACCCAGCCGGTCAACGATCCGCCCCAGCCGGCGCAAGGGGCGCCGGTCGTCGTCGACACGGCCCGGAAAACTCTGCTCGTCGACCGTGCGGAGGTATCCCTGTCGGTCAAGGAGTGGCGCCTGCTGGAGCTGCTGTACGAACACCGCAACAAGCTGGTCCCTTACGCGGCCATCCGGCCGGCAGTGTGGAGCGAAAGGCCCCTGCTGGCCGGAGCGCCCGATGTGGGGCTCGACGAACTAAGCATCCTGATATACCGGCTGCGGCGAAAACTCGGCGCCCACGGCCGCATCCTCAAAACCCGCCGCGGACAAGGCTGCATATTGACGATCTGACAGGCGCTAGCGACGCTTTTTGCGCAGCGCCTGTTTTTTGTAAGGAAACTGTAAGCCTGCGGCTATTTTTTCCCCGGTCGTCGCTGATTAGAATAGGAGCAGAAGGCGATCAAGGGAGGCAAGAAAAATGAAAAAAATACTGTGGTTCTTGTGCGCGCTGCTGCTCGCCTGCGCGACAGCAGCCGAGGCTGCGCCGGCGGTCGTGGTCCGCGACGACCTGGGGAAGTATTTCCGGGGGTATGCGGGAACGATGGTTATTTACGACCAGACGGGCGACAGGTACATAGTCTACAACGAGCCGCAAAGCCGCAAGCGGCTGTCGCCGTGCTCCACCTTCAAGATTTATAATTCCCTCATCGGCCTGGAGACCGGGGTGCTGGCCGTCGCCGACGAGAATACCCTCTTGAAGTGGGACGGCACGCACCGTTCCATCGATAACTGGAATCGCGACCACACGCTGGCGTCCGCCACCAGGAATTCGGTGGTCTGGTACTTCCAGGACCTGGCGGCGCGCATCGGCGAGGTAAGGATGCAAGAGCACCTCGACGCCATCGGCTACGGCAACCGGGATATCTCCGGCGGCCTGACGACTTTCTGGCTGCGGTCGTCGCTGCGGATTACGGCGATGGAGCAGGTCGATTTGCTCACCAAATTGTATTCCGGCCGTCTGCCGTTTTCCGCCGGCAATGCCGCGATCGTTAAAAGAAACATCACCCTGGCCGAAAATAACGGCACGGTATTTATGGGGAAAACCGGGTCGGGCTTTGAGGACGGCAGATGGCTGCTGGGCTGGTTCGTCGGCTGCGTGGAGAAGCAAGGCGGCCGCTATATCTTTGCCGTCAACATCGAGGCCCCGGACAACGCCACCGGCGTAGCCGCGCGGAAAATAGCCGAGGCCGTACTGAAAGACCTAGACATCCTGCCGTAGAACAAACTATTTCATACGAAAAGCTTCCGGGTTGCCCCGGAAGCTTTTCGTTCCTGCCGCTACTGTTCGGTGGTGTAAGTGTTCGTCGCAACATTGTACTGAAGCCAGTCGGTCGCTATCTGCTGGCCATTGTCGTCGATCTTGACGTTGTTGCGGAAAATGCCCTGTTTCGTCTGCCAGTTGAAGTCGGCTTCGTCGGCTGTTATGTAGATGTTGCCCCGTTTGAAGGTAACGCCGCCCTTTATCGTGGCGCTGTTCTGCGGTCCGTTGACGTAGACGCTGTCGCCGGTAAAATCAGTGTCGTCCTGTTTGAGCGTGATGCCGCCTTCGCCCCAGACTTCGAGCGTCAGCACCTTGACCCTGGCCTCGCCGGCGGTTATCACGCGGCTACCCACCTCGACGGTGACGTTGCCTTTCAGGACATACATGCCCTTGGCGAAGTCGAAGGAAGTGCTATCAGCTTTGATGACCGGCTTGGCGGCGTGGGCGGTGGCGGCGAAGCCGAAGCACAGGATCGCCACAACCAGGAACAGACAAATTCTGCTTCTCATATATTTCTCCTTTTTGGTCGAATCAGGTACATATGTTAGTTTTCTTGCTTTGCGGGCGTATTCCTCTAAGAATTATGTGGAATTTGCCCTAGCAGCTGACCATCGCGGTGGCGAGCCCGCCCTTCCCCGTCTCCCTGAACTGCTGCGGCATAGCCCTGCCCGTTTCCAGCATGGCGGCGATTACCCGATCGAGGTCTTCCCAGTGGCGGGCCGCTAGCTCGCTTTTGGCGATGAGCCAGGCGTTATAGGCCTTGACCGCTCCGAAAGCGTTCCTTTCTATACAGGGCAACAGAACATAGCCGCCGACCGGGTCGCAGGTCATGCCCAGATGGTGCTCGAGAGCGATGGTGGCCGCAAGCTCTGTGACGTCGAGCGGGGCCCCGGTGGCATGGGCAAGCATGGCAGCCGCCATTGCCGAGGCTACGCCGATCTCGCCCTGGCAGCCCACCTCCGCCCCGGCGACGCTGGCGTTGTTCTTGCACAGAAAGCCCACCAGCCCTGCGGCCAGCAGACCCCTGCGCATCGCTGCGCGGGGAAGCTTCAGATGATTCTTCATATAGTAAACGATCGCCGGCATCGTACCGGCCGAGCCGAGCGTCGGCGCGGTGACGGCGAGGCGCCCGGCGGCGTTGCCTTCGGAAACGGCCAGAGCGTAGGCGCTCAGCTGGCCCATGAAGCGCTCGTCAGCGCCCGCCTTCAGCGAGCGCTCGTAGATCTGTTTGGCTTTGCGGTGGAACTCGAACGGCGCCGGCAGCAGGCCCTCCTCGCTAAGCCCGAGGCGTACCCCTTCCTCCATGGTGGCCAGCACCAGGTCGAGGTGGGCGTATATCTCCCGCTCGCCGACCCTACGGATGGCTTTTTCGTTCGCGAGCATTATCTCGTCGAGACTTTTGCCGCTTGTTTGGGCGATTTGCCGAAAACGCTCCATACTGCCGTAAGGGTAAACCGGCTCCCCCCGGTCTTCGGCCGGCTGACCCTTCCAGGCGAAAAAGCCGCCGCCGGTGGAATAGTATTCCCGTTCGATGACAACGGACCCATCGGCGGCGAGCAGGCGCATGACCAATGTATTGGCGAACGGATAGTCGTGTTCGTGTTTATCCCAAACGATGGTCGCGTCGCTCAGCTCGAAGCCGACGCCCCTTACGGCGACGACGTACTTGCGCGCCGGGTCCTGCAGCTCGTCCATCAGCCGGGTGTCGCACGTCTCGGGTTTCTGACCCAGAAGACCGGCGAGGATGGCGCGATCGGTACGGTGCCCGCGGCCGGTGGCGCTCAGGCTGCCATACAGGCGGGCTTCGATTCTGGCCCCGCGGCGGAGGGCGGCCTCCGGCAGCCCCTCAAGCACTGTCCAGAAATCGTTGGCGACCCTGAGCGGGGCGATCGTGTGGGAGCTGGACGGTCCCGGCCCGACCTTGAACAGATCGGTCAGCGTCGTGCCGATAACCCCTGTGGGCGGACCCTGATAGCACTTGCCGGGGGGGAAACCGGGAATGGCGGCGGCAGGTATGCCCCTCGCCCCGGCGGAGCGAAGGTCGACCGCCATCCCGCCGGCCAGGGCCGACATAAGGGCAAGCTTCAGAAAGTCGCGCCGTTCCATGACATCATCTCCCTATTAACTAGCTCACTCTTCCCTTCGATAAAATCCGATAATATCCTCCCCCCGGAAACAGCCTCGCACCGACATAAAAAAGCTATCAGCATCTCTGCTGATAGCTTTTGTCCTTATGTGTGGCGGAGTGGGTGGGATTTGAACCCACGCACGGTGTAACCCGTCTAACGATTTAGCAAACCGTCCTCTTCAGCCACTTGAGTACCACTCCGTAGCGAAAGCTGCCAAAGTTCGATCCCGCCGCCAGATACGTGTGGCGGAGGGGGTGGGATTCGAACCCACGGTCCCTTGCGGGATCACTGGTTTTCAAGACCAGCTCCATAAACCACTCGGACACCCCTCCGTGCCCGGCACATATTGTATTATAGCAAAAGGCGCCGC
>JAEZJM010000008.1 GCA_023415775.1 Bacillota bacterium | reverse complement strand
AACCACGAACGGATTCAATTCAAAACAAAACTGACGCCGCTTGAACAACGACGTCAGTCTGCGTAATTTCATGAAATCCTGCGATAGGCCTCTTTATTCGTGTCTGTTGGACAGGGTTCAGTCCATTTTAGGGGCGGCTTTTTTATTTTGGGGGGGGCGCGTTCAGGCGGAGAACGGAGCCTGAGTTTGTCGGCCCTGCGTGGAATTAGACATAACGTTTTCCATAACTTCACGTTAAGATGCGTAGAAAGCTCCAGATGCAAGGCGCACCGGAGGGCGCGCTGCGACAGCGTACTTGGTTGCGTACGCCGAGCAAGCGACCGAGGAGCAACGCCGCAGATGGATTTTCTACGCATCTTTATGTAAGTTTTTTTTATGTCAAGGAGAGACTAGAAGAGGAAAATTATGTTTATGGGCGAATAGAACTACATATTAGGGGGTTTGTCCATGTCTATCGCCGAAAACCTGGCGCTCGTCAGGCATAACGTCGACCTTGCCGTGGCCCGCCGGCGGGATGCGCCGGTGACGGGACCGCGGGTGAAGGTGGTGGCGGTGACGAAGAACCACGAGGCGGCCGAGGTGCGCGAGGCGCTGGCGGCCGGGGCCGAGGCGCTGGGCGAGAACCGGGTGCAGGAGGCGACGTCGAAGGCCGCGCTGCTGCCGCCGGCCGAGTGGCATCTGATCGGCCATCTGCAGACGAATAAGGTCCGCCAGGCGGTGCCGCTTTTCACGCTGATCCATTCGCTGGACAGCGAAAAGCTGGCGCTGGAGGTGGAGCGGGTGGCGGCCAGGATGGGCAAGCGCCAGGATGTGCTTATCCAGGTGAATGTGGCCGGTGAGGATACGAAATCGGGCGTGGCGCCTGGCGGCGTGATGGAGCTGGCCAGGCTGGCGAGCGGCCTTGCGCATGTGAGGTTGTGCGGCCTGATGACGATGGCGCCTTTTTACGAGGACGCCGAGCAGGCCCGCCCGGTGTTCCGCGAGCTTTACAGGATATTTGCCGCCCTGAAGGCGGCCGCTCTGCCGAATACGGCGATCGAGTGGCTGTCGATGGGGATGACTAACGATTACAGTGTGGCGGTGGAAGAAGGGGCCAACCTGGTGCGCGTGGGCACGGCCATCTTTGGTCCGCGCCATTACTAAAAGGGGGAAGCGTCGTGAAATTTATGGAGAAGGTTTGGGGCAGCCTGGGTCTTTTCGAGCCGGTGGAGACGATGGAGGAGGAGCAGCAGCGCCCCCGCCAGGAGGAGCCGGAGAGCAAGGGTAAGAAGGGTGGGAATATCGTGAATTTGCCGACAGCCCAACCCAAGCAGATGAAGGTTATGGTGGTGGAGCCGTTCGTTTTCGACGACGCCCAGCACGTGGCCGACCATTTGAAGAACCGCAAGCCGGTGGTGATCAACCTTGAGAACACGGATAAGGAAGTGGCCAAGCGGATGATCGATTTCATCAGCGGCACGACGTATGCTCTCGGGGGGACGATCCAGAAGATCGGCAATAATATTTTTTTGTGCGCGCCCAATAATGTCGATGTTGCTTACAACAGCCGCGAGGAGAGCCTGGAGAGGACGATCCTGCCCTGGAACAGTAAGCAGTAGTATTTTTCGGCCGCCGGATGCGGGAGGACAGAGATGTTGACGGATAAGCGGATTTTATTTGTCGGCGGCGGCGCGATCGCCGAGGCGCTGGTGCGCGGGATGCTGCAGGTCGGCCTGGTATCCGCCGGGCAGCTGACGGTGGTCGATGTGTCGGCGGACCGCCTCGATTATATGGCGAAGACTTATCAGGTGGCGACGGCGCGGGATTCGGCCGCCGCGGCCGCAAAGGCGGATGTGCTGTTTTTGACGGTGAAGCCGCAGGTTATCGGCGAGGTGCTGACGGCGCTTGCGCCGGCGGTGGCGAAGTCGACGCTGGTGGTTTCTGTTGCTGCGGGGGTTACGCTGGCGACGCTGGAGGATAAGCTGCCGGGAGTGCCGGTGATCCGGGTGATGCCGAATACGCCGGTGGCCGTGGGGGCGGGGATGAGCGCGATTGCGCTCGGACGCCACGCGAGCGACAAGGACGGCAAGGTGGCCGCGGCGCTGTTCGCGTCGGTGGGCCGGGTCGTAACTGTGAAAGAGGACGCAATGGACGCGGTGACCGGGTTATCGGGCAGCGGTCCGGCGTTTGCATATGTGATGATCGATGCGCTGGCCGACGCCGGGGTGCGGGTGGGTTTACCCCGCCAGACGGCGATCACGCTGGCCGCGCAGACGCTCTACGGAGCGGCGAAGATGGTGCTGGAAACGGGCGAGCACCCGGCGAAGCTCCGCGATATGGTGACCTCGCCGGCGGGCACGACGATCGCCGGGGTGCATGTGCTGGAGCAGAAGGGCGTGCGGGCCGCGCTGATGGACGCAGTGGTGGCGGCTACGGAGCGCTCGCGCGAGATGGGGCAGAAGCATAAATGAGTGAACGGGAAAAGATTCTGCGCTTTTACCGCGCCAGCGGCGAGTCGGATCTGGCCGCGAGGCTGGTGGATCTGGCCGAGGGGGCGCTAAAGAGCAGACGGTATAAGGTGAGCGAGTTTCTCGATCCTTTCGGCTACAGTATCGCCGAGACGGTGGCCGCCCATTATCCGCGTGTGAAGCTGGAAGCGGACGGGGGCTATCCGGGGGCTGAGCGGGTGAAGGCGGCGTTTGTCGAGGAGGATTTCCGCGGCAAGCCGGATTTCGAGCTGGCGGCCCTGGCGGCCGAGGTGGATGTGCGCTATTACAGCATCAGCCACCGGGATGTGCTGGGGGCGGTGCTGGCTTTAGGCGTGAAGCGCGAGGTCGTGGGCGATATCGTGATGGGCGGCCGGGGCTGCCAGATTGTGTGCGACGCGACGCTGGCGGGGTTCATCAAGGATAATCTGCACAAGATCGGGGCGGCGCCGGTGGAGCTTGCGCCGATCGCGCTTGACGATATCGCGCCCCGCGAGGAGAAGGTGAAGGAGATCCGGGCGACGGTGGCGTCGCTGCGGCTGGATACGATTGCGGCGGCCGGCTACGGGACTTCGCGCAGCCAGATGACGGAAGAAATTGAGGCCGCGAAGGTGAAGGTGAACTGGCAGGATGCCAAGGGCCCCGCGCAGGCGATCAAGGCGGGGGATGTCATCTCGATGCGCGGCCGCGGCCGGGTCGAGGTGGTGGAGATCCTCGGCCAGACGAAGAAGGGCCGGACGAGTATATATTTGAAGAGGTTTATATAGGAGTATCGGCGCTAAAGTCTCCGGAATGCCGGCGGCAGGCTAAAAAGCTCCAGATGCAAGGCGCACCGAGGACGCGCAGCGACGCGTACTCGGACGTACGCTAGCAAGCGCCCGCAGGAGCAACGCCGCAGATGGACTTTTTAGACGCCGCTTTAGAAAAGGGAGTGGGGCAATGCTGACACCGTTGGACATCCATAACAAAGAATTCAAACGCGGCTTCCGCGGCTACAGCGAGGAAGAGGTTGACGCTTTCCTCGATGAGGTGGTGAAGGATTACGAGAAGCTGTACCGCGAGAACATCGAGCTGAAGGAGACGCTCGACCGGGTGAACAGCAAGCTGGAGCATTATCAGCATATGGAGAACACGCTCCACAGTACGCTGGTGATCGCCCAGGAGACGGCCGAGGAGGTCAAGCTTAACGCCCGCAAGGAGAGCGAGCTGCAGATTAAGGAGGCCGAGATCCGCGGCCAGAAGCTGGTGGAGGAGTCGATGTCGAAGGTCCGACGCCTCCAGGGTGAGTATGAGGAGCTGCAGAAGCAGTCCCAGATTTACCGGACGCGGATGCGGACGCTGCTGCAGGCCCAGCTGGAGATGCTGCAGAACGCGCAGGAGGATGACAACTAGCGGTGGATTTTGCGGCGCTGGATGTGAGAGAGGGGCCGGAGGGCGTGACCTTCAGGGTGCGGGTGCAGCCGCGCGCGTCGCGCTCTGCCATTACGGGCCTGGCGGGGGATGCCGTCCGGGTGGCTCTGACGTCGCCGCCGGTGGAGGGCGCGGCCAACGCGGCCTGCACGGCGTTTTTCGCCGAGTTGCTGAAGGTGGCCAAAAGCCGGGTGGTCATCGTCGCCGGGCTGAAGAGCCGCGACAAGACGGTGCGGGTGGCCGGCCTGGGCAAGGATGCGTTTTTTGCCGCGCTGGGAACGGTAAAGTTTGACTAAAAGCGACGCGGTCGTATATAATATTGTGCATACAGTATTTTCAAGCATGCCCGAGGCGACGTTTATCAACAGCCGAATACAACAAAAGTGATGACGGAGAGAGTAGCCAATCAATGTCTTCCCAGCGAGCCGGGGGCGGTGGAAGCCCGGCAGGACCGATGCGGCGAAGATCCCTCCCGAACTGCGGACCGAAGGCAGTAGGCTCCGCCGCGTGACGGGCGTTAGACGTTTTGAGTGGCGTGAGCAAGTAGGGTGGTACCGCGAGATAACCTCGTCCCTTTTAGGGCGAGGCTCTTTTTATTTGGGGCAGTCGTTGATAAGGCCGCATCTGCTGCGTAGCTCCTCAGAGCGCTTGCTTGCGTACGTCCGAGTACGCGGCGCGGCGCGCTCTTTCGGTGCGCCTTGCATCTACGGCCTTCTGAACGACTGCGGCGCATTAATGTTGAGGGCGGACGTGAGGACGCCAGGGTTAAATTTTTTGGTCTATATTTTACGGAGGTGGCTGGGATGGATTACAGCAAAACTTTGAATTTGCCGCAGACGGAGTTCCCGATGCGGGCGGGTCTGCCGGAGCGGGAACCGGAGCTTTTGGCATACTGGGAGAAGAACGATATTTACCGCAAGAAGCTGGCGGCGTCGAAGGGCAAGACGAAGTTCATCCTCCACGACGGGCCGCCGTACGCGAACGGCAGCATCCATATCGGCACGGCGCTGAACAAGGTGCTGAAGGATATCATCGTCAAGTATAAGTCGCTCAGGGGCTACGACGCACCGTATGTGCCGGGCTGGGATACGCACGGGATGCCAATCGAGCACGCGGCGATAAAGATTCTCGGTCTGAACCGCCATGAGCTCAAGGCTCTCGATCTGCGGCGCGAGTGCAAGCAGTACGCGCTGAAGTGTCTGGATTTGCAGCGCGATGATTTCAAGCGCCTGGGGGTGCAGGGGGACTGGGACGACCCGTATATCACGCTCAAGCCGTCGTTCGAGGCCAAGCAGATCGGCGTTTTCGGCGCGATGGCCAAGAAGGGCTACATTTACAAGGGCCTGAAGTCTGTCTATTGGTGCACGACGTGCGAGACGGCGCTGGCCGAGGCGGAGATCGAGTATGCGGAGAAGAAGTCGCATTCGATTTTCGTGAAGTTCCCGCTGGTGGACGATAAGGGCAACCTGCCGGTGGGCGTGGATGCCGCGAATGTTTTTTGCGTGATCTGGACGACGACGCCGTGGACGCTGCCGGCGAATACGGGCATAGCGGTCCACCCGGAGTTCGATTATGTGTGGGTGCAGTTCGGCAGCGAGGTGTACCTGATGGCGGCCGAGCTGGTGAAGACGGTGGCCGAGGCGAACAAGCTCGGCGAGTATATGGTGCTGGGCGAGCCGATGAAGGGCGAGACGCTGA
This sequence comes from Bacillota bacterium, assembly GCA_023415775.1. Taxonomy (GTDB): domain Bacteria; phylum Bacillota; class Negativicutes; order Sporomusales; family UBA7701; genus Anaeroselena. The sequence goes on along the minus strand of JAEZJM010000008.1, from coordinate 121,914 downwards.
CGGGGATGCTGTTCGGCCATCCGTTCATCGACCGAGAGTCGCGGGTGGTGACCGGCGATTACGTGACGCTGGATGCGGGCACGGGTTGCGTGCATACCGCTCCCGGCCACGGGGTGGAGGACTTCGAGACAGGGGTCAAGTTCGGCCTGCCGATCATCAATCCGGTGGACCACGCCGGCAAGTTTACGGCCGAGGGAGGCATGTTCAAGGGGCTGTTCGTGGAGGACGCGAATGTGCCGATTCTGAAGGAGGTGGCTCAGCGGGGCCTGCTGCTGGGCAAGGGGTCGCTCCGCCACCAGTACGCGCATTGCTGGCGGTGCAAGAGCCCTGTCATTTACCGGGCGACGGAGCAGTGGTTCGCGTCGGTGGAGGGTTTCCGCGAGGCTGCGTTGGCGGCGATCGCCGATGTGCAGTGGATCCCGCCCTGGGGTGAGGAGCGCATGCACAATATGGTGGCCGACCGCCAGGACTGGTGCATTTCCCGCCAGCGGGTGTGGGGCGTGCCGATCCCGATTTTCTACTGCAAGGAGTGCGGCGAGCATATCGTTAACGATACGACGATCGAAGCGGTGCAGGCGCTGTTCGGCCGCGAGGGGTCGGACGCGTGGTGGCAGTACGAGGCGGAGGATATTCTGCCGGCCGGCTTCAAGTGCGAGCATTGCGGCCACGGGGGCTTCCGCAAGGAGACGGATATCATGGACGTGTGGTTCGATAGCGGGTCGAGCTGGGCGGCGGTGGCCGAGGTGCGGCCGGAGCTGGAGTGGCCGACGTCGATGTATCTGGAGGGCAGCGACCAGCATCGCGGCTGGTTCCAGTCTTCCCTGCTGACGACGGTGGCGACGCGCGGCCGGGCGCCTTACCGGTCGGTGCTGACCCACGGGTTCGTGGTGGACGGCGATGGCCGGAAGATGTCGAAGTCTCTGGGCAACGTGATTTATCCGCAGGAGGTAATCAAGCAGTACGGGGCGGAGATTCTCCGGCTGTGGGTGGCTTCGGCGGATTATAAGACCGATATCCGCATTTCGAACGATATTTTAAAACAGCTGGCGGAGGTTTACCGCAAGATCCGCAACACCTTCCGCTATATTCTTGGCAATCTCGCCGATTTCGACCCCGAAAAGGACCGGGTGGAGTACGACGAGCTGCTGGAGATCGACCGCTGGGCGCTACTGCGCCTGGAGCAGGTGCGCCAGAAGGTGACGAAGGCGTACGACGATTACGAGTTCCATCTCCTTTATCATACGGTGCACAATTTCTGCACGGTGGATTTGTCGGCGATTTATCTCGATATCCTCAAGGACCGGCTGTATACGTCGGTGCCCGCTTCGGTCGAGCGGCGGGCGGCGCAGACGGCGATGTACGATATCCTGGTGACGCTGGTGGCGATGTTGTCGCCGGTGCTGTCGTTTACGACGGAGGAGGCCTGGCAGCATATGCCGAAGGCCAAGGGTATGCCGGAGAGCGTGCAGATGGTGCTGTGGCCCAAGGAGCGGCGCGATTGCCTGGACGCCGGTCTGGAGGCGAAGTGGGATAAGATTCTGGCGCTGCGCGGCGAGATTACGAAGGCGCTGGAGAACGCCCGCCGGGCGAAGACGATCGGCCATTCGCTGGATGCGGCCGTCGAGCTGTGGGCGGACGGCGACGATTACCGGCACTTGATGGCGGTGAAGGACGATCTGGCGACCATCCTGATCGTGTCGCAGGTGAAGGTGACCGAGGGGGTTGCACGGGCTCCGCAGGACGCGTACCGCGCCGAGGAACTGGCGCTGGCGGTGGCGGTGGTTCCGGCCGGCGGCGTGAAGTGCGAGCGGTGCTGGATGTACAGCGAGGCTGTGGGCGCCGACGCGGCGCACGCGGCGCTGTGCCCCAGGTGCGCGGCCGTGGTGAAGCAGCTATAGGTCATGGAGAGACCCCGGAGCGAGGCTCCGGGGTTTTCTGTAGGTTTGGGGGCAGGAAAGTGGCAATATTTGGCGAAGTATGTCGATAATACTACTGTTCGCGGGAGGTCACGCATGGAGAAAAAGTATACGGCGGAAGAGATTCTGGAGGCGTTCAAGATCGTCGCTCCCTATATGGACGACGCAACCCCCATCAGTATGGGAACTTCGGTGGTGAAGGACGGGGTTTATACCGCGTATGTTCCCGGTGGCGGCCTCGATTTCAAGTATCGGGTCGGCGAGCAGGTGACGGGGCTGGCGTCCCGCGAAGCGCTGGCGTCGGGGCGGCGGATCGTCCGCCTGATCCCGCAGGAGAAGTCGTCGCACGGGGTAGCGTTTGTGGTTTGCGCGCTGCCGATTCTGGAGGATGGCAAGGCTGTCGGGGTCGTGACTACGGCCGGGACGGTGGAGGGTTATTTGCGGATGACGGGGGGGGCGGCGACGCTGTCCCAGTCGTCGGAGACGATGAACGCCAACCTTGAGGAATTGGCGGCGAAGTCGAGCGAGCTTTCAACGGCCAGCAAGAAGCTGGAGGAGCTGAGCGGCGAGCTGCTGAAGTTCACAAGAGAGACGGACGAGATCGTGAGCTTTATCCGCAACGTGGCCGACCAAACCAATCTGCTGGGTCTCAACGCGGCGATCGAGGCGGCGCGGGTCGGCGAGATGGGCCGGGGCTTCGGGGTGGTGGCCGAGGAGGTGCGGAAGCTGGCCGGCGTGAGCGCCGAGTCGGTGAAGAGCATTACGGCGTCGCTGAAAAGGATCCAGACCGGCGTGGGCAACCTCGGGGGCATGGTGGACGCGATTGATGCCAATATCGTCGATCAGGCGGCTTCGGTGCAGGAGATCGCGAAGGAGAGCGAGCAGCTCATCACGCTCGCCCGCGATTTGCAGGAGGCGTCTACGACGATGTACGAGTTCACGGAAGATAAATAGGAGAGCGCATGAAAAACCGGGGCGGAGGCCCCGGTTTTCCTTTGCTTGTCGGGTGAAGAAGCTGTTGACGGGAGAGGTGGTTGGCGATATAATTGGAAAAATTGCCCTGTGAAGAGGGGGCGGGAAAGATGTCTTCGCGGAATGGATATGAGGCTAACCTGTGGAAGCTGATGGGCATCCGACTGTTTTTCTGGATGCATTTTTTCGCGGCGGTGCTGATCCCTTTCTTCATCGAGTGGGGCGGGTTGAAGCTTTCCGAGGTGCTGTTCCTGAACTCGTGGTTTATGTTGTGGATTTTCCTCCTCGAGGTGCCGACGGGGACGGTGGCCGATTTCCTCGGCCGCAGGGCGTCGCTGATGGCGGGAAGCCTGATCGCGGCGGCCGGGGCGCTGTTGTACGTGAGCAAACCGGATTTTTACGTTTTCCTGGCGGCGGAGGTGTTGTTCGCCGCGGCGTTTACGCTTCATTCGGGGGCGGACGAGGCACTTGCTTACGACAGCCTGAAGTCTTCCGGAATGGAGAGCGGGGCAAAACGGACGTTGGCGGCGATGGAGTCGTTCAAGCTCGGGGGAATCGTGGTTGCGGCGATCGCCGGCGGGTTCATGGCCGGCTATTTCGGCTATGAAGCGCCGATGCGGTTTTACGTGCTGCCGGCGCTGGCGGCGTTCGCGCTGTCCTGTTCGCTGAAGGAGCCGCCGGTTCGGGAGGCAGGCTCGCCCCGGCCGGGGTATGTAGAAATCCTCCGCGAGGGAGGGCGGTTTTTCGCGACAAACAAGGTGCTGTTGTTGCTGACGGCGGAACTGGCTGCGACTAACGCTCTGGCGTGGGGGCTGATATGGCTTTTCCAGCCACTGCTGGCCGCTGCCGGGCTGCCGGTGGCGTATTACGGCGTGGTCCATGCGGCGGCCTGCCTGGGGCAGATAGCGTTTTTGAGCAACGTGGAACGGCTGGAGGGACTGATGGGGTCGAAGCGCCGGCTGCTGACGGTGTCGGTGCTGACAGCGGGCGGGGCGTACGTACTGCTGGGGCTGACGGACAGTCTGGCGGTGGCGGCGGTGCTGATCGTGGCGGGTTTTACTTTTAGTCTGCCGCGGGTGGTTATTTTCAGTGCCTACATGAACAGGTACATCCCGTCCGATAAGCGGGCGACGGTGCTGTCGGCGACGTCGATGTGCCGGACGCTGACGATCGTGGCGATCAATCCGCTCATCGGATTGCTGGCGGACTGGTCGGTGGCGAATACGATGATCATTCTCGGTGCGGGGCTTATCGCCGGGGGCCTGTTTTCACGGATCGAGGAAAAGCATCTGGAAGACTGAAACCGGGGCGGAGGCCCCGGTTTTTTGTATGGCCGTGCGGTTGTTGGTGCGGGCGGAATCAGTAGCCTGGCGGGTAATAGCAGGTGTGGAGGTTGGCGAGGATTTCGTCTTTGGCGGGGAGGGTTACTACATAGCCGGGGACAGCGGGAGATTTTTGCCCGGCGATTGGGGCGTCGGGTTCGGTTATGAAGCGGATGTCGGGCATGATGCCGGCACCTCCTTGTGCGAGGGTTGTATGATTTAGTATTTCCATGATAGTCGTAAAGAATCTAACTTTTGCAACTAATGTAGAAAATGTGGCGGTTCTTGGGCGGGAAGGCCTGTTTGATAAGGGGTTGGCGGGGGAGGTATCGGGAAGGGCGGGGGTAAAAAGGGCAATACGAGGAGGCGAGGCGGGGGAAAAAGTAGGGTGGAAGATATGGGATGTAATGTAAAAATATGGTTAATATAGAGGCGGATTTTTAACAGGCAGCAGATTTGATTGCTTATAAGCGGTATTATGCCGATAAAAATGCCTGGCGGGAGAATTACATTCTGCGTAAAAAAATCACCGTCGCGAGGTGAGAATGTAAATGGGACTACAGATTTTGCGGAATTATTGGTATATTGTGGTGGACAGGGAGGGAGATGCCGTGAAGATTACCCGTAAAGAGGATTTGCAGGTCGATTTGCTGATTATCGGCGGCGGGACCGCCGGCCCGATGGCGGCGCTGAAGGCGAAAAAAAAGAACCCTGCCCTGTCGGTGCTGATCGTCGATAAGGCGACGGTCCGCCGCGGCGGCTCGATCTGCCGGGGGATGGATGCGTTCAATAACGTTACCGTGCCCGGCGTGGCGACGGTGCAGGAGTATGTCGATTCGATCGACATGATGAGCGATGGGATCGCCGACCCCAATATCAGCCAGGTTGTGGCGGAGAAGAGTTTTGCCATTCTCCGCGAGTTGGAGGACTGGGGGGTGGCGACATTCCCCCGCGACGAGAACGGACATTATATGGTACAGAAGTTTCACCCGAAAGGCGCATTTCTGGCAGAGATGCGCGGCGATATTAAGCCGGCGATGGCGAAGCTGCTGGAAGAGCACGGAGTCAAGGTGCTGAACCGGACAATGGCCACCCGCCTGTTTGCGGCCAACGGTCGGGTGACGGGGGCGGCGCTGTTCAATATCCGCAGCGGCGTTTTCCAGGTGTGTACCGCGAAGGCGGTTATTCTCTGCACCGGCGGGCAGGGGCGGTTCGGCCTGCCGGATTCGGGCTATTTGTTCGGTACGTTCGACTGCCCGTACAACGCCGGCGAGGGGTATGCGATGGTGTACCATGCCGGCGGAGAACTGGCTAATATGGAGTATAACGATGTTTCGCCGATGCTGAAGGATTATGAGGGCCCCGGCCATTCGACCTTTATCCGTCACGGCGGCTATCTGGTGAATTCGCTCGGCGAGCGGTTTATGACGAAGTATGCGCCCGAGTTCCTCGAACGGGCCCCTTCGGGGGTGCGCGAGCAGGCGATGCGCACCGAGCTTAAGGAGGGGCGCGGGCCGATTTATTACGATCTCCGCCACCTGCCGGCAAAGACGATCGAACTTATCAAGGAGGGGATTTTCGCCGCCGAGCGTCCGACGGAGAAGGAGTTTTTCGCTCTCAAGGGTATCGATATCGGCCGCGACCTTATAGAGCTGACGTTATCCGGCCCGAATATGTGCGGCGGGCACGGGCCGACGGGGGCGCTGGTGGGCGTGAACGCCGAGACGGCAGTGCGCAATCTTTATGCCGCCGGCGATGTTGCTTCGACCGGGTGGGGGTTCGTTGGCGCGGCGTGGGTGTTCGGCACGGTGGCCGCCGAGGCCGCGGCCGGCCGGATGGACGACCTGGCGTTCCAAGCCCCGGGCGAAGAGGAGGTGGCGCGCGAGCTGGCGCGGCTGGCGGCGCCGCTCGACCGGGAGGACGGCTATGATCCAGAGGAGATGGAGTTCAAGGTCAGGCGGATGATTAAGCCTCACCTGACGTCGCCGAAGAACGAGGCCAGGCTTACGGCGGCGCTCGGCGCCGTGGCGCGGTTCCGGGAGGATATGGGCAGGGTGAGAGCTCGCGATTACCACGAGGTGATGAAGTTCGTGGAGGTCGAGGCGATCATCGACACGCTTGAGATGGCCTTGAGCGCGTCGCTGGCCCGCAGGGAGAGCCGCTGGGGCTACGGCCATTATCGGCTCGACTATCCCGAGAAGGATCCGGCCTGGGAAAAAAAATATGCCGTGGTGGCGAAGGATGCGGCAACCGGCCGGATGACCGTTTCTGCCAGGCCGGTGCCGGCTCACCGGGAATGATGGCGCGAGAGGAGTGGTATTGTGGGTGTAAAGGTTGACAAGGATAGGTGCACCGGTTGCGGGCGGTGCGCCGAGGAGTGCCCGGGAGACGTTATCCATATGGACCCGCAAAAAAAGCGCCCTTACAATAAGTATAAGAACGACTGCTGGTACTGCGGCGTGTGCGAGCTGGAATGCCCCGTGGGGGCCGCGAAAATGGAGTTTCCCTGTCTGATTGTGTAGTGCTCCTATATTATTATTTGCGTGAGGAGGACCGTGGATGAACAGCGTTGATAAAAAACCTTCGCTTGGGCTGGCAGGTTTGTCGTTCGTAATCCCGGTGGCGGTTATTCTCTACGGAACGGCGGTGCTGAAGGTCGGCGCGATCCTGCCGCTGGTGCTGGCGACGGCGATCGCCTGCTGCTTCGGGGCTGCGTTCGGCTATTCGTGGGATGAGATGCAGACGGGGATGTTCGAGTCCATCGCCAGGGTGCTGGTGGCGATTCTCATCCTGGTCGCGGTGGGGATGCTGATCGGCGCCTGGATACTGGCCGGGACGATTCCGACGATTATTTACTGGGGCCTTACGCTCATTTCTCCGAGCAGTTTTTTGATGACTTCGTTCCTGTTGTGCGTGGTCGCGTCGACGGCCACCGGCACGTCGTTCGGGACGATGGGCACGGTGGGGGTTGCGCTGGTGGGCGTGGGCCAGGCGCTCGGCTATCCGCTGCCGATGGTGGTGGGCTCGATCGTGGCCGGTGCGTATTTCGGCGATAAGATGTCCCCGGTGTCGGATTCGACGAATATAACGGCGTCGGTGTGCGAGGTGGAGCTTTTTCCGCATATCGCATCGATGATGTGGACTACGGTCCCGGCCGCCGTGGTTTCGGCTATTATTTATCTTGTGATGGGCATGCAGCATACCGGCGCGGGGACGGAAGGCAATATCCCGGTGATTCTGCAGGCGATTGCCGGCAAGTTCAATTTGTCGCTGTGGACGCTGCTGCCGCCGGCGGTACTGATGGTGCTGGCTTACCGGCGAATGCCGGCTGTGCCGCTGCTGTTCTTCTGCGTTGCCGTGGGCCTGGTGACGGCGTGGGCGCTGCAGGGGAGTTCGGTGAAGGAGATGATCCAGGCGGTGATGGCGGGCTATAAGGCAAACACCGGCGTGAAGCAGGTGGATGTGCTTTTGAGCCGCGGCGGGCTGAACAGCATCATGGGCACACTGGTGCTGCTGATCAGCGGGGTGGCCTTCGGGGGCGTGTTGGAGAAGATCCGTACCCTGGAGGCGCTGATCGAGGCCGCCACCCGCTGGGCGACCAACACGGGCCGTTTAGTGGTTGCGGTGCTGGCGGCCGGCTATATCATGCTGCTGGGGACGGGCAGCCAGATGGTGGCGGTGATCATCCCCGGCCGGGCGTTCGTGCCGGTGTTCCGGGAGAAGAACGTCAGCCTCAGGGTGCTGTCGCGGACGTGCGAGGACGGCGGCACGATCGGCTGTCCGCTGATTCCCTGGAGCGTGCACGCGTTTTATATTCTGGCGGTTCTCGGCGTGAGCGCGTACGAGTTCGCCCCGTATGCCCTGCTGAACTGGATCGTGCCGGTGTTTTCGATTCTGCTGGCTTATACCGGCATCGGTGTCTGGCGCTCCGACGGCACTTCGGTCCGCGACCAAGGGAAGACGATGACGGACGGCCGTTAGGAGGATTATTCCCCGGCGGCCAGCGCCTGCAGTTTTCCGACGCTTTTGACAACAATATGATGGTTTTTGATGTCGAGGATACCGTCGAGCTTCAGCGCCCGTATCGACTGGTTTACGGTTACGCGGTGAAGGCCGAGAACGGCGGCGATATCCTCTTGCGTGATGGGCAGGGAGTCACTCCCTGCTTTTTGTTTTGTCTGGTATAGAAGGTAGATGAGTTTGGCGACTCTGATGACCGGTTTGCAAAACAGGGAGTCTTCGATTTGGCAGGAGAGGATGTGGACTTTACGGGTTAGGGTGGTGATGACTGACAAGGTAAGGTCGGGGTTGCGGGTGAACAGGCAGTTTAGGGTTTCGCGGGAAAACAGGTATACTTCGCAGTCAGTGACCGCCTGGAAGAGATAGGCGCACGGCTTGCGGTTGAAGAGGGGCGTTTCGCCGAACACGCTGCCGGCGGCCAGGAACCAGAGTGTTTTCTGCTGTCCGTCGCTACGTACGGCCAGGGTTTTTAGCTCGCCGCTCCGCAAATAATAGAGGTGCTCGAGTATCTGGCCAGACTGGATGACAAATTCGTTTTTGCGGTAGGTTCGCCTGATAGCAAGCGCCAGGACGTCCTCCCAGGGGGAGGGGGCGGCGGCTTTAATCCAAGGCAGGGAGAGGATGGCGAATTCGGAGGAAGTGTCACCTGCAGGCACGGTCGTTCCTTCTCTCATGATTTTTGATCGGGTGTAGATATACTTGATATTTCGGTGGAAAGTGCGTTGTTCCTTTAGCTGGGAAAAGTGAATTTGGCGGCCGTCAAGCTGACGCGTCGGCACGGGCGGACGCGGTATGCGGGCCTTATTTTTTGGGGCAGCATGGGGATACTACGCAATATGGAGGTATGCCGATGGCGCAGGATGCTGGCAAGGCGGACGTGATCGCTGCCCAATTGGAGCGGCTGGCGCAGTATCTGGAAAAGATGAACGTGGCCGAGTACGTGGAGCTGATGCAGCGTCCGGCGCGGCTGCTGTTTTTGAATTTTGCGGCCGGGCTTGCGCGGGGGCTGGGGATCGCGATCGGGGCGACGCTGATTTTCGCGCTGATGATCGAGCTTCTCCGCGAGGTGATATTGCTGAATATCCCCGGAATCGGCGGCGTAGTGGCGGAGATTATGAGGATTGTGGAGGAGACGAACGGCAAGGGCAAATTTTAGGGTTTGGGAGGAATATATCATGACAAAAGATGTTTTCGATGCGATGCGCGAGGCCCATTCGGTAAGACAGTTCACGACGGTGCCGGTGCCGGAGCCGACGCTGACGCGGCTTTTGGAGGCGGCCTGCTGGGCGCCGAGCGCCGGCAATTTGCAGCCGTGGTATTTTTATGTGGTGCAGAACGCCGATCTGAAGCGGCGGCTGGCGGAGGCGTGCCACGGGCAGCACCAGGTGGCGGAGGCGCCGACGGTGGTAGTGGTGACGGCCGACCCGGCGCGGGCGAACGAGCGCTACGGGGAGCGGGGCGCGCAGCTTTATTGCCTGCAAGATACGGCGGCGGCGACGCAGAATATGCTGCTGGCGGCGACGGGGTTGGGGATTGCGTCGTGCTGGGTGGGGGCGTTCGACGAGCGCCGGGTGCAGGAGCTGGTGGAGGCGCCGCCGCGTCTGAGGGCGGTGGCGATCGTGTGCCTGGGCTACAGCAACGAGGAGCAGGACGATGAGGCGAAGGAGCGCCTGCGGGTGGCTGATGTGACGAAGATTTTGCATTAGGGGGGATTGGCTTGGACCGGCAGATGCGGGCGCATTTCCGCGAGGATCTCGAGGATACGAAGGAGCGGCTCTTGAAGACGATTTCCCGTCTGGAGGAGACGGGCCTCGGCGATACGATGAGCGATTCGCTGGGCGAGCTGTCGATGTACGATAACCACCCCGCGGATGTGGGCGACGCGATGTTCGAGCGCGGCAAGGATGTGGCGCTTCGGGATAACGCCCATGTGCTGCTGGAGGAGGTGGAGGCGGCGCTGGATAAGATGGCGCGGGGCACGTACGGGGTGTGCGAGCATTGCGGCCGGGAGATAGACGAGGACCGGCTGGAGGCGCTGCCGTGGGCGACCCACTGTATCGGCTGCCAACGGCGGGAAGAGGTGGCCGATCCCACGCCTCGGCCGCTGGAGGAGGAGAGCCTGGCGCCGCCTTTCCACCGCACGTTCCTGGATTCGGCCCGCTTCGATTTCGTGGGTTTCGACGGCGAGGACGCGCTGCAGGCGGTGCTGAAGTACGGTAGCTCGGATACGCCGCAGGATATCCCCGGGTCATACGATTATAAGGCGTTGTGGCCGAACAGCAACGAGCACCAGGGGATCGTCGACCGGGCGGACGCCATCCCGAGCGCGACGGCGGGCACGCGCGGCCGGAAGAACGCGGCCGCGGCCCGCAAACTGGCGGAAGAGACCGAGTAAGGCGCTCGGTTTCTTTTCTTACTGATTTCTTGCTCTCTACCGGCAGGATTTTGCCGCGACGGCGGATAAACTATCTTTGAATATGCGGACAAAGGAGATAACAGTGTGAACATTGTTTTGCGGAATTTTATTGTCAGTATCGCGACGGTGATTATCGGCGGGCTGGCGCTGTGGTCGAGCGAGCAGGGCGGCGAAGGGGTCAATATCCCGTGGCTGCTGCTGGTGGGTTTCGCGGCCGGCTGCCTGGTGCTGTCGCTGACGACGTGGATGAAACGGCGGAGTTTGCCGAAAGACGATAAGGGGCCGGCGGGCAAGAAGGGGCGCGGCAAGTAACGCGGCACATAGCGGCGCGGTGTTTGGCGAATGCTAGATTAGCTGCCTGCCGGAGGCACGCTTCGGCGACCGGCGACTAATATATAGCGGATGGCGGAGCGGGAGGGCGGCTCTTATGGCCGAACCGACGTGCAGAAGCTTGTATTTGATGAAGGGATCGGTTTTGGCCGGCGCCGTGGCGGCGTATTTTTTCGTGCCCGGGGTGCGGGATTTTGTGGCGACGGGTGTCGGCTTCCTCCACCACCGCGATTTCGAGGGGCTGCGGCTGTTTATTCTGGCGTACGGGGTGTGGGCGCCGGTGACGTCGATCGCGCTGATGACGGTGCAGTCGATGGTGCCGTTGGTGCCTGGCCTGGCAATCACGATAACGAACGCCTGGATTTTCGGCTGGGAGCATGGAGCGTTGTATTCGTGGATAGGCGCGCTGGCCGGCGCGGTCCTGGATTTCGGCATTGCCCGCTGGTACGGACGGCCGGTGGTGGAGAAGTTCGTGCGGCCGAAGTATCTCGATATGACGGATCAGTTTTTCAAGCGGCACGGGGTGCTGGCGGTGTTCGTTACGAGGCTGACGCCGGTTATCCCGTTCAAGGTGATAAGCTACGGGGCGGGGCTGACGGCGATAACCCTTCAGCAGTATGTGCTGGCGACGGGCATCGGCCAGACGCCGGCGATCGTGCTGTATTCGTTTCTGGGGCAGCACCTGACCCGCGGTATCCGTTGGGCGATAGTGGGCACGACGCTGCTGATTCTGGCGAGTTTCCTTGTTTATTATTATCGCAACGAGATCGAACAGCGACTTTTTTCCCGCAAGGAATGATTTGTGGTTGTCCTTGTTTTTTTTCCATTCATTTGGTGGTATAATAAATTTTAGCAATGTTTCAGGAGGTGAAAAGTACTCATGTATGTAATCAGCAGCGAGTGCATCAAGTGCGGCGCATGCGCAGCAACCTGCCCGGTAGGCGCGATTAGCGAGGGGGACGCCCAATACGTCATCAACGACCAGTGTGTTGATTGCGGCTCTTGCGCGGCGGTCTGCCCGGTGGGCGCCATCAGCCCTGGACAGTAATAGGGGTCGTGTCTGAAGCGTAGCTTGGGCTACGCTTCTTTACGTTACGGCAAAAATTGAGTATTATGGATATGTCAGGGAAATATATAGAGAGGTTAATGATGAAAAGAACTATTGCGCTGATTGCGCATGACCGCAAAAAAGAGGAGATGCTCGCCTTCGTGGCCGCGCACCGCGAGGCGTTGGCCGGCTACCAACTGATCGCTACGGCGACGACCGGCGGATTGGTGGCCAGGGAGACGGGGCTTGAGGTTAAGTCGTATCTGTCCGGCCCGCTGGGCGGCGATTTGCAGATCGGGGCGCTGATCGCCTGCCAGGCGGTCGATGCGGTGATTTTCCTCCGCGACCCGCTTACTGCGCAGCCGCACGAGCCGGATATAACCGCGCTGCTGAGGGTGTGCGACGTGCATAATGTGCCGGTGGCAACGAACGAGGCGTCGGCGGCCCTGCTGCTGAAGGCCATTGATATGGTAGGATAGGAGAATATAACGCGTGCCGATCGTGATACTGGCCCTGGCGGTGATCGCTCTCGATCAGGTGTCCAAGGCTTATTTGCAGGCTAATATGGCGCCGGGTGCGTCTGTGCCGGTGATTCCCGGCGTTTTTCACATTACGTATGTCTTGAACCCCGGCGCGGCGTTCGGCATTCTCGAGCACCAGCGGTGGTTTTTCGTGGCGGTGGCTTTACTGCTGGTGGCGGTGATCGTGTATTTGTATCCCCGCATTCCGCCTGGCTACGGGCTGCTGCGGCTCGGTATCGCCCTGCAGACGGGCGGGGCGGCGGGCAACGCCATCGACCGCCTGAAGACGGGCTATGTGGTGGATTTCTTCGATTTTCGCGTGTGGCCGGTGTTCAATGTGGCCGATATGGCGATTGTGGGCGGCGTGGCGTTGATTGTGTATTCGCTCCTGTTTCCGCCCGGAAGGAAGGTTGATGAGGGTGACGGGGGAGACGCGCCTGTTTGAGGCGGGTGAAGCCGATAAGGGGGAACGCCTGGATGTGTTCCTGGCCCGGCAGGCGCCGGCGCTGTCGCGTTCCCGCGTGCAGAAGCTGATCGCCGACGGACGCGTGGCGGTGCAGGGTCAGCCGGCCAAGGCCAACCACAAGGTGCAGCCGGGCGAGGCCGTGGCGCTGACGGTGCCGCCTCCCGAGCCTGTGGCGGTGGAGGCCGAGGCCATCCCGCTCGACGTGGTGTACGAGGACGCCGAGGTGGTGGTGGTGAACAAGCAACGGGGGATGGTGGTCCACCCGGCGGCCGGCAACTGGCGGGGAACGCTGGTGAACGCTCTGTTGGCCCGCTGCGACGATTTGTCGGGGGTGGGCGGCGAGGTGCGGCCGGGAATTGTCCACCGCCTTGATAAGGATACTTCGGGGGTGATGGTGGCGGCGAAGAGCGACCGTGCTCACGCCAGCCTCGCCCGGCAGATAAAGGACCGGACGGCCGGACGGAAGTATCTGGCGCTGGTGCACGGCAACGTGAAGGCGGACGAGGGGCTGATCGACGCGCCGCTAGGCCGCCACCGGACCGACCGCAAGAAGATGGCGGTGGACGCCGAGCGCGGCCGGGAGGCGCGGACGCGGTTCACGGTGCTGGAGAGGTTCGCGGGGTATACGCTGGTGGCGTGCAAGCTGGAGACGGGGCGGACCCACCAGATCAGGGTGCATATGGCGTATATCGGCCATCCGGTGGCGGGCGACCCGAAGTACGGGCCGAAGGGCTCGCCGTTCCCGATCGCCGGGCAGGCGCTGCACGCGGCCGAGCTTACTTTCCGCCACCCGGTGAGCGGGGCGGAAATGGTGTTTACGGCGCCGCTGCCGGATGATATGGAAGGGATTTTGGCAAAGCTGCGCAAGCGAGGGGAGAAATAGTATGGTGAAACTTATCGACAAGACCGTCCTGATGGACGCCCAGGGAATCAGCCGGGCGCTGATCCGTATCGCCCACGAGATCATCGAGAAGAATAAGGGCAGCAAGGACCTGACGCTGGTGGGAATCAGGACGCGCGGCGTGCCGCTGGCCCAGCGGCTGGCGGTGGAGATCGAGAAGATCGAGGGTGTGAAGCTGCCGGTGGGGCTCTTGGATATCACGCTGTACCGCGACGATTTGTCGACGCTCGGTTATCAGCCGATCGTGCACGAGACGCAGATCCCTTTCGATATCAACGATAAGAAGGTCGTGCTGGTGGACGATGTGCTGTACACGGGGCGGACGGTGCGGGCGGCTTTAGGGGCGCTGACGGACATCGGCCGGCCGCAGTACATCCAGTTGGCGGTGCTGGTGGATCGGGGCCACCGCGAGCTGCCCATCCGCGCCGATTTCGTGGGCAAAAACGTGCCGACGTCGCGCAAGGAGATCGTGGCGGTGCAACTAAGCGATACTGATAAAGCCGAACAGGTGGTACTGCAGGAGATTGCCGAGTAATAAAGCGGCCGCGACGTAGTTCATTGATAAGATTAGTAAGGGAGTGTTTGGATGTATCTGGTAATGCTGGAGTCGGTGGCAAAGGGTAACCGCACCCGTTAAGTCGCGGGATTCCTTGGCGCCGCTTAAGCGGAATCGGGTTCTCCGCGACTAAGAAAAAATTAGTCAAGGAGATGTCAGAATTGGATAAAGTAGAAATTTTACAAAATATGTTCACCGGTATGCCGCGCGGCGGTCCGGGGTCGAACGCTACGACCCGCAGGGCCTACGGGCTGTTGACCGGGGCGCCGGCGGCGCCGCGCATCCTGGATGTGGGCTGCGGCCCGGGGATGCAGACGCTGGAGCTGGCGAGGCTGTCGGGCGGCATGGTGACGGGGCTTGATAACCACCAGCCTTTCCTGGACGCGCTGGCGGCCGGGGCAAAAGACGACGGGCTGCAGGACAAGGTGCGGACGGTGCACGGGTCGATGGACGCGCTACCGTTCGGACCGGAAGAGTTCGACGTCATCTGGGCCGAGGGGTCACTGTTCATCATGGGGTTCGAGCGGGCGCTGCCCTACCTGAAAGGCTTCCTGAAGCCCGGCGGGTATCTGGCGGCCTCCGATCTCACCTGGCTGCGGGATGACCCGCCGCCGGAGCTGAGCCGTTTCTTTGCGAAGCACGGCGCCGTGGTCATGGACACGGCCGATACTTTGGCGCTGTTCGCCGCCGCCGGGTACGAGATGGTGGGGCACTTCGCCCTGCCGACGTGCGACTGGCGGGACAATTTGTACACCCCGATGGAGCAGCGTCTGCCGCTGCTGCGCGCAAGGTTTCGGGGCAACCCGGAGGCGCTGGCCGCGGTGGATGAGATGCAGGTCGAGATCGAGATGAACAGGAAGTATGGCGATTATTACGGCTACGTCTTCTACGTAGCCCGCAAAGGCCGATAATAAGGCATCAGGTATGACCAAAGAACCCCGGTGCGGTGCGCCGGGGTTCTTTTTCGCGGTCGTTGGGTTGACTATGGAAGGTGTTTCCAGTACGCTGGTGTCATGGTGTTATTTGGGCAGGAGATGAATGGGATGGCGACGGTTTTCGAGACGACGACGCTGGCAGGGATGCGGCCGGCGAACAGGATAATCAGGTCGGCGACCCACGAGGGGTTGGGCGACCGGGAGGATTTCCCGGCGCGGCTGGCGGAGCGGTATACCCGGCTGGCGGAAGGCGGCGCGGGGGCGATCATCACCGGTTACGCGGGGGTGAGCCGCGACGGCCGGGCGTGGCCGAATATGCTGATGATCGACGACGATAGCTATGTGGCCGCCTATCGCCGGGTGACGGATGCGGTGAAGCCGTACGGGGCGCCGCTCATTATGCAGCTGGCCCACGGCGGCGGCCGGACGGAGCCGGCGGTGACGGGCGAGGAGGCCAAAGCGCCGTCGCCCCGCCGCTATAAAGGTTCGAGCACGACGGCGCGGGAGCTGACGGAGGGCGAGATCGAGGCGATAATAGCCGCGTTCGCGCAGGGGATAGTCCGCGCCTGGAAGAGCGGTTTCGACGGGGCGCAGCTGCACGCGGCCCACGGGTATCTGCTGTCGCAGTTCCTTTCGCCGGCGCTGAACAGGCGGCGCGACCGCTGGGGCGGATCGACGGAGAACAGGTTCCGGATCGTGCGGGAGATTATCAGCCGGGCGCGCGCGACGGCGGGCGATTTTCCGCTGCTGGTGAAGCTGAGCGCGTACGACTATGACGACGGCGGGATGCGGCTGGAGGAGGCGGTGCGGCTGGCGCAAATGTGCCGGGAGGCGTCGGTCGACGCGATCGAGGTGTCGTGCGGCAACGACAACTGGTTCTGCGTGGTGAGGTCGCCCAAGGTGCCGGTGGAGGCGATAGTGGAGTTGTCGCCGGCCTTCCGGGGGGCGTCGTGGCTGAAGAAGAAGGTGGCGGCGCTGCTTATCCCGCGGATGTTCGCGACATATGACGAGCAGGAGAATTACAATGTGGCCGCGGCGGCGGCGATCAAGGCGGCGGTGGATATCCCGGTAATCGTGGTCGGCGGCGTGCGGCGGCTGGCGGCGATCGAGGCGATTGTCGCCGCCGGGCAGGCCGATTATGTGTCGCTGTGCCGGCCGTTCGTGATCGAGCCGGATATCGTGGCCCGGCTGCGCGACGGCCGTCAGGATGTGTCGCGGTGCATCAACTGCAACTATTGCCTGATCGGGGTAGGGGCGAATCCGCTGAAGTGTTATTATGGGCGGCTGCCGGGGAAGGAATAGATAAAACCAAACAAAAAAACGGCTTTGATTTCTGAGGGATAAATCTCAAAAATCCAAGGCGTTTTTTTTTGCCGGGGGCTATCGCATTTGTAATGCTTTGGCAATCACCGATTGCACATCAGGATAACATCAGCGACCAGAGGGGTTTTTGACGCGGCATTGGTTGCCGGTATTGGCTCCCGTATGTCGCTGAATATCCTCGATAGTGCTACAGCATTTCATATAGGCTACATGGTTAATAATTTCTTCTTCAGATACATTCCGGCAATAACAGATAATGAGCATTTTTCCTTCCTCCGCACCATAATGGGGTGGCAGTTGCCGTCAACAGAACCTGCTGGCTAACGTCTGTTGCTTATGAGCAGTTTTTTCACGGCGTCTTCGTCTGGAGTCACATATACCGTTTTCTGGTGGTCGTAGATGACGAAGCCGGGTTTGGCGCCGGCCGGTTTTTTGACGTGGCGGCGGCGGGTGTAGTCGACGGGGACGGTGGCCGAGGCGCGGGCTTTGGAGAAGTAGGCGGCGAGCATGGCGGCGGCGGCGAGGGCTTCAGGGGCGGGCTCGCGGCCGGCGCTTTTTAAGATGACGTGGGAGCCGGGGATGTCTTTGGTGTGCAGCCAGATATCGTCGGGGCCGGCGTGCTTGAAGGTGACTAAGTCGTTCTGGCGGTTGTTGCGGCCGATGAGGATAGGCGCGCCGTCCGGGGCGGCGGCCGACAGGGGGGCGGCGGGCGGCGCGGGGCGGCGTTTGCTTTTTTCTTTTATATAGCCGGCCTGGACGAGTTCCTGGCGGACTTCGTTGATGTCGTCGAGGACGGCGGCCTGGTCGAGGGCGACGGCGACGCTGTCGAGGTAGGCGAGTTCGGCGCGGCATTCGGCGAGCTGGGCGGCGAGGCTCTGCTGGGCCCGCTTGGCTTTGTTGTATTTGGCGTAGTGACGCTTGGCGTTGGCGACCGGCGACAGGAGAGGATCGAGGGTGATGGCGAGGGGGGCGGCGTCGCTGTCGTAGAGGTTGGGGAAGGTGACCTGGGCGGCGCCGGCCGGGATGGTGTGAAGGTTGGCCATGAGGAGGTCGCCGTTTACGCGGTATTTGTCGGCTTCGTCGGCGTCGGCGAGTTCGGCGGCGAGGATGCTTTCCTTGCGGGCGAGGCGGGCCGTTTCCTGGACGAGCAGCTTCTGCAGGGCGGTTTTCTCGGGGTTGGCGGGCTGGCCCTGGAAGTTGGCGGCGTATTCGACGGCGGCGGTCATGGCCGGGAAGGGGCGCAGGTCGCCGACGAGGTGTTCGGGGCGGAAGGCGGCGAGGGCGAGGAGTTTGCCGCCGTCGGCGCTGAGGGCGGCGGTGGGTGTGGGTTCGCCTGCAGCGATGGGGGCGGCGATGCTGGCGACGGCTTCGGCGAGGGCGCCGGCGTCGGCGTCGTCGAGGGCGGCGACGGGGTGGTCGGCGGGGAGGCCGGCCCGCCAGGCGATTTCCCTGGCGGCGATGGGACCGACGCCTTCGGCGGCGGCGACGATGGCTTTGGCGAGGCTAAGGGAGGCGTGGTCCCGGCGGAGGGCGGCGACGAAGGCGTCCGGGGCGATGGCCAGGAGGTCGGCGCGCGGTTGGCCGGGGGGCAGGGCGTAGGGGCGGCCGGGGAGGACCTGGCGGACGCGGCTGATGCCGGCGCCGATACGGCGGATGGCGTCTAGGACGAGGCCGTCCTGGACGAGGATGATGTTGCTGTGTTTGCCCATTATTTCGAGGATGAGCTGTTTGGTGACGATGAGGCCGCGCTCGCCACGGGTATCGACGGCGAAGGTGACGACGCGGTCGAGGCCGTGCTGGGTGACGGAGGCGATGCGGCCGTCTTCGAGATGTTTTCTGAGCAGCATGCAGAAGGCGGGAGGGACGGCCGGGTTTTCGGGGAGGGCGGCCGGCAGCCAGGCGGCGGCGCTGTCGGGGCTGGCGGACAGAAGGAGGGCGACATTTTCGCCCGGCTGGCGGAGCCAGATGCCGAGGCGGAATTTGTCGGGCTGGGATATCTTGTCGACGCGGGCGCCGGCGAGCCGTTTGTCAAGTTCGGCTACCAGCGGCCGCAATGAAAGGCCGTCGATGTTCATGGGGAACCTCCGTTTGCCAGGTTTTCTCAATACAGTATAGCACCGCCCGCAGCGCAGGGTCAAATAAGGCATAGCAGCTCCGTTCTTGGAATATCATGGTTAGAGAATGGCCGTTCAGAAACCCCCAGATGCAAGGCGCACCGGAAAAGCGCGCCGCGACGCGTACTGTGGGACGTACGCTAGCAAGCGCTTTGAGGAGCAACGCGGCAGATGGGGGTTTATCAACGGCCGCCACGTACAAGGGGTGAAAAACTGTGGAGATGTGGCATGCGAGAAGCGCGAATGACGCCCTCACCTACTGGCGCACCGACCGCGGCGAGGGGCTGACGAACGCCGAGGCGGCGGAGAGACTGAAGCTGTTCGGCTACAACGAGGTGGCGGAGAAGGAGCAGCCGGCCTGGTGGCGGCGTTTTCTGGCCCAGTTCCAGGATTTCATGGTGCTGGTGCTGCTGGCGGCGACGCTGATTTCCGGACTGCTGGGCGAGTACGCCGACGCGGTGACGATTCTGGCGATCGTGGTGCTGAATGCGGTGCTGGGCTTTATCCAGGAGCACCGGGCGGAGCGGTCGATGTCGGCTTTGAAGAAACTGACGGCGCCGACGGCCCGCGTCATCCGCCACAGCGCTGTGCAGCATGTGCCGGCTCGCGAGCTTGTGCCGGGCGATATCCTGCTTCTGGAGCCGGGGGATGTGGTGGCGGCCGACGGCCGGTTGGCGGAGACTGCCAATCTGGAGGCCGAGGAGTCGGCGCTGACGGGCGAGTCGCTGCCGGTGCGGAAGCTGGCCGACCGGGTGTATGACGAGGGTGTGACGGTGGGCGACCGCAAGAATATGGTTTATGCGGGGACGGTGGTGACCCGCGGCCGGGGCGCGGCGGTCGTGTGCGGCACGGGGATGAATACCGAGGTGGGGCATATCGCCAAGCTCATTCAGACGGCGACGGAGGACGATACGCCGCTGCAGCGGCGTTTGGATAACCTGGGGCGGTGGCTGGTGTGGGGCTGCCTGGGAGTGTGCCTGGTGGTGGTGGCGACCGGGGTGGCGAGGGGCGAACCGCTGCTGCTGATGTGCATGACGGGTATCAGCTTGGCGGTGGCGGCGATCCCCGAGGGGTTGCCGGCGATTGTGACGGTGGCTCTGGCGCTCGGGGTGCAGCGAATGATCCGCCGGAACGCGATTGTGAGGAAGCTGCCGGCGGTGGAGACGCTGGGCTGCACGACGGTGATCTGCTCGGATAAAACGGGGACGTTGACTCAGAACGCAATGACGGTAAGACGGGTGTACTGCGGTGGCAAAACGTACGAGGTGAGCGGTGTCGGCTTCGAAATCAAGGGTGAATTTTTGCTCGACAAGCAGGAATTCGATGCCAAAAAGGATAAATGTCTAATGCAATGCCTGGCGGTCGGCGCTCTGTGCAATAACAGCTTGCTGAAGCAGGGCAGCGTCGGCATAACGGGCCTGTGGCGCAAGAAGGTCGCCCGCGGCTGGTCGGTGGAGGGCGACCCCACCGAGGGGGCGCTGGTGGTGGCTGCGGCCAAGGCCGGCTTCTGGCGGGCCGATATCGAGAAACGGGAGCGCCGCCTGGCGGAGATTCCTTTCGAGGCGGAACGGCGCCGGATGGCGGTGGCCTACGGCGGCCCGGCTGGCGCGGCGCTGTATGTGAAGGGCGCGCCGGACACCGTGCTCGAACTGTGCCGCTATTATTTCGACGGGAATGCCGAACAGCCGCTGACTCCCGAGCTGATCGCCCGCATCGCCGCCGCCAATGAGGCGATGACGAACGGGGCTTTGAGGGTGCTGGCGATGGCGTATCGCCGCTTGAGCCCGGCCGAAGCGGCGAATGTGACCGAGGAGACCGAGCGTGAGCTTGTGTTCGCCGGCCTGGCGGGGATGATCGATCCGCCGCGCCCGGAGGTGAAGGAGGCTATCGCCCTGTGCCGTCAGGCGGGCATCGGGACGGTGATGATCACCGGCGACCACCGCAACACGGCGGTGGCAATCGCCCGCGAGCTGAGGATGTTCCGCGACGGTGCGTCGCGGGCGCTGACGGGGGCTGAGGTCGACGCGCTCGGCGAGCGCGAGCTGGCGACGGCGGCGGCCGTGACGACGGTGTACGCGCGGGTGTCGCCGGCCCACAAGCTGCGGATCGTGAAGGCGCTTAAAAATGTAGGGCATATCGTGGCCATGACGGGCGACGGGGTGAACGACGCTCCGGCGGTGAAGGAAGCCGATATCGGCGTGGCCATGGGCCTGTCGGGCACGGATGTGACCCGGGAGGCGTCGTCGATGACGCTGGCCGACGACAACTTCGCCACGATCGTGGCGGCGGTGGAGGAAGGCCGGGGTATCTACGACAATATCAGGAAGTTTATCCGTTATCTGTTGGCGTGCAATATCGGCGAGGTGCTGACGATGTTTCTGGCCGCGCTGGCGGGGCTGCCGCTGCCGCTGCTGCCGCTGCAGATCCTGTGGGTGAATCTGGTGACCGACGGGCTGCCGGCGATGGCGCTGGGGGTGGACCCCAAGGCGCCGGATACGATGCACCGGCCGCCGCGCAATCCGGCGGAGAGCGTTTTTTCCCGCGGGCTCGCCAGGAAGATCGTCTTCCGCGGCATTCAGATCGGGCTGACGACACTGCTGGTGTTCGCGGGTGTGTATCTGGTGCAGGGCGACCTAGCGCTGGCGCGGACGATGGCGTTCGCGACGCTGGTGTTCTGCCAGCTGTTCCATGTGTACGACTGCCGCTCGGAGATTCTGACGATATTCGAACTCGGCCTGTTCACGAACAAGTATCTCCTGATGGCGACCGCCTGTTCGGCGCTGATGCAGGTGGCGGTCATTCACCTGCCGCCGCTGGGCGCGATTTTCGGGACGGTGCCGCTGGGGCTGACGGAATGGGCGATCGTGCTGGTCGTTTCCGGCTGGACGGCGTTGGTCGGCGGCCTGCGCCACCTGTTTTTGCGGCGGCGCTCGCCGGTACGTTCGGCATACAGCCGGGTATAATATAGGTAAGAGCAATAATGGTTTTTGACGGAGGGATATTATGCAGTTTTCAAAGTGGCACGGCGCAGGCAACGATTTCGTTATCGTCAACGGGTTCAAGGAGAAGGTGGCGGGGCTGGACCTGGCCGCCGCCGGACGCCTGGTGTGCGACCGCCATTTCGGCGTGGGCGCCGACGGCCTGGTGTTCGTGCTGCCGTCGGACAGCGCCGATTTCCGGATGCAGATCATCAATTCGGACGGCAGCGAGGCGGAGATGTGCGGCAACGCGACCCGCTGCGTGGCCCGCTATGTTTATGAGCAAGGGCTGACCGATAAGACGAAGGTGACGCTGGAGACGCTGGCCGGGCCGATCAGGCCGGAGCTGGTGTTCGCGGACGACAAGGTGAGCGGCGTGCGGGTGGATATGGGCAAGCCGCGCTTCAAGCGGGGCGAGATCCCGATGAGCGGCCCGGCCGACGATAAAGCGGTGAACGTGCCGGTGACGGTCGACGGCCGCACGTATAACGGCATCGGCGTGAATATGGGCAACCCCCATTTCGTTATTTTCCTCGACGAGGATGTGCGCAAGGTCGAGCTGCCGGTGACGGGGCCGAAGATCGAGACGGACGCGCTTTTCCCGCGCAAGACGAATGTGGAGTTCGCTAATGTGCTCAGCCGCAGCGAGCTTAGGATGCGGGTGTGGGAGCGGGGCGCAGGCGTGACGCTGGCCTGCGGCACGGGGACGTGCGCGACGGTGGTGGCGGGGGCCTTGAGCGGCCGCTGCGACCGCACGGCGCTGGTGCATTTGGACGGCGGCGATCTGACGATCGAGTGGGCCGAGGACGACAGGGTGTTTATGACGGGGCCGGCGGTGGAGGTATTCCGCGGCGAGTTCTTGCTCAAATTATAGGGAGGGCGCCTAGAAAGTCCAGCTGCGGCGTTACGGCTGCGAGCGCTTGCTAGCGTACGTCCGAGTACGCTGCGCGGCGCGTTCTCGCCGTGCCTTGCATCTGGAGCTTTCTAGACACCTTCGTACAGTACAAACAAGTTATGATTTTTCAGGATAATAATATGGGGGGAATTATCGATGGCTTTGATTAACGAGAATTATCTGAAGCTGCCGGGCAGCTACCTGTTCGCCGAGATCGCTCGACGCGTGACCGCCTTTAAAACGGCAAACCCTGAGGCCAACATCATCCGCCTGGGGATCGGCGACGTAACGCGGCCGCTACCGCCTGCCGTTATCGCGGCGATGCACGCGGCGGTGGACGAGATGGCGAAGGCGGAAACCTTCCGCGGCTACGGGCCCGAACAGGGCTATTCGTTCCTGATCGAGAAGATCATCGAGAACGATTACGCCGCCCGCGGCATCAAGCTTGACGTGGACGAGGTGTTCGTGAGCGATGGCGCGAAGAGCGACGTGGGCAACATCCAGGAGATCTTCGGGGTGGAGAATACAGTGGCGATCACCGATCCGGTGTATCCGGTGTACCTCGATACGAACGTGATGGCGGGGCGCACGGGCACGCTGGGCGGCGACGGCCGGTTCGCCGGCATCGTGTATCTGCCGTGCACGGCCGAGAACAACTTCATGCCCGCTTTGCCTGCCGTCAGGGTGGACATGGTGTACTTGTGCGTGCCCAACAACCCGACCGGCACCGCTATGCCGAAGACGGAGCTGAAGAAGTGGGTGGACTGGGCGAAGGCCAACAAGGCGATCATCCTGTACGATTCCGCTTATGAGGCGTATATCCGCGAACCTGAGGTGCCGCATAGCATTTACGAGGTGGAGGGAGCCATGGACGTGGCGATCGAGATGCGCTCGTTCTCGAAGACGGCCGGCTTCACCGGTACCCGCTGCGCGTATACGGTTGTGCCCAAGGCGGTGGTCGGTTACACGAAGGCCGGCGAGGCCCAGCAGCTCAATAAGCTGTGGAACCGGCGGCAGACGACGAAGTTCAACGGGGTGCCGTATATCATCCAGCGCGGCGCGGAGGCGGTTTTCTCGCCGGCCGGCAAGGAGCAGGTGAAGGCGACGATCGATTATTACATGACGAATGCGGCCATCATCCGCGACGGGCTGAAGAGCGCCGGTCTGGAGGTTTTCGGCGGCGTGAACGCGCCTTATATCTGGCTGAAGACGCCGAACAGCATGGATTCGTGGGCGTTTTTCGACAAACTGCTCGGCGAGGCTCATATCGTCGGCACGCCCGGCAGCGGCTTCGGCCCGTCGGGGGCGGGGTATTTCCGCCTGACGGCGTTCGGCAACCGTGAGAATACGGAAGAGGCGATCAGCCGGATCAAGACGAGGCTGAGCCTGTAGGGAATTGAGAAGCGGCCCGCATTGTGCGGGCCGCTTAGTTTTATGGGACCGAAAAACCCCCGCGAGCGGGGGTTTTTATATTTTGGTGGAGAGTATTTGGATTTTCGGGTGATCGGCGAGGTTGATTTCTATGGGAGGGGTGAAGGGGCTGCCGTCGGGGTGGGCGATGAGGCGGATGCGCGGCCGCTGCGGGGTTTCCTCGGTAACGGCGGCGACGATGCCGGTTTCGCCGGTGTTGAGCAGGACGCGCATGCCGGCTATGTAGATGGCGAGTTTGGACAGGAACAGCTGGCCGAAGTCGGCGTCGAATTCGCTGCCCAGGCCGGAATGGATGGTGTCGTAGATGGCGTCGGGGGGCATGGCCCGCCGGTAAGGGCGGTTGACATTGATGGCTTCGAAGACGTCGGTGATGGCGAGGATGCGGGCGTATGGCAGGATTTCCGAACCGTGCAGTTTGCGCGGATAGCCTTCGCCGTTGACGCGTTCGTGGTGTTGCCAGGCCATGTGGGCGACAAGGCTGGAAAGCTCCCACCGTTTGGAGATGAGGGCTTTGAAGCCGTGCTCGGCGTGGGTTTTGACGGCGGCGTATTCTTCTTCTGTCAGGCGACCGGGTTTGTTGAGGATGGTTTTTTCGATAAACATTTTGCCGACGTCGTGGAGGAGGGCTCCGGAAGCAACTTCTTTGATCTGGGGGATGGAGTAGCCGGCGATGCGGGCGAGGATGGCGGAGTAGATGGAGCAGTTGAGGCTGTGGGCGAGGGTGTCGTCGTCGTGGGTCATGATGCCCGACAGGTGGATTGTGAGGTTTTGCTGCATGAGCAGGTCTTCGACGATGTCGGAAGCGACGCTGTCGACGGCGTCGGGGGCGAAGGATTCACCGCGGGAGATCTGCTTCATGGTGTTGTCGAGGATGGCCAGCGCCCGTTGCTGGGTCTGGACGGAAAGGTATTCGGGGGTCTCGATGTCGGGGTAATCAGGATCTTTGACGAAGATGGTGGCTACGTCGAGCAACGCAAGTTTACGGAGGTATTCTTCGGTAAGGACTATGTCTGGGGCTAGCAGGATCCTGCCGGCGCCGCTCATGATGTAACGGGCAAGGATCATGCCTGGTCTTGCTTCAGCCAAGGAAATCTGTCGCATGGCAGCCTCTCTTCATGGATCCGACTTTCCTTTTATCGTACCAAAATTTACATTATTCGACAATAATTTTTTTGTGAAGACTCTGGCATCAATGATAATTATGGGGCAATAAAGAAGTGTTATGCTATTTGCCGTTTTCTGAGCGCGACCAGGGGAATGAATCAGGCTGTCCGGAAAAAATGGGAAAAATTATCCCGCGGGGGGCATATATATTAGCCGAGAAGTGATGGGAGGTGCCTGTCGTGAGAGTTGTCGCCCTGTGGCTCGCGGTTATGCTGCTGCTTACCGGCCCGGCGCTGGCTGTGGCGCCGGTGAACGAGGCAACGATCGTAGCCGCCCAGGATTACGGCCGGGGTAAGGCGGATATGCCGCTGGCGCTGTTTTTACAGCCTTGGACGGCGTACGAGGAGAAGGCGGAAAGATTGGACGATACGGCTGAACGGGCCTGCCTATATACGCCGTTCTTGCTGCTGGCCGCCGATGCCCGCGACCGGACGGCGGCCGGGGCGGCGGTGACGACGGCCGACGCCGGGCAGGTGCTGACCGATTATAACGGTTATGTTATTTTCGGGGTAACGCTGTCCGGCTTGCGGGCCGATTTCGCCGGCAAGGTGTCCGCGAATCTCCGCCAGGGCAGGAAGTCGCTGCGGCCGAAGATCGTGCGCGCTCAGGCGGCGGCGACCGAGGCGGCGGGGGGGTACCAGGCGCAGGTGTATTTTTATTTTGTCAGCCGCGATGTGGCGACCGATAAGGCGGCTAGACTGACAGTATCGGCTGCCGACGGCCGTCAGCGGGTTTTCACGGTCCCGTTTGCCGCCTTTCGGTAGAGGGGGGATTTTTTTCGGGGGCTTAGGATGCCCCTTTTTTATTTATGTGTGAAAAAAGGATTTACAGATAGCTAGGGAGAAGTAAAGTTGAAAAAATCGGGTTTTGACGATTTTTTCGCCGTGTATAGGATACAATATGGGGGCCGCGAACCTGGGCATGAGCGAGCCCGGCGCAGCGGCGCGGCTGATTAAATGGCTGGTAATCGCAGATAATAGATTCTAAAGGATGGTGCATCGGGTGCTGAAGAGTATGACGGGGTTCGGCCGGGGCGAGTTTATGGACGCCGAACACCGCTTGGTTGTCGAGGTCAAGGCGGTGAATCACCGCTATAACGAGATCGTGATCCGCATGCCGAAGAATCTCGGGTCGCTGGAGGACAAGATCCGCAAGACGGTGGCCGCTACGCTGCAGCGGGGCCGCATCGATGTTTTCGTGACGGTGGACGAGTACGGCGAAAAGAATCGGGGGGTAAGGGTTGACAAAGAATTGGCAATCGCTTACCATAAAGCATTGAAAGAGCTGGGCGAGCTGCTCGGCGCCCCGGCGGGGGAGAGTGCCAATCAAATTTCCCGCTATCCCGATGTTCTGCGGGTGGAAGAGGTTTCGACCGATGTCGAGGGGCTGTGGGCCAAGCTGCAGACTGCCGTTGAGGCGGCTGTGCAGAATCTGATGGCGATGCGCCTGGCGGAGGGAGCCAGTATCGAACAGGATATGGCAGCCCGCATCGACGCTATCGCCGCTAATGTCGACGTCGTGGAGGCGCGGGCGCCCCAGGTGCTCGCCGAGTACCGCGAGAAGCTGCTGACCAGGATGCGCGAGGTGTTGGCGGCGGTGGGGGCCGAGCCCGATGAGACCCGGCTGCTGCAGGAGGCGGCCCTGTTCGGTGATCGGATCAGCATCGCCGAGGAGCTGGTGAGGCTGAGGAGCCATCTGCGCCAGTTCAAGGAGACGATCTCTTCCGGCGAGGCGGTTGGCCGCAAGCTGGATTTCATCGTGCAGGAGATGAACCGGGAGACGAATACGATCGCTTCGAAGGCCAACGATTTTACGGTGGCTAACGTGGTGGTCGAAATTAAAAGTGAAATCGAGAAGGTCAGAGAGCAAATCCAGAACATAGAGTAATATAGAGAAAATCGCCGCGATTTCGGCCAATAGGGTCTTATATAAACGACTGGGAGGAATTCAAGGGTATGGATATCAAGCTAATCAACATCGGCTTCGGTAATATTGTCTCAGCCAACCGTATCGTCGCTATCGTCAGTCCCGAATCGGCTCCCATCAAGCGCATCATCCAAGAGGCCCGCGACCGCGGGATGCTGATCGACGCGACCTACGGCCGCCGCACCCGCGCGGTTATCATTTCCGACAGCGATCATGTGGTGCTGTCGGCGGTCCAACCCGAGACGGTGGCCCATCGCCTGGTGAGCAAGGAATCCAGCGACGACGCCGCTGAGTAGAGGGCCGAAGGGAGTAACTTTTCTATGGCGCGGCACGGTATTCTGATCGTCCTGTCCGGTCCGTCCGGAACCGGCAAGGGCACAATTTGCAAAGAGTTGCTTGCCCAGAATAGCAATCTGCATTATTCGATTTCGGCGACGACCCGCGCGGCCCGTCCCGGGGAGGTCAACGGGGTGAATTACTGGTTTATCGCCCCCGATGAGTTCCGCACGATGGTGGAGCAGGATGAGCTGTTGGAGTGGGCCGAGGTTTATGGCAACTGTTACGGCACCCCCCGCCGCTGGGTGACTGATACGCTGCGGAGCGGCCATGACGTCGTTCTGGAGATCGATACCCAGGGTGCGATGCAGATCAAGAATAAGTTTCCCGAAGGGGTGTTTGTTTTCGTTGTTCCCCCGTCGCTTAAGGAGCTGGAGGACCGCATCGTGAAGCGCGGCGCCGACAGCCCGGCGGTGATCGCCAAGCGGCTGGGCTGTGTGCAGGATGAACTTTGTTTCGCCCGCCAGTACGATTATGCGGTGGTGAACGACGAGGTGGCGGCGGCGACGGCCAAGATCGCCGCGATTATTCTCGCGGAGAAGTGCCGCATGGAACGCAACAGCGATTTGATCGAGGCTATCGGCAGTAGAGGCAGCATAGATTAGAGTTGAGGGGGGCTTTTATGATTCATCCGTCTTTGGATTCGCTTGTCGACAAGGTTGACAGTAAGTATACGCTGGTGGTGTTTGCCGCCAAGCGGGCCCGGGAGATCATGAACGGCGAGGATTCGCTGGTGGATTCGCGCTCCAACAAGCCTGTTACGGTGGCCCTGGAGGAGATTGCCCAGGGCAGGATCGTGTACGAGAGGACGAAGTCGGGCATCAAGTAGGTGAGGGTCGCATGCTGACAGGAAAGTGCGTCGTCCTGGGCGTGTCCGGCGGCATCGCCGCCTATAAGGCGGTGGAGGTGGCCAGCCGGCTGCGCAAGCTTGGGGCGACGGTTTATGTGGTGATGACGCGGGCGGCGGCCAATTTTGTGACGCCGCTCACTTTTCGCGAGATCAGCGGCAATCCTGTCGTGACTTCGATGTGGGATGAGCCGAAAAACTGGAATGTGGAGCATATCGCGCTCGCTACGCGGGCCGATTTGTTTTTGGTCGCGCCGGCGACCGCCAATGTGATCGGCAAGCTGGCGGCAGGTATCGCCGACGATATGCTGACGACGACGCTGCTGGCGACGAAGGCGCCGGTGGTGCTGGCGCCGGCGATGAATTGCAATATGTACCTGAACCCGCTGGTGCAGGCGAATATTGCGAGGCTCACCGGGCTGGGTTATCATTTTATCCCGCCTGACGAGGGGCCGTTGGCGTGCGGCGTGGATGGCCCCGGGCGCCTGCCGGAGCCGGCGGCGGTCGTGGATAAGGTGACCGCGCTGCTGGGCGCGGGTGGCGAACTGGCGGGCAGGAAGGTATTGGTTACGGCCGGCCCGACGCGCGAGGCGATCGACCCGGTGCGGTATATCAGCAATCATTCGAGCGGCAAGATGGGCTACGCCATCGCCAGGGCGGCCGCGGCCCGCGGCGCCGAGGTGGTGCTGATTTCGGGCCCGACCGAGCTTGCGCCGCCGCCGCGCGTGAAGGTGGCGTGGGTGGAGACGGCGGCCGAGATGATGGCCGCTGTGTTGGCCGAGTACGACGCCTGCGACGTGGTGGTGAAGGCGGCGGCGGTGGCCGACTATCGCATGCTGGCGTCTGCCGGGCAGAAGCTCAAGAAGACGGACGACGAGCTGACGCTGACGCTGACGAAGAATCCCGATATTCTCGCTGAGCTGGGCCGCCGCAAGCGCGGACAGGTGCTGGTGGGGTTCGCGGCCGAGACGGAGGATCTGGTCGCTCATGCCCGCGCGAAATTGACGCGGAAGAATCTCGATCTGATGGTGGCGAACGATGTGACGCTGCCGGGGGCGGGGTTCGGCGTCGATACGAATATCGTCAAGCTGCTGTATCCGGACGGCCGGGTGGAGGAATTCGACCGTATGGCCAAGGAGGAGCTTGCCGGGATAATTTTAGATAAAATTTGCGATTTAATGACAAATAGGCATTGATTTTTTCGCCTGTTTCAGGTACAATTTTTACGGTAAAACTACATATGTTATACTCATCAAGAGATGGTGGAGGGACTGGCCCGATGAAACCGCGGCAACCACCCCCTATGGGGGAACGGTGCCAATTCCGGCGGGGTAATGCCCGCGAGATGGGAGAGTGGTTTACCCTCCCGTGGAGGGTTTTTTTATTGCCGAATATGAGGAGGTTAGTTTTTTGGAGAAAATGCGCAGATTGTTCACATCCGAGTCGGTTACCGAGGGGCATCCCGACAAAATAGCCGACCAAATTTCCGACAGCGTTTTGGACGCCATTATCGCCCAGGACCCGATGGCGCGCGTGGCCTGCGAGACGCTGGTGACAACAGGTATCGTTCATGTGGTGGGCGAGATAACGACCAATTGCTATGTGGATATTCCCAAGATCGTCCGCCAGACCGTGAAGGAGATCGGCTACACCCGCGCCAAGTACGGTTTCGACGGCGATACCTGCGGCGTTATGACGTCCATTGACGAGCAGTCGGCCGATATCGCCCTCGGGGTGGACAAAGCCCTGGAAGCCAAGAAGGGCGAAGATGATATGATCGAGGCTATCGGCGCCGGCGACCAGGGGATGATGTTCGGCTACGCTACCAATGAGACTCCCGAACTGATGCCGATGCCGATTTCGCTGGCCCATAAGCTGGCCCGCCGCCTGAGCGAGGTGCGCAAGACGCGCGTGCTGCCCTGGCTGCGTCCGGACGGCAAGACCCAGGTGACGGTGGAATATGAGGGCGATAAGCCTGTCCGCATCGATACGATCGTCGTTTCGACCCAGCACCGGCCGGACGTCGAGCAGAAGGATATCGAGAAGGAGATCATCGAGCATGTCGTCATGCCGGTGGTGCCGGCCGGGTTCCTCGACGACAAGACAAAGTATTACATCAACCCGACCGGCAGGTTCGTGGTTGGCGGCCCGCAGGGCGACGCCGGCCTGACGGGGCGGAAGATCATCGTCGATACCTACGGCGGCATGGCCCGCCACGGCGGCGGCGCTTTCTCGGGCAAGGACCCCACGAAGGTTGACCGTTCGGGCGCTTACGCGGCCCGCTATGTGGCCAAGAATGTGGTGGCCGCCGGGCTGGCCGACAAGTGCGAGATCCAGCTGGCGTACGCTATCGGTATCGCCCGTCCGGTGTCGGTGCTTGTGGAAACCTTCGGCACCGCCAAGGTGGATGAGGCGCTGATCGCGAAGCTGATCGCCGCCCATTTCGATCTTCGGCCCGCCGGCATTATCAAGACGCTCGACCTCCGGCGCCCCATCTTCCGCCAGACGGCGGCCTACGGCCATTTCGGCCGTACGGATATCGATCTGCCGTGGGAGCGGACGGATAAGGCGGAGATTCTCCGCAAGGAAGCCGGCCTGAAGTAAGCTTTTTCACAAAACATAGCGACCGCCTATAAAGTCCATCTGCGGCGCACCCGCAAGGGGCAGGCCGCCGTTCTAAGGTGCTGAAGCACCAAGAACGGCGCACTTGTTCCTCGGATGGCCCACTCGACGTACGCAACCAAGTACGCCGTCGTGGGCCCTCCTCCGGTACGCCCCGCACATTGCACGAGAGATACTGTCGCCTATCGCTTTGAACGCTGATAGGGTCAGGGTAATCAGGACGTGCATCTGGAGCTTTCTAGGCGGTCGTTCGCATATCCGGAGACGGAGAGAGGGCATACTATTTTTGCCGGCCAAATGAATTATCGACAGGGGGTAGGTATATTGGCAACCGCAGCAGGCACGAAAACAGCCGTTTACCGGGTCGGCGGCCTCAAGGGCGATCATTGCCGCGACCGCATCGAGCATACTCTTTCCCATCTGGGCGGCGTGGCGGGGGTGGATGTCGATCTGGACGCCAAGCAGGTAAAGGTGGCTTACGACCCGGACGTCATCCCCAGCGGGTATATCGAGGAAACGTTGCAGACTCTGGGCTACTCCATTCAGGGTTAGGGTTATGGGACTGCGTTTTGCGCCGCTGAGCAGACGCCCGGCCCGACGGTTCAGCCGGCAGCCGGCGCCGGACAGGGAATGGGAGAGTCCGGATTTTACCGAAGAGGATGATAACAGCAGGTATTGACGGCCAAAAAAGCGAAATAAACGTAATATTGGCTAGAAAATTGAGAGGGACAGGGACATGTCCCTCTTCTTTTACGGCTTGACCGTTACGGGGGTAAGTATGGCAAGGATCGCGGAAGTGTTCGTCAATTTGCCGGCCCGCCGGCTGACCCATTCGTTCACTTATCTCATTCCCGGCGAGCTCGACCGTGTCGGGCCGGGGTGGCGGGTGCTGGTGCCGTTCGGCGGCCGCAAGGTGGAGGGGTTTGTGGCCGGCGTGGGCGAGGACGGGGCCGGGGCAGCGAATGCGGCCGAACTGAAGCCCATCCTGGGCGCGATCGACGACGGGCCGTGGTTTACGGAGCATATGCTGGCGGTGGCGGCGTGGGTGAGCGAGTATTACCTGAGCACTACCGCCGAGGCGATGCGGCTGTTCGTGCCCGGCAAGGCGGGGATCAAGAGCGCGACGGTTTACCGCGCGACGGGTCTGCCGGCCGGCGATAGCCTGGCCGGGAGGCCGCCGCTGGCGGGCAGGGTATATGCTGCGGTATGCGCCGGGCCGAGGACGTTGGCGCAGCTGACCGGTGAATTCGGCGGCGGCGCTGCTGCCGCCCTGCGCGTGCTGGCGCGCCAGGGGCTGGTGGCCGCGGAGGCGACGGCCCGCCGCACGGCCCGCACGCAGTATAAGATTTATTGGCGGCTGGCGGTCGATGAGGCCGAAGCCGCGGATTATATGGCGAAGCTCAAGGGCCGGCAGGCTCAGGGGCGTTTGCTGGCGGCCCTGCTGGCGGACGGCCGGCTGGGCGCCGAGGAGCTGAAGCGGCTGAAGGTGGGCGCGGCGACGGTAAAGAGCCTGGAGGCCGCAGGGTTTGTGGCGGCCGAGCGGGAGACGGTGGTGCGCGACAGCTACGCAGGCCCGGCGGCTACGGCGAGCATTCCTGTGCCGACGGACGAGCAGCGGGCGGTGCTGGCGGCGATCATCCCGGCCGTCCGGGCGCAAAGGTACGAGTCGTTTCTCCTCCACGGCGTGACCGGCAGCGGCAAGACGCAGGTTTATATCGAGGCGGCGGCGGCGGCCCGCGAGGCCGGCCGGCAGGTGGTGGTGCTCGTGCCGGAGATCGCGCTCACCGGCCAGATCGTGAGGAGGTTCAAGGCGCGATTTGGCGACGATGTGGTGGTGGCGCACAGCAAGCTGTCGGTGGGCGAGCGCTACGACGCCTGGCAGCGGCTTAGGAGCGGAGCGGCGGGGATCGTGATCGGCGCCCGCTCGGCGGTATTTGCGCCGGTGCCTGACCCGGGCCTGTTCGTTATCGACGAGGAGCAGGAGTTCACGTATAAGCAGGAGGAGTCGCCCCGCTACCACACTAGGGAGGTGGCCCTGAAACGGGCTGAACTGGCCGGGGCTGCGGTAGTGCTGGGCAGCGCGACGCCGGCGGTGGAGACGTATTACGACGCCTGCGAGGGCCGGCACCGTCTGCTGGCTATGCCGTCGCGGGTGGACGGTTCGCCGCTGCCCGAGGTACAGGTGGTGGATATGCGCGAGGAGCTCCAGGCCGGGCGGCGGAGCGTGATTTCGGCGCCGCTCCGGGAGCTGCTGGCGGAGACGGTGGACAGGGGCGAGCAGGCGATCCTGTTCCTCAACCGACGCGGCTACGCGACGTTCGTCCTCTGCCGCGATTGCGGCGAGGTGATGCGCTGCGGCCGCTGCGCGGTGTCGCTGGTGTATCATGCGACAGGCAATGTGCTGCGCTGCCATTACTGCCAGGCCTGCCAGCCGTCGCCAGACGTTTGTCCGGCCTGCGGCAGCCGCTATATCCGTTATTTTGGCACTGGCACCCAGAAGGTGGAGGAGGAGCTGGCCGCGCTGCTGCCCAATGCCAGGGTGGTGCGGATGGACCAGGACACCACCGGCGGCAAGATGGCCCACGACCGCATCCTGTCGGCGTTCGCGGCCGGCCGGTACGATATCCTCCTCGGCACGCAGATGGTGGCCAAGGGCCACGATATCAAGCAGGTGACGGCGGTGGGGGTGATTTCGGCGGATACGTCGCTGTATCTTCCCGATTTTCGCGCCGCCGAGCGGACGTTCATGTTGCTGACCCAGGCGGCCGGCCGTGCCGGCCGCGGCGACGCCCCCGGGAGGGTGGTGGTGCAGACTTACAGCCCGGAGCATTACGCGGTCCAGGCCGGCGCGCGCCACGATTACGCGGCTTTTTACGAGGAAGAGATCGGCTACCGGCGCGAGCTGGGTTATCCGCCGTTTGCGGCGCTCGTCAAGCTGACCGTGCAGGGCGAGGACGAGGTCAAGGCCCGCCGGCAGGCCGAGGAGGCGGCGGCGGCCCTGCGCGCCCGCCTGCCTGACGGAGCGGCGGTGGTGGGGCCGTTCGCGGCGCCGGTGGCGAGGATCAACGACATATACCGGCTGCATATACTGGTAAAGACTACGGACCTGCCGGTGGTGCAGGCGGCGCTCAGGACGCTGGGGCTGGAACGGCGGGGGGACGTGGCTATTGACGTCGATCCGGTGAATGTAATGTAGACTAGTCGAAACGTGAATTGCTGGGACCGTTCAGAAGGTCCCCCATAGTGATTTTTATAAAGATTTATGCTATCATTGGGGTTGAAAAAGGGGGAATAACGGTGACTGTTCTCGATATCAGGAAGGCCGGCGACAAGGTGCTCAAGGAGCAGGCGGCGCCGGTGGCGAAGATCGACCGCAGGATCAAGAAGCTGCTTGACGATATGGCCCAGACGATGTATGAAGCGAGCGGGGTCGGCCTGGCCGCGCCCCAGGTGGGGGCTTCCCTGCGGGTGGTCGTCATCGACGCCGGGGAAGGGCTTCTTGAATTGGTAAATCCGGTGGTCGTCGCCGGTGAAGGCTGTGAGGCCGCCACCGAGGGGTGCCTGAGCGTCCCTGGGGTGTACGGCGAGGTGGAGCGGTACGCGAAGGTGACGGTGGAAGGCTTGAACCGCGAGGGCCGCAAGGTTACGGTGAGCGGCACGGGGCTGCTGGCCCGCGCTCTCCAGCACGAGATCGACCATCTTGACGGCGTGTTGTTTATCGAGAAGGCTACGACCGTTTATAAGGGGCAGAACTAATGAGCCGTTTGCGGGCCGTGTTCATGGGGACGCCCGATTTCGCCGTTCCCTGCCTGGACAGGCTGGTGGCCGACGGTCACGACGTGGCGGCGGTGGTCACCCAGCCCGACCGTCCCAAGGGGCGGGGCCAGAAGCTGGCGCCGTCGCCGGTGAAGGAGGCGGCCGTGGGCTATGGGCTGCCGGTGCTGCAGCCGGAGAAGATCCGCACGGCGGAGTTTCTGACCGAGCTTGCGGTGTTTAGACCCGATGTCGTCGTGGTGGTGGCGTTTGGCCAGTTCCTGCCGAAGGAGCTGCTGGTTCTGCCGCCGCTGGGGTGTGTGAATGTGCACGCTTCGCTATTGCCGCGCTACCGCGGGGCCGCGCCCATTCACTGGGCGGTTATGAACGGCGAGACGACGACCGGGGTTACGACGATGCATATGGATATAGGCATGGACAGCGGGGATATGATATTAAAGGCCGAGATCGCTATCGGCCCCGACGATACGACCGGCGAGGTGCACGACAGGCTGAAGGAGCTGGGCGCGGCGGTGCTTTCCGAAACGCTGGCCAGGCTGGCTGACGGCACGGCGCCGCGGACGCCCCAGGACGGGGCGGCGGCGACTTATGCGCCGCTCTTGACGCGGGCCGTCGAGCGCATCGACTGGAACCGGCCGGCGGCTACGGTGCACAATCAGGTGCGCGGTCTCAGTCCGTGGCCGGGGGCGTACTGCCTCCACGCGGGCAGGACGCTTAAGGTCTGGCGGAGCGAAGCGGTGGCGACGGTGTCCGGCGGCGGACAGCCCGGCCGGGTGGTCGCGGCTGACGACGCCGGGGCGGTGGTGCTTACCGGCGACGGGGCGGTGCGGCTCACGGAGGTGCAGCCGGAGAACCGGCGTCGCATGGGGATGGGGGAGTATATCCGCGGTTACGGGTTGACGGTTGGCGAAACCTTGGCGTAAAGGTGGGATAGTTATGATGGAAGCGGTGTCCCGGCCGCGCAAGCGCCTGTTTCTCGGGCTGATACTGGCGAGCATGGCGCTGGCGGTTCTGGCCGGCTACGCGTTATGGCACGTCAGCTTTCTGGGTTTGGCCAATATCAGCGCCTATCTGCCGCTGGCGCTCGGCATCCTGCTCGCGGCGGTCGTGCTGGCTGCCATCGCCGGTGTCGGCAGTATCGTACTGGCGCTGCTCGGCTACCCGACGCTGACGGTTTTCCGGGGGTTGGCCTGGTCGGCCATCCAGCTGCTTTTCCCGCTGGCCATCCGCATCGGCAAGGTGTTCGACATCGACAAGGAACGGGTGGAACGCTCGTTTATCGAGGTAAGCAACCAGCTTGTGCGCCAGAAGCAGGTGCGGGTGAGGGCGGACAGGCTGCTCATCCTGACGCCGCACTGCATCCAGCACGAGTCGTGTCCGTATAAGATTACCCGCGATGTGCACAACTGCCGTTCGTGCGGCAAGTGCCGGGTGAGCGACCTGCTGGCGCTGTCGGAGAAGTACGGAGTGCATGTGGCGGTGGTGACGGGCGGGACGCTGGCCCGCAAGGTGGTCAAGACGATCCGGCCGCACGCCGTGCTGGCGATCGCCTGCGAGCGCGACCTGACCAGCGGCATCCAGGATGTTTATCCCCTGCCGGTGGTGGGGGTGTTGAACGAGCGGCCGGAGGGGCCGTGCTGCAATACGACGGTGGATATGGCGAGGGTGGAGGCAACACTGAAAAACTTCCTTGTCGACGGCCGTTGATATTCAATTGGAAAACGTTTGGAAAAGTTTGTATTGTGCGAAGGCTTTCAAAAGCTCCAGATGCAAGGCGCACCGGAGGCTGACACCGGAAGCGTACACGAACGTACGCTGAGGATGGCAGCCGAGGAGCAACGCCGCAGATGGATTTTTGAAAGCCTTCCAAAGGAGATTGTCACATGGTTGTTGACGCTCGTGACGTGGCGCTCAAGATTATAAACGAAGTCGATACCGGGGGCGCGTACGCCAATATCGCGCTGGCCCGCGAGCTTGGGCGGCGGCCGCTGTCCGATCAGGACCGCCGGTTCGTGACCGAGCTGGTGTATGGGACGGTGAAGGCGGGGGCGACGCTCGACTGGCTGCTCGGCCACTACTGCAGCCGTCCGCTGGCGAAGATCGATCCGGTGATCCGTAATATTCTGCGTATGGGCGTATACCAGATATTTTTTTTGTCCCGCGTGCCGGTGTCGGCGGCCTGCAATCAGGCGGTGGAGCTGGCGAAGAGACACGGGCACGCCGGCACGGTGAAGTTCGTGAACGCTGTGCTGCGAAGCGCGGGCCGCGAGCCGGAGAAGGCGGCGTATCCCGACGCGGCGAAGGAGCCGGCGCGTTATCTGGCGCTGAAGTATTTCCACCCCGAGTGGCTGGTGGCGAGGTGGCTGGCCCGGCTGGGTTTCGCGGCTTGCGAGGCGCTGCTGGCGGCCGACAACGCGACGCCGCCGTTGTCGCTGCGGACTAATACGCTGCGGATAAGCCGCGAGGAGCTGCTGGCCCGGCTGGCGGACGAAGGGGCGGCGGGCGAGGCGTCGCGTTGGACGCCCGAGGGCATAATCTGCCGGGAGTACCCGGCTTTGGCCCGTCTCAATTCCCTGAAGGAGGGGCTTTTTCAGGTGCAGGACGAGAGCTCGATGCTGGTGGCTCACGTGGTGGGGCCGCGGCCGGGCGAATTCGTTATCGACGCCTGCGGGGCGCCGGGCGGCAAGAGCACCCACCTGGCGGCGCTGATGGGCAACAGGGGCCGGGTGCTGTCGACCGATCTGTATGAGCATAAGCTGAAGCTGACGGCGGAGAACGCCGCCCGCCTCGGGCTTAATATAATCGAGACGAAGGTGTTCGACGCGACGAAGCTGGATACCGTGTACGCCGGGCAGGCCGACCGGGTGCTGGTGGACGCGCCGTGCTCGGGGCTGGGGGTGCTGCGGCGCAAGCCGGATTCGCGCTGGCGGAAGAGCGAGAGCATGCTGCGCGATTTGCCGGTGCTGCAGTCCGCCATTTTGGCGAGCGCTGCGGCGTGCGTCAAGCCGGGCGGGGTGCTCGTGTACAGCACGTGCACGACCGAGCCGGAGGAGAACGAGGCGGTCGTGCGCGCTTTCCTGGGCAGCAGGGACGATTTTACCCTGGCGAGCGCCGGGGCGCTGCTGCCGGCGCCGCAGGCGGACGAGCTGGTGCAGCTGTGGCCGCACACGGACGATGTGGACGGGTTTTTCATCGCCCGGATGGAGAAAAGGCGGGAGCCGGTATGACGGACAGGGAAAATCTTTTCGGGCTTACGGCCGGGGAGATCGCCGCCGCGGTGGCGCCCTTCGGCCTGGAGAAGTATCGCGGCCGCCAGGTGGCGGCGTGGCTTTATCAGCGGCATGTCCGCGATTTCGCCGCTATGACCGACCTGCCCAAGGGGGCGCGGGAGGTCCTGGCGGCGCATTTTGCGATCGGGGCGGTGACGCTCAAGGCGGAGCAGCACGCCGCCGACGGGGCGACAAGCAAGTTTTTGCTGGCGCTTGCCGATGGCCTGGCGGTGGAGACGGTGCTGATGAGCCACGACTATGGCAACAGTGTGTGCGTTTCGACCCAGGTGGGCTGCGCGATGGGCTGCGCCTTCTGCGCATCGACGCTGCGGGGGGTGGAGCGCGACCTGACGGCGGGGGAGATCCTCGCCCAGGTGCTGTATGCCGCCGAGTTGCTCGCCGTCCGCGGGGCAACGGTGAATTCGATCGTTATCATGGGGTCGGGGGAGCCGTTGGCCAACTACGATAATGTGGTGAAGTTCATCCGCCTGTGCCACGAGCCGTACTGTCTCGGACTGAGTTATCGCGGCGTGACGCTGTCGACGGCGGGGGTTGTGCCGGGCATCGACCGCCTGGCGGCCGAGGGGCTGCCGGTGACGCTGGCGATTTCGCTGCACGCGCCGGACGACGAGCTGCGGACGCGGCTGATGCCGGTGAACCGCATCTGGCCGCTGGCCGCGGTGCTGGCCGCGGGCGACCGCTACGCGGCGGCGACCGGCCGGCGGGTGACGTACGAGTATGCGCTGATCGCGGGGGTGAACGACAGCGACGCGCAGGCGGCGGCGCTGGCCGCCCTGCTGAAGGGTCGGCTGGCGAACGTCAACCTTATCCCGGTCAATCCGGTGCCGGAGCGCGGCCTGCTGCGCCCGGACGCCGGCCGGGTACGGCGGTTCCTCGCCGTGCTGGAGGTCGGCCGGGTGAACGCGACGGTGCGGCGGGAGA
The DNA here is from genome assembly GCA_023415775.1 of Bacillota bacterium. Lineage (GTDB taxonomy): Bacteria > Bacillota > Negativicutes > Sporomusales > UBA7701 > Anaeroselena. The sequence goes on along the minus strand of JAEZJM010000008.1, from coordinate 82,890 downwards.
TGGGCGGCGATATCCGCGCTGCGTGCGGGCAGCTCCGCCACGCCGTGCTGGCCGCCGAGGAGCGGCGGGAATGATTTGCCGCGAAATTGGAAATGACTGTAATGTTAATGGGTAATTTTGACTAGTTTGTTATAATGTCGTATAATAATAGGACGACAACACATTGGAGTGTTTTTGCCGTGGGTTTTGTACGCCGCTTGGAGGATTTCTTCGAGAAGTATATCGAGGGCTTTTTTAATGCCCGTTTTTCCGGCGGCCTTCAGCCGGTGGAGATTGCCAAGCGCCTGGCGCGCGAGATGGAGAGCGACCGGACGGTGGGCATCTCCCAGGTCTATGTCCCCAATCAGTACAGCGTTTTCCTCGGGAGCGAGGATTACGAGCGGCTGACGCCGTACGGCCAGGCAATCCGCGACGAGCTGGCCGTTTTTGTGGCAACCGAGGCGAAACGCAAAGGGTATACGATCGTCGGCAAGCCGATTGTCGATATTTTTTGCGACGAGGCGGGGGGCAGAGGGAAGTTCCGGGTGATGAGCCGCTATAGCGAGCCGCTGCCCGAGGAGCCGGAACGGGATACGACCGGCCCGGTGCCAATGTCCGATACCCAGGTGTTCGGCAGGCTGCCGCCGGTCAGCCGTCAGGCGTCGATCGCCGGGCTGCTGACGGTGGTGAAGGGCCTTGATACGGGGCTGCAGGTCGACCTGGGGGCGGAGCGGGCCAACATCGGCCGCCGGGAGAGCAACGAGCTGCCGCTGACCGATATGAACACATCGCGGCTGCATGCGTACGTGGCTTTCGAGGATGGCGGGCATTCGCTGTACGACGCCAAGAGCCTTAACGGCACTTATGTGAACAATCACCGCGTGACCCGCAAGCGACTGAAGGCGGGCGACCGCATCAAGGTGGGGAACACGGTCATCTTATATGAGGTGAAGTGATTTGCCGAGCAAGGTCATGGTGCTGAATTATATCGGGATCGCCTTGCAGTACGCGGTTTTGGCGCTGCTGTATTATTTTTTGTTCAAGGTGCTGCGGGTGGTGTACAGCGATTTGAAGGCCGAACGTTCCGAGGCGCGGCTGAGGCCGTCGGCCGCCGACGAGTCGGCCGCGGCGGAGAAATACGCCGCCCGGCTGGTGGTGGTGGATGCCGGGGCGGTGGCCATGACCCGCAGTTCGTATGAGCTTTTGGAGACGGTTTCGATCGGGCGCGGTGAGGGCAACGATATCGCCGTCGCCGATAGCTTCGTCTCCCACGAACATGCTTTGATTACCCGTTATAAGCACGCATTTTGGCTGACCGACCTGAACAGCACTAACGGGACGCTTCATAACAACCGCCGGGTGGCGGACGAAATTCTGCTGAAGAACGGCGACCTGATCGCCGTCGGCGCGGTGACATTCCGCTTTGAGAGGTGACGGTATTGCTGGCCCATGCTCTTTCGGATATCGGTAAGGTCCGGGAAACAAACGAAGACAGTTATGTATGCCAGCCGCCGCTGTTTGTCGTCGCCGACGGGATGGGCGGCCATGTGGCCGGCGAGGTCGCCAGCCGGATGGCTGCCGAGACGGTGGGCGCCATTGTCGCTGCTGCCGCCGGCGGGGAAGAACCGACTGCGCTGCTCAGAGAGGCGATCACCGCCGCGAACGATCAGGTTTACCGCCTGGCCCAGGAGGACAGTGAGCGCGCCGGTATGGGCACGACGCTGACGGCGGCGTTCGTCGTGGACGCGGTGCTGCACTGGGGGCACGTCGGCGACAGCCGCCTTTATTTGCTGCGGGCCGGCGAGCTTTCGCAAGTGTCCGAGGACCATTCGCTGGTGAGCGAGCTTGTCAAAAAGGGCAGTATAACCGCCGAGGAAGCTCTCCTCCACCCGCACCGCAATATTCTGACCCGCGCGGTCGGTACGGGCGACAGGGTGAAGGTGGATACCGGCAGCTTCGCGCTGGCGGCCGGCGACAAGGTGCTGTTGTGCACCGATGGACTGACGAATATGGTGACCGACGGCGATATCGCCGCCGCCCTGAGCCGGGACGACGACGAGGCGGCGCTGCTGACGGAGCTGGTGGCGAAAGCGAACGGCGCCGGCGGTCTGGACAATATCACCGCTATTCTCGTGTGCTTCGGGGCGGTCTGAGATGGATACGAAGCGGGAGTGTTATCTGCTGCTGCTGGCCGGGGCGGTGCTGCTGGCCGGAGTGCTGGCGGTGAGCCTGGTGGGCGGCGCGCCCGATTACCGGGCTTTGGGGGCGGCGGCCGGTCTTGCGCTGGCCTGGCCTGTGGCCCATTTCGCGCTCAGGCGGGCTGGACACTTGGGCGACGGTCTGCTGCTGCCGTTGGCGGCGGTGCTGACGGCGCTCGGGCTGATAATGGTTTTTCGCCTCAAGCCCGGTCTGTTTATGGTACAAGCTCTGTGGGCCGCGTTCGGCCTGGCGGCGTTCCTGGGGTCCGCTTTCTTTTTCCGCCAGGCGGAGCGGTGGTCTGAGTATAAATATTTCTGGGGGCTGGCCGGTATTGCCCTGCTGCTGGCGACGGCGCTGTTCGGGGTGGATATCGGCGGCAACAAGAATTGGCTGTTCATCGGGCCGGTGCATTTCCAGCCGTCCGAGTTCGCCAAGCTTTTCATCGTGCTTTTCCTGGCGGCGTATCTGAGCGAGCGCCGCGAGGTGCTTACGTTCGCCACCAGGCGCTACGGGCCGCTAATCCTCCCCCAGCCGCGGATTATGGCGCCGCTGCTGGCGGTGTGGGGGCTGGCGATGCTGATGCTCGTCGGCCAGCGGGACCTGGGGGCGGCGCTGCTGTATTTCGGCACCGCGACGGTGATGATTTATCTGGCGAGCGGCCGGGCCGGCTATCTTTTGTGGGGGGCGGGGATGTTCCTCGTCGGTTCGGTGCTTGCGTACGCGCTCTATCCGCATGTGCGGGCGCGCATCGACATTTGGCTCGACCCCTGGGCCGACCCCAGCGGCCGGGCGTACCAGGTCGTGCAGTCGCTGTTTGCCCTGGGCTCCGGCGGGGCGCTGGGCAGCGGCCTGGGCTACGGTTTCCCCGGGCTGGTCCCCGAGGTGCATACCGACTTCATTTTTGCGGCCATCGGCGAGGAGTTGGGGCTGGCGGGGGCCGGAGCGGTGATGATGCTTTATATCCTGCTTGTTTACCGCGCCTTCCGCGCCGCGCTGCTGGCGCCTTCGCCCTTTAGGGCGCTGCTGGCCGGCGGGCTGGCGGTGCTGCTGGGGCTGCAGGTGCTTGTTATCGTCGGCGGGGTTACGAAGTTTTTGCCGCTTACAGGGGTGACCCTGCCGCTGGTGAGCTACGGCGGCAGTTCGGTCGTGGCGACGTTTATTCTGCTCGGCATGGTGCTGGCCATGTCGGAAAAGAGGCCGGCAGATGCTTGACAATCTGCGCGCCAGCATTCGGCGCACCGCGTTCGCCCTTCTCGGTCTGTTGGCGGTGCTGTTCCTTTATTTATCATATATCCAGGTGGTGCAAAGCGACTATCTTGCCGGGCATCCCCTCAACCGCCGTACGGCGGCGGCCGCCGAGAAGGTGGAACGGGGGACGGTTTTCGACCGGCGGGGTGAGAAGCTGGCTTTCAGCGAGAAGGATGGGGACGGCAGGTATGTCCGCCATTACCCCTACGGGGCGATAGCTGCCCATGTTGTGGGCTATTCGAGCCCGCGCTACGGCCAGTCGGGGGTGGAGAGCGCCTTCAACGGCGAGCTTTCCGGCATGAACAACCCCGAGCGCCGTTTCGGGCCGATCACCGGTCTGTGGACGGCGAAGGCGGGCAACAGCGTGACGCTGACGCTGGACGGCGATTTGCAGGAGACGGCTTATCGGGCTTTGGGCAACCGGCGCGGCGCGGTGGTGGCGATTGCGCCCCGCAGCGGCGCGGTGCTGGTGATGGTCAGCCGGCCGGCTTTCGAGCCGGAGGCGGTTGACGAGGACTGGAAGGAGATCGTCGGCGCGGCCGGCAGCCCGCTGCTCAACCGGGCCGTCCAGGGCCTGTATCCGCCCGGCTCGACGCTTAAGGCGCTTGTGGCCGAGGCGGCTTTGACGGAGAAAATAACCGATAACCGGAAAACATATGATTGTCAGGGTTCGTTCAAGATCGGCCCCGATTACGTTTTGAACGAATCGAATAATGTGGCCCACGGCAAGGTCGACCTCGAAGAGGCGCTGGCGGTGTCCTGCAATGTGACGTTCGGCCGCCTGTCGCTGGAGCTGGGCCGCAGCCGGATGGCCAAGGCTTTCGACCGGTTCGCTTTCGCGCGGCCCCTCGGCGGGGATTTTGCCGAGGCTTCCAGCCGCTTACCGGATTTCGGCCGGCTGGGGGACGGCGATCTCGCCCAGACGGGTATCGGCCAGGGCAGCCTGCTGGTGACGCCGCTGAGGATGGCGATGCTGGCGGCGGCGTTCGCCGACCGGGGGACGATGCTGAAGCCGTTTTTGGTGAGCAGGGTGTCCGCGCCTGACGGCGCGGTGCTCAGGCAGTTCGGCAGTACAGAGTTCGCGGCGGCGACGAGCCCGGCGACGGCTGCGGAGGTAAGCCGGATGATGCAGCAGGCGGTCAGCGGCGGCACGGGCTATGCGGCCCGTATCGGCGGGGTCAAGGTGGCCGGCAAGACGGGGACGGCGGAGAATCCGCACGGCGCGCCTCACGCCTGGTTCATCGGGTTTGCGCCGGCGGACGAGCCGGAGATCGCGGTCGCGGTCGTCGTGGAGAACGGCGGCGCGGGCGGCGAGGCGGCTGCGCCGATTGCCCGGCAAGTTATGGCGAGAGCATTGCGATAGGAGGTGAGAGTCTTGATCAATCGTACACTCGATAATCGATATACGATTTTGGAACGGGTCGGCGGCGGCGGCATGGCCGACGTTTACCGCGCCCACGACAAGCTTTTGGACAGGTCGGTGGCGGTGAAGGTGCTGCGGTCCCAGTTCACCGACGACGATGAGTTCGTCACCCGCTTCCGCCGCGAGGCGCAGGCGGCGGCAAGGCTTTCCCATCCCAATATCGTGAACATATACGACGTCGGCCGCGACGACGACAGTTATTATATTGTGATGGAGTACATATCGGGCGAGACGCTCAAGGACAGGATCGTGCGCGAGGGGCCGCTGCCGGTGGAGACGGCGGTGCGCGTCGCGCTGGAGATCGCCGAGGCGCTCGAACACGCCCATCAGAACAATATCGTCCACTGCGACATCAAGCCCCACAATATCTTGATGACCCGCACGGGTCGGGTGAAGGTGACCGATTTCGGCATCGCCCGGGCCGTCACTTCAGCTACGATGACTCAGACGGGTACGATCATCGGCTCGGTGCATTATTTCTCGCCGGAGCAGGCCAAGGGTGCGCCGGTGAGCGCCAAATCTGACATTTATTCGCTCGGCGCGGTGATGTACGAGATGCTCACCGGGGCGGTGCCGTTCACCGGCGAGACGCCGATCAGCATCGCGATCAAACATCTGCAGGACGACCCGCAGCCGCTCAGGGAAATCAATCCGGCGGTGCCGCCCATCCTGGAGGCGCTGGTGCTCAAGGCGATGGCCAAGAACCCGGAACAGCGGTTCACCGATGTCGGGGCGATGATCGCCGATCTCCGTTCGGCCCAGCACTACCTGCGTGACGACCACACCCGCCGTTTGTCGAAGGAGGATTTCCCGACCCAGGTGCTGCCGCGGGTGGATGTGCCGGAGCCGCCGGCCAATGGCGATGAGCCTGAAGGCCAGCCGCAGGGAACGCGCACCAAGCGCACCTGGCTGTGGGCTCTGGCCGGACTGCTTGTAATCGCGTTCGCCGCCGGCGCTTTCCTGGCGTTCGGCAAGTTCTGGAGCACGAACGAGGTTGTCGTGCCGAGCGTCGTCGGCAAGCAGGTCGACACGGCCCGCAACATCATCCTCAGCAATAATCTCCGCGTCTCGGTGACCGACGCCTTCCACGAGAAGGTCATCGCCGGCTACGTTATCTCCCAGAGCCCGGAGGCGGGGGCGACGGTGAAAGAACAGCGCACCGTCATGATCGTTGTCAGCAAGGGGCCGGAGATCACCGTCGTGCCAGACTTGCGCGGCATGAAGCGCCGCGACGCCGAGCTGCAGATAAAGAACGCCGGGCTGACGCTCGGCCGGGTGGAAGAACAGTACGCGGCCGATACCCCGGCCGATACCGTCATCGCTCAGAATCCCCGGCCGCCCGCCCAGGTCGGCAAGGGGTCGCCAATCGATCTGACGGTCAGCAAGGGGGCGGGGCCGCGCAAAATAATCCTGCCCGATTTGCGCGGAACGCCTTTGAGCACGGTGACTACCCAGCTCGAGAGCCTGAAGCTCAAGGTCGGCTCGGTGACGGAAGGCTCGAGCGACCGCTATCCGCCAGGTACGATCATCGGCCAGAACCCGGCCCCCGGCAGCGAAGTGCTGGAGGGTTCGTCGGTCGACCTGCAGGCGGCGAGAAGCGCCGCCGGGGCGATCAAGCGGGCGGTGGTGCAGATAACGGTGCCGGAGGGCCCCATCCGTCAGGCGATCCAGATCGTGGTGACCGACAGCAACGGCCGCCGCGTGGTGTATGAGAATGTTCACCGGCCCGGCGACCGTGTCGATAAGACGGTCGAAGGCGTGGGCCAGGTGAGGGTGCAGGTGTATATAAACGGGGTGCTGTTCCAGGAACAAGTGCTATAGTCCCGCTCCCAACAGGCATTTGAGCCGCTCTTAATAACGATAAATACAGGAGGGAATATGCTACTAGGTGTAGTGGTAAAAGCCTACAGTAGCTATTACTACGTCCAGACGGGCGGCAAGGTGACAGCCTGCTCGCTGCGCGGACGGTTCAAGAAGGAGCGGTTTTCCCTCCTGGTGGGCGATGAGGTCGGTTACAGCTCCGCCGGCCCGGATAAAGGGGTCATCGAGGAGATCATGCCGCGTCGCAGTCTGCTGAGACGCCCGATGGTGGCCAATGTCGACCAGGTGGTGCTGACATTCGCCGCCGCCAATCCCGATATCGGCACGGCGCTGGTGGACAGGTTCCTGGTGCTGGCCGAATGGTCGGGGCTGGAGGCCATCCTGTGCATCAACAAGACCGATATCGCCGACACGTCGGCGCTGGCGCCGCTGGCCGAGGTTTATCGGTCGGTCGGCTACCCTGTGATTATGGTTTCGGCCAAGACGGGCAACGGGATTGAGGAGCTGCGCGAGCGGCTGTACGAACGCATCACGGTGTTTGCGGGGCCTTCGGGGGCCGGCAAGTCGAGCTTGCTGAACGCGCTGCAGCCTGGGCTGGCGCTGGTGACCGGCGAGGTGAGCCACAAGATCGGCCGCGGCAAGCATACGACCAGTTTTGCCGAGCTGCTACCGCTGGCCGGGGGCGGTTTCGTGGTCGATACGCCCGGCTTCAGCCTGACCGAGTTCGCCGAAATCGGCGAGCAGGATCTCCCGTATTTCTTCCCTGACATCGCTGCCGTGGCGCCGGATTGCAAGTTTTCCACCTGCCTGCATGTCAAGGAACCCCAATGTGCTGTCAAACAGGCTGTGACCGAGGGCAGGATAGCCCGCAGCCGCTATGATTCTTACCTGGAGGTGCTGGAGGAGATCCGCGCCGCCAAGAAAGGCTTCTGAGATGATAAAAATCGCTCCTTCGATCCTGTCGGCCGACTTCGCCGACCTCGGCGGCGAGATCCGCCGCGTGGCGGATGCCGGCGCCGACCTCATCCATGTCGATGTGATGGATGGCCATTTCGTGCCTAACCTGACCATCGGCCCGCCGGTGGTGGCGGCTATCCGCAAGACGACCGGCCTGCCGTTCGACGTGCATCTGATGATCACCAACCCTGAGGCGATGGTGACGCCGTTCATCAAGGCGGGGGCGGATATCGTGACCGTTCATGCCGAGACGGCGCCGCACCTTCACCGGCTGGTACAGTCCATCCGCGAACAGGGGGCGAAAGCGGGGGTGTCCTTAAACCCGTCCACGCCGCTGTCGGCGGTGGAAGAGGTGCTGGACTATGTGGACATGGTGCTGCTGATGACGGTGAATCCGGGCTTCGGCGGCCAGAAGTTCATCCCGACGATGGTCGATAAGATCAGGCGCATACGGCGGATGATAGAGTCGCGCAAGCTGACGGTGGACATCGAGGTGGACGGCGGCATAATCCCCGACAACGCCCGCCAGGTGGCGGCGGCGGGGGCGAACATCTTAGTCGCCGGGTCGGCGGTTTACGGCGCGCCCGATATGGCGGCAGCCATCCGCGCCCTGAGGGGGTCTTGACCGGGCCGGAGGAAAGTGCTAGTATAGTTATTGTCAAAAGAATACAATGCCTTTGGGGCAGGGTGAACGAGACGTTCCCGGACGGCTGCAAGGCCGTTCAGAAGCCTTCAGATGCTAGGCGCGACGAGGACCGCAGCGGAGGCGTACTGGAAGTACGTCGGAGCGGAGGACCGGAGGAGCAACAACGCAGATGGAGGCTTATCAACGGCCGTCTTGTAATTCCCGATCGGCGGTTTTATAGCCCGCGAGCCGTTTTTGCGGCTGACCCGGTGGAATTCCGGGGCCGACAGTATAGTCTGGATGGGAAAAGGCTGGTTGCGTAGGCCTGGGTGAGGCCTGCGTCCCTGTGTATTTCGATTGCCCGCAAAGGCTGTTGGGAAAGTGTGACTTTCCGGACAGCCTGTTTATATTTTCGGGGGACAATAGATTGTAAACATTGGACCATGTTAGGGGTGTTTGCAGATAATGCACGACGAACAAGATATCGCTTATATGCGCAGGGCCCTGGAGATCGCCCGCCGGGCGTGCGGCCGCACCAGTCCCAACCCGCTGGTGGGGGCGCTGATCGTGAAGGATGGAAAGGTTGTCGGCGAGGGCTGTCACCTGTGCGCCGGCACGCCGCACGCCGAGGTGCACGCGCTGGCGGCTGCCGGCGAAGCGGCCCGCGGGGCAACGGTGTATGTGACGCTGGAGCCTTGCTGCCATTTCGGCCGCACCGGCCCGTGCGCCGATGCGCTGATCGCCGCCGGGGTGAAGAAGGTGGTGGCGGCGATGACCGATCCTAACCCGAAGGTGTGCGGCCAGGGGCTCGACAGGCTGCGCGCCGCCGGCGTCGAGGTCGTCGAGGGGGTGCTGGCCGCGGAGGCTGCGAGGCTGAACGAGGCGTTCCTCAAGTGGGTGACGACCGGGATGCCGTTCGGGGTTATGAAGACGGCGATGACGCTCGACGGCAAGATCGCCACCCGCGGCGGCCTGTCGAAATGGATTACGGGGCCGGCGGCCCGCGAGCGCGTCCACCGGCTGCGCGACGAATACGACGCCATCCTCGTCGGGGTGGGGACGGTGCTGGCCGACGATCCCGAGCTGACCGCCCGCCTGCCCGAAGGCGGCGGCAAGAACCCGCTGAGGCTGGTTGTCGACAGCGCGGCGCGGACGCCGCTGACTGCGAAGGTGTTGGCCGACGGACTGGCGCCGACGCTCATCGCCGTTACGGAGGCGGCCCCGGCCGAGCGCGTGGCGGCACTCCGGGCAGCCGGCGCGGAGGTGCTGGTGCTGCCGCGGGGGGCGACGGGCGTCGACCTCCGGGAGTTGTGGCGCGTACTCGGGGAACGCAAGCTGACGAGCGTGCTGGTGGAGGGCGGAGCGGCGGTTAACGCGGCCGCTTTGGCCGCCAATGTCATTGATAAGATTTACGCCTTCGTCGCGCCGAAGATATTCGGCGGCGCAGAGGCGCCCGGGCCGGTGGGCGGCGCGGGCGCGGACGCGGTGGACGGGGCGGTGCTGCTGGAAGATATGAGCGCCGAGACGGTGGACGGCGATATTCTGATAACCGCCTATCCGGCGGCGAGGGAGGGACGCGATGTTTACCGGGCTTGTGGAAGAATTGGGCAGGGTTAAGTCGATGACGCGCGGCGCGCGGTCGGTGCGGCTGACGGTGGGCGCGAAGGCGATCATGGCCGACGTTAAGCTGGGCGACAGCATCGCCGTCAACGGCACCTGCCTGACGGTTGTGGACTTCAGCGACAGCTGGTTCACGGCCGATGTGATGCCGGAGACGGTGGAGCGGACGGCTATGGCCGGGCTGAAAAGCGGCGACGCCGTCAACCTGGAGCGGACGCTCCGGGTCGGCGACCGGCTGGGCGGCCATATCGTCAGCGGCCATATCGACGGCGTGGGCGTCATCCGGTCGAAGGAGACGAACGACAATGCGGTGATCGTGCGCATCGAGGCGCCGGCCACGGTGATGAGGTACATAGTCGAAAAGGGGTCTATCGCCATCGACGGCATCAGCCTGACGGTGGTGGCAGCCGGGCCGGATTGGTTCACCGTTTCCCTCATCCCCCACACGGCGTCGGTGACGACGCTGGGGTCCAAGGGGGTGGGGGCGCCGGTCAACCTGGAGGCCGACGTCATCGGCAAGTATGTGGAGAAGCTGCTGGGGCTGGCGCCGCCGCAGGGCGCCGGCGGCCGCAAGGGCCTGAGCGCCGGGTTTCTGGCCGAACACGGTTTTACGGTATAGGAGGGGATTTAGCATGGGATTCAACACTATCGAAGAAGCGATCGAGGATATCAGGGCCGGCCGGATGATTGTCGTCGTCGACGACGAGGACCGCGAGAACGAGGGCGATCTGGTTATCGCCGCCGAAAAGGTTACGCCGGAGGCGGTCAATTTCATGGCAATCCACGCCCGCGGCCTCATCTGCATGCCGGTCGTCGGCAGCCGCCTGGATGAGCTCAATATCGGGCTGATGGTGACCGACAACACCGATACGATGTGCACGGCGTTCACGGTGTCGATCGACGCCGAGAGCGTGACTACGGGCATCTCGGCGCACGAGCGGGCTCTGACGGTCCGGACGGTGCTCGACCCGAGCACGACATCGGCCGACATCCGCAGGCCGGGACATATCTTCCCCCTTCGCTACCGCGAGGGCGGGGTGCTGCGGCGGGCCGGACATACCGAGGCGTCGGTCGACCTGGCCAAGATGGCCGGGCTCTACCCAGCCGGGGTGATCTGCGAGGTGATGAACGAGGACGGCACTATGGCCAGGGTGCCTGAGCTGATGGAGTTCGCCGCTAGGCACAATCTGAAGATGATTACCGTCGCCGATCTCATCCGCTACCGCAAGCGCCACGAGCGGTTCGTGGTGCGCGTGGCCGAGACAAAGCTGCCGACCAAGTACGGCGATTTCAAGCTGGTGGCCTATGAGAGCGAGCTGGACAACCAGTGCCACGTGGCCCTTGTGAAGGGGGATGTGGCGAACCTGGACAACGTGCTGGTGAGGGTCCACTCCGAGTGCCTGACCGGCGATGTGCTCGGCTCGCTGCGCTGCGACTGCGGCGAACAGCTGGGGACGGCGCTCAGGCGGATCAACGACGCCGGGGCGGGCGTGCTGCTGTATATGCGCCAGGAAGGGCGCGGCATCGGCCTGGCGAATAAGATCCGCGCGTATGCGCTGCAGGACCGGGGCAAGGATACGGTGGAGGCCAACGAGCTTCTTGGCTTCGCTCCCGACCTCAGGGATTACGGCATCGGCGCCCAGATATTATGCGACCTAGGCCTTAGCAGCATCAGGCTGCTGACCAACAACCCGCGCAAGCGGGTGGCCCTGGAAGGCTACGGGCTGACGATAACAGAGAGGGTGCCGCTGGAGATGAAAGCCAACCGTTTCAACCAGCGTTACCTGTCGGTGAAGAGATCGAAGCTGGGACATATTCTCGAAAAGACGGAGGAGGCGTAACAAGATGGCGAAAACTTACGAAGGCGGCCTGGTGGCTGAAGGTCTGAAGTTCGGCGTGGTAGCCGCGAGGTTCAACGAGTTCATTACGAATAAGCTGGTGGGCGGGGCGATGGATGCCCTTACCCGCCACGGCGCGTCCGCGGACGATATCGAGCTTGCCTGGGTGCCGGGAGCGTTCGAGATCCCGCTGGTGGCCAAGAAGATGGTTGAAAGCAAGCGCTATGACGCGGTTATCTGCCTGGGCGCGGTCATCCGCGGCAACACGCCCCATTTCGATTATGTGTGCGCCGAGGTGGCCAAGGGAGTCGGCCATGTGGGGCTGGACAGCGGCGTGCCGACGATTTTCGGCGTGCTGACGACCGAGACGATCGAGCAGGCGGTGGAGCGGGCCGGCACGAAGGCCGGCAATAAGGGGTTTGACGCGGCGGTGTCGGCCATCGAAATGGCGAATCTGCTCAAAGGGTTGTAATATATTTCCAGGAAATGGATGATTGGTTGATATGAAGATAGGTGTGGTAAGCGATACGCATGGCTGTGTCGCTACATGGCGCGCGATATACGGCAGGTATTTCGCCGGCTGCGATTTGATCATCCACGCGGGCGACGTGCTATACCACGGCCCGCGCAACCCGATACCGGCCGAGTATAACCCAAAGGAGCTGGCGGAGGAGCTGAACGCCTGCCCGCTGCCGGTGGTGGCGGCGGCCGGCAACTGCGACGCGGAGGTGGACGGCATGGTGCTGTCCATGCCGGTGCAGGCGCCGTACGCTTATGTGTTCGCGGATGGCCGCCGCATCGTCGTTCACCACGGGCAGAGCCTCGACGAGGCTGGGCGGTGGGCGATGGCCGGGCAGCTGGGCGCGGCGGTGCTGGTCACCGGCCACACCCATGTGCCGGAACTGGTGAAGCGGGAAGGCAGAATTCTGCTCAATCCCGGCTCGCCGGCGATGTCGAAGCGCCCGGACGGGCATGGTACGGTGGCCCGGATAGACGGGGGAATTATCGAGATAATAGATATCGTAACAGATGAAGTTATCGCCAGGGAGGAACTATGACCGACCATCTGGAGATGCAGTAGGCGGCGAAGTGCGCAGGCTCGCAACGCCGTTGTGAAGGCTGTTAGCGCGCCGTTGGCGAGGCAGGCCGGTAACACAAACGTGAGACCGACCGTGGATGGTCGGTCTAGTCCGCAAGGAGCGTGATGCGACTTTTGCGGACGGCACGGCGGTGTCGGCCCAAGCCTTACGGCGCGTTCACCCGAAACTTCGGCGCAAGGCATGCGCACTTCGCCAAACTGGAGGTATGTATGCAGGATCATCTTGTTAAAGCGACCGTTCCGGGGGTGCGCGCGTTCGCGGCCGTGACCACAGGGCTTGCGGAGGAGGCGCGGCGTCGCCACGACTGTTTCCCTGTGGCCGCGGCGGCCTTGGGGCGGACGATGACGGCGGCGCTGCTGCTGGCCGCCAACCTGAAGACGGACGAATATCTGACCATCCGCATCGTCGGCGACGGCCCGCTCGGCGGGGTGACCGCCGACGCCCACGCCCTTGGGACGGTGCGGGGCTATGTGCGCAATCCCCATGTCGAGCTGCCGCTGGCCGGCCACAAGCTGCCGGTGGGGCAGGCGGTGGGGCGGGGGCATATCCACGTGACGAGGTTCACTGGCATGAAGCAGCCGTTTACAGGCACGGCGGAGCTGGTGAGCGGCGAGATCGGCGACGATGTCGCCAATTACCTGCTGGTGAGCGAGCAGACGCCGTCGACGGTCGCTCTGGGGGTGCTGATCAACACCGATTATTCGGTGGGCGCCGCCGGGGGGATCATCGTCCAGGCGCTGCCGGGCGCGGAGGACGAGGTGCTGGCGAAGGTGGAGGCCAATCTGGCCGCGCTGCCGCCGGTGTCGGAGCTGGTGCGCGGCGGGGCCGACGCGGCGTCTATGCTGCTGAAGGTTTTCGCCGGGCTGGATGCGTCCGTGTTCGAACCGGCGAGGCTGGCGTTTAACTGCCAGTGTTCGACCGAGCGGGTGGAGGCAATGCTGGTCAGCCTGGGACGGGAGGAGCTCGCTGATATGGCCAGGGAGGGCAAGGCGGAGGTGCGCTGCCATTTCTGCGGCGAGAAGTACGACGTCGCCGGCGAGCGCCTGAACGAGCTGCTGGCCTCGGTCGACGAGAAGTAAAAAAAATCCCCCGGCGCTATGCCGGGGGATTTTAGCTGCGTAATATTAAACCGCCCGCTGGATTTTACCGGAACGCAGGCAACGGGTGCAGACGTTTACTCTTTTGATCTCACCTTGGACGAGGGCTTTAACGCGTTGGATGTTGGGTTTCCAGGTGCGTTTGGTCTTCAGGTTCGAGTGGCTGACATTCATGCCGGCGGTTTCGCCTTTGCCACAGATTTCGCATACGTTGGCCATTAATTCCACCTCCTTCGACGGGACGAGACATACTTATGACGATAACATCAGTATTTTAACACAGTTGCCGCCCTATATGCAAGGCCTGGAACAATAAATTCCGCCGGTTGTGTCCGGGGGAGGATTTTCATCATAATGTATGGAAATAGAACCGCACAAGAAGCGGGAAGGGGGCGGCAAGATTGATCACGAAGGATACGCCGATCAGCGAGGTTTTGCGGCAGTGCCCCGCGGCGCGGGAAGTGTTCGCCCGTCACGGCATGGGCTGCATCGGCTGTATGGGCGCGGCCAACGAGACGGTGGCCGGCGGCGCCCGCATGCATGAGGTGGATGTGGAGAAGTTGGTGGCGGAGCTGAATAAGGCCACCGAACAGTAAAGGCTATTTCGGCCGTTGATCAGCCCCCATTTGCGGTGTTACGCCGGCATATGGGGGTTTGTCAAATTGCCTTGAGGTGATACTTTGACAATCGGAAGAGATACGAACATCAAATTCATCAAGGGCGTGGGGCCGGCTAAAGCGGCGCTGCTGGCCAAGCTAAGCATTTTCACGCTCAGCGACTTGCTGGAGCATTACCCGCGGCGCTACGAGGACCGCAGCGAGCTCAAGCCGATACGGGCGTTGGGCGACGGCGAGATGCAGACTTTCCAGGCGCTGGTGGGCGCGGTGACCGATTCGCGGCCGCGGCGCGGCCTGACACTGACGAAGCTGACGGTGCGCGACGCGACCGGCGCCGCCCAGCTGGTGTGGTTCAACCAGCCGTATATCAAGAAGTGGTTCCGGCCGGGGATGGAGCTGATAATTTCCGGCAAGGTGGAGCGGCGTTACGGCCAGGTGCAGGTTTCCCACCCGGAGATCGAGGTGGTCGACGGCGCCGATCTTATCCATACCGGCAGGATCGTGCCGATATACCCGGCGAGCGAGAGTGTCGGCCAGCGCTGGCTGCGGACGCTGATCCGCCAGGCGCTGGACGCGGACGGCGAGCGGCCGGAGTTTTTGCCGCCGGCGGTGATCGGCCAGTATAAGCTGATGGGCCGGGGGGCGGCGCTGGAGAATATCCACTTCCCCGCCGACGCTGCCACGCTGGAGGCGGCCAGGCGGCGGCTGGTGTTCGAGGAGCTGTATTTGCTGCAGTGCGGACTGCTGTATCTGAAGAGCCTGAACAAGCAGGAGGGGACGGGGATCAAGCACGGCCCGGACGACGCCCTGGTGAAGAGGGTGGAGACGGCGCTGCCGTTCGCGCTGACGAAGGATCAGCGGACGGCGCTGGCGGAGATCAAGGCCGATATGGAGGACGCCCGGCCGATGCAGCGCCTGGTGCAGGGCGACGTGGGCTCCGGCAAGACGGTGCTGGCGGCGATCGCCCTCGCCAAGACGGTGGCCGGAGGCTACCAGGGGGCGATGATGGCGCCGACCGAGATCCTGGCCGAGCAGCACTGCCATACGCTCGCCCAGCTGCTGGCGCCGCACGGCGTGAGGATAGCGGCGCTGACCGGCAGCCTGACGAAGAGGACGCGCGAGGAGGTGCTGAGCCGTCTGCGGGACGGCCTGGTGGATCTCGTGATCGGCACCCACGCGCTTATTCAGGAAGATGTGGTCTTCAGGCATCTCGGGCTGGTGGTGACGGATGAACAGCACCGTTTCGGGGTGAGGCAGCGGGCGCTGCTGCAGGCCAAGGGGCCGACGCCGGACGTGCTGGTGATGACGGCGACGCCTATCCCGCGAACGATGGCGCTGACGGTGTACGGCGATCTCGATGTTTCGGTGATCCGCGAGATGCCGCCTGGCCGCAAGCCGGTGAAGACGTATTCGGTCGGCGGCGATATGCGTGCGCGGGTTTATAATTTCATTGTCAAGGAGGTCGCGGCCGGCCGCCAGGGGTATGTGGTCTGCCCGCTGGTGGAGGAGTCTGACAAGCTGGAGGTGCAGGCGGCGACGCAGCTTTACGAGCAGCTCAAGGGGACGTATTTCCGCGATATTTCCTGCGCGCTGGTGCACGGCCGCCTGAAGGCGGCGGAAAAGGAGGCGGCGATGCGCGCCTTCTACAGCGGAGAGGTGCAGGTGCTGGTGGCGACGACGGTGATCGAGGTGGGGGTGAATGTGCCCAACGCCACGGTGATGGCGGTGGAGGGGGCGGACCGCTTCGGGCTGGCCCAGCTCCATCAGCTGCGGGGCCGTATCGGCCGCGGCGAGCACCAGTCGTACTGTATCCTGCTGTCGGACAATCAGAGCCCGGAAACGAAAGAGCGCCTGGAGATAATGGCAAAGGTCCGGGACGGCTTCGTGCTGTCGGAGAAGGACTTGGAGCTGAGGGGGCCGGGGCAGTTTTTCGGCACCCGCCAGCATGGCATCCCCGATCTGAAGATCGCCGATATCCTGAAGGATACGGGGGTGCTGCTGGAGGCCCGCCAGGCGGCGCAAAGCACGGTGGCCGCGACGGAGCAGTTCGCGGCGGTGCGGCCGGTGCTGCGCGAACGGTTCGGCGATCATTTCGGAATGATTTTTCAGGGGTAAAAAAAAAGCGGCGGCTGGTGCCGCCAATTATGGGAGAGGAGAAAATTTTACGTTATCATTGTGCCCGCGCTATGCGCAGGTTATACATTGATTGGGAAAAATTTTTTCGCGGCCCGCGGGCAGGGCTTTGCGGCCTGCAAATATCATTTGCGACAGGAGGCGGGGGCATGCCGGAGGAGGAAGACAGCCGGGATTTTCACAGCTTGTTGTACGGCAAGGGAACGGTGGCGGCGGTCGCCCTGATCGCGCTGGCGATGATTCTCTTCACGCTGTGGGAATAATGACCACCGGCCGGCGCACACTAAGGTTAAATGTGGCTGAGGTGGTGCGTCGTGGAGAAGAGGTTCAGCGAGGAAGAGGTGCGGGGTATCGCCGGCGAGTGCCGGGAGTTCGAGCATGTGATCAACGCCATGGGCTACGGGTATTCGTGGGTCAACGTCTCCGAGGCGAGCTTTGCGCGGCGATGCCCGGACTGTGTCCATTGGCAGGGCGGCGCGTGCCGGATTTTCCGCAGTGAGATCGGGCAGTGGCAGGGTTAGCCGGGCAGCACCTAAGCGGTGCTGTTTCTTTTTGGTTGCCTTTTAGGAACTATTTTAGTATGCTTATTGCGGAAACAGGTATTTTTATTTTTTTTTGCAGGGACGGGGCACATGGGCAAAATCTGGGGATGGCTGTTCATAATCGCCACCGGCGTTTTGTTGTATCTTTGGCAGCCGGAGTTTTTTCAGCACGCATACGGGATTATCAGGAAGGGCGATATCGCCGCCCTGGCCGAATACCTCCGCTCGTTCGGAGCCTGGGGCGTAGTTGTGACCCTGGCGCTGTTCGTGGTGATGACTTTTACGGTCGTTTTCCCGTTCATGATCCTGTCGGGCGCTGCGGGCATCGTGTACGGGCTGGCGTGGGGGACGCTGATATCCTGGTCGGGCGAGGTCATCGGCGCGGTTTTCATGTTCGTCTTCGCCCGGTTCTTTTTCCGCCAGGCGGTGGCGCGGTGGATCGCCCACAGCCCGTATCTCAAGCAGGTGGACGATTACAGCGCGGCAAACGGGTTTAAGGCGCTGCTTATCGCCAGGCTGCTGCCGCTGGCGCCGTCGGGGATCATCACCGCGGTGGCGGCGGTGAGCCGCATCTCGGTGCGGGACTTTTTCTGGGCCACTTTTCTCGGCAAGCTGCCGCCGGTGGTCGTGAAGGTGCTTCTGGGCCACGATCTCGTGTTCGCCGGCGAGAATATGACCCGCCTGGTGGCGATTGTGGCGCTGGTGGTGGCGCTGTACGGTTGGCTGTGGTGGCGCAGGCGGCGCCAGAAGAAGGGCGGACAGCCGGAGCAGGAGTGAACGGTTCCCTTTGCGGGGGCCGTTTATTTTTTTGCCCTGTGCGGGCAATGACGAAGGAGGGCGGCCTCTAGTGGCGGATAGTAACATCTTTGATGAAGTTACCATAATATATATACAGGAAGTATAAAGGAGGTTGTTTGCCATATGGATACTCCGCTGCATTGTTACTGCAACCGCGAGCTGGCCCAGGAGCTGCGCGGGCTGCGGGACCGCAATGTGCTGCTGCTGCTTATCGACGGATCGGCGGTTTTCGGCCGCCTGGGCAGGCTGGAGGACCGCGTCATCACCGTGCTGCCGGCGGTGGGGATCGTGGGGGTGACGGCGGTGAGGTTCCGTCCGCCCAACCCTACTTTGCCGGGGGTGGATATTCTTTTGAGCGAGTTCCTCGTCGATGTCTGCAACATCGCCATTGTCGTCGAGGGCCCGTTCGTTTTTCCGCCGATCAGCGAGACGGGCAAGCTGGCGTCCGGCGGCAAGTATGGCGGCAAGTACAGCGGGAATGTGAAACCGGGCAAGGCGATGGTCCGCCAGCAGAGCGTGCTTATCGAGGAGCTGGAAGAGCTTGAGGGGCAGAATGTAGGTGTCGTTATTATCGGCGGTTGGGTGATCGGCGGCCAGCTTGGCGAGGTTTCCGAATGCCTGGCTTTGTTCGGGCCGGGGACGACGGTGGCGCCGCTGCTGATTACCCTTGGCTCTGTGAACGTATTCGGGCCGGCTCTGTGCGGAGGCGTTCTGCCGATGGTGGGGACGTTCCGCGCCTGGGTCAATCTGCTGGCTCTCACGGGGCTTTTGCTGCCGTAGTTTTTTCGGGAAGACCGCCGGTAATCCGCCGGCGGTTTTTTGCTGCCTGAAGACGGCGGGAGAATGCCGGGGTATATTATCTTTCGATGGAAGGATGAGCAGGGATATTTTGGGCGACGGCGAATTACACTAATCAAAACTAGCGGGGAGGAAATAATTTTATGCCGATAGTGCAAATTGACTGGGTAGAGGGCCGCAGCATCGAACAGAAGCGCGAGCTGGCCGAAAAGGTTACCGCGGCCGTAGTGGAGGCCGCTAAGTGCCCGCCTGAGGCTGTGACGATCATCATCCGCGATCAGCCGAAGACGAATATCGCCAAGGCCGGGACTTTGATGGCCGATAAGAAGTAATACGCTGACAGCCCGTTCCGCGGTGGCGGACCGGGCTGTTTTACCGGAGGGGGAGGCAAGGGATGCAGGTGTTTCAGTTCGCTGCAATTCTTGAGGCGCAGATTCGCCAGGAGGTGGAGGTGGTGATGGCTCAGTCGCCGCCCGAGTTGCAGACGGTGGTGACCGCTGTCGGCACGTTCCAGGCGGGGATCGAGCTGCTGGTCGACCGGGCCCAGTATGTGGATGTGGACAGCGGCCGCTATCCGGAGGTGAGCGCCGCCGAGCTTTTGGGGCCGGACAGCGTCTGGCAGGAGGCCACAGCCAAGCTTGGGACTTCGGGAGAGTCGACGGTCGTCGGGCTGGCGTCGCTGTGGTTTTTGATCGTGCTGACGGAGAAGTCGGGCCAGTATTATCAGCAGGCGGCGCTCAACAGCGCGCATCCGGCGACCAGGCTGTTCTTCAGCTCGCTGGCGGAGGTGAAGGGGATGCTGCGGCGCCGTCTCGACGGCCTGCTGCGTCAGCTTTACAACGCGGCCTGGACACAGGTGGGGTTCGCACCGTTCGTATTGGGGAAGGATTAACCCTGATGGAAGACGACGCCATACCCGCCGTGCGGGTACGAGAATTCGATGGCGTCTTCGGGGCAGGCCAGCCGGCAGGCGCCGCATTCGACGCATTGTTTGTAGAAGACGAGCACGGGGTGGCCGGGAATGTTGTCCCAGGCGAAGACGCCCGATGGGCAGACGCGCAGGCAGTTTTTGTCCGGGCAGCGGCGGCATTTTTCCTGATCGGTTATGACGACATGCTGCCAGCCGTCGTCGGGACGGAATTCGACGAGGGCGATTTTGGCGGCGAGCTTGCTCATCCTTTGACCAACTTGAGAACCTGCCATATGTCGGCGGCGATCTTGCCGACCGGCTGGAGACTGGTGACTTTGCGCCAGATGAATTTGCGCTTGTCTTTAACGGGCATGGGATATTCGCGGACCATCTGGTAGGCGGCCTCGTTGGCCAGGCGGCTGTAGAGGTCGAAAAGGTAGGGTCTGTCGCGCTGGAGGGCCGCCGCTTTGGCGTTGGCCCGCATGTTCTGGAGGATGAAGCTTTCGTCGAGGAGGGTGCGATAGAGGGAGAGTTTGCGGGCCGAGAAGTCGCGGCTCTTTTTTGCTTCGTAGGCTGCTTTGGCGGCGTAGAAGCCCGACCACATGGCGAGATTGATGCCGTGGATGCCGTTGACTAGCGAGGCGGCGTCGCCGGCGATGAGGAGCCCCGGATGCACGAGGGGCGGGATGGCGTGGTAGCCGCCTTCGGGAATCATGGCTGCGCCGTATTCGGTGGTTATTCCCCCATCCAGGAGTGGCTGGATGCGGGGGTGTTTTTTTATGCGCTCAAGGAGGTCGCCGGGGCTGAAGCCGCCGGCGGCGAAGTCGCTGACGGCCATGCCGGCGCTGATGTTGATGCTGTCGTGGAATGTGTGGATGGAGCCGGTGCCGTTGAAGCCGGCGGTGGGGTAGCCGATGAGACCGATGGCGGCGCCCTGGCCGGGCGGGAGGCAGAAGCGTTCTTCGATGGTTTCGGGGGGGAGGGCGATGGTCTCCTTGGCGTACAGGGAGAGGTTGGCGGCCGTGACGGGGGGAATGAGGCCGGCTCGCTCGGCGAGCAGGGAATTGGCCCCGTCGGCGAGGATGACGAGGTCGGTGAGGTATTCGGTGCTTTGGGGGGGAGAGACGCGCACACCGACGGCCCGGCCGCCGTCGAGGAGGACGTCGGCGGCATTGTGGCCGAGGAGGAGGGTGGCGCCGACGGCGACGGCTTTGGCGGCCAGCCAGGTGTAGAGGTTTTTGCGTTTGACCGACAGGCGGTTGTAAGGGGCGGCGCTGAGGCGGCTGCTGGTGAAGCCGGCGGTGACGGCCGAATCTTCGCTGAGCCACCAGTAGTCCATGCGGGTGACGATGCGCTCGTAGCGGAACTCTTCCCAAAAGTTGGGAAAGAGCTGATGAACCTGTTCGGCGATGACGGCGGCGCCGCCGCAGGTTTTGGCGCCCGGAAAGGGCCCGCGCTCCAGGAGCAGCACATCGAGGCCGTCGCGGGCCATGAAGTAGGCAGCGCTGGCGCCGGCCGGCCCGGCGCCGACGACGACGGCGTCGTATTTGCGCGGGGCAGGGGCGTCGGTCGCAGGTTGCGGCTTTGTGGTGAGTTTATGGGGTTTTTTGGTTTTGAACCAATCGTTTATCATGTGCTGTTACCCGATCCGGTGCTTAAGCTGCCGCCCTGGGGTGCGGCGGCGCTATTCTAGTCTTTGCACCGGGACGGGTATTCATGCCACCGGCGGCAGCATACCGGCACATCGGCGAGGATGGGGGCGCATACCGGGAACTGATGGCGGGTATGGGGCGATATGGCGGGTAGGTGGCCTTGTCTGTGGAGGAGGTTATGGTGTAATATTATGGCCTGTGCCTAATCTCCTTTGCGGAGAGCGGGGGAACCGAGTTAGTGGGGTGAATCCGCCATGCTGCGGTAGGGTCTTACCTTTTCATCCGAACCCGTCAGCTAACCTCGCCGGCACGTTAGAAAGGGGTGTTTTAAAAATGAAAAACATCAACAAGGTTATTGTTTGTTCCGTTACAATGTTCATGCTGGCGCTGGGCGCGGCGCCGCTGGCTTCGGCCGCCCTGGGCGACCGCGAACTGGCCCCGGGCGCCAATGGCGACGATGTGCGTCAGCTCCAGGCTGCCCTGGCCGAGAAAGGCTTCGGCAGCGGCGACCGGGACGGCGAGTACGGCAGCCGTACGGCCGCTGCGGTGCGCAAGCTGGAGAAGTCGCTCGCCATCGAGGCCGACGGCGTTGCCGATCTGGGAGTAATCACGGCGTTGACCGGCAAGAGCGCGGTTGTTAAGCAGGGCGCCGCACCCGGCAGCCACAAGCGCGTGATTGACATCGTGGCGACCGCATACGCGCCCGGACCGCACGATAATGGCAAGTGGGGCAGCCTGACCCATCTGGGCACTCAGGTACGCCCCGGCATCATCGCCGTCGATCCGCGGGTTATTCCGCTCGGTTCGCGGGTGTATATCGAGTTCGCCGACGGTCACGGCGCGTACGCGACCGCCGAGGATACCGGCGGCGCGATCAAGGGCAACCGCATCGACATCGCCATGCGGACGGTGGGCGAAGCGTACGAATTCGGTATGCAGAAGGTCAAGGTGTATGTGATGTAAGGGCATAAGGCCTGAAAAATGGTCCGGGAGGAATCCCGGGCCTTCTTTTGTCATATACCGGGAGGGTCCGGTCGGCTTTGCCGTTTAGCCGGTAGGAGTTTGCCGCCGGGCCGGCGAAGGAATGGGTATTATCGTCCGGTTATGCCGTTTGGGGGCTGCTATGGACAACGGGACACGGAAAAAACTGAAGGAGACGGTGGCCGCGCTGCGGCGGCTGCTGGAAAGCGGGCTCGGCGACAAGGCCGGTGAGCTGTCCTGGCACGCCGGGATGACGTTGGCCCTGGATGCGGCGATGGCGGTGCGGGGAGTCGCCGGGCCTGCGCCGGTTTTTTTCGCGGGCAGGGAGAGTTTGCCGCCGGGGGTGGCGGAGCGCGTCCGCGAGCTGCTGGCCGGCTGCGGCGAGCTGCTCGCCGCGCCGACCGCGCTCGGCTGGTTGCACCAGTTCTGGCACAGCGCCGAGCGGGCCGGCCTGGCCGGCAGGACGCGCGGCGACCAGTGCGCAAAGATCGGCGCCGGCTCGGTCGTGCCCGCCACGCAGGTGTACAGTGAGCCGTATATGGTGGATTTTCTTACGGAGAATTCCCTCGGCGCACTTTGGCTCGCGGGTCACCCTGCGTCGCCGTTGGCGGCCGGGTGGCGTTACTACGTTCGGACGACAGCGACCGAACCTGTCCGCGTCCGCAAAGCGAGCGAGCTGACGGTGTGCGACCCGGCCTGCGGCGCTGGTAATTTCCTGCTGGCGGCGTTCGATATGCTGTACGGGATGTACCGCGAGGAGGGGTGGGAAGAGCCGGCGGCGATCTGCGCGGCGATCATGAACGGCAACTTGTTCGGGGCGGATATCGACGGGCGGGCGGTGGCGGTCGCCCGCGCCGCGCTATGGCTGCGCGCCAGGGAGAAGGCGCCGGACCTTGATCTTGCCGCGCTCCCTGGGCTGTATGCCAACATCGTGACGGCCGACGGGCGGGGCGAAGAATTGGGGTCGCTGCTGACGGCGGCGGACGCCGGAGGGCCGCTCGGCAGGCTGCTGGCACGCCGCTACGCCGTGGTGCTGACCAATCCGCCGTATCTGGACAAGCGCGATTACGGGGCTGCGGTGCGCGCGTATCTCCGGCGGCATTACGCCGCCGGCGCGGGCAACCTGTACGCGGCTTTCATTCTGCGTTGCCTCGCTCTGGCGGAGGCGTGCGTGGCGATGGTTACGCCGCAGACTTTTCTTTATATCCAGAGTTACGCAAAGCTGCGCAACGAGGTTTTCGGCCGGACGGCGGTCCGCACGCTGGCCCATCTGGGGCTGGGGGCGTTCGCCGACGCGGTGGTGGACGCGGCGCTCTTTGTGCTGGCCGTGGGCGGGAAGGCGGAGGAAAGAGGCGTTTATTTCAAGCTGCTGGCGGCGCCGCGGAAGGCCGAGGCGCTGGCGGAGGCGGTGAGCTGCCATAACGCGGGCGAAGGCCGGCCGGAAGCGTTCGTCCGCACGGCGGCCGAGGCGACCGCGCTGCCCGGCGGGCCGTTGGCCTACTGGCTGGGGGAGGGGCTGCGGGCGGCGCTGGCGGGGGCGCAGCCGCTCAGTGAGGCCGCCGATATCGTGCTGGGGATGAAGACGGCGGATAACGCGCGGTTCGTGCGCCGCTGGTGGGAGGTGTGGGACCGGGAAGGCGCGGCCGACGGCTGGGCGCCGTACGAGAAGGAGGCGAGCGGCTTCCGCTACGCGCGCCGGCCTGCCCATTACGTGCGCTGGACGGACGAGGCCCGGAAGTATTACGGGAGCTATTACTCGGCGCAGTTGCCCAACAGGAAATATTGGTTCCGGGAGGGACTGGCGTACGGTCTGATAAGCAGCAAGGCGTTTACGGCCAAGCTGCTGCCGGCCGGCTGCATGACCGATATGGCGGCCAGCTGCGTTTTTCCCCGCGATCCGCAGGACGCGGCTTATCTGCTTGGTCTCCTGAACTCCCAGGTTTATCAGGGGTTGCTGAAGATGTTCAACCCGACGGTAAACTATCAGCCTGTCGATCTGCAGCGCCTGCCGCTGCCAGCGGTGCCGGCGGCGGCGCGGGAAGAGATCGGCAGGCTGGCGATGGTGGCCGTGGCGGCGGCGGCCGAACTGCGGGCGATGGAGATCACCGACCAGGGTTACCGCTTCGCGCCGGCAAAGTGCCTGCCGCTGGCGGCCAGGCTGCCGCAGCGGGCGACGCGGCTGTGGCTGGCGTCGCTGCGGCAGATGGTGGCCGCCGACGGCATCGACCGCCTGTTGGCGGGGGTGCTGGCTCTGCCGGCAGCCGAGGCGAAGGCGCTGGCCGACGAACACGGCGGTTCGCCGGGAGAATGGCCGGCACTGGCTGGTTACCATGCGCTGCCGCCCGAGCTGGCGGCCGACAGGTTGCCGCCGCCGGCTACCGTGCGCGAGTGCGGCCGGGCGGAGCTGTCGGCCGTGAAGGAACGGCTACGCAGTCTGTATATTAGTGGGCCGGGGCATGGCCAGCTGCCGGAAGAATTCTTTGCCAAATTAGTGGCACATATAAGATTGCACCCCGTAACGGTGTATGCATTATTAGAGTGCGGGATTGCCAAGGAAGGCTGGCGGTGCCAGCCGCTGGCGAAGGAGCAGGCTTTGGATTTTGCCAGCGCTGCGGTGCTGGCGCTGCTCGGCCACGTTTGGCCGGGGCAGACGGCTACGGCCGGGCCGGGGATGATGGATATCGCGGCTGTGAGGGTGGAGCTTGACGGGTTAATCGCGCGATGGGAGGATGCGCCGCGCTTTGCCGCCGAGTTCGCCGCTGTGACCGGCGTGGCGCTCGACCGCTGGCTGGCCCGCGGCTTTTTCCCGCGCCATGTCGCCCAGTTCAAACGGCGGCCGGTCGTGTGGCAGCTGGCGGGCGGGCCGGGTTCCGCCGCTTGTTTGGTGCACTGGCGCAGGGCCGGCGAGGCGGCTGTGCTTTGCGGGTTGCCGGATTATGCCCCCGAGGCTGCGTGGGGGATAAGGGTTAATGTCGCCCCCCTGCAAACGGCCGGTGCTTTGACCGCACCGGTGCTGTCGGCGGGGGAGCTTCCCAGGGCGCTCGACGCCTGGCATCGCTGCCTGGCGGGGGAGTATTTGTTGTAGGTGTTCAGCAACGGCCGTAGACCGGTTCGCCGTTGATGAACACCTGATTTATTTTGGTGGCTATGGCGAAGGGGTCGCCTTCGAAGATGACAAGGTCGGCGTCTTTGCCGGCGTCGAGGCTGCCGACCCGGTCGGCGACGCCGATGATCTCAGCGGCGCTGAGGGTGATGGCGCGCAGGGCGGCGTCATACGGCAGACCCTCGCGGACGGCGAGGGCCGCTTCGAGGCGGAGGCCGCCGATCGGCAGGAAAGGGTGGTCGGTGATGAGGGCGACTTTGACGCCGGCGGCGTGGAGGATGGCGGGCGTGCGGTAGGTGCGGTCGCGGAGTTCGACTTTGACGCGGGCGGTGATGGAGGGGCCGACGGCGGCGGGGACGCCGCGGGCTGCGATAAGATCGGCGATTTTGTGGCCGGCGGTGGCGTGCTCGAGGGTGAGCCGCAGGTTGAATTCGGCGGCGACCCTGAGGGCGGTGGCGATGTCGTCGGCGGCGTGGGCGTGGGCCCTGAGGGGGATTTCGCCGCTCAGCACGCGGGCGAGGGCTTCGAGCCGCAGGTTGCGTCCGGTCGGCGGTTTTTTTGCGTAGTCACGGGCGGCGACGAGGTTTTCGCGGATGATGCCGGCGACGGTCATGCGGGTGGAGGGGGGCTTGCCCTTGCCGCCGTACATTTTGATGGGGTTTTCGCCGAAGGCGATCTTGATGCCGGCGGGCTGGCGGAGGATCATGGCGTCGATTACGCGGCCGCGGGTCTTTATGGCGACGCTCTGGCCGCCGATGACGTTTTCGCTGCCGGGGGTGGCGATGATGGCGGTGACGCCGCCGCCAACAGCGTCTTCCAGCCCTTCGTCCTCGGGGTTGACGGCGTCGAGGGCGCGGAGGTGGGGGCAGACCGGGTCGGCGATCTCGTTTTTGTCGACATGGGCGTCGCCGACCCCTTCCTCGGCGATGCCGAGGTGGGTGTGACAGTCGATGAGGCCGGGGGTGACGACTTTGCCGGCGGCGTCGAGGATGTGCGCGTCGTCCGGGATGGAGATGTGCCGGCCTACGGCGATTATTTTGCCGCCGTCCAGCAGAACTACGGCGCCTTCCAGTGTGCCGCGACTGACGGTGTGGACGGTTCCGCCGCGTATTGCCAGCATTTTTGCACCTCCGGGTGAGCATGATATGTTTAGTGTGAGGCCGGGAAGTGGATTGTATCCGCGTCCCGCGAACGGCGGCGGGGAATTTTTTCGCTGCGGGGACAAAAAGGGTGGATTCGTCCGGTTAGTTATGGTATTATATTCAAAATACGTGTTAGACAAATGCTGAAAGGAGTAACGCAATGTTCGACGACAAGTTCGGTCCGGAAGGCCTGACCTTCGACGATGTGCTGCTCGTCCCCAACCGTTCGGAGATCTTGCCCCGCGATGTCGATGTGACTACTTATCTCACCAGGAATGTCAAACTCAGTATTCCCATTATCAGCTCAGGAATGGATACGGTGACCGAGGCGCGCATGGCGATCGCCATGGCACGGGAAGGCGGCCTCGGCGTCATCCACAAGAATTTGTCCATCGAACGCCAGGCCAACGAGATCGACAAGGTCAAGCGCTCGGAGCACGGCATAATCGTCGACCCCATCTTCCTGGCGCCGGACAACACGCTCCAGGACGCCCACGACCTGATGGAGCGCTACCGCATCTCCGGGGTGCCGATCACCGTGGATGGCGGCAGGCTTGTAGGCATCCTCACCAACCGCGATCTCAGGTTCGAGACCGACCTGACCCGTAAGATCCACGAGTGCATGACCAAGGACAACCTCATCACCGGCCCGGTGGGTACGTCGTTGGAGGAGGCCAAGGAGCTTTTGCGCCAGCACCGGATCGAGAAACTGCCGCTGGTCGACGCGCAGGGGTATCTGAAGGGGCTCATAACTATAAAGGATATCGAGAAGGCTCAGAAGTACCCGAACTCGGCCAAGGACCCCAAGGG
The DNA here is from genome assembly GCA_023415775.1 of Bacillota bacterium. Lineage (GTDB taxonomy): Bacteria > Bacillota > Negativicutes > Sporomusales > UBA7701 > Anaeroselena. The sequence goes on along the minus strand of JAEZJM010000008.1, from coordinate 55,497 downwards.
CCGCCTGCGGGTGGCCGCCGCTATCGGGGTGGGGGAGGACATGCCCGACCGTGTGGCCGCGCTGGTTAAGGCGAAGGTGGACGTGCTGGTGGTGGACACCGCCCACGGCCATTCGCGCGGGGTGCTTGAGGCGGTCAAGTATATCAAGAAGCATTATCCCGAGGTCGACTTGATGGCCGGCAACGTGGCGACGGGCGCCGCGACCCGCGACCTGATTGAAGCGGGGGCGGACGCCGTCAAGGTCGGCATGGGGCCTGGCTCGATCTGCACGACGCGGGTTATCGCCGGCATCGGCGTTCCGCAGATTACGGCGGTGTACGACTGCGCCGCGGCGGCGCGGCCTTACGGCGTACCGGTGGTCGCCGACGGCGGCATCAAGTATTCCGGCGATATCACCAAGGCGATCGCCGCCGGGGCGAGCGTGGTGATGATCGGCAATCTGCTGGCCGGCACGGAGGAGAGCCCCGGGGAAACGATCATTTACCAGGGCCGCAGCTATAAGATCTACCGCGGCATGGGCTCGCTGGGAGCGATGGTCGAGGGCAGCAAGGACCGTTACTTCCAGGAGAATATGGAGAAGCTGGTGCCTGAAGGGATCGAGGGGCGCATCCCGTACAAAGGGGTTGTGTCGGATACGGTCTATCAAATGGTCGGCGGCCTGCGGGCCGGGATGGGCTACTGCGGTGTGAGGAACATCGAGGAGCTCATCACCAAGACCCGCTTTGTTAAGGTGACCGGCGCCGGTCTGAAGGAGAGCCATCCCCACGATATCAGCATCACCAAGGAAGCGCCCAACTACAGCGTATAATGAAAAGCCGCCCTGCGGGGCGGCTTTGGTTTTTGTTGTCTTGGCGAGATTCTTGCTTTATAGTGGGTGTAGAGGGGTGGTAAAGTGAGCGGACGGGACAAGTTTGCGGCCCAGGCGTTTCTGGAGGATCTGTTGAGGAAAATCGCCGATGGCGGCTGCGAACGGTGCGAGAGCGACCACGTGGCGGCAGGGCTTGGCAAGGCGCTGGAGGAGTTCCGGCGCATGGCCGAGTTCGATTTCCGCGAGCTCGGCGACCATGTCTACGACGGCATCTATATCGCCGACGGCGCGGGCAAGACACTGTACGTGAATAAGGCGTACACGCGGATCACCGGCATCGCGCCGGAGGAGGTCGTCGGCAGGTACGTGGAGGAGTGCGAAGCCGCCGGGCTGTATAAAAACGCCGTGACCCCGCAGGTCATTAAGCTGAGAAAACGGGTCAATTCGGTGGGGGAGAGCCTGCGCAGCGGCCGGAAGATGTTGATTACCGGCATCCCGGTATTCGATGCGGACGGCAATGTCAAGAACGTGGTGGTGATCGACCGTGAGATTACCGACCTGCTGACGATGAAGGCCGAACTCGAAGCCTCGCAGGCGAAGATGAAGGCCGTCGAGGCCGACAAGGCCAAGAGCATAATGGAGATCGAGCATCTGCGCCGCCAGAACCTTAATATGAGCCTCATCGGCCGCAGCGCGGTGACGGCGAAGATCATCGAGATGATAAATCAGGTCGCAGCCCTCGACGTTACCATCCTGATCGCCGGCGAGACCGGGGTGGGCAAAGAGGTTGTCGCCAACGAGATATACATGAACAGCACGCGTAATAACGGCCCGTTCATCAAGGTGAATTGCGCCGCAATTCCTGCCAATCTGCTGGAGGCCGAGTTGTTCGGCTACGACAAGGGCGCTTTCACGGGCGCGGTTGGCGCGGGCAGAGTAGGGATGTTCGAGCTGGCGGACAAGGGGACGCTGTTGCTCGACGAGATCGGCGATATGCCGCTGGAACTGCAGTCGAAGTTGCTGAGGGTTATCCAGCACAAGGAGATAACGCGGATCGGCGGCGCTAAACCCGTGAAGCTCGACGTGAGGATTCTGGCGGCGACGAACTGCGATCTGAAGACGCTGGTGAAACAGGGGCGGTTCCGGGAGGATCTATATTACCGTCTGAATGTTTTCCCCATCACCATCCCGCCGCTGAGGACGCGCGCCGGGGATATCGAACCGCTGGTCGAACATTTCCTGGCGCAATACAACGCCAAGTACGGGAAGGCGGCGTTCGTCGACGACGCCGGCCTGGCGCTGATGAAGGAGTATTCCTGGCCGGGCAACGTGCGGGAACTGCAGAATATCGTCGAGCGGCTGGTGATAATCGCCGGACCGACGGCGGTGATTGGCGACGAACAGCTCGCGCCGCTGCTGAACGTAAACGCCGAAACGGCGAATGTGGAGACGGGGCTTAAGGAGCTGGTAGCCGGTGTGGAAAAGCGGGCTATCGAAAAGGCGCTCGCCGTTTACGGGAGTACGCGCAAAGCGGCTGCCGCCCTGAAGGTCGACCAGTCGACGATTGTCAAGAAAGCCAAGCGGTTAGGGCTAGCAACGGGTGATGACGAACGCCATCAAATGCGATGACGTTTATCATCGGCTTTTCGGGCGCTATTTTTCAGACAGTTCGCAACATTTCCATAAAAGGGCCGATGAAATTTTTCATCGGCCCTTATTTTTTTGCTGCCTTGAGCCGCGCGAAACCGGGCTTTTGCCGTTGGCATACAACTTGCTTTATATATGCGCGGAACAAATTTTCTTATGAGGTGATTTTGGATGGCGAAAGTAATTATCTCTGTCGCGCCAACCGGCGCCTGGCCAACGAAGGAACACAACCCGAACATCCCGCTGACGCCGCGGGAAATCGCCGACGACGTCTACGAGTGCTGGCAGGCGGGCGCGGCCATCGCCCACCTGCACATGCGCGACGATGAAGGCAAGGGAACTATGAGCAAGGAGAAGTTCGCCGAGACGGTTGGCCTTATCCGTCAGAAGTGCGATATCGTCCTCAATCTAACGACGTCGGGCGACCTGAACGCCACCGACGAGACGCGGATGGCGCATCTGATCGAACTCAAACCGGAGCTGGCCTCCTATGACGCCGGTTCGATGAACTGGATGCATAACAGCTTGTTCATCAACCACCCGATGTTCCTCGAGAAACTGGGCAGAACGATGTCTGAGATTGGCGTGAAGCCTGAGATCGAGGTGTTCGACGCCGGAATGCTTTATAACGCTCTGTATTATATGAAGAAGGGCGTCATCGCTTCACCAGGCCATTATCAGTTCGTGCTCGGCGCGGCCGGCGGTACGGCGGCTACGGTGGAGAACCTCGTATATCTAAAGAGCCTGCTTCCGCCCGGCTCCACCTGGTCGGCGTTCGGCATCGGCGCAGGCCATATCCCCATCCTGTACGCGACGCTCGCTCTCGGCGGCCATGTCCGGGTGGGGATGGAGGATAACGTGCTGTATGCTAAAGACCGATTGGCCAAGTCCAACGCCGAATTCGTGGCGCGGGCCGTCCGCCTGATCAAGGAAGCCAACAAGGAAGTCGCCACACCGGACGATGCGAGAAGCATTCTCAATCTCAGAAAGTAGGTGTCCTGCCATGATCAAGAAAATCGGCGTCGTGGGCGCGGGAACGATGGGGCATGCCATCGCCGAATCGTTCGCGCTTTACGGTTATGATGTGAATATGTTCGATACCGGCGAGCAGGTGCTGGCCAAGGCGAAGGAACAGATAAAACAGGAGCTGGAGCTGCTGGCCGAGGAGGGGTTCATTGCCGCCGACGCCATCCAGCCCACGCTCGACAGGATCAAGACCTGCACAGATCTGAAGGCGACGGTCGCCGACCGGGATTATGTCATCGAGGCGGCGCCGGAAAACATCGACCTCAAGCAAAAACTGTTCAAACAGCTTGATGAATATTGCCGCCCGGAAGCCATCCTCGCCAGCAACACCTCGAGCCTGGCGCTGAACGCGATGATGGCGCTGGTGAGCGACGGGCGCAAGAAGCGGATGATGGTCTGCCACTGGTATAACCCCGCCCATCTCATGCCGATCGCCGAACTGTCCTTCTTCGGCAATATGCCGGCGGAAGTTTATAAGGAAGTTGACGACCTGTACAAGTCGATCAAGAAGCAAACGGTCAAGGTGCTCAAGGACGTGCCCGGCCTGGTGGCCAACCGCATCCAGCAGGGGGTCGCCAGGGAGGCGTTTTCGATCATCGAGCAGGGGATCGCCGACCCGGCCGACGTCGACAAGGCGCTCAAGTTCGGTCCGGCTTTCCGCTACGCGACGACGGGGCAGCTGGAGGTGGCCGATTTCGGCGGTCTCGATATCTGGTGCGTCGTGGGCGACAATCTTTTGAAAGAGATGGATAATTCACAAGAGGCGAACAAGCTGCTCAGAGAAAAGGTGAAGGAGGGGAAACTGGGCATCAAATCGGGAGAAGGGTTTTACAAGTACGCCCCGGAGGAAATACCGGCGATCAGGAAAAATTTTATGAAGAAACTGATCCATCAGTTAAAGGCTTCGGAGTATTACGTTTAAGCAGGCAGGGACATAAGCGCCGCCCGGCCGTCTGCCGGGCGGCGGCAGAGTAACGGAAAGAGGTGAAGAATTTGATCAATCGGCTGTTGATGTTTTTCGTCAACCTCATGCAGAAGTATCTCCCCGACCCTTTTACCATCGCCTGGATTATCACCCTGGTGGTCGTCCTCATGGCCATAGGTATTACCAATACGCCGATCATGAAGATCATCGCCGACTGGGGCGACGGATTCTTCGGCATCCTGGCGTTCGCGATGCAGATGACGATGGTTATCATTTCGGGCTATGCTTTGGCGGCCGCCCCCATATTCCGCCGGATGCTGCGGACGATTGCCGCCATACCCAAGACCCCGCGGCAGACGGTCGTTTTCATTGGTTTCGTTTCCATGGTGCTTTATTACCTCAACTGGGGTCTCGGTCTCATCGCCGGCGCCCTGCTGGCCCGCGAGGCGGCCAAACTGCACGGCGACGTCGATTTCCGCCTGCTTGTAACCGCGGCGTTTTCCGGCATCATCATTACCCACGGCGGCATGTCGGCGTCGGTGCCGCTGCTGATCGCCACCAAAGGGCATTTCCTGGAGAAGGAGATGGGGATAGTTCCTCTCTCCCAGACGATCTTCCATCCGCAGGCCATTTTCATCACTGTCGGCCTCGCCGTCATCATTCCCCTCGTTTTACTACTGATGATCCCCAAGAAGGAAGACACCGTGCTCGCCGACCCGTCGCTGTTCGAGGACGAAAAGGCTGCGACGGTGGCAGCGCCGGTGCGGAAGCAGATCGCCGACCATCTCGACACCAGCATGATTCTTAACTATTCTCTGGGATTGATGGGTGTCGTCTATGTCGGTTACATGTTCTTCGTCAAAGGCTCTTCCCTCAACCTCAACCTGCTGATCTTCCTGTTCGTGATGCTCGGCATCCTGGCCCACGGGACGCTGATAAATTACACCAAGGCGGTCGGCAAGGGCGCGACGACCGCGGCCGGAATCATCCTTCAGTACCCCTTCTACGCCGGCATAATGGGCATCATGAAGGGCAGCGGCCTGGTGCTGTGGATTTCCGACTTGCTGCTGAAGATGGCGACCTACGAGACTTTCGAGATGTACTGCTATCTGTCGTCGCTCATCATCAGCATATTCATCCCCTCGGCCGGCGGCCACTGGGTCGTGCAGGCGCCGTTCATGCTGCCTGCTGCCGCCAAGCTGGGCGTGGAGCCCTGGAAAGTGGCTATGGGTGTGGCCTGGGGCGAGAGCATCTGGAATGTGGTCTGCCCCTTCTGGGCCCTGCCGCTGCTGGCGATCGCCAACATCAGTATCCGCGACTTGATCGGTTTCGCCGTCCTGCTCTTTATCATCGGCAATATTGTAGCCATCACCGGTATTTTCCTGTTCCCGAACTAGCCGATGCTACGAAAAAGCCGCCCTTTCCGGGGCGGCTTTTTCGTGCAAGGAGGGAGAAAGGGGGTAGGCGGCGAATGGATAGCATATTCTTCCAGAGGAGGGGCGACGATCATGTACTCCCCCAATACCATCTACATCATCGGTGACTCCAAGTCGCAGATGAATAATCCCATCACCCAGCAGTACGGTCGCTTTATGCTCGGCTTCGTGATCGATCGCGACACTGACGTGATCGAAAGCTGCGGCAGTTCGGTTATGATGAAGAGCACGTACGATTTCCTCGACAGCCTGTTCAAGGGCCGGAACATGCTCGCCGACGGGGAGGCAATTCGCCGCGAGCTTGAGAACCGCTATTTCGGGGCGTCGCAGAAGGCGATCATCGTGGCTTTCAAGGAGGCCCAGCGCCGCTATCGCCTCTATAAGCAGGGGTTGAGGGGCGATCCCCTGACCCGGCAGGAAGATTTCCAACGAAATTGTTAGGTATTGACAGCCGCAGTATTTTCTGCTAATTTAGAGTTGAAATCCGATATTGGCGCTGCTTCATTTGCCTTACGCAGGTGAAATCCAGCAAAACAGCCATCTACCAACGGGGGTGGGCTTGTTTTGCTGGTTTTATTTTTTGGAAAAGGTAGGGATTGCTGTGAAGTATCTGCTCAAGAATGGTTTGGTATTGGACGGCAGCGGACGCAAGGGCGTCCGGGCCGACGTTTTGCTGGCCGGGGGACGGATTGCCGAGGTGGGGAATGGGCTGTCGGTTGCCGGCGCGGAAGTGGTGAATGCCGCCAATCTGGTAGTGGCTCCAGGTTTCATCGATAGCCACACCCACAGCGACCGTACGGTTTTCCACGGGCCGCGAGGCAACAGCAAGCTGATGCAGGGGGTGACGACCGAGATGGTCGGCAACTGCGGCATCGGGCTATTTCCTGTCAGCGCCGGACGCCGGCGCGAACTGGAGACGTACCTGGCAACAATGGAGGGCGAGCTGCCGCCGCAGGGCATCGAATGGGAGGATATGGACGGCTACGCCAGAGCGGTGGAGCGGCTGGGGCCAGGGCGCAATCTGGCTCCCCTGGTGGCCCACGGAGCATTGCGGATAGCGGCGATGGGGTCGGACGACCGGGCGCCGGCCGCGCTCGAATTGGCGGAAATGAAGGCACTGCTGGCCAGGTCGCTGGAGCAGGGCGCCTGGGGGATGTCGACAGGCCTAATCTACCCTCCGGGCAGTTTTGCGGCCACGCCGGAACTTGTTGAGTTGGCCGGCGTGCTGGCCGCCAACAAGGCGGTGTATGCCAGCCATATCCGCGGCGAGAGCAGTACGCTGCCGGCGGCGGTGGAAGAGGCGGTGACGATCGCGTCCGCCAGCGGGGCGAGGGTGCTTATTTCCCACCTGAAAGCTATCGGCCAACCTTACTGGGGGCAGGGACGGGCTGCGCTGACCAGGCTGGCCGAGGCGCGCTCCCAGGGAGTGGATGTGTGGGCCGACCAGTATCCTTACGAGGCTACGTCGACATCGCTTACTGCGCTGCTGCCCGGCTGGGTACAGGACGGCGGGCCGGCGGCGATGCTGTGGCGGCTGGCCGACGCCGACTTGCATTCCCGCATCCGCAAGGCGGTCCGCGAGGAGATGGCGGTGCGGGGCGGGCCTGAACGGGTCAGGATCGCTTCGCTGCGCACCGAGGCGAACGGGAGGTATGTCGGCCGGACGGTGGCTGAGCTGGCCTGGGACCGCCTGCTGGCGCCCGAGGATGCGGTGGTCGCGCTGCTGAAGGAGGAAGGCGGCGCTGTGGAGGCGATCTATTTTTCGCTCAGCAGCGAGGACCTTGAGGGCATTATCGGCAGTGATTTCGTGGCTGTCGGCAGCGACGGCAGCGGCCTCGACCCGGCGAAGGATGGCGGCAAGATGGTGCATCCCCGCAATTACGGCACTTTCCCGCGGGTGCTGGGTTATTATGTCCGTGAACGGGGACTGCTGTCTCTGGAGGCGGCGGTGCGCAAGATGACGGCTTTGCCGGCGGCGATTTTCGGCATCAGGGACCGTGGCCTGCTGAAGCCGGGATATATGGCGGATATTGTGGTTTTCGACCCGGAGCGCATCCGTGACCGGGCGGAGTTCGCCAATCCCCACCAGTACCCTGAGGGGATAGAGTATGTGTTCGTCAACGGCACGCCGGCGGTGGCCGCCGGGCGCCTGACAGGCGACGGGCGGGGGGAGGTGCTGCGCAAGCGGTGACGGACCGGGAAGCCAGAAAATATAGGAGGGAAGCTAATGGTTGATGGCGGTTTCAATCTGTGGTGGGGCCTGGTGGGCCTGATCCCGCTCCTTGTGTACATGGTGCTGGTGCTGCGGGAGATGGACCCGCTGCCGGCCACGATTATCTGCGTGGTGATCGGCGCGGTGATCAACGCCAAGAGCCTGGTGGCCGTGGGGGCGGACCTGTCGAAGGCGATGGGCTCGTTCCTCGGGCTGGTGGGACTCATCATCATGCTGGGACGCGGCCTGGGCGAGATATTGTCCGAGACAAAGGTCGCCCATACTCTCGTGTATAAGATCATGTACGGCATCGGCGTCAATTCCCAGCGCAAGGCGGCGCTGGGGATAATGTTCGCGTCGCTGGTCATCGTCGGCCTGCTGGGAACGATGGCCGGCGGGATCGCCATCATCGCTCCGATCGTTAACCCGATCGCGGCGGCGGTGGGACTGACGCCGGCGATGGTAGCGGTGCTTTACCAGAGCGTGGGCGAGGAAGCCCTGACCCTGGGGCCGTTCACGCCGCCGGTGGTTACGCTGATCGGTCTGACCAAGCTGGATTACGGGACGATGCTCATTACCGCGGCGATTCCGATCGCCGTCGTGACGATGATCGCCGCCTGGATTATGATGTGGCGCATCCAGCGCGACACGGCCGAAAAGTCGTCATTTGACGAGACGATACGGTCGAGCAGTGTGGGCTTTACCCCCACCGATACCAGCCGTCGGGCCACCAATGTTTTCGTCTGGCTGTTCATCGCCCTGATAGCTTACGGCATTTATATCAAAGCGGCGACGCCGTACGTCATATCCGTCATGCTGATCCTGTCGTTCGTGGTGGGGTTCGTCGGCAAGCTGAAGTTTGACGAGATCTGCCGCGGCGTTGTCCGGGGCATGGCGGGCAATGTCGGCATCTTCCTGCTGTTTATTCTCCTTGAACTGCTTATCAACTATGTGGAGCACGCCGGCGGCTTCAAGGCAATCACGTATATGCTCATGCCGCTGATCCAGATAGGCGGCAAGGCGGCGGTGGTCATCGCCGGCGGCGTTATCGGCGCCTTCGGCATCTCGGGCGCGGTGGTGGCCGAGCTGATGACGCTCAACAAGATGTTCGCCTCGCTGGTGAACCAGTACGGGGTGTCGATGATCGCCTGGACGGTGGCGCTGATCGTGGCGACACGGGTGACGAATTTCATCATCCCGGGCAGCAACATGGTCGCGATGATGGGTTTCGCGCAGTCGAAAGACCTCGGTTCGATGATTCGCAACGGATGGGCTGTAGCCCTTGCCCAGACTGGGTTGCTGATAATTTACGCTCTGGCGTTCGCGTAAAAGAACTATAGTTTAGATGTGAAAAAATGTAAAAATATAAGGTAATTTGTTATTTGATGTGTTACCATGTAAAAACGTGTTTGGTTGCTATGATGGTATTCAAACTAGTGCAATAATAAATGAGGGTGGTGCACCACCCTCATTTATTTTAGGAAAGGAGATTGCTGTGGATATACCGGAAATACAAGGGGGAAATTGACTTGCCGCTTTTCCCATATAGCAGTCGTTTCACAGACAGGGGTATTCGCTAAAGTCTCTGATTATACCGACGTTTTTCGGCATATAATGTAATGGGCAGGAATATTTTATGCAGTAGTTAGCCACTTTGCAGGTTGAGCATTACCGTTTGGGGAGTATTGGGCCAGTATCGCTTTGGCTCAAGAGTCGAAAAGATTGCGATTTGTCAAGAATTTCCGAAATCTTGATGAAACAGAAGGAAATTGGTTGACTTATAATGAATTAAACGGTAAAACCGCATTCCTTTAATATGCAGACTTGAGGGAAGCGAGGGTTTGGAGCATGGCCGTTGAAGAAGTGAGACTTATGGTTAAGGAAGACGGCGCACATGTATCTGCCAGTACCTTCATTAATGCTGCCCAAAAGCTGTTGTCTCTCATTAAAGAGATCGAATCGTCTTTAGCCGAAGGAAAGAAGAGCGGCGGAATTGAATGGGTTATTAGTGATTTGGGGCGCGGAAGTGCTTATGCCGTTTTCAGGGGAATTCATAAACAGAGTCCTTCTTTGCCGTTTGAGGTTCTTCATACAACGTTTAGGGGATTAAAGGAGTTAGAGGTAAGCCCGAAAAGACCATCTAAATTTAGTAATGACGCTATGAAGTTTGCTAAAGAACTTGCAGCGATTAAAAGTCGCGAATCAGAAACAATGTCAATATGTTTAGGCGTTGATACTGTTGATTTAACTGCCAAAACAGTTAGCCATGTTGAAGAAGTATTGGCACCGCTAGAAGAAATGGGTTCAGTTGAAGGCGTATTGAAAATGATTACTTCTGTGCGGGGAACTTATTGCAAGATATATGATTCAGTAACAGGGTCTGCCGTTTCGTGCTATTTAGATGAAACAATGTTACCGATTGCATGTCGGGCTTTTAATAAGCGCGTTCTAGCTTCTGGCATGATTAATTATACGGCAGACGGTTATCCAACAAGGATACGAAAAATAACAGAAATTGTTGAATTCCCGTCCGACGATGAACTCCCAACTTTGAGTGACGTTATGAAACTCGACTTAGACTTATCTGGCGGATTATCGCTAAAAGAGTTTATGGAGAAAAGGTATGACTATCGTTCCTAAGTTTAGAGTTTATTGGGATTCTTGTGTCTGGATTGCGTGGAACAACAAAATACGAGAACCAGAAAACCATCTAAAGTGCGCCGAGGTACTAAAAGAAGTAGAAACTGGGAGAATAGAAATCGTTGTCACCCCACTCGTTCTTGCTGAATTTTCCCCAAGTAGAAATTCCGCTGCGGACGTAACCTTTCAAGAATTTTTACGGCGCAAGTCCTTCATCTTTCTCTCAGTAAGCAGGGTATTAGGTGAAAACGCCAGGGAACTCACTAGAACTTATAGGGGACTTCCTGGTTTTGATGCGCTACATCTAGCTTGCGCGATACACGCGAAGGCTGAGTTGTTTCATACTTTTGATAACCACTTATTAAGACTAGCGGATTCAGTCACCAATATTAAGATATGTCAACCTGATTTAATGGCGATTTATAACGAGGGACCTCTCTTTAATGAGAGTGAGTAATATTTACGACAAACAATATTTTTGAGTAGTGAGGTAGCAATGTGTTTATGCGACTCTCACTACTTTTTTGATGAATTACTGGGTGTTGCGGGAGGGATAAGGTTTCGTTGGGAAATATTACCATAGTATGTTAATATTGGAGGATTTTTGATAAACGCATAGAACGCCTACGGTAGATATTTATCGGAGGTGGTAATCATGACTCATGGTGACAAACCTAAAGGTGACAAACCTCATAAGGAGAGGAAACTAAAAAACCCTGCTGGCCCCAATTTCCGTGGTTGGCGAGTAGACGGCGTACTCTACCCGCCGGATAAGCCGCCTCCAGCCATGGTCGAAGCTATTTACCAAGGCATGCTGAAGATGTTAGAGTATGAGAAATTGCACGAACGCCCGGGAATCTTACTGAAAGAACGTGAAAAACAGGAGCGGGAAGGGAGTAATAACGAGGGAACATGACGATAACTATTGCAAAGTGAACTAGTTTGGTGGCTAGACGGCACAGGTGAATAAAATAAAACAGTGATGAAACTGGCGGGCAATAAGCACTGTCAGTTTTGTGTTATGTTAACACTATATGCAATTTGAAATACTACCACTAACATGGTCGCGATGATGGGCTTCGCGCAGTCCAAGGACCTCGGGTCGATGATCCGAAACGGCTGGGCGGTGGCGATCGCTCAGACGGCGCTGCTGATCATCTACGCGCTGGTGTTTGCGTAGTAGTATTAATAGCGGTATTTACCATTAGTATATTGAGGAGCAAATTTGAACCGCCCCGGATTTTTTCCGGGGCGGTTTCTGTGTCACCAGGCGGGCGGGGTTTCGAGGTTCACTACTCTGAATTCGAAGCCGCGGTCTTGAAAGTATTTTATGATGGCGGGGAGGGCGCGGACGGTTTCTTCGTGGCCGCGGCCGTCGTGCATGAGGACGATGGCGTGGCTCCAGAGGGATTTGCGGCTGTCGAGCTGCTGGGCGACGGCGGCGGCGATTTGGGCGGCCTTGGCCCGTGAGGCGTCGCCGGAGCTGACGTTCCAGCCGACCTCGCGGTAGCCTTCGTCGGCGAGGGCCGACCAGTATCCGGCGGTGAAGCTGCCGGCCGAGCCGCCGGGAGCGCGCGATATGCGCGGCCGGAAGCCGAGGTGTTTGACGAGGATGTCGTCGGTGCGGCGGAGCTGGGCGGTGTAGGCGGCCGGGGAGCGGTAGAGCTCGCGGTAGGAGTGGTTGTAGGAATGATTGCCGATGGCGTGTCCGTCGCGCTGGATCTGGCGGAGGATGGCGGGGGCTTTTTCTGCCTGGAGGCCGACGATGAAGAAGGTGGCGGGGACGCCGGCCTGGCGCAGGACGCGGAGGATGGCGGGGGTGATGTCGGGGTCGGGGCCGTCGTCGAAGGTGAGGTAGACGGTGCGTTCGCCGTAGTAGGGGAAGGCAGGCGGCAGGGCGGTGGGGAGGCTCTCGGCGCGGCGCCGGTCGACGGTGAGGGTGTCGTACACGGGGCCGGCGGGGGAGGAGGGGACGAAGCCGGCTTCGAGGCGGTAGGTGGGCGGTCCGGTTGCGGTGGCGGGCAGGGGCGCTGTGCCAGGCTGGCGGTGGAAGGCAAGTGAGGCGAGGGGCGTGCAGAGGAGAAGAATCAGGAGGACGGCGGCAAGGTAGCTGGCGGTGCGCAGGAGGGCGGCGGTTTTGATCATGACAGTTCCCCGACGACAATAAAATTTTTATGTAATATTCGTGATGGCGGATATGATTCCTGCCGCGCAATTACCTGCCAAGCTGTGGATATACTAGCTGTGGATATACTATCGGTAAAGGAGGGGTTGAGGCATGGAAGAACACGGCCGCCGGCGCCATAGAAAGCTTGCTGTATGGCGGGAGTATGTTGTCGACGCCGTGATCGCGGTCGTGGTTATCGCCCTCATATCGACGGCCGGGTGTGCCTTTTTTTCCTTGCCTCGCACCGATAATCTTGAGAATCTTGCGATGAAGGCGGCGACACAGGTCTTCGATATCAACGGCCAGCCGGTGGCCAAGCTTTTCGAGGAGAACCGGATTGTCGTGACGCTGAGCAATGTATCCCGGTATGTGCCGGAGGCGATCGTCGCCAATGAGGATATCCGTTTTTACCGCCATCTCGGCGTCGACCCGATTGGCATAATGAGGGCCGTATGGGTAAATCTCCGTTACGGCGGGGTGGTGGAGGGCGGCAGCACGATAACGCAGCAGTTGGCGAGGGAGATGTTCCTTACCCAGGAGCAGACGCTGAGCCGCAAGCTCAAGGAGGCGCTGCTGGCGCTGATCATCGAACGGAAGTTTTCCAAGGAGGAGATTCTCCAGGCGTACCTCAACCAAGTGTATTTCGGTGAGGGAGCTTACGGCATCGAGGCTGCCGCCCAGGTGTATTTCGGCAAGCACGCCGCCGAGCTGTCGCTGGCGGAGAGCGCGATGTTGGCCGGTCTGCCGCGGGGGCCGAACATTTTTTCACCGTACGGCGATGTGCGGGCGGCGCTCAACCGCCGGGGCACGGTGCTGCAGGGGCTGGCGAACGCCGGCTATATCACGCAGGATCAGGCCGAGGCGGCCCAGCGCGAGCCGATCGCACTGGCCGGCAAAAAGCGGCGGGTGGTGCAGGCGTCGTATTTTCTGGACTATGTCGCCAAAGAGCTTGTGGGACGGTATGGGGCCAATCGCGTCTACAAGGGCGGACTGAAAGTTTATACGACGCTGGATATTAAGCTGCAGCAGGCGGCGGAGGCGGTGTTGGGCAAATACCAGGGGGCGGTGCTGTCGCTCGACCCGAGGAACGGGCATATCCGGGCGATGGTGGGCGGGCGGAATTACGAGGAGAGCCAGATCAACCGGGTGACGGCCGAGATCCGCCAGCCGGGGTCGGCGTTCAAGCCGTTCGTGTACGCGACCGCGCTGGGACAAGGCCAGGCTGCCAATACGATCATCGTCGACGAGCGTATCAACATCGGCGGTTATTCGCCGCAGAATTACGATAAAAAATACCGCGGGCCGGTAACGCTGAAGAAGGCGGTGCGCTGGTCGGTGAATGTGGCGGCGGTCAAGACGGGCCGGCAGGCGGGGATGGCGAACGTGCTGAATCTCGCCCGCAGCCTGGGGATTACGACGTTGGTGCCTGAGGACGATAATCTGGCGGCGGCTCTGGGCGGGCTGACGCACGGCGTGAGCCTTATGGAGCTGTGCACGGCGTATACGGCGTTCGCCAACGGCGGCGTGGTGTCGCGCCCGGTGGCCGTTGTGAGGGTGCTGGACGAGAACGACCAGGTGCTGGAGGAGGCCAGGGTGGTCCAGCAGTCGGTGCTGCGGCCGGAGGTGGCGTATATCATGACCGATATTATGATGGGGGTGCTGCAGGACGGCACGGCGACGCCCGCCAATCTCGGCCGGCCGGCGGCCGGCAAATCGGGTACGACCGACAATTACGAGACAGCCTGGTTCGTGGGCTACACGCCCGAGCTGCTGACAGGGGTTTTCATCGGCAACGACGACCGTACGCCTGTCGGCATATCCGGGACGGAAGTGTCGGCGCTGTGGGGCCAGATGATGACGAAGGCGGTGGCGGGGACGAAGGCGACCGATTTTCCCGTGCCGCCGGGGGTGGCGACAGGGGTGCCGGTGTGCGCCGATTCGGGCATGCTGGCCAGCGGCGGCTGCCAGGAGACGGAATACAGCGCGTTCGTGAAGGGCACCGAACCGACGGCGATCGATCCCCGCACCCGGCCGGGGCAGAAGCTGCCACCAACTGAAGGCCGCCTCGGAACGGGCGATCAGGCGCAGCCGGAGGAGAAGCCAGGCTGGAAGCTGCCGCCCTGGCTGCGATTGCCGGGACTGTGATGATGTGGTAAAATGGTGTGAGAAGCCGGGGCGGCAACCTGCCGCGCACCGTCGAAAATAAGGCTTTCCGAGGAGTTTGTGCCGCGTGCGTGTTGACGTTCTGGGAGTTCATATCGATGCAGTGACTCTGGCCGAAGCGGTGCGGACGGTCGAGGGTTTTATCGCCGCAGGCGGCCCGCACCTTGTAGCGACAGCCAACGCCGAGATGGTGATGGCGGCCGGGCGCGACTGCGAGCTGGCCGGCATCCTGGCCGGCGCCGCGCTCGTGGTGCCTGACGGCGCTGGCGTGGTATGGGCGGCGCGCCATCTGGGGCAGCCGGTGCCTGAACGGGTGGCCGGCTTCGATCTGGCGCAGGCGCTGCTGGCCAGGGCTGCGGCGGCGGGCTGGCGGGTGTTTTTCTTCGGCGGGGCGCCGGGGATCGCCGCCAGGGCCAGCGAAGCCGCGGCTCAGAAGTGGCCGGGCCTTGTCGTCGCCGGTGTGCGCGACGGGTATTTTGCCCCCGAGGAGGCCGCCGGCATCGCCGCCGCCATAAGGGAGAGCAGGCCGCATATCCTGCTGGCCGCCCTGGGGGTGCCCAAGCAGGAGAAGTGGCTGGCCGCGCATGAGGCGACGCTGTCGGTGCCTGTGGCTATGGGCGTCGGGGGCACTTTCGACGTTATGGCCGGTGTGACTCGCCGGGCGCCGCTCTGGATGCAGCGGTCCGGCCTGGAATGGCTGTACCGTCTGGGCTGCGAGCCCAAACGCATCGGGCGGATGATGGCTCTGCCGCGCTTCGTCCTGCGGGTGCTGGCAGCCAAAAAACATTAGACAACGTCTAGCGGGTATATTATAATGATTTAGGAAAATAAGGCAGGGCGGATTTCTGTCTTGCTTTTTGTTTTGTGGGGGAAGGCGATAGTTGACCGGAAGGAGGTGGCTTGATGACCCAGACTCCAATCGTTAGAGAGGGCTTTCTGTATATCGGCATTCTCGTGCTTATCACTTTTGTCACCGCCTTGACGGTCGGCCCGCATTGGGCCATCATCCCCGGCGTGCTGGCCGCGTTTGTCACCTTTTTCTTCCGCAATCCCCGGCGGGCTATCCCGGTCGACGACACTATAGTGGTGTCGGCGGCCGACGGCAGGGTTATGGGGGTCAGCGAAGTGTACGAGGACCAGTTCCTCGAACAGGACGGGATAAAGGTTACGATATTCCTGTCGGTCTTCGATGTTCACGTAAACCGCAGCCCGGTAGCCGGCGAGATCAAATTCCAGCAGTATACCTGCGGGCGGTTCCGCCCGGCTTACAAGGAATCCGCCGGCTGCGAGAACGAGCGGCACACCATCGGCCTGGAGAACGAGAAGATGCGGGTGCTGGTCACTCAGATCGCCGGTATCCTGGCGCGCCGGATCGTTTCCTGGGTGACGCTGGGCGTGGTCCTTGAGCGCGGCGAGCGCTACGGCATGATCAAGTTCGGTTCATGTACGGAGATTGTCGTTCCCCGATCCGTGGAGATACTAGTCAAGAAAGGCGACAAAGTCCGGGGCGGCGAGACGGTGATAGGGAGGTTGCGCGAGTGAGAACTTTCATCCCCAATTTATTGACCTGTTCCAATCTTGTTTTCGGTTTCCTGGCGATGGTCGCCGCTTTTCAGGGAGATTTCGTCGCCTCGGCCCTGCTGGTCTTTGTGGCGATGGTCGCCGACGGTCTTGACGGCCGCGCCGCCCGCTATTTCGGCGTGAGCAGCGAGTTCGGCAAGGAACTCGATTCGCTTTGTGACGCCGGCTCGTTCGGGGTGGCCCCGGCTTTTCTGGCATACGTATATATGCTGAAGGATTTAGGCTGGATAGGCGCGCTGATCTGCGCGGCTTTCGCCACCTGCGGGGCGCTCCGCCTGGCGCGCTTCAATGTTATGACCGGGGTGGTAAAGGGCTATTTTCTCGGGCTGCCGATACCGGCCGCCGGCTGTACGGTAGCGCTTTTCGTGATGACCGGCCTCAAGCCCCCTATGTGGATGTTTGCCCTATTTGTGGCCGTGTTCGCGTATCTCATGGTGAGCACGGTGAAGTATCCGGATTTCAAAGGGAAGGGCGAGAAGATCCGCCCGGTGCCGGCCGTGCTGGCGGTGTTGGTCGGCGGCTACATAATATACCTGTCGCCGCAGGGGGCGCTGTTCGCCGCTTTCTTCGCCTACGCCGTTTTCGGCCTGCTCAACAACCTGTTCGCGCTGTTCGAGGCCAAGGAATAATAACGTCCCGGACCCAGACCGGTTTCCTCAGGATATGAAGTAATTTGTTGGTTATATTAATGGTAGCCTGCCGGCGGTAAGAGCAGGAAAATTGTGCTGTACCGGCGAAGAAAGGCGATATTCCTGATTCTGGTAAGCAGGGCCGCTTTACGCCTTTTTTTATGGCTTGACAAGTAAGGTTTACTATAATTAAAATGTAATTTGTGTATTAAGTGATTCGTACTTTGTGACTGAGCCAGCAAGTGCCGAAAAGGGCGGATTCAAGGATTCGCCCAGGAAAAGGAGACCGGCCCATGAACCAGCTATTTGACTACATAATGGTTCCAATGCAGCTGATCATCGTGTTTTTCACTCTCTACTATTTCGCTCTTGCTTTCTTCGGGGTATGGCGCCGCCGGGAGATCAAGATAATGACCCCGAAGAAGTCGTTCGCGGTCATCGTCGCCGCCCACAACGAGGAACAGGTCATCGTTCAGCTGATCGAGAACCTGCATGTGCTCAAATACCCCCGCCACCTGTACGATATTTTTGTGGTGGCCGACAACTGCAAGGACCGCACGGCCGAGTTGGCCAGGGCCGCCGGCGCGATCGTGTATGAGCGTTTTAACCTTGAGCAGCGCGGCAAGGGCTATGCGATGGAGTGGATTTTCGCTAAGCTGTTCCGCCTGCCCCGCAAGTATGACGCGGTGGCGGTTTTTGACGCCGATAATCTGGTGCATCCTAACTTTCTCCTCGAGATGAACAACCGCCTGTGCAAGGGCGAGAAGGTCATCCAGGGATACCTGGATTCCAAGAATCCCTGCGATACATGGATTTCCGGCACCTTCGCGATTTCCTTCTGGGTGGTTAACCATATCTGGCACCTGGCGAAGTATAATCTCGGCCTGTCGAGCGTTCTCGGCGGCACGGGGATGTGCATTTCGACCGACGTGCTCCATAAGTTCGGCTGGGGGGCGACCTGCCTGACCGAGGACATGGAGTTCACGATGAAGGCGCTGCTGCTCGGCATCCGCACAACTTGGTGCCATGACGCCATCGTCTATGACGAGAAGCCGCTCACATTCGTGCAGTCCTGGCACCAGCGCAAGCGCTGGGCTCAGGGGCACTTCGACGTGGCGAGCCGTTACATACCCCGCCTGTTGTACGAGGGGATCCGCCAGCGGGACATCCGCATCCTCGACGGCGTCCTTCACCTTCTCCAGCCTCACTTCCTGATCATGTCGACTACCTTTGTGGTTTGCAGCTATATATACCATATCGTGCCGTTTTACACCAATATCCTCTTTATGATTCTGCCGGTCGAAGTCTGGCAGCTGATCGCCGTCGGTCAGTATATTTTCCCGGTCATCGTCCTCGCAAAGATCCGCGCTCCCCTGAAGGCGTGGTGGTATATGGTGCTTTATCCGCTGTTCGTCTATAGCTGGATTCCCATTACCTTTATCGGATTCCTGCACCGCAACGACCGGGAGTGGAGCCACACCCAGCACACCCGCGGCCTCAGCTACCGCGACGTGGCGCTGCTGGCGACGGCTGACGATTTCCCCAAGGAGAATTATTTAAGCAAGCAGGCGGCGAAGTAGTAAGTCTGCCAAGCGGATGTTCGCGCTGTTTCATAGATGAGTCTTGGGGCTCATCTATTTTTGTCGGCCGACGAGTACTATTGCCGCGGCGGGCAAATCATAGGGTTGGGAGGTATTAATTATGTACGAGCTAACGACGATCGTCGATTTCGAGGCCGCCCACAGGCTGGCCGATTATCCCGGCAAATGCAACCGCCTCCACGGACATAACTGGCGTGTGGAGGTTACGGTGGCCGGCCCCGAGCTGGACAGCCTGGGGATGCTGGTCGATTTCCGCGTCCTCAAACAGGAGGTAACGCGGGTTATCGATACGCTTGACCATTATTATCTTAACGAGATCGAGCCGTTCCGCACCGTCAATCCGACGGCGGAGAATATCGCCGCGTATGTCTACCGCGAACTGGCCGGGCACCTGCCGGCCGGGGTGGCGGTGACGGCGGTGAAGGTGTGGGAGTCGCCGCATTCGGCGGCCGTGTATCGGGAGGAGTGACGGCACGGGTGGAGATTGTCGAGATTTTTTCCTCTATCCAGGGGGAAGGCCGGTATGTCGGTTACCGGCAGGTGTTCGTGCGCCTGGCGGGCTGCAACCTGGCCTGCGATTATTGCGATACGTCGGCTTCCCGCGCGGCGGCTGCGACTGGCAGGGTGGAGGCTACGCCGGGAGGGCGGGATTTCTTTACGGTGGCCAATCCGATGCCGGTCGCGGCGCTGGCAGGGCATGTCAACAGCCTCCTGCGCGCGCCGCACCACTCGGTGAGCCTGACGGGCGGCGAGCCGCTCTGCCAGGCGGCGGCGCTGGCGGAGCTTGCGCCTAAGCTGGCCGGCCGCCGGTATCTGGAGACTAACGGGACGATGCCTGATGAGCTGGCGGTCGTGCTGCCCCATATCGATATCGTCAGCATGGATATCAAGCTGCCGTCGATCAGCGGTCGCGAATGGTGGGACGAGCACGCCCGCTTTATCCGTATTGCTGCCGCCAGCGAGCTGTATGTGAAGATGGTGCTGACGGCGGCGACGGGCGACGCTGAATTTCGCCGGGCGCTAAAGCTGGTGGCGGCTGTGGACAGGCGCATCCCGGTGGTGCTGCAGCCGGTGACGCCGGTGAACAATGTTGTCGGCATCGCCCCGGAGGCGGTGCTGCGGCTGCTGGCGGCGGCGCTGGAGGTTGTGGACGATGTGCGGGTTATACCGCAGACGCATAAGATGATGGGGCAGCTGTAGTCGACCGTTTTAAAAGTCCATCTGCTGTGTTGCTCCTCGGCGTCTTGCTCGGCGTACGCAAACAAGTACGCCGTCGCGGCGCCGCCTCCGGTGCGCCTTGCATCTGGAGCTTTTAAAACGGTCTTGAAACTGGGAGGTATTTTCTTGCGTATTCTTTTGACCAACGACGATGGGATCAACGCGCCGGGGATTCAGGCGCTGTGGCGGGAGCTGGCGACGATCGGCGAGGTGA
This sequence comes from Bacillota bacterium, assembly GCA_023415775.1. Taxonomy (GTDB): domain Bacteria; phylum Bacillota; class Negativicutes; order Sporomusales; family UBA7701; genus Anaeroselena. The sequence continues at coordinate 35,230 of JAEZJM010000008.1, read as the reverse complement.
CGGTGGTGGCGCCGGACAGCGAGCGGAGCGCAACGAGCCAGTCGATCACCGTCCATCACCCGATCCGCGTCGATCAGTTCTGCATTGACGATCCGCAGTTGTGCGCCTGGCGGGTGGGCGGGACGCCCACCGACTGCGTGAAGATGGCTGTCGAGGCGCTGCTGCCGGTGAAGCCGGACGTGGTCGTTTCCGGGATAAACCAGGGGCCCAATATGGGAACCGATGTGCTGTATTCGGGGACGGTGAGCGCGGCGATCGAAGGGGCCCTCCACGGCATCCCGGCGATCGCGGTTTCGTTGGCCACTTTCAAGCCGGCGGATTTCCGGCCGGCGGCCCGGTTCGCCCGCAAGCTTGTCCTGGAGCTGGCCGAACGGTCGCTGCCGCCCGATACGCTGCTGAATGTCAACGTGCCCCCGCTGCCGGACGATGCGCTTACCGGGGTGGAGGTGACCACTCTGGGGGTCATCGAGTACGAGAATACCTTCGAGCGCCGCGAAGACCCCAGGGGCAGGATTTATTACTGGATGGGCGGCAGCCTGAAGGATACCGACAACAAAGACGGCACCGACGTCATGGCTGTTAAAAAGGGCCGGATTTCGGTGACCCCCATCCATTTTGATCTCACCAACTATGGAATCATCAAGCTGATAAAGGAATGGAATCTGGCTACTTAGCATAAATTACAGTAAAACCCTTGAGGGGGGAATACTGTGGCTAAGGTGACCAGACGCACACGGGTGAGTGTTCCGACGCAAAAGGTGCCGGGGGCGGTGATGGCGATCGGCGCAGGGGTGCTGGTCAGCTTGATGGTGTCGCTGGTGGCAATAATCTTTCTGTCGGTGGTCAGCCTGGCCACGGAGAGCTTGTTCATCGAGAGCTATCTGCGCTATATCATGGTGGCGGTGACGGTGACGAGCATTTTCATCGGCAGCGCGTTCGCCGCTCAGCGCGCCGGGGGCGCGGGCCTGCTCGTCGGCATGGCGGTGGGCCTGATGTATGTGCTGATTTCGGTCGGCGTGGGTCTGGAGATGACCCAGGAGCCGGTATCGCTGCTCGTGCTGGCGAACAAGGCGTTCGCCGGGATTGCCGCCGGGGCTCTGGGCGGCTTGGTGGGCGTCAATATTTAGCCGAGAGGATTTCCGCCGCCGGAGGGCGAAAAAATATCACGCCAGCTTTATCAGTGCGTCTGGTAGGGCTGGCGTTAATTTCCGGGAAGTGCGGACAAGCCCGGGATGACAGGGGGAGACCGATGAGCTACAAAGGTATTTTGTTCGATCTTGACGGGACGCTGCTGGACACGACGGATTTGATTCTCAAATCGTTCCAGCATACCATTAAAACGCACCAGGGCTGCGACGCGGATATGGCGCTGGTAAAGTCGACCTTCGGCAGGCCGCTGATTGAGGCGCTGGCCTTGATGGGACCCGATCCGGACGCGATGATAAGGACATACCGCGAGTACAACGTCCACTATCACGACGAACTGGCGAAGGTGTTCACCGGGGTCGTCGAGGTGGTGCAGAAGCTGTACGACCGGGGCGTGAAGCTGGCGGTGGTGACCTCGAAGACGAGGGTTACTTCGGTGCGTGGACTGAGGCTGTTCGACCTGGACAAGTATTTTCCGGTGGTGATCGGCCACGAGGACTGTCTGAAGCATAAACCGCACCCCGAGCCGGTGCTGCGGGCGCTGGCGGCGCTCGGCCTGCCGGCGGGCGACTGCCTTATGGTGGGGGACAGCCCGTTTGATATCATGAGCGCCAAGGCGGCGGCGGTGAAGACTGCGGCCGTGCGCTGGACGTATGTGCCGTGGTCTGACGTGGTTGCGGCCGATCCCGACCATATCATCGCGGATATGGGAGAGCTGCTCTCGCTATGCGGCATAAGGGATTAGCGAGTTTTTGACGTATACTGGATAAATTATGTTGTTATAATTTTTCGAAATATCGACCTTGCCGATTGACGAGCCTCCTCTGATATGATAATTTAGAATGTGTTTACTTGTGTTGCATTGTTTTTATTTTAGGGGAGGAGTGTAAAAAAATGGCAGAGGGACCGCAGAAAACTCAATTGGTGCTCGCGAATCCGACCGGACTGGGACTTTTTGGTTTGGCAATGGTTACGATGGTGGCTGCTTCACAGAAACTGGGGTGGACAACCGGGTTGTCATTCGTTATCGTTTACGCAATTTTCCTGGGGGCAACCGCCCAGCTCGTCGCTTCGATCTTCGATTTTTTCCATAATAATATATGGGGCGCCACCGTGTTCGGCGCGTACGCTTTCTTCTGGTACGCGATCGCCACCGCCTGGATGATGAAGATGGGCGTATTCGGCCCGATTCTGGCCCAGGCCGCCGATGTGGGGCAACTCGGGTGGGCCTTCACCGGTTATCTGATCTTTTCCGTCTTGATGACCGTCGGCGCGATGGAAGTCAACAAGGTTATCTTCGCGATCATGGTGCTGATCGACGTGCTGCTCGCCGCTCTGGCCCTGAACGCGTTCGGCATCGCCGCCCACGCTGCGCACGTCGTCGCCGCCTGGACCGAATTTGTTATCTCACTCCTGACCTTCTACGGGTGCTGCGCTGTCGTGCTGAACACGCACTTCGGCAAGCCGTTCATGCCGATGGGCAAGCCGTTCGGTATCTTCAAGTAATAGTTTTTCCGGGCCTCCGCGACAGCGGGGGCCGTTTTTTTGCGGTACGACGCAGATGGGTGCTGCGGGGCGGCCGTTTTTTGTAGAACAGGGAGGAGAATTGAATCGCAAAGGCCAATATATAACACTTTGTACAACCTATTGTTGGCCCGTAAAAATTGGTACATATTATATTGAGAGAAATGCAGCGATTCTAGGGGGGCACATTGATGACAAGGATAGCGATTATCGGCGGCACGGGGCTGTACGACCCGCGAATTTTGGAGAACGTCCGCACGGAGAATATCACGACGCCTTACGGCGATGTGAAATACGAGGTCGGGGAGTATGCAGGCAAAGAGGTGGCGTTCATCCCCCGCCACGGCAAAACGCATTTTATCGCGCCGCATCTCATCAATTACCGGGCCAATATCTGGGCGATGAAGAAGATCGGCGTGCAGAGCATCATCGCGACGACGGCGGTGGGTTCGCTCAAGCACGAAATGGCGCCCGGCCATTTCGTACTGACCGACCAGTTCATCGATTTCACCAAGAACAGGGTGTCGACTTTTTATGAGGGCGGCGACCGCGAGGTCGTGCATGTTGACGTGACCGAGCCGTATTGCCCGACACTAAGGGCCGTTTTGCACAAGACGGCTACCGATAACGCTATCCCGTGCCATAACTGGGGCACGTATGTGTGCACCGAGGGCCCGCGGTTCGAGACGCCGGCCGAGATTAAGGCTTACGCTATGCTGGGAGGCGACATCGTCGGCATGACGAACGTTCCCGAGGTGGTGCTGGCGCGAGAGGCCGAGATGTGCTACGCGACGGTGTCGATGGTGACGAATTTCGCCGCCGGTATTTCGACCCAGCCGCTGACCCACGGCGAGGTGCTCGACGCCATGCGGACCAATCTGGAGAATTTCAAGACATTGGTGATGGCAGCTATCGCGAGGATCGATGCCGAGGCCCCATGCGCATGCCGGCGGGCGCTGGCCGAATACGGCGGCTTCAAACTGTAGAGAGTGGTGATCTGTGTTGCGTTCGCTGGAGTGGCAGGCTGACTGCCTGAAATTATTGAATCAGACGGCTTTGCCGGGGAGTACGGAGTTTATCGACTGCCGCGATTGGCGACGGGTGGCTGAGGCGATCCGCCGCCTGGAGGTGCGGGGCGCTCCGGCCATCGGCGCGGCCGCGGCCTTCGGCCTGGTGCTGGGAGCCCGCGAATTGACGGCGCGGCCGGGGGATTTCTGGACCGCGTTGCTGGGTGTCGCCGAGGAGCTGCGGGGCACGCGGCCGACGGCTGTCAATCTTTTCTGGGCCATCGACCGGATGCTGTCGGTGGCCAGCCGCTACGGCAGCGCCGCCGACCCGGCGGCCGTGACGGCGGCGCTGGAGGAGGAGGCGGTGGCTATCGCCCGCGAGGACGAGGCGGTCAACCGCCGCATCTCGACCCACGGCGCTGCGCTTTTCCCGCCGCAGTGCGCCGTCCTGACCCACTGCAACGCCGGTGCGCTGGCGACGGTAGCGTTCGGCACGGCTCTGGGGGTCGTGGGTGAGGCTTGGCGGCAGGGGCGTATCAGCCGTGTGTATGCCGACGAGACGCGGCCGCTGCTGCAGGGCGCCAGGCTGACGGCGTGGGAACTGAAGCACGAGGGTATTCCGGTGACGCTGATCACCGACAATATGGCCGGCTGGGTGATGCAGCGGGGAATGGTGCAGGCGGCCATCGTCGGCGCCGACCGGATAACGGCCAACGGCGATGTCGCCAACAAGATCGGCACATATTCGGTGGCGGTGCTGGCCAAAGAGCACGGTATCCCTTTCTACGTGGCCGCGCCTGTTTCCACCTTCGACTTTTCTCTCGCAAGCGGGGCCGACATCCCCATCGAGGAGCGCAGCCCGGCCGAGGTCACCAGCCTGGGCGGCGTGCGCACCGCCCCGGAAGGCATTGATGTTTTCAACCCGGCGTTCGACGTCACGCCTAACAGGCTGGTGACGGCTATCATAACCGAGCACGGCGTGCTCAGGGCTCCGTACACGGAGGTCATCGCCGCGCTGCAGAACAAGAAAGGGTGCAGATAATATGGAATCGATCATCAGGGACATCAAGCTCGCTCCCCAGGGTATGGACAAGATCAACTGGGTGAAGGAGCATATGCCGGTATTGAACGTGCTGAACGCCGAACTGTCGAAGACGAAACCGCTGGCCGGCAAAAGGATGGTTATTACCATGCACCTCGAGGCCAAGACGGCATATCTGGGCATGGTGCTGGCGAACGCCGGGGCGAGCGTGGCCGTTACCGGCTCCAACCCGCTCTCGACTCAGGACGATGTTGCGGCGGCGCTGGCCAGCCAGGGGGTCAAGGTATTTGCGTGGTATAACACGTCGCCCGCGGAGTACGACGACTTCCTGCATAAGGCTTTAGACACCAGGCCGGACATCATCATCGACGACGGCGGCGATCTCGTGTCGCTGCTCCACGGCGAGCGCGCCGATCTGGCCGCCAACATCCTCGGCGGTTCGGAGGAGACGACTACGGGCGTCCACCGCCTCAAGGCGCTGGCGGCGGCCGGCAAGCTGAAGTTTCCGATGATCGCCGTCAACGACGCATACTGCAAGTATCTGTTCGATAACCGCTACGGCACCGGCCAGTCGACCTGGGACGGCATTATGCGCACGACCAACCTGACGGTGGCCGGCAAGACGGTGGTGGTGGCCGGGTACGGCTGGTGCGGCAAGGGTGTGGCGATGCGGGCCAGGGGCCTCGGGGCCAACGTCATCGTCACCGAGGTCGATCCCATCCGGGCGGCCGAGGCGCTGTTCGACGGCTATCAGGTGATGAATATGGTTGATGCGGCTGCGAGGGGCGATTTCTTCGTCACCGTGACCGGCTGCCGCGACGTCGTGTGCCGCGAGCATCTCGAGGCGATGAAGCCGGGAGCGATCATGGCCAACGCCGGCCATTTCGACGTGGAGATCAACAAGGATCATCTGAACGAGCTGGCGGTGAGCACCCGCACGGTGCGCAAGAATATCGAGGAGTTCGTGTTCGCGGACGGCAAGAAGGTGTACCTGCTCGGCGAGGGCCGGCTGGTGAACCTGGCGGCCGGCGACGGCCACCCGACCGAGATCATGGATCTGTCGTTCGCCATCCAGGCGCTGTCGGTCCTCCATATCCTTGAGAACCATGGCAAGTTGGAAAACCAGGTTTACAAGCTGCCCTACGAGCTGGACCGCAAAGTGGCGTCCCTCAAGCTCAAAGCGATGGGCATCGCCATCGACGAGCTGTCGACTACCCAGACCGATTATCTCAACAAAGCTTAGGGGCTGGAAGCAGAAGGGGAGAGGACGCATGAACGAGCTGGCGGCCGTAAGGGCCGAGGTTGTGAGGACGGGACAGGCGATGCTGGAGCGGGGCTTGGTGGCCGGGACATGGGGGAACGTGAGCATCCGCGTGCCCGGACAGGAGCTGGTGGCGGTAACGCCGTCGGGCCGCGACTACCGGAGTCTGCGCGCGGAGGATGTCGCCGTCGTCGATATGCGGGGCAAGCAGGTGGCCGGCGAGCTTACGCCGTCGACCGAAGTGCCCCTCCACCTGGCGATTTACGCCGCCCGGCCCGACATCGGCGCCGTAGTTCACACCCACAGCGTTTTCGCCAGCGCCTGCGCCGCCGCGCGCCGCCCGCTGCCGCCGATCATCGAGGATCTGGTGCAACTGGCGGGCGGGGCGATCGAGGTGGCCGCGTATGCGCTGCCGGGGACGGCCGAGCTGGCGGCCAACGCCGTGGCGGCGCTGTCCGACCGCCAGGCTGTGCTGCTGGCCAACCACGGCGCGGTGGGCTGCGGCCGGACGGCCGCCGAGGCGCTGCTGGCCTGCGAGCTTGTCGAGAAGGGCGCCCAGATTTACTTATACGCCAATCTCCTGGGCGGGGCCCAGGTATTGAGCGACGGGGATGTCGCAGAGATGCGCCGCTTTTTTGTGGAACATTATCGGCGGCGTCAGGAAGGAGCGAAATGATGGCAAGGATACTGCTGAAGAACGGCGAGGTATACGCCGACGGCAGCGTAGCCAAGGCCGACGTGGCAATCGACGGCGCCGTGATCGCCAGGGTGGGGGAGGTAGAGCTCGGCTGGCAGGCCGACCGGGTGATCGACTGTACCGACAAGCTGGTGCTGCCTGGGTTCGTCAACACCCATACCCACGCGGCGATGACGCTGTTCCGCAGCTACGCCGACGATATGGCGCTGATGGAGTGGCTGGAGACTAAGATTTGGCCGGCCGAGGCCAGGCTGACCGGCGAGGATGTCTACTGGGGAACGCTGCTGGCGATCGCCGAGATGATCCGGGGCGGCACGACCGCTTTCGCCGATATGTATTTCTTTATGGACGATGTCGCCCGGGCGGTTGACGAAAGCGGCATACGGGCCGCCCTGTCGCGCGGTATGGCCGGGGTGGCGCCGACCGCCGGGCAGGCGCTGACGGAGAGCGAGGCTTTTTACCGCGATTGGCACGGCGGGGCCGACGGGCGGATCACGGTGATGCTGGGGCCGCACGCTCCCTACACCTGCCCGCCCGATTACCTGAGAAAAGTAACGGCTCTGGCGGCGAAGCTGGGGGCCGAGATCCATATACATCTGGCGGAGACGGCCGGCGAGGTGGCTGGCTGCATCAAGGAGCACGGCAAGTCGCCCATCGCCCTGATGGATGAGCTGGGGGTGTTTGACTTCGGCGTGCTGGCCGCCCACTGTGTCCACCTGTCGGCCGAGGATATCGCCATCCTCAAGGCCAAGAAGGTCCGGGTCGCCCATAACCCGGGGAGCAACATGAAGCTGGCCAGCGGCGCGGCGCCGGTGCCGGCGCTGATCGCGGCCGGCGTGCCGGTCGGCATCGGCACGGACGGCACAGCCAGCAACAACAATCTTGACATGGTGGAAGAGATGCGGCTGGCGGCGCTCTTGAGCAAGGTCGCCGCGCTTGATCCGCTGGCGGTGCCGGCGGGCCAGGCGGTGGCAATGGCCACGGCGAAGGGGGCGGAAGTCCTCGGTCTGGGCGGAGTTACCGGGGTGCTGGCGCCAGGTTTCAAGGCCGACATCACTATCCTCGATATGACGGCCGGACACTGGTATCCGCGTCATGACCGCCTGTCGCTGCTTGTATATTCCGCTGCCGCCGCCGATGTCCACACAGTTATGGTGGACGGTAAGGTGCTGCTTGACGGTCGCCGTCTGACGACCATCGACGAGGAGCGGGTGAAGCGCGAAGCCGGCGCCCGCGGCCTGCGTCTTGTAGAATCGCGTAGGAAACAGTAGTAATGGGTAATTATTGTCCTATAATTGAGTATAACTGTTAGCTTAGGGAGGAATGGAACTTGTACACTATCGTCAAGAAAGAGGTACTGTCGCCCGGCGTCCTGCTGTTCGACGTCGCGGCGCCGCTGATCGCCAAGAAATGCCAGCCCGGCCAGTTCGTCATCCTGCGCATCGACGAGGACGGCGAACGCGTCCCGCTGACCATCGCGGACTTCGACCGCGAGGCCGGGACGATTACGCTGATCTTCCAGGAGGTTGGGCACACCACCCGCCAACTTGGCGCCCTGAATAAAGGCGACGCCCTCCTCGACCTCGTCGGCCCGCTGGGCAAAGCCACCCACATCGACAACTTCGGCACCGTAATCTGTATCGGCGGCGGCATCGGCGTCGCCCCCGTCTACCCGATCGCCCGCGCCTACAAGCAGGCCGGCAATAAAGTCATCTCCATCATCGGCGCCCGCAACGCCGACCTTCTCATCCTCGAAAAAGAGATGGCCGCCGTCAGCGACGAGCTCATCATCACCACCGACGACGGCAGCAAGGGCCGCAAGGGCCTCGTTATCCATCCCCTGCAGGAAATGATCGACGCCGGGATGAAGATCGACACAGTAATGGCTATCGGGCCGGTAATCATGATGCGCAGCGTCGCCGACGTCACCCGGCCGCATAATATCCATACCATCGTCAGCCTCAACCCGATCATGGTTGACGGCACCGGCATGTGCGGCGGCTGCCGCGTCAGCGTCGGCAACAAGAACAAATTCGCCTGCGTCGACGGGCCGGAATTCGACGCCCACCAGGTCGACTTCAACGGCCTGATGGCCCGCCAGCGGATGTATCACGACCACGAAAAAACGGAGCGGTGCGGAGGAGGTAGCTGCAAATGCAACAAGTAAAGCATAAGATGCCGGAGCAGGCCGCCGACCAGCGGCGCCGCAACTTCAACGAAGTGGCCCTCGGCTACGAGGCGGAGACCGCCAAGGCCGAAGCCGCGCGCTGCTTGCAGTGCAAAACCGCCCCCTGCCGCCAGGGCTGCCCGGTTGAGATCGATATCCCCAAATTCATCCAAAACATTAAAGAGGGCGACTTCGACGCCGCCATCGACGAGATCAAAACCAAGAACAACCTGCCGGCGGTTTGCGGACGCGTCTGCCCGCAGGAAGACCAGTGCGAAAAATACTGCATCATGGGCAAGAAGGGCGAGCCTGTCGGTATCGGCCGTCTGGAGCGGTTCGCCGCCGACTACGCTATGGCCACAGGCCGCGAGGACAAAGCCGAAGTGCCCGCCGAGGTCCTTGGCAAGGTTGCCGTCATCGGCGCAGGCCCGGCCGGGCTGACCACAGCCGGCGACCTGGCGCGCCTGGGCTACAAGGTGACCGTCTTCGAGGCCCTCCACGCTCCCGGCGGGGTGCTGATGTACGGCATCCCCGAATTCCGTCTGCCGAAAGCCATCGTCCAGCGGGAAATCGCCGCCCTGCGCAAGTTGGGGGTCGATATCCAGGTGAACGCGGTTATCGGCAAGAGCTATACTATCGACGAACTCTTGGGCGAGGAAGGCTACGACGCCGTTTTCATCGGCACCGGCGCCGGCCTGCCCCACTTCATGGATATCCCCGGCGAGAACCTCAACGGCGTATATTCGGCCAACGAATTCCTGACCCGCGTCAACCTGATGAAGGCCTACAAGTTCCCGCAGACCGGCACGCCGGTGCGGGTGGGCCGCCAGGTCGCCGTCGTGGGGGCGGGCAACGTCGCCATGGACTCGGCCCGCACGGCGCTCCGCCTCGGGGCCGAAAAGGTTTATATCGTCTACCGCCGCTCGGAGGAGGAGATGCCGGCCAGACACGAGGAGCTGGAGCACGCCAAGGAAGAGGGCGTCGAGTTCCGCCTGCTGACCGCCCCCGTGCAGGTGCTGGGCGACGACAAGGGCTGGGTAAAAGGTATCGAGTGCATCAAGATGGAGCTGGGCGAGCCTGACGAATCCGGGCGGCGCAAGCCGGTGCCGGTCGAGGGCTCCAACTATGTTCTCGACGTCGAGACGGTCGTCATGGCCATCGGCCAGGGCCCCAACCCGCTGGTGCAGGACACCACCCCCGGCCTGGCGGTCAACAAGCGCGGCAATATCGTGGCCGACGAGACCGGCGCGACCTCCAAGGACGCTGTATTTGCCGGCGGCGATATCGTTACCGGCGCGGCCACCGTCATCCTGGCGATGGGCGCCGGCAAGAAAGCCTCTGCTAAAATCCATGAATATGTGCAAAATAAAAAGGCTTCCAGGTAGGAATCCCGTCCCTCCGGCTGGAATATTTCGCTTAGATGGATATAGTGTTTAGGCGGAGTGGTTGCCCGGTTAACGAGGGCGACCGCAACCTATAGGGAGGGGTAGTATGCTCGAACAAGCCAAACGAATGCAGGGCATGTCGTCGGCAATCTTCACCCAGGTCGACGACATGCGCAAAAAGGCGGTCGCCGCCGGTAAGGATGTAATTACCCTCAGTCTCGGCAGCCCGGACGTGCCGCCGGCGCCGCACGTCATGGAGGCGCTGATGCGGGGCGTAGCCGACCCGAAGAATTACGGCTATGCCTTGTCCAAAGGGACGCCTGGGTTTCTCCAGGCGGTCGCTGACTGGTACCGGACAAAGTTCGGCGTCGTTCTCGACCCGGCGACCGAGGTACATTCGCTCATGGGCTCCCAGGATGGGTTGGCCCATATTTCCCTGTGTTTCGCCAACCCCGGAGATGTGGTGCTGGTTCCCGACCCCGGCTATCCCATCTATACCGCCGGGCCGGTCTCGGCCGACGCCGAACTGTATCTTATGCCGCTCACGCCGGAGAACGACTACCTGCCCGACCTCGACGCCATCCCGGAGAGCGTCCTCAAGCGGGCGAAGATGATGATTCTCAATTATCCCAACAATCCGCTGGCCGCCACCGCCACCGTAGAGTTTTTCGCCCGTGTGATCGAACTGGCCAATCGTTACAAATTTCTCGTCTGTCACGATTTCGCTTACAGCGATTTGTGTTTCGACGGCTACCGGCCGCCCAGCTTCCTCAGCCTGCCGGGGGCCAAGGAAATCGGCGTCGAGTTTCACACGATGTCGAAGAGCTTCTGCATGGCTGGCTGCCGGGTGGGTTTCATGGTCGGCAACGCCAAGGCTGTCGAGCTCCTCGGCCGCGTGAAATCAAACTTCGACTACGGCATCTTCCTGCCCATCCAGCAGGCCGCCGTCGCCGCCCTCACCGGTCCCCAGGACTGCGTGACCGCGATGGCCGCCGAGTATCAGCGCCGCCGCGATATCGTCGCGGACGGCTTCAACAGCCTCGGCTGGAAGGTTACCAGGCCGAAAGCGTCGATGTACATATGGGCGCCGGTGCCGACCAAGCAGGATTCGTTTGCTTTCGCCGCCAGTCTTATAGAAAATGCCGGGGTGGCCGTCGTGCCCGGAGTCGGGTTCGGCCCCCACGGCGAAGGTTATGTGCGGATCGCGCTCGTGCAGCCGCAGGATAGGCTCCGCGAGGCTGTCGACCGTATCCGCAAGTGGCTGGGATAGGATAAAACGACCGAGGAGGAAAAGTGATATGCGCGCGCTGAACTTCTACTCGTCAAACTACCACAGTCAGCTGGTGTGCCGGCGCAAGACGTGCACAATCAGGCTGGGGGACAAGACCCACAAGTACTCAGAGGGAGACATCGTCTGGGTTACGGTCGGCAAGCGGTTCGCTCAGAAGAAGAAGATCTACACCGCTGCGGTTGACCGGGTGCTGGTCAAGCCGATCTGTCAGCTTACCGCCGAGGATCTACAGGGGGAAAATCCCGATTTGGCCAATGTCGACGATCTGCTCGTTTTCCTGCGGTCGATCTACGACAAGCCCCTTACCCCGAACGACACTGTGACGGTCGTCTATTTTTCGGAGATAATCGAATAGACTACTTTCTAGCAAGGAGTGTTTCTTAATCATGGCCAAACCCAAGATCCCGGTAGGGATTTCCGCTCGCCATCTCCATATCAGCCAGGAGCACCTCGACATCTTGTTCGGCAAGGGACATCAGCTCCGCGTTTTCAAGGACCTCGGCCAGCCCGGTCAGTACGCCTGCGAGGAACGGGTCGACCTGGTAACCGAGAAGGGCAGTTTTAAACAGGTGCGCATCCTCGGGCCGGTACGGCCCAAAACCCAGATTGAACTTGCGCTCACCGACGCGATGAAGCTGGGTCTGAAGATCCCCGTGCGCGATTCGGGCGACCACAGTGGCGCTCCCGGGCTGACGCTAGTCGGCCCCAAGGGCGAGGTGAAGCTCGACACGGGCGTTATCGCCGCCTGCCGCCATATCCATATGACGCCGGCGGAAGCGGCCGAGTTCGGCGTGAAGGATAAGCAGTTCGTATCCGTGAAGATGGGCGACGCCGAACGCTGCCTGATATTCGACAAGGTGCTGATACGCGTCCATGACACTTTCGCGCTGGAGATGCACGTCGATACCGACGAGGGTAACGCCTGCGGCGCGAAGTCTGGCGACTTCGCCGAAATAGTCGGGTAGGAGGCGAGGATGGACGGGGATGACGCCGGCGGAAAAACGCTGGAGATGATCGCCGCCAGAGCCTTTTCCGCTGCCGGGGAGCTGGTAGACGTGGTCGATTTCCTCAACAAGTCGCTCAAGAGGGAAGGCTACGTTTTTGGGGTCAGCAAGACCGGCGACAAGATGACGATAAGCGTTTACCGGACCGACAGCCAAAAGACCTGCGAGTGAATCGCAGGTCTTTTTTTCTGTGGTCTGGCCGGTTTACAGCGGCAACACATACGCAGCTATAGTATTCAACTTTTTTGGCTGGGAATAATACACATTCAGACTACGAATGTTTTTTATAGGCGTACTTTTGCGGTATTTTGTATTCATGCGCGCTCCAGGAAAATCCGGCAGGATTTAACCTTGCGTCTGCGAATATACTTTTATAGAGAATGTAGAACGATGTTCGGCAAGCGGAAACGGGGTGATTTGACTGGAGAAGGCGAATTCGCAGTATATTATCGCTTCGGTGGACCGGGCCGTAGAACTTTTGCTGCTCCTGGGCCGGCACCGCCGCGACATGGGCGTGACCGAACTCGCCAAGGAGCTTGGCGTCCAGAAGAGCACGATGCACAGCCTGTTACAGACGCTGCTGCTGCGCGGCTTCGTCCGTCAGACGGATTCAGGCCGCTATACGCTCGGCTACGGGCTTATCAGGCTCGGAGAAGCATGCGCCGAGCAGCTCGATATCCGTGAGATCGCCCGCCCGCTGATGGCCGAACTGGCGAACGAGACGCAAGAGATCGCGCTGCTGGCGGTTTTGTCGGGTACGGAGCTGATCATCATCGAGAAGGTTGAACCGCAGCGGCCGTTCTTCATTATCCCGAAGTTCGATTTTTCCATCACGCTGCATAGTACGGCGATCGGCAAGGTGCTCTTGGCCAATGCGCCCCTGGCTGTTGTGAGCGAGGTGCTGCAGCGGGGTGTGGAGCGGTTCACGCCCTATACTATGACCGACCGGGAGGTACTGCAAAAAGAGCTTGCCCAGGTCAGGGAGCAGGGGTTCGCGGTTGGCTGCAACGAAACGATCGAGGGAGTAACCTGCATCGCCGTGCCTGTCTACGATGCCGCCGGCAAGGTGACGGCCGCCCTGTCGGTGTCGAGCGCCAGCAGGGTGCTCGCGGCCCAGCGTTACGAGACGCTGGTGAGGATTCTCAAGGAGAAGTCCGGGAAGATTGCCCGGCGCTTAGGCTATCAACCTGTTTGATATTAAGGGTAATATTTTATAAAGGGGGAATTGCAGTGCCGAAACCAGTGTTCAATGAGGAAAGGTGCAAGGGGTGCGAACTGTGCACGGTGGTCTGCCCGAAGAAGATTGTGGTTATCGCCAATCGCTTCAACAGCAAAGGGTACCGTCCGGCTTCGTGCAGCGACGAGTCTCAGTGCATCGGGTGTATGCTGTGCGCCCGGACGTGTCCGGATGTAGTGATTGAAATCCATAAATAGGCAAGGGAGTGAATGAAGTGGCGGAAAAAATCCTGATGAAGGGTAATGAGGCAATCGGTGAGGCGGCTGTTGTCGCCGGCTGCCGCCATTATTTCGGTTACCCCATAACCCCGCAGAGCGAGCTCATCGAGTATATGGCCAAACGCATGCCCCAGGTGAACGGCGTTTTCCTTCAGGCTGAAAGCGAGGTCGCTGCCATCAATATGGTCTACGGCGCGGCCGGCGCCGGCGCGAGGGTGATGACCTCGTCCTCAAGCCCCGGTATCAGTCTTAAGCAGGAGGGTATTTCCTATATAGCCGGGGCTGAACTGCCCTGCGTCATCGTCAATATGGTCCGCGGCGGCCCCGGCCTCGGCAGCATCCAGCCCGGCCAGTGCGACTACTTCCAGGCGACCAAAGGCGGCGGCCACGGCGATTACCACAATATCGTGCTTGCTCCCAATTCCGTCCAGGAAATGGTCGATTGCACGGTGCTGGCTTTCGAGCTGGCCGACAAGTACCGCAACCCGGTCATGATCCTCGGCGACGGCGCGCTTGGACAGATGATGGAACCGGTGGCCTTCCCGGAAAAGTCAGCCGAGGCTCCCGCCAAGCCGTGGGCGTCGACCGGCCTCAAGGGCCGCAAGGAACCGAACGTTATCAACTCCCTCCATATCCAGGCACCCGACCTGGAGAAGCATAATTTTCATCTCCAGATGAAATATAAGACTATTAAACAGAATGAACGACGCTACGAAGAGTACCGCACCGAAGATGCCGAGCTGGTGCTTGTGGCGTACGGCATCACCTCCCGTGTCGCCCAGTCGGCGGTCGATATGGCCCGCGCCGCCGGACTGAAAGTCGGCCTGTTCCGGCCGATCAGCGTCTGGCCGTTCCCGTACGAGGAGTTGGGAAGACTGGCCAAGACGGCCAAGGGCTTCATGGCGGTCGAACTTAGCGCCGGACAGATGGTCGAGGACGTGCGTCTTGCGGTCACTGGTTCAAAACCGGTTTATTTCTACGGGCGGACAGGCGGTATGATCTGCAGCCCGAAAGAGGTGTTCGGCATTGTGAAAAAGCTTATGCTGGGCGAGGAGGAGAAATAAATGGCGGAGATTGCTTTTGCCAGACCGGAGTCTTTACGCGACGTGCCGTTCCATTACTGTCCCGGCTGTCACCACGGCATTATCCACCGGTTAGTGGCCGAGGTCATCGACGAGCTGAAGGTTCGTGACCGTACTGTCGGTATAATGCCTGTCGGCTGCTCGGTGCTTGCTTACGATTACTTCAATTTCGATACCCAGGAGGCGGCCCACGGCCGGGCGCCTGCGGTTGCGACCGGCGTGAAGCGCGTGCATCCCGATAATGTTGTGTTTAGCTACCAGGGTGATGGCGACCTTGCGTCGATCGGTTGCGCCGAGATCGTCCACGCCGCGGCGCGGGGCGAGAAGATTACTACCATATTCGTCAACAATGCCATTTACGGGATGACGGGCGGCCAGATGGCGCCGACGTCGCTGCCCGATCAGGTGACTACGACTTCGCCTTATGGCCGCAAGGTCGATTCGGTCGGCATGCCGATCAAGGTGTGCGAGATGCTGTCGACGCTTGACGGGGCGAAGTATATCGCCAGGGTGGCGGTGAACAACCCGGCCAACATGGCGAAGGCTAAGGCGGCGATCAAGAAGGCGTTCGAAATCCAATTGAGCGGCCTTGGTTTCGCGATCGTCGAGGTGCTGTCGACCTGCCCGACTAACTGGGGGATGTCGCCTCTGGAAGCGGTCGGCTGGATGGAAAAGAATATGATGCCGTATTATCCGCTGGGGGTATTCAAAACACCGGAGGAGGTGGCGAAATGACCCACGAAATCGTTATGGCCGGTTTCGGCGGCCAGGGCGTCATGCTGATGGGGCAACTGATGACTTACGCCGGGATGCTGGAGAACAAGCATGTATCCTGGATTCCGTCCTACGGTCCGGAGATGCGGGGCGGGACGGCCAACTGCTCGGTCATTATCTCCGACGAGCCGGTCGGAGCGCCGATCGTGAGCGAACCGACGACGGTCGTGGCCATGAACCTGCCTTCGCTGGATAAGTTCGAGGCGTCGCTGCAGGCGGGCGGCAATCTGATCATCAACAGCTCGCTCATCGAGCGGGGCAGCAAGCGCAGTGATGTAAAGGTTCTCCTCGTGCCGTCGAACGATATCGCCAACGAGCTCGGCAATGCCAAGGTGGCCAATATGGTGGTGCTGGGGACGATTATCGCCGCCACCAAAGCGGTGAGCCAGGAGTCGGTCCTCAAGGCGTTCGCCAAGATGTTTGCCAAGAAACCCGAACTGCTCGCGATCAACGAACAGGCCATCAAACGCGGCGCCGCCCTTGTGGAGGGTAAATAAGCCTATTATCGGCAGCCTGAAGCCGTCCCGGTGGGACGGCTTTTTTCGTCTGTATCCGGCAGGATTTTCCCTTACAGTCAGCGAATTGTAGGCGTAATGTTTGTCCGCGAAGGAAGGGCGAGATAGTGTCAGATCAGACCGGTTACCACGCCATTATATCGGCGCTGCTTGATTCCGTGCCGGCGACGGCCCTGACCGTCGACAGCAACGGCATCATTTCGCAGATAACTTCCAGCCGCCGCAGGGGTACGGCTTGGCGGTTTGCAAGGGGCAAAAGTTTACTCAGGCTGCTCCGCCTGGTATACGGGCCGTCAGCCGACCCGCTTTGCGAGGCTTACGAAACGGCCGTCCTTTCGGGGCAGCCCGTCCGTTTGCCCCGTTTCCGGCACGAAACCGTGCGCGGGTTGGTGGAGTTTTTTTCCTGGAGCTTCCTCCCCGGCATTGCGGACGGCTATATGGCTGTGTGTGCCCTGAATGCCACCGAAGCTGTTTGCCTCGAACAGGAATTTTCCGCTGTTTCCCAACAGTATGCCGCCGCCAACCGCGACCTGCTGGCTGCGATGTCGACGCTTGATTTCCGGCTGATGGACCTTGACCAGGCGCATAAGAAGCTGGCGGCGCTGTATCGCATTACTTCGGTCGCCCAGCGGACGGCCAACGAGGATGAAGTGCTGGACGAGATCGTGGCCGGGATTACCGGCGAGCTTGGTTATGCCTGTGCCGCCGTACTGCTCCTCGACGAGGAGCGCCAGGAGCTTGTGATGAAGGCCAGCCGCGGTTATCCGCCCAATGTCCGCATCCCCTACGGAAAGGGCGTGACCTGGAATGCGGTGTTAAATCGCGAAATGGTGTTCGTGCCGGATGTATCCAAGGATCCGCGCTATATACCGGCGATCGGCAATGGGGTGAGCGAGCTGGCCGTGCCGCTCATTTGCGCCGATAAGGTTATCGGCGTGTTGGATGTTGAAACAACAGCCGAAAGGCCGCTGCACCACTACGACCGCGATCTTATCGGGTCGCTGGCCGGTCAGGTGGCGCTGTCGATCGCCCACGCCAAGCATGTGGCGCGGGTGGAGGTCCAGGCTGTCACCGACGGCCTAACCGGCCTTTATAACTACCGTTATTTTCTTGGTCAGCTCGATCACGAGTTTAAGCGCGCGGTCCGCTATTCCCGGCCGCTGTCGCTCATTCTGATCGATATCGACCATTTCAAACGATATAACGACAACAACGGCCACAGCCTCGGCAACGAGGTGCTCCGCCAGGTAGCGGAGATGATGCGGCAGGTGAGCCGCGATGTCGATTTTGCCGTGCGCTACGGCGGCGAAGAGTTTATCGTACTGTTGCCGGAGACAAACCTGACAGAAGCGTGCGCCTTCGCCGAGCGACTTAGGTCGTTGATAGCCGAAAAGCCGTTCGTCGGCTGCGAGAAGCAGCCTGGCAAGGCGCTGACGGTAAGTATCGGCGTTTCAGGATTCCCGTTCGACGCCCAGTCGGACATCGAGCTGCTGGAACACGCCGACGCCGCGTTGTATCTGGCGAAGCGGACTACCAGGAACTGCGTTATGACTTACCCGACCAAGCGGGGCGGGAATGGCAGGCCGCGGGCGACTTGGGGCTAAAGATCGTTTGCCGGCGGCACAATATAGATGTTGGCAGTTTGGACGGTGATGTGATAGCGATGACGGAGGATTTCTTTGGCGACGGAAAAACATATTCGCCGGTCGGGACCGCCCAGGAAGTCGGCTTTATCGCCGATGTACTCGGGATGCCGTCCGGGGCTGATATCCTTGATCTTTACTGCGGCTACGGCCGCCACGCCATCGAGCTTGCGAAACGCGGCTACCGGGTGACCGGCGTGGACGCTACCGAGGCCTTCCTATCGATCGCCGGGCAAAAGGCCGCCGAAGAGGGGGCTGACGTTACCTTCCGGCGGCTGGATATGCGCGAACTCGATTATAACAGCGAGTTCGACGCGGTCATCAATATGTTTGCCGCGTTTGGCTATTTTTCCGACGACGAGAACGCGGCCGTGCTGGGCAAGGTGGCAGCGGCGCTGCGGCCGGGCGGGCTTTTTCTGATCGATCTCTTAAATCGCGATTGGATGGGACGCAACAATCTCAACCGCTACTGGCGCCATCCCAGCGGCGAATATGTGCTCTCATACAAGGTGGAGCTGCAGCGCGGCGTGGCAATGATGAAAAGGGTGCTGCTCAATCAGGTGACGGGGGCCAAGATTCAGAATGATTTCGTGTTGCGCGCTTATTCGCTGGAGGAGATGACGGCGCTGCTGGCAAAGTGCCAGCTGACTGTTAAGGCGACGTATGGCGGCTTCGACGCCAGGCCGTACGGCCATGAAGACCCGAGGATGATAATATTGGCGGAAAAATGCTGATTTACGACCGCTTACGCGTGTAGGCGGTTTTTCTATTTCACACTGGGCCGGCCGACTTTCATAGGATAATAGGGAGGAGGTGCGGACGGTGGGGGAGAGAATAGCGGTAAAAATTAACGGCCGTGAGTACGGCCGCCGGCCGAAGGTGGGGGTGGCGCTCAGCGGCGGCGGGGTGCGGGGGGCGGCCCATATTGGGGTGCTCAGGGTGCTGGCCGAAAACAATATCCCCGTCGACATGATCGCGGGCACAAGCGCCGGGGCTGTGATCGCCGCGCTTTATGCCTGTGGTTATCGGGCCCGCGAGCTGGAGACGATGGCGGCGAACCTGAAGGTGGGGGAGCTTGTCGATCTGAAGCTGACGGTGGGGGAACTGTTCAAGCAGGGGATGAAGTGGTTGTTCGGCAGCCGGTCGCGCTTCTGGTCGGTGCTTCCCGGCGGATTCGTCAAGGGCGACAAAATCGAGCATTATCTGGCCGGCCTCGTGCAGCGGCGGACGGTCAAGGACACGCAGATACCGCTGGCGATTACGGCGGTCGATATAATTTCCGGCGATACCGTTTTTTTCGTTACACCTCGCGATGCCTGGCGGGAAATACTGAACGCCCGGTATTTTACCGCCACACTGCTGAGCGAGGCGGTACGGGCCAGCATCTCCGTTCCGGGGATTTTTGCCCCGAAGAAGTATCGGGGGATGCAGCTGGTGGACGGGGCGGTGAAGAATAACCTGCCGACCGATATTCTCCACCATATGGGGGCGGAGGTCATAATTGCGGTCGATCTGGGCTATTCGGGTCAACATAACGAGGAACTGCGAACGGTTAGCGAGATCGTACTGCAATGCATCGACATAATGAACCGTGAGGTGACGCTGCTGAAAGGTGTCAGGTACGCGGATGTCGTCATCCGGCCGGAAG
Source organism: Bacillota bacterium (assembly GCA_023415775.1). Taxonomy (GTDB): domain Bacteria; phylum Bacillota; class Negativicutes; order Sporomusales; family UBA7701; genus Anaeroselena. The sequence goes on along the minus strand of JAEZJM010000008.1, from coordinate 15,589 downwards.
TTTTCGATATCGGTTTCAAGGAGAGCGGTTACCTGACCCAGTGCATCGCCCGCGGCGCAAAGGCGGCGTGGGCGCAGATCGGGGAAATAGGCAAGCTGGCGAAGGGTTAGCCAGTTGCCGCCATTACCGTGCCCGCATATCATAAATTAGATGTTCGGGGGAGGTGGGGCGGTGAAGGGGATCGACTGGCCGGCCCTTTATAGAGAGCTGGGCGTGATTGATAATGTCGTCGGCGTTGGCAGGGGGGTTAAAACGGTGCGGGGGGAGAGCACCGGCCAGGAGGCTGCGGTGGTGCTGGTGAGGAAGAAATACCCCCGCAATGAGCTCGCCCGGGCGGCGGTGGTGCCAAAAAGGATCGCCGGCGCGGTAAGCGATGTAATAGAGGTTGGCGATATCCGTTTGCTCACGGAGCGCACGGGAGTGCACCGGCCGGCGCGTCCTGGGGTGAGCATCGGTCATTATAAGGTTTCGGCAGGGACGTTCGGCGCGTTGGTCCGTGACCGCAGCACTGGCGAGGCGCTGATCCTTTCCAACAATCATGTGCTTGCCAACCTGACCAATGGCGCAGACGGGCGGGCTGAAGCCGGCGACGCCATCCTGCAGCCAGCCCTCTACGACGGCGGGGAGAAGGATGCGTCTGTCATCGGTCATCTGCGGCGTTTCGTGCCCCTCTACGGCCAGGCCGTTACGCCGATATGCCGCATTGCGAGGTCGTTCGAGACGCTGATCAACAGGATTATCGGCGCCTTCCGCCCGCAGTACCGGGTGCAGGTATGGCGCGATAACGAAGCCCCCAATATGGTCGACTGCGCAGTGGCCGCGCCGGTGACGGCCGACGCGGTGGCGGCCGATGTGCTGGATGTGGGCGAGGTGAACGGCGTCAGAGATGCGACGCTGGGGATGGCGGTGAAAAAGAGCGGCCGGAGTTCGGGCCTGACGACCGGCATCGTTCTCGCCACCGACGTGACACTCAGGGTGGAAATGAACTTCGGCGAGTACGGCGTGTTCGCCGGGCAAATACTGACCGGGCCGATGAGCATGCCTGGCGACAGCGGGTCACTGGTGCTGAGCGAGGATAACCACGCGGTGGGATTGTTGTTCGCGGGCTCTGAGCAAGCGACGATGTTTACGCCGATAGAGCGGGTGATGGATGCGCTGGATGTAACCTTATAGTACGATCGTCCAGAAGCGCCTAAGATTTGTCTAACAAGAAAAACCAGGACATTGTCCTGGTTTTCGCGTCAGTAATCCTCTGTCTGGCGCTTTCCGTAGTATCTCTGGCTGCCTTGCCCATGCCAGACGGGCTGGTTGTTTTCCTGGCCGCGGTTATTCTTTCCGAAACTCTGGCCGAGGCGGCGGGAGCCTGTGGCGGCGGCGTAGCGGCTGTCGGCCTTCGTCTGCGGGGAGGCACCCTGCATGTTTTTCTGCGGCCGGCCGCCGGACAGCGGCTGGCCGCTTTGCAAACGGCGCCCTGCCTTCTGGCGGTTGGCGCCGGTGGTATACCAACCGTGCTGGTGCATGAAGTCGAACAGCATCTGCGTTGTTTCGTGCTCGTCCTGCTGGAGGGCGACGAAGGTATCGCGGACGGTGTCGCCCGAAGCTTCCATGATTGCGTGGTCGTAAAGATGGGACATGTATTTTTCCGTGGCGAGCAGATCCAGGAGCATATCCCGGTCGGACAGACGATTACGGTTGGACTGGTAGGGCGCACGGGTTGCCATATAATTCACCTCTTTTACTGGTATTGGCGGCCGGCGGCGGGGCCGGATTGCTGGCCCAGGAGCTGTTTTAGCCTGTTCGCGTGCTGGCGCTTGTTGCGGGCGACGTCGAAGAGAAGGGATTTCATTGCCTGATTGTTGCACTGGTCGGTGTAGACCCCGCATTTGGCTATGCAGAGGTTCTCCATCTGGAGGGCGTCCTGCAGGTAGGCTCGCTCCTTGGGGGCTAGGCTGACGGGCTGGGGCAATTGCGGTCACCTCCGAGAAATTGTTACCTGTAATATGCGTGCCGGGGCGGCTTGCTATGCATGACGCAGACACAAAAAGCGCGTCGCCTCTACGGCGACGCGTCTGACGGTCAGATTGGAAAGATCATGTTGTCCCAGAAGATGTCCTCGCCGTCGGGCTGGTTTTCGGGCTCCGCCGCCATCTCGTCGTCCGTCGCCAGATCCGGGTCGTAGAGGTCGCTAAGCCAGGGGATCTGCTTGTCCATGGCTCTGTTTCCATCTGGCGGCGGCATTTTTGGCGGCGGTGGCGTCGGTGCTGTCTTCGGCGGCCTTCATTTTGTCGGTGAGGCTGCCAAAAGCGGCGACTTCTTCGGCAAACTCGTACAGGTGGCTGGTGGACTTCGACTTATATGAGGATTTGACAGGCAAGCGAACCACATCCTTCGGCGCAGATTTGCGTTATTATTGTAGGCAGCTACAAAAGAAATAATACGCCGGCCGCGGGGCGAAGACGCGCCGGATGAAAACAAAAGGGGCATATCGCCCGATATGCCCCGGTGTCTATATGTTTGCTAAGCGTTACCATTTCTGCGCAGCCGGTCTGCTCTAATGACATTCATCCGTTCGTTTAAAAGTGATTCGAGTTCCTTCAGATGTCGGGCTTTTGTCAGTTGATCCAAGCCATGGCTTCTCAGATGGTCGCATAGACGGGTGACTCTGTAGTAGTAATTGGGGGGGTAAATGTCTATATCCTCATTAGTCGCACCTCCTGTAAAAATTCTTACAAAGATATTCTTCTAATCTCTGCTAAATTCCTCCATATATGCTGGTATACATGAGCAGGAGGGAAAGACCAGTATTTGGATCAGCGGAGCGCGGGGAGTGGTAATGGGAGCCTTGCCTGGTTAGCGTGCTAACCGGTTTTAAGCTTTCAAGCCTCTGCACGCAGAATGGGAGGGGGCGATAATGCTAGTAATAAACGCCGTCAATTACTGCACTATGTTGAGCGAAGTCTAAAAATGCCGCGCACATAGCGCAGCGGGGCGCGGGGAGTATGTCACTAATCCTTCGTCAATTATCCATCCGCGAATGCAACAAAAAAGCAGGGGGTCAGTTTCCCTGCCGTTTGCCTTACACCTAAAATGTCGTGCGGGGGTTTAGGGTCATGTTAGTGTTGATTAGATTGTCTTCCTCATCATACTCTCTGGTAATTACCCTTACCGCTTTTTCTGGCTCGACAGGTCTACCCTGCAAATCCAAATAGCTGACCTCAGTTCGAGCAACAGCAGGGAGTTGACTTGGCTTTTCGACCATAGCCAACCCTACTTTCAGTGACGCTCTATTAACCTCGTTCTGGTAAAACGCGTAAATACCTTTATTTGTGATACTGAGAGTGCGTGCGACAGAGAATGAGTGAGCATATATGTGAAAACGTAACATGATAGAGCGGAAGGGGGGATTTTGGGGGATGTGAAGCTGAGTTTAACCCTATTTATGCGGTTTTTGCGACAGCTGCTCAAACTAGGTCAACCGTGAAGCTCTCCAACTCAGGACGCCGCTTCTTCGTTGTTGTAACAAAATGGTAGGCTAAGAGACATGCGCTGTGATTATGGGTGATGTACTTCAGTTTGAGTGTCATGCCGCCAACTCCTTCAATGCTTTTAAGCATCTGCACCGCAAAGCGGGAGGGGAGGGGGTGGTATTGCTAGTGGTAAAAGAGAGTGAGTTACACCATTAGGCTAAACGTACCCCGTAAGATGCCTCGCAGATAGCGAAGCGGAGCGCGGGGAGTGTCACTAATTAATCGGTTCCTTTATACGCCATGGTTTACCACATCATTATTTGTACATGCTAAAGGGGAGGTGATGTCAGTGGAGGAATTGATACACTCGGCAAGATACGAATTATGGCAACTTACTCTAACGAATTGGCTAAACAATGAAGTGTTAACTCCACGATGGTGGGGTTTGGTAATTTCTCTCGCGGTGATGTATTTTGTATGGTGGCGACTTTTGGATAAATCTAGAGTTATCGAGATAATGCTATATGGGTCGTTAGTTTCTGTAATGGCAGGATTTACTGATATAGTGGGGATAACTACCGCTTCGTGGCAGTATAATGTTCGCCTGTTTCCAATTGGTGTTCCTGTTTTTCCATTAGATTATTCGGTTGTTCCTTTGTCACTAATGGTAGCCTATCAATTCACATCGAATTGGAGAAGCTATGTTCTAGCGTCAATCCTAGCTTCGAGTTTTTATGGAGTTTTTACTTCAATATTAGAAGCAACTAGGATACTAAGCAGTTTTCACTGGGGTCCGCTTTGGGCTTTTACTGAAGGCATGACTTACTCATTCATTGCAAGGTTTGTAATATTGTGGCTGAAAAGTCTAAGTTTATCACATCAATCCCAAGTGAAAAAACAGTTTTCCATAATTCCGCAACCTGCCATTAAGCCAATTGACAACCAGAATGACGAGGATAAGTGATTCTTATGCTGTGTTCGTACTCAACACAGGGGTCAGACTCCCTGCTTTTCGACATGCGATTAGAAGACCCTACTTTCAAGTAGTGCTCTTATTGACTACTTTCTGGTAAAAGTTCAAATACCTTTATCCTGGATTATGACTATTGATAACAATAGAATGAGCGAGATATATTGTGAAAAGTTTAACATGATAGAGCAGGAGGGGGGATTTCGGGGGATGGGAAGATAGGTTTAACCCCTACTTCTACGTTTTTTTCGACAGCCGCTCAAACTGGAATATCTTATGGTACTGGTAGAAGATGAAGAGCAGAATCCAGTCCGAAACATAGGAATGCCAAATCGTCCACCACATATGATGTTCGAGATGCCCAGTCCGTAGATGAATCCACTCAATGGAAATAGTTACTGCAGTCCATATCAACCAATATGTTAATAGCTTTAAGATAGTGCGATTTGCTGGAAGCCATTGGATAAACAAGTAAGTGATAACTAAATATACCCCGAAGTCGTCGGCCAATTCTGCTACAAGAGATTGCCCACGGTCGTATTCCCACAGCTTATAGTGGTGTGTAATTATATCCGAAACTGAACCAAGGAATCCAGCGAAAAAACAAACAGGAAACAACTCACGCCACCTGGACTTATCCGCGAATATGAACCAGCAAGACCAAACGATAGCAAAACGATAGTAGTAGAACTCCATGCGATAATCCTCCGTGGCTCTAGTGTTGCCAAAACCCCACAGCCCATGCGAATGCGGGTATGGCGGTTTAACATGACCTTCTAGGAGCCGTTTTAAGCCGTTTTTTATGAGGGGTTGGTATGTTCGTACCTAGCCATTTTTGAGACATATTCAATCCATGCGAATGAGAGAGGCAAAACGTCCACCATCCAACGCGGAGCGGTGGCATCTTACAGAAGGGGAACGTCCACGCCTGTCGCATAACATCTATTATGTCTAAGCAAAAGCAGCCGTTGGATAGGGGAGTGCCATGCAGTACCCTTGCCAACGGTTGCGCTTTTGTTCGAGGCAAATTTGGACGCAAATTTGCCTTCATCCATATTTAATTAACATAATAGATACGGATGTTATGGGATTGGCGTGGCGTGACCGCAATCCAATACATCAAGGTGGACTGGACGCCACGACAAGACCAATAACATCCAGCAATCCCCCAATTCGCATGGATGAGGGTCAGGTCATTCGGACAGGAAGTAGGAGGGGGTAGCATACGGGGGGCTTCTCAGTTCCTCTAACGCTACTTATCGGTAGGGGCGGTGGAATATATTCTCCAACCTATCATTTTATAAACATTACGAAAATGAGAGGCGGAATTTGCCCAAAATCATTCAACAAAACCCCGTTTTTTTCATTATATAGTAGGGGCTTGATTTCTTCAGCCGAATGATATTTTGCCCCGTCTAGCCAATATTAAGTAGAGGCTCAGTTTGTCTTTAAGACATACTGGGTCTTTTTTTTATGCCCATCAACTATCCAACGAGAAAGGAGGTGATTGCATGTCAGAACGCAAGACAACCGTTTGGGGCTTGATTTTATCTTTTAAAGATGAAGTAGACATACCCCATGCCTACAAAGCAACCCATAACTTACTCAGTTCATTACGCTACAAAGCCAGCAAGAACAACTGGAAGTATGACGCTTTGGCTGTTGGCTCATGTATCAACCCAGATACCAAAGAGCCAGTAAGAACCCACGTTCACCTATATTTAGAAGCAAATCCTGGCAGTACGGTGGTGGACTGGATAAAGCACTATTGGTATCAACGCAACGGGATAGGCAAAGACATTCCGCTTGATGGCAACCTAGCATTCCTGTCGTATTTATATCGACAGGCTAGCTTCAAGTTTGAGCAGTGGAGTAAATGAGAATGTTCTCACTCTAGATTAAGCCGAATGAGGTTGCCCTTGCTAACTTAGTATTGGGCGGCGATTGCTACTAGTAAGTGCTTAGTATGTATCTTTATACTCTCTATATCCCAATCTCAATCTTAGGAGGTTTTCATTTTGTTTCTTTTCAAATGTCCAATCTGCGGTCGTAAGGCTGAAGTCTTTAGTTCTACTGCTGACGGTTACTGCTCCAAGTGCGGGGTTGATATGCTCAACTTGGGGCGGGTAGATAACCTAAAGCAGATGCGCCAGCTTGCAGGTTTAAGTCAGAGCGCAGTTGCAAGAGCATTAGGCATCACCAAGCCCTACGTTAGTATGCTCGAAAACGGCAAAGTGCCAGTCACCGACGAAATGATGGACAGGTTAAATTATCTCTACAAGACATACGCCGTATAGGGGCTGGAAGTGACCCGAAGGGTTACTATCCAGCCATTGCTTTTTGTACGCTCACAGACGAAATTTAACCCTATCCCCGTTAACCCTTCAAACCCTAGAGGGCTTGATTTTACTGGGTTTCTGGGGATAGGGTTATTTAACCTTTAGCCAGGGGTCAGCAGTCCTCGACCTTCTGGTTTTCAATATATGCCTTTACCGCCTCAACAGCCGCCCCGCCAGTCGTGCTTATGAAGTAACCAACACTCCACCCAGACCATCCATCCTTCAGTTGCTTGCCAATGAGGCGAGAACTGCAACCCTTGATGAGTTTGGCGATGTATGCGGGGCTAAAGGTTGCAGGAGCCTGGACGAGCAGGTGTATGTGGTCAGCCATCACTTCGCCTACATGGATGGTCACAGGGTACTTCTTTAGCGCCATTCGGAACAGGTCAAGCGATATGCCCTCCAATTCAGGACGCCGCTTCTTCGTCGTTGTAACAAAATGATAGGCTAGGAGACACGCGCTGTGATTATGGGTGATGTACTTCAGCTTCAAGGTCAATGCCGCCAACTCCCTTCAATGCTTTTAAGCATCTGTACCGCAAAGCGGGAAGGGGAGGGAGCAGTATGGCTAGTAGTAAAAGGGGATAAGTTGTAGCATTAGGAAAACGTACCCCGTAAGATGCCCCGCACATAGCGAAGAGGAGCGCGGGGAGTATGTCACTAATCGTCCTTACTACCTTTCGAATTGCTTGAGAGTTTCTCCGCTTTCTTCTTTTGGATTATGAGATATACAAGGAAAATGACCAATGCTAAAGGGACAATCCAACGTATCACTTCAAGTCCCATATACAGTCCTGCCGTACCAGCGCTTACTACAAGTAATACGAACAGCAGCATTAATAATAGACATCCACCAGCTAAAGCCATTGGTGTTTCCTCCTCGTAGAGTGGTCAATGATTGTATTCTACCCTTCGGATAAAACGCCTTTATTTGCCTGAACGCGCTGTAGAGTGTAAGTGAACGTACATGTGAAAACAGTAACATGAGAGAGCGGAAGGGGGATTTCTGCCGAATGACGTGGCAGGTTTAACCCTTATTTTCGCTGTTTTGTGACAGCCGCCCAATGTTATTCGCAGTGGAGTACAAGATTGCCATGAAGCAGACAGGGGAAACCTGACGCCAGCAACGCTTCAGAGCAAACAGATTGACGAGCCAGGTCAGCCACATACGAACCGAATTACCCAAAACATTCATTACACCGAATACATTCGTGGCTAATGTGGAAAACCCCACAGTCCAGGCGTGGCGCGGGATGTGGGTTTAACACGACCTCGTAGGAGCCGTTTTAAGCCGTTTTTTGTGAGGGGTTGGTACGTTCGCACCTAGGCAATTCAAGACTTCTTCAATCCAGGCGGGTGAATGAGGTAAAACGTCCATCAGCCAACGCGGAGCGGTGGCATCATACAGCAGGGGAACGTCCATGCAAGTCGCATAACATATATTATGTTTAAGTAACGCATACGTTGGCGAGGGGAGTGCCGCGCAGTACCCTTGCCAATGGATGCGCTGTTGTTCGAGGAAAATTTGGGCACAAATTTGCCCTCATTCATCGTTAATTAACATAATAGATATTATCGGACGCAAAAATGGCGGAAAAAATAGGCCCCGCATGAAAGTCTGTGGCGATGCGGCGCGCAGATCGAAAATAACGGGTTTTCTCAGGCGACGACCGGTAGTTCGACGGTGAAGACCGTACCTGTCCCGCGGCGGGAATGAACATCGATGCGTCCGTGATGTCTGTCGATGATGCTCTTGCAGATCGCCAGCCCTAGTCCGGTGCCGGTATCTTTCGTTGTAAAGAACGGGTCGAATATCTTCTCGATGTTCCAGGGAGCTATTCCTTCGCCGGTATCGGCGACGGTAAGGCGGACCGCTTTGTTGTTCAGTGCCGTGCTTACAGATAGCATTCCTTTGGCCGGTGTCGCTTCGATGGCGTTGCGGGCGAGGTTGAGCACTAACTGGCGGATTTCTTTGTCGTCGGCGTAGACCATGAGGGGGCGCTCTGCGGGGCTAAATTCCACTTGAACCCCTGCTTTATTTGCATCCGCCTCGATAAGCGGCATGAGATTATCGATTATGCCGTTAATGTTATGTAATCCTATCTCTACCCGCCTGTTTTTGGCCAGTGTAAGAAATGCGGTCAGTGTTTGGTTCATGTTGTCGATTTCCTCGATAATGACAGCGTACTGTGCGGTCTGCGCGGTATCGGCCTTGAGCATCATCCGCTGGATATAACCCCTGATAACCGTCATCGGGTTGCGTATTTCGTGGACGACGCCGGTAGCCATCTCGCCGATGAGGTTCAGGCGATCAAGGCGCGCTATTTCAGCCGTGACACGCACCTGGGCTACGTATTCGTTGCTAAGCCGTTGTCTGAGATCGGCGACGGTGTCCAGCAGCGGCTTTATTTGCGGGAAGTCGCGAAAGTAGTCTTCTTCCTCCCCGCCTTGTTTTATGTGTTCGGCCAGCATGGCGAGCGAGCAGTTGTTGTTCCAGATCAGCCACCATACGCCAGTGAGGATGACCAACAGGATGATCACCAGCAAGCCTAGTGTTTTGCCTAGCCCGGCATAATATGCCGCCTGAATGTCTTTGCCCTTCACGTTTGCCCAAATGTGGCCAATGATTTCGCCGCGGTAGTACAGCGGGTAATTGACGCTCAGGATGTCAGCGCCGCCCTGCGCGAAGCCGTTGCTGATGTAAACGGTTTCGGTGTGTTTGCTTTTATATACTTGCAGCGTTTCATCATCAGTTGGTTCTCCCAGGAGCCGAGGATCCTCTGGAATGAGGGCGACGATATGCAAATCCTTATCGTAATAACCGAAGCCGTAGCCTGGCCACTTGATGGCAACCTCCCTGAGGATCGGCTGCAGTTTAGCGTACAGGATGCGGCGCTTTTCAACGACGGAAAATACCCCGGATTCGTCGGCAGTAATGTCGAAAGAATCGGGGAAACGCTGCTCAAGGATGGTGGCGATCGTGAGCAGGGCCTGTTTTTTTTCATTGAGGAGCTGTTGCTTGGCGTACTGGGCGTGCTGGAAAGCTAGAAAAGCAAAAGGAATAGTGACGAAGATTACCATGAGAAGATACGCTCGCCGGGCCAAGGGGAAAGATTGAAACATTTAATCACCGCTGTGCAAAATCTGAAAACAGGCGCGTTTGGACAACATAGCCGTTTCCCAAATCCGTTTATTCGCGGTGATATGACGGATTCCTGCTGCATATTTTGTCATATTTTACATTATTGTGTAATAATGTAAAAATATTTTCAAAATAACGGGTTTTTGTCGAATTGCGCAATATAAAAACAAAGCGTCCACCGCATTAAGGGGACGCTGCAAACGACGATCGTTTATTTTTTTTCCGGCACTTTTAGCATCTGACCGGGATGGATTTGGACGTTATTATCGAGGTTGTTGGCTTTTTTTATTGCTAAGACGACATTGCGGATGTCATCTTTGTCGCTGGCGGCGCGGGCGGCTATCGACCAGACGGTGTCTCCGCCGGCGACTTGCACGAGTTGGTATTTGCCTTCGCCGGATGGGCTGCTGGCGTCGACGCCGGCGCCGGCAGACCAGGCGTAGAAAAGGAACAAGACGACCATGGCAATTTTGATGAGGGATTCAGAGTTGAGTTTACGCTTTATCATGGCGACGCCCTCCCGAATATATGTTCGCCTTAATAATATCATGGCACATATGTTCGGTCAAGGGGTTTGCTGAAAAAATTCGAACAGATGTTTGCGTTTTTTACCAATAGCTGTTATAATTGATATCAACAAGGTTACGTAAATCTGTAGCGGGAGATGAGCCTATGACCAAGGAACGCTTTTTAAGTTCTCGGCAAAAGCAGATTTTAGCGTATATTAAAGATATGGTGCGGGCCAAGGGTTATCCGCCGTCGGTGCGGGAAATCGGCGAAGCGGTCGGACTGAGCTCCAGTTCCACCGTCCATAGCCACCTGGCGAAACTCGAGGAACTTGGTTTTATCCGTCGCGATCCGACCAAGCCGCGGGCGATCGACGTTCTCGCGGAGACCCCCTGGCGGCAGCAGAAGGCACTGACGCAAGTGCCGCTCGTGGGCCGGGTAACGGCCGGCCAGCCGATACTGGCGATGGAAAATATCGAGGAGACTTACCCCCTCCCCACCGAACTGGTCGGGCGCGATAATGTTTTTATGCTGGTTGTGCGGGGCGACAGCATGATCAACGCCGGCATCCTAGACGGCGACTATGTGCTGGTGAGGGATCAGGATACCGCACGCAACGGCGAGATCGTTGTCGCGATGGTCGGTGAGGATGAGGCTACGGTCAAACGGTTTTTCCGCGAGAAGGACCATGTCCGGCTGCAGCCGGAGAACGATTACCTGGAGCCGATTATCTCCCGCGAGGTGGCGATTCTCGGCAAAGTTATCGGCGTTTTCCGCCAAATACATTGAGGTAATACAAAAAGAGGGCTATGGCCCTCTTTTTGTATTTATCGGCAGACGCACACATTATGTTGATTAAAAGAGCTTATTTGCCTCTCATGAGGGAGAACATTTTACTGATGAACCCTGTCATGCCGGATGGCGCCGGAACGGGTTTATTGAGCAGCCTGGCGGCTATGGCGCTGATGTTGCGGGCCGGGACGGACTGGGGGCTGGCCAACTGGAAGGGCTGCTGCTGTTTGAGACTACGGCTGACGAGCGGATCGTCCTGGATGTAGCCGATGTACTCAATCTCCCGTCCCAGGTAACGGCCGACCGTTCCCAGCAGCCGGCTGGCGGCCATGTCGGCTTCCTGTTGGTTCTCCGCACGGTTGACGATCAGCATCTGCTTGGTCTGACAGGCGAGGTTGTGGGTGACCTTGATGATGGCGTAAGCGTCGGTGATGGCGTGGGGTTCGGGGGTTGTGACGATTATCGTTTCGTCGGCGGCGAGGAGGAAGTTCGAGACATCGCGGGAGATGCCTGCGCCGGTGTCGAGGAGGATTATATCGGCCAGGCCGTCTAGCTGGTTGAAGCTGGCGATGAGACGGCTGAATTGGGTCTCGGTCATCTGGGTGAGGGCCTGAAGGCCGGAACCGCCGGGTATGACGGCAATGTTGCCGGGCGCCGGGACGGCGATGTCGAGGAGGCTCTTGTCGCCTGACAGGAGATGGGTGATGTTGTATTTGGCGCTCAGGCGCAGCAGCACGTCGACATTGGCGGTGCCGAGGTCGGCGTCGATGATGAAAACCCTTTTGTTTTGCGCCGCGAGGGCGATGGCAAGATTGATGGTGAAGGTGGTTTTGCCGACACCGCCTTTGCCGCTGGTGACGGCGATGACCCGGGACATGCCTTCCGTTACTGTCCGGGCGGCGGCGCGTGATATGGCCTGGGGGCGCATCAGGGTGTAGGTTTTGGTTTCCTCCAGATCGCGGGAGAGGATTTCGCCGGTGAAGACGTGGTCTTGCAGCCCCTGGGTAACGGTTATTTCCAGGCGGCTTCCGACCGGCAGGAGGATTATCCGGCCCTGGTCGTAGGGGATGCTGATGGTGATGGTGTGGGAAGTCTCAGCGACGATCCGCGAAGTGAAAGGTTGGGTGGCCCTAGGGGTAAGAGATTTGATCTGGAGCGGTTGGCCGATTACCAGACTGATTGCATCGGACATGCTTTTTCCCCCGTTGTGGCTTATCTTACCATAGTTCGGCGCTGACGCCAGTTCATCCTCCAGCCGGAAAAATAAAAACGGCTGAACGCCGTTTTTATGCCCCGGTAAGCGGGGACTATTTTTTCGGAGCCGGGGTTTTTGTGCCGACCCTCACCACTCGGTCCTCAGGCTGGTATTCGTCGGTGGCCAGAAGCTCGCGGCCGGTCTCGCGACCGGAGGAGGCGTACTTGACGCGGTAGGTGCTGATATGGAAGCCCTTCTGCCCTTCCACTTCGACGACTTCCTTGCCAAGCTCCAACTTGGGGTCTTGTTTGATAACGGTGTTGGGTTCCCAGACCTTTTTGTCGGCGGCGACGATTTGAATTTCCGGCGGGTTGGACTGTAGGCGGCCAAGGATGTGGATGTTGATCTGGTCGCCGGTGACGTCGCTGAGGATATAGATGTTGTGGCCCGAGGTGTTGCGGAATTTGAAGTCGAGGTAGTTGTCGGCGACGGTGGCGTCCTGACCCAGCGGCACATAGGCCGGCGGCCTAAAATGCGGCGTACGCTCTTCAATCTTCATATCGGCCAAGAGCGCGGCGTTGTAAAGAGTGCTGCTCACTTGGCACACTCCCCCGCCCCAGTCGGGAACAAGCTTGCCGTTGATGAATACGGGGGCGATCTTGTAGCCGTTTTGGGCAAGGCGGGGGCCGACATTGGTATTGAAGGAGAATATTTCTCCCTGCCTCACGATGACGCCGTTAACGTGCTTGGCGGCGATGACGATGTTTTCGGAGCGGTTTTTGTCTTCGAGGCTGAACTGGGTGGTGTAGGAGCCGACGACACCGTCGATGCCTTCGAGATCGCGGGCTGTAATAGACGGTTTCAGCTCGGCTACGGTCAACGGCTGCTTGAAGGGTATTTTGGCGCTCAAGCCGGCGGAGATATCGGCAAGTGTTTTGGCGATATCGACTTTAAGCCCGATGGCGTCAGCCGTGCGGGTGACGCTGAAGTTGGCGACCACCTTGAGGGAGGCGTTGCGAGGCTCGCGGTCGATGGCAGCGGCGATAGCGGTCACGCGGGCGTGGAGTTTGTCGGCGCTGTAACCGACGGCCAACGGGATGACATGCCCGCGATTGATGGCAAGGTATCTTTCCTGCAGCTGCTGGAAGATGATGCCTGTCCGGCCGACGGCGTAGGCTTCTTTGGCCAATGTCGCGGCATCGATGGACAGGTCGATTTCGCTGGCCGCTATTGTCCAGCTCTTGTCTTGATAGACAAGGGTGATAGGTGCGTGCTTCGTCCAGTCATCAAAGGCGGCGGCGATCTTTTTTTCCGCCGCTGACAGTGTCAGGCCGCCTACATCAATATCACCTACCCGGACGCCGCCATAGACGTCATCGGTGACGGTGAAGGCGGCATTAAGCGTCACGGTGCCGATGATGCTGAAAAGCACGATAACGCCGAGAAAGATTATGATGTTCTTGGCGACAGGTTTAGTTGTCGTTGGCTGCACGGCAGGCACTTCCAATCGTCAGAGAGGATGTAGAGAGAGGAAACCCCCGCGGTGCGGGGGGCTCGGTTGCTAGATGCTCATCGAAAGCTCGACGAACTTTCCGGCCAGCTTTGCTTTCTGGATTACTTCCTCGGTGATTTCGCCGCCCTGCTCGACGATGACCACGCCGTTGTCGGTTTCGATGCGGCGGTTGGCTTTTTTGCCGAGCAGGTATTTGCGTTGCTTGTCGTCAAACTTCTTTGCCGAGTCGTCGTCTGCGGCGGCCTGGGCAGGCGCGGCGGCAGCCGGGGCGGCCACCGGGGCGGCCGCCGGAGGAGCTTCGGCCGGTTTGGCGGCAGGTACGGCGGCATCGCCGTCGGCAACGATGACGACATCTTTGGCGAAGGTGAAGACGCGTTGGGTCGGGATGTGCGCAATACCGCCGTCGGCCTCTGCTATCTCGCAATTGACGATTTTGCCGGCGGCGTCGACGGCAATCTCGGTAATCTTGCCCTGGATACGGCCGGTTTTGGTAAGAACTTTGGCGCCGATGACAGTGACGCCGGCGGCGAGGAGCTTCTCAAGATCCGGGGCGCCGCTGACCGGCACGATGTTGCTGGCGCTTTCGACGGTGATCGCCGATTCGCCAAGGCCGGCGATGGCGGCGAAGGGAAGCAGTTTGGCGCCCAGATACCACTTGCCGTCGTCGACGACGAGCGCGGCAACCGCGCCTTGGGCGGGGTTGATTACGAGGCTCTTGGCCGTACCGAGTTCAAGGCCCTCGCTGATGCTGATTACCGGCAAACCGAGAATGTCGACACTTTTTTTCATCCGTATTCCTCCCAAAAAATTATCAGTACTAGGCTAAATTACGCCATTCGCGGAACTCGGCGTCGATTTCGCGGCTGATGTCCGCGGGAATCCGGCTGAATGGCAGATAACCCACCCGCTTTTGCAGCAGGGTGTTCTTGACGATGCGCAGGTAGGCGATCGTGACGACGAACTCCTGGTCGAGGGCCTCGTTTTCCAGCAGCGCCAGAAGGCTGCGGCTTTCGGAGAGCACGGCGATCGCTTCGTCGTATGATCCCTTGTTCTTTAGCAGGTTGGCGATTTCGATCGCCAGGAACGGAGCAGCTTCACTGAAACGATAGAGGCGCAGGGCGCGCCGGAAAGCGTCGAGAGCCTGCTGATGGCGGCCGGACTCCTTCTCGGTGAAGGCAAAGTCCATCAGGTCGTCGAGGCTATCCGAGGCGGGGTGCGACGGGATTGTCACTTCATTCGCCTCCATCGGCTGGATATCGTTTTCGGGAGCGTCGACAGCATCCGTTTGCTGGATATCTGCAGGCGAATCGCTTTCCGGGGACGGCTCGGGAGAAATGTCGTCGGCGAAGGCGAAAGCGGCCAGAGGATCAGCGGTTACTTCACCGGGGCCGGCGGCCTCGTCAGCCGTTTCGGCGAGGGCCTCAGCCTCAGCCTCTGCCTCGGGGTTGGTGTCCGCGTGCGGCTCAGAGTCAACCGCGGCGGCAGGTGCAGCAGGCGGCAGGATGACCAGCGGCGTTTCCTCTTTATCAGCCAGGTCGCCGTCCGGGGCAGGCTCGGAAGCGGCGATAAGGCTAAGCTCCAGATCAATGTCAAGAGTGGATAGTACTGGTTCGAGTTCGGGTTCGGGTTCAGGCTCGGGTTCGGGTTCAGGCTCGGGTTCGGGT
>JAEZJM010000015.1 GCA_023415775.1 Bacillota bacterium | reverse complement strand
GTCGGCCCACGGTAGCCGTTGGGTCTTGCGCAATAGGAACTCATGAACCCCGCCAGGTCCGGAAGGAAGCAACGGTAAGTGACAATTCTTATGTGCCGCGAGGGAGCCTGACGGCTGCCTTGGGCCGATGTTATCTGAAAACGGCAGCCTCCCTGGGCTGCTTTTCTTGTATTTGGCCGCCGGCTCTGAAAGGGAATGCCGGGACGCGTGTGGAATCTATTCACCTGTTATGGAGGTGTCGGTTCATGGCATATGTCGCACTCTACCGCCAATGGCGGCCGCAGGACTTCGACAACCTGATCGGCCAGGAACATATCAATACGACCCTGAAAAATGCCATCGCCGCCAACAAAGTCGCCCATGCCTACCTATTCGCCGGCCCCCGCGGCACCGGCAAAACCAGCACCGCCAAAATCCTCGCCAAAGCCCTCAACTGCGTCCACGGGCCCACCCCGACGCCCTGCAACAAGTGCCCGAACTGCGAGCGCATCACTGCCGGCATCTCGATGGACGTCTTCGAAATCGACGCCGCCTCCAACCGCGGCATCGACGAAATCCGTGACCTTCGCGAGGCCGTCAAGTTCTCGCCGGTCGAGGGACGCTACAAAGTATACATAATTGACGAAGTACACATGTTAACCCCGGAAGCCTTCAACGCCCTCCTCAAAACCCTTGAAGAGCCGCCCGCCCACGTCGTTTTCGTGCTCGCCACCACCGAATCGCACAAAATACCGGCCACCATCCACTCCCGCTGCCAGCGGTACGACTTCCGCCGCATCCCGGTAACGGATATTGAAAAACGCCTCGCCGTCGTCGCGGCCGACAGTCGCCTCGACATTACCGCCGAAGCGCTGCGCCTCATCGCCCTGCACGCCGACGGCGGCCTGCGCGACGCCCTCAGCATCCTCGACCAGTGCACCGCCCTCGGCGACGGTCCGATCGGCGCCGACGCCGTCCGCGGCCTCCTCGGCCTCGTCGGCCACGAATGGGTCTGGCGGCTGACCGAAGCCATGGCCGCGCGGGATGCGTCAGCCGTGCTGCTCACCCTCGAAGAACTCATCGCTCTCGGCAAAGACGTCCGGCAGCTCCTCCTAGAGCTTGCCCAGCACGGGCGCAGCCTCATGATATACAAGGCCGCCCCCGAAACGGCCGGCCTCGACACATACGGCGACGACAGGGCCGTACTCGCCGACCAAAGCGCCCGTTTCAGCCATGACGAACTCGTGCGGATGATCCAACTGCTCCAAAACGCGGCCAACGAAGCCAAATGGGCCGTCGAGCCGCGCATCACCGCCGAAATAGCCCTGCTCGCCGTCTGCCGCCGCGAAGGCGAAGGCGACTTGGCCGCCCTCGCCGAGCGGGTCGCCGCCCTCGAAGCCGTCCTCGCCAGCGGCGGTGCCGCCCGGCCTGCCCGTCCGGCCCCCACGTCCACCGTGCAGCCGCGCCCCGCCCCGACAACGCAGGCCGCCCCGCCGCCAGCCGCCGCCGCGGCAGCTCCGGCGCCGGCGGCTCCCGAACCCAAGCCGGCCGCACCGGCCCTGCCGGCTGGCGTCAGCCCCAAGGAAATCTGGGACGCCGTCCTCAAAGAACTCGTCGCCGGCGGCAAACGCTCCGTCCACGCCTGCGTCTCCCAAGGCGAAATAGTATCCCTAACCGACAGCCAGGCGACTGTACAATTCGCATCCTCGTTCGCCAAAGAACGCAGCGACAAGGAAGACTACCGCCAGATCGTCGAAAAAAGCCTCGCCCAGATCACCGGTCACCCGGTGAAGCTGAGCTGTGTGGCCGCCACCGTCCCGCCGTCGCCGGCCGCGTCCCCGCCGTCCGCAGTCGCGGGCGGCGCACCCGCGGCCCCCGGCGAAGGGCACCCGGCCTTGAGCCAGGCCCTGGCAATCTTCGGCGGCAAAATAATCAAAGAGGAAAAGAACGAGGAGGTCTGATCGATGTTCGGCAACATGGGCAACATGGCCAACATGATGAAAAAAGTGCAGAAACTGCAGGCCGACATGGCCAAACTGCAGGAGGAGCTCAAAACCAGGACTCTCGAGTCCACCGCCGGCGGCGGCGCGATAAAAATCGTCGTCAACGGCGAAAAACAAATACTGTCCATCAAAATCGACCCGGCCGCCGCCGACCCGCAGGACATCGAAATGCTTGAGGATATGATCATGGCCGCCGTCAACGAAGCACTCAAGAAAGTTGACGACATGATGGCCCAGGAAATGGGCAAGCTGACCGGCGGCATGAAAATACCGGGGATGTTTTAAATGCCGCACATCGCCCCCCTCGCCAGACTGGTCGAACAATTCCGCAGGCTGCCGGGCATCGGGCCCAAATCCGCGACCCGGCTGGCCTACCACGTGCTGGCCATGGACCGGCAACAGAGCCGTGACCTCGCCGAGGCCATCATTGAAGCCAAAGAGAAAATCGGCTACTGCTCGGTCTGCTTCAACCTGACCGACTGCGACCCCTGCCAGATCTGCGGGAGCGACACGCGCGACACCGGCCTCATCTGCGTCGTCGAAGAACCCCAGGACGTCGCCGCCATGGAGAGAACGCGGGAATACCGCGGCCGCTACCACGTTCTCCACGGCTCGCTGTCGCCCCTTGACGGCGTCGGCCCCGACGAACTGCGCCTCAAAGAACTGCTCGCCCGCATAAAGGACGGCGCAACCCAGGAAGTCATAATGGCCACCAACCCCGACGTCGAGGGCGAGGCCACCGCCATGTACACCGCCAGACTCCTCAAACCCCTCGGCGTCAAAGTCACCCGCATCGGCCACGGCCTGCCGGTGGGCGGTGACCTCGAATACGCCGACGAAGTCACGCTGTCCAAGGCGCTCGAAAACCGCCGCGAAATGTAGCCTGAGAAAATGCGGGACAAAAAATAGGAATAAATCCCCCTCTTTCTGGTAATAATATTACCGGGAGGGGAAGACAATGAAAATCTCCTGGACGAAACGGCTGTTTGCCAACCTGGTCGACAGCGACCCATGCCCCGCCGCCCCCATGCCCGCCCTCGCCGACGTCGTCGAGCAGGCTAGGCGCGAGTGGCTGGCCGCCCAGCACTACTACAACTCCGTATCCGACAGCGACCTTGTCGACCACGCCGTCTACCTCATGCAGGCAGCAGAAAAGAAATACATATACCTGCTGAAAAGAGCCCGCAGCGAGGGCGTCACCAACACAAAATACTGCTGACAGGGACGAGGCTGTTTGAAAACGCAAACAGCCTCGTTTTTTTGGCATACTTAGGACGTGCCGTAGATATATTGTAAGGAAGATAACCCGGCGCATGACAGGACGGGTAATCTCGTTTACAATAGGGATAGGCACCTGCCGAAAGGAGAATGAGTATGCCGAGCATACCCGGACTCGCCTGGGACTGGAACGTCATTATCGCTTTTGTCTTCGGGATCTTTCTGCTCTACCTCATCGGGCGGCTTTTCCTCATGCCCATCAAGCTCATCCTCAAACTTGTCTACAACGCCATCATCGGCGGCATCATGCTCTGGATCGTCAATTTCATCGGCGGGCACTTCGGCTTCGCCATCGCCATCAACCCCATCACCGCCCTCATCGCCGGCTTTCTCGGCATACCAGGCGTCGTCCTGCTCATCCTCTTCAAATTATTTGTCGCCTGATTGGTTTTTTTCCCATCCATATGATAGACTATAGAAAATGACGCACAAGGCACTTGATACCTGGTCCCCGGGTATGAAGTGCCCTTTCATGGACAAGAGGTGAAAACATGGAACCCATCATCGAAGCATACGTCGGCGAATACGCCAGCGGCAAAAGCGAAAACGCCGTCAACCGGGCTATCGACCTGTGCCGGCGCGGTCTGCCGGTCACACTCGTCGACCTCGACACCGTCGAACCCGTATACACCATCCGTCCGATCAAAAAAGAACTCGAAGCCATGGGCATAAACGTCGTCGCCTGGGAAACGCGGGACACCGTCGGCCTGGGCGAAGCCGGCAGCGTTATCAAAGGCTCCATGCGCTGGGTACTCCGGCGTCCGGGCAACATCATCATGGACGTAGGCTACGGCGTTCATGGCGCGCGGATATTCAACCTCATCGAAGGAGCCTTCGACAATCCCTTCCTTAAAATAATCGCCGTCATCAACATGTCGCGCCCCTTCACCTCCACCGTCGAAAACATCCTCGAATACGTCGCCACATTAGGACGGGTCGACGCCCTCCTCAACAACACCCACATGGCCGAAGAAACCACCGTCGACATCGTCCAAAAAGGCGCCATAGGCGTCTCAGAAGCAGCCAAAATACTCGGGCTGTCCGTTGTCGCCACTTCCGCCGTCCAGGAAATCGCCGACAAAATCGGCCCCGCCGACGCCGTCGGCAACCCGGTCTGGCCCCTGGAGCGCATCATGCCGAGGACCTTCTGGTAGTCAGAAAAAGCCTGCCTGTAAAAAAGGCAGGCTAATTATTTATCCAAGCACGAGCATAATTTAGCATATACAAGCATATAATCAAAGCTGTAAACATACGTAAAAATTTGGCCGCGACCATCCGATAATCGCCGTTTACGGCAGTTGAGCATTAGCTGCTGATATGATATATTAATAAAGCGCCTCTCTAAGCGGAGCAACAGCGCGAAACCAATAAATACCTGTTGACACGGCCCTCCGGGACGTGTTAATATAACAAAGTCGCCGCAAGCGGAGCTGGTGCAAAAGACCAGGCAAGGCAAGCGACGGCAAGATTACCAGAAACTGAATGTTGACAGAACCGCCGAGGTTATGTTAACATAGAG
>JAEZJM010000009.1 GCA_023415775.1 Bacillota bacterium | reverse complement strand
CAGTTAAGCCCACATACGCCGAAAGTACTTGGCTGGAAACGGCCTGGGAGGATAGGTAGGCGCCGGTTGGAAAAACCCGCTCGTTTATAACGAGCGGGTTTTGTCTGCTTGTAGGAGCTGGCGCGGCAGGCGTCAGCTCGTAATTTTCAGAAAAATCGCTTTCAAGAGTATTGATATTTAAAATCTCAAATGGTAAAATTAAATAAAACCATACTGGTATAGTATATTATGAAGGAGGTATTACGTGCAGCTCAATCAAGCGACTGATTATGCATTCCGGGCGTTGCTCCATTTGGCGAAGCTGCCGCCCGGCTCGATCGTCAGTACCCAGGCATTGGCGGCAAGCGAGGCTATTCCTCCCCACTTTCTCCAGAAGATAACGCGTCCTCTCAGTAAGGCCGGTCTGCTACGTTCCCATCGCGGTGCGGTGGGCGGCTTTGCTCTTGCCCGGCCGGCTGCCGATATCAGCCTTCTGGATATTGTAATTGCTATGGAAGGAAAGCTTGTCTTTCATCGCTGTTTGGAGGAGAGAGAGGCCTGCAACAAGCACTGTACGGAAGAGTGCCCGGTGCACGCCGCCTTGGCAAGTCTGCAGGATCAGCTGGTCGACGGGCTCAGGCAGGCGAATCTGGCGGCATTGCTGGCTGAGAATAAGCGCCACAACTAATTCCTAGGTATTTTCCGGAAGTCATTTGACAAGGAGGGGAAAGAATGGATGAACTTTTGTTAGCCCGTTGGCAGTTTGGGATCACCTCAACCTACCATTTTCTGTTCGTGCCGCTGACATTAGGTTTGTCGCTGCTGGTGGCGGCGATGGAAACGGTTTACGTTCGCACCGGCAACGAGCTATACAAGAAAATGGCCCAGTTCTGGGGGAAATTATTTCTAATAAACTTTGCCCTTGGGGTGGTAACCGGCCTGGTGCAGGAGTTCGAGTTCGGCATGAACTGGTCGGAGTACTCCCGTTTCATGGGTGATATTTTCGGAGCGCCGCTGGCGCTTGAGGCTCTCACCGCTTTCTACCTTGAATCTACCTTTATTGGTATATGGATATTCGGCTGGAATCGCCTGTCTAAGGGGCTGCACGCCGCCGCCATCTGGATTGTGGCATTGTCCAGCAATCTTTCGGCTTTTTGGATACTGGTCGCGAATTCTTTTATGCAGGCGCCGGTTGGATATGTGTTGCGCAACGGGCGGGCGGAAATGAGTGATTTTGCTGCTCTGCTGACCAATCCGTACGTATGGAATCAGTTCCCCCATACCGTTCTGGGAGGGCTGGTGACCGGTGGCGTCTTCGTAATGGCCGTGAGCGCCTACCACTTGCTGCGGCGCAGCCAGGTGGAGTTTTTCCGGCCATCCTTCAAAATGGGACTTATCTGTGCTTTGGCCGCGAGTCTGCTGGTGGCCGCCACCGGTCACCGCCAGGCCCAGGTTCTTGCTGAGGTCCAGCCGATGAAGCTGGCGGCTATCGAGGCCCTCTGGGAGACGGCCGACCCAGCACCGTTCACGCTTTTTGCCGCCATCGACAGCAAGAAGCAGGAGAACCGCGGGGAGGTCAGTTTCCCCGGCGGCCTGTCGCTCCTGGTTCACAACTCGCCGACCGGCGAGGTGAAGGGTATCAAGAACCTCCAGCAGGAGAGCGAAAAGCGGTTCGGTCCCGGCTCCTATGTGCCGGATGTGCCATCGGTTTTTTGGAGTTTTCGGGTTATGGTTGCGGCCGGCGGCTGGCTGCTGGCGGTGACCATCCTGTGCGCCTATTTCTGGCGGCGCGGTACACTGGAGAATAAGCCGCTGTTACTAAAGGCTGCGGTGGCCACCCTTGCCGTGCCGTATATCGCCAACTCTACCGGTTGGTATGTGGCCGAGGCCGGGCGGCAGCCATGGATTGTTTTCGGCCTGCAGCGTGTGGAGCAGGCGGTGTCGCCGACAGTATCGGCGACAAGTATTTGGATTACGCTTATCGGTTTCACGATCGTGTATGGGGTGCTGGCCGTGATAGGAGTATATCTGATGGGCAAGTTCGCCAAACAGGGGCCGGCGGCACCGGTTGAAACGGCTGAGCCGGCTGAAGGCAAGGGGGTGGAGCTGTGGACCTGAGTGTTATCTGGTTTGTGCTGGTCGCAGTTTTGTTTATCGGTTTCTTTTTCCTGGAGGGATTCGACTATGGTGTGGGCGTTTTGCTGCCCTTCTTGGGACGCAGTGACAGCGAGCGGCGCCTCATTATCGGATCGATCGGCCCGGTGTGGGACGGTAACGAGGTTTGGATGATAACGGCCGGGGGAGCGTTGTTCGCCGCCTTTCCCCATGTGTACGCCACGCTGTTCAGCGGCTTTTACCTGGCGCTGTTCCTGATGCTCGTCGCCCTCATCGTCCGAGGGGTAGGCCTCGATTTTCGCAGCAAACAGTCCGCCCCTGCCTGGCGCAGCACCTGGGATTGGCTGATTTTCGCCGGCAGCCTGGTGCCAGCCCTGCTGTGGGGTGTGGCGGTGACTAACCTCATAAAAGGAGTGCCCATCGACGCCAAAATGAATTACGTAGGAACTTTTTTTGACCTGCTGAGCCCGTATACGCTGGTGGGGGGCGCCGCATTTCTCCTGGTGTTCGTATACCACGGGGCGTCCTATCTTACTCTAAAATTGGAGGATGCTTTGGCGGAGCGGGCCCGCCGGGCGGCGCTCGTGATCGGCTGCTTTACCGCGGCTGCTTGTCTGGTGTTGGTAGGCTTGACCTACATATATACCGACCTTTTCGCCAGCATCGGCGCGGGCATCAGCCTTTGGGCGGCCGTGGGCGCTTTCGTTCTCAGTTACCTTGCCATGCGGGTCGGCCGCACAGGGGGGGCGTTCGTAGCCAGCGGGCTGGCCATAGTGCTTACGACGGTAGCCTTCTTCTGGGGCCTCTTTCCGCGTCTGATGGTATCCAGCCTTAATCCCGATTGGAGCCTTACGGTAGCCAATGCGTCATCCAGCCCGCTCACGTTGAAGGTGATGACCATCGCCGCCGGACTGCTGGTGCCGGTTGTGCTGGTCTACCAGGCCTGGTCATACTGGATTTTCCGTAAGAGGGTAACGCTCCGCGACCTCGAATATTAAACAAAAACGACCGTGACCATCCTCAAGTTAGGTCACGGTTTTTCCGTCTGGGGGGCGACGATGTTTCACCGCGACTTGTGGCAAGAGGGGAAAAAGCAGGGGTGTCTGCTAGCGCTGCTGACAGGCGCCGGCGTGGCCGCGGGCGGCGCGGCGGTTGCCCAGGCATATGTTTTCGCGCACCTTGTAGACGGCGTGTTCCGAAAAGGAGTGGGCGTCAACGAATTGGCGCCTTGGATTTATTCCTTGGTGGCGCTAATGGTGACAAGGGCGGCCGTCGTATGGTTAATCGAGGCTGTCGGCAGCCGCTTGGCGCAAACGGTGATAACCGGACTCAGGAGGCGATTGCTGGCCCATCTGGCCGCTCTGGGACCTGTGCATGGTGGGGCGGAGAGGACTGGAGAACTGGCCAACCTTTTGGGTGAAGGCTTGGAAAGTCTCGACGCTTTTTTCGCTCGCTATCTGCCGCAGTTGGTGGTGGCTGTGGCCGTACCGCTGCTCGTGCTGGCGGTCGTGGCCCCTATCGACGGCACGGCCGCCCTCATCATGCTGGCGACGGCGCCGCTTATCCCGGTGATGATGGTGCTGATCGGCCGCTGGGCGGGTGAACTGCACAAAAAGCGCTGGCAGGTGCTCGGCAGGCTGAGCGGCCATTTTCTCGATGTGGTGAAAGGGCTTACGACTCTGAAGCTTTTCGGTCGCAGCCGCGAGCAGACGAAAATTATTTTCGCTTACAGCGAGGAATTCAGGCGGCAGACTATGGGAGTGCTGAGGGTCGCATTCCTGTCAGCGCTTTCCCTTGAACTTTTGTCAACAATCAGTGTCGCGCTGGTGGCGGTGACTATAGGCTTAAAGCTTTTGTACGGCGGCATCGGCTTTGAGGGAGCCTTCTTTATCTTGCTGCTGGCGCCGGAGTTTTATCTGCCTTTCCGGCTGCTTGGCAGCCATTTCCACGCCGGAGCAGCCGCCATCGCCGCTGCCGAGCGCGTTTTCGGCCTACTGGCGCAGCCGCTGCCGGCAAACGTTTTCGGCGTGCTCCCCTGGACAGCAGGCGAAGCTATAACGGTGGAATTGACTGCCGTTGACTTCAGCTATCCCGGGCGCGATCAACCAGCGCTGCAAAATGTGTCTTTCGCCATTCCCGCCGGCAAGCGGGTGGCGCTGGTTGGGCCGAGCGGCGCCGGCAAAACCACGGTAGTTAACCTGCTGCTGGGATTTGCCGCGCCTTCGCGGGGAAGTATCCGCGTTAACGGGCAGGATCTTGGGCGCATCCGCCGGGAAGACTGGCTGTGCCGTGTCGCCTATATCCCCCAGTCTCCGTATATTTTCGCCGGCACGGTGGCCGACAATATTCGGCAGGGCAGCGAGGGTTTGCTGACCGAGGTGGCGGCGGCGGCAGAGGCAGCCGAGGCGCATGAATTCATCAGCCGTCTGCCTCAAGGATATGACACGCTTATTGGCGAGGGAGGTTTGGCCCTGAGCGGCGGCGAAGCGCAGCGTATCGCCATCGCCCGCGCTTTCTACCGCCAGGCGGCGGTGATTATTCTCGATGAGGCTACGAGCGGGCTCGATCCCCGGACGGAGAAAGCGGTGCGGGCAGGGCTGGACAGGCTGCTGGCCGGACGCACGGCGCTCGTCGTCGCCCATCGCCTGACAACGGTATATACTGCCGATACGATCATCGTACTTACCGATGGCATGGTTAACGAGCAGGGCCGCCATGAGGAACTGATGGCCAGGCAGGGGGTGTATTCCCGGTTGGTGGGCGCCTACCGGGGAACGGCATGAAGGGCCTGGGGCGTCTTCTGGGACTGGCCGGCCCTACCTGGCGACTGCTGGCCGCTGCGGCGGGAGTTGGTTTCCTGGCGGTGGCGGCGGGGGCAGGAATGCTGGCGACTGCCGCGTATCTTATCGCCATGGCGGCCTTGTCGCCGCCGCTCGCCGCCTTATCGGTTTCGATTGTCGGCATACGGCTGTTCACACTGCTGCGGGCCGGAGCCCGCTACCTGGAGCGCTATCTGGCGCATGACGCCACGCTGCGGCTTTTGAGCGGGCTGAGGGTACGCCTGTATGCCGCCCTTGAACAGATGCCTGCTGCCCGCTTCGACGAGATCGGCGATGCCGATTTGTTCGCGCGCCTTGTCGCCGATATCGACAGACTGCAGTTCTTTTACCTGCGGGTAGTACTACCGCCGCTTATCGCCGTTTTGGCGGCGACCGGCCTGGCATGTTTTCTCGGCGTATTCGCCGGGCAACTGATTTATCCGGTAATCGTCGGGTTTCTGGCGGCCGGGGTGGCCTTGCCACTGGTATTTTGCCGCTTGGGGACCGGACTGGGTAGAGAAGTGGCGACCGCCGGAGCCGAGCTAAGTACGGCGGTAATTGACAGCCTGCGTGGCTGGCGGGAGCTGGCGGCCGCAGGCGATACGGAGCGCCGGCTCGAACGGGCGACCCAAGCCGGCGATAGTCTGGCGCGTGCCCAGAGACGGACGGCTGACCTGACAGGGATGGCCGACGCCGCCAGTGGTCTGGTGATTAATATTACGGTCTTCGCCGTCTTTTTAGCTGTGGCCGAGATGGTGCGGGGCGGGCAGATCGCCGGCGTCTATCTTGGAGCGCTCACCTTGCTTGTCCAAGGGGCGGCCGAGGCGGTGCTGCCGCTGACTGCGTCTTTTCGTTACTGGGGCGAAAGCCGGACGGCGGCCGAGCGCATTTTTTCCGTACTTGCGTCCGGACCGGTTGTTGAGAAGCCGGCCAGCGAAGAGGCACTTACGGCGTATGATCTGGAACTGCGCGATGTCTGTTTCCGTTATCGACCCGACGGCCCGTGGGTGCTTGACGGGCTTTCTCTTTCGTTGCCGGCAGGCAGCCGCGTGGCGGTTGTAGGAGCCAGCGGAGCGGGCAAGAGTACATTGGCCAAGCTGTTGCTGCGCTTTTACGAGCCTCAGAGCGGAAGCATTCTCTTGGGAGGGCGGGAAATACGAGAATATGGTGTGGCGGCCGTGCGGGCGGCGACTGGGGTCATTGAGCAGCATAACCATCTTTTCAACGCCAGCGTCGCCGACAATATCCGCCTAGCCGATCCGGCAGCCGGCGAAAAGGAGGTTGCCGCCGCCGCCAGAGATGCCGGCCTGGGGGCGATTATTGACCAGTGGCAGCAAGGACTGGCAACGCTTGTAGGGGAGAACGGCCACTGCCTGTCGGGAGGTGAGCGTCAGCGGGTGGCGATGGCCCGTGTGTTGCTCAAAAAGCCGGCGATCGTTATCCTCGACGAACCGACCGCGGGCCTCGATCCGGTAAACGAACAAGCGCTAATGGCCACGCTGCTGGCCAGCATGACCGGACGCACGACCATCCTGATAACTCATCGGATGTCAGGACTTGTCGCCATGGATGCAATCGTCGTTCTCGACCGGGGTCGGGTGGCCGAACAGGGGCATTTCGACGAACTGATGGCCAGAAGAGGCCTGTTTTATGAAATGTGGCAAGTGGAACAAGACGTATTCTAAGACGATAAAGGGCGAAGACGCTTAAACGTCTTCGCCCTTTATCGTCGTCACTTGTCGAAAGCGAGCAGGATAACCGGATTGCCGAATTTTTTCGCCAGCTCGCCTTCGTAGTCCTTGATGGCGGCGATTTGATCCGACGACAGTTTGGCCAGCGGCGCGGTGAGGTCCATTATTTTCTATATCCCCTTTCCACAAGCTTTTTTGTTCATAACATCTCCCAACAAAGACGGTCTATACGCAATTTTTGGCGGGGTGCTTCACTAAACGCAAAAAAACCGGAACCGCAAGGTTCCGGTTTTTTCTATAGACGGTTGCTGGCATTGAGGACGTTCTTGATTTTATGTTTGACCATATTCTTGATTGCTTCGCGGGCAGGGCGCAGGTAGTCGCGGGGGTCGAATTTGTCGGGATTTTCGGCGAGAGCTTCGCGGATGCTGGCGGTCATTGCCAAGCGGAGGTCGGTGTCGATATTGATCTTGCAGACGCCCATAGTGCCCGCCTTTTTAAGCATCTCCTCGGGCACGCCTTGCGCGTCTTTGATCTGGCCGCCGTAAGTGTTGCACTTGGCGACGAATTCGGGCAGGACGGTGGAGGCGCCATGGAGGACGATGGGGAAGCCGGGGAGGAGCGCGGCGATTCTGGCGAGACGGTCGAAATCAAGCTGTGGGTCACCTTTGAATTTATAGGCGCCGTGGCTGGTGCCTATTGCGATGGCCAGCGAGTCGACCCCGGTGCGGTGGACGAAGTCGGCGGCTTGGTCGGGGTCGGTGTAGGTGGCATCCTTGGCGCTGACGTTGACGGCATCCTCTACCCCGGCGAGGCGGCCCAGTTCCCCTTCGACGGTGACGCCGCGGGCGTGGGCATATTCGACCACCCTCTTGGTCAAGGCGATATTTTCTTCATAAGGATGCTTGGAGCCGTCGATCATCACGGACGTGAACCCGCCGTCGACGCAAGCTTTGCAAATCTCAAAATCTTCGCCGTGGTCGAGATGCAGGCAGATCGGCAACCCAGTGTCTTCGACAGCCGCTTCGACGAGCTTCATGAGGTAGATATGTTTGGCGTATTTGCGGGCGCCCGCAGATACCTGCAGGATCAGCGGAGCCTGTTCTTCTTTGGCGGCGTCGACGATACCCTGGATAATTTCCATGTTATTGACGTTAAACGCGCCCACGGCGTATTTGCCATAGGCTTTCTTGAACATTTCCGCTGACGATACCAACGGCATAGAGATCCCTCCTAGCTTATTGTCCGCGTTAATTATACCACATTTTCCAAATCAGAGAAAAATAGTGCTACAAGATTCAAGCAATAGCATCACTAATCAACGGTATCGTCAGAGCCCGGTCTTGACTGCAACTCAGCCAACAGGCGGTTCATATCCGGAGGCAGGGGGCTGGAGAGCGATACCCGTTGACCGCCGACCGGGTGAGGGAAGACTAATGCGGCGGCGTGGAGAGCCGGCCGGCCTATAAGGGCGGTGGAACCCCCGTAGAGATCGTCGCCGAGAATCGGGTGCCCGATGTGGGCAAGGTGGACACGGATTTGGTGCGTCCGGCCTGTAAGCAGGCGAAGGCGGACTAGGCTGTGCGGCCCGGCCGCAGCAACGGTTTCGTAGGCGGTGGAGGCTGCTTTTCCATCGAGGCAGACGGTGCGCTGGATGATGCTGCCGGCAAGGCGGCCGACAGGGGCGTCGATTACGGCGGCCGCAGGGCGGAGGTGGCCGGAGACAAGGGCGAGGTAGGTGCGTTCGATTGGCTTGCCGCCGTCGGCGAAGAGGAGGTGCTGAATATAAGGGTTCTTGGCGATAAGGATCAGTCCGGATGTGTTGCGGTCCAGGCGGTGCGCCGGATGAAAGGCGCCGGTCTCGCCGCGGGCGCGCAGGTGATAGACGACGGCGTTGGCCAGAGTGGGTTCAGGCGGGCCGCTGGCCGGGTGAACAAGCAGGCCGGCGGGCTTGTCCGCCACCAGCAGGTGCTCGTCTTCGTAGCAGACGGTTAGGGCCAGAGGAATGGGTTCGATATGGTTCTCGGCAGGCCAGGTTATTGTGAGGACATCTCCCGGTGCTACGACCGTCTGCCAGGGAACGGAGCTGCCGTTAAGGCGGACGGCGTCCGGGCAGCGTTTCAGCTTGCGCCGTAGGGTGAGGGAGAAATTCAGCCTACGAAGGAGATGGCTCAGAAGCGTGGGCCGTTCGTCGCCGGAGAGGATGAAGGTGAACATGGCTTCAGTCCTTTACAGGTGCTTGTATTAGTATTTCGATTTCCGGCGGCCCGATTCCTGGTGATGGCAGCATGCCGGGCAGGGGCTGTGGGAAATGCCGGGGCGGACAAAAAAAACCTGCCTTCGCAGGCAGTTTTACAGTATATCCTGGATCAGCGCAATAAGCTCGGCCATATGTTCCCGTTCGGCGGTCATAGATTCTTTGAGGTAATCGCCCATCGGATGCCCCCGCCATCCATAAACGTCGGCAAAGCGGCGGTGACGGCGACCCAAGGATGAAAGCAGGGGTAGAAGGGGCAGACGGCTGCCGCAGTATTCCTGGCCGGGCTCAGAACTGTCGCTGTCACGCAGACTCATGCCGTGCTTGCTTAGGACGGCCGCCATGAGGTCGTCATGGAGGGTAATCATATGGAGGACATCGAGGTAGCCGTTCCAGTGGTCAACGGCCATGTCGTCCAGAGTATCCCGGGCGGTGCCGCTGGCATGGTCGGCGGCTTCCAGGGTGGTTCGCAGCAGCTCAATCTGCTCGCAGGCTTCAAGATGCAGGCGCCGCAGATGCTCAGCGTCCACCGTCATCGGTCGGCGATCGCGGTTTTTTTTCACGGCAACCCCTCCTAACAGGGTAGTTGATATATCTTATGCCGCCGCGAAATGGATGTGAAGACAGCGCCCGGGCCGCCGTTATTTAAATGGAGCGATAAACCGGATCATTTTGATGGGAATATGCATTGACAGACAACGGCGGCGGACATTTACGTTGACGATGATGAAGTCGCAGCCTACGTAGCAGAGAGTGCCGCAGAAAGATTCCCTGCCGCAGATACGGGCGTCGACGGAGAAGAGTACTTCGTCGCCAATCAGGCAAAGGATGCGGTCTTTGAGGCTTTCGCGATGAAAGTCGTACATCTTGTACGCCATGGGCTCGTCGCAGCAGACGTCTTTCATCATGTAGTCGTCGCAGCAGGGTTCCATGTTGTCATCGCCTTGATACCAGTGCGGGTATTTGCAGTCCATAGGCCTTAGTATCCTCCTTTATTATTTTATGGAGAGATGGTATAATTTTTTTGCTGTCTACCTGCTACATCATATGAGAAGCTGAAACATAATGTTACTTTTGTCAACACCCGGGAGGTGGGGGTTTGCTGCGTTTTTTACTGCATACCGAAAAAGGTGTCGTCATTATACTGACGCTGACTGCCGTAATGTGGGGTGGTAATGCGGTGACCGCCAAGTACGTCGTGGGCGAACTGCCGCCGGTTACCACCGCTTTTTTTCGTTTTGCCTGGGTCAGCGCTATATTGCTTGCGCTCGTCTGGCGTATGGAAGGGTCGAAGTGTCTGCCTCAACGGCGGCAGCTGCCGGGGATTCTTGCGATGGCTGCGACCGGCATTTTCGGGCACAATTTTCTGGTGTACAGCGGGGTCAAATTGTCCACCGCCACCAATATGAGTCTGTTTGCCGCCGTAAACCCGGTTATCACCGCCTGCTTGGCCGCCATATTCCTGCATGAACGGCTGACGAGACGGCAGATGCTCGGGGTAGCGCTATCCTTGGCCGGGGTGGTAACAGTCATCACCCGGGGCGACTTAAGTGTGCTCACCGGTTTGCGATTCAACATCGGCGACATATTGCTGGCAGCCGCACCGGTAGCGTGGGCGGTATATTCCGTCGTCGGCCGCCGCGTGATGAGAGGAATGTCTGCGCTGGCGGCGACGGCGTGGGCAAGTGTGGCCGGGTCGGCATTATTACTTGTCGCCGCCTTGTGGGAAGGGTTTGACGGCAGTATCGTCCTCAGTCCCCTAGGGTGGATGAGTATGGCGTATATGATTATCGGCAGCGGCGTTATCGCTTTTTACTGGTGGAACCAGGGAGTGACGGTCATCGGACCCAGCCGGGCGGCGATTTTTATGAACCTGATCCCCGTGTCCGGCATGTTTTTGGCGGCGGTGTTGCTGAACGAAGCCGTATCTGCCGAGCAGTTGGTCGGCGCAGCCATGATAATCGGCGGCGTCTGGCTGACGACGCAAAAGACCTAACATGATACTTTGCGAGCAGGATAAAGTGCCTTCCATCCCGAATAATCACAACACATGTTATTTTGGGAGGACATCATGTCTCCTTCAATTGTGACTTTTTGGGGCGCACTACTCGGCTGGTTACTCATGCCGCGAATTAGGAAAAACCGAAGCATTCGCGCGTTAAGACCTATCTGGCCTTACACTTGCGCAATACTTATCGCCTCGGCGGTTATGTATTTTTTCGAGTATCATCGTGAGGCATGGCTGTTTGTTATTGGGATGGTTGTTCAACTCATGGTATTCACATCAGTGGCCTGGATAAGGCGTACGGCGGCCAAAGTCAGCCGCAAATAGCCGGCGTTCGGAGGTTAGCATGGAGATTGGTCAAAATGTTAATGTTGTATTGTACGGCTTCCTGGTATGGCTGATAATTGCCCCGCGCCTGAGTGCCGAACGTTACGGAGACGGGTTCCTCGCCTATATGGCCGCCTTACTGCTCAGCCTGATCGCCAGTTCCGAAATAATGATGGTAAAGCCGGTGGCCTTCTTTTTTACCGTCGGTGGCGTCTTTGCCTTTTGTTATGTTCTGGCCCGCTCGATGGTAATGGTCAGAATAAGAAAATGAAACCGGCCGGCGTAACTGCTGCCGGTTTCAGTCATTAAATATAAAAATTACTAAAAAACAATAATTATCAAGAAGGGATTTTTGGGGTAGCCGAGTAATACTATTACTATAAAAAGAAAAGAATCGAGGAGGATCCGAAAATGAAAATTGCCGATGTCGTACAAAGCGCGGACTGGAAAACAGAGAAGCACGTCCCGGTCATCGAGGCCCCGGATAGTGTGCAAGCGGGCGAAAAGATCACTATCCAGGTGTCAGTAGGCAAAGAAATAGCCCACCCCAACACGACCGAGCACCATATCCGCTGGATCAAGCTCTACTTCAAGCCCGAAGGCGGAAAATTCGCCTATGATCTCGGCGGCTATGAGTTCTCCGCCCACGGAGAGTCGGTGGAGGGAGCCAACAAAGGTCCCGCCTTCAGCGAGCCCCAAGTGACCGCGGCGGTGAAGCTGAGCGCCTCGGGCACCCTTATCGCCGAAAGTTACTGCAATATCCACGGTTTATGGGAAAGCTCCAAAGAGATTAAGATTACCGCCTAAGCTAGTAGATAACCCCAGGTTGGTTAGAAAGCCCTAGATGTACCTCCTGGCTACCTGGCTTTATCAGCGTTCTATGCTGTAGGCTTTAATCGCGTGTGCAGTGTACGGGGCGTCCTTCAGAGCGTGCTGCGCGACGGCCCCGGAAGGGCCTAGTGCCGGACGCGCCATGGATGGCGCTAGCGTCTGGTCGCGTACTCGTCCGTACGCTAGCAAGCGCTCTAAGGAACAAGTAGGCAAGTTCTTGGCGCTTCAGCGCCTAGAACTGCGGCCTGCCCTTTTCGGGTGCGCCGCAGATGGGGCTTTATCGCCAACCTGGACCCGGCCAAGGCCGGGTTTCCCTTTTACCTGGCGCATCCATAGCCGCAATATTCTGAATGTGCATTACCAGGAGGAATTTGTACGCGCTTGGAGAATAATAATTCCTATTGTGCAGCAGAAGGAAGGTAATGGATATGGCGCTAGTTGTAAAAAAGTTCGGCGGCAGTTCAGTTGCGACAACGGAAAAGATTATGGCGGTAGCTCGGCGCATCCTGGCCGATAAACTGCCGGATGACAAGGTGGTCGTAGTGGTATCGGCCATGGGCGACACCACCGACGACCTGATCCAGATGGCCAAAGCGGTGACCGATAAACCCTATGGCCGGGAAATGGACATGTTGCTGGCGACGGGTGAACAGGTTTCCATCGCTCTCCTGGCGATGGCGTTCGCCTCGCAAGGACAGCCGGCGGTATCGCTCACCGGCTTTCAGGCCGGGATCGCTACCACCGACGCCTATAACAAAGGGAAAATCAAAACCGTTAAACCGGACAGGGTATTGGCGGAACTCGCGGCGGGGAAAATTGTCGTAGTGGCAGGGTTCCAGGGAGTGACGGCCGGCGGCGACATCACCACATTAGGGCGCGGCGGCTCGGACACCACCGCGGTGGCGCTGGCCGGCGCCATGCAGGCTGACGTCTGCGAGATATATACCGATGTTGACGGCGTGTACTCCGCCGACCCCAGGGTTGTTAAGACGGCCCGGCGGATGAAAGAAATAACTTATAACGAAATGCTGGAGATGGCCAGGCTGGGAGCGGTGGTCATGCAACCGCGCTCGGTCGAAATGGGCAAGCACTACGGAGTGCCGATCCACGTCCGCTCGACCTTCAGCCGCGAGCCCGGGACAATTATCAGGGAGGTATACACTGTGGAAGAGAAAGAGTTTATCATCAGAGGCGTAACCCACGACTCCAATGTGGCCAAGGTAGCCATTCTGGGAGTGCCGGATCGCCCGGGCATCGCCTACAAGGTTTTCTCCGCCCTGGCTCAGGCCAATATCGACGTTGACATGATCGTCCAGAG
Organism: Bacillota bacterium; assembly: GCA_023415775.1. Taxonomy (GTDB): domain Bacteria; phylum Bacillota; class Negativicutes; order Sporomusales; family UBA7701; genus Anaeroselena. The sequence continues at coordinate 25,500 of JAEZJM010000009.1, read as the reverse complement.
CATCCGCAACGCCGACAAGAATATTAACGACATCGTCTTCACCATAGCACAGCCGGACTTACCGATCGCCAGACAGATAATCGATGAGGTGGGCAAAACGATCGGCGTTCTCGGCGTGGTCGTGGACGAGAACGTGGCCAAGGTGTCGGTGGTGGGAGCGGGCATGTACGGCAGCCCGGGCATTGCCGCGGCGATGTTCGGCGCCCTGGCTGACGCCGGCGTCAACATCGAGGTCATCAGCACATCGGAAATCAGCATATCCTGCCTTATTCAAGGCGACAAGGTCAAAGAAGCCGTCGCCGCCATCCATGCCCGTTTTTTCCAGGAAGAGGATAACGGCAAATAACTCTGCCGATTCTTAACACAGCGCCGCAAGGCGCTTTTTTTTGCCACAACCAAAATATTATGTAATATGAATAATTCGGACATATTGCCATGTAATTAATTTCAAAAAGCATAACTAATAAAATGTGAAGGAATTATGTAAAGTAAATAGAATTATGCTAAATATATAAGACTTATAATCGCAACCGACGCGAAAAGAGTTAGCGGGGTGACTACTCGGAACCGCGGCGGAAATGCGTTATAGGATAATCGGCGGCAACCCGGAGGCGCCTGACTGTGAGGAAACGTGGATACTCACACCGAGGGCTCTTCAGGACAGCGGCGGGTTATATAGATGAACATGAACAAATAACACCCGCAAAAAAACTGAGGAGGCAAAAAATCGTGAAAAAGAGACTTCTTTCGGCTGCTATCATGGCTGCTCTTACCATTTCGACCGCTACCGCTTTTGCCGCTCCCGTGATTACCGGCGACGCGCAGACCATGATCCAAACCACCAAAGGCAGCGGCGATTATTCTGACGCCCGCATCCGCCTGAACTTCGATTTCGACATGGGTGAAGGCATGTACGCTCACGCCCGCATCATGGGCATCGACCAGCAAATGCAAGGCACCGGCCTCAACTATGCCGAAGCCGGCACCGGCTCCAAGGGTTCTGAAGTAAACATGGAGCAAATGTATATCGGCTCGAAGTTCGGCCAAGTTGACGCCAAATTCGGCCGTCAGCCCGTTGCCGTAGGTCAGGGCATGCTTGCCGACGTAAACGGTATCCAAGGCGTATCGATGACCGGCAAAGCCGGCGACTTCAACCTCTATGGTTTCGGCGGCCGTTCCGTGAAAGACGACGTTCTCGCCGCCAGCATCGACACCAAGGTGCAGGCAATCGATATGGGCGCCGGCTACCTGAAGCGCGAAGACAACAAATACTGGTCCGTGAATGCCGGCGGCCAGGTTGCCGAAAACGTGGGCCTGACCGGTGTCTATATGAAGAACAACACCGCCAAAGCTGACGGTTACATGATTAAAGCCACCGTCGGCCACGCTGCCAACAAAGGCGACCTCAGCTACGCAGTATCCTTCCGCGACATCGAGAACAACGCTGTTGACGCTGACTGGGTGACCAACGGCGCGCTCGCCGACTCCAAGGGCGTTCGTCTCGAAGCCAAATACAAACCTACCAACAACACCACCCTGTGGGTATACCAGGACATCACCAAGAAATCCAGCGATGCTTCCATTAAGCCCAACCAGTTCCGCGCCGAACTCGACTTCAACTTCTAAATCGGTATTCAAAAGCGGCCCTTTGCGGGGCCGCTTCTTTTTGTCCAGTTTTTTCAATGTATGGCGCGGCTCATTTTAGCCATTCTATAAATGGGTACCCCAAAAATCGCAAAGGGAGGTTTTGCTTAATGTCGAGGAGTCGGAAACCTGTCAACCCCCAGGCGCAGAAAGCTCTCGACCAACTGAAGGTGGAAACCGCAACCGAACTCGGCTTGCAGAATTACCAGAACACTTACAAGGGTGCCCTGACCTCGGCGGATAACGGCCGCGTCGGTGGCCACATGGTCCGCAAGATGATCGAGTCCCAGGAAAACAACCTGGGCGGAAGTCAAGGCGGCAGCCAACAGGGCAAATCCGGACAGACGCTCACCAGCAAGAACAACATTGGCAACTGACGACCGAAGAGCAGGCCGCAAGGCCTGCTTTCCTTTTGGGGGATTTCACTTTTCACGTATGTTTACGTCGGGAGACAGGAAAATAGCGCCAAATAAAGAATCAAACATTATCCATATCTTCAGGAGGGATAAAATGCCGAAAAAGTGGTTAAGCGAAAGCGAAGCGTTCACGTACCTCGCCGCGAGGACAGAGGGAAGGCTTGCGACGTGCGGTGCCGACGGACAGCCCTATATAACCCCTCTCAATTATATTTTCCATCGCGGCAGCATTTATTTTCACTGCGCCCCCAAAGGGCACAAGCTTGACAACATTGCCGCCAACAACCGCGTATGCTTTGAAGTCAGCCAGTCCGACAAACTGGTGTTCACCGAAAAGGCCTGTGGCTGTTCGACCCGCTATACCTCGGTTGTCGTATTCGGGAAAGCCCGCATCGTCAATGACGAAGAAGAGATGATCGACGTTCTGAATACGCTGACCGCGCGTTTTGCCGCCGGACGGCCGTTCGCGGCCGTGGACGCCACGATGCTTAAGGGCTGCGTTGTCGTGGCCATCAGCGTGGACAAGGTCACCGGCAAGATGAACGTAGATCCGGGTGCCGCGACCTGAGGCTGACAAGTTAATAGGAAAATATTTTCAGGTTAGACTAACGATATTGAGGCAAAAGGGGTGGCACCGATTGGCAACGGCACTCATAAAAAATCTTGGCCGCCATGTGGGCGAAACGGTGACTGTCCAGGGCTGGCTGTATAATCTTCGGTCCTCGGGCAAAATCGCTTTTTTGATCGTCCGCGACGGTACCGGCCTTGTGCAGGGGGTAATGGTTAAGAAGGAGGTCGGTGACGACCTGTTTGCACTTGCGGCCACGCTGACCCAGGAGAGCTCGCTGAAAGTAACCGGCGTCGTCAGGGAAGAACCCCGGGCTGTCGGCGGCTACGAGCTTACTCTTACCGGGCTCGAGATCGTCAGCATCGCCGAGGAATACCCGATAACCCACAAGGAACACGGGGTCGAATTCCTCGCCGAACGGCGCCATCTGTGGCTCAGAACCCCGAAACAGACGGCCGTTATTCGTATCCGCTCCGAAATCGAACAGGCTTTTCGGGATTTCTTTTATCAGCGCGACTTCGTGCTGGCCGACGCGCCGGTGATAACGCCGGCCGCCTGCGAGGGCACAACAACGCTGTTCGAGATCGACTATCACGGCGAAAAAGCCTTCTTGTCCCAGAGCGGCCAGCTATATAACGAAGCCACCGCGGCCGCCCTCGGACGCGTATATTGTTTCGGACCGACTTTCCGGGCCGAAAAATCGAAAACCCGCCGCCACCTGATGGAGTTCTGGATGATCGAGGCCGAGATGGCCTACTTCGATATCGACGATAACATGAAGCTTCAGGAGGAAATGGTCTTCTACGTCGTGCAGCGGGTACTGGAACGCTGCCGACAGGAACTCAAGACTCTGGAGCGGGACGTCGCCAAGCTGGAGGCCATCACGCTGCCCTTCCCGCGCATAAGCTATACGGAAGCGGTAGAGCTGCTGAAAAAGGCGGGTGAGGAATTCGTCTGGGGCGACGATTTCGGCGCTCCTCACGAAACGATCATCGGCAGCAACTTCGCCGCTCCCGTATTCGTCCACCGATATCCCACAGCGATCAAAGCGTTTTACATGAAGCCCGACCCCAACGACCCCAAAGTGGTGTTGGGAGCTGATCTCATTGCCCCGGAAGGGTACGGCGAAATGATCGGCGGCGGACAGAGAATCGATGACCTCGCCCTGCTTGAACAGCGTCTGGATGAACACAAGCTGCCGCGGGAGGCGTTCGAATGGTACCTTGACCTTCGCCGCTACGGAGCCGTACCCCACTCAGGGTTTGGCTTGGGCATCGAACGGACAGTGGCCTGGATCTGCGGGCTCGACCACATCAGGGAAACAATCCCCTTCCCGCGGATGCTGCATAAGATGTACCCATGATGTATACTGGATTTTTCTTGACAACTGGCAGGAAAAATCGCCAACGTGCCAAACGTTAAGATAATATTGGCAAAAAGAACACAGTGACTGATTGAGGAGGAAAATGATATGCCTTACGGTATCGCTGCATCCCACATGGCCGGTAAAGCGGCCACCGACAAAATCTTCGGCGCCGCTGCGGCCGCCAACGCCGCCAAAGCCAAAATCGGCAAAGAGAACGTAGTTGACGCTACAATCGGGGTATTGCTCGACAACAGCGAAAAACTCGTCATCCTGCCTACCGTTGAAAAAGTTTACAAGAGCCTGCCGATGGCGGAGCTTGTCCCCTACGCTCCCATCGCCGGTATTCCCGATTTTCTCGACAAGGTCCAGGTGGCCGCATTCGGCGACAATCGCCCCGAAGCTTACACCAAGGCCGTCTCCACTTCCGGCGGTTCAGGCGCCATCCACCACACCATCTGGAACTACTCCGAGGTTGGCGATACAGTCCTCACCACCGACTGGTACTGGGATCCATACAGCGTTCTGTCCGACGCGCTGATGCGCAAACTGGACACATTCTCCCTGTTTGACGCCGGCAACAAATTTAACGTCAAATCGTTCGAAAGCAAAGTCACCGAACTGTTGGCCAAACAGAACAACATCGTCATCCTGCTCAACACCCCGGCCCACAACCCGGTAGGCTACAGCCTCGATAACGCCGAGTGGGACCAAGTGCTGGCCGTTCTCAAGAACGCCAAGAAAGACAAGAAAATCACCCTGTTCGTCGACGCGGCCTACATCGATTTCGCCGGCGAGAAGAACGCGAGCAGGGCCTTCATGAGCAAATTCGGCGGCCTGCCGGAGAATATTCTCGTAATTATCGGCTACAGCATGTCCAAGGGCTACACCGTCTATGGCATGCGAACAGGGGCAATGATCGGCATATCCGCCAGTCAGGACGTCATCAACGAATTTGCCAATGTCAACCAGTACCTCAGCCGGGCCACCTGGTCGAACATCAACCGCGGCGGCCAGCACCTTTTGAGCGCCATCTACAAGGATGACACCCTCCAGGCGGAACTGGAAAAAGAGCGGGCTGCCTATTACCAGATGATCGCCGAGCGGGCCACCCTCTTCACCGCCGAAGCCAAAGAGGCCAAACTCAACATGCTCCCGTACATTGCCGGTTTCTTCCTGTCCATCCCGGCCAGAAACCCGGACGCAGTCTGCACCAGGCTGCACGCTGACAACATCTTCGCCGTGCCGCTCGCAAAAGGCGTGCGGATAGCCGTTTGCGCCCTCCCCGCCGGCAAAATCAAGGGTATGCCGACCAAGATCGCGCGGGCCATGCTCGAAGCGGACAAATAAAAACACGCGCAGGAAGCCGGACTGGCCGTCCGGCTTCCTTTTTTTCCCGCATGAGAGAAGAGGCTGCTTTGGTAATACTATCGCCAAAGGAGGCTGATGATATCCGTGGGACAGTATCACGAAAACTGGATTGACGACACCCCCCTGGAATTTCCGCGGACCGGTTTCTGGATCGTCCACCTGTTCGGTGCGGTGATGCTCCTCATCCTCGGCATGCGCTTCGCTGTCCACCGCGCGCCGCTGTCGATCATGGCCTACCGCTTTATGCGCATGCTCAGGCAACGTTAACAGGGCGGGGTGAGGAGGAGTGAACAAGAGTTCACTCCTCCTCACGTAAGGTCGAAAAGAGAGATTATGCTGCCGTTATCTGGCGTTTTTGGCATTAATCCTATATACTAATTGACAAGGAACGTATTTATCGGCATCCGTTTTTGCGCGCAGCCAAGATCCCCGGCGAATAAATAGCGGCAGGATGTATAGAATGGTTATTAGGTTGCAGTTGCAGAATACGGGCGGTCGGCGAGCGCCTCGTAAAGGCGCGGCCCCGCCTGATCGGAGGGGGACTCATTGGTTACAGTCCAAATTGGCGATACCAGCCGCGAGTATGATGCAGGCATGACGTTGCTGGACGTCAGCCGGGATGTTGCCCACCTTTTTACCTCGCCCATCGTCGCGGCGAATATCGACAACGACGTCAAGGATTTGCAGACCGCCGTCAGGGACGGCGGCCGGGTATCCTTCCTCGACCTAACCAGCGAGGAAGGGATGCGCGTATACCGCCGCAGCCTGTCCTTCGTCCTCGTCGTCGCGGCCCGCGACCTTTTTCCCGCCGCCGAAGTTACCGTTGAACACTCGCTCGGCAAAGGGCTTTACTGCGAGATCCATCTCGACCGCGAATTGACCGCAGAGGATATCAGTCGTCTCCAGGAGCGCATGCGCCAGATCGTCGACGAGAACCGGCCGTTTGTCCGACAGAGCATGCTGCGCGCCGACGCCATTGCCCTCTTCAAGGCGTCGGGCCAAACCGACAAAGTCAAACTGCTCAGCCAACTGCAGCGCGAACTTGTGAGCGTATACTACTGCGGCGACGAATATGATTATTTTTACGGGACGATGGTACCGAGTACCGGTTATCTCAAGATATTCGAGCTGAGATACCATCCACCCGGTTTCATCCTGCGCTTCCCGGAGAAGGAGGCCCCCGCGGTCCTGTCGCCATACGTCGAGCAGCCTAAACTGTTCAAAGTGTTCCAGGAGGCTGAGCAATGGGGGAAAATCCTCCGCTGCCCGTACGTGGCCAATCTCAACGAATACGTCGAACAGGGCCAGGCAGCCGAGATCATCCGCATCGCCGAAGCCTTGCACGAGAAGAAGCTCGCCCAGATCGCCGACTACATCAGCTCACACACCAGCGATGTGCGGGTTATCCTGGTCGCCGGGCCTTCCTCGTCCGGCAAAACCACCTTCGCCCAGCGCCTCAACGTGCAGCTTAGGGTCAACGGCGTCAGGCCCGTGCCCATATCCCTCGACGACTATTTCGTCGACCGCGAGCATACGCCCCGCGACGAGAAAGGCGATTATGACTTCGAAGCCATTGAAGCCATCGACCTGGAGCTTTTTAACGAACATCTGGTAAGACTTCTGCGGGGCGAACTGGTCAAAATCCCCACATACAGCTTCATGTCCGGCCAGCGGGAGTACCGCGGCCGCCGCATTCAGCTCGAACCCGACCAGCCCCTCATCATCGAGGGCATTCACGGCCTCAATGAGCGCTTGACCCGTGCGGTGCCGCGGGAAAACAAGATCAAAATTTATATCAGTGCCCTCACCCAGCTTTCGATCGACAACCATAACCGCATCCCCACGACCGACACGCGGCTCATCCGCCGGATCGTGCGCGACAGTCAGTTCCGGGCTCACGACGCGCTCAAGACACTGGAAGTATGGCCCTCGGTAAGGAGGGGCGAAGAGCGCAATATATTCCCCTTTCAAGAAGATGCCGACATCATGTTTAACTCGGCCCTGATCTACGAATTGGGGGTGCTGCGCAACTGCGCTGAAGGACTGCTGCAGCAGATCGGCCCGGAAAGCCCGATGTATTCGGAAGCCAAACGCCTCCTGAACTTCCTGCGTTACTTCACCCCCCTGTCGGAGGAAGACATCCCGGCCAATTCGATTCTCCGGGAATTCGTAGGCAAAAGCTGCTTCTACAAACCATAACAAAACCCCCTGGCCAAAACCAGGGGGTTTATGCATTATGGCATTACTTCCTGTTCGCTTCGAAGAATTTCAGCGCCACGTCCGGGAAGACGGCGTACGACAGCACATCCTCAATCGAGGCATTGGGGTATCCCTTTTCGGACAGGGCCTGCTTGAGGCCTTCAAGCTGCGGCGGGATGTCGTCGGCCGGGCGGTGGGTAATGATCTCTTCGCCCTGGAGGATGATATCGGCCACCTCCTTGGCGATCGGCGCCGGGGTGCGGCCGTACTTGCCGCGGGCCAGGTCCTTGACCTCGCGGGGCACGTTCTTGTATTTACCCATAATAACGTTGAAGGCTGCCATCGAGCCGACGATCTGGCTGGTGGGGGTAACGAGGGGCGGGTAGCCGAGATCGGCCCGCACCTTGGGCATCTCCTCGATCAGCGCGGGATATTTGTCGGCCATGCCCATTTCCTTCAACTGGTTGAGCAGGTTTGACATCATGCCGCCGGGGATCTGGAAGGACAGCACCTTGGTGTCGATATCGATAGCGGTGTTGAGCTTGAAGGTCTCGGCCAGCTGCTTCTTCACACCGCGGAAATGATCGGCGATGGGGTACATGGCTTCCTTTCTGAGGCCGGTGTCGCGCTCGTGGCCCTCGAAGGCGGCGACGATCGCCTCGGTGGCCGGCTGGGCAGTGCCGAGGGCGAAGGGGGACAGCGAGCAGTCGACGATGTCGACGCCGGCTTCGGCGGCCTTAAGGTAGGCCATCGACGCCATGCCGCTGGTGTAGTGGCTGTGCAGGTGGATGGGGATGTTGATCTGGGCTTTGAGAGACTTGACCAGTTCGAAGGTGGTGTACGGCGCCAGCAGGCCGGCCATATCCTTGATACAGATGGAGTCGGCGCCTAGGTCGACAAGGTCTTTGGCCACTTTCACGAAACTGTTCGCGTCGTGGAAGGGGCTGATAGTGTAAACGAAAGCCCCTTGGACGTGGGCGCCGGACTGTTTGGCGGCCCGCATCGCAGCTTCCAGGTTGCGGACGTCGTTAAGCGCGTCGAAAATGCGCATGACACCCACGCCGTTGTCGACAGCCCGTTTGACGAATTCCGTCACGACATCGTCGGCGTAGTGGTTGTAGCCAAGAACATTCTGGCCCCTGAGCAGCATCTGCAGGGGAGTCTTCTTCAGGTATTTTTTGATGGTGCGCAGGCGTTCCCAGGGATCCTCGTTCAGGAAGCGCAGGCAACTGTCGAACGTTGCGCCGCCCCATGACTCCAGCGAGAAATAGCCAATCTCGTCGAGCTGCTCCAGCGCCGGGATCATATCCGACGTGCGCATGCGGGTAGCAGCCAGCGACTGGTGACCGTCACGCAAGACTGTTTCGCAGATCTTTAAAGGATTCTTATTAGCCAAAATACTGCCTCCCTTTGAAAAAAAGTCCGCAATAAACTAATTTTACCCTATTCTTTACCAGCGTGCAATCGACCCGGCATGTATACATTAAGTCCGGTCGAGCTTGCGCGCCAGCAGAGTAGCGATGGGCCCCTCCCCGGTTAACGAGGGGGTATCGGTTTCGTGGCTCAGCCGAGCGAGGAGGGAATACACCTGGGGGTTCTCCGGGGGGATATGGCTGGCGGAGGTCTCAGAATAAGCGTTGACATGGCGGGCACCCTCCTCAGGCGGCAGAATGCGCCCCGGTCCGCCGACACAGCCGCCCTTGCAGGCCATACCTTCGACAAAATTGGCCGCGAAGTCGCCCCCCTTCAATTCTTCGAGCATTTTTTGGCAGTCAGGGATGCCGTCAACCTGACGGGCGACAAATTTTTCCGCCCGCCTGGGGATGAGCTTGGCGAGGGTGGCGGCCACGGCAGCGCTTACGCCGCCGGTGCGTCCATAAACCCGGCCGCCCCACGACGCCTGGGCATTCTCTTCGTCAGGCTGCTCGGCGGGGTCGATACCTGTGGCCTCAAAGATAGCGGTGAGCTCCTGGAAGGTGAGGACGAAATCGACGGCACCGCTGAGACCAGGGAGGGCGGCTTCCGATTTCTTGGCGACGCAGGGGCCGATGAAGACCACCTTGGCGTCGGCTTCGAACGCTTTGATGACCCGCGCTGAGGCCACCATCGGCGAAACAGACGGGGAAATGTGGGACAGCAGTTCTGGGAACCGGTTTTCGATAAGCTTTATCCACACGGGACAGCAGCAGCTGGTGATGAGAAAGTCTTGTTCCGTCTGTACATGCTCGTCATACTCGAAGCATTCCTTCATCGTGATGAGGTCGGCGTAGAGAGCGGTCTCCACCATCTCGGCAAAGCCGATCTTCAGCAGGGCCGACCGCAGCTTGCCGGGGGTGACGGCCGGGCCGAACTGACCGGCAAAAGCGGGGGCGACCGAGGCGTATACCGGCTTGTCGTTTTGACGGAGAAGCTCGATGAGGGGAACGAAATTGGACTTTTCGGCGAGCGCGCCGAAAGAGCACGCTTCCACGCAGTGGCCCTCGCCGATGCACCGCTCGTGGTCGATCCGCACGCGGTCAAAATCGTCGCGGCTGATGGCGCCAACAGGGCAGACGCGCTGGCAGTTCCGGTCTTCGGCGGCGCAGCTCTGACAGGCGCCGGGGTTGGCGATGACAAACGGCTCGCTGGCCATGCCCATTAGCGCTTCGGCATCGTGGGCGCCTATGACCGTATCGCTGTCGTGGGGGTCGAGGCCCATGGCGATGCGAATCTGGTTAGCTACCTGGCGGCGGGTGACCCGATCGGAGAACTCGTCGTGAACCATGCGGCAGATATCCTCGCGCCGCTCGAAAAGCTTGCCTTCCCAGGCGGCCTTGGCAACCTGGTAGAGGATACGGGGCCTGATATTAAGGGCGGTGGAGCGTGTAGGCATTTTAATCACCTCGGCATAAGCAATTTGTAATATTATTAGTTTATTTATGCCAGGCTTACTCTTTTTCCTGTTTTCCCGTGGACAAGCGGCAGTTAGTATTGTAATAAACCTTTTAATAGCAGAGTGGTGGTATCGGCAGGCGTATCAGAGTCTTGAATAATGTATACGTGTATACAAAAATTATGCCACAGACTAAAATGTAAAGTCAACAGAAATATTCAAAAATTCAGAATACGACACGAAACATCATCTACCGACTGGCAAAAAAACAACCGCGGCTTTTATGCGCGGTTGTGGCGTTAGGGGGCTGCTAGCCGTTGACGAGATGGCAAGCCACGAAATGGTCGCCGCGGGCAAGCAGCGGCGGGACCTCGCTCCGGCAGCGGTCGAAGGCCCAGGGGCAGCGGGTATGGAATTTGCAGCCGGCCGGTGGATTGAGGGGGCTGGGGACATCGCCGCCGAGGATGACGCGGCGGCGTCTTTTTTCCGCCAGCGGGTCGGGTATGGGTATGGCCGACAGGAGCGCCTGGGTGTATGGGTGCAGCGGGTTGGCGTACAGCTCGTCGACCGGAGCGATTTCGGCCAGCGTGCCGAGGTACATGACGGCTACGCGCCTGCTTATGTGCCTTATCATCGAAAGATCGTGGGCGACGAAAAGGTAAGTGAGACCGTACTGGGCCTGCAGGTCCTGCAGCAGGTTGACAACCTGAGCCTGGATGGACACGTCGAGGGCGGAGATGGGCTCGTCGCAAACGAGAAACTCCGGCCCGGCGGCGAGGGCCCGGGCGATGCCCACCCGTTGGCGCTGACCGCCGCTGAATTCGTGCGGAAAACGGTTGGCATGTTCGGGGCTGAGGCCTACCTGACCGAGCAGATGCATAATGCGCTCCCGGCGCTCAACGCCGGCGGCAAGGGCGTGGATATCAAGCGGCTCGCCGACGATGTCGCCGACCGTCATGCGGGGGTTAAGGGATGCGTAAGGATCCTGGAAGATCATCTGGATTCGGCGGCGGTATTGATCGCCTTCCGGGCCGGACAGGGCGGCGTGAACATCCTGTCCGCGGAAGAGAACCTCGCCGGCGTTGGGAGTATAGAGCCCCACAAGGGTGCGGGCGACAGTCGACTTGCCGCAGCCGGTTTCGCCCACGAGACCGAGCGTTTCCCCGGCGGCGACAGAGAAGCTGACACCTTCGACCGCCTTGACAATCGCGCGGGGTTTGCCCAGCAGGGTGCGGGCGGTGACAAAAAACTTGCTGAGGTTTTTTACTTCGATCAAAGGGGCGCTCATGCGGGCAGAACCTCCTTTACCGCCCTGGCGGGCAGTGTCCGGGGGCACTCGGGGTGGTTGAGCCAACAGCGGCTAAGGTGATCTGGCCCGGCCGCGATGAGGGGCGGCGCTTCTTCGCAGACTTTCATGGCGAAGCGGCAGCGGGGCGCGAAGGCGCAGCCAGCCGGCGGAGCCAGCAGGTCGGGCGGCTGGCCGTCGATCGACGTGAGGCGCGAGCGGGCGGCGTCAAGCCGCGGCACCGAGTCGAGCAGACCGAGGGTATAAGGGTGGCGGGGTCGGGCGTAAAGCGCGGCGACCGGGGCGGACTCGACGACCTGGCCGGCGTACATGACCAGGACCCGTTCGCAAAGGCCGGCGACCACGCCAAGGTCGTGGGAGATAAGGATGATGGCCGTGCCCAGCTCGCTGTTGAGCTTTTTCATCAGGTCGATTATCTGGGCCTGGATGGTGACGTCAAGAGCGGTTGTCGGTTCATCGGCGATCAGGATGCGGGGATTCATGGCCAGCGCCATCGCGATCATGACCCGTTGGCGCATGCCGCCGCTGAGGTGGTGCGGGTACTGACTGAGCCGCACCTCCGGGGCGGGGATGCCCACCAGCCTGAGCATGGCCACGGATCGCTCGGCGGCCTCTGCGCCGCTCAGCCGCTGATGGGTTGTGAAGCACTCGGCAAGTTGGTTGCCAACGGTCAGCACCGGATTGAGCGATGTCATCGGATCCTGGAAGATCATGCTGATGGCGTTGCCTCTCAGCTTGCAGAGCGCCTTCTCGTCCATTCCGGCAATGTCCTCGCCGGCGAACAGAATGCGGCCGGCGGCAATTTCCCCTGGCGGCGTCGGGATGAGCCCCAGCAGCGAATTGGCGGTGACGCTCTTGCCGCAGCCCGACTCGCCCACGATGCCGATAATCTCCCCTGCGGACAGGGTGAAGCTGATATCGCGAACGGCCTGGACGGTGCCGGCGTAAGTATGGAATTTGACGGTCAGGTTTTCAACGCTGAGGAGCGGCTGCATCTTGGCACCTCCGGCATTATTTGCGCATCCGCGGGTCGAGGGCGTCGCGCAGCCCGTCGCCGAGGAAGTTGAAGGCCAGCATGGTCACGCTGATGGCCAGCGCCGGGTAAAGAAGCTGGAAAGGATAGGAGCGCAGGCCGGCGAGGCTTTCCGACGCCAGCACGCCCCAACTGGCCATGGGGGCGGAAACGCCGAGGCCGATGAAACTGAGGAAGGCTTCGGTGAAAATTGCCTCCGGGATGGAAAGGGTAAGGGTGACGATAATCGGCCCCATGCTGTTGGGGACAAGGTGGCGGAGGATTATCCGCCGCGACCCGGCCCCCACCAGGCGGGCGGCTAGCACGTATTCCTGCTCTTTTATCGCCAGTACCTGGCCGCGGACGATGCGGGCCATGCCCAGCCAGTAGACCAGACCGAGGGCGATGAAGATGTTGGTCAGACCGGGTTTGAGGACGACCATAAGTAAAATGACGAACAGCAGCAGCGGGATGCCGTACAGGATATCGACAAGGCGCATCATCACACTGTCCACCCGGCCGCCGAAGTAGCCGGATACGCCGCCGTAGACGACGCCGATCGTCAGGTTGATGAGGCTGGCAACGATGCCGATCGACAGCGAAATGCGGGCGCCGTAAAGCACGCGGGTGAAAAGATCGCGACCGAGGTTGTCGGTGCCGAACCAGTGTTGCGCGGAGGGCGGCTGGTTGGCGTCGGCCAGCACCTGATCGGAATAGGAATAGGGGGAGAAGAGGGGGCCGACGGCGGCCATCAGGGCGATGAACACGATAACGGCGAGGCCGGCCATGGCCAGCTTGTTTTTCTGGAGGCGGCGCCAGGCGTCCTGCCAGTAGGTGGTATTCGGACGGGCGGGACCGGTTATGGCCGCGGCGGTGTTCACGGGCGTAAAGTCGGGCGCGGTTGGCACAGCTATTCCCCCTTCCCGCCGCCGAGCTTGATGCGGGGATCAAGCCAGGCGTAGGCTATGTCCACGAGAAAGTTGAGAATAACGAGCAAGGTGCTGTAAAAAATGGTGATACCGAGAATCACGGTGTAATCGCGGTTATAGATGCTGGTAACGAAATGGCGGCCGAGCCCCGGAATGGCAAAGATCGATTCGATAACGAAGCTGCCAGTCAGAATGGCGGCTATCAGCGGACCTAGATAAGTGACGACCGGGATGAGGGCGTTTTTCAGGGCGTGGCGCCAGACGACGACGAACGAAGTCAGGCCTTTGGCGCGGGCGGTACGGATAAAATCGAGGCCCAGCACCTCCAGCATGCTCGACCGGGTGAGGCGGGCGATGAAAGCCATCGGGAAGGCGGCCAGGGCCAGCGCCGGCAGGACCACATACTCCGGACCGCCCCACATGGCGGCGGGGAAGAGTTCGAGCTTAAGGGCAAAGACGTAGATAAAAAGTGTGGCGAGGATGAAGCCGGGCACCGAGATGCCGATGGTGGCGGCGAACATGCACAGGTAATCGGGCCAACGATTCTGGCGGAGCGCGGCCACCGCCCCCATCGGGATGCCGCAGGCCAGCGCGATAGCCACGGCGGTCAAGCCCAGCTCGGCCGAAACCGGGAAGCTTTCGGCGATTATATCGTTTACCGTCCGGGCCTCATATTTGAAGGAGGGTCCCAGGTCGCCGCGCGCGACGTTGGCGAGATAGTCGGTGTACTGTTTGAAGAGGGGGTCGTTGAGATGATAGCGTTCATTGAGGTTTTTAAGCACCGCTTCCGGCAGGTTTTTCTCGGCGGTGAAGGGGCCGCCTGGGATGGCATGCATCAACAGGAAGGTGGCGGTGGTGATTATAAACAGCACAAGCAGCATCGACACGAAGCGGCTGACGGTATACTGCAGCAAAGCGGCTGACCTCCTCTTGCAGTTATCTATTACCTTGTTCTCTGTCAGCGCCGATTATCCTCGTGACCGGGCGACATGTATTTTATGTCATGCCGCCGGGTCACGAGGGAAAAAAGATGCCACGCCTTTACCGGCGCGGCATCGATCGGGTCCTTTTTATTCCACATAAGCTTCCTTGAAGAAAAAGAGGCCGGTGATTGAGCGGACGTAACCCTTGACGTTCGGTTTGACGAGGACGGCGTTGGTGTAGTAATAAACAGGAGCGATCACCGCGTCGTCCATGAAAATTTTCTCCGCCTCATGCATGAGCCGCATCCGGAGTCCCTGGTCGTTCGTCTCCTTGGCCCGCTTGATCAGGTCGTCGAATGCGGGTTTTTTGTACTGCGAGTCGTTGGTCCCGCTGTCGGAAACAAACATGTCGAGGAAGGTCATCGGGTCGAGATAATCTCCCGTCCAGCCGTGGCGGGCCACTTGATAGTCGCCCTTGGCGCGGGCGTTGATGAACACCTTCCACTCCTGGTTGGCCAGTTGGACGTTGGCGCCCAGATTCTTGCGCCACATCTCCTGGACCGACTCCGCAATCGCCTTGTGGCCTTCGCTGGTATTGTAGATGAGCGTCACGGGCGGCAGTCCCTTGCCGTCGGGATAGCCCGCCTCGGCAAGCAGCCGTTTGGCGGCTGCGACATCGTTGTCGGCGAAGAAATCGCCGCCCGCCTTCCGGAAATCGGTCCCCGGCGCGGCGTCGGCCAGGCCGGGCGGGACCCAGGCGAGGGCCGGCTTCTGTCCGCCGCGGGTGACGTTCTGAACGATCGCCCCGCGGTCGATAGCAAGGGCGAAAGCCTTGCGGACCTTGACGTTGTCGAACGGCGGCTTTGTGACGTTGAAGCTGAAGAAATAGGTGGCAAGCAGCGGTTCAAACCTGAGCTTGCCCTCCTTGAGCAGACGGGGGATATCGCTGGCAGGCACGTTTCCGCCCAGATCAATCTGGTTGTTTTCAAACATATTCAATTCGGTTGTGGCGCTGTCGGTAAGGACGAACTCCATTTTCGCCATCTTGACCTTGGCCGCGTCCCAATAGTGTTCGTTTTTGGCGAACTCGATCTTGCTGTTGTGGATCCAGCCGGTTACCTTAAATGGACCGTTGCCGATCAGCGTCTTGGGGTCGCTGGCCCACTTGTCGTTGGCGGCGGCGGTCTTCCTGTGAATCGGGTAATAGGTATGGAAGGCGGTAAGGGTCAGGAAGTAGGGGGTGGGCTTCTCCAGCGTAACCCTGAGGGTGCGGTCGTCGAGCGCCTTAACGCCGACGCTGTCCGCCTCGGCTTGCCCCTTGTTGTATTTTTCGCCGTTCCTGAGGTAATAGAGCTGATAGGCGTACTTTGCGCCGAAGGAGGGAGCGAGAGTCGATTTCCAGGCGTACTCGAAGTCGTGGGCGGTCACAGGGTCGCCGTTCGACCATTTGGCGTTGGCGCGCAGAGTGAAGGTATAGGTAAGACCGTCGGGGGATACATCCCACTTCTCGGCCACGGCCGCTGCGGGCGCGTCCTTGGCGTTAAGCACCGTCAGCCCTTCAAAAATTTGCGCCTCGATGATCGCCTCCGGCGAGCCTGTAGACTTGCGGGGATCGATGGTCTCCGGCTCGCTGCCAGCCGAGTAGCGCAGGTATTTGCCGCCAGGCTTGGTTGCTGTGGCGCAGCCGGCGACTGCCGCCGCGGCCAGGGCAAGGATTAGTGTCAGGACAATTATCTTGTTGCGCAACTTGATTCCCCCTACCCGGACTTTTTCTCTAGTATTCTCTGGCTGTCGGTTTTTCCCTCCTTGGAAAATACGGCCGCCCCGTGCAAAGGTCGCAGGCTGTAAACCTGCGACCCCAACAATCTCGCGCCTATATTACACCAGAGGCGTGCTAACCACTTTGTTCCTGCCGCCCTGCTTCGCCTGATAAAGGGCGCTGTCGGCGACGGCGATGAAGCCCGCGGCGTCGGGCGGCGCAGCGTTCACGGCGGGATCGTAGGTCGCCACCCCCAGGCTGGCGGTTATGCGGGCGGTGAAAGCGCCGGCATTGTCGGGGAAGGCGCCTGTCTCAACTGTCCGCCTGATCTTCTCGGCCAGGGCGGTGGCCTCGGTGGCGCAGCATTCCGGCAGGATGACGGAAAATTCCTCGCCGCCGTAACGGGCCGGAAAATCGATCGTCCTGGTATTCTGGCGAAGGATATCGCCCAACTGGGCCAGCAGCTTGTCGCCGGTAGGGTGGCCGTAAGTGTCGTTGTAGGTCTTGAACTTGTCGAGGTCAAGCATAATGAGGCTCAGAGGCCGTTTCAGGGTGTAGGCCCGCCGCAGTTCGGCGTCCAGGAACATATCGAAGTTACGGCGGTTGGCCAGACCGGTAAGACCGTCGGACAGGGCCATAGCCTTCACCTGGTTATACAGGCTGGCCTTCTCCAGTCCGAGGGCAATTTGTTGCGCCATCAGGGTGGCGAAGGGGCTGCGTTCGAATCTCACCGTATTGACGCGCCGTCGCCAGCCGAGCAGTATGAGGCCGAGCAGCCGGTTGTTTACCGGCAGGGGCATCACCATGACCGGCCCAGTCGCGTTATCGCCGCATAATCCTTTTAGCGGCGGCGAATCTCCCGAGGGCAACATTACCGGGGTCATGGTGGCGACGAGCGTTGCCAGTTCAGGATAAGCGCCCAGATCGATATCTGCCGGCCGGAAGCTCAGCCCTGCGGCTGCTTTAAAGACCAGCGTTTCATTTGTTTGGCCGCCGGCGAGAAAAGCAAGCGCGAAATCGGCTTCGAGAGCCTGGGCCGCGAAGGGCAGACACTGCTCGAGAATGGTGTCCGGATCTACCGTCGTCGCCGAAGCCTGCGCGATCCTGTACAGGTACTGTTCTTCGTCGAGACGGGCTTTGGTCTGCTCGTGGAGAGTCGCGCCGGCCACCGCAGCGCCGGCGTGATAGCCGAGCGCCTTGAGCAGAAGCACGTCGCGCAGGGTGAAAGCGCCTTTTTCGCTTGAGTAGGCTTCGACAACGCCGATTATTTCATGGTCGGTGACCAACGGGGCGGCGATGACGGACCGGATGCTGGTAAACACCAGCTGCGGCCGGAAAAGCTCCGGCTGGAGCAGCAGATCGTCGACGGTAAGGGCGGTTTGCGTCTCGCACACCTGCGCAGCTACGCTGTCCTTGAGCGGCAGATAATCCGGCGGCGTGTTCATACCGTAAGTCGCCGCCACCTTCAGGACCGAACGGTCCTCGTTGAAAAGGGCAATGGCGCACTGCCGGGCCCGCATCATGTCCGCAACCATATCGGCGATCGCATCCAGAGTTTCGCGGAGATTAAGCTGGGAAGAAATAATCATCCCCACGTTGGCGAGGATATCTTCGAACATATTTCGCTGCTCCTCCGACTCCCGGAACAGCCGGGCGTTGTTCTCCGCCAGCCGTTCCATATCCTCCTTCATTGTCATGGCGTCCGCGAACGGCTGACGGATCAGGACGACGTACAGAGTCCTCAGGATGTAGAGGTTGGCAAGGGCCGCGAATAGATGGGCGGCGATATTGAGGTGCGCCGGAGAATGGCCGGCCACCGCGAAACTAAGGTCGGCCAGCGCCCCGAACAGCACCGCGGTATGCGGCAGAACGCCCACATTATTAGTCGGCCTGCTGAGAAGAATAATAAATGTCGCCACGTTCGCTGCGCAGAAGACGTAGGGGCCATAAACCGCTGCCGGGTGGTCGGGACTGTCGATATTGTAGAGGTATGGCCAGAAGTCGGGGGCGATAAAAATGTCGGCCACCAAGCCGCCGACGGCCACCAGAGTGCCGCACAGGAGAGACCCCCGGGAAGCAAGCTGGCAGGTGATACCGTTGCGGTCGGGCAAAGTGACGGCGGCCAGCAGGCCGAAAGACCACACAAGGCGTGAAAACAGCCAAGCTGTCACCCATACATGGGTAGAATCCACGCCTGCAAGCGGCAATCTCGGATACGCGATCAGGTGGACAAGGGTGAGGATGACCGAACTGAGGACCACCAGACTCACGATAGCGATGCCGATACGGATTGGGCCGTTGCTGTACCAGGCGATGAAAAAAACGACACAGCCGAAGGCGATGCTGCTCACTTCAAGAACGGTGTGCAGCCCGATTACCCGCGGAGCTTCCAGCGTGAGCGACGTCAGTCCCCCGAAGATCAGAAAACCGAACAGTCCTGCGGCGATAAACAAGATGGCCCGTCTGGCGCCGACGGGGCTGGAAGTTTGCATGGCCAAGACGATACCCTCCTTTGAAGAAAGAGTTTACGATAATCTCCTTCTGTTATTATGATATGCGGCCAATGCCTGTGGGGTTTGGCGGAGGGGGCTCTTATGTGGAGAAAGTTTGCCCGTTATGTAACGGTCTTGCGGCGATAACGGCGAGGTGTCCGCGGTGCGGCCAGCCGCTGGCCGACGGCGGGGTGCTGGAAAATTATTTCGGGCCTTACAGTCCATACATGGATGTGAAATCCCTGCAGCAAGGCGCGCCGGATACCCACTGCGTGCACCTGGCCTACTGTCCGGGATGCGGATACGACGTCCGGACGGCGTGGGAACTGGTGACAGTATGAGCGGATTCTCCCGGACGGACGTTTTGCGCGACTGATGGATAAAGTCGCTGTCGGCGTCGAAAACTATCAAAAAAGAAAGAGGTGATTTTGTGTCAACAGTCAATCCTCTCGTCAAATGCAGCGTTGACCAGTGCACGCACTGGATGCCGGGCGATCAGTGCATGGCGGCGAAAATCGCCATATACAACGATGAAAGGGGCGGAGCATCGCGCACGTCGGCCGAAACCCAGTGCAAATCCTTCCATGCCGGCAAGGGAGTCGGCGACTATGTCGGGGCGTTCCACAACGCCAACGTGGGCGGCACGGTAAAGGCCGCCTTCGTCGAGGGCACTCAGATCACGCCGTCGGTAGAATGCTACGTGGACAGCTGCCAGCACTGGGACAAAGGCAACTACTGCCACGCGTCCGCCATCGAGGTCAAAGGCCCGCATGCGGCGAAAACGGTCGACACCGACTGCGAGACATTCAAACAGCGGTGAAAAAGAGCCGGGACTATTATTAGTCCCGGCTCTTTTTAGCCGATTTTTCGCTGTGTGTATTCACTCTGAGGGTCGGGGGAGAAGCGCTTGTTCGGGATTGCGTCGCGAGCGGCGCCTCTTTCGCGTTTTCGCCCCGGGAGGCATATGATGGAGTAGGTCGGCCGCCGCGCTCAGTGCTTGTGATGGCAGCCGCAATCGCACCCCTCGGAGTGGGGCGGCTTGACCGCGTCGTCGAGCGCAGCCTTGACCTGGCCCTTGACGTGATCGATGTATAGGCGGCGGAGCTTGGCCTGTTCGGCCTTTTCTTCCTCGGTAAGAATCCCCTCGCGTTGCTTGCGGGCCAACTCGTTGATGCGGGCGATGACTTCCGGAGTAATCACAGCGGTTCACCTCGTTATTACCAAATCATGTCTAATACTAACAAATTCTCGGCCGGCGCGCAAGCCGCGGGCCGAAGCGACACAGGCGGTGAGAGACTATGCGCGATCTGATAATAATCGGCGGCGGACCGGCCGGGATGACGGCCGCGGTTTACGCCGCCCGCAAAATGCTGGACACCCTGCTGCTTACGAAGGATCTCGGCGGCCAAATGATGTGGACGCGGGAAATAGAAAACTACCTCGGTTTCCAATACATCAGCGGGCCGGAGCTGATCGGCAAATTCGAAGAACACGTCAAACGCTATCCTGCCAATATCGTTTACGAAGAAGTAACCAGTCTGGAGCGGTCAGGCGACGGCACCTTCCTCGTGCGCTGCGGTGACACCGAATACCGGGCCAAAACGGTAATAATCGCCTCCGGCAAGCGGCCCAGGAGGCTCGGCGTGCCGGGAGAGATTGAATACACCGGGCGCGGGGTAGGCTACTGCGCCACCTGTGACGGACCGCTGTACGCCGGCAGGGCGGTGGCGGTGGTGGGAGGCGGCAACTCAGCCCTGCAGGCTGCCATAGAACTTGCCGCGATCGCCGGCGAGGTATTCCTGGTGGTGCGGGGACGGTTCAAGGCCGACCCGGTCGTCGTCGAGAAACTGGAGGCGAGCAGGAAGATTGAGATTCTGCGGGGCTATGTCGCGCGGGGCATCTACGGCGGGGATACGGTCGAAAAATTCGCGGTGGCGGCCTGCGACGGGAGGGAAAGGGAATTGGCTGTCCAGGGAGTCTTCGTCGAGATCGGCCTCGACCCCAACACCGAATTTGCCGCCGGCATTGCCGACCTAAACGAGTATAAGGAAATCGAGGTGGACTGCCGCACCGCGACCGCCGTGCCGGGCCTATTCGCCGCAGGGGACGTGGCCAGCGGGCCCGACAAACAAATCATCATCGCCGCCGGCGACGGCGCAAAAGCGGCCCTGGTGGCGTACGAATACCTGCTACGCAACTTTTAACGTAAAGCTTATGCCCCCTGACGCGTCCCGCCGGGCGCGTTTTTTCCTTTAAACCGCCACCGGCACAGCAGGATTTTTTCTTCCGTTTCCGAATATCAATATATTGTATGGACTAACTGCATATTGCACAGTCAATGGTGACATCTTGGGGTATACTCACTACAAAATCGCAGCCTTGTTCCGAGGCTGCTTTTTGTGGGAAGTGTTGCATAAATATTATTTTTATTGTATATTTATTCTAAAGAAGGTGATGGCATGTTCGAATACCATGAGCCTCAATCGCTGGCCGAGGTCACGTCGCTTCTCGCCGCTCACGGCGAGGAGGCTCGCGTGCTGGCCGGCGGGACAGACCTCCTGGTGCAGATGCGCAAGGGTCGCCACCAGCCACGCCACCTGCTGAATATCAAAACCGTTCCCGGACTCGATCAGATAAACGTCGCCGAAGATTGCGTGGAAATCGGCGCGGCGGTGACGCTCAACGACGCCGAGCAGTTTCTGTCGGCCTACCGCGAATACGGTGTGCTCTGCCAGGCCATGCACAGCGTGGCCTCCTGCCAGATCCGCAACCGGGCGACCCTGGCCGGCAACGTCTGCAACGCCTCGCCGGCGGCCGACACCGTCCCGGCGCTGGTCGTGCTGGGCGCCAACATCAAAATTCACGGCACCCACGGCGATCGCCTCGTGCCCGTGGACCGCTTTCTCACCGGTCCTGGCCGAACAGTACTGCTTACCGGCGAGGTAGTGAGCGCCATCGTGCTGCCGCGGATGAACGGCGGGGACGGCAGAGGCGTTTTCCTGCGCAAAGCCCGCCGGCCGTCGCTCGATCTGGCGACCGTCAATGTCGCCGTATACACCGCCGAGGGCAGCTACCGTATCGCCCTCGGCGCGGTCGGGCCGACCGTCATCCGCGTCCGCGAGGCCGAGCGCCTGCTTGCCCGTCAAGGTCTTACAGCTTCTGCCGCAGCCGAGGCAGCCCGCCTTGCTATGCAGGCGGCCAGGCCGATAACCGACGTGCGCGGTTCGTACGAATACCGCCTCGCCCTGGTGGCCGCCCTGACCGAGCAGGCACTGCTGACACTGGCGGAGGAGGTGAGGGTATGAAGACGATAAATCTGACAGTTAACGGACACTCCGAGAAACTCACCCTCGCCCCCCACCGCACGCTGCTAGACGTGCTGCGCGAGGACCTCGGCCTCACAGGCGCCAAACGCGGCTGCGAAGCCGGGGAGTGCGGCGCCTGCACCGTCATCTTGAACGGCAAGCCGGTCAACTCCTGCCTCGTGCTGGCCGTAGAGCTCAATGGCGCCGAAGTGCTGACAGTCGAAGGCCTTGGCGGCCCGGAAGGGCTCGACCCGCTGCAGCAGGCCTTTGTCGACAACTTCGCCCTCCAGTGCGGCTACTGCACCCCGGGGATGATTCTCATGGGCAAGGCGCTGCTCGCCCGGAATCCCCGCCCCAGCGAGGACGAGGTCAAGGAATTCATCAGCGGCAACCTTTGCCGCTGCACCGGTTACGAGAATATCGTCAAAGCTATTATGGCCGTTGCCGCGGGAGGTGAGCACAATGGCTGAGCACCGGGTACTCGGGAAAAGCGTGCCGCGCCAGGACGCGGTCGATAAGGTCACCGGCGCAGCACGCTTCGTTGACGACATCCAGTTCGGCCCCACGCTGCTCCACGCCAAAATCCTCCGCAGCCCCCACCCGCACGCGCGCATTCTCGCCATCGACACCGCCGAAGCGGCCAAAGTACCGGGCGTCAAGGCCATCGTCACCGGCCGGGACTGCCGGCACTACATCGGGCTCTACCTCGCCGACCGGACGGTCTACGCCACCGACAAAGTCCGCTTCGTCGGCGAGCCGGTCGCGGGCGTCGCCGCCGACAGCATTGAAGCCGCGAACGAAGCGGTAAAATTGATAAAAGTCGAATACGAGCCGCTGCCGGGCGTGTTCGACCCGGTATCGGGCGCCCTCGGCCGCGATGTCCTGGTGCACGAGGCTCCGGCCGCCAGCGACCTGTGGTGGCAGGGCCTGCCCTGCATCACCACAAAAACGCCCGGGGCGCTGCTTCACGAACACCTCGGCGAGTACCAGTGCGCACCCTTCATCCATCCGGTCCCCGGCACCAATATCTCCAACCATTTCAAACTGCGCAAGGGTGATATAGACAGGGGTTTCGCCGCCGCCGACGTCGTCGTCGAGAACGTCTACACCCTGCCCCATATCCAGCACTCCCAGATCGAACCCCACGCGGCGGTCGCCCAGGTCGACCGGGCCGGCAAGGTAACGCTGTGGGCTTCCAGCCAGTCGCCCAACGCCGTCCGCAAGCTCATCGCCACCGCCTTCGAGTTGCCGATGAACAAAATCCGCGTCATCACCCCCTACGTCGGCGGCGGCTTCGGCGGCAAGGCCGGGGTGACCTGCGAGGCGCTCGTCGTGCCTCTCGCCATGCGTCTGCCCGGCTATCAGGTCAAACTCACGCTGACCCGCGAGGAGGTCTTCCAGGCCACCTTTGTCCGCCAGGGGCTGGTGGCCAGGCTCAAGACAGGGGCCGACAAGACCGGCCGCCTCGTCGCCATGGAGGCCGAACTCTTCTGGGACGGCGGCGCATACACCGAATACGGCGTCAACATCACCCGCAGCGGGGGTTACTGTTCGTCGGGACCCTACGAAATACCCAACATCAAAACAGATTCCTACTGCGTATACACCAATCACCCGGTCGGCGGGCCGATGCGCGGCTTCGGCATGCCGGAAATCCATTGGGGCATAGAGCAGCAGATGGATATTATCGCCGAAAAGCTGGGCATCAATCCGCTGGCCTTCCGGCGTATGAACGCCCTGCGTGAAGGAAGTTTGGGCGCGTTTGGCGGCCCGATGGAAGGGGCGACGCTCGTCGACACCATCGACGCCGTGGCCGCGAAGTGCGGCTGGGGAGACCCGCTGCCGCCCGCGTCCGCCGCCCATAAGCTGCGCGGCCGGGGGATGGCCTGCATGTACAAGGCGCCCTCCATGCCGCCCAACGCCCAGTCGTCGGCCATCCTCAAGCTCAACGAAGACGGCACCGTTCACGTCCTGACAACCGCCATGGAAATCGGCCAGGGCTCGCTCACCGCCCTCGCCCAGATCGCCGCCGAAGAATTAGGGCTCTCAGCCGACAAAGTCGTCGTTACCCTCCCCGATACCGACTATACCCCCTACGAGTGGCAGACGGTCGCCAGCCGCATCAGCTACTCGGCCGGCAACGCCGGGCTGGCGGCGGCCCGCGACGCCAAAGCCCAGCTGTTGGTGGTGGCCGCGAAGGTGCTGGACGTACCCGCCGCCGCTCTGACCATGGCCGACGGCGCTATATTCGTCGCCGTCGACCCGGCCCGCCGGCTGGCGGTGGGCGACATCGCCATGGGCTATCTGCTGCCCGACGGGGCGATCGGCGGACCGGTCATCGGCCGCGGCGCCTTCGTTCCCGCCGGCATCACCGGCCTCGACAAAGATACCGGCCAGGGCGACCGACCGGCGCCCTTCTGGACCTACGGCACCCAGGTAGCCGACATCGAGGTCGACACCGGGACGGGGGAGATAACCGTCCTCACAGTCACCGCCGCTTACGAAGTCGGCAAGATCATCAACCCCGAGCTGTGCAAGGGCCAGGTCCAGGGCGGCATCGTCCAGGGGCTGGGTTCGGCACTGTACGAGGAACTGGTGCTCAAGGAAGGCCGGCCGCTCAACAACGACTTCGTCGACTACAAAATCCCCGCCGCCACCGACACACCGGAAATGAACATCATCCTGCTGGAGACCGCGCCCCAGGCCGACGGCCCCTTCGGAGTCAAGGGCATCGCCGAGCCGACCATGGTGCCCACCGCCCCGGCCATCGCCAACGCGCTCCACGACGCGATCGGCGTGCGCATAAAGGATTTGCCGCTCACCGCGGAGAAAGTCTTGGCAGGCTTAAAAATAAATAATAAATAAAAAGAAGGTGCGACTCAAGGTATGGAAAGAAGAATCATCCAAGTAGAAGAACGCTTGCCCCTCACCCAGACCATCCCCCTAAGCTTGCAGCACTTATTTGCCATGTTCGGCGCCACCGTACTCGTACCATTCCTATTCAAAGTCGATCCCGCCACCTCGCTCTTAATGAACGGCATCGGCACCCTCGTCTACCTCTTCTTCGCCCAGGGCCGCATCCCGGCCTACCTGGGGTCGAGCTTCGCCTTCATCGCCCCCGTCTTCGCCGTCATGGCGGTCCCCAGCCTGGGCGGCTATGCCGCGGCCCAGGGCGGCTTCATAATGTTCGGCGTATTCTTCGTCATCGTATCCTTCATCATTCGCATTGCCGGCACGCGCTGGCTGGATGTCGTCTTCCCTCCGGCCGCCATGGGCGCCATCGTCGCCATCATCGGCCTCGAGCTCGCCCCGGTGGCCACCGAGATGGCCGGCCTCACCGG
>JAEZJM010000005.1 GCA_023415775.1 Bacillota bacterium | reverse complement strand
CGGTTGGCCCGCGGCAAAAGCGGCGGCACGGACATCGCCGCCCTCCGCGACCGGCTGCGCGCCGCCGTCCAGGAGCACGCCGGGGTCGGCCGCGACGCCGCGGGGCTTACGCGCCTGGCGCGGCTGGCCCGCGAAACGCAGGCCGAACTCGCGGCCGCCCGTGTGCCTCACGCCGGCGTCTTCAACCAGCGGCTCGTCGAACTGCTCGAACTAGAGAACATGGCCGAAATCGCCGTCCTCGTCGCCGGCAGCGCCCTCGCCCGCGCCGAAACGCGCGGCCACCATATCCGCGAAGACTTCCCCGCCTGCGACGACGCCAACTGGCTGCGCCACACCCTCTCCGTGTACACCGCGCAGGGGCCTCGCTTCGGCACCAAGCCGCTGCGCAGCTGAGCCGCCGGCCGCCGACAAATAAAAAAGTGAAACCCGGCGATGAATTCATCGCCGGGTTTCACTTCATCAGCAGCGGCCACAGGCCCAGCCCGCACGTCACCAGCCCGCTCAGCGAAATGACGCCGAGAGCGATGCGGCGGAAAAGCGTGGCGTCGATGCGCCGGAAAATCTTCTGTCCCAGCCACCAGCCGAGCAGGATCGCCGGCACCGACACCGCCGCGTAGCCGGGCAGACGGTCGGTGGCAACGGTGCCGACAAAATAAGCGATCATAATCGTCGCCATGTTGCACAGAAGAAAATAGCGCGCCAGGTCGGCCCGGATCGTCGTTTTGTCGCCGCCCTCGTTCATCAGGTACAGGATCAGCGGCGGGCCGTTGAAACTGGTCACCGCCCCCAGAAAGCCGCTCGCAAATCCCACCAGCGACTTGGCCAGGCCGTGGCGGCGGATGGTCACGCGATAATTGGCGTACATGGCCAGCGTCGCCAGCACCAGCGTCAGGCCGATGACGATTTTCAGCACGCTGTCGCTCACGGCGTGGAGAACATAGGCCCCCGGCAGAGCGCCCACGACACTCGCGGCAAAAACGAGAAAAATGCGCCCGAACGCGCCTTCGCGCCACGTCTTGCAAACCATGAAGCCTTTTATCAGGATGCCGATGAAAATGACGACAATCACGGCCTCCTTCGGCGCTATGGCGAAAGTCAGCAGCGGCGCGGCGACGAGGGCAAAGCCGAAGCCGGTGATCGTCTGCAGAATGCTGGCGACGAGAATGACGCCGAAAACGTAAAGGGCGGACAACGTTATCATGGGCTGCCTCCGAAGTTTATTGACACTCTACATTGTAAACCGATTTTCTGGCGGAAACAATCCCTCCGGAGCCATTCCGGCGGAAACGCGGCCTGGCTGCGGCGCCCCTTCGCCCGGAGCCGGGCACATAATCCGCCGTCCGTGGGCGAAAAATAACGTCGACCCGCACTTGCGCGGTCGGAGGGGGTGAACGGGTGGCGGACGGTCTTATCCAGCCCCGGACAGTGATTATCCTGTTTAGAATCGGCCTGCTGGCAGGCTTTCTGCTCGCCGCCTGGCGGTGGGGCGATTGGCGGCGCTGGCGGCGCTACTATCCCACCCTGCTGTTCGTCATGGTCGCCAACCTCGCCGCAGGCTACGTCACCTACCATCACCCTCTGTGGGACTTCAACGCCGACACCCTGGCAGTCAGCGAAACGACGGTCGAACTGCTCAACACCTTCGTCCTCCTGCCGACGGCCGCGCTCATCTACCTCGGCAGCTACCCCGCCGCCGGCCCGGCGCGGCAGGCCAGATACGTCCTGGCGTGGATAATGCTGTTCGCGGCCATCGAAACCGCCGACACCCTTATCGGCGGCATCTCCTACTTCAACGGCTGGTCACTGGGCCACTCCGTACTCTTCGACTGCGTCATGTTCCCCATCATCCGCCTCCATCACGTCAGGCCGCCGCTCGCCTGGCTGGCGTCGCTGGCCGTCGCCCTCTACATCCTCGTCGCGTTCGGCTTTTTCTCCGCGGAAATGAAATGAGTCGCATGCAAAAGCCGCGGACACTGGCCGCGGCTTAAACACGCTCAATTTTCGACAAGCGGCGCACCCTGAAGCCTGGGCTCACGTACCGTTGCCGTCCAACTTCACCTGAAAATTCCCCTGCGTATCGAACCCGGCATAGACAACTTTACCGGTATCCGTTATTCCCCGCAGCGCCAGCTCGTTCAGCAGCCACTCCCGCGATACCCCGGCGCGGGGCAGGTTATCCGCCACGATCTCGCCGTCCACCATCAGCTCGACCGGCAGGCGGGCGTCGTTCCGGCGGATGTTCAGGTCCTGCCCCGTGGCCGGGCGGTACGCTGCCTTCTGCAGCACGCTCAGATGCCCCGACGTCTCCAGGACGGCGAACTGCACCTCGCCGACGTCGAAAATACCCTGCTCGCGCAGCTGGCCCATCAGCTCGTCGACGTCGAACCGCAAATCCCTCAGCTTATCCTTCAATATCCGGCCATTCTCGATCACGATCGTCGGCGAGCCCTCGATCAGTTTGCGCAGCGGCCTGTTGATCAGCGTCGCCCGGGCGGCGATAAAGGTAAGACTGCAGAACAGGAGAAGATCGAAATAGTGGTTCCACACCTCCTCGGGCCTGGAAGCCACGATGTTCGCGCCGATTGAGCCGATCGTGATGCCGCATATGTACTCGTATAAAGTCAGCTGCCCCACCTGCGTTTTGCCGAGAATCCTCGCCAGAACCAGCATCGTCAGGAAAACCAGCGACGTCTGCCAGATATCGCGGAGAAACTCATTCATATCCAATGTGCGTCACCCCTGTTCCTTCACCGTCACTGCTAGTATGCCGGCCGGCCCGCCTGTTTAAACCCCGGGCCGGGGCCGCGCGCCAAAAGGCCGCCGGACGTCCGGCGGCCTTTGCGCTGGTGCTATTTCCTCTTCGGCAGATCCATGCAGTCGTCGTCGGGGCGGATGACCGGCGAATCGGGGCAGCAGCCCAGCTCGCCGATCATCTCCAGAATATGCAGGAAATGTTCCGCCTCCCGGCGGACGTGGTCGGCCAGCAGCGGCGGTATCAGCGACAGCAGGCAGCACTGCTCGATCAGCTCCTGCGCCAGCGCCTTGAAGTCGCGCAGCTCGACCGTCGCGTCGGTTACCGTCTTCTCGAACCGCGCGAAATCGTTGTTCGGCCTCATATGCCACAGCATGCTCTCGAAGTCGCGGGCGTGAAGATTGAGGCCGTCCCACTTGTCGCTCAGCGCCTGAACCTGCTCGAAAGTCTCGCGTTCCGACGGATCGAGGAGGCCGCGGATGAACTTGAGGTGATCGGCCATGATACGGATCCAGAAAACATTCTCGCTCACGATCGCGTCCACCGGGTACTCCATCTCCCCGTCGCAGATCTTCTGCAGCAGCTTGTAGAAATACAGCGCCTCGCGCGAGATATGGTCGATCAGCAGCGGGTAATTCGCCCCGCCGCGGATCTTGCACTCCACCAGCAGGCACAGCAGATGGCGCTTAAAGGCGAAAAGGTTCTTAACCGCCACCATCACTTCCTCGACGAACGCGCGGAAAGCTTCGTTGCAGTTCACGTGGGCGGCCTTCTGCTCCAGTTTCTGGAACAAATCGTAGAAACACTGCGCCTCCTTGCGAAGCTCAGTCTGGTCGCAGGGCAGGCCAAGCTTGATGAACAGCGAGTGCTCCTTCATAATCCGCAGCCAGAAGCACACCTGGTGCATATCGAGCGGCGGGAATGGGCGGACTTCCTTGCAGATAATCTCCATAAAACAAATCACCCTCTCCACATTTCTGTTATATTTTATGTAAAATGTGAGCATGGTGTGTCTGCCGCCGCACCCGCCCCCGCAAAGCGGAAACCCGGTCTACAGACCGGGTTTCAGGCGTAAGGCGGCTGCCCGCAAGCTCACTTTATTGCGCGTATCCGCTTTCTTCTCCGCCGGTTCTTCCCGATAAGCCGACAAAAGCAGCGCCACGATATAAAACACCAGCATCTCCATTACCGTCACCTCCCTGGCTGGGTATCCTCTTTGACTACATTGTAGCCGCCGCGGCGCGGTCTGTGAAATTGGCAATCGCTATCATATCGATAGGTTTTTCCTAGAAGCCGGCCCGCCGCCCGGCAGGAGAACAGGGCCGCCCTCAGGAAAGTATAAGCAGGCTGTCAAAAAACAACACCATGCGAACCTGTGGAGGAAAACATGGACATCCAGTTTTTCCACACCTTCCTCACCGTCGCCAGACTTGGCAACATGACCCAGGCAGCGGAACAGCTCAGCTTTTCCCAGCCCACCATCACCGGACAGATCCGGGCCCTGGAGCAGCACTTCGGCGTAATGCTCTTCGACCGCGTCGGCAAAAAACTCTTCATCACCGACGCCGGGCGCACCCTTGTCGCCCACGCCGAGCAACTGCTCAAAAGCTACGGCGAAGCGCAGGAAGCGCTCAGCGCCTATCCCGGCAACGTCCACCTCGGCGTCGCCTCCGCCATGGTCAACCACTTCCTGCCCCCGCTGCTGCAGGAATTTGCCGCCCAAATCCCCAACAGCACCGTCACCGTCGAACTCTGCCCCCACACCCCCGACGTCGTCAAAGGCATACTCGACAACCGCTTCGACCTCGGGTTCGTCCAGAACCAGATATCGTCCGACAGCCTCATTCAGTTCGAAGTCCTCAAAGACCAGCTCGTCTGGGTAGCGCACCGCCAGACGCGCGAAAAATACCATAACAGCGCCGCCATCGCCGACTATCCGCTCCTCGCCTACAAAAGCGGCGGCCTGTTCCGGTCCCTCTATGAAAAAGCCCTCGGCAAAAAAATCCGTCCCGCGATCGTCTACACCGACTCCGAGGC
This sequence comes from Bacillota bacterium, assembly GCA_023415775.1. Lineage (GTDB taxonomy): Bacteria > Bacillota > Negativicutes > Sporomusales > UBA7701 > Anaeroselena. Next base: position 32,108 of record JAEZJM010000005.1, on the reverse strand, counting down.
CATCAAAAACGCCATCCTCCAGGGCCTCGGCGCGGGCGCCCTGCCGCACATCATGGCCAAACCGCTCCTCGCGGACGGCACGCTCAGCGAATTCGCCAATATGCCGCGCCTCGGCTTCAGCATCTGGCTCATCCATCACCGCGACAAAACGCTTTCCCGGCCGGTGCGCAGCTTCCTCCGGATCGTGCGCGACAAAACCCCGCTCGGCTAGACACCCGGCGGCAGAATTACCTCTACGCCGAAACCCGTCCGGCATCGCCCCCGCCGCCAATCCCGGCCCATCCCCGAATTGACAAATAGACCTGAGGTATTTATTATAAAAGTGAGCAACGAAGCCCGAAGGGAAATCCCTTGGGGTTATTTTTTTGGAATGCGGGTGCCGTAATGAAAAAATTGCTTATCATAAAGACCGGAACGACCTTCCCGTCGATCCGGCAAAAACACGGCGATTTCGAAGACTATATCATCGAGCGCATCGGCATCCCGGCCAGCGACGTTGTCATCGCCCCCGTCTTTATCGCCAAAACCATGCCGGCGCTCAAGGACGTCTCCGCCGTCATCATAACCGGCTCGCACGCCATGGTCACCGACCGGGAGAACTGGAGCAGGCGTCTCGCCCACTGGCTCAGGCACGTGTGCGGCGCCTCCGTGCCTGTCCTCGGCCTGTGCTACGGCCACCAGATCATCGCCGCCGCCTGGGGCGGAACCGTCGGCTACCACCCCCGCGGCCGGGAAGTGGGCGCCGTCGAAATCCAGCTCAACGACGCAGGCAAAAAAGACTCGTTGTTGGGCTGCCTGCCGGAAAAATTTCCGGGCCACGTCTTCCACGCCCAGACTGTCCTAAAGCTGCCTCCCGCTGCCCGCCTGCTGGCCGCGAACGCCTTCGAACCCCATCATGCCTTCGTAATCCACGATAATATCTGGGGTGTTCAGTTCCATCCCGAATTCAGCGCGGCAGTGATGCTCGCCTATATCGAGGAAGAAAGCCAGGCGCTGCGCCGGGAAGGCTTCGATATCGATAAACTGAAAAATTCGCTGGTGGATAACTCTTACGGGCAGCGCCTCCTGCGGCGCTTCATCAGCCTCGCCTGACAGCCCGCCGGCCCCTTTCTTTCCCGGGCGGCGTTCAAAAACGCGCCGCCAAGTGGTAAAATTGTAATAACATCCGCCTGCGCGCCGGAGGAAAACACATGAACGCCATCACAGCAAAAATCATCGTCATCGCCGCGGCGGCCCTGCTCGCCGGCCTTACCGGCTGCGCCCCGCAGGCCGCGCCCGCTGCGCCGCCCGAACAACCAGTCGCCCATAAAGCGGCCGCCCCCGCCGTCGACCCGGCCAAAGCGGCCGCAGCGGAAAAATTCTTCGCCAGCGGCCGCAAACACTACGAGCAATACGACTACCGGGCCGCGGTCGCCGACTACGACCGGGCCATCGCCGCCGACCCCGCCAACCACAAAATCTACACCGCCAAAGGCATCGCCCTCTGCTTCGAAGGCGACTACCAGGGCGGCATGGCCCTCATCCGCAAGACCCTCGACATGCGGCCCGATTATGTTCCCGCCCGCTACGACATGGCCATGGCCTACAAACTCCAGGACGACCTCGACAACTCGCTCCTCTGGTTCGAAAAAACCCTCCAGGGCGACCCCAGCAGCACCTGGAGCTACTACGGCATCGCCACCATCCACGCCGACCGCGGCAACCCCCAGGAATCGCTCAAATACCTCAAAAAAGCCGTCGCCCTCGACCAAAGCGTCAAAGAAGTCGCCCGCCGGCAGGACCACTTCGCCCGCATGCGCGCCCTCCCGGAATTCCAGGCCCTCGTCCGCTAGCCACGGCTTCGTGTCCGGCTGTCTGCCACGAAAAAACCGGGTAAAATCAAACCCTATTCAAATACTGGCAAGCGACAATAAAAGAAAGAACCCGATAACGCTTCTGCGAAAAGAGGTTTTCCCCATGAACCAGATCGGCAATATCCAGTCGGGTGGCAGTACGACCGTTTCCCCGTATGCCAATCCAACCCAGACGGTCAAGCCGCAGGACGAGGAACAAACAAAGTCCCAACAGCTGAGCGCAGCCTCCGGGGCCGCGCCGGCCGCCGCTCAGACCGCTTCGCCCCCGGGCGCCGACTATTCCCCGGCCTACACCGTCGAGATCAGCGAAGAAGGCTCCCAGCTAAGTTCGCAAACCGCCTCGGCCCCGGCCAAAGCGGCCCCGTCCGGCGCCCCGCCGGCAGGCCCGCCCCCCTCCGGCGCAGCAGCCGGCGCCGCCACGACAAGCGAACTCGACGACGACTCCGACACCACCAGCCTCGCCAGCTACAGCGACTCGCAGCTGCAGCAGATGCTCACTAGCGGCGCAATCACCCAAAGCGAATACAGCGCCGAAATCGCCAGGCGCGAGGCGGCGAAACAGGCCGCCGCCGCCGGCAGCACAGGCATGGAAAACACCCTTCTGACCGAGATAAAATAGCAACCGTCGCGACAAACCGCGCCCTGCCGTCTTTAAGACGGCAGGGCGCGGTTTGCCGCTTAGCGATCAATTATCGCATTTCCGCGCATTAGGCTGCGTAACAATGAATAAGTGATTTTTGCACTTGGGCGCAAAGATTACACCGCTCATCCCTTGTTTATTGACATTATCCTTGGTAAAGAATTACAATGTTCGTGGATAATATTTTGAATATTCCGGAGGCGTTTTAAACGGCCGGTAGCAAAAAGACCTAAAGGAGAACGGCAAGAAGCCGTAAGTATAAATACAAGGGGGATTTCAGGGAAATGGGCAAAAAAAGCATTATTCTGTTAGCGGTCGTCATGGTGTGCACTATGCTGCTCGCAGGCTGCGGCGGCGATAAAAAAGCGGCAACCCCCGCGCCGGCCGCAGGCGGCAAGAAACTCATCATCTACACCTCCATGAAGGAATCGCTCATCAGCGGCATAGTCGAGGGTTTCAAGAAGAAAAATCCCGGCATTGAGGTCGACTATCAGTCCGCCGGCGCCGGCAAGCTCATGGCCAAGATAGCGGCGGAGCGGCAGAGCGGCCGTATTCTCGCCGATATCATCTGGACGAGCGAAGTGCCCGATTTCTACAACATGAAGAAAGAGGGCATCCTGGAACAATACAAAACGCCGATCATCAAAGAACTCTTAAATCCCTTCGAAGACTATGACGGCTATTTCACCGCCGCCCGCCTCGGCACGCTCGGCATCGCCATCAACACCGACAAAATCAAGACGCCGCCCGCCCAGTGGGCCGACCTGTTCAAGCCCGAATACAAAGGGGCCTTCGGCATAGCCGACCCCGCCCTTTCGGGAACCGCCTACATGAGCGTCGCCTTGCTCGAAAAGCAGTTCGGCTGGGAGTTCTTTGACAAACTGCGCGCCAATCAGGCACGGATAGGCAAAGGCTCCGGCCAGGTCGTCGACGACACCGCCTCAGGCGAGCTCGCCGCCAGCCTCGCCGTCGACTATATAACAAACGACAAAATTGCCAAGGGCGCGCACATGGCCCTTTACTATCCGCCGGAACTTTTGATGGCCCCGAGTCCGGTAGCTATTTTCAAGGGGAGCCCCAACCTCGACGCGGCGAAGAGATTCGTCGACTATCTCCTGAGCCAGGAAGCGCAGACAATGATCGCCAATTCGGGAACGCTGTCCGTGCGCGCCGACGTCAAGAGCCCGGCGAAATTCAAGCTGCCCGATCCTGCCGACGCTTTGAAGCGCTCCATCAAGATCGACTACGTCAAAATGATGGCCACCAAGGAACCGACGATCAAGAAATTTACCGACACGCTTCAGGGCAAGAAGTAAATTCAGACAGCCTGCTTACAGCGGCGGGACGGCTAGCCGTTCCGCCGCTTTTTGTCGGACAGGAAGTTTGCTTATTAAGGGAAGGTAGAGTATGGAGATAATCCGGGTAGAAGGCATAGCGAAAAGCTACGGCAAACAACAAGTACACAAGGATCTCACCCTCTCCATCGAGCGGGGCGAGTGTTTTACCCTGCTGGGGCCGTCCGGCTGCGGCAAAACCGTGTTGCTGCGGCTTATCGCCGGGTTTGAGACCCCCGACGCCGGGAGAATATCCATCGACGGTACGGTAGTCTCCGACCCGGCGCGGGGCGTATATATCGCCCCCGAAAACAGAGGACTCGGCGTAGTCTTTCAGGATTACGCGGTCTGGCCGCACATGACGGTATTCGAAAATGTCGGGTATCCCCTGAAACTCGCCAAACGGCCTAAAGACGAGCTGCGGGAGCGTGTCATGGAAACGCTGGCGATGGTAGGCATGGGCGGCCTTGAGCGCCGTCTTCCCTCGGAGCTTTCCGGCGGTCAGCAGCAGCGCGTCGCCCTGGCCCGCGCCCTTGTCGCCAGCCCCTCCCTGATGCTCCTTGACGAGCCGCTGACCAACCTTGACGCCAATCTGCGCGAGGAAATGCGCTTCGAAATAAAAGAACTGCAGCGCAAGCTGGGAATAACAGTCCTCTATGTTACCCACGACCAGGAAATCGCCCTGGCGATCGCCGACCGCCTCGCCATCATGGACGCCGGGGGCCGGATACGCCAGACAGGCAACCCGTGGGAGATTTTTGAGCGGCCGGCGGATTCCTTTGTCTTCAACTTCATGGGCATAGCGAACTTCCTGCCGGTGCGGCGAGCCGGCGAAGCCTATCTCGTGGGCCGCGGCGAGCAGCTCATCCCCTGGGAGCCGCCCCAGGGCGACGCGCCCGAATGGGTCGCGGGCTTTCGCCCCTCCGACATCCAGATCGCCCCGCAGGGGACCGGCCTTCGCGGCACGGTAAAGCGCGCCAGCTTCCTTGGGGCCATGATGCACTATCTCATCGAAGTGGACGGCGCGCAGCTGCGCACCAGCATCGAGACGCACGAAGCCATAGCGAAGGGGTTGATGTTCAAAGAGGGGGAGACCTGCGTGATAAGCTTCCGCGACCTCCTGTGGTTCAGCGCCGCGAGCCTGGCGGAGGTGGCGAAACAATGAGCGCGATAACACACAAAGGCGGTTTTGGGGCGGCGCAGTTATTGCTCTTCTTCTCCATCTCCATCCTCGTCATCGTAGTGGCTGTCCCGGTGCTCCTGATCTTGCTCAACGCGTTCTGGGTGAACGGCGAGTTCAACATCGGCGACGTCGCCAAGATCATTTTAGAAGCCGATACCTACCAGGCCCTCATAAACTCGCTGATCATCGCCGCTGGCACCACGATCGGCAGCACCATCATCGGCACCTTCTTTGCCTGGCTGGTGACGCGCACCGACCTTCCTTACAAAACCTTTATGAAAGCCATGTTCCTGGTGCCGTTCATGCTGCCGTCCTTCATCGGCGCACTCGCCTGGAAGATGCTGCTGTCCCCGAACGCCGGCTTCATCAACAAATTCTTTATCAACAGTCTCGGCTTCGACGGCCCGATATTCAATATCTACAGCTATCTCGGCATCATCCTCGTGGAAATAATGTATCTCTTCCCCTTTGTCTTCATCCAGGTATGCGGCGCTCTTGAGCGCATGGACCCGACGCTGGAGGAATCGGCCCGCATCTCGGGGGCGGGGCTTTTCACCATCACAAGAAAAATCACCATTCCCCTGGTGCTGCCGAGCATCCTTTCCGGGGCGCTGCTCATCATGCTCTACTCGATGGCCCACTTCGGCACCGTCGCCGTGCTCGGCATCGAAAACGGCATATTCAACATTCCGACCCTCATCTACCATAAAATACACCAGAGCGCGGGGAGCTTCGACTCCATCCGGACAGGCACCGTGCTCGCCACCGTCCTGGTGGTGACGGCCGCCCTGATCATCTGGCTGCAGGGCAAGATACTGAGCAAGGGGCACTATCAGATCATCGGCGGAAAAAGCTTCCGGCCGATGGAACTCAAGCTACGCGCCCTGCGGGTGCCGCTCCTCGTCCTCTGCCTCGCCTACATCGGCTTCACCATCGTCCTGCCCACCGCCGTCATCTTCCTTGTCGGGGGCCTGAAAACCTACGGCCTGGCCTTCACCTGGGAAAACCTGTCGCTCAACAACTATAAATTCATCCTCTTCGACTACAAAGTGACCAAGGACGCGATCTGGAACAGCGTCACCCTCGGCCTGGGCGCGGCGGTCATCACCATGTTCGCCGGGGTAATGATCTCCTACGTCATCGTCAAAATGAAGGTGCGGGGCAAAGGCATCCTCGAGTTTCTGGGGATGCTGCCCTTCTCCGTTCCCGGCTCGGTCATCGCCCTTGGCGTCATCCTCGCCTGGAGCGGCAAATACGGCATAAACCTCTACAACACCGTCTGGATAATCCTCGTCGCCTACATAGCGCGCTACATGGCCTTCTCCCTCAAAGCCAACTCCGCCGCCCTCGAGCAGGTGCACGATTCCCTCGTGGAGGCGGCCCGCTCCTGCGGCGCCACCATGTGGCAATCGCTCCGCGATATAGTGCTGCCCCTCGTGCGCCCGGGGATGCTGGCGGCCTTCTTCCTGATCTTTCTCCCCTCGCTGCGGGAACTCACCGTATCCATCATGCTTTACGCGCCAACCACCCGCACCATCGGCGTTGCCATATACACCCTCAACGAGGACGGGGAAACCGTAGTCTCCGCAGCCCTGGCCGGCATCGCCCTGATAATCATCATCGTGGGGCAGACGCTGATCAACCGTTTCACGAAAAAGGCAGGTGTGTAGGAAGATATGTCGCATGTGCGCTTAGTGAACGTCACCAAAAAATTCGGCGATGTCACCGCCGTCAATTCGCTGAACCTGGAGATTGCCAAAGGGGAGTGCTTCTCCATGCTGGGGCCGTCCGGCTGCGGCAAGACCACGACCCTCCGCATGGTGGCGGGTTTCGAGGACCTGAGCGAAGGGGAGATTCACGTCGGGGAGCGGCTTATCTCCTCCCCCAGGAAAAATTATTATCTGCCGCCGGAAGACCGTAACTTCGGCATGGTATTCCAGGCCTTCGCCGTCTGGCCGCACCTGTCCGTCTACGAAAATGTCGCTTGGCCTCTGCAAATCCGCGGCCTGACCGCCGCCGAGATCGACAAACGCGCCAAAGACGCCCTGCGCTCCACCAACCTCCTCAATGTCGCGGACGACAGTCCGGCGAACCTTTCGGGCGGCGGCAAACAGCGGGTGGCGCTCGCGCGGGCGCTGGCCATCAACCCCGACGTCATGCTCCTCGATGAGCCGCTTTCGAGCCTGGACCCTCATCTGCGCGAGGAGATGCGTTTTGAGATCAAGGACCTCCAGAGAAAGTACGGCTTTTCCATCATCTATGTGACCCACGACCAGGCCGAGGCCATGGCCCTTTCCGACCGCATCCTGGTGATGAAACTGGGCGTCGTGCAGCAGATAGACACGCCTTTCGACATCTACAACAAGCCGGCCAACAAGTTCGTCTTCAGCTTTATCGGCCTATCCAACTTTCTCGACATCGTATGGGAAGACGGCAAGGCATTCGCGCGCGGCCAAACCGCAGCGCTGCCGGACAGCCTGACCCCGCCCGGGGACACGCGTGGCAAAGGCGCGCTTTCCCTGGCGAGCCGCCCGTCGGAGATAGATTTCGTGAGCGAGGGCGACGGGAACGCTCTACGCGGCGTCGTCAGCCGCAAAGCGTTTTTGGGCGAAATTATCGACTACCAGATCAAAATCGGCGAACAGGAAGTTCGCGTCCAGAAGGGACGCCGCGCCCCCGGCCCCGAGGTGGGCGAAGCCTGTTGCCTGCGTTTTCTGCGGCCCTTCTGGTACGCCGGGGAAGAGTAGCGCCTTTGATGCAAGGCGGGTCGGGCTGCGCCTCCGACTTCTCCGAAAAAACCGATAACCCGCATAATATCGGGTTATCGGTGGCGGGCGTGCTGTTCTTGGTCCATAACGGCGGTGTCCGTCAGACACCCAAAGCCCAGGTTCGCCAGGGGCTTAACGACGGCCCGACAGTACGAGGAATGGAGTTCGCCTATGATGGCCACTGACAAGTGGCCTTTTTTCGTTGTGGTCCGGACAGGGAAAAGGGTCTTTCATGTAAATTTTGCCGTCCCAAAGAAAACTTTATTAAAGAAATCTTTTGTTTTATCAGGACCGAGAACAGCTTTGAAAACATCTGTAGAAACACCGCCGGTATCAACCAGCCCATCTATATAATCCTGCGTAATGCGCCATTTGGCCTTCATATCATTTATCGAAAGTGGTCCGTATGCCTGCTCCATTTCAATAAACAGTTTCAGGTTCTCTGTAAACATCGAAAATATCTCTTCATCCTGCAAAACTGAAGTGTTTTTCGCTGTGCACACAGATCGCATCGAATCATACCAGCATTTTTTCAACTCCATATCCGGCAACGATGTATGTTTAGCTTTAATGGCCCTGAATCTATCAATATAGGCTGTGTATAGCTGATCTTTTTCCTTTACCAGATCATAAAACTCAATCAAAAAACTGCGTTTTTGAGCAATATATAAATAGTCGGTCGAAAATAGTGGCAGATTCTTATAATATGGTGTGATGACAAAAGAAACCATCTGAAGAGAAGGTGAATCTTTAGAGTCCATGACCAAAAGATTACCAACGCCGACAATCTCATATTGCTTAATATTATATGCCATGTTTTGTATCGTGAGCTGGGCGAATTCTTCGGGACCGACTTCTTTAAGATTATAAATAGAAGCCAGTATCTCCATACCAGCGTCGATTTCTTTTTCAATTGCTTTCTTATTGACATCAAAAATATTATCGAGCTTATTCATGATGATTATCTCCTTTTAAATGCCGGGAGCGGCTTTAATTCGTAAACTTTTTTAGGAGATACTATAAGACAACACGGTATCAATTAAGTTTTCCTTCACGATTCAACTCATCGATATTCCGTATCTTATCAAATAAAATTGGTCTTTCGGTTTGAATTTGCGTCTTATGCGCTAAAATTGCCTTCCATACCTTTTTAGGAACTTCGAACTGACTGAAATTTCCATTCAATACTTCGCCTTCAAGCAAAGAAAATATATAATCAAGTTCCTCATCCGAGTACTTTGGTCTCATAGCCAAACTACCATATAGCTTAACCAATTCAAGGGCATCAACGCGATTGAAATCAAATGCCTCATTCCACCAACAAGTATAATGCTCAAAACCATTCTTTCCATTAAGCTCATCTTTGACTGCATTGGCTGCATGGTATCCGCACATTAAAGCTCCCTGAACAAGAACCTCAACATGAGCTGCACTATCACCGATTACAAGCACATTGCCTGAATAGGGTTTTTTGAGTGGGGAGTAAGATTTAAGAGAACAGCCCTTTTGGTCTATTATACGGGCATTAGTAAAATGTTTGCTCATTGGACTATTTTTGATAAGGTTTTCAAAAAGCTTGTCTGGTGGAAAATCTTTAGTACCGGTAATGGTCAATTCGATAGCATCGTTACCCTCCAGACTGGATTCAACCATTACTTCTGCGAACGGATGATACTCGCTTCCATAAAATTGGTTCCAGCTATGTGGTTCAAATCCGGTGGCATCTTCAATTGTATAACTTAATACAAGAGGTATACCAAAGAGCCGTCTGCCTTCGTTAAAGCCAAATATGCCGGTTACTTTTGCATTGGCGCCTTCAGCAATCACTAGCTTTCTTGCAGCAATAGAAGTAGATTTTTCGTGTTCTTTGACATCTACTCTGACATGGTCACCCATCTCTTCTCCACCGGTTGCGATGGTTGCCAGTCTTAATTCTACGCCGTGTTTTTCGCAAGCATCCAGTAAATCCTGAAGGAGTTGCCCTTTATCAAACTTAACGGCAAAAGGACTATGATCCGGATGGGCTAAATGGATTTTATTGTCGCTAGGAGAGTGATGGTAGTTATCTGTAATATTTAACAACCTTCCCGTGTAGGTGATATGGAAACCATTCTTGGGGAAAAGTATTTTGTTATCCTGTATTTCAAGGCTCTCATTTTCATATTCCTCGTCCATAACAAATTGAGCAGAACATGCCCGCTTTATTTTTTTTATATCATGTTTCATTTCAATAAGAGCTACTTTCAGACCCGATTCTGCTGCGGTTTTTGCCGTCATAAGGCCTGCAGGTCCGGCGCCGACTATAGCTAAATCAAAAATATTGTTCATATTATATACTCCTAACTATTAAATGTATCTGTCAGAGTCATAGTATTCATTTTTTCTATCTTTTCATAAATAAGCGGTCGTTCCCTTTGAATTTGATCCTTATGCGCTAAAATGGAATCCCAAATAAGCTTCGGCGTTTTATACTGACTGTACGTACCTTCTAAGGTCTTTCCTTCAATAAGAGAAAAAAGATAATCAATTTCATCATCGGAATAGGTCGGAACAAGTGCATAACCTTGAGATACTAGGAGGTAATCATCACGATTAAATTCAAAAGAGTCTTTCCACCACTCGGTATATTGCTCAAAGCCATTATTTCCTTGCAGTTCCTCATGGATTGCTTTTGCTGCATGATAACCGCACATTAAGGCTCCTTGGACTTCAACTTCAACAAAGGCGGCACTATCGCCAATGGTGATAACATTACCGCTATAGGGTACCTTTAAGGAGGAGAAAGCCTTAACTGCACACCCTTGTTTAGCTATTAATCTAGCATTAGCAAAGCGGTTTTTAAGCGGACTGTTTTTGGTCACATTTTCATAAATTGATTCAGGTCTTAAGGTTGTGCTTCCTGAAAGTGTTAATTCAAATGTTTCGTCACCATATAAACTTGGACCTATAATTACTGGTGAATTGGAATGATACGTCTTTCCATAGAAGAGATTCCAACTGTTAGGCTCGATTCCGGATATTCCTTCAAGGATATATTTTAATACATGGGCGGTGGCAAATAGCGTTCTGTTTTTATTGAGACCAAAGATTCCGGTTACATGTGCATTCGCACCCTCAGCGATAACAACTTTTTTTGCCTTGATAGTATAGCGGTTATTCTCATTTTTAAGAAATATACTTACGTGGTCGCCCGTATCTGATCCGCCCAAAGCCAAAGTTGACATTCTGACGTCCACGCCTGACGCTTCACATTCTTTATATAAATCATCAACAAGTTTTCGTTTATCGAATTTCATAGCAAATGGTCTTTGGTCTGGATGAGCAAAATGGATTCTATGGCCTTTTGGAGAGAAATAATATTTATTGGTAACATCAACTAAAGCTCCGGAATAGTTAACCGCAAACTTATTCTTTGTAAAAACTATTTTCCCATCCGCTATTTTGATGAATTCATTTTCGTACCCGTCATCGAGAATAAATTGAGCGGAACATGCCCGGCATAACTGTCTGAAGCTTTTGTTTTTCTCAATAAGTATTACTTTCAACCCTAATTCTGTTGCGGCTTTTGCCGTCATAAGTCCTGCCGGGCCGGCACCTACAACTAATAAATCAATGATAGTATCCATAATCGCACCATCTCCTTTGGGTTATAAGCATTGATCGCAATTATCGATAAGTTCTTCATATAGCTTTCCTAGCAGGCTTTATGGGTATTCATATTACCTTATTTTTACAACTGGATATGAGCGGAAAATTTTACGAGCTGATTTGTAGTGGCCGGTTATTGTTTTTATCATATAAAATAATTATTATTAACCGAAAATTAATATTGACAAATTGGCGTGAAAATGGTAAAAATAAGACAAAGACATGATGGAGATGATGACCGTGAAATCCGTGAAACCGGCCTTTGCGCGGCAGCCGGACGAACAGGCCAAATTCAACTATCTCATCCACCTGCTCGTGAGGGTGAAAGGCAAAACCGGCCTTCCGTCAGACAAAATCGTCAGCGCCCTCCTGACAAGGGGCAAAGACGAGGTCAACTGGAACAGGGCCAAACATAGCTAACCCCGGTCGTAGACCGGGGTTTTTGCGTCCTTATTACCGGCGAATATCCACCAGGCAGCTTTTCGCCGCCGGCGTGCCGGCGTTAGGGTCTGTCGCCGCGCTGGTAATGGCGTTGACGCCCAGCGCGGTCGCCGCCCGCCCCAGCGGCATGGCCACCGTATGGACCGTCCGCCCCCCCGCCGTCAGCGGCCGCAGCGTCTCGCTCACCCGCACCCTGGCCCGCACCTCGCCGCGGGCCGACGCCACCGCTACCTCTTCGCCGCCGGTCAGCGCCAGTTCGTCCGCCAGCGCGGCCGAGACCTCCACCACCACCGCCGTTCCGGTTCCGGTCGGAGCGGCGTACGTCGTCAGCACATACGGGAAAGCGCCGTTTTCGTCAGCTCCCGGCGCCCGCAGCAGGGGATTGGCGCTCGCCGCCGGATGAAGGGGGTTGACCAGCGGACTCTCCGCCGGCTCGTAGTGCTCGGGCAACGGACCGTCGGCGCAGACCGCCGCCACCTTCGCCGGCGCGGCGTCGCCTGCCGGCCGGCAGGCATAAGGGGCGGCGAACAGGCGGGCCACGCCTTCGGGCGTGGCGAACGCTCCACCCTCGTACAGTATCCGCCGGTCGCCCGGCCAGGCATAGTTTCGCCCCGCCTCGACAGCTTCGGCCGCCCCGGCGTACAGGCGGCAGCCGCGGTCGATCTCCTGCAGCACCTTTCGCGCATCCGCCGGCTGCCCGTAGTCCCACCTCGCCGCCAGCAGGGGCTCGTCCTTCGGGGCTGGGGCCGTCGCGTACAGGCGGCGCACCGCCCGGAACAGACGGTCGACTATCGCCAGGTCGGGCCTGGCCAGCCCCGCGGGGCGGAGGAGCCGCCGCTGCCACTGGATAAGGCGGCCGCCGCTAGTCACCGAGCCGGCCTTCTCGTAAAAGTGGGCCGCCGGCAGCAGCACGACCTCGGTCTTGATCTCCGCAGGATTCACACCGGGTAGCCGCCAGAACCCGGCCGTCTCGGAAGGGAAGAGATCGACGACCGCCAACGTGTCGAGCGCCGCCAGAGCCCGCGCCGCCAGACGGTTGTCGGGCGTGCTGATCATCGGGTTGATGCCCACCGCCAGCGCCGCCTTGAATTGCCCGGCCGCCATCGCCGCCAGCATCGGCAGGTAGGTGGTCGGTTTGCCGGCTCCTTGGCGTGGCAGCCAGCAGTAGCTTTCCTCCGGCGGCGCGTCGAACCATGCCGCCAGCAGGGCCGCGACGCCGCCGGCCGCCTCCGTCCCGTGCCTGCCCGCGTAATCCGCCAGGGTCGCGTCCTCCCGGGACGGCGCCGGCAGATAGCCCGGCAGGCTGGTGGCGAGGCTGCCGAGGTCGGTCGACCCCTGCACATTGGCCTCGCCCCTCAGCGCGTTCACCCCGCCGCCCGCCAGCCCCACCGAGCCCAGAAGCAGCGACAGGATGGCGTAGCAGCGGATGGTCTGTACCGCCGTAGTATGCTGGGTTATCCCTAAAGCGTAAAGAATGGCCAGCGGCCGCCGTCCGGCCACCGCCGCCGCCATCTGGGCGATGGTCGCCGCCGGCACGCCGGTGATGGCCGCCGCCGTCGCCGCGTCGTAGCGCCGGAAGTGTTCGCGCAGGTGGCTGAAAACCGTTCCCGGCGCATCGATATCCGCCGCCTCGGCCGCCTGGCCCCCTTCGTCCGCGGCATAGGCCCAGCGGCCGGTATCATAGCTGCGGGTCGCGGCGTCGTAGCCCGCGAACAGCCCTTCGGCGAAGCTGTAACCGGGATTAACCAGCAAGCGGGCGTTCGTGAACCTGGTTACATAATCCCGGTCGAACAGCCCTTTCTCCAGGATAATATGGATGACCGCCCCCAGCAGGGCGATATCGCTGCCGGGACGGAGCTGGGCGAAAACGTCGGCCTGAGCGGCGGTGGGAGTGCGGCGGGGGTCGACCACCACCACCTTCGCCCCGGCCGCCCGCGCGGCCAGCACCTGCCGCATCGCCACCGGATGATTGTCGGCCGCGTTGGCCCCGGCGATCAGCACCGTGCCGGCCGCGGCCAGGTCGGTCCACGAATTTGTTGTCGCCCCGTAACCGAACGTCGATGACAGACCTGCCACCGTGGGGGCGTGTCAGACGCGGGCCTGATGCTCGATATACGTCGAACCCAGCAGGCGCGTGAGCTTGCCCAGCAGATAGCTCTCCTCGTTGGTCACCGCGGCCGAGCCGAACACCGCGATGCCGTCCGTGCGGGCGTCGGCGGGCGCCCAGCCCGTGTCGCGCGCCGCCTTGAGCCTCGCCGCCAGCAGGGCTATAGCCTGCCGCCACGTGATCTCCCGCCACCCGTCGGCCCCCGCCGGCCGCCACAGCGGCCGGGTGACGCGGCCCGGACGGCCGCGGAAAGAGCCCACCCCCGCCTTCGGGCACAGAGCGCCCTGGCTGACGGGGTGGGAGGGGTCGCCCTGGACGGCGACGATTTCGCCCTTCGCCACGCTGAAAAGGGCGCCGCACCCTCCGGAGCAAAAACGGCAGATGCCGGGAATCGTTCTCATATCGGGCAATACTCCTCGTTAAGGTTATTTCAGGGCAAATGTCAGGGCGAATGTCAGGGCGAATGCCAGGGCAAATGTCAGAATAAAATGTACGAAAATGTCAGTGGTTTTGCCAGGGCTTTTCCATACCTATCATTGTAGTCAATTTGCCGGCCGGTGGCAACCTCCGCCGGCGGTTCTACCGCCAGGACAGGCGTCATACACTGTCAGTGAGCTTTGCTGACAGGAGGATGATGCTTTGCAGATAGCGATTATCATAGCAATTATTATCGCCGTTTTGGCCGGCCCGCAGCCGGCTGCGGGCGCTTTGCCGGCCGTCGTCGATAAGGCGCAGGCGGCGCAGGCGGTGGCCCTGACGCTGGAGGATGTGGAGAACGCGGCCGAGTTTGTGGCCGTGCTCAAGCTGTGCCGGGAAGAAAAGATAAAAGTCACCTTCTTCGTCAAGGGCGAAGCCATGGCCGGCCTGGCGATAAAGCAGGCGGTCGCCGACGGCCACGAATTCGGCAACCACGGGCTGCGCCACGAATACTGGGCCGAGGCCGGCGTCCCGGCCATCGCCGCCGACCTCGCGGCCGGGGCCAAGGCGGTGCAGGCGGCAGCGGGCGCACTGCCGCGCGTCGTCAGGCCGCCCTACAACTATTATGGCGACAACTTCCGCGAGGCCGCGGCGAAGCTGACGCCGCCCGTTGTCGTGGTCCGGGGGCTGGATACAGGCGACTGGCTGGTGGATTCGCCGGAGGCGGTGGTCGAACAGCTCAAAGGGGCGATCACCGGCGGGGCGATCGTTAATATCAATATGAAGGTCAAGGCGGCGGCGGCCGCTCTGCCGGCGATCGTCCGCGAACTGAAAGCGCGGGGCTTCGAGCTGGTGACGGCGAGCGAGCTTTTGCGAAAAATTCCTCCGGCCGCAGTGATCCCGCCGTCAGCCACGCCCTCCGCCCCGCCGCGGACGGGCGGGCCGGTGGCCGTGCTAAGGCGGAGCGAGGCCGAACGGCCTTATGTGGCGCTTACCTTCGACGACGGCGGCCCGGCATGGCGGGTGAACGAGATTCTCGATGTCCTTAAGGAAGCCGGGGTGCGCAGCACCTTCTTCCTGCTGGGGGAGTGGGTGAAGGCCAACCCCGACGAGGTTCGGCGCATGGCGGCCGAGGGGCACGAGATCGCCAATCATTCTTATTCTCATCCCCGCTTCAGCTGGCTGGACACGGCTGCGATGCGGGAGGAAATCCTGGCGGCCCGCGAGGCGCTGCGGGAGGTGACCGGCCGGGAAGGGGCGCGGTTCTTTCGCCCGCCTTACGGGGTGTACAACGGCACGCTGACCGGCCTCCTCAGCGAGCTGGGCTATCGGGCGCTGGTGATGTGGGACGTGGACAGCCGCGACTGGTCCGGGCTGGACGCGGCGACGATCTCCCGGCAGGTTGCCGGCGACGCTGCGGCCGGATCGGTCGTCCTTTTTCACCTGCACGGGGCGCATACCGCCGAAGCTCTGCGGGAGGTCATTCCCGCCCTGCGGTCCAGGGGTTACGGGCTGACGACCCTGGGCAATCTCTTCGGCGACGGCGGCGGATAGCGGCGGGATAAAAAAATATAATATTACAGGGAATACTTTTTTGCCCTGGGGCGGGCAGGAAATAGTTACCTCGAGGGCTAATAGTATAGGATAAATTGCTACGTGAGGTGGATATTTATCATGGAAAAGGTTTTCGAGTTCGGATTCGGTGATCAGAAGCTCAAGCTCGCCCTGCCTGAAGAGCAGATAATACAGATCATCGAAGGGAAAGCTTATCCGCCGGTTACCGATGTGGCGGCAGCCGTCAAGGAGGCGCTCGCCAATCCCATCGGCACCCCGCCCCTGAAGGAAATCGTCAAGCCGGGGGAGAAGGTCGGCATCGTCGTCAGCGACATCACCCGGGCCTGGGTCAAGTTCAATCACTTTTTGCCTGTGCTGCTCGATGAGCTGAACGCCTGCGGCATCCCCGACAGCGACATGTTTATCGTCATCGGCCTCGGCGCCCACCGCGCCCACACCGCCGATGAGGACGTCCTGGTGTGCGGTCAGGATGTCTGCCACCGGGTGCCCATTTATCAGCACGACTGCCACAACAAGGACGAGCTCACGTATGTGGGCAAAACCAAGCGCGGCGTCGAGACGTACATCAACAAGCGCCTGGCCGAGGCGGACAGGATGATCATCACCGGCGGCATCGTTTATCACTTCATGGCCGGCTACGGCGGCGGCCGTAAGTCGATCATGCCGGCGATCAGCGGCTTCCGCACCATCCAGGGCAACCATCTGTTCTGCATGAACAAGGAGGTCGGCAAGGGCCTCAACCCGATGTGCGCTTCAGGGTCGCTGGAGCCGAACGATATGCACCACGATATGTGCGACATGGCCGAGCTGGCCAAGCCCGATTTCCTGCTGAACGCCGTTTTCACGCCCGAGGGCAAGTTCGCGAAATTCTTCGCCGGACACTGGTACAAGGCGTGGGAGGCAGGCACCAACCTGGTGGAGGAGATCTACGGCGTGCCGATCAAGGCTCAGGCCGATCTGGTCATCGCCTCCTCGGGCGGCTTCCCGAAGGATATCAACCTCTATCAGGGCTCGAAGACGATCGATAACGCCTTTATGGCCTGCAAGCCGGGCGGGGCGATCATCTGCATCATGGAATGCCGCGATATCTACGAGCCGCGGGAATTCAGCGACTGGTTCAAACACAAGGTTATGCTGGATTTCGAGATGGCTATCCGCAACCATTTTACCATCCCCGGCTTCGTCGCTTACAAGTGTGCGGACATCGCCCAAAAGCAGCCGCTGATCGTCGTCACCAAGCCCGAGAATGTCGACTTTGTCAACGGCACGGGCATGATCGCCGTCACCAGCCTGGACGAAGCGTACCGCATCGCCAAGGAGAAGCTCGGCAAGAAGGATTTCACCATCACCGTCATGCCGGGAGCGGCGAACACGGTGCCTGTGCTGCAAAAATAACAAGACACGGAAAAGCCCCCCGGCGGATGCCGGGGGGCTGCTTTTTTGAGGCTAGGAGAGGAGGGTGTTTACGAAGGGGCCGCCTTCACCGGGGTCGTCGTCTGCATCCGGATACTGGATAAAATGGGTATACACGTCGTCGGATTCCGCGCTGCGCACCTTCCACAGCTCACCGTCGAAACTTACGCTGACGAGCGTGACAAGCAGCACCGGCAGGACGGAAACCTTGCCGTTGTCGAGCCTGCCCAGATAGATCACGTCGCCCGCGCTGTACCCCTTTCTGGTCATAAGCGACCTCCATTCGGACGAGTATATATAATTGTAATTATAGTTTATCACGCAACTTTACATATTACCACTATTATTGTCGCTTAGTTGACGCGGGAGGGGAAATATACGCTCGAGTTCGTTGACCCAGGCGCCTTTCTTGTGGTTGAAGGTTTTGACGATTACTTTGTCGGCGTAAAGGTAGAGCGAGTTTGTCCAGATGCCCTCGCGGTCCAGGTCGGTGTTGTGGATGTTGGTCACCCGCCCGGCGAACTGGTTGACCGCGGCGGCGAAAGAGGGGTTGTCGGCCGGGGTGTGGGTGTGCCCGGAGACCCACAGGAGGATTTGCGGGTTGGCGGCGATTATTCCGGCGAGGGGCTGCTCGGGCTGGACGACGAAATTGGGGGTGTTGACGGATTTGTTGTACTGGGCCAGCGTCCCCGCCAGAGGGGCGTGGCAGAAGATGATCGTCGGCGCGGCGGGGTCTTTTTTCAGCTCTCCGTCCAGCCACTTGAGCTGGCGGTCGGAGAGCTGCGCAAGGCAGGGGGAGTCGAGCGCGTCCACGGACAGGAATATCAGCAGATAGTCGCCGACTTTTTGGGCGTGGTACAATTCCGGCAGGCCGAACGTTTCTTTGAAGCGCCGCAGCTTGTCGGCGCGGGCTGCGGCGTCCCCGCGGACGCTGCGGCCGTTCCGGTCCGGCTCGTCGAGGTAGAGATAGTCGTGGTTGCCGGTGATGAATACGCGCGGCGCGCGAAACTTGGCGAAATAGGCGACGGCGTAGGCGTATTCGTCCGCGGTGCCGCGGCTGGCGGCGATATCGCCAAGGACGACGATCTCGCCGACGTCTTGCCAGGCGTTAATGTCTTCGACCAGTTTGTTTTTGGCGGCGATGATTTTATTCTGCCTGCCAGGGTCGGCCGCATGGGCTGCCCTGAAGGGCAGGTGAGGGTCGGCCAGGAGAACGATGCGGTAATAGCCGGGCTGCTCCGGGGCGGCAAGCGCAGGGGCGGCGAGGAGGCACAGGCAGAGGAATACCAGCGCGGCAACGATATGCGGTTTGCGGGGCGCAGACGATAGCATGGCGGGTCTCCTTCCGCAGGCCGGTTTACGCAGGGTATTCCGCGTTTTTGCCGCTGAATCCTGCCGGTGCGGGAGGGGTTTTGCAGGATTTGGGATAGGGGGAATTTATAATGATAAGCGGCAAATAATAATTTTCCGCGATTGGAGAGGCATGTATTTGCAGTGGCGGAGGTACAGGGGAGAAGGGTTCCGGAGCAAGGACAGGTGAAAATAGTCGATGGGGTTTTCATATTCAACTTCGATTAACGGGGTTTAAGGTTAGAGAGGTTGTGGTGTATCCGGAGTAAGGGCGTAATGACACAGAAGAACCGTCCCCTTGTATCTTACCTCGGAAACGTGCCCAACAAGGCTGTTTCATATCAAAAAACACAGAAGGGAGCATAACTTAGTTTTTCTCCATTCTGTGTCTTGACGTAGGGGAGCATTATAATATGGGCGAAGTAACCTGTCCTTCCACTATTCTGCCTAATATTGAAGTCCTCTTCCCGGTGGAGTAGTCGAAGTATTGTTTGAGCAGGCTGGACATGCTGACGGCAAAAACGATGCCGGCCGAGCCGAAGGCCAGGAACAAGGAGATGTCCTGGAGGGAAGGGCAGGGCTGACTGGAAGGCGCCGAAGGAGATGAGGGCGGGGTAGAGGCAGAGTAGGCGAAGCTCATGATGACGACGAGCGCCATTAAATGGGTATATGTCGACGCCCACAGGAGACCGAAGTAGGCTATGATGCTGATGATCGCGCTGAACAGTTGCAATAATGTAGGAGTTTTATTCGGCCTTGGCTTGATTTGATCAATACATCGGGTTTGAAGGGGTTAGGTTCGAAAGCCCCGCCCTCATCCGTTCACAGTTTGTCGAGATATTACCTTTCTTCGGACAATGTTGGTTTATATTCCAATGGCTTCCTTCACTTTCTGAGCAGGCGGCTTAGGCATGCGGGCAAAGGCTAGCGCAAGAATGCCCACTATGCAAACTGCAATACAGAATGAAAACGACACCACATAGCTGTGATACAGATCGTAAAAATATCCACCCAGTGCCCCGATCGGCGAACTGATAGCGCCTGAAAGTGTTAGATAAGTACCGTTGACCTTGGAAAAAGCCTTTGGTCCAAAGTACTGTCCGGGAATAGTGTTAACAGCCACAAATGTCCAGCCGAATCCGGCACCAATCAGGAGTGAGGCGATATAGGCCAATGCAGTCTGCCCAGTCATGAAAATATCAATAAAGTCGCCGGCTATATAGCAACACAATCCCATCATGAATACAAACCGTCCGGGGATTTTATCCATCAGCCACCCCCCTATAAGGCGTCCGGGGATACCGCCCAGCGTAAACAGCCCCATTATCATTGCCGCATCGGCTGCTGAAATTCCGGCTCCCTTGGCGTGCAAAATACCGTGGGCGGTGAAGAAAAAGAAGGGGATCTTGCAGGCGATACTGCCCACCAGGACCAGCCAAAATGCGGATGTCCTGAATACCTCCTTGGGTTGCCAATCATATGTGGTACGGATCGCAGAATTCGCGTCGGCCTGTACGGCCGCAGGACCTGCGCCTCCATCCGGAATTGCACCGATTTCCTCCGGCCGCTCTTTCACAAATAAGTAGATAATCACCATGGTCAACGCAATCCCGGCAGCAACGATTAACCATGCCTGCCGCCAGTCCCCACCATTTGTCGCAAGCAACTTGTTGAATAATGGAGCGCCTACAAATCCGCCAAATGCCGATGCAGTTAACACAATAGCTATTGCCCTACCACGGAAGCGGGTAAACCAACGCATACAGGTGGTAGTGGACGGAACCACGCAGGCAAAAGATTCGCCGGTCCCCATAAGAATACCGAACCCGAGCAGGTAATGCCATGGAGCACTTGCCCAAAAGGCCAGCACCAATGCTCCGAGCATATTCAAGGCGCAACCAAACCACATGGTCTTTCGGACACCGAACCTAGCGACTGCAAACCCGACAAAAACCGCTAGGCCTCCAGTACACAAGTTAATTAGCGTAAACCCCATTCCATACGTCGCCCGGTCCATAGATATTTCTTTTATCATGTAGGAGTTAATGACACTCCCGGCATACAGAGGAAAACCCATATTTAGAAAATACGCAACCCACAGTGCCGCAACTACAATCCACCCGTAGAACAAAGGTTTCTTATCCATACTTAACCTCCTGTTCTTTTATCTGGCCATACTTAACGAAACTGCCTAAGTTTTAATTCGGTACAACACTTCAGTATGAATAAAACATGTTAATACGGAAGTTTCACTATCTTCGCGCCAACACCTTTGGCTAAGCGATAATTATGGTGGCCAAGCTCTACGAAAAAGTACCAACCTTACCGGGCGACACCTAAACACGGACGGCCCGCATTTTTTTCGAAAAATCGGTTTGCCCCAAAAGGGCGATCAGCCCGGCTAAGGCTCCCTTAGAACTACAACAGGCGACAAAACAATCAATGCCAAACCGTAACCCGAAAGCCTTTTGTCATTGCATTTTCACGCTATGAAGCCGGGCTGGTGCATGGTATAGTTGCTTGCGGCCCCACGCGACGAGCTGGCATTAGAACCTGCAGCAACAAAAACAACAGTTTCAGTTGTATCTCAGTAGACGTGTTAAAATAGTCTCATGGCGGTTGCTAATCAAGAAAATCTAATTTAAACAGTTTTTTCGCATTTTTTCGCCCGATTTTCTCCCGTTCAACTTCTCCTATTTCCACTGCATCAAACCATTCGGAAGCCTGCTTCATGGTCTCGAAGGGATAATCGGTGGAAAACATGATGCGGTCAGAACCCATTTCCATGAGCGCCAGCAGCATTGTCGGCAGATGGAAATTACCGCTGGTAGTCACGTAAAAGTTCTTTTGTAGGTATTCGCTGAACGGACGTTTTGACTTCACGCCGCGGGGCGCTTGACGCAAGCGATTGGAGGTCCGCCAAATATGAGCTGGCAATGTTTCGCCCAGATGTCCGAGAATGATGTTTAGTTTGGGGTAAGCGTCGAATAGGCCGCTGCCCATAAGCCGGAGGGCATGCGTCGCTGTCTCGACTGTGAAGCCCCATGCTGCGCCGATTAGCCACCTGTGTCCCTCAAGCGATTTTTGCTGGCTGGGCAGCGGGCTGCGAGGATGCAGATAAAAAGGCACATCTAATTTTTCCATCTCAGCCCAGAACGGCCAGAATTGAGGCAAATCGTAGTAAATCGAATTCTCTTCAGTCTCGATCTGACTATAACCGTTTACTAAAGCGCCTTTGAAACCATAATCTTTGACTGTACGGATAAGTTCGGCCGTGGCAGCATCCGGGTCTTGCATCGGCAACGCGGCAAGTCCAGCAAACCTCTTCGGATTCTTGGCAATTTGCTCTGCCAGAAAATCATTAGCCCATTTTGCCATCTCAATTGCCTTCTTCGGATCATAAACAGCCTGAATTGCCGGCGAATTAAGCGATAACACATTAAATTCTATATCATTTTCGTCCATCTCGTTTAGACGCCGCTCGTGGATATCCATGAGCCGATATTTAAACTCCGGCCAAATCTCCTTTGCAAAATATTTCTCTGAATCGACAACCGTTCCCAGTACTGCAAAGTGTTCCTCCAGACCGATTTTCCCTTTCATAATAGACCTCCTTTTATTTTTCCCCGCAGGGGATTGATCGCTTTCACTTGATTCGAACCGTAGCCATCCCTCATATATTGAGCTATAATAAAATGAGATGATGGAATATTTGTACATTTATAACATGGTGGTGTACAGAGGTGGATATTGATGATTTCAAATATGTTTTGGCCCTCGCACGATGCAAAAACTTTACCGACGCGTCTTTTGAAATTGCACTGTCCCAATCCTCTCTCTCCAAGCATTTAGGCAAAATAGAGCGCGAATTCAGCGGAGTTCGCTTGTTCGACCGGGCCACTCGCCCGATCCACCTTACTCCGGCTGGTGAAACCTTTATTCAACATGCCCATCACATTATGGAAGACTTCGAAGCACTAAAAGCGGCTATGCGCGAATACGCAGTTCAGTCCCAAGGCAACTTAACGATTGGCAGTATTCCTGTTATGGGCCGATTGGGACTAGCTCAGTTAATCGTTTCTTTTCAGAAACAGTACCCTAAAATAGATATTGAAATTAAAGAACGACAGAACAAGGAACTTATTGAGCTTTTGAAGCGGTCGGAATTGGATTTAGCCTTACTGACTATTCCTGAGTCGCAAATGGCCAATTCGCATGTCAATTTTCTACCTCTAATCGAAGATGAAGTTGTCCTCATCACGGATCGGCGTCACACCTTGGCAATGCAAACCTCCATAAACCTTAAAGATGTCGCGAATGAAGTATTTATCCTGTTGGATTCCGATTCGGGAATGTATCCCATTTACTTGGAGGCTTTTCGCATAGCCGGTTTTATGCCAAAAATTCAACAAACAAGGAACTCTGAAACAATTGTTAGCCTTGTTGCCGAAGGGCTGGGAATCAGCTTGTTGACACAGCGACTGGTAGACACTTTTGATTCCTCCAAAATTGCTCAAATCCGCCTTAACCGCCCATTCAAACGTACCATTGCGCTTGCATCACGCAAACAAGCTCACCCTTCGATGCCGGTAGTTACGTTCTTGAAGCACGCTTTATCATGGAAGTCAGCGCTCCTAACAGGTTCCTAAGCCTCAACGAATGAGCCTGATCTTCGCAATTACCGCATGCAAATAACGCGTTCCGGACTCTGTAATTTTTTTATTTTGCTTAGGTTGCGAGAGTGTAATAATGTTATTAAACTAATAAATCAAGCAAGTAAAAATGCCTTCTTAAATTATCTTTATTGTAATTTTCGGGAGAGTAAACTGCAATTCTAATGCAGCATTGGTTTATTTGCATTTGGCATAATATTCTTAATTCTAAATAGATTATTCCGAAATGGAATAAATTTATAGTATTGTGTATTATTGTAATGCTCACTGAAAGTAAGACAGGGTTCAGGCCATCACTCAAAGAACCATAACAAAACCATTCCGCCAAGGAAATGCTCGGAACCTATACGACCTCACCCGTTATGAGGGCAGCCATCGGCTGATTTATCGTTAATATGAGACAAAACAAAACCCTCCTTACTGGAGGGCGTGATATTTAATAGGCTTATTTCCATATCCCATTCTCAGCGCCACCGCGCCTTAAACTCTGCAATGCGGTTCATCGGGTCAGTCGCCCTGAACTCGAAACCGGTCAGCAGTGTGATCATGTCGAACCGGCATTTCGCAAGCGTAAATATCTATTTTAGTTTCAATAATAGCGGAAATCAGACTGGTCTATATATCAGATGTTTTATAGATAACATATTTGCCCGCACTTCTAAAGGAAGCATAATTTTGCCGAGTACAAAAAGGAAGCATAAGTTGCCAAAACGGCAATCTTATGCTTCCTGTAGCACAATCGGCTGCGCGAGGCCGTGGAGGCGGGAGCGTGCGGGGATCGAACCCGGCCGCCGGAATTTGTTGCGAGCCGAGAACGGTCAGGGAGGGCGGTTGGCGGAGTTGGCGAAAAAGACGGGCGTAAGAAGCGTGCGGGTAAAAGGAATATAGCTTAGTGTATGGAATTGGGGGATATGGCTTTTATTGCATCTGAAAATATCGTTTAGGATGGGATAATCATGTTTACCGGATTCCGGGCTTATTTATCGTTTGTTTTGCTCGTTGCCGTATTATTCCTCGGCAACGTATTTCCCGGTAAAGCCTTGGCGGGCGATTCGTTTTTCCCCAAGGTCGAAGTATTCAGGGCGGAGTTGAGCGGTTATCAGGGGCCGCTGCGGCCGCAGGAGAGATACGACGCCGGGAAAAGGATAAATGCGGCTTTGCTCGAGGTGCTGCGGGACGAGGAAAGCCTGAAGGCGACCCCGGAAGACATCCTCGGCGGCGACGGGCGATTCGCGCTGGATTTCGGCAATTGGACCAGCGTCGGCGAGAGGCAATACCGGCTTGTAGTTTTGCGAACGAATGAGATGGACACGGGGGCGATGGCGAGCGTTTTTTCCCAGGCCAGAAGGGGCGACAGGGCGATTGCGGCGGAAAGGGTGCATACGCTGAACCAGGGAGCCAATACAGGGGATGTCGCATTTTCCGGGATAGTCGGCTCCGGGAACGGCCTACTGTTGGTGATCGCGGAACAGCATTACGGATCTGAGGATAAGTATGTGAGCGTGTATACCCGGAAGCTTGAAAAAGGGAAATGGCAGGAGTATCTTAATCCGCCGAAGGTTAAGGCCAGGGGGCAATGGACGGTCCGGACCGGCGACAGGAGCTTCGGCATAAGCCACGCTGCGGTGGGCGGGAAATCGGGGAATGATCTGGAGGTCAGGGCTTGCCGCGGGGGGATCGAAATACTGGCCGTGGATAAAGCCGACATGCCTTTCGACAATACATGGATAGGCTTGGCGGAAGGCGCGTGGGTGATAAAGTAGGAAAAACTCCCGGAGCAATCCGGAGGCTTGGGAAAGGATTTAAACAATTAAAGGCCGAATCAAATTATATATAGGCTGTTACCTTATTTCATAATTTCATAGAAGAGAAAGGAGACCATAATATGATTCAATGGTCGGAGGAGTATCGCCTGGGGCTAAAAGACATCGATGATCAGCACAAGAATTTATTCGCTGTCGCCAATAAAGCATATGATCTTCTGAAGAATGAGCTGCGGACAGACAAGTATGATCAAATTATGGGGATATTGGACGAGTTAAGGGATTATACGGTTACGCACTTTAGTCAGGAAGAGCAATATATGGCCAGTATAAATTACCCCAAACTGCTGTCTCATAAGGTTCAGCATAGTGATTTCATTGAAAAAATCAGTAACGTCGATCTGAATTCGGTCGACGCCAACCAAGAAGAGTATTTGTCCGAGTTGTTGGAGTTCTTTGCCGACTGGCTTGTGAGCCATATTTTGAAAACCGACCGTATGTATGTCAGCCGATAGGGACAAGCTATCAGTTTTAGCTCACGACTTAAAAACAGCGGCGCCGCCGCTGTTTTTTCATTTGACTACCCCGGATATTCCGCCTGGTCACTCGCCGCGTTATTGCCTATCCGCCTACAGCTCCGGGTCAATGAAGGTATCCCCTCTCACCGGCACCCTTTATGCGCAGTAAACATAATATATAGCGAAAGATTGGGAAGGAGGATTTGCATGAAACAGAGCGCCTGCGAACAGGCCATCCTTTTTGAACATCGCTTCTGGCTACAAATACTGGGAGATCATTCCCGGTTTATTTTCAATGCCTTGTCGCCGGCTGAAAAGGGCGACATCCAAGAAGCGCGGAATTTCATTGATATTTTTGATCAGCTTCTCTGTCAAGCGCGAGGGTCCAATTCCTGCCAGCACCTTAATGAGCTCACAGGTTATGCCTTGGACTCCGTTAAGCAACTCCGCTGCTTCAAGCTTGAACTTCTCCGGCGGCATCTAACCGATAAGATAGTTATATCGCTTCCGCCAACTTTCATTAATCACATGGTGAACGAACTTGAAGAATACCTTAATATTTTAGAGTGTATACTCGCTACACAAGCACCTCCCCTAACCCACCCGATCCACCATCATCTCTTGTGGGTGTCGGACGCGATTGGTCATGCGGCTACCCTTGCCTGTAGAGTCGACATGGTGGAAACCGATCTAAAGGAAACTGGTGAATGCTTTGCCCACAACTTTAAAGAGTTGTACTTGAAAGCGGTGGAAATCAAGGGTTATCTACGCACGGGAGAAGTAGAATTCCCCGCCCTTACCCACTATAACTTCCAGGTGGAAAAGGAGATTAGCTGCTTCAGTAACTTTCTTTGCGAACTATTTCGTTTGATTAGCGAGAAAAAAGCATTAGGCATTTTAACGCCTCTGACGCCCGACCATATGATGCGGGAAGAATGTTACTTCCTTACGAAACTGGCACAGGTTTCAGAAGTTAAGATGCCCGACTGTGACCCGACAAGGCCGCGGGTTGAAGAGTAGACCCGACCCGCCCCAAAACCCTGTACCAGATTTAAAGATAGACCAGCCACTTTGGCCGGCGGTAAAAAAGTCAACCCCCAAAGCTTTTTCGCTCCGGGGGTTTTTGCTTTGCCGGGATGTTATTTCGCACTTTCCCGGGCTTCGTCGAGGGGCGGTTCGCGCCGGGCGGTCTGCCTGGCCGGGGCGAGGGAGAAGACGGCAAGGGCCGCCCAGATGCAGGCGAAGGAGAGGAGGTGGCTGGCGGAAAAGGGCTCGTGGTAGATGAAGATGCCGACGAAGAGGGCGATGGTGGGCGAGAGGTACTGGATGAAGCCGAGGACGGTGAGGGGGATGCGGTTGGCGGCGTTGGCGAAGAGGAGGAGCGGGGTGGCGGTGGTTATCCCGGTGCCGAGGAGGAGGAGGGCGGTGACGGGCTGGTCGGGGGTGAGGACGCCGCGGCCCTGGCTCTGCATCCAGGCGAGGTAGGCGAGGAAGGCCGGCGAGAGGAGGAGGGTTTCGAGGGTGATGCCGGTGATGGCGCCGATGCCGAGCATTTTTTTGCAGAGGCCGTAGAGGCCGAAGCTGACGGCCAAGGAGAGGGATACCCAGGGGAGGCCGCCGACGTTGACGGCCTGGTTGAGCACGCCGAGGGCGGCCAGCGCTACGGCGATCGTCTGGGGGACGGTGAGGCGCTCTTTGAGGACGAGGATGCCGAGGAGGACGCTGACGAGGGGGTTTATGTAGTAGCCGAGGCTTGTCTCGAGGATGCGGCTGTCGTTGACCGCCCAGATGTAGACCAGCCAGTTTATCGTGATGAGGACGGTGGCGGCGAGCACGCCGGCGACCTTTTTTCTGTCGGCGAAGATGGCGGCGGCTTCGCGGCGGGCGGCGCCGAGCTTGCCGGTGACGGCGAGCAGGCCGACGAGGAAGACGAAGGACCAGATGATGCGGTGGGCGAGGATATCGAGGGCGGGAATGTGGTCGAGGAATTTCCAGTAGATGGGCAGGAAGCCCCACAGGATATAGCAGCCGACGGCTGAGGCGAAGCCTGTATCGATTTTCGGGGTACGGTGCGGCATGGCGGTTACCTCGGTTTAGTATTTTGGGGCCGGTGACATATTATCTATTTTACTATGTATCCGCTTGTTTTGCAGCAGTATTTGCCGAGCTTATCAAAGGCAGGAAATACCAGCATTTACTGTGTTGACATTGCCTGCCCGTCCAGATATAATATACGAGTGGACAGCGATTAAGGTGTCCGGCGATATGACTCCGTAGCTCAGCTGGATAGAGCGTTTGACTACGAATCAAAAGGTCGCAGGTTCGAATCCTGCCGGGGTCGCCATAGGTAGCACGCGGGTCCAGGGCATTACGCCTTGGACCCGCTTTTTTCGTCTTCCCCCCTGTTTTCCCCCCAGCAGCCAAAAACCTTATCGATGGCCGCTGCCGGATCGCGCTGAATCTCCTCGATGATATGCTGGTATTCGTTCTGCATAAAGTTGGCGTCGGCATGCCTGGTGGCCTTGGCGGCCTGTTTGGCGGATATGCCGGAATAAAGTAGGGTAGTGGCAAAGGTGTGCCGTAGGTCGTGAATTCTGATGACCGGCAGTTTTTCATCCTCGCTGCGCTTAGGTGGCCGGTTTTCTTCCTTGGCCTTGGCAATCTCCTTGTCAATAGCGTCGTTGTGCTGGTTAAGGGTTTTCACGAACCGATGATAAACATAATCTGGTTCAACGGGCCGTCCGTCCTCATAGCACAGAACAAAGTTGTTTTTCTGATACGCCTTGCCTAGGGCTAGCCGATTTTTCTTCTGGGTATGGGCAAGCGATTCGAGAAACGGCACCAGAAGCTCGGGCAAGGCCAGTTTGTCGTCGCTGGTTTCCGTTTTCACAGGCCCGAGTGCCAGGACAGAAATTTCTCTGCTGCCTTTCCTTAGCTTTGACTCGCACCCCATCCAAAAGACTTTTCCGGCCTTTTGCAGGCGTTCGGCTTCGACCTTCTTGATACGGTCAAGCGAATGGCGCACATGGACGGTCCTATTCGGTAGATCGACGTCGCTCCAGCGTAGGCCGCAGATTTCGCCACGCCGGAGGCCGGTGGCTAGGCCGATTATCACAGCAGTATGGATGACGGTTCCAGCAAAAAGCCCCATGATCCGCTGCGCGACTGCCGGTGCGACCGCTTGACGTTTAGGCTTGTTCTTGCCCGGCTTGTCCACTCCATCGCAGGGGTTCTTGGCGATCAGGCGCCACTGCACGGCCTTTTTCATGGCGACGTTAAGGGTAACATACTGAGCGCGCACCGAAGTCGGTTTAATACCGCGTTCGCGCTCTTTATTGAGGTATTGCTGTATATCAAGCGGAGAAAGCTTTTCGAGCCGGTTATCGCCAATTCCTGCCTTTAGTCGGTTGCTGTTTGAATTATAAAATGTGTAAGTGCTGAGAGCCAGTTCATCGGAGCACTTAATAGATTCTTTGAGCCACTTATCAAGGAAATTCGATACAGTCATGGCCTTGCTGGGGATGAGTTCGCCGCGATCGATATCGGCCATGATATTGTGCTCTTTTCTCTTGGCCTCGCGTTCGGTGTTCGCGGCGAAATACCATCGCTCGCATCGCTTATTATTCTCGTCGCGGTATTTGACTACTACATACCATTTACCGCCGCGCTCCTTAATCATTTAAAAATCTCCTCGAGGATGGATTTTAAATGCGGGTAGTGTGGAAGAAAGGTGTCAAGAAGAATCCACTTTTCGCGTCGTTTACCTCTCTCGTTAAAATCCCTAATGATGACGTAATATTTACCGTTCCGCTCTTTTATCAAATTGAACACCTCCACGAATTATGGTAAAATTTATCAAGGTGGTGGTGCGAATGGTGCAAGGCCAAAAGGTTTCACCAGACGAAAACCTTGTAATGTACAATGTCCGCCTCGAACGAGAGACGAAACAGCTTCTGCAAGCCCTGGTACAAGTCCAGAAGCTGCCGGGCGGACAACGGGACCTAATCGACCAGATGCTGCAAGCCTATCGGGAAAAATTCCCGGCAACGTTCAAACGAGCGGCAGAACTAATCCAAATACTAAACAGCGAGAAATAGTCGTTCTGAAAGGAACGGTTTTTTTATGCTCAAAAGTAATACGAGAAGTACATTTGAGAGACAAAAGTCGGAAGGAACATAGACAGTATTAATAGAAAATTGCTAAAATCAACAACATACAAGGGAGGATTGCCCCCATGACCACAGTAATTTACGTTCAACTGCCTGACGAAATCGTGGAGATCGTGTTTCCTGACCTGATTATCAGAAATGTCATTTACCCCTTGACTCAGAAACCTGCTTAATCGCCTGCATGACCGCCCGCACCTGTTCAGGTGTTAAATCCTGTTCTTTTATATTTCGCGCCAAAGTAATAAACGGAGCAGAGTCTAGAGCAAGCAAAAAATCTCGATCCTCATTTGAAAGATGTGGGGTCAGTTCATCTAATAGATACGAATTCTCAGTATAGAAGAAGTTCGGGTTTACGCCAAAAAACTCTGCAAATTCCGCGACCGTAGATTTTCTAAGATATGGGCGGCGACCGTTTTCAATATCTCCAATATAACCCCGAGATTTACCTAACTTAATGGCGAGTTCTTCCTGCGTGAGTCCCTTTGACTCACGCAATTCTTTTAACTTATGTCCAATAAACACATTAATCACCTCAGTTAATCCAATTACTTCATTGTCTATTATATAGCATATAAATGCGACAAAGTAAACATTTTTGTCTAAGTTTCGTGGTCAAAAAAATGATAATATTTTGTCAAATTATTGTTGACGACCATAAAAAGTGGTGCTATATTATTGGTAAAGACCACAAAATATAGACGAAAGGAGGCGATTTTAGTGAAACCGGTAGCAAATATTGTGGAAATTTTTAGGAAGTCTAGGGGCTATGAGCCTAGAAGGGTTCGGGCCGAAAAACTGGGGATTTCTAAGTCTTTGTTGGACAAAATCGAAAGAGGGGTAACGCCTCCGTCAGTAAAAGTTCTCGCCCAGCAGGCGCTCATTGATGGCAAGCCCCTGGATTTTTATTTTGCCAAAAGCGACCACGAAACGTAGGCGAAAGGAGATTAAACGACTATGTTTGATGATTCCAATGTGTACACGGTCGCGGAAATCGCCCAAAAAATGCGGTGCACAAAACACACGATTTACCGCCTGATTAAGGCTGGCAAGCTCGGCAGCGTTCAGGTCATGGGCGCGATCCGCGTCTGCGGCTGGCAGGTCAATGAGTGGCTGAGCGGCCGCAGTTAATCAGCTTAAACAAGAAAGGAGATGATACCATGTCCCGCATCCGTATCCAGCTCGACAAGCAATGGCGCCAATCGCGAGACGCTCGCCTGGTCGCATGGGTGATCATCAACTGCCGGCGGTTAGTGTTCTGGCTGGCCGGTCGCTGGGGGCCGGTAGCACTGGCCGGTGTGCTGATATGGCTAGCATGGTTGGTGGGAGGGTGGAAATGAGCGGTAAGGTGTGCGTTACGACGACATATCCACCGGAAAACCTCCCCACCGGCATGGGCGAGGCTGCTCTGCTGGATCGGCCTACACCGGTGGCGTCGCATCCGGATATTCAACCGGGAATGGCGTCGGTGTCAGTGGTGCCGGCGGTTAGAAATCGACCGAAGGGAGGTGTGTAGAAGTGGCCTCAATCAGAACCACGGCGATCCGATTGAGGGAACAGCAACGCATCGTCCAGGCATACCAGCCGCTGCTCGCCCTGGTCGATGACCCCGACTGCCGGCGTCGGTACCGGCGCAAAGCAAAAGCCGCCCGGCGGATATCCGAGCGACTGGCACGGAGACTCGAGACAAAGAAAAAAGACCGCCAGAGAGCGGCCTAACGACATGAATCTACTGATATCGTACCACGCGGCGCGATATCGGTCAATAAGGGAGGAAACGACGTGTTGATTACATCCAAATGGCTCCGTAAAAAAGGAGCTTGCACCGATGGTAAACGATATTTCGATGAACGGTGGCCCGATGGTGCGGAGGCCGTGGACGTGCTTACCCGCCTGCAGGGTGAACCGGAAGATTCGCAGGCCCGGCGTGAAGGCTGGGACGGATGGCTTATTAGAAACGCCGGTCAGGATTGCCCTGCGCTTTATGGCCCCAACGGCGACAAGGTCGCCGTGTTAATAGGCAATCTGCCGAACCTGCCATACTTCAAGCCGACGAAGGAAGAGCGGACAAAGGTGGCCGCGCTGGTTCAGCAACACCTGAAATGCCTGAACAAATTCGGTTGTCCGCAGGATGCTCCGGTGAAATTTACGAACGATTTGGCCGCCGCCAGGGACGCCGCCTGGGCCGCCGCCTGGGACGCCGCCAGGGACGCCGCCTGGGCCGCCGCCAGGGACGCCGCCTGGGCCGCCGCCTGGGCC
>JAEZJM010000022.1 GCA_023415775.1 Bacillota bacterium | reverse complement strand
TTGCTCGTCTGGGCCAGCGCTTCCTTGATCTTGGCCGGGTCTGTGCTGTTCGCCCGCTTAATAGCGTCAATCATCATCAACGCTCCATCATATCCAAGCACGGCGAGCGCGTCGGGGTTTTGGCCATATTCCTTTTTGTAAGCCTCTACGAATTTTTGCACCCTCGGATCTTTATCCTGTGCGGAGTAATGGTTGGTGAAAAATGTATTGTTTGTGGCTGCGGCGCCGGCGATCTCGACCAGTTTCGGCGAATCCCATCCGTCGCTACCAAGAATCGGCACGGTGATGCCCATATCCCGGGCTTGCTTGATAATCTTGGCTACTTCCTCGTAATACGCAGGAAGATAAATCACATCCGGGTTTAACGCTTTTATTTTGGTCAGCGTTGCCCTGAAGTCCTGGTCCTTTTGCAGGAAAGCCTCTTTTGCAACTACACTGCCGCCCTTTTGGGCAAAGGACTCTTCAAAATTCTTCGCTAACCCCTTCGAATAATCAGAGGAAGAGTCGATATAAATTACGGCCGATTTCGCTTTTAGGGTATTCGCCGCAAAATTGGCCATTATTTTCCCTTGGAAAGGATCGATGAAACACGACCGGAAAACATAGTCTTTCACTTTGCCATCTTCCACTGTAATTTTGGGATTTGTACCGGTCGGAGTCAAAAGCGGAATTTTACTGGCCTGAGCGACCGGAGCCGCTGCCAGTACATTGGAGCTGGCCGCTGGGCCCATTACCGCGACAACCTTATCTTGGTTAATCAGCTTCGTAATTGCATTAGTCGATTCAGACGGCTCGGATTTATTATCAGCCACAATCAGGGTGAGTTGTTTACCCAGAACTCCTCCGGCTGCGTTCGTTTCTTTAAAAGCCAATTTTATCCCGTTGGCAGCAGATTGCCCATACTGAGCGACCCCGCCAGTCATTTCAAAATTGGCGCCAATTTTAATGTCGGTTGTTTGAGTTTTTCCCCCGCAACCGGCGAATACCACCGTGGCCACTGCTATCGTCGCTGTCAGAAGCACCTTAGTCAGTTTCTTCATTATTATCCACCCTCTCTCGTTATTGCGTACCTTACGGCATAGTTTTCGTATATAACACCATCATATTGTGATTCTACGCGAAAAGCCATCATTGACAACCACTACGACGTATTTGGCTGTTCGCTGTTCACAATGACCTTTGCCATTCTACCACCTCCCTCATTGGCTAATTTTGTCATTAGGATGTAATGTCTACACAGTTCTTAGCTTTCATAGCGAAAAATCCGTAAAACAGAATATCGCCCTAATGACCAAATCTGTTTTTTCCCTAATCTAAAACCGGGATTCCATATGAAAAGTGTTTTATAACTGGATTCCACGCTGAGGCAAGCCATTTAGGTTGTTCAAGTCCACTCGCGGATAGTCCCATTCGAATAGTTTCCTATCTTGTCATAAGAAAGGAACCTCTAGTAGTTAAAACTACTAGAGGATATGATCGCCCCAGGATATTGGTAGTTTAGTTCTACGCGATATTCTTTTTCCCTTCTACAAATAATGCCTGACATTTTATTTACCTGCTGGCCCCGGCCCGCTAATTCAATGAAAATCTTACCTTTGGAACATCGCTCCAGTGCGATGTACTAAATAACACTTTTCAAGACGAATAGCTTGTGAGATAACGGCGCATAATATACTTAGACTCCTGTAATACATCGAAGACGGGAGGTAATGTATGTGAGTGACAAGGTTATGTCGCAAGAGACAAAGGATAAGTTAGCTCATGATTTAGGGTTCGGTGAAAAAGTGGAGGATGGGGATTGGTCCGATGTGACAACGGGCGAAGTGGGCTCGATGGTCCGGGAAGCTATCAGGCGCGGGGAACAGGCGATGGTCGACGAAGCGAGACAAAATGGAAATGCGCATCAGAATGCTGAATAAATTAATGACCCCCGAGGCCTAGTATAGGCTTCTGGGGTCACATTTTTT
Source organism: Bacillota bacterium (assembly GCA_023415775.1). Classification (GTDB taxonomy): domain Bacteria; phylum Bacillota; class Negativicutes; order Sporomusales; family UBA7701; genus Anaeroselena. The sequence goes on along the minus strand of JAEZJM010000022.1, from coordinate 6,136 downwards.
ACATGCCTTTGGCGCCATGTATTGGTAAATCTTTAAAATTGAAGCCAATCAGGCTTATTTTTTTGTCAGCTCAATGTATTTTCAAAAATTATTGCAAACAGTTGGCAGGAACAAGATCGCTATACATTTAAATTTACGAATATCGACATTTTTATAGGTAGTTATTAGGGGGATTGGCAATCGAAGGAAAAAGCGCGAACACAAGGAAATGTATACGCATTCACGAAGGCGCTTGCATTACCGACAAGGAGCTTGAGTATCTCCGCGCTGACTACCTGGTCGACAATATCGAATCATTGGAGGAAAAGAACATGAAAGTAAGAATTCTCTCTTTATTGCTGATGACCATGATGGTAATTTCTTTTGCGCTGTTCACCACTGGATTTTCATGGAATACCGGCGCGCGGACTTCCGCGCCGGAAAGTGCCGCAGCTTTGTGGGATGCCGGCGGAACAAGAGACAAGATTGTCGTTATAAGCGACATCCATCTCGGCATCGATGACAGATATACCGAGACGCTGAAAAACCGGCAGTGGTTCATTGAATTCTTGCAGCGCCTGCAAAGCACTACGGATGTGCGCGAGCTGGTGATCGCCGGTGATTTTCTGGACGAGTGGTTTCTTCCGGTAAATTATCCCAGCTACACGGATCAACGGCAATTTTATAAGGATGTGATTGCCAACAATCAGGCCGTGATCGACGAGTTGAACAACGTGACCAAGAAAGGAATAAAGCTAGTTTACGTGATTGGGAACCATGACATGACGCTTGAGACCAGCGTTTTGCAGGAAGCGATCCCTAACATCGTTCAGGTCAGGGATGCCGAAGGTCTCGGCGCCTATTACACAGGCGACCGAAATGAGATCGTAATCGAGCACGGTCACCGTTACGACGTGTGTTCCGCACCGGACACGGTCACTAACGCGGAGCTGTGTGGTAATGAAAATACCATTTTCCCAGCAGGATATTTTTACGCCCGCTATGCCGCAACCTGGGTGCTGGAGGGTCGTCCGAAGGTAGAGAAGAAACTGCCGGTGGTAACTAACGTGCCGGATAAGACCGATACTGACCAGTATGGCGCTTATCTTTATTACTCGCTTTTCAAAGGTATCTCCATGAGGATGACGCCCAACGAGGGCCTTGACGAGAAGATATTCGATATGCACATCGCCGGATTTGACAGTGCGTATACTTATCTTGATTTCTACCCGGCTCAGCAGAAGGACGGAACTATTTCCGCGCCAGTGCTGTTCAAAAACATTCAGCGCACATGGGGCGAGCGCCAAAAAATCAATAACGTCAAGGTTCCGAACAGCTTTATCGAGGCGATAGCGGGAGCCACGGACTGGGAATACTATTTCAAGCAAGCAAAGGCGCAGTACCTTGAAAACCCGAACGAAAAGGTGGATGTGGTCGTGTTTGGTCATACCCATGTGCCTGTGTATCGGGACATGGGCAACGGTAAATACTACCTGAACGACGGAACATGGATCGACCATAACACCGACTATCCGGATGCCACCAGAACCTTTGCGGTCATCACCACCGGCAACAAGGATACGGCTGCGCTCTTTAAGTATACGGAGGACGGCTCTGTTATCGACATCGGCGCCAGTGCCAGCAAATGAAGCGGACTCATTAACGCCGATAATGAAAAAGCCTTGTCCCAACAACGGTCTGTTTGGGATACTCAGAGAATATTAAAAATGGCAAAGCGTTAAGATATTTATGGATGGTCATTTAACTCCGGTAGTTACCAATGAACTACCGGATTATTTTTGCCTATTTTCCCCCACTTGATTTGTCGGCCTGGGCAGACTATAATAAAAACAGAACAAACGTTCTGGGTGATGGCATGGGCAAGACGTTTATCAAAGTGACAGCTGAACATGATGAGAAGGGCAATATTTCCTTTGGTCTTGACCTGGAATGATGGACGGAAGTTTGAAATCGATAGAGTATTAGATGTGCGACAAGTCCATCCTTAAAAGGTGAAGGGCTGGGGTTAGCCGAGTTCGTCAGTGGCCGCGGTGAAACTGAGTAACCTGGCGGCGGCAACGAAGGTTTTGAGCTGGCGGATTTCCACGGCTTTCAGATCCATCGGTTTTTCCGAATTACTTTATCGATTTATCAATTTACCTATCGATACTTCTATGATAGTATGATTTCAAAAAGGGGTCCGGGAAAATTTTTGACCTATTCGGGAGGAGAAAGATGCTTGAAACCATAAGCGCCGCCGATGTAAAGCGACGAGCGGCATATCTGGGGGCAGACCTGTGCGGAATAGCCCCGGTGGAACGGTTCGCGGATGCGCCGGCCGGCTTCCATCCCACCGATGTCCTCGGGGCCTGCAGAAGCGTGGTCGTGATCGCGGAGCGGTTTCCCGCCGGTATTCTCGCGTCACCGTCTGCAGCGGCGTATACATTTGCCATATTCAAGGCGGCTGACCAGATCGATTCCATTACCTACCGAATCGCATCGGAGCTCGACAGGCTTGGCAGCAGCGCCGTGGCCGTCCCGTCCCGCGACCCTTACGATTACTGGGACGAGAGCAGAAGGCACGGGCAGGGGATATTGTCGCTGAAGCATGCGGCCGTAAGGGCCGGTCTGGGGCGGATGGGCAAAAACACGCTGCTGGTTAACGACATGATGGGCAACATGCTCTGCCTGGGTGCCGTCCTTGTCGACAGGGAGCTCGCGGCCGATCCGTTGGCCACATACCGGACGTGCGAGCCTGATTGCCGGATTTGTCTGGACGCCTGCCCTGTCAAGGCGCTGGACGGCGCCACGATCGAGCAGCGCAAGTGCCGCAGCGTATGCGGGAAGCAAACCGACGGCGGAGGGTTCGTCTATGCGTGCAATTTGTGCCGCAGGAGCTGCCCGCACCATCAGGGGCTGCAGAAAGCGTGAAGGGGGAAGATAGGGATGAAAATTCCTGTGATTGATTTCGCCGATAAATTCGCCAGGATAGAGGAGCTTCACGCTTACAAGCTTGTGGCGCAAATGAACGATTACCATTTCAAGCTCGTAAGGATGAAAAGGGAGTTTATCTGGCATAGCCACCCGGAGACCGACGAGGTTTTTATGGTGATCGACGGCCATCTGCAAATCGCTCTGCGGGATGAGACGCTCTCATTGACCAAGGGGGAAATGGTTGTGATTCCCAAGGGGGTCGAGCATAAGCCTTTCTGCCGGGAGGAGTGCAAGCTTCTGCTGATCGAACCCGCCGGAACGCTCAATACCGGGAATGCCGGCGGCGACCTGACCGACACGAATATTGAATGGGTCTGACGGCGCGGCCGCAGTTTCAGCCAAATATGATGAAGCCAGCGCCATCGAAAATGAAAACCCGGAAGCCTAAGAAGACTTCCGGGTTTTCTGCTCTTGGAATGCGCAAGGGCGCGGTGATTACAGCGACCGCCAGTCGCCGTACTCCATATACTTGATCGTTTTGTTGGCAACGTCTTGCCCGTGCAGCTTCGCCACAATATGGAGGGCCAGGTCGATACCGGCCGATATTCCCCCGGAAGTCATCACCTTGCCGTTATCGGTATAGCGTTTCTCATCGATGACGATAGCGCCGGGCGCCGTCTCCCGCAGGTGGTCGGCCACACTGTGGTGGGTAACGGCCTCCTTCCCGTCTAACAGGCCTACGGCACCGAGGATTCTTGCCCCCGAGCAGACGGACATGACTATCTGGGCGTTGGCGGAAACATTTTTTAACCAGTCCAGAACCGCGTCGTTTTTGTAGGCGACCCTGGTCCCGATGCCGCCGGGAACTACCAGGATATCGATCGGCGGATGGTTATCGAACCCAAAGTCGGGCAGTGCCGTGAGACCGTTGACCGACCTTACCGCCGCCCCGTCTTCCGATACCGTGAAGACCTTAAACAGTTTGTTGTCGTTAAGCTGGGCAGTAGCGGAGAAAACTTCGTAGGGACCGGCGTAATCGAGCAGCTCTACATCATTGAACAAAAAAATTCCAACGTTATTCATCCAGCATCTCCCTCCAGGTTAGCCAACGCGCCCGTTGCAGTTCTCCGGTTCACACCGAAAAAACGCAAGCGCCTTCGCAAAGCATGTTATTCCTAATAATTACTTCCACGAGTTTTCGCTTTTTCCCTTTTGGGTTTCTACCAAAAAAAGCGGAGTTTGCCCCAGGCCATCCCGACCCAGCGCAAACCCCACTTTTGCATGCGAGCGAAACGCTGCTAGCGCTTGCCCAGCTCCTTGTCTATCCAGACCAAAGCGCTGCCCTTGTCGCCGGCAAGCTTCATCCTTTCGATGATTTCACCGGCTGACCCTTCCTCTTCCACCTGCTCGCTAATGAACCATTGCAGGAATATTTGGCTGGCGTAGTCCTTTTCAGCCACCGCTAGTTCGTAAAGGCTGTTGATGCGTGCTGTCACGTGTTGTTCGTGGGCAAGGACCTTGGCAAAAACGTCCGCCGGCGACCCGAATTCTGCGGGGGGCGCTTCGATTGCCTGCAGTACGACCTGCCCGCCGCGCTCAATCACATAATCAAACATCTTCATGGCGTGGGAAACTTCCTCGTTATACTGGGCCCGGAGCCAATGGCCGAATCCTTTCAGATTCTTTCCCGCGCAATCGGCCGCCATCGACAGATAGAGGTACGCAGAAGCCATCTCGGCTTGAATCTGGTTGTTGAAGGCATCTTGCATGTTTTTCGAAAGCATATGTATCTACCTCCTTGTGTGTTTTCAAGGATAATTTTAGCATAATGCCGCGATATTATGCAATACCATTTATTATTTTATGATAATAATTTTCCATTAACTAATAGTGTGGTCCCTGTCTTTTCCGGTGGCAAAAAACCAAGACTCCGCATTTCTGCGGAGTCTTGGTTTCACTGGCGCGCCTGGCACGATTCGAACGTGCGACCAACGGATTAGAAGTCCGAGGCAGGCCCGCTTTACTAGGCACGGCCAAACCATTGCACCCACTGCAAAAACCTTATTTCATGCGGCATAGCGGCATGCTTCAACCCCTACTGTTGGCACCCACGGCGGCCTAATTACACCCACTAATTGCACCCACGTTGCACCCAAGGGGTTCTATGCTATTTTTACCAACCGTGGACAATATCGATACAGCAACGCCGTGATGCCCCAGGCGGCTAGGAATGCCAGCAGGTTAATGATGATCAATAGAACGATGCTCGGGTGCGCAAAGCCCAGCTTAGTCCAGAGCATCGGCACGAAATACCCAAACCACTCCTGTGGCGGATAATGAAAAACGAAGATGCCGAAAGAATACTTGCGCCCCCATTCGGCTAATATGATCATTAGTTTTCCGCTCGATGCCGGGAAGAAATCCCCGAGAATTAACAGCAGCAGCACCCAGTAAGGATGATAGTAAAACATCTGTGTGTGCTTGGTCGAAAGATAGCCGCTGGCCAATATCGTCAGTACCACAATCGCGGCGATCGGCATGTTGCCGGCCTTATCTATTCCGGCGACCAGCTTTTGCCGGCCGGTAACCGCCTGATACGAAAACGCCAGCAGCGCTATCGTCATCCAGCCGGATATGCCTAATAAATGCACCTGGAGAGCGGCGAAAATCTTAGGCGGGAAGATGGTTGCCCATAACGTCAGGCTGCAGAGCGTCGCCACGAAAACCGTTCTAAAGATTCCATGAAGCCTGTTATAAAAAAAACACAAAATGAACGCGCACACATAGATAATAACAACATGGTTGAGAAAATACATTGGCGACCAGTGAACGGTCTGGAAGATATTGAGCACTCTTTTTATTATCGCCGGCCAGTCGGTGCCATACATGAATATGTCGAAGGGGATGAATTGATAGAGATAGCCGCCCATTTTAGCCTTGATTTTCAGCAGTGCCTGCCGCTCGACCTCATAGATAAATATATAGGATATAATAAGCAACAATAAATGCTTTATTCTGCCGAGTTTTTGGCCGTCAGGTATATCAACCCTCGAATTTGACATGAAGGCATATCTGGCGGTAGTCACATAGAAAAAAGGCAGCGTCCAATTTAGGAAAAAAGACAGATACGTCAGAATAGAGGTCAGCAGCGCCGGATTCAGCGTCGCCACCATGTTATTGTACTGATTGTGATACCAGACAATTAGAAAAGCCCCTACGAACC
>JAEZJM010000024.1 GCA_023415775.1 Bacillota bacterium | reverse complement strand
CCGAACAGGCCAATCATTGTAGGTTCGGTAATGTCGTAACTAGTCCTGTTAATAGTCAATCCGCTGATCGTGTGCCCGCCCCCGTCGAAGCGGCCGGTGAAAACTTTGTTATAATCGCCAATCGGATCAAAGCAGGAATAGCCGCTACTGCTACTGCTACTCCAGGGATTCCATTCCGCCGTCGCGCTGGCGTCGATGTCTTCGCCGAGGAAGTAATTGCCGCTTAAGTTGCCCTCCATACCCTGAAGATCAGTACCTGTTTTGCTTCCTTCACTACCCAGGCTGGTAATGACGGTATACTGCTTCTTTGTGCCGTCACTGCCCAGCTTCGTGCTGAAATGCTGCCCCGCCGTCAGATTGACCGGCGCATTGATGGCGTAGCTGCTGGTGTTGCCGGAACTGACGGATTTTTGCCCATACTCAAGCGCCAGCGACCCGGCGCCGGTATTGGTGACGGAACGGTTGATGTAGATATTGTTGTACGCCGAAAGAGTGAGGGTTGTGTCACTGGCCCAAGTAATGGTGTCATTGATGTTGATATTGCCTGCGGTTCCAGATGCTCCGGTAGCGCTTTGGCCTGCGCCGCCGCTGGTACTGCTGCCGCTGTCAGTTGTCTGAATGGTTACATTGTTGTCGGCAAGCCAGCCGGCAACCGTTGCGCCGGTTATATCACTGCCGCTGGCTGCAACGACAAAATCCGCCGGGTCTAACAGCCAATTGCCTGTTTTGCCGTTTGCCGCCGTGGTGTTGACTTTCGCCGTGTCAGCCACTGTCAGGATTCTCTTGCCTGAGGTCTCGACACTGCCGCCGTCGCCGCTATTTTGGCCGCCTTTGGCCGAAATGCCGCCGGCAAAGCTGGTGGTGTCATTAGCCCAGACGACGACCTGACCGCCGTTGCCGGCTGTCAGCGCATCGGCATTAATGCTTGTCCCTTGTTCGACCACCGTCTTAGTGGCCGCGTATTCGCTGCTGCCGCCTTGATATGCGCCGCCAATGAGAGCAGTGCCGCCACCGTTGTCGCCGGAGACGTCAATCGAGGAGCCAGACGCTAGCTTTACGCTATCACCCAGCACTTTGACCGTGCCGCCGGTTTCTCCGCTGTTTTTGCCGCTAGCGTCAAGGGTATCTGTATTTATCACGGTATCGCCGCTTAAGATAATCCTGCCGTTTTTACTGGTAACGCTCCTAGCTTCAATGGTGCCGGTATTGTTCACCACCGAGCCGGTCAGGGCGTCTGCAGCCTTAGCGTTCATGACGACAAGGCCGCCGTCGGCTTTGATCAGCCCGCTGTTTTTGACCTCGGCCTTGACCTTGCTCTCGTCAACCGACAAGGTCAGCAGCCCGTCGCCGGTAAAGTCTAAGGTGATCTTGCTGCCTGCGCCCAGCGCCACAGTGCCTTCCCTAGCCAGGATAACACCTTCATTGGCGGCATTGGCGCCCAGCAGCGCCGCATAGCCGCCGTTTGCCACCGTAATATTCCCCTGGTTGAGCACCCCTTGCTGGCTGTCGCCGCTGAAGCTGTATTTGCCGTTCATAAAATCTTGGTCGCTGAGCTTCAAGGTCGAGGCCACCAGGCCGCCGACATTGACCTGAGCGCCCTTGGCAAACAGTACGCCGTTCGGGTTGAGGATAAAAACCTTGCCATTGGCGCTGAGCTGTCCGTAAATCGCCGAGGCGTTAGTGCCCAGCACCCGGTTAAGGGCGATGGAGGAAGCACCCGGCTGAATGAACTGCACCTTTTCGCCGCTGCCGATACTAAAGCTGTTCCAATTAACCGCCAGCTTATCGCTGGTCTGGTTAATGGTAACACTATTTGTCCCCTGCCCGGTGATGCTGCCTGTCCCTGCCGAAATGCTGCCGCCGGTGGGATTGGCCTGCACACCTGCCAGGCTGCATAGGAAAATCCCGGCGGCCGCTGCCGCAGGAGCAAGTTTTTTGGCAGCTTTGACGGTCAGGTCATAGACTTTGTCTTTTATACTGCCCGTGCGCGCTTTCCTCACCGGTTTGTGCCGCATATAATACGGTTTGCCGCGCAGCCAGGCGCGGCGCCATGTTCTCTGCATAGGGAAGACCTCCTTAATGTAGTGAAAAGTGAGAAGCGAGAGCTATACAGTTTTTCATTAAATTCCATTCCAACAAACAAACTGATTGCTGATATCTATCTTTGGTATAGGCACACCAAAATAAAAGTATAGTCAGCACTATACCCCAGAAAACAGGCCAGCAGCTTGTTTAGTTGTTTAGAAATGGTAAACAGATCTGATCCTCTACATTTTCTTCGATTCTATATGCAATATGGGTTACCGTCTGGACCTGGCAGAGTGAAAACGGCTTTCCCTGTGCTGCCTGCTGACAACTGTGGCTTTATCCGCCTGGAACTTCTCCGGGGTCGGCGGCGCCTCCGGGGATTCTCCCTCAAGCGAAGCATTCATGGCACGTTCAACGAGGTAGTCGACAGTATCATACTCCTGCGAAACTGTATGACCGATTACTAGCCGAGTCGATACCGTTTCCTCACCGATTGCATAATTAGTTTCGGCAACAACCGCTTTCAATTTGTTGGCTAACAGCAGGATCAGGCTTTTATTGGCAGTCCCCGCAATGACGATAAAGCTGGCTCCGTGCCAGCGGCCAATCATATTAGGGGGACAAATCACGCTTGATAGGGATTTAGCTACCATTTTCAGCAGTTGGTCGGCTCGGGAGACACCATATTTCTCATTGAACTCGCTAAAACCGGTAATACGCACATAGAGAATGCTGAACGCTTCTCGCCTATCCGGTGCTGTCGACAACAGGGTTCGTAGCCTGTTGGACAGATACTGTTTGTTGAATAACTCAGACAGAGAGTCAATATAAGCGACTTTGGTCAAAGCGCCCATCTTTGCTTGCTGAGTTTTTCGGCAGAAATTATCGGTGATGAGGTGAATAAAGCCTGTCAACTCAGCATTGTCTCCGTAAACCGGGAAACTTCGGAGCAAGACAGGAACGGGATGCCCGTCTTTGTGGGAAATGGACAACCGGCGTTCTTGCGGTGCGGCATTTTCAGAGGCTTGCGCGGTTGGATCATTGATGCCGTCAATTTTTTCCCCATTCTGATTGATATAGGCAATAACCTGACCACAATTCTTGCCGGCTACTTCATCAAACCGGTAACCGGTGATGGTTGCGGCGCCGCTATTCCAGTAAATAACATTTCTGTTGACATCAGTAAAACAGATGCCTTCATCCATGTAGTTAAATACTGTAGTGCTAAATGCCCGGAAAAAATCGTACATAGCGCGCCTCCTCTGTAGTATGTCAGGCTGTTTTTCTAGACTTGCACAATCTTATTCTTAATCGCGTAAATAACTGCCTGAGTGCGGCCAGACACATCCAGTTTCCGGAAAATATTCATCAAATGATTTTTTACTGTCTTTTCGCTCAGGAACAGCCGTTGAGCCGTTTCTTTATTGCCCAGGCCTTGGCCGATCATTTGTAGCACCTCAATTTCCCGCGCGGTTAATACGTTTTTATTCGGCGTCTCGATGTCAATCAGCATCCTTTCTTTATGTAAATTTTGCTGATGTTTAGCCATGAGTCTAATGCAAAGCCGGAGCAGACACAGCAATGACCTTCTTGTAGCAGAAGCTTCCTTTTTTGAAATTATGCAGAATCGTAAATAGTCCGTATTATTATTAATTATAGTTGAATCCTAGCAGCTGATAATTCCGCATGGGGAAAAATGCAGGTTTTAGGGTGAAATTGACGAAATAAGAAAAAAAGCCATGCAAGATGCATGGCAAAATAAATTGCTCAGGTTGTATTGACTATTTACTCTTGACTATCTAGAAGCGAATAGAAGACTTCCTTCACTTTATCTCTATTTGTTCGACTAATGGGTATCACTGTTCCGTCAGTTAATACAAACATATTATTTGCATATTTCTCGATGTGTAAGAAATTGACCAGATAGCTTTTATGTGACCGGATAAAGGTTTTTGACCGCTGCGTTTGTTCGAATTCATCCAGTTTAGTATAAACAGTTATTTCTTCCTTTGTCTTCGCTAGGACAATATTAACTTTATTATTGTCACTTTCTAAGTAAAGGATATCTTTTGTCGGTATTTTTTGAGTTACACCGCGGTAAGTGATACAAATACTTTCTTTTTCTGCACTTTCGCTCTGAACTATTGCCCTATCCATTACCTTGGCCAACTGATCTATCTTTATCGGTTTTACCAGATACCCCGTTGCGTTGACCTCGTATCCTTCATAAACGTAATCTGCTGAACTTGTCAGAAATATAATGTTAACTAAGTTGTCCTGTTTACGGATAATCCGTGCACATGTCATTCCATTCATATCGCCCATAATGATATCCAGAAATATGATGTCAAAAAATATGGTTTTACTCTCGATAACTGAGTTTAATTTATAAGGATTATCGTACGTAAAGATATTTGCGCTGACACCCTGTTCGCATAAATAGCTTTCAATTGTTTCGTATAGCTTTATTCTGTCAGCGGCATTATCGTCACAAATCGCTATGATTAGCATTGGTTGCTACCTCGTAACCAGATTCGCCTAAGGCGTGGGAATATAAAGGATTCTCTCAACCTTGTATCTGTAAGAAAGTTGTAAACAGCGTGAAACGCGACACAAATAATAATTCTGCAACATATTAAGTAATCCTTTTCTAGTTGGATTGATTTAATGTCGCAGCAGTAGGAGAGGCTATTTTGCAAGAGAGTATAGTGTTTGTAGGCAGAGCTATATTTTTAATAACAAATATCTTACTACTATATATATTCTTAACGCCGCGGCGTCCTTTCTGGTTTCAAATAACCGCCTTATCTGTTACCTGGATCACTATTTACTTTTTGCGCGACATTATGCAATCCATTATCCCTGATCCCTTTTTGCTTGGCTACATAGTGGGCTCATTGTATATGATCCCTTGTGCACTGATTTTTAAAGAAACAATTAATGCTAAGCTTTTTGTCTTTTTTTTGATTTTTTCACTTTCCCAGTCTAATTTTCTTATCTTTTCATTTCTAGAGCAATTAATATTTGACCAATATGTAGGCAGTTTGGTTTTGATAGGTCTAATACTTGAGGCTGCATCACTGCCCTTAATAAAGAAATATGTATCACCCCATGTCGGCAATATTATTGCGATCATCGACCAGCGAAATTTCGCTTTTACCTGTTTTCCCCTTTTGTCATTTGTGCAGCTGGCGTATTATGGGGTGGAAAGAACAGATTTGCTATCCAACTTCATTCCACTAGTAGTTAGTACCTTATCGATTCTTTTTACCTATTACCTGATTGCCACAGCGATCTATCAGACAATCCGTAACCAGCAAGCAGAAAAACAACTGGCCGTGCAGCGCGAACATTATCGCAACCTAAACGATAGTATTAACGCTATGAAAACAATGCGCCATGACTTACGACATCACCTTGTGACGTGCTTAGAGTTTTTAGTGAAAAAAAATTCGACTGCTGCAGAAAATCTTCTGGGCCAGCTTTGCAATCACTATGACGATATCGCGTTCCCTAAAGTTTGTTCTAACCAATTTGCCGATGCTCTCATTAGCCATTACCTAAAGGTAGCACAGGAGCAAGGTGTTACTGTAAATACAAACTTGCATTTGCCTAACAATTTAGGTATTGATGATCAAGACCTGTGCGTCATTCTCGGCAATTGCTTGGAAAACGCTGTTGAAGCCTGCAGTAAAATACCCCAAGATCAGTTGCGTTTTATTGACATTAAAAGCACCATAACTAAGAATCATCTAGTAATTAAAATTGCTAATTCTTTTTGTGGTTCCGTCAAACGTCAAGGCGATAGTTTTGTATCCTCAAAAGATGGCGATGATCATGGAATAGGGCTTTCCAGTGTGAAAGCACTAACTTCCAAATACCACGGTTATTGCTCTATTTATTGTGAACAACAAGTATTCAAAGTCGCTGTCTTTTTGCAACTCCCGGAAACAGTTGCCGAATCGCGCTCATTAAGTATTCCTTGAATTAAAGTAATCATCCGCTTCAACTCGCCCCTCCACGGTCAATAACTTCCCGCCTTCATATGGGTGGCGGTACCTCGCGACCTCCCCCAACAAATAACCATAACCTTGCCGCACGAATTACCCATGAAATAGCGAAAATGCTGGATTAACCAGCATTTTCCTTTTAGTTGCGAGTGACGCCGTGCGCCTGCTTTTCAGGCTGCGGCCGCTTGTCCTGCAGACCGCCGAGCGCTTTTTAGGCGTCCGGCCTGTCGGGGGATACGGTCGCGGCTGATAAAAAAACAGATCGCCACAAGGACAGTGATCTGTCCGCTCTTTCTGTATATGGTCATAGGTTTTCCCTCCCCACTAAGAATACGGAAAATCTATTTCAAATTGTTTTTATTTCGACGATATATTACTCGTTTTTTCTGGGAATATTGTCAATATGTGAGGACTTTGCTTAACGGGATATTGGCAGGATACACCCTTCCAACCCGCAAGAGCAGCATTCGCACGCTTGCCGTTTTTACCCGCCAGACAACTGCCAAGTATATCTAAAATATCTGTGATACCTCTTAAAGAACTCCTGCGTATTACTTAAGCACAATCCAAACCCGCTTATACTATAACGAAAAGGAAATTGGCGTTTTATGACAACTATAACCGTCCCCTTGATGCATAGGCTTTAACAGGAAGATATAAGTGCAGCGAAACGATTTATTTTCAATTGAAAGGTACAGTTATGCTCGATGATCTTAGTCTAATTATCCGGACTTTTCTGATGCTAGTCTCCCTTCTTCTCATTACAAGAATATTAGGCAGGCGAACCTTGTCGGAGCTGAACTTTTATGACTTCGTAATCGGCCTAATTATTGGGAATATTGGTAGTTCTGTAATTACTGACGAAAAATTTAGTATATACAATGGTTTAATAGCTCTATCGGTTGCAACCATATGGATTCTGGCTATCAATAGATTAACGCGAAAATCTGTGCCTGCCAGAAAATTAATTGAAGCAGAGCCGCTAATGGCAATTCACAATGGCAAAATTTTGGAAAACAATCTCAATAAACGCTATTATAATGTCAATGATCTTCTTGAAATGCTTAGAGAGCAAGGTATATTTGATCCAAATCAAGTAGAGGTTGCCCTGATTGAATCGGACGGTCAACTCAGTGTATTAAAGAAACCGGAATATCAGAATCCCTCCATCAAGGACCTTGCTATTCAAAAGCCAAATCAAACGCCAGCAGGCATTCAAGCCGGTACACAAATCATAATCGACGGCAAAGTCATTGAAAATGGTTTAGCCCAAAGCGGATTAACCCTAGATCAACTTAAGCTTCAGCTAAGCAATTTGGGTATTTCGGATATGCAAAAAGTAATTTTGGCTATGATCACACCAGAAGGCGAGATATATGTAGACAGGCAAGACGACGAAAGCAAGAACCGTCCTGAAACTCCCGAAGTGGGGCGTTGAATGCAAAACAACTCCTCTCCCCCAAGTTCTCTTAGTATCAAGGATTCAAATATAGCTTTTTCATAATTTCATATAATTTTCGAGTAGTATTGACGAAGCTTGGCATAAGCAAACAGAAGAAAGGATTTTCACAGTAACCGCCTCCTAGAATCCTCCTTTGCTTTTCCATGTACGCATATTAAAAGATACAGGCAACCACAACGATAGCCAGATTCAATCCGCCAAAACCAATCCCTGCATAAATTCGGCAAATTCACGTATCGTGTCAAAACCTATACGAATATTGGGTTCTTCCACATTAATCAAAAATAAATCTTCTAACGCTTATCCGCGCATATTTGACGTTTAAAAATTTAGCTTGTTAATGTTTCAATTCCATATGCAAGATAGGATAAGGTTTCCCCGCCCCATCAAATTCAGAACGGTTTACGACATGAAATCCCATATGCTTATAAAAGCCAACGGCTTGAGCATTCTGCTCATTAACATCTACCCGTTTCACTTTTTGTTGCTCTATCGCATACATAAGCAACTCTTTACCTATACCCTTACCCCGAGATATAGGATTAATAAATAGCATTTCAACGTTATCATCCGCTATGCCCATAAATCCAGTAATTTCATCGTTACCATCTTTATGACAAAATAAACGCACGTGGTGGAAATATTCGTTCAAGATTAATGGCTTATAAAATTGAAGGTCATCTTCCTTGAGAAAGTCATGCGTTGCCCGAACCGAGTTTTCCCAAATATTAATCAGCGTTTCATAATCATTTATAGATGGTTGAACAATCATATTATCATCCGCTCCTTATTCAAAAGTCAGGTGTATTCTTTCCTTTTGACATTCCCGCTCAGGATACAAGGGGACGGTTTCCACTGGTGTCATTTTATTTCTGAGGATATCTATTGTGTATACACACTGCAAGAGCCCGCGAATATCGCGGGCTCTTAAGTTTCCGGATTTGAATGGTGGCGATCCGTGACCTTGCAAATCCCACCAAAACCGGAATGCCGCAAACCTTTCGGCTGAAAAGCCGGCGTTGCGGACTTGCGCGCCACGCCGTAATCACCCTAGAAGTGCGTTTCCCATCATGGAGTGGCGCTGCTCCTCCTTCTCGCACTCCCCGCAGACCACTAGGCCACTGATCGGGCGCGATAAAGTCCGGGCTGGCGGCGGTTGGCCGCCATCTTCTCCCGAACCTGGGCGAAGACCTCCGGGTCCACGAAGGCCGGCACCCCGCCCTCCTTGCGGATGATGTTCTCGTCCTCAATACCGCTCAATAATAACAGCCCCCTTAATGGGCCGGACCATGACCGGGCAAGCGCACTAAGCGGCGGGAAAAAATCAGCTTTCCAAAAAACCGGCGATATATTCCATGATTGAGTTTGCGAGAGGTGAGGCTAGTTGAATCTGTGTCGCGTCTATCGTAACGTTATTCAGGTACTGGAGAATAAGCGCATCTCTTCCGCGCAAACCATACGGCAAAGCTCCTGCAAAAATAAAACCCATATGTTCCGCCTGTTCAGCTAACAGGGCTGTCGCGGGATGTTGAAGGTCAAGATACAAGTATATTATGTCGAAGCGTTCCCGGCAGTAGCCGCGCACTTCCTGCCTGATCCTTTCGGCTGCATCCCCGCCGGCTTGAGTCACTTTGATCGACGCAACATTCATATCCCGTAAAACTTCGCATTCCAGCTCGGTGGCTTGCGAAGACGGCCGCTCAAAACTCCCACCGACAACAGAAGGAATACCTGCGGCCTGAAAAATACGCTCGATCATTTCCCGATGCCGCGCAGGAGGATAAATATTTACCGTCTCCCGCGATTTGAGCGGGATATAAGACGCGAGCACACTGATACGCTGCCCTGCTTTGCCGGCGATCTGCTTAAAATCGGTGCTCTCGGGCATAAAGCCTAGCAAAAGCGCACAGTCGGTGCCGCCCATCATTTTGGCCCCCCGTTGAGTTATCGTATGATTGGTTACCGAGAGACAAAATAATCCTTGCAAACCGATGCTCCGGGAATGCTCGACAAGAAATTTCACCAGCTTGAAAAAAGCGCGGGTATGTCGGTAAGCCGGACTTACAAAGACGGATTCCACCTCGGCGATTGCCGCGCCCGGATAGGGAAACTCCAAATCACCGTAACCTATTATCTCCCCGTCGTCGCTGACGGCCACTGCGGAAAAAAGCCGCCCGTTGCGGTTGTATTCGATAATGAGTTCGGGATAATATACATGCTCGGCGTATGAATACCCGTATGTCCGGTACGCGCACTTGGCCACCTGCACAGCGTCGGCTTTCTCGATGCGTCGGACCGTGAACTGCACATCGCCCCGTTTTGCCTGCCCGGAGGCAGCCGCCCCATCCGCCTGCGCCGCATCTTCACGGGAAGCGCTGTCGCCATTCTTCGGAAGATACTTCACTAAACTGATTTCCTTGCCTTCGCGGCCGAGGTTACAAAAAACAACCTCGTCAACCATCTTTCGGATCAGATAGGTGCCCAACCCTTTAGCCTTCAAATTCGCTTTTGTTTCGTCCGGCGAATAAGCCGCTATTCCCTTCGGATCGAAAGGAATGCCTTTTTCCCGGAAAATTACCGTTAGCTTATCGGCATCGTTCCGAAAGATGATTCGAAAATGTTCTTGCTGTCCGGACTCAAAACCGTGTTCTACAATGTTGCAGAATACTTCTTCCGCCGCCAACTCTATTTCCCCCCGCTCCTTGTCGGCAAATCCCATTAGACGGGCCAGCTCGCTGACATAAGCTATGACGGGCGCAATGTAATCCTGCCTGGATGGGACGATCAACTCGGCTTCGATAGCCATAACGAACCTCCCCGCAGAACCTCGTCTGCGTATAATTGACAGCGGTATCCAAAAAGGATAGTATTATCTTGTACTATTTTACAATAATTCTGTCCCAACAAAAAGCCGGATTATTACAAGGGAGGACTTTCTTTGGCCGCCTACACCCTTCTCCTGATCGCAGTTATCGGCGAAATTATCGGATCGTCTGCGCTTAAAGCTTCCGAGGGTTTTACGAAACTTGTTCCCAGTTTGCTCGTTGTTGTAGGGTACGGCGTCGCCTTTTATTTCTTCTCCCTAACCCTGAAATATATCCCGCTGGGAATATGCTATGCCATATGGACGGGGATCGGCACTGCCCTGACCGTACTTGTCGGCGTGTTTTACTGGAAGGAAACCCTCGCTGTCCAGCACATCGCCGGCATCGTCCTCATTATGCTTGGTGTGGTGGTGATCAACCTGACCAAAGGGTCCCTCGAATAAAT
Organism: Bacillota bacterium; assembly: GCA_023415775.1. GTDB lineage: Bacteria > Bacillota > Negativicutes > Sporomusales > UBA7701 > Anaeroselena. The sequence goes on along the minus strand of JAEZJM010000024.1, from coordinate 36,687 downwards.
AACCCGCCTGAATCAAAGCTTGGCGGCCTCCTCCCTCTAATTCATTTTCCAAACAACAAGAGCCCGCGAATTTCGCGGGCTCTCAGTCATTCCGGATTTGCATGGTGAAGGCGACCCGCACACCTGCAAGACCAAAACCATCTCAGCATACAATATAGCTATACCCGAATACCGGCATCCGGGCGGCGACTGCCGCAACTCCTTCCCAACGCTAGATCATCAGTATCAATAGGAAGAAACGCAAGCCAATGATCGTATACCAGGTTTCCGCCTCACAACTTTATATACATCCCAATATTTATCCCATTACATACGGTAGTTCTTCGCTTGAAGAGGCTGGAACGAGACGTTACTATCAGTAGTTACCGAAGACCTGCATGCGGCCTCTTGAATGCCATTCAAGCGCAGGTTATGAAATAAAGTATTTACGAGTAAGAAATTTTAATTCTGCTGGGTTTTTCAGAAAGACGTACATAGGAATGTAACCTATTCCAAAGTGTCTGATTAGCAAAATCATTTAAGCCACCCCGATCAAGGAGGAAAACATGCGACCTTGTAAACTTCCCGATGCGATGGTATCCCCGGAAGCTCCACGGCTGAGAGGTTTGCCGACCTGGTTCATCGAGGTTTGGCAACAACAATCGAAAGTACACCGTTCTTCTTTTTAACCGCCATGTAAATCACTTAACATATTATCACCGCAGCATTCTACCAGAGCATTGATTAATGCATCAATATCGTTTTTCGTGTTCATCGGCGAAAAGCTGACTCGCAGCGCGCTCTCGGCCAAAGTGCGGCTTAGCCCAAGCGATTCCAGCACCGAGGGGCCGCGGCTGTAATTAGACTTGCAGGCTGCCGCGCCGGAAATGCATATTCCCTTGCCATCAAGGAACCCCAAGACTGTATCGTTCTTAAGCCCCGGAAGGGAAAAATTGACGATATGGTGAGATCCCCGCTCATCTGAATTCAAAACTGCCCCGGGCAGTCGAGCCAAAATGGCGTCAAGACAATAAGCGCGAAGCCCTGTTATGTGCGCAATATCCTTTTCCAGGTTGGCGAAAGTTATCCGTACCGCTTCGCCGAAAGCAGCGATAAGCGGCGCGCTTTCCGTTCCTGGGCGCAGTCCGCGTTCCTGTCCGCCGCCGAAAACGATTGGGTGCAATTTTGTACCACTTTTAACATAAAGCGCGCCAGCGCCTTGGACGCCATGTATCTTGTGCGCACTGACGCTGATAAGGTCGGCCCCGGTGCTCGCAGCGCTGAATCGCCGCTTCCCAAAGCCCTGGACGGCGTCGCAGTGCAGCAGAGCCGGCGAGCGTTTCTGCTGAATTACCCGCCTTATTTCGTCTACGGGGAATATGCAGCCCGTTTCATTGTTGACCATCATAGCGCTGACAAGCACGGTTTGCTCGTCGATGGCTCTTTCCATAGCCTCCATGTCAAGAGTTCCGCCAGGCGCCGGAATATATTCCACTACCCAGCCTTGTCTTTTTAGATTGCGTATCGTTTTGGTTACCGCCGCATGCTCGGCCACGGTGGTCACAATGCGATTGCCGCGGTCCGCATTGGCCAGGCACGCGCCGGTTATCGCAAGGTTATCCGCTTCGGTTCCGCCCGAAACAAAATAAATCTCCTCCGGTGCCGCCTCAAATGCATCCGCAACGATCTGCCGCGCTTTTTGAATCTCCGCCCTGCTTTCCATACCAAGACGGTACAGGGACGAAGGGTTGCCGTACTGTACCGTAAGCATGTGTACGACTTTGTCGACGACCTGCGGATATGGCTTGGTTGTAGCGCAATTGTCCAGATATATCTCCGGCACTAATCCAACCTCCCCTTGTTGCAACGGCCTGGGATAATATTAGATCTTTTAGGTGATTGTTATGATTTCGAAGATGTTGAGCTCAGTGTCGAAGTAAAACAGCCGCCTGCTGAGGGGTTCGCCGACGCCGGTGATGAGCTTGACGACTTCCTGGGCCTGCAGGGCGGCGGCGATTGTCGGTGTGGGCGCCGGATTGCCGAGTGTCGTTTCAATGCCCTTGTCCGTGCCGGCGCTGATTCTGTAGATCTTTTCCAGGCCGGGATCGCCGGGCAGGATGGTGGCGACCTGGCCGGTGAAGCCGGCAATGGCCGCGTGAACAAGGGGTATGCCTAACTGGCGGGCCGTACGGCCGAGCAGTAGACGAACATCAATGCTGTCGAGGCAGTCGACAATTACATCCACACCCGTGAGGATCTCGGCGGCGTTGCCGGCGTCCAACATGCGCGGCACACCTTCGACGGTGACGTCGGTATTGATCTGTGTCACACGGGCCGCGGCGGCGATCGCTTTATTCTCGCCGATGTTGTCCTCGGTGGCCAGCAACTGCCTGTTAAGATTATGGAGAGCGAAGGTATCGCCGTCGATGACCCGCAGGCAGCCGACTCCCTGGCGGGCGAGCAGCTCGACAACGGTGCCGCCGAGGCCGCCGGCGCCCACGACCGCGACTTTGGCGGCCAGGAGGCGTGCCTGTCCGGCGATTCCGATGGTGCCGACGTTGCGCTGGTAGCGTTCGGGAACCTCGCCGGCAGCAACGAGGGCCAAAGTCTCTCCCCTGCTCATATCAGCCTCCGCCGACCGGCGGGAACAACCCGAGCCGGTCGCTGTCCTTCAGGATACTGTCGAGGTCGGCGGCGACACCGTTTACCATGATGAGATGAACTTTTACGGGGTCAATCTTGAGGGCAGCGAAAACATCTGCGACAGAGGCGCCTTCGGGCATGGTAACGGCCAGAACGCCGCCGGGGGCGTCCGGGGCGATTTGTCTTAGCGTAGCGTAGAGGCGGACTTCTATCTGCATCGTTATTCACCGTCCACAGGCAGCTTGCGTTTGAAACCGAGCAGTACGCGGTACGGCCCGGGGATGCCGGGCGGGGCCAGGGCCACGCGGTCGCCGGGCGATATGACGGCCACCGGGGGCAGGAATACCTTGCCATTAATGAAAATACCCTCGACCTGTTCGACAGGAATGTCGAGTTTGTTAAGCAATTCGAAGCCCTTGGTGGGGCCGGACAGAGGTATCTGGTGGGGATTGCTCCAGCCGCGTTCCCGGAAGGTGTCGGCCAGTCCCATGAAGGCCCGCAATTCGATGGTATCTGCAGACATGATGACCCTCCCTAGATGGTTATTGTGCCGCGCCGACGGCTACTATCCGCCCGGAATCGCTAAGGTCATAACCGCCCATTGCTTCGACCTCGCGGCGGAATTCCTCGCTATGCAGTATCTTTATGATATGCCGGGCGCGCTCGTCGTCAGGAGCGAAGTTGAGTATGATATCGTACTGCTCCTCGGCCACGGGGATAAAGTCAAGACCGAGAGCGAGGGCGGCAGCCTGGACGCCAAGGCCCGCGTCGGCCGCGCCTGCGGCGACGGTTGCCGCCACAGCCATATGGGTGCCGACTTCTTTCTCGTAGCCGGCGATGGCGCCGGCGTCGATACCGGCCTGGACGAGACGGAAGTCAAGCAGCATCCGGGTGCCCGAGCCCCGTTGGCGATTAACGAAGACGAAGCCGGACTGGGCTAGGTCGGCCAGACCGGTAATACCCCGGGGATTGCCGGGCGGAACCATGAGGCCCTGCTGGCGCATGGCCATATGGATAAGCTGCCAAGCGCCGCTCGGCAGATATTTTTGAACCTGGGAGACGTTATAAAGGCCGGTAGCGGCGTCGAGGAGATGGATACCGGCGATGTGGGCCTCGTTGTTGCGGATGGCCATCATGCCGCCCATGCTGCCGACGTTGGCGCAGGCGAGAACGAGCTTTCCGGATCGCCGCCGCAGGTGAACGCCGAGAATGTCGAGGGCCATGTCGTGGCTACCGACTGCGAGGATGGTATCAACCGGACGGACCCTGCCGAGGGGTGTGACAGGCACGATTGCCCCCGCTGCCAGACCGGTCGTCGCTTCGTCGACAGCAATATAGCCCTGGGCCTTTGTGAGCGAGGAGATGAGGCCGGCACCTCTGGCCTGGGGCGCGGCGACCGTTTTTCCGCGGATGCTGCCCAGAGAGACGCGGATGTATTCCTCCACGCCGATGGTCGAGGCCAACTGTTTAACGAGGGCGGCGTCTATCGGGGCCGACTCGGGTACGGGCAACCTCTGTCTGGCGAGAAGAACGTCGCGCACGAACAGTTCGGCGGTGAGCATTGCCGATACCGGGTATCCGGGCAGACCGATGACCGGTTTGCCTTGACAGATTGCCAGAACAACAGGTTTGCCCGGTTTTATGGCAACGCCGTGGACGAGCACCTCGCCCAACTCGGCGAGGACGTCGGCCGTATAATCCTCACGGCCAGCCGACGTACCGGCGTTGATGATGACCATGTCACTCGTCTGGAGGCTTGCGAAGACGGCCTGCTTGATTGCCTGGGCGTTGTCGCGGACGATGGCCTGGCGTACGGGTGCGCCGCCCCAGGTAGCGACGGCGGCGGCCAGCATATGGGAGTTGACATCGAGAATGATCCCGGGCTTCAATTCGCCGCAAGTGGCGACTAGTTCATCGCCGGTGGGAATGACGGCGACACGGGGCTTTTGGACGACCGTAACCGTTTCAAGGCCGGCTGCCATCAGGGCGGCGATATCTACCGGGCTGATCACCCGGTTCTCGGGGACTACCATCTCCTGGGCGACAATATCCTCGCCGATGACGCGGACGTGCTGCCAGGGAGTGGCCGCAGCGATGATCTCTGCCGTGGCGCCGTCACTGTGCACATCCTCGATCATGATAACGGCGTTTGTGCCGGGCGGAATGGGATCCCCCGTGTCGACCATATAGCAGCCCCCGGTCCGGAAAGGTTTTGCGGCCGAGAGGACGGTCAGGCGAACCGGGGTGGTTTCCTGGGCGCCAAAGGTGTCAGGGGCCCAAACGGCGATGCCGTCCATTGCCGCGCTATTGTAATGCGGCACAGATATCCGGGCATGGACCGAGGCGGCGGTCACCCGGCCGAGTGCGGCGGCGGTGCTCACCGTTTCCACCGGCGGGTCGGCGAAGAAGCCCGCGGCAGTCAGCTTTTCTTGCCATAAATCCTGCGCCTGGCGGCGCGGCAGACAATTCAGATAAGCTTTGTTCTTGGCCATTGTTTTCCTCCGGGTTATTAGGTAGTTCTGATGACCAGGACTTCTACCGATTCGCCGCTGTACAGACCGCTCTTGTCGGCAGGGATATGGACGATGCCGTCCGCTTGGGCAATAGTGCTGATCAGGCCGGATTTGCCCAAAACGGGGTCGGCGGTATAGCCACCCTCTCTTTTGTCCAGCCGAACGTTGATGAAGTCGTCGCGGCCAGGAGAGGAAGCGACACTGCGGGTAACGGCGGCCGGCACGGCGCAGGAGCCGCCGGTCTTTTGACCCAAAATCGAGCGGACCGCCGGTTTGACCAGTTGCTCACAGACGGTCATGGCTGCCACCGGGTGTCCCGGCAAGCCGAACACCGGAACCTTGCCGATCATGCCAAACACGGTAGGCCGGCCGGGCTTGACGGCGATGCCGTGGATCAGGACGCCCGGGCTTCCCAGCGAGCCGATTGCCCGGACGGTATAATCGCGTGCCCCGACGGAGCTGCCGCCTGAGATGACCACCATCTGGCAGGACGACACCGCTTTAGTCAGGATCGCTGAGAAGTCTTCATAACTGTCTCTTACTATCCCCAGGCGCTCCACCATGCAGCCGGCCTCGGTCAGCATCGCGCTGAGGGCGTAGGAGTTGATGTCCCTTATCTGCCCGCCGCCCGGGGTCTGACCTATATCGACGAGTTCGTCGCCGGAAGAGATGACCGCTGCGACCGGTTTATTGCGGACGGGGACGCGCCCGTGGCCGCAAGCGGCTAGAATGCCGATGTGCTGGGGACCGATGTACGTGCCGACGGCCAGGATAACGGTGCCGGCGGCAATATCCTCGCCCCGGGCGACGACGTTTTCGCCGGGAGCGGCAACCCGAAGCACCAGCAGGGTATCGGCATCCGGCCGGTCGGTGTGTTCGATCATAACAACCGCGTCAGCGCCAGGCGGCAGCATGCCGCCGGTCGGTATGGCCACGGCCTGACCGGGCAGAAGAGCGCCGCCGGCCTGTTCGCCCATAGCGACCTCGCCGGTTATGGCCAGGAGGACGGGGATGGCTTCTCCGGCGCCGAAGGTATCGGCGCTGCGGACGGCAAACCCGTCGACGCTGGAGCGGCTGAAAGGCGGCAAGTCTTCGCCGGCGGTAACGTCGGCGGCCGCGACCCTGCCGAGCGAGTGGGGGAGATCCACCGTCTCAGTGCCGGAAACTACGCCCGCCAGGCTGGCTGCGACCATTTCGCGCGCCTGGCTGAGCGGCATGTACTGAAAAAAGTCCACGCTGGTTCACCTCAAGAATAGCTTACCATATTTCCGCCTGAAACGCACCCGGCCGGCGGTATAGCCGGCCGGGTGTCCCGCGCGTTTTGCGCGCCGGTTTAAAAATTGAATACTGTGTCGAGCTCCTTCTTGGGAATGTCGAAGACGACATTGTGCGGCGGCAGCTGTTCTTTGCGGAAGAACTCCGGCAGGTCGTCGGCGCCTTGGCCGATACCCGCACCGGCGTTGAACGCCCGCTCGTCGCGCAGTACTTGTTTGCCTATCTCCATGTAGTCGTCGACCGTCTTATTCCAGCCGAAGCGCGCGTTGCACATCTCGACGATGCCTTCGAGGGCCTCAGGGATGTCGAGCACGGCGAAAGCCACGAACAGGCACAGGCCGGTGCTGTCGATGAAGGCGGTCGCAATCTGGAGATTCCGTGACAGATCGATCTGGCCTTCAGGCTTCAGCGGGTCTACTTTGCCGCCGACGCTCAGGATGTTGGCGGTAACGGAATATCCGGCAGTGTGGTCGGCGCCCATCGTGGTTGTAGCGTAGGTTACGCCAACGCCTTTGACGGCGCGCGGGTCGTAGGCGGGGATAGCCTGCCCCTTCACAGTGGGTACCCGACGCATGCCGAAGACTTTACCGGTGACTTCGGTGCCGGCGCCGAGAATGCGGCCGAGCGGAGTGGCTTTGCCGATTTCCTTGATAAGTTCGATGGCGGCTTTGCTGTCGCCGAATTTGGCGACACCGGCTTCCATGGCGACGCCGAGAGCGACGCCGGTTTCGATAGTATCAACGCCGATGTCGTCGCACAGGCGGTTCATCATGGCGATATCGTCAAGGTTGTCGATGCCGAGATCGGCGCCAAGCGACCAGCAGCTCTCGTATTCCAGGCCGCCGGTGACCGTTTCGCCCTTCTTGCCCTTGTATATGTTGGAGCAACGGATAATACAGCCGGGCGAACAGGCGTGGCCGGTCTTGCCACCGCGCTCCTTGGCGGTGGCGTTGAGCGATTCGCCGCCGATATTGTTGGCGCCCTCAAAGCGGCCGCTGCTGAAATTGCGGGTAGGCAGGCCGCCGGCCTCGCTGAGAATATTGACAAGAACGTCTGTGCCGTACGTGGGCAGGCCCTGGCTAGTTACCGGATGGGTCAGCAGAGCGTTGGCCAATTTCTTAGCCCCGGCCCGGAACGCCGCCTCATCGGCGAAGGGAACCATCTGGGAGCCGGCGTCGTCGGCGACAATCGCCTTAATGCCTTTGCTGCCCATTACGGCGCCGAGACCGCCGCGACCGGCCTGACGCGTCGGAGCGCCTTCCATGTCTGTGAAACCTACGCACGCCTGAGCCATTTTGTTTTCCCCGGCCGTGCCGATGCAGCCTATCGCGACTTTTTCCCCGTACTTCGCTTGGAGCTTGGCGACCGTGTCATAGATGTCGAGGCCCTTGAGTTCGGGCATTTCTTCGATGGCGACGCCGGAGCCGGTCACTTTAAGGACATAGGGGCCGGACTTCTCAGGCAACCCATCGACGATGATGCCGCGGATGCCGAGCCGGCCGAGCTTGTTGCCCATAGCGCCGCCGACGTTGCTTTCCTTGATGGTGCCGGTAAGCGGGCTCTTGCCTCCCAACGACATACGGCCGCCATTGGGCGCCCCGGTGCCGGAAAGAAGATGGGTCACAAAAACGAGCTTGTTGCCGGCGCCCAGCGGGTGAGCGTTCGGTTCGACTTCGGCGTTCACAATGCGGGAGCTGAGGGCGCGTCCGCCAAGGCCCTGGTACTGGGGACCATCATCCTTGGTAACCGTCAGGGTGGTCATGTTGACCCGATAAAACATTCGATCTCCTCCTCTTGATTGGGCTTCCCATTAATAGGCATTTGTCTCAATAATCAGTCAGCTTATAAATAAGAGCAAGAGTCGTGCCAAGCAGTCAAAAGAAGCCGTCGCTCAAGCGGACACGGCTTCTTTTCGTCTTAGATTGTAACATTTATGTCATTATTGTGTAATAAGACCAAGACATATTTGTGACAGGTTTGTGTCAGTTTTCAATCGCATACTGGCGCATTTTCCGGTACAGGGTATTGCGGGAGACGCCCAGTTCCCTGGCGACCATGCTGACGTTGCCGCCGCTGCTTGTCAGGAGGAGCAGGATACGCTGCCGTTCCGTTTCCTCGGCCATCTCCCGCCGCCGCCCGCGGTCCAGGCCGGCGAGGTGGCCGCCGAGGTAGATATGGGCGGGGGCGACTACCGGCGACCCGCAGATTTCAGCCGGCAGGTGGGCCGGGGTTATGACGCCGTTTTCCGCCAGGCTTACGGCTCGTTCGACCACGTTCTGCAGCTCGCGGACATTGCCCGGCAACGCGTAGCTCTGGAGAATCGCCATGACCTCCGGCTCTACATCGTGCCTGCCGCCGCGGTCGCGGCCGAGGATGTCGAGGAAATGACGGAAGAGCAGCGGGATATCCTTCACGCGGCTTCTGAGTGGCGGGATGGAGATCGAAATGACATTCAGCCGGTAAAAAAGATCCTGGCGGAAAGCGCCCTTTTCGACTTCCTGCAGCAGGTTCTGGTTAGTGGCACAGATTATCCGCACGTTGACGGGGATGACCTTATCGCCGCCGATGCGGGTGACTTTTTTCTCCTGCAGGACGCGCAGCAGGGCGATCTGCTGGTCGAGGGGCATATCGCTGATCTCGTCGAGGAAAAGCGTGCCTCCTGAGGCCAATTCGAATTTGCCCGGCTTGCCGCCCCGCTTGGCGCCGGTGAAAGCGCCTTCGACGTAGCCGAACAGCTCGCTACCGATGAGTTCGCGGGGAATAACGCCGCAATTGAGGGCGACAAAAGGGCCGTTGCGCTGCTCGCTACGGTTGTGGATGGCTTGAGCGAAGATTTCTTTACCGGTCCCGCTTTCGCCCTGGAGGATGATATTTGATGATGTAGTGGCGGCGAGCTTGGCTATGCGAATGGTTTCGAGAATTTCGACGCTCTCGCCGACAATGTCGGAAAATTGGAGGGTGGCGTGGTAACCGCTGAAACGGTTGACGAGATTCTGGATCTGTTTTATCGGCCGCAGGATGATGACGCCGCCGATGACGTTGCCCTGTTCGTCGGCTATCGCCTCGCCTGATGCAAAGCAGTGGAACATGCCTTTTTTGCTGTCGACCATTATTTCCGCGTCCTCGAAGGACTCGCGATGGCTCAGCATCCGACGCGACAGCGCGGCGTTGCCGCCGAAGAGCTTGTCGATGCTGATGCCGAGGACTGCGCGCTCATTTTTGTCGAGGATTCTCTTCGCCGCCGGGTTGACCTCGGTGACAATGCCGCGTTCGTCAACCATGAGGACGCCGTCGGACATGGTGTTAAAGATGTTGGTGAGACGGTGATTCGAAAGGGCGAACTCGCGGTTTTTCCGGCGGATGGCGAGTTGGGCCTTGATGGCTTCGGCGGCGGCGACGACCATGCCAAGAGTGTGGAGGTGTGAGGCGTAAGAAGCGCCGGACATGTCGAGAACCCCGATCATCCTCCCGTTGTCGAAGATGGGCGCCGAAGAGCAGGTGAGGCAGTGATGCTTCTGGCAATAATGCTCGGCGCCGGATACCTGGATGGGCGCGGCGAGAACGAGAGCGGTGCCGATGGCATTGGTGCCCGCCTCCTCTTCCCGCCAGCTCGCGCCGGGGAAAAAGTTGCTGGTCATGGGGTTCTGGAGCATGTCCTTGTCGGCGAACATCTCCATTATATAGCCACGCTCGTCGGTAAGCGCGACGACGAAGCCCGACCCTTCGACGAACTGATAGAGGTTTTCCATGAAGGGCTTGGCGATTTTAATGAGGTCCTGTTTATCGGCCAACAGAGCCTGCGATGCTTCGTCGGCCAGCCGGCTGTGGAATGAGGTATCGTAAGGGTTGACGCCCGCCTTGGCGCAGCGCGTCCACGAGTCGATTATCTGCGTCCTTATGGGCCACTGCCGTTTCTTGCCGGTTACGAAGTCCTGCCAGGCAGGCATAACCGCGTCTCGAAAGTCGTTTATCGCCATGGCCATCCCTCCGTGGTCAATAAATTCGCCGCCGCCCAGCCCCTCCCCTGCCGCAGCCGCATATAAAACGGTCCGTGGCGGTCCCGGCCTGTTTGCTATGAGCAAATAAAATGCGCCTCACGCGGGTCAAAGGCCAAACGGACGGTTTCCCCGGTACGGAGATACGCAACCGCTTTTTCACGCGACATCTTGAGATTAAAACACAGTCCCTGAGCCTCAGCTTTTATGTGGTACACTCCGATGCTCGGCGTTACCTGTGTCACCAAAGCGTCAAACCGTACCACTTCAACGCCTGCTTCATTAGCATGGGTCCGGAAGATATCACCCGGGAGGCAGCAATACATTTTTTCCGCCCGGCTGTGAACCGCAGGATGAAGAAAGGAAAACCCGTTGTGCAGCCCTACTTCCGTTCCCGACTCTGTCTGCCGCATTTTGCAAGCAAATATATTGTCCATCCCGATCAGTTTTGCCGTCGCGAGATTTACCGGCCGCCTCAGAATTGTCTCCGGCAAGTCGTCCTGGATAATGCGACCCTTCTCCATCACGATAGTCCGTTCCGAAAACAGCAGCACATCATATAAATTATGACTCACCAGCAAAACCGTCATATTTTGCTTAACGGCAATCTGCTTCAGTTCGAGGCCAAGCTCCATCCGCGTCGAAGGATCAAGCGCGGTAAACGGTTCGTCCAGCAGCAGTAGCTCCGGTTCGCACACCAGCGCTCTGGCCAGGCATACGCGCTGCGCCTCACCGCCGGACAGTTGATGGGCTAGGCGGTCGGCAAGATGAGCGCATTGAAAAGCCCCCAACGCTTTGAGCACCTTCTCCTCTATTTCCTTTTTAGATTGATTACGCAGTTTGAGCGGCAAAGCCACATTATTGAAAACCGTGTCTTTGAGGATGAGAGCCTCCTGAAATACTAAACTGCACCGCCGCCGGAAGCTTCTTATATCCAGGTCTTTCGCCTCTTGCCCGTAAAGGCGTATTGTGCCTTGACTGACCGGGAGAAGGTGGTTGATGACCTGAAGGAACGTACTCTTTCCCGCGCCGTTGGGGCCGATAATCGAAACCAGCTCTCCCTGGCTGAAATTTAAGCGCCCTATACTCAGTACCTCTTTGCCGCCGCGCATGGCTTTAACATCTGATAATTCAAGAATGGTTTTCATGCCTGCTCTCTCTTTCCGACATTCTGGGCGTAAGTCAACGCCGCCACGACGACGTACGAAACGAGCAGAAGCACAAAACTCAATGCAATGGCGATATCGTAATTGCCCTTACCCACTTCCATCACGGTGGCTGTGGTCAGAACCCGGGTCTGACCCTTGATATTGCCTCCCACCATCATCGAGGCGCCCACCTCGGATACCACGCCGCCAAAACCTGCTATTACGGCGGCCATCAGTCCGAGTTTCGCCTCCTTTACGAGCAGCCAGTTGGCCTGAAAGTCGGTCGCCCCAAGGGAGAGAAGCTGGAGACGCAGTTTCGGATTAAGCGACCCGATAGCGGCAAACGTCAGTCCCGCTATGATCGGGCTGGCGATAACGGCCTGGGCAATAATCATTGCCCAGGGGGTATACATGATGCCCAGCGCTCCCAGAATACCATACCGCCATAGAAGTAAACTAACGAATAAGCCGACCACGACCGGCGGCAGCCCCATGGCAAAATTGACGAAGCTGATTATAAGCTTTTTGCCGGGGAATTCGTTGAGCGCCAACCACAGGCCGACGGGCAAACCGATTAGGATACTCACCAGCGTAGCCACACCGGATACTTTAAGCGTCAAAAAAATGACTTCGTATATTTCCGCGTCGCCGTTAAAGAGAAGAAAAAGGGCTTCCCCAAGCCCTGAAAGCATTTCACTCATACAACTACCCCGTTACTTTGCAAAATCCTTTTCTGTTTTTCCGCCATCGGCGAAGAATAGCGGCTGTCCGTATTTTTCCTTCCCATATTCGGCAATCAGCTTCTGTCCCTCGGCGGAGAGCAGAAAATCGGCAAAGGCTTTCGCGCCTTCTTTGTTGACCTTGCCAAACTTTTCGGGATTAACTTCCATCACGTGGTAAATATTGGTCAACTTAGCGTCGCCTTCTATCAATATATCGAGAGACAAGTTCTTCTTGTGGGCCAGATATGTGGCCCGATCCGTCAGAACATACCCTTTTTTCTCATTGGCGATATTCAGCGTCTGCCCCATACCTGTTCCCGCCTCTTGATACCAGGCGTCCTGAGGCTTTATGCCCGACTCGGACCAGATTTTCTTTTCCAATTGATGTGTTCCGGAATTGTCCCCCCGCGATACAAAAACGGCCTTAGCGGCGGCGATTGCCTTGAAACCGGCCATGGCGGGTTTCTCTTTTATTTTCGCCGGATCGGTTGTGGGGCCGAGCAGTACGAAGTCATTATGCATAACCATGCGCCGGTTGACAACCGAACCGCCAGCGACCACCTTCTTTTCGGCATCGGGAGCATGGGTCAAAAGAATATCGGCTTCACCCTTTTCTCCCATAGCGATCGCCTGACCTGAGCCGACGGCAATCGTCTTTACCTTATAGCCCGTCTTCTTCTCGAAAACCGGCAGCAAAACGTCCAGTAGACCGCTGTCCTGCGTACTCGTCGTCGTGGCCAGGATAATATCCGGTTTTGCAGGTTTGGGCGGTTGCTGTGCTTGTTCAGTTTTTACTGCGCAGCCCGCCAACAGCACAATCGAAAGCAAAAGTAAAACACGGGTGCCGACCAGCAGCTTTTTCACACTATCACCCCTAATAAGGATTTTTTCATGCTTGGATCCACAGATATACCTCTAAATGTTATAAACATTATTTCTCCGAATTATAGGCTTTCCCTTCCAAACTCACACCAAATCGGAAACTCCTAGATGATATAAAATAGGAGAAAACACAAGCCCCTCAAGAGAAAAGGCCGTGCTAGAAGCACGGCCTCTGCATTCTTTTCTTTGCACGCGACAACGCCGACCACCCTCGCCAAAAGTCAGCCCGAATATGTCCCCCCCCTGGTCACAGGGCTTAAAAATAGTATACTTCTCCTTGACTCGCATTGCCACAAACGGAAAACCGCCAAAAGAGGGACCCTATGTAGGTCCCATCATTTATTGGAAACATGAATTAATTCTAGATTAAGTTACAAAATCCTCCATGATATGGCAAAACACTCTTCCTGAACAACTTATTCTCATATCTTTGTAAATTTACAAGATTATATATCCGTTCCAAATAACTAGTAATGACTCCCGGTAAAAATATTAACACCTTTTATCCGCCCGCGAAACTAACTCAAATCCCCCTAAGCAAAATTTTAACCATAAGCTTGCCGTTACGGCAGACTTATGGTTAAAATCACAATCAAGTGAAACTTCGTTTTGGTCTTGCATGGTGGAGGCGAGGGGAGTCGAACCCCTGTCCAAAGGCATCGCTGCACAGGCTTCTCCGAGCGCAGTCTATGGTTTAGATTTCGCCCCGTCGCCGCCCACAGACAGGCTGCTCAGGCGCTATCTCGATAAAAATTCCCAGTCGGCCCTCCGAGAATTGGGCTTCAGGTATCCCGTTAAGTGACGCCCTATCCTAGGCCACGGGACGAGCGTAGGTAGGACGTTAGCATTAAGCTGCTAAAGCGTATTCTTCGTTGGCAGTTAACTTTGTCCCACCGTATTGACGGGCAGATGGAACCCCGGCTCGCTACCTGTACCACAACTACCCCTGTCGAAACCAGTACGCCCCCGTATTTTCCCGGGCGTTCATGGATAACGCCAGCCAACGAAATATGCTTCTATTATATTATTATAACATAAAAACGGTTCTCCGTCCAATCAGCACTTCTGCCGGTCGCGAAACTCCCGGTCCATCTCCCGCTTCGCATCCCGTTCGGCAATATCCTGGCGCTTATCGTACGTATGCTTGCCGCTCGCCAGCCCCAGCTCCAGCTTCGCCTTGCCGCGGGTGAAATAAAGCTTCAGCGGCACCAGCGTATACCCCTTCTCCTTCGTCTTGCCGATCAGCTTATTGATCTCCACGCGGTGCATTAAGAGCTTGCGCGTCCTTAAGGGCTCGTGGTTGAACCGGTTGCCCTGGTCGTACGGGCTTATATGCATATTGTGCAGCATCAGCTCCCCGTTGTCCACCCTGGCATAGCTGTCCTTCAAGTTCGCCCGTCCCGCCCGCAGAGACTTAACCTCCGTCCCCGTCAGCACCAGACCGGCCTCGTATGTCTCATGGATATGATAATCGTGTCGCGCCTTGCGGTTCTCCGACACTATCTTGATGCCCTCGGCCACCATTCCCACTCCCTGCACCTTGCGCCCTAAATCATAGCAAAACTATTATAGCACACCCGACGGCAAATAGCACAAGACCCTGCCCGTTCCCCGGCCCGAAAGACGCATATAAGTCCCCCTCAGAAACTATCCCTTCTCATACGGTTAATCAACCAACATACTTGTCCAATAATACATCCGGAAAAATCCCCTTCACTTTATGTGCCGCGCACATATACCCTCACGTGCGGTACACTCCAGTCGACACGGCCCGCCATCCCCCTGCCGTAGTATCCGTTCAGTTCGCCGGTATCTGCCAATGCCGTCAGGAAGACCTGCTGCTGCACATCGCCCTTCGCCGCCTTTACCTGCCTCATCATCCGCCAGGCGGTCTTGTACGTCACCCCGATCTCCCGCATCAGCTGCGCCCCGGAAACGCCCTGGCCGCTCGCCAGCCGCCTGACTGCATATACCCACTTGCGCAGATCGGTATCCGACTTCTCCAGCATCGTCCCCGTAAACGGCGAAAACGTATTGCCGCAAGCGTTGCAGTCGAACACCCTCACAGTGTCCCGGCGCTGGTACACCTTCGGCGAGCCGCAGTGCTTGCAAACCGCCTGCCCGTCGTACCGCCTCCTGACAAAATGCTCCACAACCGCCCGTTCCGTAGGAAAAAGCTCTTCGACCTCCAGCAAAGTCACATCGGCGCCTCCCGCTTAACAATCTAACTACAAGTTACCATCCTCATCACCGTACGTCAAGGGATATAAACATTTTTTCCGCAATCACCGTACACATAACATCCTGCGCCATGCCCTCACCTCCTGCCGCTATCATGCTCCCGCGCCGCGCTATACGCCTTCTATTGCTAAAAACCGCGGCCACAGCGCACACTAACCAGGAGGTGAAAAAACATGCCCGACGAAAGACAACCCTGCGCCCACCCCCGCATGTGCCCCGAACAGGGCGACTTCGCTGACCGCGTCAAAACCCGGAAACTGTCCCTCGAGCCCCCGCCGCCCGCCGACCTCGTCCCCCGCCCGCCAGAATAAAAACCGCCGCCGGATACCCGGCGGCGGTCATCTTCCATAACCATACTCATATTCGCTTGCCGGGCTTGCGGCCTTCCTGCCTAAGCCTTACGCACCGGCGCCTTATCAATATCCATACTGCCGACGCCCAGCTCCGCCGCTATGCGGATATAATCAACCTCCGCCGGTTTCATCCCGAACAGCGTCGCCCCATAAGCGTCTACTGCCACCGGATCGGTCCCGAAAACCATCTGGTTATACTCGCGGATCGGTCCCGGGCCCATCGGCCCGTTGTCCGTTATCCCGCGTAGCGCGTCCATGATGGTCAGGTGAGGCTTCTTGAACGCCGCCGTCTCCGCGATGCAGCGGTGCAGGTCGGTGCGGTGGAAATACCCGCGGTCCCACACCAGCCCCATCAGATTCTTCATCCCCAGCGTTAGGCGCGTGCCGTTATGATGCTTCAAGATCGGCATATTGATGAACACGTCGGCCTCCAGCACATCCTTGCTGTACTCGGCCGCCGCCAGCACCTGGCCGCCGATCTGCACCGGCTGGAAATACTTATCGCGGCCGCTGTTGAGCGTATATATCTGCCCGCCGGCCGCCGCCACCGCCGTCTTCATCCCCGTTTTCTCCAGGCATATCGCCGGATTGGTGAACGGGTGGTCGATAACCTTCACCGCCTTGGCCCCGGCCGCCAGGCACGAGCGCACCAGCGCCCCCACCAGCGCGATGTTGGTCGTGGCCGCCTCCTCCGGCGCACGCGGCACGCTGAAATTCGGCTTCAGCACCACCGTTGCCCCCGGCTTGACGAACGCCCCGATGCCGCCCAGCGCCGCCAGGCCCCGCGCCAGCATCTCGGCCGGGTCGGTTCCCTCGGCCACCACCAGCTCGCCGCCGCCCGCAGGCGCGCCAACCGTAGTGGCAGGCGTCCTGCCTGCGCCCACATCGGCGCGGGGCGCCGGTTTGGCCGGCGCCGGCGCGCAGCCGGGCAGCAACGTAGCCCCCAGCCCGGCCACAGCCGCCATTCTCAGGAAATCCCTGCGATCCATCCTCTTCTCTCCCTGTCGGTTTCTCTCATATTTCCGGGAAATAACGCAAATCATCCCATATGTCAGACCAATGCCAGAGTTTATGTCAGAGTTTTGCCAGATTCCGTCCGTCTTTTGCCAGAGCTCCGCGACCGCTTGCGTTTCGTGCCCGGCGGCCGCTTCTTCGCCGTCTCGCCGGCGGGCTTCGCGCCTCCGGCTCCGGCCACGGCGGGCTTCTTGCCGCCCTCTTTCGCCGGCCGGCCTGCTCCCGCTCCGCCGCTCCTCGCCTGTTTGCCCTTATCGCCGCCGGGCCTGCGGCCCTGTCCGCCGCCCTTGCCCCTGCGGCCCTTGGGCCCGCGGGCCGCGGCCTCGCCGGCCAGCGCAAAATCGATCATCCGCTCCGCCGGGTTAACCTTTACCAGCGTCACTTTCGCCGCGTCTCCCAGCCGGTAAACCTTGCCGGTCCGCTGGCCGATGAGCGAGTAGCGCTCCTCGTCGTAGCGGTAGTAATCGTCATCCATGCTCGACACGTGGACAAGCCCCTCGATGCCGTTCTCCAGCTCGACGAACAGGCCGAAAGCCGTCACGCCGCTGATCGCCCCGGCGAACTCGTCACCGATGAACTGGGCCATATACTCGACCTTCTTGAGATCGACCGTATCCCGTTCCGCCTCCGCCGCCGCCCGTTCGCGCTGCGAAGAATGGAGGGATATCTCCGGCAGGATAGCAGCCAGCTTCTGGCGGCGTTTGGCGGAGATATCGCCGGACTTAAACGTCTCGCGCAATATGCGATGGACGATCAGGTCGGGATAGCGCCGGATCGGCGAAGTGAAATGCGTGTAATACGAGGCCGCCA
The DNA here is from genome assembly GCA_023415775.1 of Bacillota bacterium. Taxonomy (GTDB): domain Bacteria; phylum Bacillota; class Negativicutes; order Sporomusales; family UBA7701; genus Anaeroselena. Next base: position 19,112 of record JAEZJM010000024.1, on the reverse strand, counting down.
GGCCGAAATGGCCGAGGTTCTCCGCCTCGTAGCGCGCCTGCTTCAGCGACCTGAGCATCACCGTGCTTATCAGGCGTTCCTCCGGCCGGCCGGCTACCCGGCCCAGCACCTTCTGCAGCGCCTTGGGGCGGATATCGTCGGGCTTGGAAAGCGCCTGGCCGAAATTGTGGAGCAGGTTGTTCAGCTTGGTCATCTTCTCCGGGTCGGGCTCCTCGTGAACGCGGAAAACAAACGGCACGCCCAGCTTGTCCATATGCTCGGCCACCGTCTCGTTGGCCGCCAGCATAAACTCCTCGACAATCGATTCTGCTATGCTGCGGACCCGCTTCTCCACGGCCACCGGCCGCCCCTGCTCGTCTAGTTTTACCTTCAGCTCAGGGAAATCGAAGTCGATAGCGCCGCGGTTCAGCCGCCGCTGGCGAAGGATGTGGCACAGGCGCTCCATCTCGGCCAGCTGGCCGAGGAGCGGCCGGTACTGCTCCTTCAATTCCCCGTCGTCCTCGGCGAGGATGCGGCGGACGATGTTATAGGAAAGCCGGGTATGGACGCGGATGACGCTCGGGAAAAGCTCATAACTCACCACCCGGCCGCGGGGGTCGATCTCCATATGCGCCGACATCGCCAGCCGGTCGACGCCCGCGTTTAAAGAGCAGATGCCGTTCGAGAGGCGATGGGGCAACATCGGCAGCACGCGGTCGACGAGGTAGACGCTCGTCCCGCGCTCCCTGGCCTCGTCATCAAGCGGGCTGTTCTCTTTCACATAATGGCTGACGTCGGCGATATGCACGCCGAGCAGATAATGGCCATTCTGACGCCGCTCCACATACACCGCGTCGTCCAGGTCCTTGGCGTCCTCGGCGTCGATGGTGACCACCGGCAGCTCCCGCAGATCGCGGCGCCCCTTCGTCTCCTCCTCGCCCACCGTCTCGCGGCAACGGGCGGCGGCGGCCTCCACCTCGGGAGGGAAAGCGGTCGACAGGTTGTGCTTCTTGATGATGGCGAGAATCTCGATGCCCGGGTCGCCCTTGCAGCCCAGCACCTCCGTCACGCGGCCCTCGGCGCTGCGTTTGCCCTCCGGCCATCTGGTGATCTCCACGACCACCTTGCAGCCGTTCTCCGCCTCGCCCCATTCGTCCCGCGGCACGAAAACATCCTGACGGAGGCGGGCGTCGTCCGGCGTCACGAACGCATAGTGGCGGCTGGCCTCGAACGTGCCGACGATCTTGGCATTGGCCCGTTTGACCACCCGGATTATCTCCCCCTCGCGGGCCTTGCCGCCCGGCCGCTGGCCGTGCACCCGCGCCACCACCCGGTCGCGGTTCATCGCGCCGGCCATCGCATCGGGGGATATATACACATCAGCCTCGTCGGGGTTGTCGGGGATGACGAAGCCGAAGCCCTTCTCGCTGGCCGACAGCATCCCCACCACCAGATTCATGTGTTCGGGCACGCCGTACTTGTCGAACCTGGTCTTGATAACCTCGGCGTTCTCTTCCATTTGCGCCAGCAGCGGCCAGAAATCGGCCAGCTCCTTCGCCTTCAGGCCAAGGCCGGCGGCCAGGTCGTCCGGCGCCAGCGGCCTGTAGGCCTCCTCGCGCATAAAGGCGAGGATTCTATCTTTGAGAGTCATCGGTTCACTTCCTCATCACCATCACTGTGGCCTTGCCCTCGGCGGTGACGGTGCCATCCGCCAGCGCTACCGTGCCGGCCGTTTCGTATATCCTGCCCCGCTTGCTCACGATCCATCCGGTCACGGTCAGCTCCTTGCCCACCGGGGTCGGCTGGCGGTATCTTATCTCCAGGCGGGCGGTCACGGTATTCTCGCCCTTGGCGTACGGGTAGCGGGCCATGATCTCGTCCAGCAGCGTGCTCACGATGCCGCCGTGGACAATGCCGTCGTAGCCCTGGTGTTCAGGGCCGGCGGTAAACCGGGCCACATACTTGTCCCCCTCCTCGCTGAACCTCAGCTTCAGGCCGATGGGGTTATTGGGGCCACAGGCAAAACACCATGTGTTGCGTTCGTCTCCCATTAGTTTGTCTCCCTTCAGTCGTCAATTGATCTTGCCGTCAAAAAGCTGTCAATATAGCGGAAAAGCCGCTCGTGCTCCACGTCGATGGTCGCCGCATGACCCGACCGTTCCAGCCAGATTATCTTCTTGTCCCGGCTTCCAAGGCGGCTGTGGATGCGGAGGACACTCTCCGGCCGCACCGTCCGGTCGTGCCGCGACTGCACGAGCAGAGCCGGCCGGGTGACAAGCGGCAGCAGTCCGTCCACATTGCCGATTAGCTCCAACAGGCTGACCACGCAGGCCAGCGGCATATAGTCGTAGGAAACGTTGTAGCGCTCGTTGACCGCCAGCCGGCGCTTCTCCTGGCGCTGAAAACTGCGGAACAGGCGGAAGAACGGCAGCAGCGGCAGGCGCTTGTCAAGCAGGTATATCGGCGCGTTGATGGTTGCAATCCTGTCGACAGAGTGCTCGGCCGCCAGTTTTAGGGCCAGCAGGCCGCCCATCGACAGGCCGACGACAGATACCTCCCGGCACAGACCCCGCAGCAGGTGGTAGCCGTCCTCCACGTCGCCGTACCAATGCGGCCAGCGCGTGCCAGCCATATCCGCCGGGCTGCTGCCGTGCCCGGCCAGGCGCGGCCCCAGGACGGTGCAGCCCCTGCCGTGCAAGTACTCGCCCAAGAGGCGCATCTCGGCCGGCGCGCCGGTAAACCCGTGGATTAGCAGCACACCCCGGTCGTCCCCCGGCAGGAGGAACGGCTCGGCCCCGCGCATGATCGCCACCAGGCATCCCTCCATTGTCCTTGGTAACATTCATTATACCATTTTCAGGCACGGCCAGGCAAAGCAAGGAGAGTCGGCCCTTCTTTTACAAAATATGGCTGCCGCAGCCCCGCTCGGGTTATAATAAACATAGCAATCAAGCAGGAGCGTGATAATAGTGGCTGACAAAATCAACCCGGTGATCTGGTTCGAAATCCCCGTGACCGATATGCCGCGCGGCAAAGCCTTCTATGAGGCTGTTTTCGGCTTTAAGCTGGAAATCGTCGACCATGGCGAGCGGCAGATGGCCATGTTCCCGATGGAGATGAACACAATCGGCGCCGGCGGCGCATTGGTGAAGGGCAAAGAAAACATGCCGTCCCGCACCGGCACAATCGTCTACTTCGCCGTACCCGACATCACCGCCACCCTGGCCAAAGTCGCCGCCAGCAACGGCAAAACGCTCGTCCCCAAGACCGATATCGGTCAATACGGCTTCTTCGGCCTCTTCGAAGACAGCGAAGGCAACTGCATCGGGCTCCACTCGATGTAGCGAGTACAAACAAAAAGACCCCGGCCGACGGCCGGGGTCTTTTGACGTTCTAGAAGAACAGTAATGGTGCGATTATCAGCGATATCGTCCCCGCCACCTTGATGAGCGGGTTCATCGCCGGGCCGGAGGTGTCCTTGAACGGGTCGCCGACCGTGTCGCCGATGACGGCCGCGGCGTGGGCGGGAGTGCCTTTGCCGCCGTGCTGGCCGCCTTCGATGAATTTCTTGGCGTTATCCCAGGCGCCGCCTGCGTTGGACATAAAGATGGCGAGCAGCACGCCGGCGGCGGTGACGCCGGCCAGGAACCCGGCGAGCGCCTTGGCGCCCATAAGGAAGCCGACGATCAGCGGCGCCCCTACGGCGAACACGCCGGGGAGGATCATCTCCCTGATGGCAGCCTGGGTGCTGATATCGACGCAGCGGGCATAATCGGGGCGGCCGGTGCCTTCCATGATGCCGGGGATTTCGCGGAACTGGCGGCGGACCTCGCCGATCATCTCGAACGCGGCCTTGCCGACCGCCTCCATGGTGAAGGCGCAGACCAGGAACGGCAGGGCGGCGCCGAGGAAGATGCCGATGATGACACCCGGCTCGGTGAGGTTGACGACCAGATGCCCTCCCACCAGCAGGCCGGAGAGTTTGGGATTCTTGGCGACTTCTTCGCCGAAAGCGGTGAAGAGGGCCAAAGCGGTCAGGGCCGCCGAGCCGATGGCGAAGCCTTTGGCGATCGCCGCGGTGGTGTTGCCGACCGCGTCGAGTTTGTCGGTGGTCTTGCGGATCTCCTTGGGCAGGTCGGCCATCTCGGCGATGCCGCCGGCATTATCGGCGACCGGGCCGAAGGAGTCGACCGCCACCACCATGCCGGCGGTGCAGAGCATCCCCATGGCCGCCATCGCGATGCCGTAGATGCCGGCATATGTGAAGGCGACATAGGTGGCGACCGCGAAGACGATCATCGGCAGCGCGGTGCTCTTAAGGCCGGTGGCCACACCGGAGATGATGTTGGTGGCCGCACCGGTCCGCGAGGAATCGGCGATATCGCGGGTCGGGAAGTGGGCGTGAGAAGTGTAGTACTCGGTTATCAAGCCGACGAGGACATTAACGACCAGGCCGGCGACGATGGCGATGAAGATGCCAAGACCTTTCTCGGCGCCGAAGGTGGCTATGGCCATGAAGTAGGCGATAACCGCGGTGATGATGTTGGTGCCCCAAAGGCCGCGGTTGAGGGCCGCCTGCGGACTGCCATTCTTGCCGGTGCGCACCAGGAAGGTGCTGACGATGGCGGCGGCGATGCCCGCGGCGCCGAGCAGCAGCGGGAAGATAACGCCGTCGACGCCGAAGAGGGTGTTGCCGATCAGCATAGCGGCGATGGCGGTGGCGCCGTACGATTCGAACAGGTCGGCGCCCATGCCGGCGGTGTCGCCGACGTTGTCGCCGACGTTGTCGGCGATGACGGCCGGGTTGCGGGGATCGTCCTCGGGGATACCGGCCTCCACCTTGCCGACAAGGTCGGCGCCGACGTCGGCAGCCTTGGTGAAGATGCCGCCGCCGATGCGGGCGAAGAAAGCGATGGCGCTGGCGCCGAAGGCGAAGCTGTTGATGACGACGGGATCACGGAAAACGACGTAGAGCAGCGAAACGCCGAGCAGGCCCAGACCGGCCACCGACATCCCCATTACCGCTCCGGCCCGGAACGACACGCTCAACGCCTTATTCAGGCTGTGGCGGGCGGCCTCGGTGGTGCGGGCGTTGGATTTGGTGGTCGACGTCATGCCGACATAGCCGGCGATAGCCGAGCAAATGGCCCCGACGAGGAAGGATATTGCCAGTTGGTAGCCTCCGAAATAGTACAGGACGCCGAAAACAATAATGGTAAAAGGTACAAGAGTGCGGTACTGACGGTTGAGAAACGCCATGGCCCCTTCGAATATGGCCTGAGAGATATCCTGCATTTTTTGGTTGCCAGGGCTCTCTCTCAGCACGCTGACCATAAGGTAGGCGGCGAAAAGTAGAGCGACAAGACCGGCGATTGGTGCGATATACAGCAGTTCCAGAAAAAGGCCCCCTTCCAAAATCGGATAAAATATGGACTTTCTTAATAATACAGGAAGGATTAATAAGACGCAACGTATAAATTACAATCAAAATAATAAGAAAAATCTTATAAGAGGTGATGGCATGACCTTTCAGCAACTGCAGACCTTCTGCCTGGTCGTCGAGCAGAAATCGTTCGTGCGGGCCGCCGAATGCCTCTATATGGCCCAGTCGTCGGTCAGCCAACAGATCGCCGCGCTGGAGCGCCATTTCGGGGCGGCGCTTTTAACCAGGGTAGGCAAGAGTTTTTCCGTTACCCCCGAAGGCCGGGTTCTCTACGCGACCGCCAAAGATATCCTCGGCACCCTCGGCGCCCTCCCCGCCAGAATCAAGGAAGCCCATAACCTTGGCAAAGGGCGGCTGAGGCTCGGCGCCTCGTCGACGGTCAGCACCTATCTGCTCCCTTCCCTCCTCCGCAGGTACAAGGACCGCAACCCCCACGTCGAACTGACGGTCAAGACCGACTATGGCTACAAAATAATCGATGCCGTCCGCGCCGACGATATCGACCTCGGTCTCGTCGGCCACAACCTCAACTGGCTGGCCGATCCCGCCCTGAAATCCCGCCCGGTTTCCCGCGACCACCTCTCCCTCATCGTCTGGCCAGGCCACGAATGGGGCGGCCGGAGCTTCGTCGAGCCGCGGGATTTGGCGCGCGGTCAGGTCTTCATCCATAGCCGGCCCGATTCGGGCATGCGGTCAGTCGTTGACAAGTTCATCCACCAGGAAAACCTCGTCTTCGAAACGGTGATCGAGATGGCCAACCACGAGTCAATCAAATTGGCGGTGGAGGAGCGGATCGGCATAGCCCTGATCAGTTCGGTGGCCATCCGCCACGAACTGGCGACCGGCCGCTTGGCGGAAGTGCCGCTGAACCGGCTGAACACCATCGACAGGCGCTTTCTGCTCATCTCGCGGGCCGGCCAGGATTACAGCGCCGTGGAGAAAGCGTTTGTCGAACTGCTGGAGGGTGAAGACAATAATTAGTCCGCTCTTTTGTAGCATTTACGGATGACGGCCGGTTTATTTTGCTATACAGCGATGCTGAATGAAAAACACCCTGCCACTGGCAGGGTGTTTTTATGCGCATACTTTCAGCTTTTTTCCCTCGTCTGCTTTTCGCAGGGAGCGGCGGCGAAATCCTCCGGCTCGTGGTCGAGGTTGCCTTTCCAGAGATACTCGCGGGTCTCGGAGACAAGTACGCCGCTCAAGAGCAGCAAGGAAACGAGGTTGGGGATAGCCATCAGGCCGTTGGCGGCGTCGGCGAAGTTCCACACCGCCGGCAGACTGGCCACTGAGCCGACGAATACGGCTACGACCCATAGATAGCGGTACGGCTTGACGACCCCTTTGCCGAACAGGTACTCGGCCGCCTTCTCGCCGTAGTAGGACCACCCGAGGATGGTGGAGAAAACGAAGGTCAGCAGGCCGACAGCCAGCACCAGCGGACCGAGGACGGGAATCGTCGAAAAAGCGGCCTTGGTAAGGGCAGCGCCTTTGAGGCCCTGCTGCCAGACGCCGGTGTTCACGATCACCAAGCCGGTCATCGCGCAGACCACTACCGTATCCCAGAAGGTGCCGGTGCTGGAGACGAGCGCCTGGCGGACGGGGTTCTTCGTCTGCGCGGCGGCGGCCACGATCGGCGCGCTGCCGAGGCCGGATTCGTTGGAGAACAGACCACGGGCAATTCCGAAGCGCATTGCTTCCTTCATGCCAGCACCCAGGAAGCCGCCTACCGCCGCCTGGCCGGTGAAGGCGCTGCTGACAATGAGGGAGATTGAGTCGAGGATGGTGGAGATACCGGACAGCAGGATTACCGCACAGCCGGCGACATAGAAGATTGCCATGAAGGGCACAAGCGCCTCGCACACGCGGGCGATCGATTTGATGCCGCCGAGGATGACCATGGCCGTCAGAACGGTCATGACGATCCCCGACAGATACGGTGAAATGTTATAAGTTTCCTGAAGCATAGAGGCGATCGAGTTTGCCTGCACGGTGTTGCCGATGCCGAAGGCGGCGATCGCGGTCAAGGCGGCGAAAACCACCGCCAGCCACTTCATGCCCAGCCCGCGCTCAAGAGCGTACATCGGCCCGCCGGCCATCTGGCCGTCATCGGTCTGAACGCGGTATTTGACCGCCAGCAGCGCCTCGGAATACTTGGTGGCTATACCGAACACGCCCGTCAGCCACATCCACAGCACCGCCCCCGGGCCGCCCGCCGCCACGGCGGTGGCCACGCCGACGATGTTGCCTGTGCCGATGGTCGCAGCCAGCGCCGTCGTCAGGGCGCCAAACTGGCTGACGTCCCCCCGTCCTTCGGTGGAGCGGGTCAGCGAAATCTTGATCGCCTTGCCGAGATACCTCTGGATAAAGCCCAATCTGAATGTCAGATACAAGTGCGTGCCGAACAGCAGGATTATCAGTGGCAAACCCCAGACAAAATCGGCCATGTCGGCTAATAACTTCTCAATACCTTGCACTGGCATACCCTCCTTACACAGTTTCCATTTGACGCGGAATATACCGGCCGCTGTTTATCGCGGTCACCCCTTTCCCAATGATAATGCGTAAAACAAAGAAGCAAATATTACGCAGACTATATTCGCCACACATTATGGTAATTCCTTCCAATATTTTCACTATTTTTATAATATATGCAACTACATTACAACAACAAAGGGCCGCCGCCGGAATTGCTCCGGCCGCGGCCCTCGAAGATGACCAGCGGTTATTTGAGTAAATTGGAAACCCAACCGCCATACTTGACGAACACGGGGGCGAATACCAGCGAGACGATGGTCATCAGCTTGATGAGGATGTTCATAGCCGGGCCGGAAGTATCCTTGAAGGGGTCGCCGACCGTGTCGCCGACAACCGCGGCCTTGTGGGTGTTACTGCCCTTGCCGCCGTACTCGCCGCCTTCGATGTATTTCTTGGCGTTGTCCCAGGCGCCGCCGGCGTTGGCCATGAATACGGCCACGAGGACGCCGGTAACCAGCGCTCCGGCGACGAAACCGGCCAGGCTCTCGGTGCCGAGAACGAGGCCCACGGCGAGAGGCAGGGCGACGGCCAGCGTACCGGGAACGACCATTTTGTGAAGGGCCGCGCCGGTGGCGATATCGACGCACTTGGCGTGCTCGGCCTTGGCTTTGCCTTCCATGAGGCCGGGGATTTCGCGGAACTGGCGGCGGACCTCTTCGATCATCTCGTTGGCCGCCTTGCCGACCGCTTCCATCGTCAGAGCGCCGAACAGGAAAGGCACCATCGCGCCGATAAACAGGCCGGCGAGGGTAAGCGGGTTGAGAAGGTCGATCGCTTTAAGATCGACCGCCTCCGAATAAGCGGCAAACAGGGCCAGGGCGGTGAGAGCCGCCGAGCCGATGGCAAAGCCCTTGGCGATAGCCGCGGTGGTATTGCCGACCGCGTCGAGCTTGTCGGTAACTTCGCGCACTTCATGGGGCAGCTCGGACATCTCGGCGATGCCGCCGGCGTTGTCGGAGATCGGGCCGTAGGCGTCGACGGCCACGGTTATGCCGGTGGTCGACAGCATGCCGACCGCCGCCAACGCTATGCCGTAAAGGCCCATCGTGCCTCCGCCCATGACGAAATAGGATACCAGCATGCCGGCGGTCATGAACAGCATCGGCCACATGGTGGAGTACATGCCGACAGCCATGCCGGAAATAATGGTGGTCGCCGGGCCGGTCTGCGACTGTTCGGCGATCTTCTTGACGTGGCTGTAGTCGCCCGAGGTGTAGATCTCGGTTATCTTGCCGATTGCCAGGCCGGAGATCAGACCGGCGGCAATAGCCATAAATGCCTTGTAGTTGCCGAAAAGGTACTGGCTGAGGACCGCGGCGGCCACAATCGTAAGACCGCCGGCCACATAAGTGCCCATGTTCAGGGCGGCTTGGGGGTTGTCCGCGTTGCTGTTGCGGCCAACCATTATACCGATTATCGAAGCCACGATGCCCAGGGCGCAAAGAGCGATCGGGAAGAGGACGCCTTCGCCGCCCTTGAAGAGAACGGCGCCAAGCGCAAAGGCGGAAACCATGGCTCCGACATAAGACTCGAACAGGTCGGCGCCCATGCCGGCAACGTCGCCGACGTTATCGCCTACATTGTCGGCGATAACCGCCGGGTTGCGGGGGTCATCCTCGGGGATGCCGGCCTCGACCTTGCCGACGAGGTCGGCGCCGACGTCGGCCGCTTTAGTGTATATACCGCCGCCGACACGGGCGAAGAGCGCTATCGAGCTGGCGCCCAGGCTGAAGCCGGCGATATAGTTGACATCCTTGGCGAATACCAGGAACATGATGCCCAGGCCGAGCACGCCCAGACCGGCCACCGACATGCCCATGACGGCGCCGCCGGAGAAGGCGATCTTGATGGCGGCTCCCATGCCGTGGCGGGCGGCTTCGGTGGTGCGGACATTGGCCTTGGTGGCCACCTGCATGCCGAAATAGCCGGCCAGCACCGAACATAACGCGCCTGCGATGTAACAGACGGCTGTCTGCCAATTGATGAAGAAAGATAAGATTATGAAGACAGCTATGGCGAAAACGATCAGATAACGGTATTCACGATACAGGAAGGCCATCGCTCCCTCATGGATATAACCGGCGATCTCGCGCATCCGCTCGTTGCCGGCGTCTGCCTTGGCGATGCTGCTGGCCAGAAAAAAGGCGAATATCAGCGCCAAAGCGCCTGCCAGCGTAGAGATAAGCAAATACGTGTCCAAACTACCACTCCTCCTACAGGCAATAAATTACGGGAAATGAGTTACATTTCCCGGGATTTCCGCATAACCAGTTATCCGGGGCAGAACAACCCGCTTTAAACTACATAGTCATCTTGGCCAGGGCCAGGGTGACGACGCCGAACAGGAGTCCGAGTACCATGGTGGCCTTGGATAAAATTTCGTCCAGGCCTTTTCTCTTGCCTCCGAAAATCGTCTCGGCACCGCCGGCGATCGCTCCGGACATGCCGGCGCTCTTGCTGGACTGCATCACGACAACGGCGATTATCGCAATCGAAAGAATACCATCGAGAATCATCAACGCAGTGTACACTTGCTAAAAACCCCCTACCCGTTTATACCATTTTATTTTACCAAATCGCCAATAGCTTGACAATCGGCTTTTACTAGTTATTTTCGGAATTAATAATAAATAATATACATCTATTGGCAAAAGTGCTGTATTAATTGGCAAATTGAGAAAAAGAGGGCGGAGGCCCTCTTCTTCCAGGCGTGCTTTATAACAATCAGAACAGGCAAGTGCTCAGGTATCGTTCCCCCGTATCAGGCAGCACCGTCACCACGCTCTTGTCGGGGCCGAGTTTCCGGGCGATCTTGATGGCGGCGCAGGCGTTGGTGCCGCTGGAAACGCCGCACAGGATGCCTTCCTCGCGGGCGAGGCGGCGGGCGGCCTCGCAGGCCTCGTCGTCGCTGACCAGCACGAGGTCGTCGATGATGTCGCGGTTCAATATGGGCGGGATGACGCCGTCGCCGATGCCCTGCTGGATATGATGGCCGATCGGCTTGCCGGCCAGGATGGCGGCGTTATCCGGCTCGGCGGCGATGATCCTGACGCCCGGATTGGCCTTCTTGAGAACTTCGCCGATGCCGGTGATGGTGCCGCCGGTGCCGAAGCCGGCCACGAACGCGTCCACCGGGCCCGTCATCTGGGCGAGGATCTCCTGCCCGGTTGTGCGGCGGTGGATATCGGGGTTGTTAACGTTTTCGAACTGGCGGGGCAGGAAGACGCGGCTGTCTTTGGCGGCCATTTCGTCGGCCACGGCCAGCGCGCTTTCGATGGCCTCGGTGATGCTTGCGCCGGCCGGGGTGAGGATTATCTCCGCCCCATAGGCCTTGATGAGCTTCTGCCTTTCCACGCTCATGTTTTCAGGCATGACGATCCGGACCTTGTAGCCCTTGACGGCGCCGATCATCGCCATGGCGATCCCCTGGTTGCCGCTCGTCACCTCGACGATGACCGAGTCGGGCTTGAGCCGGCCGGCCTGCTCGGCCGCCTCGATCATGCCGAGGGCGGTGCGGGTCTTGATGCTGCCGCCGGGGTTGACGCATTCCACCTTGGCATAAATTTTCGCCCCGCCAGCCGGCGAAATCCGTCCCAGATAAACAAGCGGCGTTTTGCCCACCGCGTCGAGAATCGTGCTGCAACATTTTTGCATACCTATTTTTCCCCCTCCACCGTAAATCCGATAAAAATATAATGTATAATTCCTCCCGTGGACATTCTTTCCCTGCCAGCCCGAAAGAAATAAAAGAAAAGACTTGGTTATGGGGTTATTCGTTATTGCCGACAAATCCGAGGTTGCCGAGAAAGCCCCAGATGCAAGGCGCACCGGATAAGCAGACACACAACGCTTTAGCGTTGATGTGATCGCTTATACCCGAAAGCGTGCGAGCGCGCCGCGACGCGTACTTGGTTGCGTACGCTAGCAAGCGCTCTGAGGAGCAACGCCGCAGATGGGGTTTTATCGGCAACCGAAAAGCCCCGGCGCACGCCGGGGCTTCCCGCTTTTCGCTTACTTCCTGCGGTTGTAGAACACGTCGTTGCCCCTGAAGCAGGCAGCCTCGCCCAGCTCTTCCTCGATGCGCAGCAGCTGGTTGTACTTGGCCACCCGGTCGGTGCGGGCCGGAGCGCCGGTCTTTATCTGGCCGGCGTTGACGGCTACGGCGATGTCGGCGATGGTCGCGTCCTCAGTCTCGCCCGAGCGGTGGGAAATGACGCAGGTGTAGCCGGCCCGCTTGGCCATCTCGATGGTGTCGAATGTCTCGGTAAGCGTACCGATCTGGTTGACCTTAATGAGAATGGAGTTGGCGGTGTGCGATTTGATGCCGCGCCCCAAACGCTCGGTGTTGGTGACGAACAGGTCGTCGCCGACCAGCTGAATCTTGCCGCCGAGCTTGTCGGTCAGCAGCTTCCAGCCGTCCCAGTCGTCCTCGCTCATGCCGTCCTCGATCGAGATGATCGGGTACTTGGCGACCAGGTCCTCGTAATAGGCGACCATCTCGGCCGGCGTCTTGACGATCCCTTCACCAGCCAGGTTGTACTTGCCATTTTCGAAAAGCTCGGTCGCGGCGACGTCGAGCGCCAGCGCCACCTGCTCGCCGGGCTTGTAGCCGGCTTTCTCGATCGCGGCCACGATGACCTTGAGGGCTTCCTCGTTGGACGCCAGGTTGGGGGCGAAGCCGCCTTCGTCGCCGATGGCCGTCGCCAGGCCCTTGTCCTTGAGGACCTTCTTCAGAGTATGGTAGATCTCGGCGCACATCCTGAGCGCCTCAGCCCAGGAGACGGCGCCGACCGGCATGACCATGAACTCCTGGATGTCGACATTGTTGTCGGCGTGCTTGCCGCCGTTCATGATGTTCATCATCGGCACGGGAAGCTCCTTGGCGTTGATGCCGCCGAGGTACTTGTAGAGCGGCATCCCTAAAGAAACCGCCGCCGCCTTGGCGACCGCCATCGACACGCCGAGGATGGCGTTGGCGCCCAGCCTGGCCTTGTTTGGGGTACCGTCGAGTTTCAGCATAATGGCGTCGATGTCGTTCTGGTCGAGGGCGTCGAGACCGATGATCTCGTTGGCAATAATGTCGTTGACATTCTCCACCGCCTGCAGGACGCCCTTACCCTGGTAGCGGTCCTTGTCGCCGTCGCGCAGTTCGACCGCCTCGTACGCGCCCGTAGAAGCCCCCGAAGGCACCGCGGCGCGGCCCAGCGAGCCGTCCTCCAGCACAACGTCCACCTCCACGGTGGGGTTGCCGCGAGAATCCATAATCTCGCGGGCGAATACGTCGGTGATTGTTGTCATTATTTTCCCTCCTTAATGATAAGCGAACTGCCGGTCATCTCCGCCGGCGCGTTGAGCGAGGCCAGGTCGAGGATTGTCGGGGCGATGTCGGCGAGGATGCCGGCGCGGAGCTTGGCCTGGCGGTGCTTCTCGGAAACGAGGATGAAGGGCACGGGGTTTAGCGTATGGGCGGTCAGAGCCTCGCCGCTGCAGGCGTCGACCATGCAGTCGGCGTTGCCGTGGTCGGCGGTAATGCAGACGACGCCGCCGCGGTCGCGAATGGCCTCCGTCACCCGGCCGACGCATTTGTCGACGACCCCCACCGCCTTGATGGCGGCGTCCAGATCGCCGGTATGGCCGACCATGTCGCCGTTGGCGAAATTCACCACGATGAGGTCGTACTTGCCGGAGTTGATCTCCGCCACTACCCGGTCGGCGACCTCCACGGCGCTCATTTCCGGCTTGAGATCGTAAGTCGCCACCTTAGGCGACGGGATGAGCGCCCGGTCCTCGCCGGGCAGCGGCTTCTCCTCGCCGCCGTTGAAAAAGTAGGTGACGTGAGCGTATTTCTCGGTCTCGGCGATGCGCAGCTGTGTGAACCCGGCGGCGCTAAAAACCTCGCCAAGCGTGTTCCTTATGTACTGGGGCGGAAAGGCTACCGGCACCGGCAGCGTCTCGTCGTACTGGGTGAAAGTGGCAAAATGGAGCGGCATATAGTCGCGCGGAAAGGCCGCGAAATCCTTGTCGGTGAACACACGGGTTAGCTGGCGGGCCCGGTCGGGGCGGAAATTGAAGAAGATTACGCCGTCGCCTGCCTTGATGCCGCATTCGCCGCAGCTCCCAACGACCGTCGGCAGAACGAACTCGTCCGTCTCGCCGCGCGCGTAGGCCTGCTCCACCGCCGCCATAGCGGTGGGGGCGCGCTCCCCCTCGCCGCGCACAAGGGCGGCGTAAGCCTTCTCGACCCTGTCCCAGCGCTTGTCGCGGTCCATGGCAAAGTAGCGGCCGGAAACGGTGGCGACGCGGCCGACGCCCAGCTCGGCCGCCTTGGCCTCGAGGGCGTCGATGAACTGGCGGGCGCTTGACGGCGGCACGTCGCGCCCGTCGAGATAAGCGTGGATGTAAACCTTCGACAGGCCGCCGCGCTTGGCCATCGCCAGCAGCCCGTAAATGTGCTCTATATGGCTGTGGACGCCGCCGTCCGACACCAGGCCCATCAGGTGGAGGGCGGAACCGTCCCTCTTAACCGCCGCGATCACCTCGCCCAGCACCGGGTTGGCGAAAAAGTCGCCGTCGCGGATGGCTTTCGAGATGCGGGTCAGCTCCTGGTAGACGACGCGCCCGGCGCCGATGTTGAGATGGCCGACCTCGGAGTTGCCCATCTGCCCGTCCGGCAGGCCGACCGCCTCGCCGGCGCAGGCCAGCACGGTGTTGGGGTATATTTCGGCAAGGAGGGTCAGGTGGGGGGTATCGCCGCGGGCGATGGCGTTGCTGGCGTCGCACGCGTCGCCGACCCCCCACCCGTCGAGAATAACCAGTGCTATTGGTGTAGCGAGTTTGCTCACAATATCAACTCGTTTCAATATTTGACGATTTTGGCGAAGGAAGCCGCGTCCAGGCTGGCGCCGCCCACCAGAGCGCCGTCGATATCGGTCTTGCCCATCAGTTCGGCGATATTGTCGGCCTTGACGCTGCCGCCGTACTGGATGCGCATCGCGTCGGCCGTCGCCTGGCCGAACAGCCCGGCAGCCAGCTTCCGGATAAAGGCGCACACCGCGTTGGCGTCCTCGGAAGAGGCGGTACGGCCCGTGCCGATGGCCCACACCGGCTCGTAGGCGACGACCAGCGCGGCCGCCTGGACGGCGGTCAACCCGGCCAGACCCTGGCGGACCTGCCGGTCAACCACCCGCTCGGTGTCGCCCGCTTCCCGTTCGGCCAGCGTCTCGCCGACGCACACGATCGGGCTCAGGCCGCCCGCAATGGCGGCGTGGAGTTTTTTATTCACCGTTTCGTCCGTCTCGGCGAAATACTGGCGCCGCTCCGAATGGCCGATTATCACATAGTCGCAGCCGGCATCCCTGAGCATCGGGGCCGAAACCTCGCCGGTGAAGGCGCCCTGCTTCTCCCAGTACATATCTTGGGCACCCAGCACAATCGCCGTACCGGCGAGCGCCGCCTTGGCCGCCGCCAGCGCCGTGAACGGCGGACAGACGACAACCTCGGCCGCCGCGCCTGCCGTCAGCGGAGCCAATTCTTTAATCAAGGCAACCGTTTCCGAGATCGTTTTATGCATCTTCCAGTTGCCGGCGATTATCGGTTTTCTCATGTATGTACCTCCAGGCGGCCGTTGATAACCACCCATCTGCGGCGTTGCTCCTCAGAGCGCTTGCTAGCGTACATCCGAGTACGCGTCGCAGCGCGCTCTTCCGGTGCGCCTTGCATCTGGGCAGTTCTGAACGGCCGTTCTCATACCATTATTACTTATCGCTGAGTGCCGCGACTCCGGGCAATACCTTACCTTCCAAAAATTCCAGCGACGCGCCGCCGCCGGTGGAGATATGGCTGATCTTATCCTGCAGACCGGCCTTCTCGATCGCCGCCACCGAGTCGCCGCCGCCGACGACGCTCACCGCGCCGGATGTGGCCACCGCCGCCGCCACGGCAACCGTGCCCTTGGCGAAGGCATCCATCTCGAACACGCCCATCGGGCCGTTCCAGACGATCAGCTTGGCGCCGGCAAGCGCGGCCGCGAAAGCGGCCGCGGACACCGGGCCGATATCGAGAGCCATCCAGTCCGCGGGGATGGCGTCGGCTGCCACGGTTTTGGCAGCCGCGTCGGCGGCGAAGCGGTCGGCAACGGTTACGTCGCCCGGCAGCAACAGCTTAACGCCCCGCTTGGCCGCTTCCTTGATGAGCGAGCCGGCCAGTTCGATCTTGTCTTCCTCCACCAGCGACTTGCCGGTGGAAAAGCCCTGGGCGGCGAGGAAAGTGTTGGCCATGCCGCCGCCGATTATAAGTGTGTCGACCTTGGTCAGCAGGTTGGCGATCACGCCGATCTTATCCGACACCTTCGCGCCGCCGATGATGGCGACATAAGGGTGGGGAGGCTTGCCCACCGCCCGGCTGAGGAAGTCGATCTCCTTCTCCAGCAGGAAACCGGCCGCCGCAGGCAGATACTTGGTTATCCCCTCCACCGAAGCGTGGGCCCGGTGGGAGACGCCGAACGCGTCGTTTACGTATGTATCAGCCAGCGATGCGAGCTGGCGGGCGAACTCATGATCGTTCTTCTCCTCCTCCTTGTGGAAGCGGAGATTCTCCAGCATCAGCACCTGGCCGGGCTTCAGCGCTTTGGCCGGCCCTTCGGCCGCCGTGCCGACGCAGTCGGCCGCGAACAGCACCTCAATACCGAGCAGGTCGGACAGCCGTTTCGCCACCGGCGCAAGCGAGAACTCGGCGGCGGGGCCGCCCTTCGGACGGCCCAGATGGCTGGCGAGGATGACGGCCGCGCCCTTCGCCAGCAGGTGGCGCAGGGTGGGCAGCGTCGCCCTGATGCGGGTATCGTCGGTAATGCTGCCGCCGTCCATCGGGACGTTGTAGTCCACCCGTACCAGCACCTTCTTGCCGGCAAGGTCGATATCGCGGATGGTCTTCTTATTCATTCACACACCTCCACAAAGCCCCTAAGGCTCGATGATGCAAACGCGCCTCAAAAGAAAACTCGGCTTGCGCCGAGCCTTCAGGCGCAGACGTAAGCCTAGTTTTACCCTTATCCTATCAGAAAATTGCCCTTTCCGAAAGGAAATAGCCGGTTAATTTTCCGTTAAATTCCCTTTTTGGCGATGAGAACCACGAGGTCGACGACCCTGTTCGAATAGCCCCACTCGTTGTCGTACCAGGAGATGACCTTGACGAGCGAGCCGTCCACCACCATCGTCGACAGCGCGTCGATGATCGAGGAACGGGGGTCGCCGTTGTAGTCGCGGGATACGAGCGGCTTGTCGGAGTAGCCGAGAATGCCCTTGAGCTCGTTTTCGCTGGCCGCCTTAAGCGCAGCGTTGACCTCTTCGACCGTGGTTGGCTTCTCCACCTCTACCACCAGGTCGGTGATCGAAACATTGGGGGTCGGGATGCGCAGCGAGAAGCCGTTGAGCCTGCCTTTGAGCTCGGGCAGCACCAGAGCGACCGCCTTGGCGGCGCCGGTGGTCGTCGGGATGATCGACATCGCCGCGGCCCGCGCCCGGCGCAGGTCCTTGTGCGGCAGATCGAGGATCTGCTGGTCGTTGGTGTAGGAGTGAACGGTGGTCATCATGCCATGCTTGATGCCGAACTTCTCGTGCAGCACCTTGGCGAACGGCGCCAGGCAGTTGGTCGTGCAGGAAGCGTTGGAGACGATGTGGTGCTTGGCGGGGTCGTACTTGGCATCGTTGACGCCCATGACGACGGTGATGTCCTCGCCCTTCGCCGGGGCGGAGATGATGACCTTCTTGGCGCCGGCCTCGATGTGCGCAGCAGCCTTGGTCGCGTCCGTGAAACGGCCCGTGGACTCGATGACGATGTCGACACCGAGCTCGCCCCAGGGGAGCTTGGTCGGGTCGGTCTCGGCGAGGGCGCGCATGCGCTTGCCACCGACGGTGATCGACTCCTCGTCGTAGGACACCTCGCCCGCGATCCGGCCGAAGACCGAGTCGTACTTGAGCAGGTGGGCCAGCGTCTTGTTGTCCGTCAGGTCGTTGACGGCGACGACCTCGATGTCCGCGCCCTGCTCCAGGATCGCGCGGTAGAAGCTACGTCCGATACGGCCGAAGCCGTTGATTCCGACGCGGATGGTCACAATGCCCTCCTCGGGCGCGCCGGTGTCGCCGGCACGCGTGATGTGATCACTAACGGATGCGTACACCGCTGTACGCGCGCCTGGCAGGACCGCGGTTCTCGGTCCCCAGATGCCCCCAGGCTACACAAGGCCGGGTCCCGGTTCAGCAGGACGTTTGGCCAGCGCAGGGCCGTTTCGGTGGCTGGTACAAAGGCGCGCGCGAGCCGTCGTGCACGCCCCCGATCCTGCCCCCCGGAGGCCTCAGACGTCGAGCATGTCCGGGGTCAGGCTCGCCTCGGTGTCCGGGATCCCGAGCTCCTCGGCGCGCTTGTCCGCCGTGGCGAGCAGGCGCCGGATCCGGCCTGCGACGGCGTCCTTGGTCAGGGGCGGGTCGGCGAGCTGGCCCAGCTCCTCGAGCGACGCCTGCTTGTGCTCCAGCCGCAGGCGGCCGGCCTCGCGCAGGTGCTCGGGGACGTCGTCGCCGAGGATCTCGAAGGCGCGCTCCACCCGGGCGCCCGCGGCCACGGCCGCACGGGCCGAGCGACGCAGGTTCGCGTCGTCGAAGTTCGCCAGCCGGTTCGCGGTCCCGCGCACCTCGCGGCGCATCCGCCGCTCCTCCCAGACCAGCACCGCGTCGTGGGCGCCCAGCCGGGTGAGCATCGCACCGATGCCGTCACCGTCGCGGATGACGACGCGGTCCACGCCGCGCACCTCGCGCGCCTTGGCGGGGATGCCGAGCCGGCGCGCCGCGCCGACGAGCGCGAGAGCTGCCTCGGGCCCCGGGCACGTCACCTCGAGGGCGGCCGAACGTCCGGGCTCGGTCAGCGACCCGTGCGCGAGGAAGGCCCCGCGCCAGGCCGCCTCGGCCTCGCCGACGCCCCCGGAGACGACCTGCGAGGGCAGACCACGCACCGGCCGACCGCGCCCGTCGAGCAAGCCGGTCTGGCGCGCGAGCGACTCGCCGTCCTTGACCACGCGCACGACGTACCGCGTCCCCCGCCGGATCCCGCCGCCGCTCACGACGACGACGTCGCTCGTGTGGCCGTAGACCTGGGAGATGAACTG
>JAEZJM010000036.1 GCA_023415775.1 Bacillota bacterium | reverse complement strand
TCGCCGGTGGAACCGGTGGCGCCCGCTTCGCCGGTGGAACCGGTGGCGCCCGCCTCGCCGGTGGACCCGGTGGCGCCCGCTTCGCCGGTGGAACCGGTAGCGCCCGCCTCGCCGGTGGAACCGGTGGCGCCCGCCTCGCCGGTGGAACCGGTGGCGCCCGCTTCGCCGGTGGAACCGGTAGCGCCCGCAGCCCCGGTAGCGCCGGCGGCCCCGGTAGCGCCTGCAGGACAGATCGGACAAGGAGGCTTGCAGGGGTTACAATGATCACTGGGCTTGCAGGGATGGCTGGGTTTGCAAGGATCGCATGGATCGCATGGATCGTGGTGATCGCAGGGGTCCGAATTATCGCAACCGGAAGGATATACATTAATGTGACGGTCTTTGGTATCCATAATTCCTCCTTAATTTGAAACAGTATTTCTTATACATCATATGTAGTATTATGTATAACTGAAACTGCCCAGATGAATCAGGGGCAGTCTCTCACGATAAACGGCGCAGAACCCTCTTGCTCGTTGACAGGTCCGACAAATTGGCAGCAGTTAACGGTGCGGCAAGGCCCTCCCACTAAATGAAAGCGCTGGTTGGCGAGGTGATCAATAATTGCCGCTCTTTTCATTGAGAAAAAAATCGCCTGCAGGCTCTCCTGCCCCACATTTCCAAGCACGACCTCGTTCTTGGCATCATAACAGCATATATACCAATCACCGTTAGGGGCGATGAAAGCTTCGCGCTTTATTCGATTCAGGTTGGTGCATTGATATTGTGCATAATCAATGTCGTTATTTACCCGTTCCCGTTCCGCCCAGCACATGATCTTATCCACCTTGACGATGCGGTCGACGGCCGGATCAAGAAGTTTCTCCAAACAGGACCGGGTAAAGTCAAAATCATCGTAAATGGTTTCCCCCAGGCATCTGCCGGCTTTGGCCGGCAATATGCCAAAATTATCGCAGATCGCTTTTATATAGGTATAAAGAGTAATGGTGTAGATTTGCACCGGGATTTTGGTGGCGTATTGACGCCGCAAATCAAGAAACAGCCGGAGATTATTCAGTACACCGTTAAGATCAATACCTTTTATCTTCTGATACACTTGTTCGTTCACGCTATCGATGTTGCAGTTGACAAAATCGACGAGTTTCTCTTTATGGATTGTCTCCAGTAGCGTTTGATCCGCCTGCTGAAAATTGGTAAATATGATGATTTGCATGGCGGGGCATTTTTTCCGGATGTAACGCATGATATCCAGGCAGGCGTTGTTTAAGAAAAGGTCGCCGTTTTCCCCGAGGATAAAGGCGTGGGTCCCATGAATACGTTGAAATTCAGGTCCGGATACTTCGTCGATGATCTTTTTGGCCAGTTCGAAGGGCATTACCCGTACATGCCGGTCCCCTCTGTCGGTCGGACAAAATATACAATCGGCTCCACACAAGGTAGCTAAGGCAAGATTAATGCTGAAAAGCACCAGAACTCCTCCTGACGCTGCTCCCATGATTATAGTTATCTTATGCCAACCGCGAGCCGAGTGTTCCATGGCTGTCCCAAAGACCATTATGCTTGCAGCCGCTTTAGCGGCTTATGGCATCGGCAAAGGACGCGAATATGATGTAGTGACGATTTTTTCTATTGAGGTGAGTAGGCTTTGGGAGAACAGTCCATCACGATAAGTCTGTGCATGATCGTGAAAAACGAGGAGGATGTTATCGCCCGCTGTCTGAAAAGTGTGCAGGGGATCGCCGATGAAATCATTATCGTCGACACCGGCTCCAGCGACCGGACGAAAGAAATTGTCCGGTCCTTCACCGACAAGGTGTATGATTTCGTCTGGATAAACGATTTTGCCGCGGCCCGCAATTATGCTTTCGGTTTAGCATCCATGGAGTATATCCTGTGGCTGGACGCCGATGATGTCATCTTTGCGAAAGACCGCGAGGCGTTTCGCGAGTTAAAACGAACGCTGGAGCCTGGTGTGGACTCGGTGACGATGCATTATCATTTATCGCTCGACAACCAGGGACAGGTGACTTCCAGCCTGCGCAGAAATAGGCTGGTCAAACGCGGCAGGCAATTTCAGTGGGTCGGCGCCGTCCACGAGTATCTTGCGGTTCATGGCCATATTGCGAGCAGTGAGATAGCGATCACCCATTGCCCGCTGAAGCATGACGCCAACCGGAATATAACCATCTATGAGAGGCGGCTGGCGGCGGGGGAGGAATTTACGACGCCCCGGGATCTATATTATTACGCCAATGAGTTGTGCGACCACCAGCAGTATGAGAAAGCGGTGGAATACTACCAAAGGTTTTTGGAGACTAAGCAAGGCTGGGTGGAAGACAATATCGCCGCGTGCGGCAAACTGGCCAACTGCTGCCTAGAATTGGGCGACCAGGAGAACGGGCTGAAATATTTATTCAAGTCGTTTGAGTATGGCCTCCCCCGCGCTGAGTTCTGTTGCCGCCTCGGCTACCATTTCCTGCAGCACGCCAAATACCACGAAGCTATTTTCTGGTACAGAATAGCCACCCAATTGGAAAAACCCAAGGATGGGTGGGGAAACACCAGCCATGGGTGTTGGACTTGGCTGCCCCATCTTCAGCTTTGCGTCTGTTACGACAGGCTGGGACAGCGGGAAACGGCCTGTACCCATAACGAAATAGCTGCCGCCTTCATCCCCAACGATCCGAGGATCATTTACAACAGGCAATACTTTGATAAGGTTTTGGCAAACGGCCGAAACCACCCAGCTGATCCAGCGGCTGCGAGTCAGGCTGTCGACGCGGCTAAACTACACCTGGGCTGTGGTAAAACAATCCTTGATGGATGGGTCAATCTCGATTGTGTAGCTCTGCCGGGAGTGGATGTCGTGGCAGATTTGGATGAATGCGCGACGCGGCCTCTGCCTTTTGAGGATAATACTTTCGGCGAAATTCTCGCCAGCCATCTGCTGGAACATATCCGCCAACCCTTGCCGATGATGCAGGAGTTGTACCGTGTTGCCCGCCCCAACGCCAAGGCTACTTTTGTCCTGCCGTACGGTTCGAGTGATGATGCCTGTGAAGATCCGACCCATGTGCGGCAGTATTTCCTGCAGTCTTTCGGTTATTTTTCTCAGCCATATTATTGGCGTGCCGACTACGGATACCGGGGGGACTGGCTTACACGAAAGATTATACTAAGAGTTTCGGCCAACGATTATGCGGGACAAAACCGGGATAAGATCATGCGTAACGTCATGACATTGCGCAATATCGTCCAGGAAATGACGGTGGAGGCGAATGCCGTTAAACCAGCCCGTCCGGCCCGCAAAGAATTTCAGGTAGCACCAATCATCGAATTTGAATTTGTTTAATAAATAATTCATGCACAGTTACCACCTTTTACCCTTAACCCCTTAAATGTCCGCTAGTCGAAAGACCCTATTAATATAAAAAGGGACACTTATCGTGTCCCAATCACAACGAGGTACGCTGTCAATATTGCCGCCACGACGGACGGCACCAGGCTGCCGCCGCGGAAGGAGACGGCGGCGGCGACGGCGATCGCGGCCAGCGTGGCCGGCATCATGCCGGGGGCGCTTTCGGCGATGCCTCTGATTATCAGGGCCCCGAGGGCGGCGTAGGGGATGCAGCGCAGGAAGCGCCGCAGCAGGGGGTGCAGCGGCCGCTGGGCGAGGGCGACGAGCGGCAGCAGGCGCGGCAGGTAGGTGACGAGCATCATGCCGAGGATGAGGGGCAGGTATTCGGTCATATTTCCTCCTCCTCGTTCTTAAGCACCACAAGACCGCCTGCGGAGGCGGCGATTATGGCGGCGATGAGGCTCCAGCCGGAGGACAGCGGCGTAAAGCGGGTGAGGAGCAGGTATAGCAGGCCGGCCAGCAGGGCGATGACGAGGGCGCCTGCGTGTTTTTTTAGTTCGGGGACGAGGATGGCGGCGAACAGCGCATACAGGCCGATGCCGAGGCTGCTCTGGACGGCCGCCGGCAGCACCTGGCCGACGAGGTAGCCGGCGACGGTGCCGCCGAACCAGGCGACGTAGGCGGCGCCGTTGAGGCCGAGGAGGTAGCGGGCGGTGAGCTTGCCGGCCTTGAGGGAGGCGACGGAGAAGGTTTCGTCGGTGACGCCGAAGGCGATGAGCGGCACCAGCCCGCGGCGCACGCTTTGCAGGCGGGCGGCGAGGGCGGCGCTCATCATCATGTGGCGGAGGTTGAGGAGGAAGGTGGCGAGGACGATGTCGGCGGCGGCGATGCCGGCCTTGATGAGGTCGAGGGCCATGAACTGGCTGGCGCCAGCGAAGACGACGAGTGAAAAGAGGCAGGCGTCGGCGAAGGTGACGCCGACCGTCTTGGCGAGCAGGCCGAACGCCATCGCCACCGGGAAATATCCGACCATGATCGGTATGCCGGCGACCGCGCCTTCCCGAATACCGGGCTCTTTTTCCTGTTCCATCGTCAACCCTCCCGCCTGCCTGTCTTTGCTAAAATAATGTAATAAACGTATTATATCGCAGCGACGGGCAAAATAAAAGGTACGAAGCCGACCGGAGATATGTTTGACGCGCGGGGCGAGTTGTGGTATCTTTAATTAGTATGTCGGAATAACAAGCCGCCTTTATCGGACGGCTTTTGCTTTTTACTGGCAGCGCGGAATTTTTACGCAGGAGGCGATGTTTGCGATGATAAGCACAAACGGCCTGAGTCTTGGCTTTGGAAAACGGATATTGTTCAAGGATGTGAATATAAAGTTCACCCCCGGCAATTGTTACGGCCTGATCGGCGCTAACGGCACGGGGAAGTCGACTTTTCTGAAGATCCTCGCCGGCGAGATCGAGCCGACGAGCGGCACGGTGGATGTGACGCCCGGCGAACGGCTGGCGGTGCTGCGGCAGAACCACTACGAGTTCGACGAATTCGAGGCGCTGAAGACGGTCATTATGGGCCATGCCAGGCTGTACGAGATAATGGAGGAGAAGGACGCGCTGTACGCCAAGCCCGATTTCTCCGACGAGGACGGCGTGAAGGTGGCGGAGCTGGAGGGCGAGTTCGCGGAGCTGAACGGCTGGGAGGCCGAAACCGAGGCGGCGAAGCTGCTGAACGGCCTGGGTATCCCGGAGGAGCTTCATAGCCAGAAGATGAGCGAACTGAGCGGCAACGAGAAGGTGCGGGTGCTGCTGGCGCAGGCGCTGTTCGGCAACCCGGACATCCTGCTGCTCGACGAGCCGACCAACCATCTCAATACCGAGGCTATCCGCTGGCTGGAGGATTTCCTGTATGGTTTCCCCAATACGGTGATCGTGGTTTCCCACGACCGTCACTTCCTCAATCAGGTGTGCACCCATATCGCCGATATCGATTTCGGCAAGATCCAGCTATTTGTCGGCAACTACGATTTCTGGCTGGAGTCGAGCGAGCTGGCGCTAAAGCTCGCCAAGGAGGCAAACCGCAAGACCGAGGAGAAGATGAAGGATCTGCAGAGCTTCATCCAGCGATTCAGCGCCAACGCGTCGAAGTCGCGGCAGGCGACGTCGCGCAAGAAGCTGCTGGAGAAGCTGACGCTCGATGATATCAAGCCGTCGTCGCGCAAGTATCCTTTCATCGCTTTCAAGCCTGACCGCGAGGCGGGCGACCAGCTGCTGTCGATCGAGGGGCTTACGAAGACCATCGACGGCGAAAAGGCGCTGGACGGCTTCACCCTGCGGGTGGAGAAGGGCGATAAGATCGCGTTCGTGGGCGAAAACGGCCTTGCCAAAACGACGCTGTTCAGGATTCTCATGGGCGAGACGGAGGCTGACGGCGGCGAGTTTAAGTGGGGCGTGACGACTTCGCAGGCTTATTTCCCGAAGGACAACGGCGTCTTCTTCGACGGGTGCGAGCTTAGCCTCGTCGACTGGCTGCGGCAGTTTTCCCGCGACCAGGAGGAGACTTTTATCAGGGGGTTCCTCGGCCGGATGCTGTTTTCGGGCGAGGAGAGCCTGAAGGAGGCGAATGTGCTTTCAGGGGGCGAAAAGGTGCGGTGTATGCTGGCCAAGATGATGCTGAGCGGCGCGAATGTGCTGATTTTCGACGAGCCGACCAACCATCTCGATCTGGAGTCGATCACGGCGCTCAATAACGGGCTGATCGCTTTCGGCGGCACGATCCTGTTCGCTTCTCACGACCACCAGTTCGTGCAGACGGTGGCCAACCGGATTGTGGAGATAACGCCGGCGGGAATCATCGACCGCCGGACGACGTACGACGAGTATCTGGAACAAAGGAGCGCGCTGCGGCCCGGCTGACGCCGGCTTTGCAAGGAGCCTGTCGCCTATCTTGGGTGCAGGCTCCTTTGTTTGTGGTTTTTGCGGTATTTCCGCGGGGAGAGCTAGGCATAATAGAAAAGTATGGCCGGACCGGAAGCGCCGGTGCGGCCAGAAGATGAGGAGCTGCCCGATATATGAGGGAAAGGTTCGCAGGTATTCTGGGTCTGGGTTCGTATGTGCCGGAGAGGATTGTGACCAACCGTGACCTGGAACGGCTGGTGGCGACGACGGACGAGTGGATAAGGGAGCGCACCGGCATCCGCGAGCGGCGCATCGCCGGCGAAGGGGAGACGACGTCGGTTATGGCGACGCGGGCTGCCGAGCGGGCGCTGGCGGACGCCGGCGTGGGCGCGGAGGAGCTCGATCTTATAATTGTCGCTACGGTGACGCCTGATATGATTTTCCCGTCGACGGCCTGCCTGGTGCAGGCGAACCTGAAGGCGACGCGGGCCGCCGCCTTCGATCTGACGGCGGTCTGCTCGGGGTTCGTGTACGGCCTGATCGTCGGCGGCGAGCTGATCAGGTCGGGGCTGTACCGCAAGGTTCTGGTGATCGGCGCGGAGACGCTGTCGCGGATAACCGATCCGGCCGACCGCAATACGGTGATCGTGTTCGCCGACGGGGCGGGGGCCGCGGTGCTGGGCGAGACCGCCCCCGGTTACGGGATCGTCGGCGCGGATATGGGTGCGGACGGCACCGGCGGCGACCTGCTGAAGGTGGCGGCCGGCGGGTCGCGGCAGCCAGCCTCGGCGGCGACGGTGACGGGTCGGCTGCATTATATCCAGATGAGCGGTAAGGAAGTTTTCAAGTTCGCGGTGAAAATAATGGGCGATTCGGCGCTCAAGGCTCTTGCCAGGGCGAACGTGGCGCCGGCGGAGGTCGCTTTGCTGGTGCCCCACCAGGCGAACATCCGCATCATTCAGGCGGCGGCCAAGCGCCTGGCTATGCCGATGGATAAGGTGTACGTGAATGTGGACCGGTACGGCAATACTTCGGCGGCGTCGGTGCCGCTCGCGCTCGACGAGGCGGTGCGGGGCGGCCGGGTGGAGAACGGCGATGTTGTGGTGCTGGTGGGCTTCGGCGGCGGGCTGACGTGGGGGTCGTGCGTCGTGAGGTGGCGGAAGGTTTGAGGCGAATTCGCCCGGTGCTTGCAGGAAGCTGCAAAACCGGGTATAATTTTTTAGTACGTTTTTTAATAATGGCTGTCGCCGGCATGTGCTCCGGCGGCAGATATGCGGAGGAAAGATGTCGATTATTGAAACAAGTCCCCGCCGGACGTTCGCGATTATTTCCCACCCGGACGCCGGCAAGACGACGCTGACGGAGAAGCTGCTGCTGTACGGCGGAGCTATCCACCTGGCCGGGTCGGTTAAGGCGCGCAAGGCCCAGAAGCACGCCGTGTCGGACTGGATGGAGATCGAGAAGCAGCGCGGCATTTCGGTGACTTCAAGCGTGCTGCAGTTCGACTATCAGGGCATCCGCGTCAATATCCTCGATACCCCCGGCCACCAGGATTTCAGCGAGGATACGTACCGGACGCTGATCGCCGCCGACAGCGCGGTGATGATTATCGATGTGGCCAAGGGCGTGGAGGAGCAGACGAAGAAGCTTTTCCGGGTGTGCAAGGACAGGGGCATCCCGATTTTTACGTTCGTGAACAAGCTGGACCGTTTCGGGCGCAACCCTTTCGAGCTGATGGAGGAGATCGAGAAGGTGCTGGGCATCCGCGCCTACCCGATGAATTGGCCGGTGGGCGTGGACGGTGATTATAAAGGCGTCTATAACCGCCAGCTTAATCAGGTGGAGCTGTTCGCGAAGGACGAGTCCCACGGCCAGCGGGCGGTGCCGTCGACGACAGGCAGCGTGGATGATGCGGCTTTCCGGCAGCTGCTGGGCGAGGATGTCCACCAGGCGCTTTGCGACGATATCGCCCTGCTCGATATGGCGGGCGACGAGTTCGATTACGATAAGGTGACCCGCGGCGAGCTTACGCCGATGTTTTTCGGCAGCGCGATGACCAATTTCGGGGTGCAGCCTTTTCTGGAGGAGTTTCTGCGTATGGCCCCCCCTCCCTCTCCCCGCCGGTCGTCGCAGGAGGTCGTCAGCCCGGACAGCGCTGTCTTTTCGGCGTTCGTGTTCAAGATCCAGGCGAACATGAATCCCGCCCACCGCGACCGCATCGCGTTTATCCGCATCTGCTCGGGGAGGTTCGAGCGCGGCATGACTGTGACGCACGTGCAGTCGGGCAAGCCGGTGAAGCTGAGCCAGCCCCAGCAGTTCCTGGCGCAGGAGCGGACGCTTGTCGAGGAGGCCCAGCCCGGGGATATTATCGGGCTGTTCGATCCGGGCATTTTCGCGATCGGCGATACGCTCTGCCAGCCGGGGCACGAGATCCGCTTCGAGGATTTCCCCGTTTTCCCGCCCGAGCAGTTCGCCCGCGTGCAGGCCAAGGATACGATGAAGCGCAAGCAGTTCGTGAAGGGGATGACGCAGCTGACCCAGGAGGGGGCGGTGCAGGTTTTCCGCCAGCCGGGGGTGATCGAGTCGTTCGTGGTGGGCGTGGTCGGCAGCTTGCAGTTCGAGGTGCTGCAGTACCGCCTGAAGCAGGAGTACGGCGTCGATATCCTGATGCACCCGCTGCCTTTCGGCCTGGCCCGCTGGGTGGCCGGCCAGGGGCTCAATGCTAAGGCGCTCAAGGGCCTGGATAACGGCATGCTGCTCGAGGATACCAAGGGGCGGCCGCTGGTGCTGATAACGACGGAGTGGCAGCTGAACTGGGTGAAGGAGCGCAACCCCGGCGTGGAGTTTTTCGCCGCGCCTCAGGGTAATGACGCCAGTTCGCGGAATGTTGTGTAGACCGCCTGCTTGCGGTACAATAGGTACAGGTTATTATCTGGAGGAGATGATGTTATGGTAGATGAAAACGCCAAAGAATTTTTTGCAGCACTCGGGTTCGTGGAGACGGAGATCGAGGACGGCCTGTCGACATTGTTCTTCGAGACGAGCCCTGAGCAAAGCTTCGCGCTGCTGACCGACGAGGAGGGGGCGGTGCCGGAGAATCTGAAGCAGCCGCTGATTTTCGCCTGCTATATGCCGGACGGGGTGTTCGAGTGGAGCGCCGGATTCAAGAATGCGCATGTGTTCCGCGACGTGTGGGCCGGGCCCGCCACGTTGAAGGAGAAGCTCGCCGCCGTCATGAAGCATCGCGAGCAAGGTTATAAGTAGAGTAAGGTGAACGAAGACAACCCGGAAACGGGAGCAAAAGAGATAGCCGCGAGTTCGCGGCTATCTCTTTTCGACTAATTAAGCGTTCCACCAGCGGGCCGGTGTTTTTAAGCCGCTATCGCCTTACAAGCTCGACGCGACGGTTTTTGGCTTTGCCTTCTTCGGTCGAGTTAGCTGCGATAGGTTTTTCAAGACCGTAGCCTACCGCGACGAGCCTGTCGGCGTTGATGCCGCGCTGCACCAATTCTTTTACGACCGCCTGCGCTCTTTTTTCGGAGAGAGCTTTATTGTCGGCGGCCGAGCCGACATTGTCGGTATGGCCTTCGACGGTTAGCTTGAGCCCCGGATTATCGGCCAGCAGCTTGTGTATTTCCGCTATCACGGAGCTGTGTTCGGGCTTGATATCCGCCTTTCCCGATTCGAAATTGATATAGACGGCGACATGCCCGGCGCTGTCGAGCGATGCCAGCAGGCCCCCTGCGGTGACATCCTGGCGCATGGCCTCTTTTTCGATCAGGGTTACGGTGAAGGCGTTCCCGTCATTATAGGCGTTGATGTCAAGCCAGAGCTCCTTCGTTCCCTTCACAACCTTGAAGGTAGCCACCCGCCCTACCCTGTCCGGGTCCTCCCCGTCGTAAAGCTTCGTTCCGCCCATCGACAGCGCCGCATTCTCGTAGTTGCGGATTATTTGCAGCGGGCTGGCTGCGGTAGCGTCATCCTTGATATAGTAGTTTGCCTGAAACTTCTTCCCTTCGATTCTTTTGGCGCCTTCGACGGTCAGGAATTTGAATTCGTCGAAATCCCGGTCCATATTATCGGAAACATAGTAGCGAGGAATACGCGAGAAATAGGGCACGCTTTTCCCCTCATCGGCGTTTGCGAGGGCAACTGGTGCTGCCATGAGGTACATAGCGCAAAACAGAACTGCCAAAAATGCTTTCTTCATATCTCGGCGGCGCGGAAGCCGCCTTCCCCCCCTTTGTATGTTGAAGTGGTAGCGAAAAAAACTGTGTCTGCCGGGAAAAGGCGTTTTTTAATGCTTCATCCTCTGTTCTTCACCATCACCTGCCTTTCGCGTCCGCGGTGAGCTTTTCCGGGCCGGACGGAACCGGCTGGGAAAAGCCCGTTCATAACGCTTAACAGGGGGCTTAAGTCGTATGAACTACAATTAACATATTAAGCTAAAACCAATTGCTGCTTGTTAGCGGAAATAGAAACGTCAGCCTTTGGGCAGGGACAGGCTCTCTGCCGGCTGGGGGTAGCCGAAATAGTAGCCCTGGATGATGTCGCAGTTCTTTGCCTTGAGGACGCCCAGTTCTTCTTCGGTTTCGACGCCTTCGGCCACGACTTTGAGGCCGAGGCTGTGCGCGAGGGCGATGACGGCGGATACGATGTCGGCGTTGGCCTGGTTGGTGTGCAGGTTGCGGACGAAGCTGCGGTCGATTTTGAGGCTGTAGATGGGAAAGGTCTGGAGGTAGGAGAGCGAGGAATAGCCTGTGCCGAAGTCGTCGATGGATACGACGACGCCCATGGCGGCGATTTCCGCCAGCTTGTCGCGGACTTTGTCGACCCCGTGCATGGTGACGTTTTCGGTGATTTCCAGTTCGAGGAGGTTGGGCGGGACGCCGTTCGCTTCGATGGCCCGCCGGACCATGTCGACGAAGCGCGGCTGGTTGAATTGGACGGCGGAGATGTTTATCGCCATCCGGATGGGGGCGGCGCCGTCGTCAAGCCAGGCCCTGAGCTGCCGGCAGGCCTGGTTCATGACCCATTCGCCGATGGGGATGATGAGGCCGGACGATTCTGCCAGAGGGATGAAGTCAAAGGGAGCGACCAGGCCCTTGCGGGGGTGCTTCCAGCGCAGGAGGGCTTCGACTCCCACCAGCCGCTCTTCGAAAGCATGGTACTGCGACTGGTAGAAGAGGACGAATTCCTCGTTGGTGATGGCGTTGCGCAGATCGTTGAGCATGGCTATTTTTTTGATTGCTTCGGTTTGCAGGTACGGGTCGTAGAGCTGGATGCTGCCTTTGGCGTGTTCTTTGGCGTAGTTCAGGGCGCGTTCGGCGTTGTTGAATAGTTCTTCGCTCGTCTCGCCATGCCAGGGGAAGAGGCTGATGCCGATGCTGGTGTTGAGGTACAGGTCGCGATCGCCGGCCTGGAAGGGTTGGGACAGGGAGCTTACCATCGCCTGAGCCACTTCTTCAGCCATCTTCCTAGCGTCGGCGTCATTTATCAGCACCATGAAGTTGTCGCCGTCGAGGCGGGCGAGGTCGCAGGGGGGGCAGACGCCGGCAATGACCTGCCGCATCCTGTCGGTGGCGGCCACGAACAGTTTGTCTCCGGAGGCGCGGCCGACGCTGTCGTTGACGTAGCGGAAGTTGTCGATGTCGAACCGCAGGATGGCGACTGTCCCGGGATGCCCCGCAGCCTTGACGATGGCTTTGCCGAGCTGTTCGGTGATGCGCCAGCGATTCGGCAGTCCGGTGAGGACGTCGTGGTAGGCCATGCGCTGGATCTGCCGCTCTTTGACCATCCGCTCTAGTTCCGCAGCCACCCGGGCGGCGAAGATGCGGAAGATGGCGATGATGAGTTCGGCGTTGGGCACGGGGCGTTCGTCCATGAGGGCCATTATGCCGAGGACTTGCCCGGAGGAGTCCTTGAGGGGGACGCCGATGTAGGTTTCAATCAGCCGGGACTCCCGGTCGCCGGGCGCGTCCGCGACCGACCCCTGGATGTTGCGGAAGAAGGGGTAGTGCTGCCAGATCTTTTCCCGGTAGATGACGTCGCTGCCGTGGTATACGTCGTGGGACGGCTGGTCGGCTTCGACTTCGAAGCTGAAGGGGTTGAGCCGCGCGCCGCGGACCATGCTGGACAACAGCGATATTTTGCCGTGGCCGAGGAATTCGCCGATGAAGCAGTAGCGGATGTTGAAGGCGCGGGCGAAGTAGGCTGTGAGGTAGTCGAAGAATTCCTGGCCGGTGGACCGGGACATTCCTTCCACTAGCTGGCGAAGGGTTTCTTCGACCTTGCGGCGGTAAGTGATGTCGCGGATGATGAATACGACTTCGTTGTCGGCTTTTTTATAGGTGCGGCACTCGCGCGTCCAGCGTGCGACGCCGTCGTCGGCTTCGTATTCGAAGGTCTGCGGCTGGCCCGCGGCCAGGGTATTCCTGATGCCTGCCATGTAGAGCTCGGCGAGGTGGACGGGCAAATACTCGGACAGGTGGCCGCCTATCGTGATGCCTTCAATGTTGAAGGGATTCCAGCCAGAGGGTTCGATTACTTCGAGGTACCGGCCGTCGCCATCGAAGCGGATGATGAGGTCGGGGTTGGCGGTAAGGAGGGCTCGCATCTGTTCCTGGTTTTCGTGAAGCTCGCCGATCAGCTCGCGCGTGTTGCGCTTCATGGCGGTCAGGGACGCCGCCATCAGCCCGAATTCGTCGCTGCGGCCGAGGATTTCCGGGCAGGTGTCGCGCTCGAAGCTGCCGGCGGCCATTTCGTCCATGCTGCGGGTCATGACGGCAAGCGGCGCGGTGATTGATTTTGTGAGGCGATAGCCGAGCAGCGCCGCCGCCAGCAGCGCCGCGAGCGAGAGGAACCACAGGGCGCCTACCAAAGAGTTGGAGACTCTGATGACTGACGCCAGTTTGGCGGTGATGATTTCTTCGTTGCGGGCGGAGATGTTATTGAGCCCGGACTGGATTTCCCTGGCCATGTTGGTGAAGGCTAAGAGCATCGCCTGGTTCCGGCCGGCCAGTTCTTCCGCTCGGGCGGTGTCGCCGGCGGCCCGCGCCCGCTTTTCCTCTTCGTGAAGGGGGAGATATTCGCCGGTTACGCCGGCTACGTAAGCGTTGGTTTTCCTAATTACGGCGTTTACCAGGTCTTGCGTGGCCGGGTCGGCGGTCAGCGCGAGCAGGCTGTTTTCGTGCCGCAGGACGTCGCTGTAGCCCTGCAGGGCGCTTTCTTTGTAGGCGGGGACGCCGTCGGCGAGGTAACGCCTTATCTGGAGGACGGCGCCGGTGTAATTGAGCTCGATGCGCACGGCAAGAAGCGCCCGCTCCTGGGCGAGGCGGATGTCGCTCACGTCTGCGACGATATTTGACAGGGACATGTAGGCGAAAGCACTGAACATCAAGAATATGGCTATCAGAAGAAATAAGGATATGCCGATCTTTTGTCCCATCTTCACCGCCAACTCTTCCCACCTCCATAGAAGGTCCGTTCCGTCGGAGTCGGCCTGCCGTATTTTTTTCGTCCGTCTTATGGCGCGACTTTGTTATAGTTTATCTTCCATAAATCGACAAAAAATCCTGCCGATTTTGTTCCGAAGTAAGAGATGCGCCGGTTTCAGCGCCTGATGCGGCGGAAACCGGCGCTTCGCTTGCCGGGGTAACATATTTTTAGAGTTTACCTGTCTCAGCCGCGGGTTTGGGGGCTTGCCCGGGAGTGGTCAGGGTGAACGCCGCCAGGGCGGCGACGAGCGGGACGGCGGCGACGACGGCGAAGGCCAGGCTGAGGCCGTACTGGTCGGCGAGCCAGCCCAACACGGGGGTGGTGAGGCCGCCGAAGCTGACGGCCAGCCCGAGGGTGACGCCCGACGCCAGGCCCATGCGGTTGGGCAGGTATTTCTGGCCGAGGACGATCGTCGGGCTGAAGGGGATGTACAGGCAAAGACCCAAGGGGATGAGCAGCAGGGTGGCGACGGCGGCGCTGTCGGCGGTGAGGAAGAGCAGCATTGCGGGAACGAGGGCCGCATAGCCCGCCCTTACGACCTGGCGGTAGCCGTATTTGTCGGCCAGCCGTCCGCCGATCAGCGTGCCTACGGCGCCAGTGAAGAGGAGGACGGACAGGGCCGTGCCGCCGGCTGCCTTGGACTGGTCGAGGATGTTTATCCAGTATAGGGGGATGAAGGTGGTTAGGCCGTAGAAGATCGCCGACCGGCTGAATATTACTACCATGAGGCGGGAGAAGGCGCCCCACTCGTCCTGCGCGGGCGCGGGCCCGGAGCCTGCCTCTTTTTTCTTGGGGGCAGGACGGAACTGCTCGAGGGATTTTAGCCCCAGGGCGAGGAAGGCGGCCATGACGGCGACGGGGACAAGGAGGACGAGGGTGCCTTTGAGGCCCCAGAAGAGCAGTGCGGCGGTGGTGATGATCGGCCCGACGGCGATGCCGGCGTTGCCGCCGACGCCGAAGATGCTGATGCCGGTGCCCTTTTTCTCGCCGGAGACGAAGTTGGCGAGCCGGGCGGCTTCGGGATGGAAGGCGGCAACGCCTATGCCGCTGACGGTGACCGATAGAAAGAGCAGCCAGTAGTCGCCGATAAAGCCGGTGAAGGCAAGGCCAAGACCGGCAAGGAGCACGCCCGCCGGCATGAGCCAGGGCATGGGTTTGCGGTCGGCCAGGTGGCCGATCAGGGGCTGGATGATGGAGGAGACGAGGTTGGCCGCCAGGACCAGGGTGGCCGCGGAGGCGTAGCTGAGGTTGTGCTCGACGATGAGGAACGGCAGGATGGCCGGCAGGGCGCCCTGATTGACGTCGGTAAAGAAGTGTCCGGCCGACAGTAAGCCCAGATATTTCTGTTTCACGATTGACCTCCCCACATAACAATGCATAGCAATATATATAAATTTCGGAACCCGGCGAGGCGGGTCATGGCGTCTAAGAGCGGCCGAACAGCGACGCAATCACTGTCGACCGGATCGCCGACGGGGAAATGACGCCGTCGAGCAAGCCCTGGTCGACCAGCAGCTGCGGGTTGGCGATTTCCTGCCTGAGGTCTTCGATGATGCGCCTTTCTTCCTCGCTGCACTGGCGGCTGCCGGCAAGCCTCTCGATTGTTTCCCGGCTGAAAATGCCGATGGCAGCTCCCGGCAGGGCGAAGAAGCCCGCAGGGTCGAAGCCGCCCCCTGCCATGGCGAAGATGCCGCCGGTATAGGCTTTCCTGATTACGATGGATATTTTGGCGACCGTCGATTTGGCGATCGTTTTGTAGAGCTCGGCGCCGCCGCCGATGATGCCGGATTTCTCCGCATCGCTACCGATCATGAAGCCGGGAACGTCGGCAAGGAACAGCAGCGGGAGCCGATAGTTGTCGCACAGGGCTACGAATTTGGCGATTTTTTTGCAGGTCGCGGCAAACAGCACTCCGCCCTTGATGCGCGAGTTGTTGGCGACGACACCGACGCTGCGGCCGCCGATACGGCTGAGTCCCACCACCACTTCGGGGGCATGGGCCTCGTAAAGTTCCAGGAAGGAATACCGGTCGACGATGGTGTCGATCAGCCGCTTGATATCAAGGCCCATACCGGCGTCGACGCCGAGGAGGCTTTCCGCGTCCGACGCGCCGGGCTCCCGGGGCTCGCAGACGGGAGGCGGCTGTTCGGGTGACGGTGGAAAGTAGGATAGATACTGCCTGGCCCATAATAGGCATTCCTGCTCGGTGTCGCATACCTTGCCGACGATGCCGGAGATTTCGCTGTGGTTGACCGGCCCAGCCAATTCTTCGAAGAAGGTATCCTCGCCGAGCACTTCCTTTACCATATCCGGCCGCCCCATGCAGAGTCCAGCCTGTTTCGCCATGACGGTGATGTCGCTCATCACCGTATGGAAGGTCTGCGACGAACTGATCCGCCCGAGGACAACGGACACGGTGGGCATTGCGCCGGTCAGGCGCGCATAGTTGCAGTAGCTTGCGCCCAAGGCGTTGCGCTCCAGCAGAAGCCTGCTCTGGTTGCGCAGGATGGGGGTCGTTTTCCCGAGGGGGCCGGTCGGGTTGTCGTGGATGAATACCAGGGGTTGTTTTGCGGTGGCGGCTTGCCGGAAAAACGCCGTTTCTTCGCTGAGATTGGCGATCAGCACTTTTTCGGCATAGATCCCTTCGGCACGGCCGGCGATGACGTAGACCGGCCGGCCGTCGATCTCTCCCTCGCCGGTGACGAACAGCGTTTCCGGTGAAGACGAGGCATCACGGAATGTCCCGGCGTCCAGAAGCACCTCCAGCCGTTCATAGGTGTTCACTTCTTCATACCTCCGTGTGCGTACAATGCCGCATTTTTTATTAAGCTTCGCCCGCGGTTGCACGGAAAATGTCTAAGGAAAATATTCCAGGAAATCAGAAAAAGCTCCTGCCGGGAATTGACAGGAGCTTTCTGTTTTTTCGATTGGGTAGTTTGGGATTCTATTAGAAAGTTTCCGCCAGTTGGACCGCCGCTAGCATCGCCTGTTCGAAAATTTCCCGCGATTTGTCGGGGGACGCTTCGATACCCTCGCAGATTATCGTCCTGAAGTCGGCGATTCCCAATAGACTGCAGACTGATCTGAGGTAGGGGACGGCGTGGTCGAAAGCCTGGGCGGGACCGTCGGAATAGTAGCCGCCGCGGACGTGAATAAGCAGCACCGGCTTGTCGGGCACCAGGCCCCGCCACCCGGCGTCCGTGTATTCGAAGGTTTTTCCCGCGACCGCGATATTGGCGATATACGCTGAAAGCAGGGGCGGAAACTGTAGATTCCACATCGGGGCGGCAATGATTACTTTATCGGCTTCGATAAACTGACGGGTAAAATGATCGATCCGCGCCAGCAGGGCCTCTTCTTCGGCGGTATGTTGCCCTGGCGCTTTGCTCCAGGCTTCCAGAACGGCGGCGTTTATTTCCGGTATTTCCGTTTGATATAGATCGAGCTCAATAATATTGTCCGCCGGATTGCGCTTTTTGTACGCCGTCAGGAAGGCTTGCATGAGCCGCATTGTATACGAATTTTTTCGCGGATTGGCCGTGATCGCGAGAACCTGCGCCAAAGTCTACACCTGCCTAATCAAAATAATATCTTTGTTGTCAGCGGCGTTCGTTGAGACCGCCTTTTTATTTTGTTCTTGAACTTTTGCTTATTTCCTCCGCCAGTTCATTCAGATATGTCCACCGCTCCAATAATCCGTCAAGCTCGCTCTCCAGTTGCTTCTGCTCGGCCACCAGCATTTGCAGTTGTTCAAAGTCGCTGCCTGCGGCGTCGATGCGGGCGGCAACTTCATGCAATTTCCGTTCGACGCCGGCAATTACTCCGTCGATTTGCTCATATTCGCGCTGCTCGTTAAAGGTAAAGCGGCACGGCTTTTTCGCCTCGCGGGGCGCAGGCGGTTTCGCGTCTTTGCCGTTTGCCTTCCCGGCTGCCGCAGGCTCCGGCGGCGTGCGCTTATCCCGGTAGTCGGAGTAGCCGCCGGTATATTGCCTGATATCGCCGTCATGCTCGAAGGCGAATATCTTATCAGCCACCCGGTCGAGGAAGTAGCGGTCGTGGGATACGACGATGACCGCGCCGGGGAAATCGTCCAGATAGTCCTCGAGAATGGTGAGTGTCTGGATATCGAGGTCGTTGGTGGGTTCATCGAGCAGCAGTACATTTGGCGCCCCCATCAATATCCTGAGCAGATACAGGCGGCGCTTTTCCCCGCCTGACAGCTTGGCTATCGGCATCCACTGCACATTCGGCGGAAAGAGGAATCGCTCCAGCATCTGCGAGGCGCTGACTGTGCCGCCGTCGGCTGTGGCGATAATGTTGGCTTCTTCCCTGATGTAGTCGATGACCCGCATGGTGTCGTCCATGTCGCCGCTTTCCTGGGAGAAGCAGCCGATCTTGACGGTCTGCCCGACATCTACGGTGCCGCTGTCGGGGGCCAGACGCCCGGCAATGATATTAAGCAGCGTGGATTTCCCGCTGCCGTTAGGTCCGACGATGCCAACCCTGTCGTCCCGCAGAACGGTGTAGCTGAAATCGCGGATCAGGGTTCGCTCGCCGAACGCTTGTTTGATATGCTCCAGGGCAATGATTTTCCGGCCTAGCCGGCTTGCGACAGCCTCTATCTCCAGCTTTTCCGCCACGGGTTCGGCTTTTTGACTGCCGAGCTGCTGAAATCTGTCGAGCCGCGCCTTCTGTTTGGTGGTCCGCGCTCGCGCGCCCCGCCTTATCCAGGCCAGCTCATTGCGGAAGAGATTTTGCCGCTTCCGTTCGCTGCCGGCCTGCTGTTCTTCCCGCTCGGCCTTCTTTTCGAGGAAGCTGCTATAGTTGCCGCCATAGGTATACAGCCGGCCTTTATCTATTTCGATAATGCGGGTGGCTACCCGGTCGAGAAAGTATCTGTCATGGGTAACCATGAGCAGGGCGCCCTTGTAAGCGTGGAGGTATTGCTCCAGCCAGACGACCATTTCGTTGTCGATATGATTGGTCGGCTCATCGAGAATGAGCAGGTCGGCCGGATTTACCAGGACGCTGGCCAGCGCGACCCGCTTGCGCTCTCCTCCGGAAAGGGCGCCGATAATGGCTGTAAAATCGCTGATGCCCAGCTTGGTCAGGATTGCTTTGGCGCTGCTTTCCAATTGCCACGCATCCATGGCGTCCATTCGCTGGCTAAGGGCAATCAGCTTCTTTTGCCGCTCGGCATCGCCGGAAGCAACGCCGGCCTGCTGCAATGCTTGCTCGTATTCGCGGATCAGCCGCATTACCGGCGAGCCGCCTGTGAATACTTGCGCAAGTACGGTGGATTCGGCGTCAAGCTCGGGGTTTTGCGGCAAATAACCCACCCGCACGCCGCTCCCTAGCGTTACCGTACCTCCATCGGCCGGTTCTATCCCGGCGATCACTTTTAAGAAAGTCGATTTACCGGCGCCGTTGACGCCGATGAGACCGATTTTGTCGCCTTCGTCGACACCAAGGG
The DNA here is from genome assembly GCA_023415775.1 of Bacillota bacterium. Lineage (GTDB taxonomy): Bacteria > Bacillota > Negativicutes > Sporomusales > UBA7701 > Anaeroselena. The sequence continues at coordinate 64,728 of JAEZJM010000036.1, read as the reverse complement.
AGACATTGGCAAACAAGACCCTCTCGCCATAATTTTTCGCCAAATTTTCTATCGAAAGTACATTCATGCTGTAATCCCTTACTTTGTTGCCGGGCGCATCGCAGGCTTCACCGGCGGGCTACTGTCGACAATTTTGCCGCGGTGCAGCTCTTTGGCCGCCAACTTGATTTTCAGGGTCTTCGCGATTTTTGCGACCAGCTCCGTCTCTTTACGGGTAACCAGCGATATCGCCGTGCCGCTCTGGCCGGCCCGACCCGTCCGCCCCGCCCGGTGCAGGTAGATTTGGGGGTCTTCCGCCAGCTCCAGGTTGAAGACATACGCCACCCCCGGTATATCCAGCCCCCGCGCCGCCAGGTCGGAGGCGACCAGGAGCCGCGCCTTGCCGCTGCGGAAATCCTCCAGCGCTTTTTGGCGGTCGGCTTTGACGGCCGCGCCATATATGCCGGCCGCCGCCAGGCCGTGATAGTTAAGCTTCATGACCGTTGTTTCGATCGCTTCGTTCTGATTGATGAAAACAAGCGCCTGTTCCACATTCAGGTGGGCTGCCAGTTTGCGCAGCACCTCGATTTTTTCCCGCTGCTCGCACACAAAATACAGGTGGGAAATGCCGGCCGGAATATCTGTCTGCCCCTTAACGGCGATCACTTCCGGGTCGCGCGTGAGTTCCCTGGCGCGCGCCAGCGCGGCCGGGGGGACGGTCGCCGAGAAGAGCAGCATTTGCCTGTCGCGCATGGTGGTTTTGACCACCGCTTTGACGGTGGCCCAGTTCGTGTCATCCAGCATTCTGTCCGCTTCATCGATGATAATCGTCCTGACCGTCTGGGTATTTATCTTGCGCTTCTGGATGAGTTCGAGAATCCTACCGCCCGAACCGATAATAATCTGCGGTTTTCCCTTCAGCATATCGATTTGCCGCGTTATATTGACCTGGCCGATGATCGGGACGGCCGTTACCGGCAAGGCCGCGTTTTGGGCGAGCGATTCACTCTGGTGATATATCTGCATCGCCAATTCATGAGTCGGGGCAAGGATAATCGCCTGGGTCTCCTTTTTGGCGGCTTCGATCTTCTGGAAGAGCGGCAGCAGATAGGCCAACGTCTTGCCTGTGCCGGTCGCCGATTGCCCGAAAACGTCCTTGCCGAAGAGGACCGGCGGGATTACTGCGGCCTGTATCTCAGTCGGCCGGGTTATGCCCGCCTTGCCGAGGCCCCTGGCAAGCGGCTCGTTTATGCCGATGCCCGCAAATGAATCATCCATGTTTTTTCACTCCCATACAGCGCTTTCGCTAGCTAAAAATCCCTGACGGCAATCTTCAGTTTTTCGGCCAGATGTTTGAAGCTTGCCGCCTTTGTTGTTTCGTGGGCCGCCAGCGCAATCATGGCGCAGGCGCGGGCATCATGCAGGGCGTTGTGGTGCTCGAACAGGATGGCAAGACGATTGGCGAGCGTCGGTAGTTTATAATTCTCGACATCGGCCCATACCCGTCTGGCAATGTCGACCGTACACGCGTATTGGAAGCGGGGATGCGGCAGTCCGTATTCGTCCAGCATGCCGCGGAGCACGCCGATATCGAAAGGCGCATTATGGGCGATGACTGTTTTATTTTCAAGGTGTGGCCGTATCCTGGGCCACAGCTCCGCAAACGTCTGTTTATCGGCCACATCTTGGGCCGTTATCCCGTGGATCCTGGTATTCCAATAATCGAATTGGAGTACCGGCGGACGAATCAGCGAATAGGCCGCATTTACGATCCGCCCGTTTTCCACTGTAACCGCAGCCAGGCTACAGGCGCTGGCTCTGCTGCGGTTGGCGGTTTCGAAATCGATTGCCACATAGTTCATCCGCCGTGCCTTTCCTTTCGGTAGTATGTAGTATCCGCCCATTGCCTGACAGCTATTTATCCGGCTGCCGCTCTTGCAAAAAAATGAGAATCCCGGCGATTGCAGGATTCTTGTCTGCACAATGCTATTATTCTCTTTGACCCAAGGCAAACTCCTGCAAAGGCGGGTTATTGCAAAGAGACAGCAACCCTGCGCGAGTTGTTGCCTCTTTTTGCCGGCCGGTATTAACTCTTTTTCATATGCTGTTTTTGCTCAGATATGTTGCGATATTTTGCAATACTTTTTCGCTCAGGCGGTCGAAGGCCTGCCGGGTACGACCGGACGATGCGTTCATACAGTTTACGTGCGGGCTGGCGCGCAGCGTGCCGGTAGCGTCGCCGAGAGCGGCGGCGGTGTCGCAGAAGAATTCGTTGTCGCCGTGTTCGAGCCATTTGGCAAGGGCGGGAATTTCGTGCGACGGCCCGATGGAGGTATTGAACATGATTTTGTGGTTGCCCAGACATGCGAACTGTTCGTCGCCAAACAGGATAACGTTTTTGTTCAGGCAGGTGCAGACGACATCGACGGTATTGAGCAGTTCTTTCAAGGGCAGGTATTTGATGCCTTTGCTTTCCTGCTCCGGCTTGCGGGTGCGGCTGAAGTAGTGCAGATCGGCGCCCAGAGCCTGAAGCCCTTCGGCGATCATCCGCCCGGAGGTGCCCAGGCCGACTATGCCGACTTTCAGGCCGGTAAGCTCGACCGGCTGCTCCTGCCACTGTTTGGTGCCGAAACCGTGGAGATAGCGGATGAGTTCGCTGAGGACGTATTCGACGACGCCCTGGTCGCCGTAGTCGCGGATGCCGTATACGGCGATGTTTTTTGCCCTGGCGGCGCGAATATCGACATTGGCGCTTTCTTCGGAATACAGGCTGCAGCACATGCCGATGTAGCGGATGCGGGGGCAGGCTGCAAGCACGCTTTTTTCTATGCGGCTTGTGTAGCTGAGCAGCACGGCGTCGGCATCGCCGATGCGGCGGATTATGTCCGCGTCGTCTTTGGGGATGTCGGGAAACAGGACAACTTCTTGGGCATACTCATGGAGCTTTTGCTCGGCCGACGGAATGAGGCCGACCGGCTCGATGGCGACTAATTTTTTAAACATGCGGGATGCCTCCTAAAAGACTATCGGCGCTACGGCGTTTTGCAGAACTTGGACAACGCTCCACGCCGCAATCGCACTGGTGCGGGAATAGATGTTGAGTTCGGCGCATACTTCCTCGCCTTGTATTTCGATCTTGTATTTGTCGCCCTTGAAGCCCGGTACGGCACTGATATTCATGGTGGTCTTTTCCGGGCCGGCGCTGGCAAGGGCGGTGGCGATCGCCACATTTACCTTGGTGGGCAAAAGGGCGATGGCCTCTTTGGTCGTGCCGCTGAATACCGGCTGCGGTTCGGTGATGTCCATGAGGCCGTCGGTGAAGAGCGGCGTATTCCTGAGCGAAGCCGGCGCTTTCTGCGCGCCGATGGAAGCGGTAATCGGGCTCATGAGGGCGGCGGTACGCAGGACGTCGAAGCCGCCCACGGCGCCGCTGGCGATATAAACGCGGCGCTTGTTGGCGGCGGCGGTATTTTTTATACGTTCGTAAAAATCGCGGTCGGCGAAGACGCCGATCGACAGCACAACTAGGTTCGAGCCGCCCTCCAAGACTTTTTCGCCGTATTCCTGTACGGCTTTTACCGATGCCGCTTCAGCCGTAAAATCCGCCTTCATCGCCACAAGTTCGTCGATATCCGCACACGCTTTGCAGCCGTGGCGGCCGGCAAATTCCCTGGCGCGGTCATAGTCTCTGCCCAGAACGGCGATGAGTTCATATTCCGGCAGGAGCCCGGCGTGCAGGGCGTTGGCGACGATTTCGTTGAGATAACCGCAGCCGATAAGGGCTAATTTGTTTTTTTTCATGGGATACCTCTTTTCAGGGTGGTGTCAGGGAACGGAAGAGTCAAAATATAACTTATTTTATACCATAAACTCCTGGCAAATCCATAAGTATTCTGCAAAAGTTTCACTTGGGGCTGAAGTTTTCCCGCCGTTACCAGTGGGACGGTTCGCGTGATTACCGGCAAATTGTTCAAAACTGCAACTTAATATGAGCGAAATTCCAGTATATAGCCAAAAATACAAATAATGTTTTTTCTATTTTATTACTCTCGGTTATAATTAGAGTAAATAAAAGGAATCATTCTTAGTTTCAAAGATTGCGGCAAAGGCATGTGAAAAATGAGAATCAAGTGGCAGCGATTATTGGGAATCTCTCTAGGCTTATTTCTGCTAGCCTTCGTTAGCAGTACCGCTTATGGCGCTAATGCGGAAGATTTTGAAACACCGGAATACCAGGCCAACCAAGGCTTACGCCTGATCTACGCTTCCGAAGCGTATGCGCTCGGTTATACCGGCAGAGGGATTACTTTAGGCATAGCTGATAATTTCGCGCAAATGACGCATATCGAGTTCGTAAACAAGTCGAATTCGGGAACTATTACGATTCCGCGGAATTACAACTGGGCGGCAAATGCTCACGGTACCCATGTGGGCGGCATTATGGCGGCGGCCAAGAATAACCTGGGAATGCACGGCGTAGCTTTCGAGGCAAATTTGCTTTCCGGCGACGTGCTTTCCGCGAATCAGTATGATAATTTACGTACAGCCTATAATGCTTTTATCGCCAACAATAATATAAAAATAATCAATAACAGCTGGGGTGCGTCAACGTATTATGATGTGGCCGGGAAGGCCGCTTTCCAGGATAAGGATTTTCAGCTGTCGCTTGATGTGCTGCAAAATGCCACAAGCCGCGATAAGGTTCTTGTCTTTGCCGCCGGAAACAGCGGTCATCCCACTCCGGGCGGGGAAAGCACGCTTGCTTATCTGCGACCCCAAACGGCAAGCAACTTTATTAACGTCATTTCGGTTAACGCGGCCAAATTTAATATGACAACCAACTCGGCAGGCACGGCCTTTGTCAGCGAATTCAGCGATCTTACGAAGTATGTGGAAGAGAATAGTATCGCCGCACCGGGTTCTAATATCTATTCGTCCATTTCCGGCTTGTCAGCTAATAATCTGTATAAATATGATTCGGGCACGTCGATGGCCGCGCCTCATGTCAGCGGTGTGGCAGGTTTGGTGCAGCAGGCTTTTCCGTATATGAGCGGCAAGCAGATTGTTGATACTGTGCTGTCAACGGCCAACAGTAATTTTGCCTTGCCTGACTACACGGTTACGGTCCAGATGGACGAGATAACCGAAAATAATTATACGTTCAAAGTCAACCTTCACTATTTCCGGACTTCCCCCAACACGGTACAAACCGATCTGACCAATTATTATAATGCCAACCGGACAGCTCTGCTTAATTATGGTTATGATACGCTGAACAGTTTTTTACTGGCGACCCGGTCTGTTTTTTACAACGTCCCGCAGGAACTTGTCTTTGGCCAGGGTCTGCTGGATGCCGGGGCGGCCGTTAAAGGGCCCGGGCTATTGGATGCCAGAAGGTTGACCAGGAGCAGCCTAAATAGCGATTACGGAAGGACACAGGCCCTTTACGCGGTGAATACGGACGGCTACGACAGCACCTGGAGCAACAATATCGGGGAAAGGCGGGCCGGTTTGCTCGAAGCGGGCAGCCCTTACCAGGATTTGCGGGAAATCTACAATTATTACAATACGCAAGGCGGCGATGCGTACAGTCTTGCGCAAGGCAGGACGTATATTTCGGAATACAACGCTACGGTGACCGCGAACGGCCTAAAAGACCTGCCTGTAGGATTAATCAAGTCGGGCCTTGGCACTCTGACGCTTTCAGGAGCAAACACGTATCAGGGCAGCACGGTCGCGGCCGGCGGCGTCCTGGAGATCAACGGCTCGGTAGCTGGTGACGCCTGGAGCGTAGAAGCAGGGACGATTGCCGGCACAGGCACAATCGGCGGCAATTTGTATAACCGCTACAATGTCAGGGCCGGCGGCGGCAACACGCCTGGCACACTAAGAGTGAACGGCAATCTCGTCAGCAATAGATTCATTTCCGTTATGATAGATAGCCCGAATAATTTCGGCAAGATCGCGGTAACGGGTACCGCCAATATCGGAAACTCCCTCTTAATCCCCTACACCGATGCCTACAAGCCGGATGAGCGGTATGTCGGGATACTGACCGCCGGCCAGGGCATCACCGGAAACTTTTTAGATATGCCTGTAACGGGATTTCTGACCGCCGTGGGCAGCCATGATGGAACAACCGCCACGCTGCAATACCGGCAGGAGAATAATCTTAGCGACCCTACGGCCAGACAGTCGGAAACCTATCAGAAAATGATGGCCATTTATAATAGGCTGCCGGTCGGATCGCCGGAGCGGCAGGCAATGTATCCGCTGCTCAACCTGAAAGACGACCAAGCCACTCAGGCCTTAACGGAAATCTACGGCGGAGCGCAGCTAAACCAGGCATCCTTCGTCCAGAGCGATCCGACTGTCGGCAACGCCATATCCGCCAGGATGGATTATTTGAAGCAACCGGCCGGTCAGCAAGTTTCCTTTCAACTCTCCGGTTTTGCGCCCGGCAATTATATCTATAACGCCATTATACCGCTGGAGTTGGATGCTGTTGGCAGTTGGTGGATGAAGGCAAGCAAAAACTGGGCCTCGATCGACGCCCAGCAGGACTTGCCGGCGATCAATAGCCAAGGCTACGGTATTGTGATGGGAGTGGACAGGAAAACGGGCGATAATTGGCGAACAGGGATTCTCTTCGGTTATGGCCAGAACCAGGTGTCGTCAACTATGGCCAATACCAAGAATCATGGCCAGTATCTGGGATTGTACGGGGGCTCCAGCAAAGGCGCCTTGGATTTGCATACTTACGTCGATTATGGTCGCCAGAACAACCATGCGACACGCTTTATCCGGCAACTGGGTCTGCAGGCCGACAGCAACTATCGCAGCAAAACCCTGTCTTTCGGCCTCGGCGCGAGCTATAACCTGCACCATGCTAAAGAACGGCTTTGGCAGGTAAGCCCGTATGCCGATATCCATATAACCCGATATATCCAGGACGGATATTCGGAGACGGGTGCAGGCGACAGCTACAACCAGATAGCCGATAAGCTGACCAATACTTATAGTACCGGGGAATTCGGCATTAAAGTTGCCCGCAAGTTTCCTCAAGCGCATTATGCGGTAAACGTCGGGTACAAAAGGGTGCTGAGCGGCAGCAATCCCGAGATGACCGTCGCCTACGCTCTCACGCCGACGGATAAAATTAAGATAAGCGGCAGTGAGCAAGATCGCGAGTATTTGGTGGTTGGTCTCAATATCCAGGGGAAATTATCGAAGAATGTGACCATAGATGGACAGATAACCGACGAAATAGGCAAGAAAAGCGATAATCTGACGGCTTCGCTGATGTTGCGAAAAGTTTGGTAATAGTGGCCGCCTTTGGGAAACGCGTAACAGGGTCAATTTGCCCGATAAGACATAAAAGCCAGCAACCTTTGAAGGCTGCTGGCTTACTTATCGGTACTCGCTTGGCCGGTAGAAACAGGAAGCGCGATAACCCTCAGGACGATTTTCCATACCTTCTGGGTGGTTAAGAGTCTTCCTATAAGAGGTACCACAAAGTTTGGGTTCACCAATAGAATGCTAAAGTTCCATAATTTCCGGTTTATAGCCGTCAGGCAATTCTTCTTCGTTTAAAAACCGGAAATTGTCGTCATTCAGTATCGGGATAAATATTTCGTAGGGTATCATGGAGAACTCACAGGCATAATTACTGGCTCCGAACCACATACCCGCTTTGCCGGTCAAATTCAGACCGCGGGCAAACTTTGTGTAGTTTGAGCAATCGTGAACCGCTAAATCCCAGTTTTCTTCAGCAGCTATTTTCATGAATTTCAAGGTCAGTTCCCTGCTCCAGATAGGCGATATATAGCCATGCCGGGAAATATACATGTTTTCTCCGCAATAATTGCCGATGTTATGCTCGTTTAAATGTAATTCCGCGCAATTGATGAAATCGAGGTTTGTCGCGAGGATTGCTTGTTTCTTCTTAAAGAATGCCGCGAAAAACTCGGGAGTCATCGGGGTTTCGATGCCGACGCTTTTGATATATTTTTTCGCCAAGCCGATATTTTCGATTACTTTGTCCGCGCAATTCGAAGCGCCCAGGTTGAAGCGCAGTTCGTCAAGACCGGCTTCGCCCAGTGCTTTCAAGGTCTCTTCCGTAGCTAGAGTGCCGTTTGTGTATAGATGTTGATGGATTTGCGCGTCGCTGAATTTCTTTATGACCGGGTAGTATTCTTCGATTTCCATGAAAGGCTCTAAATAGACGTAGGAGATGCCGGTGGGTTTTTGGTGAATGGAAAGCAGCAGATCGATGTCCTTCTCGTAAAATTTCGTGCCGCCGATTTCCCACATGCCTGCTCCAACGGGATGAATCGCGTTCAGTTCGCCGTAATTATAACAGAACTTGCACTCCAGATTGCATTTGTTCGTTTTCCTGATCGCGCTCAAACCGGTACCCGACAGACAGGAACGGCAGCCCTGGGGGAATTTGCTTTCGTTGCCGACAAAAAATGTTCTGTTTTGCAGGGTTTTCAAGCCTTTAATTTCCGCCAGCAACGCATCGTTTCGCTGGTCGATTGCCGCCTCGATCTGGGCGAAGGTTGCGTAGATGATTTCTTCGTGTTTTATAGTGATTTCTTCGTCGTCAGGCATTTGGGCGAAGAAATCGAACCATATCAATGCATCATTCTTGGAGATTTTCATAACGTATCCGCCTAGCTGATTTTTTTTTACTTTTCTACCGTTAAAGTTGAAGTTTTCCTAAAACCGCCAAGAGATATAACAATTTTCTTGTCCCCTGGACTAAGAAAGACATAGTTTTCATGCATCTGTACGCCATTGGCAGTTATATCAAGCTGATCACCACTATAATCCTCTGTAGTATTGTCTTCAAAGTAACATCTAACAGTATATTTGCAGATATGAAAAGCTTCCCCAACTTTATATTTGGTTTGGTCAGGTTCATTTATAAGCTCATAACGACTTACAGCCTTATCAAAGGTAGGAACTACTGTTAGTGGTTGTTTAATATTATAGTTTCCTATTCGAATAACAAAGTTTTTATTGCCAGCTTCTTTAAACTTATATCCTTTAGATAATTTAACACCGTTAGCATAAAACTCTAAGTCGCTAGCTCTAAAGTCATCATATGCACCATTGGTATAAACACATCTTACTTTAATATCGGAAGGGTCGAATAAACCTAATGTTTGTCTATACGAAAACTCTGGGGGAGCGTTTAGTATATAGCATTCTTTGATATTAGCGCTGAGGTTAGCAGGAAAAACCTGCAAATCATATTGGCCTTGCTTACCCTGATATTTTATAGTGATCGTCTTTTTACCGGGAGTTTTAAATATGTAGCCCTCTTCAATTGGTACTCCATTGGCCCAGTACTTTAACTCTTTATGTCCATGATATTTAGAACGATTTTTAGCATAATAAATATGCATGCCTACATCACTAGTGCGAAATGCTTCGCCAACTTTATAAACTTGAGTTAATGCTACAACCTCAACCGAACCGGGAGGTATATTTAGACGTCACGTAGAGGCCGCTTTAACATCCGACTGAAATGACATGAAAAGGGTAATAGCAATAACTGCTGTGAAAAAGAAAAATATTTTTTTCATTTAGTCTCCTCCTGTAATTATGCATCATTAGGATAAATAAAAGTTAATAGTATCATCTTCCTAAAGATACATTAGTTGAAAGGCTATATTTTTCGAAATTATAGCAGATAATTACCTGACCTCAACCCCGCATTTTGCATAGGCTGAGGTCATTTTTTGCCATTACCAGTGGTATGGTTCACCGCGACTGATTTTGAAGGCGCGGTAGAGCTGTTCGACGAGGAGGAGTCTGATCATCTGGTGGGTGAAGGTGAGGGCGGAGAAGGAGAGTTTTTCGGCGGCTGCCGCCAGGACGGCGGGGGCGAGGCCGAAGGCGCCGCCGATGACGAAGGTGAGGTCGCTTTTGCCGGCGAGGGCGAGGGCGTCGAGCCGGGCGGCGAGGTCTTCGGAGGAGAGGCGGGCGCCGCCGCGGTCGAGGACGATGAGGTGGCTGGCGGGGCGGACGGCTTTGAGGATCCTCTCCCCTTCCCTGGCGAGGACTTTGGCTTTGTCGGCCGGAGAGGGGCTGTCAGGCATTTTTTCTTCGGCGAGTTCGGCGATGTCTAGCCGGCAGAAGGGCGCGAGGCGTTTGAGGAATTCGCCGATGCCTTCGGCCAGGTAGCGTTCTTTTATTTTGCCTACGGCGACGATGCTGATGCGCATGGCGTTACTGGCTCGGCATTTCTTCGAAGAGGACGCTGCGGGCGGAGAGCTGGCCGTTCCTGCTGACGGAGACGTCGGACCGGCTGCCTACGGGCTGGGCGTCGACGACGGCTCTCAGGTCGGCGACGGTGTTGGTTTCTTTGCCGGCGATGGCGACGATGATGTCGCCTTCGCGGATGCCGGCTTTGGCGGCGGGGCCGCCGGGCTGGACGCCGGCGACGTAGACGCCTTTGTCGACGTTGAGTTGGTAGCCGTAGCGGGCGGCGGTGGTTTTATCGAGGATGCCGACGCCGAGGTAGGCGCGGACGACTTTGCCTTTTTCGATGAGGGACTTGACGATGGGTCGGACGGTGTTGACGGGGATGGAGAAGCCGATGCCTTCGACGCCGGCGGCGGCGAGCTTGGCGCTGTTGATGCCGATGACGAGGCCGTCGGCGTTGACGAGGGCGCCGCCGCTGTTGCCGGGGTTGATGGCGGCGTCGGTCTGGATGAGTTTGAAGCGGCGTTCGCCGAGCTCGATGGAGCGGTTGAGGGCGCTGATGACGCCGGCGGTGACGCTGCCGCGGAATTCGAGGCCGAGGGGGTTGCCGATGGCGATGGCGGGTTCGCCGACGAGGAGGGTGTCGGAGTCGCCGAGGACGGCGGCCGGCAGGCCGGTGGCGTCGATTTTGACGACGGCGAGGTCGGTGACGGGGTCGGCGCCGACGCGCCGGCCGGTGAAGGTGCGTCCGTCGGCGAGGGAGACGGTGAGCTCCTGGGCGTTTTCGACGACGTGGTTGTTGGTGACGATGTAGCCGTCGGCGGAGATGATGACGCCGGAGCCGGTGCCCTGCTCGACGAGGATTTGGCGGTTGAAGAAGTCGCGGACGTAGCCTTTGTTGGTTATGCCGACGACGGCCGGGCCGACGGTCTGGGCGGCGCGGACGACGGGGGTGTTGCGGGCTTCGGATATCTGGGCGTGGGCGACGGGAGGCAGGAGGGTGTTCTGCGGCGCCGGGGCCGGTAAACCGGGTTTGGCGAAGTGGGGGACGCCGTAGCCGAGGACGAGGCTGCCGCCGATGAGGGCGCCGAATACGGCGACGATGAAGTAGGGTGCGAGGCGTTTGTACAGCTGTTTCATACCGTATCCTCCTTGTCGTTACTTGAGGCTGGCGGTCTGATCGGGGTGGGTGAGGGTGAGGGTTATGTCTTTGCCAAGCTGGCAGCCCTGTTCGCCGAGGATGCCGGCGACGGTGGCTTCGGCGAGCTCGGGGCGGTTGTTTTCCTGGCTGAGGTGGGCGAGGAAGACGTGGCAGTGGCTTTTGCGCGGCAGGCGGGCCAGCGTCCAGCCGGCGTCGGTGTTGGCGAGGTGGCCGCGGTTTGACAGGATGCGCTGTTTGAGGAACCAGGGGTATTTGCCCTGTTTGAGCATGTCGACGTCGTGGTTGGCTTCGAAGACGATGGCGTCGGCGAGGGCGAGGCCTTTTTTTACGGTGTCGGTGACGAAGCCGAGGTCGGTGGCGAGGCTGCATTTTTTATTGCTGTGGTAGAAGCTGAAGCCAACGGGGTCGGCGGCGTCGTGGGAGGTGCTGAAGGGCTCGATTTTGAGGTTGCCGATGTCGAGGCTGGCGGGCAGTTCGCGGCGGCATTCGCCGGCGACGCAGGCGCCGATGCCGTCGTCGTCCATGGCTTGCCAGGCGGCGGCGCGGGCGTATATGGGCAGGCGGTATTTGCGGCTGAGGGTGGGCAGGCCGGCGACGTGGTCGCGGTGTTCGTGGGTGACGAGGACGGCGTCGAGGTCTTCGACGGCTGTGCCGACGGCGGCGAGGGCGTTTTTGATCCGCCGGCAGCTGATGCCGGCGTCGACGAGGATGTTGGCGCCGGCCATATTTATGAGGGTGGCGTTGCCGGTGCTGCCGCTGGCCAGGACGTGTATCTGCATGACAAGCTCCTTTGAGGACAATATGCTGTGGTATTTAATGTTATTCGCGACAAAAAACCACAATTCCTCTTGTCAGAAGCTGGATTGGCTCAGCCGGGGGTTATCCTGGGCCGGACGGCTTCCTGCAGCGAGGGAGGCAGGGCGCCGAGGAGGATTTCGCCGATCTCCTTGAGGCGCGCGGCGGTTTTGGCTTCGAAGCGGAAGGTGAAGAGGGGCTCTGTGACTGAGGCGCGGATCATGCCCCAGCCGTCGGGAAATTCGATGCGAACGCCGTCGATGAGGTTGGGGCGGTAGGGAGCAAGGACCGCCGCTGCCGCAGCGATGACGGCTTCTTTGTCGGGGTGGGGGTAAGGGATGCGGATGTCGGGGGTGAGGAGGTAGTCGGGGACGCTGTCGGCGAGGACGGAGAGGGGACCGCGGGCGGCGACGATTTCGGCGACTTTGAGGGCGGCGAAGGCGCCGTCGTCGTAGCCGAGTTCGCGGAAGAAGAAGTGGCCGCTGATTTCGCCGGCGAAGAGGGCGTTCTCCCGCCGGAAGGCTTGTTTGCTGAAGGTGTGGCCGGCGCGGGCCATGACGGCGCGGCCGCCGGCTTTGGCGATCTCTTCGGCGACGACCATGGAGCATTTGGCGTCGTAGACGACGGCGCCGGGGCCGGCGGCGAGGTAGTGCCTGGCGAGGAGGACGATGATGTCGTCGTTGTCGAGGGGCCGGCCGGTTTCGTCGACGAAGCCGACGCGGTCGCCGTCGCCGTCGAAGGCGGCGCCGAGGGCGGCGCCGGTGCGGCGGACCTCGGCGCCGAGGGCGGCGAGGTTTTCGGCGAGGGCGGGGTTGGGGGGCCGGTGGGGAAAGCTGCCGTCTGGCCGGCAGTATAGCTCTATGACGTCGTAGCCGAGGCTGCGGAAGAGCGCGGGGGCGAGGCGCGAGACGGCTCCGTTGCCGGCGTCGAGGACGATTTTGAGGCTGCCTTTTTCGGCCCGGGCGGCGGTGTAGGCGAGGTAGTCGGCGGCGACGGGTAGCCTGGTGTGGCTGCCGCCGCCCGTGGTGCGGGCGCCGGCGGCGACGAGGCGGGCGATGTCGGCGATGTCGGCTTCGCTGACCGGCTCGGGGCCGAGGACGAGCTTGAAGCCGTTATAGGGGGCGGGGTTGTGGGAGGCGGTGACCATGACGCCGCCTGCGGCCGCCGTTTTCTGCAGGGCGTAGGAGAAGACGGGGGTACTGACGGTGCCGATGTCGAGGACATGGCAGCCGGATTCGACGAGGGCTTCGGTGACGACGGCCTGGAGGGCCGGGGTGGAGAGGCGGATGTCGCCGCCGACCACGACTTTTTGGCCGGCGAGCTTGAGGCCGACGGCGAGGCCGATTTTGCGGGCGGCGACGTCGGTAAGGTCGCGCCCGGCGAGGCCGCGGATGTCGCAGGCGTGGAAGATGCTCATGGGTGGTCTCCTTTCGGTACGCGGTCACGGTTATTGTAGCATGAGGGAGGAAAATAATTCAACACCCGCAGCGGCGGATGCGGGCGAGCGAAAAGGTTACATAACAAGCAGGACCGGCATAGGATATATAAAACATCGAAGGAGGCGCTTTTATGGAGGAGTGCAAGCCTTTACCGCCGGCCCGCCAGTGCTTCCACCCCGAGGACCGGGCGCCCGATTTCCGCGCGCCGGCCTATTTCCGGGGGAAGGAGATCGAGGTCGGCCTGAGCGATTTTCGCGGCATGTGGCTGCTGCTGTTTTTCTATTCGAGCGATTTCACATTTGTCTGACCGACCGAACTGGCGGCAGTTGCCGACATTTACCCCTGCTTGAAAGATTTTTGCGCCACAGCCATCGCGATCAGCACGGACAGCGTTTATGCCCACAAGGTTTTCCACGAAACCTCGCCCAGCGCCAGCCAGGTGCAGTATCCCCTATTGTCCGACCGTTCGGGGGCGATCGCCCGCGCCTACGGGGTGTGGGGCACGAAGACGGGCGCGGCCTTCCGGGCGTCGTTCATTATCGATCCAGAGGGACGCATCCGCTATTTTTCAGTGTACCCGCGCGAGGTGGGCCGAAATGTGAAGGAGATCGTGCGCACGCTGGCGGGCATCCAGTACGGCGAAGCGACCGGCGAGGGAGTGCCGGCGGGCTGGAAGCCGGGCATGCCGGGAATACGGCGTGACTTCGATCTGGTCGGGACGATATAGGGGAAACGCCGCTAATAAAGTTAGCGGCGTTTTTCGTTTTCTCCGAACAGGCGAGCGGCCGTTCAGAAGCCCCCAGATGCTAGGCGGCTCCGCCGGGCGTGCCGCGACGCGTACCGGGATGTACGCTAGCAAGCGCCCGGCGGAACAACGCCGCAGATGGGGGCTGCTGGGCGGCCGCTAAAATACCAGGGGCTTCGCCCCTGGGGCACTAATCACGTGGACGGCGCAGGTGAAACAGGGGTCGAACGAGCGAATCACCCTCCCCACCTCGACCATACTCGCTTCGTCGGCCACGGGGGTGCCGATGAGCGCTTCTTCGACCGTCCCCCGCTTGCCGCGGGCGTCGCGGGGGGAGAATTTCCAGGCGGTGGGGGTGATGATCTGGTGGTGACTGATTTTGCCGTCGGCGAATTTGAGCCAGTGGCCGAGGGAGCCGCGCATGACGTCGGTGAGGCCTACGCCTTCGCCGCGGGGGGGCAGGGTGTACGGCTGCAGGGTGGGCTGGCCGGGGACGAGCCGGGCGAGCCAGTCTTCGGCGAGGCGGCAGAATTTGAGCGTTTCCTGGGCGCGGGCGAGGATGCGGTCGGCGACGCCGGTTCCTTTCCCGCGGTAATCGCCGTTGATGATGCCCCGCGGCAGGGGGCCGCCTTCGCAGGGCAGCCCTCTGTAGCGGGGGGCTTTGGTCCAGGAGTAGGCGCCGGGTTTGTCGGGGTCGGGGACGGTGCTTTCGGTGTCCGGACGACCGCCGGTCCCTTCGCGGTACCAGCCGTAGAGGACGTCTTCGCTTATTTGGGCGGCGTCGAGCTCCTCGGCGGTACCGTCGGCGAACCGGACGCCGGCTTTGAGGGCCCGCAGGCCGGTGTGCGGCTCGGGGAACATGCCGAAGGACATAAAGCTGCCGACGCCCTTGCCGATGGTGTGGTAGTCGGGGTAGTGGGCGGCGATGGTCTGGACGTCGGGAAGGTGCGCGCCTTCGACGAAGTATGTGATTTCGCGCAGGAGGGCGGTGGCGGCCTTGATTTTGTCAGCGTCGAGCCGCTCGGTGACGCCGGTGACCATGATGGTCTGCTGATGGGGGGCTTTGGCGCCGAACATCGCCATAAGTTCGTGGGCTGCCGCCGCTATGCGGATGGCCGTGGGGAGATGTTCGACGAGGGCGGCGTTGGCTTTGGGGGGCAGCCTGAGGTCGGGTTTGGCGGGCCGGGGCGTCCAAGGGGGGGTGTCAGGCCCGGCGGCGTAGTCGGGCAGGGTGAGGAGGTAGAAGTGGCGGAGGTGGTTCTGGATGGTGTCGGCGGCGAGGATGAGGTTGGTGAGGTGCTGGCCGTTGACGGTGGGGGCGAGGCCGGTGGCCTGCTGGAGGGCGAGGCTGCCGGCGACGGCGTGGGCGCTCGAGCAGATGCCGCAGATGCGCTGGGTGAAGAGGATGGAGTCGCGGACGTCGCGGCCGATCATCATCTGCTCCCAGCCGCGGTAGAGGTGGCTGCTGATCCAGGCGTCGGTCACCCGGCCGCCCGCCACTTCCACGTCGACTCTGATGGGTTCGTGGGCACGTGTCATGGGGAATATGGTCTTTCTGGCCATTATTTGTCCTTTCCGGTTTTGTCCTCGGTGCGCCAGAAGCCGATGAGGCGCCGCAGCCAGGATTTTTTCCGGCGGCGCGGCGCGGCGGTTTCGAGCTTCCTGGCTTCGCTTATCAGGGCGTTCTGCTGGCGGATGAGGTCGTCGAGTTCCTGTTTGACCTGGGCGAGGTTTTCCGGCGGGGTGGGGTCGCTGGGTTTGGTGCCGTCGAGGTAGTGCTTGTGGATGCGGCGAGCGAAGACGCCGGCGGCGAGGTGGGTGGCTACCGCCCCCACTCCCAGGGCGGCGAAGGCGACGCCGATTTTCTTGACGCTGGCGGAGACGGCCCGGGTTTTGATGTCGGGCAGGTGGCTATAAAAGGGCATCATGCCGTCGGGAAAATGAGGGCTGGCGCAGCCGATGCAGGGCGTCCCGGCCTTGACGGGCCAGTTGACGTAGTTGTTCCACTGGCGGTTGGGGCAGTCGGCGTGGGTGACCGGGCCTTTGCAGCCGACTTTGTAGAGGCAGCCGTCGTCGCCGGGGAAGGCGGCGAAGATGCCGTCCTCGAACAGCTGGCGGCGCTGGCATTGGTCGTGGATGGTGCGGCTGAAGAAGAGTTTGGGGCGGTTGTAGGCGTCGAGCTCTGGCAGGCCGTAAAGGAGGAGGTGGCTAAAGGTGCCGGTCATCCAGTCGGGGTGGCTGGGGCAGCCGGGGATGTTGACGACGACCCGGTCGGTGATGACGTCCCAGACGCCTTTGGCGCCGCCGGGGTTTGGATGGGCAGCCGCCGGCCCGCCGAAGGAGGCGCAGTCACCGACGGCGATGATGTGGCGCGCCTTGGGGGCGAACTCTTGCAGGGCGGCCACGCCGGTGACCATTTGTCCGCCGAGGGAGTAGACGTGGTTGTAACGGCCGTTGGCGGCAGTCATGACCGAGCCTTCGACGACCAGCCAGTATTTGCCGGCCTCTTTTTCGACGGTGTCGAGCAGCACGCGCACGGCCGCGTCGCCTTGGACGGCGTTGTACAGCCAGTGGTAACGGAGGTCGAGGAACTCTGTAAACAGCTGGTACAGGCCGGGGTTTTTGGTGTTGTCGAGGGATATGCTCTCGCCTGTGCAGGAGCCAAGCTCAAGCCAGACGACGGGCGGCCGGGGCAGCGCGCTTTGGGCGCAAGCCTGCCTCAGGACGGGGACGAGGAGGTCGGCGAGGCCGGTCGTGGCTGTCGCCGCCAGACACAGTTTGATGAATTCCCGCCGCGAAAGCATAGGCTACCCCCGCTTTGAGTGACGCTCTTCTTCGTGGAGCCAGACGAACAGGCCGGCGTACAGCAGGTAGCCGAACAACCCCAGCGCCAGCCAGGCGTAGCCGGCGAGCACGAGGTAACGGCCCGGCCCCGGCGCGGCGGATACGCTGACGAAATCCCCGGCTGCCAGCACCAGACCGCCGGTGACGAGGAAAAGGGCCATGATGCGCTTCATGCGTTCGCTGATATCAAGCCTGGGGGTCAGCCACAGGGGGATGGCGGTCATTGCTCCCGCGAGCGCGAGGTGCAGGGGGATGCGGGCCTGAATTTCCCCGGCCCCGTTTTCCTGGGCGAACTGGCCGGCGAAGGCGCTGGCCATGGTGATGTCGCCTTTGGCCGCCATGTTGAGGGCCATGTCGAGGTTGTAGTGCAGCGCCTGGTGCCGGGCGGGGAGGAGGATGCTGTCGTGGAACAGCCCGTAGGCGATGCTGAGCAGGAAGAGCAGCAGCCCGCCGGAAAATAGGATGCGTTGACTTGTCATAGCAGCCTCCGGTATTCTTTGGTTCCTACTAAAATTCCCAATCATGGCAATTTTATGCCTGGGGGGGACTCCCGCGGCGGCGGAACCGCTCGTCGCCCGGCGGCATATTATGTAGTAGATGACGCGAGGAGGTATGTAAATGGCTGTTTTCCGCAGGAAAAAGGCGCGCGGACCTTATGATAAAATCGTGAAACAGGCGCAGGAGTTCCTCCGCCGCGAGCTGGCGCCCATCCAGGCCGACCAACAGGCGATCATGGACCAGAACGAAAAGCTCACCGAGTATGTCCGGCAGATCTGGAAAAGTGTGGCCGAACGTCCGGAAGACAAGGGCCAGGGGTAGAGCAATAAAAGAAGAGGCACGCCGTGCAGGCGTGCCTCTTCTTTTATTGCATGTTTTCTATTGCCCACCTGGGCCATTCCGCCGCGAACTGTGCGTAGCCCATCCCCAGGGACGCGGCGACGGCTTCTTCGATGGACCGGCCGGCGGCGAGGGCGGCGATGACGTTTTGGAGGCCGGTTTCGCCGTGGGCGGCGGCGATGTAGCGCACCGCGGCCAGCGACTGTCGGTAGGCCAGCGCCTGGTTGGCGAGGCTGTCGAAGTCGCGGTCGAGTTCGGCCTGGGTGTATTGGGGGCCGCGCAGGGAGTTGCCGGCCGTCCGCCATTCGTAGCCGTTGACCCGGTATTCGAGGTACTGGGCGAGGCCTTCGGTGAACCAGCGGGGATAGTTGCCGCGGCTCATGTGGTCGAAGACGAGGTGGGTGTATTCGTGGACCATCGGTCCGGAGCGGATGAATTCGCCGGCCGTCCCGTCCTTGAGCCAGGCGTGGGGGGACAGCACCTGGATGACGCCGCCCCAGTACACGCCCATGGCGCTCTGGTCGCCCGACCAGCCGAAAGTCTTGTTGAGTTCGCTCCGGTCGCGATAGAGGACGACGAGGGTTTTCCCGGACGGGGCGTAGCCGAGCCTTTCGGTGACGGGCGCGTAGGCCGCTTCCGCCGCCTCGGCGACTATGGGAACGGCGGGCTGGTCGGCGGGCGAGTATTTTATGATGAAGTGGGGCGTTTCGTAAGTCGCAAGCTGGCGCGTTTCGTAATTCATCTTGGCCTGGGCCGCCTGGCGGGCCAAAGGGTAGAGCAGCATCTGCGGCCTGAGCGGCGCCGGAAGAAGCGCGGCCGCAACCAGGCTGACGACGGCGGCAACAGAAACTGCCAGTATGACCATTTTGCGCACAGACCTCCCCTCCTCCCTATCTGCTAACAGGCAACCCATTATAGCACAGGGAGTGGTCCGCGCCTACCGGTATTTTATGTTAACTAAAGAAGGGCGACGCCGGCGCTTGTGCCCAGCCGGGTGGCGCCAGCAGCGATCATGAGCTCGGCCTGCTGGCGGGTGCGGATGCCGCCTGAGGCTTTGACTCCCGTTTTGTCGCCGACGGCCGCCCGCATGAGACGGACGTCCTCGACGGTGGCGCCGCCGGGGCCGAAGCCGGTGGAGGTTTTGACGAAGCCGGCGCCGGCGGCGACGGCCGCTTCGCAGGCGCGGCGCTTTTCGTCGTCGGTGAGGAAGGCTGTTTCGAGGATGACTTTGACAGTTTTGCCGGCGGCGGCGGCGACAACCTGGCGGATGTCGGCGGTGACCGCGTCCCAGTGGCCGGCTCTGGCGGCGGCGATGTTCATGACCATGTCTATTTCGTCGGCTTTACGCTGAATGGCTTCGCGCGTTTCGAGCGTTTTGACGGCGGTGAAGGTGGCGCCGAGGGGGAAGCCGACGACGGTGGCGACCCGCACGCCGCTGCCGGCGAGGATGTGGGCGGCGAGGTCGATGTAGACGGGGTTTACGCAGACGGCCGCGAAGCGGTGCTCGTCAGCTTCGTTGCAGAGTTTGACGATGTCGTCGACGGTGGCGTCGGCTTTCAGCAGGGTGTGGTCGATGTATTGGGCGATGTTCATTTCCCTTACCTCCTTTTCGGGGCTTTATTCGGCAATCTGCAGGCTGGTTCCTGTAGCAAAAGAAAAAACCCGTCGCATGACGGGTTCGGAGATTTCTGGGTTTGCCGCGGCTGAGATAAAAAGCTCCAGATGCAAGGCGTACCGGAAGAGCGCGCCGCGACGCGTACTCGGATGTACGCTAGCAAGCGCTCTGAGGAACAACGCAGCAGATGGACTTTTTAGCCAGCCGACCTGTTATTGCTTCTCGATCTTGTCTTTGGGGGCACCGCACTGGGCACATTTCCCAGGCTTGCAGCGCCCTTCGGTAGTGGCGCCGCAGACTGCGCATTTGAATACCGCCATGTCTGTCACCTCCGTAATGTCAGTTGGTAGGTTTGCCCTGACAGGTCGGGCAGTAGCCGTAGAAGTAGAATTGCTGGCCGGTAAGGCGGTAAGAGGTCTTGTCGGCAACCTGGCCGATGAATGCCGCGATGTCGATGTCATGGATGTCGTCGACCCTGCCGCACTGGAGGCAACGGATATGGGGATGCATGCTGATGTCCGCGTCGTAGCGGAAGCTGTCTTCTCCGGCGTTAAGCACTTGGATGAGGCCTATTTCTTTGAGGATTTCCACGGTTTTGTAGACGGTCGCCAAACTCATCGTCGGATAGTACGGCTGAAGCTGCTGAAAGATCATCTCGGCGCTGGGGTGGGCTTTGGTGTTGGCCAAAACTTTATAGATGGCCAAGCGCTGGGGGGTGACTTTGAAGCCTTTCTCCCGCAGCTGGGCGGTTACCCGGTTTTCCACCGAAAACACCTACTTCCAATGAATACAGGTAACGAATAATCGTTATCCATTTATATTTATTTTTTATTTTACATTAGTCCAAGAAATAAAGTCAAGTCCCAAACGGAAAAATAGTCCCGCGGTCCTAGAACCACGGGACTATTTTACTACTGCATCCCCTGCTGCTGCTGTTGCCCCTGCTGCTGCTGTTGCCCCTGGCCGCTGAACTTGCTCTGGGCCTGGGCGATGTCCTGCGGGGTGGCGTTTTTGGCGTTGTAGTAGCCTTTCTGTTGCATGTAGTCGTAGAGCTGCTTTTCCTGGCCGTAGATTTCGCCGAGGATGGTCATATAGTCCCGCCGCAGCTGTTCGTTGGCCGCTTCCTGGATGTAGATGTTGAGCGAGGCTGCCATATGCTTGGATTCATTGAGGCAGACCTGCATGATGTCGCGATCGGAAACCTGCGCGCTTTGGCCGCTCATCTGGCCTTGCTGGCTTTGCTGGCCTTGTCCCGACATTTGAACCACGGTGTTCACCCCTTTACTGAAGGTTTTGTCCCGAATTTAGATGTTTGCTGATGGTCTGGAAGCTCTGCTGGTTGCGCTGCGCCATCTGCTGGAGAAGCTGCTTGCCCTGGTTGTCTTGCAGTTGGTTGGAAAAATAGTTGAGGGTTTTCGCGCAAGTCTGTTCCATTGTCAGAAAGTCTTCCAGGTGCATCAATTCTTTGGCCGACAACACTATCAAATCCCCCCTTTCGCTTGTATCAACAATAGCATGCGCCACGGCGGACAGGAATATGCGCCCAGTCGGCGAGGGTGAGATTTATGACGCCGCACGCTTGCGTCAGGCGGCCTTTTGCTTTAATATGAGACTTAAGTCCCACATATTCGGGACGATTCGGCATTCCCGCCCCCCTGAATAAGATATATAATTGGTATAGTGGCATTTTTTGCGGCAAGGAGGTGGTACGGAATGCGGATAGAGGATGCCGGCGCGGGCATGGTGCTGACCCAGGATGTTGTTGACGAGCGCGGCAATTTGCTGCTGGAAAAGGGAATAGCCCTTACGAGATCGTATATCGCCCGCCTCAAACGCCTCGGCGTCGAGGGTGTCTGTGTTTTCGACCCCTACGCCGAGTCGCTCAAACAAGCGAAGGTTATCAGTCCCGCGCTGCGAACCGAGCTGAGGGAATGCTTCAGCGCGCTGTTTCAGATGAAGGCGTGGGATATCCTTAATTTCCGGCCCCCGGCCGCTCATATGCAGCGCGTCGGTTCGGTCGTGGACAGCGTCATCGACGAAGCCGCGGGGCAGATCGACCATGTCGTTAATGTGCAGGTGCGCCAGCCGAGCGAGGATGAGACGCAGCACGCCGTGAATGTTTGCCTGCTGGCGGTCATCACCGGCCTGTATCTGAAATTCGAACGTAGTATTCTGCGCGACCTCGCCCTCGGCGCCCTCTTCCACGATCTCGGCAAGTCGATGCTGCCGGCGGGCGATCAGGATAAGGCTTTTCTCCATACTATCTACGGCCGCGAACTGTTGCTGCGCAGCAATGTGAGCGCCGCGGTGCCGAGGATCGCCGCCGAGCATCACGAGGCTTTCAATGGTTCGGGGCATCCCAAGGGCCTGCTGGCCAAGGATGTTCACCCTTTGTCGCGGCTGGTGCGCATCGTGAATCATTTCGATAATGTGATGAACGCGAGCGAGCAGAGCGGCGAGTCGCGCCAGACGATCATCGACGGGATGGTGGCCGGCGGCAACAGCCTGTTCGACCTGAATCTGCTGCGCGCTTTCCTCAATACGGCGGCCCTTTTCCCGGTCGGCAGCCTCGTTCGCCTGAATATCGGCCGGATGGGTTATGTCGTAACTAATAGGGTCCATTTCCCCCTGCGGCCGGTGGTGCGGGTTATCGAAGATTACGGCCACACCGATATCGATCTGGTGCTCAAGCCCAATATCGTTATCACCGAACTGATCGCCGGCTGACCGTCCTGGACAAAAAAAGCCCCGCTTCGGGATTGAAGCGGGGCTTTTCGTTTGTGTGGCGCCTGGCGTATTAGGGTAGCTGCCCTTGCCGCTTGAGGTTCTCGTAGATGAGTTTCTTGGCGGAGATGAGGACGCCGACCAGCAGCCAGAAGGCCCAGTACATCATGACCAGCGGATAGCTTAGGGCAAAGGACGCCCCGGCGAAAACGAACAGGGGCTTCAGGACGAGGAACCAGGAAGCCATGCCTGTGCCAAGGGCGAATGTGAAGATGCACAGCGCCGCCAGACAGGGGTTGTTACGCTTGATCGCCGCCTTGCCGCCGCGGTCGCCGACCAGCACCAGCAGGGCGATGACGATTATGGCCGCCAGGAAGGGTTTCACCACCTCAAAACCGCTGATAACGCTATTCCACACTGCTTGCACACCGCCACCCCCACGTAATTGTACTACTTCTATATATTGAGGGTGCAGGCAAATTATGCTAAATATTTTTGGCTTTTTCCCAGCTGCCGCTGGCGAAGCGCCGCCACAGGACGAGGCTGCGCAGCAGGAAGTCGGCGGCGGTGACCAGCCAGGCGATGGTGATGTCTAAGCGCAGGACGACGATGAGGAGGTAGATGAGCGGCATGCGGGCGACCCAGACCCCCAGGGTGGTGACGTACATGGGCCATTTGGTGTCGCCGGCACCGCGGAGCGCGCCTGCGAGGACGTAGGTGATGGCGATGGTCGGCTGCTCGAGGGCGGCAATCATGACGCAGAGGGTGCTCCAGTAGAGCACTGCGGGGTCGTCGATGAACAGGGCGGTGAGCGGCCGGGCAAAAACGAGGAAAATTATGCCCATAGCGCCCATGCCGATAAGAGCTATTTTGCCGGTCTGCCATACATATTGCCGGGCCCGGTGGGGCAGCCCCCTGCCGAGGTTGATGCCGGTGAGGGTCATGACGGCGACGGAGAGGCCGAAACCGGGCATGAAGGAGAGGGATTCGGCCTGGACGGCGATCTGGTGGGCGGCGAACTGGACGGTGCCGACGCCGGCGAGCATGAAGGTGAAGACGATGCGGCCGCCCTGCATGGCGAGCTGTTCGCCGGCGGCCGGCAGGCTGATGGCGAGGATGCGGGCGACGACGGCGCGGTCGTAGCGCAGGACCATGCCCGGCGTAAGCCGGATGCGGGGGTCGGCGGCGAGGGCGGCGAGGACGGTAACGCCGCCCAGGAGTTGATAGAAGGTGTTGCCCCAGGCGACCCCGCGGGCGCCGAGGACGGGGCCGACCCAGCCGAAGGCGAGGGCGGCGCTGACGGCGAGGCCGATGAGGTTGGTGGCGGTGGTGATGACGAAGGCCCGCCGCGTGTCCCCCATCCCCCGCAGGATGGCGTTGCCGACGGCCATGACGAGGTAGAGGGGAGTGAAGAGGAACATGATGCGCAGCAGGTCGGCGGATAAGGCCGCGACCGCGGGGTCGGCGCCGATGACGGCGAATACCGGCCCGGCGGCGGCGAACCCTGCCAGGGCGAGGACGGCGCCGAAGAGGGCGGCGAGCAGCACGGCCTGCCCGGTGACGGCGCGGACGGCGGCCCAGTTGCCGGCGCCGACTTCGCGGGAGACGATGGCCGCCGAGCCTGTGCCGGCGGCGGCGAATACCATGGCGCTGGAGAACTGGACCATGGTGGCGAGGCCGACGGACGCCAGGCTGACGGCGCCAAACCGCCCGACCATGGCGGTGACGACGATGCTGACGAGCATGACAGCGGACATTTCGAGTATTACCGGCCAGGCGAGCCGGAAAATCTGTCGGCGCATGTAGGCTTTTACGGGCAGCATGGAAGGGCCCTCCGGGGTTTATGATATAATATAAAAATACGAATAGTTTAGGCCGTTCAGAAACCGCCAGATGCTAGGCGGCTCCGTCGGGCGTGCCGCGACGCGTACTCGGAACGTACGCTAGCAAACGGCCGACGGAACAAGTGCGCAAGTTCTTGGCGCTTCAGCGCCTAGAACTGCGGCCTGCCCCTTGCGGGTGCGACGCAGATGGCGGTTTATCAACGGCCGTATAAGCAAAGGTTGGTGACGGTGTGCAGACAAGCGAAATTCCTTCGGTCGTGGCCCGCGAGCTGGGCGTAAGGCCGGCCCAGGTGGATGCGACCTCCAGGCTTTTGGACGAGGGCAATACGGTGCCTTTTATCGCCCGCTACCGCAAGGAGGCGACCGGCGAGCTGGATGAGGAGAAGATCCGCGCCGTGGAGGAGCGGGTGCAGTATCTGCGCAATTTCATCAAGCGCCAGGATGAGATCCTGGCGAGCATCGCCGAACAGGGCAAGCTTACTCCCGAGCTGGAGGCGGCGATCAAGGCGGCGGTCAAGCTGCAGGAGCTGGAGGATCTTTATTTGCCGTTCCGGCCGAAGAAGCGCACCCGGGCCCAGATCGCCCGCGAACGGGGACTGGAGCCGCTGGCCGAGCTGATGCTGGCCCAGGAGCTTGCCGAGGGCGACCCGCTGGCAATCGCCGCCGGGTATGTCGACGCGGAAAAGGGTGTAGATTCGGCCGAGGCCGCCCTGGCCGGGGCGCAGGATATCGTTGCCGAGGGGATAAGCGAACGGGCCGATATCCGGGCGATGATCCGCAAGCAGCTGTGGGCCGGGGGAGAGATCGCGACGAGCCTGGCGGTTCCCGAGGCGGAGGGCCAGGAGTATCTGAATTACCGCGAGTACCGCGAGCCGGTGCGACGCATCCCGTCCCACCGGATGCTGGCCGTAAACCGGGGCGAGCGCAGGGAAGCGCTGAAGGTCGAGCTGGCGACCGCCCATGATACCAATGTCGATATGGTGGCCCGCGCTGTGGTGGCCCGGCCGTCGATCTTCGCCGATCTGCTCCGCGCGGCGGTTGCCGACGGCTATAAGCGCCTGCTGTTCCCGTCGCTGGAGCGGGAGGTCCGCAACCAGCTTACGGAGAACGCCGAGAAGCAGGCTATCCGCGTTTTCGGCCTCAATCTGCGCCAGCTGCTGCTGGCGGCCCCGCTGTCAGGCCATACGGTGATGGGCCTCGACCCTGGCTACCGGACGGGGTGCAAGATGGCGGTAATCAGCCCGACTGGGGCGGTGCTGGCGACGTCGACGCTGTATATTACGGCGAGCGACAATCAGCGCCGCCAGGCGGCCGAGGTTGTCCTGGAGGCTATCAGGCGCCACGGGGTAAGCCTGGTGGCGATCGGCAACGGGACGGCTTCTTATGAGACGGAGGAGTTCGTGGCCGGGCTGATCGGCAGCCACGGGCTGGCTGTGCGCTATCTGATCGTGAACGAGGCGGGGGCGTCGGTTTATTCAGCTTCGAAGCTGGCCAAGGACGAACTGCCCGGCCTGGATGTGTCGCTGCGGGGAGCGGTGTCGATCGCCCGTCGGGTGGAAGACCCGCTGGCCGAGCTGGTGAAGATCGATCCCAAGTCGATCGGCGTCGGCCAGTACCAGCACGATGTCGACCAGAAGGAGCTTGGCGGGACGCTTACGAGCGTGGTGGAGTCGTGCGTCAACCATGTCGGCGTAGAGCTCAACACCGCGTCGGCCGAGCTGCTGACGTATGTGGCCGGTATTAACGCGGCGGTGGCGAAGAATATCGTGGCCCGCCGCGACGAGAGCGGCCCGTTCGCGGACCGCAAGCAGCTTTTAAAGGTGCCGCGCCTGGGGCAGGCGACCTTCACGCAGTGCGCCGGGTTCCTGCGGCTGGCGGGCGGCGCCAATCCGCTGGATAATACGCCGGTGCATCCCGAGTCGTACCACCTGGCCGAGGCGATCCTCGCCAGGCTGGGGTTCGCGGTCGGCGATCTGGCCGACAAGGAGAAGCTGGCCGGGCTGCAGGGCGAACTGCCGCAGGCGAAGGCTGCCGAGCTGGCCGCCGCCCTGGGGGCGGGCGAGCCGACGGTGCGGGATATCCTGGCGGCGCTGGCCAAGCCGGGCCGCGACCCGCGCGAGGACCTGCCGCAGCCGCTGACCCGCAAGAATATCGTCAAGCTGTCCGATCTGACGGTCGGCTCGGTGGTGAAGGGTACCGTCCATAATGTGACCGATTTCGGCGTTTTCGCCGATATCGGCGTCAAGACGAACGGCCTGGTCCACCGTTCGGAGCTGAGCGACAAGCCTTTCCGCCACCCGCTCGATGTGGTGTCGGTCGGCGATATCATCGACTGCCTCATCCTCGGCGTGGACGAGGGACGGGGCCGGATTTCGCTGAGCCTTAAGAAGGCGAAGGGAAACTAAGAAACGAGCTGAGGCTATATATTATTTCTGGGGCAGGCGCTTTCGCACCTGCCCCTTTTTACATCGCAAGGATTATCGGGATTATAATCGGTACTGCAGCGGTAAGGACGAGGCCGCTGACGAAGGCGACGAGGGCGGTCGGGGCGTCGGTGACCCGGGTGATGAGGGGCAGAGTGGAGTCCATGGTGGTGGCGCCGCCGGGGGCGATGGCCGGCAGTTTGCCGATGCGGGCGACGAGGACGGGGATGAGCAGGAAGGCCATGAGTTCGCGGGCGACGTTGGCCAGGAAGGCGACTGCGCCGAGTTCGACGCTGTAGGTGGCGGCGATGAGGACGCCGGAGAGGCTGTACCAGCCGAAGCCGGCCCCTACGGCCACCGCTTCCCTGACTGGCATGCCCAAGAGCGCGCCGGCCAGTCCGGCGCCGGCGAGGCTGCCGGCGGCGACGGCGAGCGGCACGAGGAGAAGGCGCGGCCCGGCGGCCACAGCCTGCCGCCAGGCGTCGCGATTGCCGCCGATGTCGATGCCGACGAGGAAGACGAGAAAGGCGAGGATGGCGGTGACGGCGGTGTCGAGGTAGGCGACGGCGGACGGCGGCAGCGCCGCCCAGCCGAGGAGAACGCCGCCGAGGACGGCGGCGGCGACGAGCAGGGCCATTAGCTGCCCCCCTTTCCGGAGGGGCCGCCCGGGAGACGGAGGTTTTTGGCGGCGAGGCAGAGGGCGACGATACTGCCGGCGACACTGAGGGCGCTGATGACGAACGCGCGCCAGCCCAGCGGTCCGAGGTTGGCGAGCAGTTCCCGGTCGGCGCCGATCTGCGCCCCGAGGGCGGCAAGCATGACGAACAGGGTAGCCGTCATCAGCCGGCCGAGGACGGCAAGCCAGCCGGCGGGCAGCAGGCGGCAGGCCCCGAGGGCTACGCCGGCGGCGAGGGCGACGATTATCACCCCCATGGCGCTATTCCCGCATGACGGCGAAGGCGGGGTCGCTGTAAACTTTTGCTTCGATGGCGGTGGCGAGTTCGGCGGCGCGGACGCGGAGAAGCCGCGACTGCTCGCGGAGTGCGTGCACCAATGTTTGGTCCGTAAGCTCGGGCA
The DNA here is from genome assembly GCA_023415775.1 of Bacillota bacterium. Lineage (GTDB taxonomy): Bacteria > Bacillota > Negativicutes > Sporomusales > UBA7701 > Anaeroselena. The sequence continues at coordinate 37,029 of JAEZJM010000036.1, read as the reverse complement.
GGTTGACGGCGACGTTTAAAAGCGCGCCCATGAGGCCGGCGTGGCAGGAGAGGACGCCGACGGTGAGATCGCTGACGGCGTGGGGATTGACGGCACCGAGCACTTCTGCGGCGATCTGGAGCACGGCCAGGCAGGCGCGGGCGGTGAGGAGCGGCACTTCGGCCGCTTCTTTCATCGCCTGCTGGATGGCGGCGGCGCGGGTTTCCTGCGCGGCCATGGTTTCAGCCGGCAGGGCGTAGGCGGACATGACGGCGGTAAAGGCGGCTGCGTCGCGGTCGATGAGGAGCTGGAGGTCGATGCGCAGGCGGCCGAGCGCCGCTTCCCGTTCGGCGAGCAGCGCCTCGTGGGCGGCGAACTCTTTGCGGCCGCGGGTCAGGCTGATGGCCATTTCGACCAGGCCGGCGCCAAGGAGGCCGGACAGGGCGGCCGCGCTGCCGCCGCCGGGGGCGGGCTCTTGGGAGGCCAGCCTGGCGGTGAATTCGCTGATGGTGAGCGTTGTTAGCACGTTTTATCCCTCCCGGGGTGGGTTTCGCTGTGACCGGGGCACAAAGCCCTAAACAATATTTTACCAGAACGGCCCCGCCAAATATACCCACAGCGGAAAAAGGACGAACCGGGCTGTTGCCCGGTTCGTCCTTTTAAATCGCCACTTAAATCGCCACGCCGTGCTTTTGGGGGAGATGGGGTTCGACGATCTCGGTGTCGGCGCCGTGTACCCCGCACTCCGGACACATCCAAATCTGAACCCTGAGAAGTACTTCTCCGCTGGCGAAGTTGTATTTCAGGGTGGTATACCGACAAGTTTTGTCCGGGTGTTCGCACCAGTTGGTCTGCATCGCGATGCCTCCTTGTTAACAATTCATATTACCTGGTACTATTACTAATTATCATATTCGCCGTCGCTGCTTTTATACCTTCCGCGGGTGACGAAATTTTTCTGACAAATTGCACCAGGGTTTTCCGCCTGCGGGGTCGGGAAAAGGAAATCCCGCGCGAAAGGCGAAGAATAATATACTGTTTTGTTTTATAAGGAGAACGGCCTATGGATAAGAAGCTGCTTTTTGCCCTCGATATTGGCACCCGCAGCGTCGTCGGCCTGGTGGGCGAGCAGACGGCCGCCGGCATCAGGGTGTTGGTCGCCGAACGACATGAGCATACGACGCGCGCGATGCTGGACGGGCAGATTCATGATGTGCCCGAGGTGGCCAAAGTGCTGGCCAGCGTCACCGCCCGCCTCACCGACGAGGTCGGCGAGCTGAAGAAGGTGTCGGTGGCCGCCGCCGGCCGGGCGCTTTGCACGCTGAGGGCCGGCGCGGAGATTGACTGCGGCGGGCGCGGCGCCCTGACGGGCGACGACGAACGGGCGCTGGAGCTGGCGGCCATCCAGGCGGCGCAGCACCAGTTGGCGACGACCAAGGCGGTCTCCGACCCCACCGGCTATTATTGCGTGGGCTACAGCGTCGTGCGCTTCACCCTCGACGGCACGACGATGAAGACGCTGGTCGGCCAGCGCGGCAAAAGCGCGACAATCGAGGTGATCGCGACTTTCCTGCCGCGCCAGGTCATCGATTCGCTGCAGGCGGCCATCGAGACGGCCGGCCTGGAGATGGCCACTCTTACTCTCGAACCGATCGCCGCGATAAATGTCCTCATTCCACCGACGATGCGCCATCTCAATCTGGCGCTCGTGGATGTGGGCGCAGGCACTTCCGACGTCGCCATTACCCGCGACGGGTCGGTTATCGGCTACGGCATGGTGCCGTTCGCCGGCGACGAGATCACCGAGGCGGTTTCCCAGGCATATCTGCTGGATTTCAAGGTGGCGGAGATGCTGAAGCGCAAGCTGGGCGATGTCCGTAAGAAGCTTTCTTTCACCGATGTGCTGGGTATGACGCATAAGCTCGCCGCCGGCGAGATCGTGGAACGCATTTCGCCGGCGGTGGCGGATCTGGCCAAGGCCATAGCCGCCCAGATCCTGGCGCTGAATGCAGCCCCGCCCCAGGCGGTGCTGCTGGTGGGCGGCGGCTCGCTGACGCCCGGTCTGCCGGAAACGCTGGCCGCGGCTCTGGATATCGCGGCCTCACGGGTGGCGATCCGCCGCCCGGACGCGGTCGACAATCTCCTGGACATCCCGGCCGCGCTCGTCGCCCCCGACGGGGTGACGCCGCTCGGCATCCTCAAGCTGGCCGGCGGCCGCTCGCTGACTTTTGTACAGGTGACGCTCAACGACCGGCCCCTGCGCCTCTTCAATCTCGGCAGGCTGGCGGTGGCCGACGCCCTGCTGGTGGCCGGCATCGATGTGCGCAGCCTGCACGGCCGTCCGGGAATGGGTTTTACGGTTACGATCAACGGCCAGAAGCGGTTCCTCCCCGGCAGCCTCGGCCAGCCGGGCTATATCCTGCTCAACGGCGCGGAGGCTTCCTTTGGCGATAGCCTGAGCGAAGGGGCTGTCCTCAAGGTGGAAAAGGGCAAGGACGGCAGCAGCCCCCACCCCTCTGTCGGCGAGCTTATCCCTGTGCCTACTCCTTTTACGGTCATTATCGACAACGAGCTTGTTACGGTGGGGCCGCTGGTCACCGTCAACGGCAAAGCGGCGACCGCCGCCACGAAGCTGGCGGACCGCGACCAGGTGGTCTGCCGCCAGCCGGCGACGCTGACTGAGTTGCTGAATTTGGCCGGCCGCCCCACCGATGCGCGGGAATACCGCTTTATCGTGAACGGCAGCGAGCGGACGTTCGTGCGCTGGCCGGAGTATATGCTTAACGGGGTGCGCTGCGGACCCGCGGCGCCGGTGAACGATAACGACATTATCGTTACTGTGCCGGTCGCCTCTCCCACTCTCGCCGAGCTGCTCGGCTTCGACGAGGAGACGGAGGACGCGTATATCGTGCTGTTCAACGGCGGCAAGTGCCGCGTGCCGCTCCGCCGCTGGTCGTTCACGGTGGCCGGCAAGCCGGCGGCGGCGGCCGATACCGTGCGGCCGGGAAGCTATGTGGACTATAAGAGTTACGAAATTCATCCGATGGTGAGCGATGTTCTGCTGGCCGCGGAGTTCGATCCCCGGTCGCTGCCGTCCGGCAGCAGGGTGGGCATCATGGTCAACGGGGAGGCGGCTGAGTTCACGACGCCGGTGAAGAACGGCGACAAGGTGGAAGTGGCGGTCGGAAAAGCATAAAAGTGGCGGGGGCTGTAGCCCCCGCCTTTGTTATGCCAGCTTTTCCTGTAATTACGAGAGGCCGTTCAGAAGTGCCCAGATGCAAGGCGCGCCGAAGGCTGACACCGGAAGCGTACACGAACGTACGCTGAGGATGGCAGCCGAGGAGCAACGCCGCAGATGGGCGCTTATCAACGGTCGACTATTCGATGTAGCTTTTGAGTCTGTCCGGTTTCAGGATCACCATTTTGTCGCCGACGAAGTCGATGATCTTGTCTTTTCTGAGCGCGCTCAGGGTGCGGGTGACGGTTTCGCGGGTGGTGCCGACGAGGTTGGCGAGTTCCTGACGGGAGAGGTCGATGGCGATGACGATGACGCCATTTTCGTCTTGGCGGCCGTGCTCGCCGCCGAGGCGGAGGAGCGTTTCGGCGGTGCGGGCCAAAACGTCGCCGAGGGCGAGGTTTTTGATCTTCTGCTGGGCGTAGAGCAGGCGCTGGCTCAGGGCTTTGATAAGCTGGAGGGCGAGCTTGTTGTTGCCAAGGACAAGGCGCTCGAGGTCGCTGTTTTTGATGATGCCGATGCAGGCTTCCTCGGCGGCTATCGCGGTGGCCGGGTAGGGCTGGTTGTTGAAGAGCAGCACCTCGGCGAAGAGGTCGCCGGGGGTGAGGATTTTGATGATATGCTCGCGCCCGTCGCCGGTGGCTTTGACGATTTTGACTTTGCCGCTTTTGACGTAGTGGAAGCCTTCGCCGCTGTCGCCTTCGAAAAAAATGACCGTTCCGCGGCGGTACACCCTTTCGATGGTGTACTGGTGGATGGTCAGCAGGGCTTCGTCGGGGAGGTCGGCGAAAACGGGGATTCTTCTGAGGTATTGTACGTTCTTCACGGTATCCCCCCCGCTACATGCCGTATTTTACCGCCACTTCGGGCTTGAGGTAGGACTGGATGTTGTTGCGGCCGAGCTGTTTGGCGCGATAGAGGGCGCGATCGGCCTGCTCGAAGATTACCTGGCTGTTCATCCCCGGCTTTTTCACGGACAGACCGATGCTGACAGTGACCGGGATGCGGCCTTTTTCGCCTTCGAAGGCCCATTCGGCTACCTTGGCACGAAGCCGTTCGGCGATTTTCAGCCCCACCTGGGCGGTGGTGCCGGGCAGGACGACGACGAATTCCTCGCCGCCGTAGCGGAAGGCGAGATCGCCGCTGCGCACGCTTACTTTGATGATGTTGCCGAGGGCGACCAGCACTTTGTCGCCGATGAGGTGGCCGTGGGTGTCGTTGAGTTTTTTGAAGTGGTCGATGTCGATGACGAGGAGGACGTACTGGGACAGGCCGTCGATCCGCTCTTTGTAGGCGCGGTGGTTGTAGAGGCCGGTGAGGGCGTCGGTGAGGGCCATGCGATAGTTGCGGTCGTTCTGCCTGATGAGTTCGAGCATCTGTTTGTCGTCGCTGGCCTGTCTGGTGATGAGTGCGTCGATGTAAACGGCGGCGTAGGTGACGACGGCGGCGGTGAGAATGTTGAAGAGCATCCCGGCTATGGCAGCGGGGGTGAAGGCGGCGGTGAAGGCGGCGGTGGCGCCGAGCTGGACGGCGGCGATGATGAGCGCTATCCTGACGGCCCGGCGGCGGCCGGCCCTGAGAGCCATCCTGAGAAGCAGCAGGGGGTAGAGGATATCGCTGTAGCCGGCCTGGACGAGGGTAAGGCCGGCGCAGAGGGCGACGCTGAGGAAAAACTCGCCGACGCCGGGAGGCGCTTTGCGCCGGCAGAGGGTAAAGCAATATAGAGCGTAGGCTGCCGCAAGGCCGGCCGCCAACTCCCATGCGGATGACTGTAGGTACCAGGCGCTGAGGCCGCTGAAAGCGGCGAAGGCGATGCTCGCCCGGCGCGCCAGTATTTGGATGGATTCCGCGCTGCCGGCAATGCCGGCCGCTCTGTCGTCGTACATCTGTACACCATCCTGAAACTGGTTCCCCAAAACTTATATCGGAACATAACAACGAATTGTTAAGTCCCATTTGTGTATAATTCCCGGTAAAAACGGAAAATCCTACTAAATATTGTGCTATATTGGAAATAATCTATAAATTGAGGCTAAGGTCCTATTTCGGGTCAGAATTCGGGTATACCAAAACCCCGGCGCGGCGCCGGGGTTTTGGTATGCACTGGCGAGCAGGCCGTTCAGAGCCCCCAGGTGCTTGGCGGAACAAGAGCGCCCCTCTTAGCGCTTTAGCGGTTAGAGGGGCGGCCTGCCCCTTGCGGGTGCGACGCAGATGGGGGGCTATCAACGGCCTGCCCCGTTCTAGCCTTTGAGCTTATACAGGCTGCGGTTGCGGTACTTCGTATGCAGCAGGCGATGGGACACTTCGCTGAGCGGCTGGCGGAGGAATTCTGCATAGAGTTTGGCGACTGCCGGGTTATGGTGCGATTTGCGTAAAGCCAGACCGGCGTCGACGCGGTAGGCGGCTTCGATGCGCTGGCGGCGGACGGCGTCGGTGGTGCCGTAGGGCTGGCCGCCGCCGCCGATGCAGCCGCCGGGACAGCACATGATTTCGATGAAGGTGTAGTCGGCCAGGCCGGCGCGGAGGAGGTCCATGATGCGGCGGGCGTTGCCGAGGCCGTGGGCGACGGCGACCTTGACGGGGGCGCCGGCGAGGTCGACGGTGGCCTCTTTGATACCCTGGAGGCCGCGGACGGCGTTGAATTCGAGGTTTTCGAGCTCCCGGCCGGTGACAACTTCGTAGACGGTGCGCAGGGCGGCTTCCATGACGCCGCCGGTGACGCCGAAGATGGCGGCGGCGCCGGTGGAGATGCCGAGCGGGTCGTCGAAGTCGCTGTCTTGGAGGGCGGCAAAGTCGATTCCGGCCTGTTTGAGGATGCGTCCGAGCTCGCGGGTGGTGAGGACGGCGTCGACGTCCTGATAACCGCTGCTGTTCATCTCCGGCCGCTCGCTTTCGAATTTTTTGGCGGTGCAGGGCATTATCGAGACAACGAAGATGTCGGCGGGGTCGATGCCGGCCCTGTTGGCGTAGTAGGTTTTGGCGAGGGCGCCGAACATCTGCTGGGGTGATTTGCAGGTGGAGACGTGGGGCAGAAGTTCGGGGTAGCTGTGCTCGATGTATTTGACCCAGCCCGGGCTGCAGGAGGTGATAAGCGGCAGGGCGCCGCCGCTTTTGAGGCGCTGGAGGAGTTCATGGCCTTCTTCCATGATGGTGAGGTCGGCGGTGAAATCTGTGTCGAAGACGCGGTCGAAGCCGAGTTTGCGCAGCGCGGCTACGAGGCGGCCGGTGGCGATCGTGCCCGGCTGCTGGCCGAATTCCTCGGCGATCGAGACTCTGACCGCCGGCGCGACCTGGACGACGACGTGCTTGGCGGGGTCGTCGAGGGCGGCCCAGACGCGGGCGATGTCGTCTTTTTCGTGGATGGCGCCGACCGGGCAGACGGCGGCGCACTGGCCGCACAGGACGCAGGCGACGTCGCTGAGGGATTTGCCGTATTCGGGGGCCACCTGGACGTCGACGCTGCGGAAATGGCTGTAGAGGATGCCGGTTTCCTGGACATGGTGGCAGACTTCGGCGCAGCGGCCGCATTTGATGCATTTGTTGGGGTTGCGGACGATCGAGGGTGTGGAGGTGTCGAGCGGCAGGGCGCCAGCGGCCATTTCGCCCTTGACTTCGCGGATGCCGTAGTCGGCCGCCAGGCGGCGGAGCTCGCAGTTGCCGTTGCGGATGCAGGTGAGGCATTCCTGGGGGTGGTTGGCGAAGATGAGTTCGAGGATGGTCTGGACGGTCTCGCGGATACGGGGCGAGTTTGTCCTGACCTTCATGCCGGCGGTGACGGCGGTGGCGCAGGAGGCGGCAAGGTTGGTCCGGCCTTCGATTTCGACGACGCACACGCGGCAGTTGGCTTTTACCCGCTGGTCGGGATGGTGGCAGAGAGTGGGTATTTTGACGCCGTGCAGGTTTGCCGCCTCGAGGATGGTGAGCCCGGCGGGCACGGCGACTTCCTGTCCGTTGAGGTGAAAATTCACGGTGTCGGTCATGCTGTCGCCTCCTTGGGTGCGGCTTGGTCGCGGTCGCGGCATAGGGCTTCGTATTCGCCGCGGAAGTATTTTAGCGAGGAGCTGAGGCTGTTGCCGGCGGCCTGCCCGAGGCCGCAGAAAGCGGCGTTCTGCATGGTGCGGGTGTAGCGCTCGAGGTTGTCGATGTCGGCGAGGGCGGCGGCGCCGGCCAGCAGGTTGTGGATTATCCGCCCTGCCTGGCGGAGGCCTTCGCGGCAGGGGGTGCATTTGCCGCAGCTTTCGTGGAGGAAGAAATCGACCCGGTTGCGGACGTTTTCGAGGATGGAGCGGCTGTCGTCCATGACGAATACCGCGCCGGAGCCGATGGTGATGCCGCGCTGACGGCAGGCGCTGTATTCCAGCGGGCAGTCGAGCTCCCACGGCGGCACGACGACGCCGGAAGCGCCGCCGATGTTGACGGCTTTGAGACGCCCCTGCTTGATGCCGCCGCCGTAGTTGTCGATGATTTCGCGGAAGGTGGTGCCGAAGGGTACTTCGTAGAGGCCGCGGCGGGCGACGTCGCCCGACAGGGAGATGAGCTTGGTGCCGTGGCTGTCGGCGGTGCCGAGGGCGCGGTACCAGTCGGCGCCGCGGTCGACGATGGGCGGGATGTTGGCCAGTGTCTCGACGTTGTTGATGAGAGTGGGTTTGCCCCACAGGCCGCTCTGCGTCGGGTAGGGCGGTTTGAGGCGGGGACGGCCTTTTTTGCCTTCGATGGAGGACAGCAGCGCGGTTTCTTCGCCGCACAGGTAGCTGCCGGCGCCGGAGAATATTTCGACGTCGAACGAGAAGCCGCTGCCGAGGATGTCTCCGCCCAGCAGGCCGGCGGCCCGGGCGGCGGCGATAGCGCGGCGCATGGTTTCCTGGGCTTCGGGGTATTCGTGGCGGATATAGATGAAGCCTTGCGCGGCGGCGACGGCGTAGGCGGCGATGGTCATGCCCTCAAGGAGCTGAAAAGGGATGTGGGTCATGATGAAGCGGTCTTTGAAGGTGCCTGGTTCGCCTTCGTCGGCGTTGCAGATGACGTAGCGGTCGCCGGGCGGGTTGTCCCGGATCATCTGCAGCTTGGCGGCGGCGGGGAACGCGGCGCCGCCGCGGCCGCGCAGACCGGCGGCGTCTATTTCGCCGATGACCGCCTCGGGGCTGCCGGTCAGGGCTTTGGCGAGGGCCTGGTAGCCGCCGAAGTCGCGGTAGTGCATGAGGGTGGGGAATTCACGGAAGAGGCCGAGGCGGAATACCGATTTGGCGTTGTCAAGCGGTGTGCCCAATGTTCTCCTCCTCCCGGCAGCGGCGGATGACCGCTACGGCCGCTTCGGCCGTCAGGTTGCCGTAAAGCTGTTTGTCTATTTTGATGGCCGGCGACATGTAACAGGCTCCCAGGCAGCTTACGCCTTCGAGGGTGAAGCGGCCGTCGGGGGTGGTGCCGCCCAGGCCGACGCCCAGTTCCTGTTCGAGGGCGGCGAGGACGGCCTGTTTGCCGGCGTTTTCGCACGGGGCGTTGATGCAGACGCGGACAATGTGGCGGCCGCGCGGTTTGAGCGATATGACGCTGTAAAACGAGGCGGTCGAGTATACGCGGCTGCGGGAGATGCCGAGGAGGTGGGCGATTTCGTTGACCGCCTCCTCGCTGACATAGTTCTCGGGGCTGGCGTCCTGGACGGCCAGCAGCGCCTGCAGCAATGCGGCCTGCCCGGTCGCCGGGGCGGTCACTATATCTGTCACGGTTTGCAGTACGGTAGACATAATTTTTTCCTCCTATCGTTTTCTCGCCTTTTGCGTTTGATCGTCTCACGTAATTTGATTTTAATTAAATAAGGTTATAATGTCAATAAAGTTATTTATAGAACGTTATATCTTTCACTAAATAGTTATTAATGTGTTATTTTTGCCACTTTCTTAACATTTACATGTGATAGTTTTCTCTTTCACGTACTTTTGATTTATGTAAAGCAACGTATGTCGCCGTCGCGGCCGGTCAGCCGGATTGCGTGACGCGGCGAACAAAGGCGACAGACAAACAAAAAAACCCGGCACTCGTAAGAGTACCGGGTTTTAACCGTTCCGGGATGCCGGCAGGCCGTTCAGGGCCGCCAGATGCAAGGCGCACCGGAAAAGCGCGCCGCGCCGCGTACACGGTCGTACGCAAGCAAGCGCTTTGAGGAGCAACGCCGCAGATGGTGGTCATCAACGGCCTGCCCCCGAAAACAAAGCTTAGCCTATGGCTTTGGCTTTGCGCTCGATGGTCGCCGGCGTACTCGTCGCCAGGCTGACAACGACAAAGACCACAAAGTTGACGACCAGGGCGACGAAGCCGGCGTTGAGGTGCAGGCCGGCGATGGCGAACGGATCCATCTTGTTGAGGATGAGGTAGAAGACCAGGAATTCGCCGGTGATCAGGCCGCAGTAGGCGGCGACCTTGGTGGCCCGTTTCCAGAAGAGGCCGAGGACGATCATCGGGAAAAACTGGGTGACACCGGAGTAGCCGGTGAGGAGCAGGTTGACGAGCATGTTGGGAGCGTAGATCGCCAGAGTGAGCGCGACGGCGGTGAGAACGAGAACCAGTAGTCTTGCGAGCCTGGCCTGGGTTTCGTGGCTGGCGCCCTGGCCGATCGTGCGGACGTAAATGTTGCGGGTGAAGAGCATCGAGGTGGAGAGGATGAGGTCAGCGGCCGGGATCATGCAGGCCAGCGCGCCGGCGCCGCCCACGAGGCCGAGAGCCCAGCCGGGGAAGACCTGCTGGACGATGGCCATGAAAGCCATGTCAGGCACCTTGAGGGCCGGGGTGAGAACCAGGAGGGCGGTAAAGCCGATCAGCATCGGGAAAATGAGGCATATCTGATAGAGCGGCAGATAGATGGCGTTGTGGCGCAGCACGTCCGGGCTCTTGGCGCTGAAGCTGTTGGCCGAGAAGTGGGGCCACATGTAAAAGCCGAGACTGGTGAGGACGAGGGTGGACATCGCCCAGCTGACGTCGAGGACTTTGGTGCCGCCCGGCAAGGCCAGGAAGCCGGGCTTGGCGGCGTCCAGCGCTTCGAACATGCCGCCGACGCTGCCGAAGAAGTGGATGGGCAGGTAGAGTCCGAAGAAGGCAACGGCGACGATCATGACGACGTCTTTGATGACGGCGGTGGAGGCGACGCCTTTCAGGCCGCTGAGGTAGACGAAGGCGGCGACCATGGTGAAGGCGATGAGCATAGCCGGCACGCGGCCGATGAAGCCGTAGGAGCAGGTCTCGATAATCAGGCCGAGGCCGGTGAGCTGGAGCTGCAGGTACGGCATCAGGAAGGCGACGCCGACGCAGGCGGTGAGGATGCCGAGCCATTTGCTGTCATACATGTGCTCGACGAGGTCGGGCTGGGTCATGAGGCCGTGTTTGCGGCCGATGGGGGCGATGGCGGGCAGGACGTAGTAGCCTACGATGTACGCCAAGGCGCCGTAACCGAGTATGTAGAAGGTGGGGCCGCCGCGGGCGTACGCCCAGCCGCTGCCGCCAAGGAAGGCGAACGCGGTGTATATTTCGCCGGCGAGGATGAACCAGTTGAGCCAGCGTCCGAAGCTACGGCCGCCGACCGCCCATTCCTCGAGGCTCATTTTTTTGTTCATGCCGGGGATCATACCAACGATGGTGGTTCCGATTACAAATGCGAATATTATGGCAAGGGCCATTGTTTCATTGGACATAATCTGCGTTACCTCCTTTCAACCTATTCCTCTTCGTTTTTGCCGGAATCCATTTTGTAGAGAATGCTCAGACATACGAACGAGATCGGGATGGTGCAGCACAGCCAGAATGCCAGGAAGGGCAGGCCGAAAACGATCGGCTTAACTGTGTTGACGAAAGGAAGCGCACCAATCGTCCATACGAAGGGGAAAAGGGTCAGGATGACTTTTACCGGATTCACGTTCTCACCTCACTTAAAAATTTTATACCTCGGTAAACATCTTATGATCAAGCACTTCGTTGTGCCTTGATTTTTGCCTGCTTACCCGGCGAGCAGTTTGAGCACCGTTCTGACCATCGTTGCCGAGCCGTATCCCAGGGCGTCTTCGTCGATGTCGAATTTGGGATGATGGTGAGGATGGATGCAGCCTTTGGCGGGATTGCCGGCGCCGACAAGGAAGAAGGAGCCGGGAGCCTTGTGCTGGTAGTAGGAAAAGTCTTCGCCGACCATGAGCGGCTTGACGTCCTGGATTTCGACGCCGGCCACCTCGCGCCCGGCCGCGGCGACTACCGCGGTTACTTTCGGGTTGTTGACCACCGGCGGGTAGCCGAAGATGGGGTCGATGGTATAGCCGGCGCCCGAGGCGGCGCAGATGCCGCGGCAGTAGGCTTCCATCTGGGCGAAGACGGCGTCGCGTACGCTCTGGTCGAAGGAGCGGACCGTGCCTTTGAGGACAGCGGTATCGGGGATGATGTTGAATACTTCGCCGGCCTTGAACATGCCGATGGTGAGGACGGCCTGTTCGCGGGGGTCGACGTTGGCGCCGGTGATGGTGCGGAGAGCCAGCACGAGCTGGGCGGCGACGAGGATGGAGTCGACGGTTTGGTGGGGCATGGAGCCGTGGCCGCCTTTGCCCTGGATGGTGATGGTGAATTCGTCGGGGGAGGCCATGAGCGCCCCGTTGGTGACGCCGATGAAGCCGACCGGCAGGGGCTGCCAGAGATGGGCGCCAACGACGGCATCGACGCCGTCCATCGCGCCGGCCGCGATCATAATTTCCGCCCCGCCGGGGAAGCGCTCCTCGCTGGGCTGGAAGATGAGGCGCACGCTTCCGGGCAACTCAGCGCCCATGGCGGCGAACGTCTTGGCCGCCCCGAGCAGCATGGCCGCGTGGCCGTCGTGGCCGCAGGCGTGACAGACGCCTTTGATGCGGGATTTGTAGGGTTTTTCGCTTTCGTCGTTGATGGGGAGAGCGTCGATATCGGCCCTCATGGCGACGGTCTTGCCGCCCGGGGCGCCGGGGATGTCGGCGATGACTCCCGTGCCGCCGGCTTCCCGGGCTTTGATGCCCATGGCCGCAAGTTCGGCCATGATTTTTTTCTGCGTTTCGCGTTCCTCGCCGCCCACTTCCGGGTACATCCGGAAGTGCCGCCGCATGTCCACGATGTAATTGCGGTTGGCCGCGACCCGCTCTGCGATGTCCAAGTATCGAGCACCTGCCTCTGTGTAGACTGTTTTTGCTGCTGACTTTCCGCATGCAGACAAAAGTTCGCCCAAGATGTATCTATTTTAACACAAACTAGGGGCCGCAGGCACTACCGTATTAAGCCATAGGCTCCCATTTTTTCATGTATACACAAAAATACCGCTATTTTTGCCGGTATTTTATTTGTTTTTCAGATAATCGGCCACTTTGGCGAACGCAGCGGCGCTGGCGGCGATGGTGGCGGCGATGTCGTCGTCGGAGTGGGCCGAGGACATGAAGGCGGCCTCGAACTGTGAGGGCGCGAGGTAGACGCCCTGGGCGAGCATGGCGTGAAAATAGGTGTTGAAGGCGCCGACGTCGGAGAGTTTGGCGCTGTCGTAGTCGTATACCGGTTCGGCGGTGAAGAAGAGGCCGAACATCGAGCCGAGCTGGTGATGCTGGAACTCGAAGCCGAATTTCTCGGCCTGGGCCTTGACGCCGGCGCACAGCACGGCCGTCTTTTCGGTCAGCCGGTCGTAGTAGCCGGGGGCGCCGATGGCCTTGAGGGTGACGATGCCGGCGGTCATGGCGAGTGGATTGCCGCTGAGGGTGCCGGCCTGGTAGACGGGGCCGGCCGGGGCGATGTGCTCCATTATGTCGCGCCGGCCGCCGTAGGCGCCGACCGGCAGGCCGCCACCGATGACTTTGCCGAGGCAGGTGAGGTCGGGGGTGATGCCGAAGGCCGCCTGGGCGCCGCCGTAGGCGACGCGGAAGCCGGACATTACTTCGTCGAATATGAGCAGGCTGTCGTATTTGGCGGTGAGGTCGCGCACCGCCTGCAGATAGCCGTCCCGCGGCAGGACGAGGCCCATGTTGCCGGGCACCGGCTCGATGATAACGGCGGCGATGTCTTCGCCGTGGCGGTGGAAGAGGTCGGCAAGGCCGGCGATGTCGTTGTAGGCGGCGGTGAGGGTTGTGGCGGCAATGCTTTCGGGAACGCCGGGGCTGTCGGGGATGCCAAGGGTGGTGGCGCCCGAGCCGGCTTTGACGAGCAGGCTGTCGTGGTGACCGTGGTAGCAGCCGGCGAATTTGACGATTTTGCTGCGTTTGGTGTAGGCGCGGGCGAGGCGGAGGACGCTCATGGTGGCCTCGGTGCCGGAGTTGACGAAGCGGACGAGGTCCATGGACGGCACGGCCGCTTTGACGAGCTGGGCGAGCTCGGTTTCGAGGAGGGTGGGCGCGCCGTAGCTGGTGCCGCGGCCGATGGCTTCGCGGAGGGCCTCGGTGACGGCCGGATGGGCGTGGCCGAGGATCATCGGCCCCCAGGAGCCGACATAGTCGATGTATTGGTTGTTGTCGATGTCGTAGAGGCGGCTGCCCCTGGCGGCGGAAATGAATGCGGGGGTGCCGCCGACGCCGCGGAAGGAGCGGACAGGGCTGTTGACGCCGCCGGGGATGTGGCGCTTGGCTTCTTCGAAGGCGGCCGCCGATTTGTCGAGGGTGAAGGCCATGCTCTTTTCCTCCTTTTAGCCGTTGAGCCACCGGACGGCGTCCGGGGCGTGGTAGGTGATGATGATGTCGGCGCCGGCCCGTTTGAAGCCGGTGAGGGTTTCGAGGACGATGCGCTTTTCGTCGATCCAGCCGTTGGCCGCGGCCGCCTTGACCATGGCGTATTCGCCGCTGACGTTGTAGGTGGCGACCGGCAGGTCGAAGTTGTCTTTGACCTGGCGGACGACGTCGAGGTAGGCGAGAGCGGGTTTGACCATGACGATGTCGGCGCCTTCCTCGATGTCGAGGGCGACTTCTTTGAGGGCTTCGCGGACGTTGGCGGGATCCATCTGGTAGCTACGGCGGTCTCCGAACTGGGGCGCGGACTGGGCGGCGTCGCGGAAGGGGCCGTAGTAGGCGGAGGCGTATTTGGCGGCGTAGGACATGATGCTGACGTTGTCGTAACCGTTCTGGTCGAGCGCGGCGCGGATGGCGGCAACCCGCCCGTCCATCATGTCGGAGGGTGCGACCATGTCGGCGCCGGCGACGGCATGGCTGAGGGCGGTTTTGGCGAGCAGCCCGAGGGTGGCGTCGTTGTCGACGTCGCCGCCTTTGATGAGGCCGCAGTGGCCGTGGCTGGTGTATTCGCACATGCAGACGTCGCTGATGACGGCCAGACCGGGGACGGCGTCTTTGATGCGGGCGATGGCCCGCTGCACCGGCTGGTCAGCGCCCCAGGCGCTGGAGCCCTGCTCGTCCTTGTATTCCGGCAGACCGAAAACGAGCACCGCCGGGATGCCGAGGGTCCGGGCCATTTTGGCCTCCTCGACCGCCATGTCGGTCGAGAGATGGTGGATGCCGGGCATTGAGGATATCTCGTTCCTGACTTTTTCGCCGGGAACGACGAACAGGGGATAGACCAGGTCGGCGGGGGTGAGGATTGTTTCGCGCACGAGGGCGCGGATGGGTTCCGAGGCCCGCAGGCGGCGCGGGCGGATGTACGGTTTTGTCATGCCAACCCCTCCTTGTATAGGTTGCCGATGGCCTCGACGAGGCCGGCAATTGTGAATTCGTCGGCGACGATGTCGGGTTTGATGCCTTTGTCCAGGCAGGTGGCAGCGGTGATGGGGCCGATGCAGGCGACTTTGGCTTTGGCCACGAGGGCCGGGCCGCCCTCCCCCAGCAGATCGAGCAGGTTGGTGACGGTCGATGAGCTTGTAAAGGTGACGAGGTCGATGGCGCCGGCGGACAGCCTGGCGGCGAGGTCCTGACCGTCGCTGCCGCCGCTGACGGTGCGGTAGGCGGTGACGACGTCGACGGCCGCGCCCAGTTCGCGCAGTTTGTCGGGGAGGATGTCGCGGGCCACTTCGGCGCGCGGGATAAGTACCTTCATCCCCGACGCGACGAGGTTTTCGAGGGCGGCGATTATGCCTTCGGCGCGAAATTCGGCCGGGACGATGTCGGCGAGGATGCCGTGTTGACGGAGTCTTTCGGCGGTGGCGGCGCCGATGGCGGCCACTTTGCGGCCGCCGAGGGCGCGGGCGTCGCGGCCGGCTTGGCGGAGGCGGGCGAAGAAGTGGTCGACGCCGTTGGCGCTGGTGAAGATGAGCCAGTCGTAGGCGGCCAGGCCGCCAATGGCGGCGTCGAGGGCGGCGTAGCTTTCGGGGGGAACGATTTTTATCGCAGGCGCTTCAAGGCATTCCGCCCCGAGTTCCTCGAGGGCGGCGGTGAGGATGCTGGCCTGCTCGCGGGCCCGGGTGACAAGCACTTTTTTGCCGAAGAGCGGCCGCTTATCGAACCAGGCGAGCTTGTCGCGCAGGGCGCAGACCTCGCCGACGAGGAAGATGGCCGGGGGTTTGAGGCCGCGCGCGGCGACGTCGGCCGCCGCAGTGCCGATGGTGGTGACGAGCACTTCCTGCTCGAGCTTTGTGCCCCAGCGGATGATAGCCGCGGGCGTGGCTGCCGGCCGGCCGTGTTCGATGAGTTTGGCGGCGATGTGGGGAAGGTTTTCGATTCCCATGAGGAAGACGAGGGTGTCGGCGCCGTGGGCGAGTTTGTCCCAGCGGAGGGAGGACTCGGTTTTGGCGGGGTCTTCGTGGCCGGTGATGACGGCAAAGGAGGTGGCGATGCCGCGGTGGGTGACGGGGATGCCGGCATAGGCCGGCACGGCGATGGCCGAGGTGACGCCTGGCACGACTTCGAAGGGGATGCCGGCGGCGACGAGCTCGAGCGCCTCCTCCCCGCCCCGCCCGAAGACGAACGGGTCGCCGCCCTTGAGGCGGACGACGGTTTTGCCTTCCCGGGCTTTGGCGACAAGCAGGGCGTTGATGCCTTCCTGGCTGAGGGTGTGGTCGCTGGACGCCTTGCCGACGTAGATGAGTTCGACGCCCTCGCGGGCGTGGGACAACAGGCGGTCGTCGGCCAGGCGGTCGTAGACGAGGCAGTCGGCTTTGGCGATGCATTCCTGGCCTTTGACGCTGATGAGTTTATAATCCCCGGGGCCGGCGCCCACGAGGTATACCATGCCTTTATTCATTTCCTTCCTCCTTGACCTTGCCGTAGCCTACGAGGCCGGCGAGTATTTCCCGGCCGCCGGCCGCGTACATGCGGCGCGCGAGCGTGCGGCCGAGGGTTTCGGCCTCCGCCGGCGGGCCGCTGATGGCGTCGGCCAGTCTGGTTTTGCCGTCGCCGGACAGGATGACGGCGTCCAGCACGAGAGCGTCAGCCGCGATGCGGCCGAAGACGCCGATGGGCACCTGGCAGCCGCCTTCGACTTCGTTCAGAAAGGCGCGCTCGGCGGTCACGGCGGCGGCTGTTTCTCCATGGTGGAGGAAGGCCAGCATTTCCAGGACGCGGCTGTCGCCTTCGCGGGCTTCGATGGCCAGCGCCCCCTGCCCTACCGCCGGCAGACATATCTCCCGCGGCAGGATCTGGGTGATGCGGTCTCCCCAGCCCAGGCGGGCAAGGCCGGCGACGGCGAGGACGATGGCGTCGAGCTCCTGGCTGGCGAGTTTGGCGAGCCGGGTGTCGAGGTTGCCGCGCAGGTCGGCGATGACGAGGTCTGGGCGGCAGGCCAGGAGCTGGGCTTTGCGCCGCAGGCTGGAGGTGCCGACCCGCGCGCCGCGCGGCAGGTTGTCGAGGGTCCTGTATTTGGGGCTGACGAGGGCGTCACCGGGGTCGATCCGCTCGGTGACGGCGCCGAGGACGAGCCCGGGCGGCAGTTCGGTGGGCATGTCTTTGAGGCTGTGGACGGCGAGGTCAATGCCGCCGGCCAGCAGCTCTTTTTCCAGTTCCTTGGTGAACAATCCTTTGCCGCCGATCTTGGCCAGCGGCACGTCGAGGATTTTGTCCCCGGTGGTGAGGATATGTTTGAGGGCAACTTCGCAGCCGGGGTGGCGCTCGCCGATGCGGCCGGCGATGTGGTTCGCCTGCCAGAGGGCAAGTTTACTGCCGCGGGTGCCTATGACAAGTTTCGCGGTCACGGCGTCCTTCCTCTCCTGCTTCTTCCAGTTTAAAAAGGGTGCGCAGCGCTTCCAGGTAGTAGTGTTCCCGGCCGGTGCCCGCTGCCTCGGTGATGTTGACGATGGGGTCGCGGAGGATTTTGCGCAGCAGCATTTTGGACATATTCTCGATGACCCTGCGCTCTTCGGGGGCGGCTTCGGGCAGCTTGGCGAGAGCCCTCTTGAGTACCCGCTGGCGGATGTTCTCGGCCTTGTCCTTGAGCTCCGCGAGGGTGGGCCGGAAGGCGAGGTAGCGAAATTTGGCGAGCACTTCGGCGACCGCTTCCTCGATGATGACTTCGGCGGCCTGGGCTTCCTGGACCCGCTCGCGCATATTGGATTCGACGACCGCCTCGAGGGCGTCGATGTTATAGAGGCTGGCGCCGGCGATGGCTTCGACTTCGGGTTCGACGTCGCGGGGGACGGCGATGTCGATGAAGATGATCGGCCGGCCGCCGCGCTTGGGCATGAGGTGGGCGACGTCCCAGGCGCGGATTATGTAGTGGGGGGCGCCGGTGGAGGTGATGACGATGTCGGCGTTGACGGCGGATTTCATGAAGTCTTCGAAGGGGACGGCCACGCCGCGGAATTTCTCGGCGAGAGCCTCGGCCCGGTCGAAGTTGCGATTGGAGACGAACACCGTCTTGACGCCGTTGTCGACGAGGTGGCGGGCGGTGAGCTCGCTCATTTCGCCGGCGCCGAGCAGCAGGACGTTGGAGCAGGAGAGATCGCCGAAGACCTTTTTGGCGAGTTCGACGGCGGCATAGCTGACCGATACGGCGTTGTAGGCGATACGCGTCCTTGTGCGCACCTTCTTGCCGGCGGCGATGGCCCGGTGGAAGAGGGTGTTGAGGACGGTGCCGGTGGTGCCGCCGTCGCGGGCGATGGAGTACGACTTTTTGACCTGGCTGAGGATCTGGCCCTCGCCGACGACGAGGGAGTCGAGGCTGGCCGCCACCCTGAGGAGGTGGCGGATACAGTCGTCGTCCTTGTAGTAGAAGAGGTAGTCGGCGACGGCGAAGCGGCCGCCGGTCATGCTGGCGAGGTATTCCTCCAGCACGGGCAGAGCGTCGTCGGCGTCGTCGATAACGGCGTACATTTCGGTGCGGTTGCAGGTGGACAGGATGGCGCATTCGAAAATTTCGTCGTATTGATTGAGATGCCTCAGCCCGTGGCGGATCTGATCCTCGGACAGGGAGAAGCATTCGCGGATCTCGACGGGGGCGGTTTTATGATTGAGTCCCAGAACGACTAACTGCATCTAGTATCTTCTCCTCCGCTTCTCGCTCTTTGCCGGCGCGCAGCAGGGCGAGGATTTCCCCGTCCAGCGCTTCGCGCCAGAATTCCCCCCGCGCCGCGGCGGTGGCAAGGCGTTCCTTGACTTCGTCACGCAGCTTCGCGAGCAGCGCCAAATATGTACCGTACTCCGGGCCGTAGCGCTCCGCCAGTTCCTCGCGCAGCCGGCGGGCGAAGGCCGGACTGTGGCCGCCGGTGGACACGGTGATGACGAGGTCGCCGCGGGCGACGCTGGCGGGGACGGTGAAATCGCACAGTTCGGGCGCGTCGGCCACGTTGACGAGGGCTCCGCCGGCCCGCGCCTCTGCGGCGGCCTGGCGGTTGACGGCCGGGTCATCGGTGGCGCAGATGACGATAAAAAAAATCCCTATCGCTCCAGGCCGGTATACGGCCTGTATATGAACGATCTCCCCGCGGGCGGCCAAAGCCGCCAGACGCGGCGTAAGCAGCGGGCTGAGCACGGTTACGCGGGCCGCGGCGGCCAAAAGGGCCCCGACCTTGCGCTCGGCGACCGCGCCGCCGCCGACGACCAGGCACTCGCGCCCGGCAAGCCGCAGATTTACTGGATAGCAAGCCATTATCCCATCTCCCATAACTTTATTGTAATTCCGCGTATGGGAGCGAATATCCTCCTTATTTAGGCCGATTAGAACCCCTCAGATGCAAGGCGCACCGGATAAGCAGGCACACAACGCTCAGCGTTGATGTGATCGCTTATACCCGAATGGGTGGAACATGACCGGAGGCGTACTTGGTTGCGTACGCCGAGGGAGGGTTCGAGGAGCAAGTGCGTCCCTCTTAGCGCTTCAGCGGTTAGAGGGACGGCCTGCCCCTTGCGGGTGCGCAGCAGATGGGGGGTTATCATCGGCCGTACTAGTCGGTCTGACCGGGTTGGGGCGCGTTGACCTGCGCAGCCGGCAGGCCGAAATACGCGTCCAGCACTTTGCGCACGACCGGCCCGGCCGCGACCGAGCCGTCGCCGCCGTCTTCGATGAGCACGGCGACTGCTATTTCGGGGTTGGCCGCCGGCGCGTAGCAGGCAAACCAGGAATGGGTGGTGCCCCGCCCCGTTTCGGCAGATCCCGTCTTGCCGGCCGCGGTCTGCCCGAAGCCCTTGAAGACGGCGGCCGCCGTCCCGCGGGTGACGACGTCCTCCAGGCCGCGGCGGATGGTCTCCCAGGTTTCGGGAGCCAGATAGACGGTGCGGGCGATGGCCGGGGTGAGCTTCTGCCGCGGGGTGCCGTCGGTGTCGAGGATTTTGTCGACGAGGACGGGCCGGTAGATGACGCCGCCGTTGGCCACAGCCATGAGCAGGGTGGCCTGCTGGAGCAGGGTGGCCAGGTAGTAGCCCTGACCGATGGCGGCGATGATCGTCTCGCCGGGGTACCAGGGTTCGCCGTAGGCGGTCGTCTTCCACTCCTCGGTGGGCACGAACCCGTCGGCTTCGCCGGGCAGGCCGATGCCCGTGGGTTTGCCGAAGCCGAAGGTGAGCGCGTAGGCGGCCAGTGTGTCGGCGCCCATGCGCCGGCCGAGTTCGTAGAACACGGGGTCGCTGGACATGGCCATGCCCCCCTCGAGGTTGAGCTTCCCAAGCCCTTTGGGGTTCCAGCCGAAGAAGTCCCAGCCTGCGAGGTTGTAGACGCCCTTGTCGTCAAAGATTTCCGCCGGCGTAACCAAGCCCCGGTCGAGGGCGGCGGCGGCGGTGACGATCTTGAATACCGAGCCGGGGGGATAGGCGTTTTGGATGACCCTGTCGGTGAGTGGGTTGTCGGGGTTGTCGAGGAGGGCCGCCCAGTCCTTGGCGGCGATGCCGCCGGCGAAAGCGTTGGGGTCGAAGGCCGGACTGCTAGCGAGGACGAGCACGGCGCCGCTGCGGACGTCGATGACGACGACGCCGCCCCCCTTGGCAGGCTCGCCGATGCTTCGGCTGATGGCGATCTGGGCTGCGAGGTGTTCTTCCGCCGCCCTCTGCAGGTTAGCGTCGAGCGTCAGCACCAGTCCTTTGCCGGGGATGGCCGCTTTTTCGCCCGCCGCGCCGATCTCCTCGCCCCGGGCGTTGACTTCGACCTCGCGGCCGCCGGGGGTGCCGCGGAGGACATCCTCCCACACCAGCTCCAGGCCGTCTTTGCCGATAAGGTCGGCGGGGTTGTAGCCGGCGTCTTTGCGGGCGGCGTATTCCTCGGCGTTGATGCGTCCGACGTAGCCGAAGACGTGGGCGGCGAGCTTGCCGTAGACGTAGTGGCGGACGGGGATGGCCTCGATAACGACGCCGGGCAGGGCGGCTTTGCGCTCCTCTACTTTGGCAAGGATCTCGGGGCCGGCGTCGCGAATGACGGGCACGGGGGTATAGGGAGCGGCCATGGCGGCTGCGAGCAGTGTCTCGATTTCGCCGCGCGGCAGGCCGGAGAGCGCGGCGAGAAAAGGCGTCGCGGCCTGCGGGTTTGTGTACTCGGCCGGGATGATCGCTACGGCGAAGCTGGGGCGGTTGCTGACGAGGACGGCGCCGTTGCGGTCGTAGATGGCGCCGCGCGGCGCCTGGGCATAGTGCCGCCGCAGCCGGTTGTCCTCGGCGATCTTCTTGTACTGAGCGCCCTGAAGAAGCTGCATCCAGGCCAGCCGGAAGACCAGCAGACCGACGACGGCGACAACCAGCAGGGCCAGCACGCGCAGCCGCCGCGACCTCTCGATTTCCCACATCTAAATACTCCTCCGGCAGCTATGTCGTTAACTTTCTTATTGTTCCCGCGGGCAAAAAAAATAGCCCCCGGAGGGGGATGTATAGGATTGTGCAAAAACCGGAGGCCGTTCAGAAGCCCCCAGATGCTAGGCGGCTCCGCCGGGCGTGCCGCGACGCGTACTCGGGGCGTACGCTAGCAAGCGCCCGGCGGAACAACAACGCAGATGGGGGCTTATCAACGGCCGAGTTTACTTGTAGTCTTTGCCGATGTAAACGGTGGCCTGCACCGCCTGCCTCTCACTCTTGATCTGCAGGACATATTTGAACGGCAGGCCGGTGAGCTGGTTGACGACGGCACCGCTGGTGGAGTGGGAAACGACAATGGTGTTGTTGGCCGGGGCGGCGCTGGTCGTGACGCCGGCGACTTCGAAGCCGCGGGCTTTGAGGACGCCGGCCATCTTGGGGCCGAGGCTGGCGTTGCCGCTGGCGTTGACGACGGCGACGGTGATCTTGCCGGGCACCGGCGGAGAAGCCTTGTCCGTCCCGGCCGCCTTGTCGCCGGGTTTGACCGCCGCCTTGGGGGCTGTGGCTGTTTTGGGGGCTTCGTGGACCTTCATGTCGCGCGGAATGGACCGCTCGTATTCGGCGGCGAGCTGTTCGGCTTCGTCCAGCTGTTTGCCGCCAAGCTCGCCGCCCTGTATCTGGGCGATGTGCTCGCGGAGGGCGACGATGTCGGGCAGCCAGTAGCTGATGTCGCGGATATAAGCCGGCCGGCCGGGCACCATGTCGGTCTTGAGCCCCTTCTTGTTGGCGTCGTTTAGGAGTTTCGCCATGCTCAGCATTTCGCTGGTGGACATGTTGGTGCTGACCGCTGAGCTTACTTCGCGGATTATTGACGGCACGCGGGGGATGATGGAGGGGCTTGTCACTTTATCGAGCATGGCTTTGACGAATTTCTGCTGCCGTTCGATGCGGCCGATATCGCCGTCTTCGCCCCGGTAGCGGACGTACTTGATGGCCGATTTGCCGTCCAGATGCTGATGACCTGGCCTGAAATCGATGACGAGGTCGTCATACGGGTCCCGGTAGTACATTCTTTTATCGATGTCGATGTCAACGCCGCCGACTGCGTCGACGATCTTGGCGAAGGCGGCGAAGTTGATGACCACGTGATAGTCGAAGGGGATGCCCAACAGTTCTTCGGCCGCTTTCTGGGAGAGCTTCTCTTTGCCGGTGGCGTAGGCGTGGTTGATTTTGTCCCAGCCGAGGCCGGGGATTTTGACCCTGGTGTCGCGGGGCACGGACAGGAGCGCGGCCTCGCTGGTACCGGTATCGACGGTGACGGCGAACATGGTGTCGGAGCGGCCGACATCGCCGGACCGCTCGTCCACTCCCAGGACGAGAACGTTGATTTTGCTCGATGAGAACAGCAAGCCGCTGCCGGCGCGCATAATTCTGTTCATGCTGATGAGACTGCCGCCGAACCAGATGTAGGAAGCGGTTACCGTCATCAGGAATACCACGAGGCACACCCCGACAACCCAGTTGCGTCTTTTATGGCTGATGCGCTGCTCGGACAAACGACGTTCAAGGCGAGTGGTCAAGGGTTATTGTCCTCCTCTTGCGGGTTAAAAAACAAGCCCCCTCGGGTGGGGGCGTTTTATTAGAGTATAACAAATTGTGCGCTTAATCGTCAATGGCATGTGCCGGAACTACCGAAGACGGTTCAGCGGCGGATCTACCGCGGGCCGTTCAGAGCCCCGTATGCTAGGCGGCTTCGCCGGGCGTGCCGCGACGCGTACTCGGGCCGTACGCTAGCAAACGCCCGGCGAAACAACAACGCAGACGGGGCTATCAACGGTCCGCCCATGTATAGATTCTAAACTACTTTGTAGCCGGCCTCTTCGACGGCTTTCTTCACGGCATCCAGGCTGGATTTGGCGGTGTCGAGGTCGACTTTGAGGGTTTTGGCGGCCAGGTCGACTTCCGCCGCCATTACGCCGGGCAGGGCGCGCACGGCTTTCTCGACCGCCGCCTTGCAATGGTTGCAGGTCATGCCTTCAACCGTGATTTTCTCCTTTTCAATGCTGCCGCCGTGGCAGCCGCAGGTTTTGCACATCGTTATTTCCCTCCTGATTGAAGTTTATCGGTGACCGCTTTTACTTTGCCGGCCATGGTGGCTGCTTTGTCGCGCCGGTCGTCGACGCGGATGAGGGTCGAGACTCGCTGGGCTCCCTCGGCGAAGGGGACTTCGTGCATCCGGCGGATGACCGCGAGGATGCGGTCGAGGTCGCCTTCGATGATGGTGGCCATGGGGGTGAGCTGGTGTTTGAGGTCGGTGGCTTCTTCGAGCACCTTGTGGCAGGCGGCCACGTATTTGCTGATGCTGGGCGTGGCCGTGCCCATCGGGGCGATCGTTACTTCGACGATTGCCATTTCGTTTCCCTCCCGGTTATTTTTTCATGAGGGCCAGTATCTGCCGGCAGAATTCCGGCAGGTCGGCCGGGGTTCTCGATGTGACGATCCCGGCGTCGATTATCGCCGGCAAGTCGTGATAGATGCCGCCGGCATTGAGGATGTCGGTGAGCACCGATTTGTAGCAGGTGACGTTGATGCCGCGGACGATGTCGGCTTCGATGAGCATCTGCGGGCCGTGGCAGATGGCGCCGATGACGAGGTTACGTTCGTGGGCGGCTTTGACCAGTTCGACCAGCCTGTCATTGGTCCTCATCCGGTCGGGAGCCTGGCCGCCGGGGATGATGACGGCGGCGTAAGCGGCGATGTCGACTTCTGCGGGCGCCAGCGCGGCGGTCAGCGGGTAACCGTATTTGCCTTTGTAAACGGCTCCCTTGGCCGGCCCAACGATGTCGACGGCGTACCCGGCCTCCTGCATGCGGTAATACGGGTAGATGGCTTCGGCGTCTTCGAAGCCGTTCTCCACCAGCATCAAGACTTTTTCCAAATCATTCCCGCCTTTCCCTTGTCTTCTCGTATTATTATTTCTTACCAGGACAGGAAAAAACCTGCCGGCGGGAACCGGCAGGTTTTTTTCTATCGCTTTACTGCTGTTTGGGAAATTTCTGGTCGATGGTCTGCCAGATTTCCGGCTGCTCCTGTCCGAGTCGCCAGATGGCGATGCCGGCCGGGTCGTATTTGGCGACGATGTCGAGTTTGGCGGCCGTGCTCCGCTGGTCCTCGAACCAGACTTCGTGGTCGTCGTAGGTGTAGTGGGGGGCCTGGTCTTTTTCGTCGTAAAGGATCTTGGCGCCTTTTTGCTCGGCCTTGACGATGGCGTTGGCGTAGGTGACTGTTTCGCCTTCGCCGCCCTTCTTCCAGTCGTAGCCGTAAGCGCTGATGCCGGCGATTATCTTGTGGGCGCCGCCGCCGTTGTCGACGGCGTACTGAAGATTTTTGTCGTACCACTCCACGGGAGCGATGGCTCCCGGCTCGGAGGTCGCCCAGTGCCTGTCGTAGAGCATGATTTGGAGGAAGTCGGCGTTTTTGGTGAGCTCGGGGTAGTTGTAGGCGCCCGAGACGTCCTCATGGACGTCGACCTTGGGGAAGACGGAGATGATGACCGTTTTGTTGATGGCTTTCATTTTCGGGTACAGTTCGGCCATGAAGGCGGTCAGGTTGTCGCGGTGCTTGGGCGGCAGGAGTTCGAAGTCGATGTTGATGCCGTCGTAGTTTTTGTCCTGCACGACTTTGACGATGTTGTCGATTGTTTTGGTGCGGGTGGCCGGGTCGCCGAGGACGGCGTCGGTGGAGCCGGTTTTGTTGGTGACAAGCGGGTACATCTTGAGGCCGAGGCTTCTCGCGGTGTCGTAGACCTGCTGGCTGTCCTTTGTTTCGAGGGTGCCATCAGGCGTGGCCTTGTACCAGAAGGGGCCGACGGCGGACATGCTCTTGGCGAAGGTTTTCATCGAAGGAAAGGAGCCGCTTTTTTCAGGGGATCCGGGCCAGGGGTTTTCGTAATAACCGACAACCATCCGCGGCGGCTTGGTCACCGCTCCGGGGGTGCCGGGTTGGGGTTTGGGGGCCGGTTTTTTCATGCAGCCCCCGGCTGCGGCTACGGCGACAGCCACGAATATCAGAAGCACGAGTATGGTGATTGTTTTGAAGTATCGCATTTCGCATTCCCTCCGCCTGTTGTTTACCGTTAGTATTGGCGGGGACGGTTTTCTTATGCGCGCCAAAAGTCGCCTGCGTCCCGCCGGCATTGTCCGGCTTGTCCGTCCTCTGACGACAGTTTTTTCGACCCCGGTAGCGGTTTGGCTGCCGGTGCTCCGGTGAGAAGTCATCTGTTCTCCCATCCGATACCGCCGGTTACGAATTATTGTCAGAATATTGCCTCCGAGAGAGGAAAACCGTTCTCCTCTTCGTCCTGATTCGCTGGCGTCGTTTTTTGCCCTTTTTATTCGACGCGTTATTACAGGCCGAATGATATAATGGTAGTGTGACAATTGCATAGAGTAACGATAGGGAGCGTGGGTACTATGCAAGAAGACAAGTTCTTTTCCCTACCGCCACTTGACGGGAGAGCGGTCAAGACTATCGAGGATGCGCTCAGCAGTTCTCCCACGAAGGCGATTTTGCTCGAGATCAACAACGCCCTGTATCACCTATCCCGCGACGGACGCTGGTTCAAGTTCTCGCTGCTGACCAAAAAGCGCTCGCCGAAGCGGACGACGATGTTCGCCACCCTGAGCGATCTGTATAACGAGGTCATGCACGGGCACTCCTGGCGAATCGCCGGCTGTGGCGCGTTTTAGGAACAAAAACAAAACCCTCTGCAATGCAGAGGGTTTTTATATTTACGGAAAGCCGGAACCGCCTAATAGGCTCCAGATGCAAGGCGCACCGGAGGATGGCCCGCGACGACGGCCCCGGATGGGCCTAGTGCCGGGCGCGCCATGGATGGCGTAAGCGCCCGGCCGGCGTACTGGGTTGCGTACGTCGAGTGGGCCATCCGAGGAGCAAGTGCGCAAGTTCTTGGCGCGTTAGCGGCTAGAACTGCGGCCTGCCCCTTGCGGGTACGCAGCAGATGGACCTAGTAGGCGGTTCCAGTTATAGCGCTCGGCAGAGCTCGACGAAGTTATACATCACCCTCGCCGTCAATCCCCAGATGACGTATTTGCCGTAGCGGTAGAAGAGGACGGGGTAGACGGCGCGGCGACGCCAGTCGCGCGTGTAGCCGGGGATGAGCTCGGTGGGGAAACCGGGCAGCGGCCGGGTGGCGACTTCCATTTCGGCGGATAGCGGTTCGTTTTCGAGGAAGAATTTCAGGGGGACGGTGAAGGTTTCGGCGACTTCGCCGGCTTCCGGCCGAATCGCGGCCGGGTCGGCGATGTAGCCTGCAAAGGGGTGGATGATTACGCCGATAGGGCTGACGAGGTAGTCGAGCGGGCCGAGAAGGCGCAGGGCGCCGGGGGGAAGCCCGAGTTCCTCGTACGCTTCCCGCGCGGCGGCGTGCTGCGGGTCGGGGTCGGCTGCCTCGATCTTGCCGCCGGGAAAGCATATTTCGCCCGGTTGCCAGGCAAGCTGGGCGGCGCGCACTTCGAAGAGGACGGCCAGTTCGCCGCCCTGCGGCACGAGGGCGACGACGACGGCGGCGGCGAAGTAGTCGGTTTCGTTCTGGATTGTGGGGACGCGCCCGGTCAGCTTGTTTTCAAGGGCGCGACAGAATTGGTCGGTCTGCATTCGTTCTCTCCCTGCGTTCATGGTTGGCGCCCGGGGGCGGGTTCGTGGCGGTGGATGTGGACATGGCCGTCGTCGCCGTGGAGGTGTACGTGGTAGAGTTCGTCGATGAGGTTGGCGGCCAGGAGCAGTTCGCGGTCCTGGAGGATGTTGGCCGGACGGCCGTCGGCGGCGATGGTGTGGGCCTCGTTCATGACGATGACTCTTTCGGCCAGCTCGCTGACGGTATCGAGGTGATGGGTTGCGGTGATAATCGTTTTGCCGGCGGCGGCCAGTTGGGCGAGGGCTTCGAGCATCCACCGCTGGGTGCGGGGGTCGAGGCCGTTGGTCGGCTCGTCGAGGATGAGCACGTCAGGGTTGACGGCGAGCACGGCGGCGATGGCGACTTTTTTCTTTTCGCCGCCGCTGAGGTGGTGGGGCATGCGGTCGGCGAGGGGGGCGATACCCACGAAGGCCATTATTTCTTCGGCCCGGCGCCGCGCGTCGGCCGGGGACAGCCCGAGAGCCAGGGGACCGAACATGATCTCGTCGAGGACGCTGGCGCAGAATATCTGTACGTCGGCATTCTGGAAGACGAAGCCCACTCTGCGCCGGAATGCGGCGGCAAAGGCGTCGTCGCGCATCGCCTGGGCGGTGACGGGGCGCCCGAAGGCGATAACCCGCCCGGCGGGGAAGATGAGGCCGGCTAGCACCTTTTGGAGAGTCGATTTGCCGCAGCCATTGGGGCCGAGGAGCGCGACCCGCTCGCCGGCGGCGATGGCGACGTTTATGCCCCTGAGGGCGTCTTCGCCGGGACGGTAGGCGTAGCTGACGTCGTTGAGTTCAAAGACCGGCGTGTTTGCCAATATTGATGCCCCCCAGCAGAATAAAGCAGATAGCGATGACGGCGGCTAAGTAGGCGGCCTCGCCCGGTCCGGGACGAACGGCGGGCGCCGTCTGGCCCGCGCCGCCGAAGCCGCGCGCGGTCATGGCGGCGGCTATTTCCCGACTGTATTCGCCGGCAAGGCGCAGAAAGCCTGCCAATGTACCGCCGATCCATTCGAGCCTGGCCCTGGCCGATTCGCCGCCGATCAGACGGCTGCGGCGGCCGAGAAGAAAATCGGCCAGCAGGAGGAGGAAGAGGAAGAGGTAGCGGTATGTGAGTTCGAGCACCATGACGAAGATGGCGGGAACGCCGAGGGATTGGAAGGCTTTGGTGAGCGCCGGCCAGCGGGTGGTTTTGACGAGCAGCATGACAAGGCCGAGAGAGGCGGCCGAGCGCAGCAGGACCATGGCGGCGGCGGTGAACCCCTGCCTGGTGACGGCCAGGTCGGCGGGCAGAGTCAGCGGGCCGACGCGCCACTCCGCCCCACGGTAGACGAAGAGAAGAGGGTCGCCGGGAGTCACCCAGCTGAAGATGGCCGGCAAAACGACGAGGCCGGCGAAGATAAGGGCCGGCAGCCAAACCCGGATTAGGTAGGCCCGCAGGCCGATGCCGGAGGCCAACGCGACCAGGATGAGCAGAGCATGGACGGC
The DNA here is from genome assembly GCA_023415775.1 of Bacillota bacterium. Lineage (GTDB taxonomy): Bacteria > Bacillota > Negativicutes > Sporomusales > UBA7701 > Anaeroselena. Next base: position 8,517 of record JAEZJM010000036.1, on the reverse strand, counting down.
GGCCAGCGCCGGGATGCCGACCGTCAGCGCGACGGCGAGCAGCAGCAGCACCGTCCCCGCGACCTTTACGCGCGGCTCGAGCGGCTGGAGAAGGCCCGGACGGGCGGCAACCCCGGTTTGGAGCATGTCTTCGGCCATTATTCTCTGGATGTCGGCGAGGGTTTTGGTCAAATAATCGGCCCGCCGCCAGCGGCGCTTGGCCACCGGCAGCGGGCTCGGCTCGCCCGTGGAAAGCCAGCTGGGCAAAGGTGTCATTTCGCCCTCGCTATCGCTTTCATGTAGGCCATGGCGGCCAGATAAACGAGCGTCGACCCGACGAAGGCCGATATGACGTAGCCCGTCTTTTCGCCCGCGCCTTTGACGCTGTAGTCGGGCAGCAGGGCCTGCCACCAGGAAGATGCCTGGTCGATGCCCTTGGGAACGAAGCCGAGCATCGCCATCAGGTCTTCGCCCCCCCATTCGCCCCAGGCGGTCCCCTCCGCCAGCAGGCCGAGGGGGGTGAGCAGGGCCATTATAATGAGTATAAGCAAATAACGTCGCAGCATGTGTGTGCCTCCTAGCGGCCGATCTGGCCGGCGCCAAGCATTTCCGGCGAGGTCTTGAGCACGTATTTGAGGGCCAGGGCGGTTACCGCCGCTTCGGCGAAGCCGGCGACGGTCAGGTGAGGGATGAGCATGGCGGGGATAGCGACTTCAAGGCCGTAGGGGCAGTAGAGGGGCGTCCCGTCGGCGGCGGTGAAGAGGAGCGGCTGGATACCGAACTGGATGGCGGCGGCCAGGGACGCAAGGTTGAGGCCGGCGTAGCCGCCCAGGCCGGCGGCGAACAGCCGGCGGACCGAGTCGGCCGGCGCGTTGCCGGCAACGAGGCGGTAGAGGTAATAGCCGGTGAAGGGCATGATGAAGGCGATGTTGAAGGCGTTGGCACCGAAGGCCAGCACGCCGCCGTCACCGAAGAGCAGAGCCTGGATGAGAAGCGCCACGCTGACGGCGATGACGGCCGCCCACGGCCCGAGGACAATGGCCAGCAGTACGCTGCCGGCGGCGTGGGCGGTGGTGCCGTCGGGGATGGGGATGTTGAACATCATGATGAGAAAGGAGAATACTGCCCCCATGGCGAGGAAGGGCACGCGGGCGGCGTCGAGTCCGGCTCTGGCCACGGCCGAGGCCCGGTACCAGACAGGCAGCATAACGCCGGTGAGCGTGAGACAGGTGGAGGGGCTGAGATATCCCTCGGGAATATGCATAGAAACGCCTCCAGAAAAATAAAATCCACAAATACCCCGGAAATCTTCCGTTTCCTCGGCCTTCGTGGACCAGTTCATTTTTGAGTTATGCTATAAAACTCGCCAGCTCCTTCGTGAAGCCCGGCCTGTATCGGTTTAATTATACCCGATATGCCAGGGGCTGGCAATAACGTACGGTCATTTTTCGATTTCCGCTTTGCCTTCCAGCCCGGGGCTTACAATCACCCTGCCATCGGCGGCGATCATTATCGCTTCGACGCCGGGAAACTGCCGCAGCAGCTCTAGGCCTCGCTCCGGGCCGAGGATGAGGAGGGCGGTGCTGAAGATGTCGCCATCGGCGGAATTGTGGAGCGCCATGGTGACGCTGACGAGCTGCCGGGGCTGGCGGCCGGTGCGGGGGTCGAGCACGTGGGAGTAGCGCACGCCGTCTTTGATTATATAGCGCTGGTAGTCGCCCGATGTCTCCATGGTGTCCCATTCGGTCAGGGAGAGTTTGGCGATGATGGCGTCGGCCGTGCGGGGATGTTGGACGCCGATGCGCCAGGGGTTGCCGTCGGGGCGCCTGCCGATTACCCGTACGTCGCCGCCGGCGTTGACAAGGGCGGAGGCGACGCCATGGCTTTTGAGGATGGCGATGGCCTTATCGACGGCGTATCCCTTGGCGATGCCGCCGAGGTCGAGCTTCATGCCTTCCTTGGCGAGGTAAACAGCGCCGGCGGCGTCGTCGATGGCCACCAGGCGGTAGTTGACGAGCGGCAGCACTTTGTCGATGTCAGCCTGGGCGGGAACGAAGTCGCCCTTGCGGCCGATCCCCCACAGCTCGGTCAGCGGCCCCACGGTGACGTCGAAGGTGCCGTCCAGTTTGTCGGAAAGTTCGTTCGACCGCTTTAGCATGGCGATGAGGTCTGGGTCGGCCTTCACCTTGTCGCGGCCGGCGGCCTGATTAATTTTGGACACTTGGCTGGCAGGGTCAAAATTGTTGGTGACGTCATGGAGGCGCTTGATTTCGGCAAAGGCGGCCTTTACGGCGTTCTCGGCGCCGGGGCCGTAGGCGGTCATTTCCACGATGGTGTCCATGAGGAACTGGGTTTCCTTATAGGGCTTGGCGGCCGGCGGTGCGCCCGGCCGGCAGGCGGCGGCCATTAAGGCGAAGGCGATAATGAGGCCGGTCAGCAGTAAATTCCGTTTTTTCATCGGTGCTCCTTCGGCTTATTCTGCCCCGCGGGCGCGGGCGACGACCATCCTGGCGAGCAGCAGGGTAGCGTCGAACCTCTCCAGGGGGCCGGAAAAATAGGGGAAGAGCAGCGGCACTTCGGTGCAGCCGGCGAGCACGGCCGCGACTCCGGCCGAAGCATGGCGGGCCAGCATGGCGTTGATGTCGCCCAGGTAAGGATTGGTGGCCAGTTCGCCGGCTTTTACCCGGCGGACGGCCTTGTCGAGCAGGGCTTGCTCGTCCTGGTTTGGCAGGCGGAGCTCAAGCCCTTCGCTGGCAAACGCCCGCTGATACAGACCCAGCCGGATGTTTGCCTCGGTGGCCAACAGCAGCACCCGCCCCGACAGGGGGCGGTGATTGGCCGCCATGTAGGCGGCGGCGTTGTCGATCATGCCGTAGAACGGGATATCGACCGCGGCCTGTAGCTCAGCCAGCCAGTAGTGGGCGGTATTACAGGGCATGACGATGAAGTCGGCCCCGGCGGCCGCCAGCAGTTTGGCCGACGCCGCCATGGCCGGCAAGGGATCTTCGCCGCCTTGCATGATCGCTTCCACCCGCGGCGGGATGTGGGGGTTGTTGTCGATAATGATCCGCAGGTGGTCCTGGTCAAGTACCGCCGGCGTATTCTCAACGATTTTCGCGAACAGGTCCACTGTCGCCAGCGGCCCCATGCCGCCGAGGATGCCTACCGTTTTGCTCATGTTCGTGTGCCTCCAGCATATGATTATATTATGCTTCGCCCCGGGCCTTCCACATCCCTTCAGACGGGGAATGCGAAATGGTCGCGCGCTTAAGTGGCCTGCAATCCGGCACCATGCGGAGAACAACCGCTGTAAAAAAGCACCCAGCCTTTAGCGTATGTCTTGCATAGCATTACTTGGTTAATATACTTCGCGTATTATCGTGTATGTTTTTGTTATTGCAAAGGAATCGGCTGTTTTTTAGAGAATCCCTGTATGGCTATCACAGTATCCGGCAAGCCGCCGAGTTAATCACTGCGGCCTTATCCCCTTTAAATTTCCACAATATTCTCAACCTTTTGCGGCTAACCGGAGTAATAAAAGGAGGCGGTCTCTGGCCAAGAGGTATCTAACGCCCGGTATTTTTCTTAAATTACTTTAGTAAGGAGGATTACTAGTGAAGCAACATCAAAAACTGCTCCTCGGCTTTGTCCTCGGTGTTATTTTCGGATTAATCGGTTTCTATTTCTTCCCGTTGAAAGCCTACCCCGCCATGCAGAATTTCGTCGATGTCTGCGCGCTCGCCGGGGCGATTTTCCTCCGGCTGGTCTTCTGCGTCGTCGTACCCCTTATCGTCTCCGCGATTATCCTGGGGGTATTCGAGCTCGGCAAAGGCCGCGGCTTGGGCAAGGTTGCCGGCCGCTCGCTGACGTATACCCTCATCCTGAGCAGCCTGGCGGTTATCATCGCCGTGGCCCTGACCGGCATCCTGCAGCCGGGCGCCGGACTGTCGTTCGACAAGAACGCCCTGACCTCCAACGCTTCGGCACTGACGATCACCAAGAACGCGCAGGCGGCTGCCGCCAAGCCCTGGACCCAGTATATCGTCGACCTGCTGCCCCAAAACCCCATCGATTCCGCTGTAAGAGCGTTCTCCGGCGAAATCGTCGCTCTGATGATCTTCTCGCTCGTGTTCGGCTATGCCCTCAGTCTGGTTATCAAGGAAGAGGAGCACCCCTTCATCCAGTTCCTGGACGCCGTTTTTAAGACTTCGATGAAGGTCATCGACTTTGCAATCTCGCTCGCTCCTTATGGTATCTTCGGCCTGGTGTTCAATACCTCGTACAAAATGGGCGCCGGCTTCCTCGGCAACCTCGCCTTCTTCGCTTTCACCGTCGTGCTCGGCCTCCTCATCCAGCAGTTCGTGGTCTACGGAACGATGTTGAAAGTTGTTGCCGGCGTTAACCCCTTGGAATACTTTAAGAAGTGCAAGGAAGTATATCTGTACGCCTTCTCCACCGCTTCTTCCAACGCCACCCTGCCGGTAGCCCTGGAAGCCGCCGAGAAAGATCTCAAGCTTCCCCCGCAGATCGCCCGGTTCGTGCTCACCATCGGCGCTACCGCCAACCAGAACGGCACGGCGCTGTTCGAGGGCGTGACCGTCCTTTTCCTCGCCCAGGCTTACGGCATCGAGCTGTCGCTGGGCAGCCAGTTCCTGATCGTGCTCATGTCCATCCTGGCCGGTATCGGTACGGCCGGCGTTCCGGGCGGCTCGCTGCCGCTGATCGTGGTGCTGCTTGTCCAGGTCGGCATCCCGGCCGAAGGCATCGCCCTCATCCTCGGCGTCGACCGGTTCCTAGATATGTGCAGAACTACGCTCAACGTTTCGGGCGACCTGGTAATCGCCCGTCTTGTCACCGGCTCCGGTAAAGACGAAATAAGGGTCGAAGACCTCGCCGCCAAAGGATAATCGGTATTACAGGTATGAAGGGGCTGCTTCCAACCCCGGTTGGACGCAGCCCCTCTCTTTTCCCCGGAACGGAAGCGTCTTCCGTCCGAATCGTTGGAGGAATTTCCCCGCCGGCAACGAAATATCACGGCATAGGCGCTTTTCGCCTGGCTATTTACTACGCTTTTTTATTAGGAGGTATTGCCATGAATCTTGCCCGCTTCCCCCGCCGCCGCTATACCGAGGGACAGACCCCCCTCGAGTTTCTGCCGCGCCTGTCGGCCGCCCTCGGCGGTCCGGCCGTTTATATCAAGCGCGACGATCTTCTTGGTCTTGCTTCCGGCGGCAACAAAACCCGCAAACTGGAGTTCCTTGTCGCCGATGCTCTGGCTCAAGGGGCCGATACGCTCGTAACCTGCGGCGCCGTCCAGTCCAACCATTGCCGCCTGACCCTGGCCGCGGCCGTGAAGGAAGGGCTCAAGTGCCGCCTGGTGCTGGAGGAGCGCGTTCCCGGCAGCTACAAGCCCCAGGGCAGCGGGAACAACTTCCTTTTTCACCTCCTCGGCGTGGAGAGCGTAAAAGTCGTGCCAGGCGGCTCGGACATGCTGAAGGAGATGGAGGGGGTGGCCGCGGAGCTGGCTGCCGCGGGCCGCAAGGGCTACATCATCCCTGGCGGCGGCTCGAACGAGATCGGCGCCACGGGCTACGTGGCCTGCGCAGAAGAAATTCTCGCCCAGTCCTTCGATAAGGGCCTAAGCTTCGATTACATCGTCACCACCAGCGGCAGCGCTGGCACCCATGCGGGTCTGGTAACCGGATTTTACGGCAACAGCACCAATATCCCGGTCATCGGTATCAACATCAGCCGCAAGCAGGACGTGCAGACGGAACTGGTCTATAATCTCGTGCAGGCGACCGCCCAGCGGGTCGGCCTCGCGCAGCCCATCCCCCGCGATGCGGTGAAGTGCATCGACGAATATGTTGGCCCGGGTTATTCCCTTCCGACCACCGAGATGGTGGAAGCGGTGGAGATGGTCGCACGCCTCGAAGGTATTCTCCTCGACCCGGTCTACACCGGCAAAGCCATGGCCGGCCTCATCGGCCTCATCCGCAAGGGCTTCTTCAAGAAGAGCGATAATGTTCTGTTCGTCCACACGGGCGGATCGCCTGCCCTGTACGCCTATGCCGAGACTTTTTACGGCAAATAATAACTGAGAAAAGGGAGCCTGTCAGGCTCCCTTTCTTTAGACATCGATCGCAACGAGGAGGAGGATAAGCAGATGAGCTGCCGAAGCCAGTATCTGCGCAAGGTCAATTATCAGGGGGACGGCCTGCGGGCCGGGACATGCTGGGATGAAGGCGACCTCGCTAAGCCGCAGATCCTTATCGACACCGCCCATGGCGATAGCCATCCCGGCAGCGTCCATCTTGGCCGCCTGGCGGAGGAGGCGAAGCTCTCGGTGGCCGAAAGCCGGGGCAAGGCTGCGCTGTACGCCGTGACAGACATGTGCGACGGGATTGCGATGGCCCACGATGGCATGAATTATTCGCTCGTCAGCCGCGAGATCATGGCGTTCATGTACGAGATTCATGCCCTGGCTTCGCCGTTTGACGGCTGCCTGTTTATGGCTTCGTGCGACAAGTCAATCCCCGCACAACTGATGGCGATGCTGCGCCTCGACCTGCCGTCCGTGCAGGTGCCGGGCGGCGCGATGCTAAGCGGCCCCGACTTCATGTCCTCGGAAATCCTTTATGGCGCGGGCGATAAGTTTGCTAAAGGCGAGCTGACCCAGCAGGCGCTATCATACTTCACTATGAACTGTTGCCCCAGCGCCGGTGCTTGCCAATTTATGGGCACGGCGAGCACGATGCAGACGATGTCGGAGTCCCTGGGACTGTCTCTGCCCGGCAATGCTCTTGTGCCCGCTTACAGCATGCATCTCAGCCGTTACGCCCGTGAGGCCGGCCGGCAGATTGTAGCCAACGTCGGCCAGGAGCTGCGCCCCCGCCGGTTCGTCACCAGGAAGAATTTTCTCAACGCCATGACTGTCCACGCCGCACTTGGGGGGTCGACCAACGCTCTTCTTCATCTGCCGGCCATCGCCCATGAAATCGGCATCGAAATAAGCCCGGAGGAGTTCGAAGACGTCAATCGCCGCACACCGGTGCTGGTGAGCTTCAAGACAGGCGGCCAGTGGCCGACTGAGCTGTTCTGGTATGCTGGCGGTGTGCCGGCCGTCATGCGCGAACTGGGCGATCTGCTCCACCTCGACGCCATGACTGTAACCGGCAAAACGGTCGGCGAGAACCTGTCCGCTTTGGAAGCGTCGGGCTGGTTTGCGGCTGTGCAGAGTTATCTGGTCAACTACCGCCTGACGGCCGCCGAGATCATTAAGACCCGCAAGAGCCCCGTCAAGGCGCAGGGCAGCATCCGCATCCTTAAGGGCAATTTGGCGCCAGACGGCGCGGTTATCAAGCTGTCGGGCGTCGACGAGGCTATTCATAATTTCCGGGGTCAGGCGAAGGTCTTCGATGCGGAGGAGACGGCCGTAGCGGCGCTATTGAAAGGCGATATCGGCCCCGGCACCGCCGTATTCATCCGTGGCGAGGGGCCCAAGGGGTCGGGGATGCCGGAGATGCTCCGCACTACCGAAGCGTTCTGGAACATGCCGGAGTTATCCAAGAGTGTGGCCCTCTTTACCGACGGACGCTTTTCCGGCGCCACCCGCGGGCCGGCGGTCGGCCATATCGCCCCTGAGGCGGCTGAGGGCGGACCGATCGCTTACCTGGAGGATGGCGACCTTATCAGTATGGATGTCGCTGCCCGCCGTCTCGATGTGGTGGGCGTGAACGGCCAGCCGCTGCCGCCGGAGGATGTCGAACGAATCTTCGCCACCCGCAAGGCAACGTACACCCCGCTGCCTCCCAAAGCCGACACCCCGGTTTTGCGGCTTTACAAAAAACTGGCCCTCGGCACCGACCGCGGCGGCGGTTTCGGATTGTAGCTGACCGTGCTGGCTCAGCCTTGTCCAGGCGTCACACTATGCTATATTGGGTAATAAAATACAGCATAATTCGTCTGGTTGGAGCTAAGACTCTTGTTCAAACGCTACTTGCCCGTCTTTTTCTGCGGACTCCTGCTGCTAATGCTGCTCATGCTCTTTTCGACGCCAGCGATGGCCGCGCCGAGCCTCTCATGGCACACCGACACCGTCTACTGCGACAGTCAGAATCGTATCGTTATCGAAGGTTATTTCTTCAACAACGGCAGCCACACGGTCACGTGGGTGAACCGATTCGATGTCCAGGTCTACTTCCGCCAGGCAGCCACCGATTGGTGGCAACAGGCGTCGGCGAGTTACTATGACCTAAACGTCTATCTCAACCCCGGCGATTCGCTGCGCTGGACTTTCCGCATCACCAATGTCAGCAATTCCTACTTTGATTACTGGAACGTAAAGGGGAACGTCAATTATCAGTACCGCTAAACAGACAAAACCCGCTCGTTTATAACGAGCGGGTTTTCTAATCAGCGGCTACCTATCCTCCCAGGCCGTTTCCAGCCAAGTACTTTCGGCGTATAGGGGCTTAACTGCCGTGTTCGGTATGGGAACGGGTGGATCCCCCTAGCTATCGCCACTGAATTTTAAGA
>JAEZJM010000018.1 GCA_023415775.1 Bacillota bacterium | reverse complement strand
CTGCCCAGCCAGCTCTCCGGCGGCCAGCAGCAGCGCGTCGCCCTCGCCCGCGCCCTCGTCGCCGAGCCCGACCTGCTCCTCCTCGACGAGCCGCTCTCCAACCTCGACGCCAAACTGCGCGAAAGCATGCGGTTCGAAATCAAGGAACTCCAGAAAAAACTCGGCGTCACCGTCATCTACGTCACCCACGACCAGGCCGAAGCCATGGCCATGTCCGACCGCATCATCGTCATGAACGCCGGCGTCATCCAGCAGATCGGCAACCCGGTCGACGTATACGAAACCCCGGCCAACAAAACCATCGCCGACTTCATCGGCCTCGTCAACTTCCTTCCCGCCGAAGCAGGGGAGGGGGGAGTCGTCGTTCCCGCCCTCGGCCGCACAGTCCCCGCGCCCGCCGGCCTCGCCGGCAAAGCCGTCGCCGCCGTCCGCCCCGAACAGATCGCCCTCGCCGCCCCCGGCGAAGGCATCGCCGCCACCGTCATCCACAAGTCCTACCTCGGCGACGCCGTCGACTGGCGCATCGAAGTCGGCGGCGAAACCATCCGCGTCATCGCCCCCGCCGCCGTATTCAGGGAACACAAGGCCGGCGACGCCATCGGCCTCAAAGTGGAAAAGATAATGGTCTTTCCGGCCTAATTTCGGCCGCCCATAAGCGCCCATCAGCGCACTTGCTCCTCGGCTGCCATCCTCAGCGTACGTCCCGTGTACGCTTCCGGCGTCAGCCTGCGGAGCGCCTTGCAACTGGGCACTTCTGAACGCCCTAAGGCTTTATACGCTCTTATACATCGAAGTTTTCACTTAGTTACCGTCTCAGATGAAGTGGGGTTGCTAATGCATACAAAGATACTGCTCACTGGATCAACCGGACTGATCGGCAGCTGCGTCGCTGTAGAACTGCTCGAAAACCGCCGCGGCTGCGAGCCCCTGTTCCTCGTCAGGGCCGACAATAAGCCCCAGGGTCTCGCGCGGGTGCGCGCGGCGCTCGCCAAAGTAGGGGCGCGGGCGATAACCCTCGCCGGCCTCCACGAAGCGCAAATAATCCTCGGCGACCTGGGCGCAAGCAAAAAACTGGCCGCCGACGCCAGGCTGCAAGACGTCACCCACGTCATCAACTGCGCCGCCGTCACCGCCTTCTCAAACCGGCCCTCGATCCGCAAAGTCAACGTCGACGACACCCTCGCCTTCGCCGGCGTCGTCGCCGGGCTGCCCGCCGTAAAGCGGTTCGTCTACGTCGGCACCGCCATGATCTGCGGCGCCAAAGCCGCCAACCGCGTCGTATGCGAAGACGAATCCCCGGCCCCCACCACCCACTTCGTCGCGTACACCGAAAGCAAAGCCGCCGCCGAAACCCTGCTGCCGGGCGTTTTAGGCAAAGTGCCCCTCACCGTCGTCCGCCCGTCCATCGTCGTCGGCCACTCCCGGCTGGGGTGCAGGCCCTCCACCAGCATCTTCTGGATCTTCCGCATGCTCTACCTCGCCTGGCGCTCGCCCTTCCCCCTCGACTACAAAATCGACGTCCTGCCGGCCGACTACGCCGCCGCAGCCATCGTCTACCTCGCCCTCAAAGACGACCTCGCCCATACCCGCTACCACATCGCCGCCGGCACCGCCGGCAGCTGCACCTTCGGCGAAATAATGGACACCTTCATGCAATACGGCGACCGCAAAGCCGCCCCGCCGCTCAAAATCACCATCGACCACTACGCCGAAAACATCGTAAGATTCAACGAATGGTTCGGTCCCGGCAACCCCCGGCTGATGCTCAGAGCCATCAATCTCTACTACAACTTCGCCAACCTCAGCCTCACCTTCGACAACTCGCGGCTCCTCGCCGAAGGCTTCGCGCCGCCGCCGCGGTTCGTCGACTACCTCGGACTATGCATCAAAACCGGCTGCCACGACCCTGTCAGCCAGCAAATGGTCGATGACTTCAAATAAAGGCAAAAACCCGCGCGCCCCTCGGGCGCGGCGGCGATGGAGCAAGCATGTGGCTCATTAGCTGGATACCGTGGTGTTTCCTGGCCGCCCTCTGCGAGAGCTGCGGGCAGATATGCTTCAAAAAAGCGGCGCTCTGCACCCGGCACGAGACCGGGCTGACCTATTACCTCTGCCTGGCGAAAAACCGCCACATCCACCTCGGCATCGCCGCCAACATCGGCGAAATGGCCGTCTGGCTCTACCTCATCTCCCACCTGCCGCTGTCGGTCGCCTATCCCCTGTCGGGGCTCCAGGAAATGATCCTCATCCTCTTCGCCGCCTTCGTCCTCAAAGAAAAAATCGCGCCCCTCGCCTGGGTAGGCGTACTCCTCATCGCCGTCGGCGTATCCCTCGTCTCATAACCGAAAGGCGGGCAAAATGCTTAAACTCATCTGGATCAGCATGATAATCGTCGAAACCGCCGCCCACCTGCTCATAAAACAGGGCACCATGCAGGCCGGCTTCAGCGACCTTGTGCCCAACCTCTACATTGTCGGCGGCTACGCCCTCTACATAGTTGCCTTCTTCCTCTGGATGCAGATCCTCAAAGCCACCCCGCTCTACATCGCCCTCTCGGGCGCCTCCGTCATCTACGTCACCATCGCCTACGGCGCCCACTTCTTCCTCGGCGAGTCCCTCACCGTCAAATCCCTCGCCGGCACCGTCATGGTCGCCATCGGCGTCTACATCGTCAGCTACAGCCGCAAACGCGCTGAAGAATAACAGAAAAGAGGGAGGCCGCATGGCCGACATCGTCGCCAAACTCTGCGCCGGGCCCGTCATCCCCGCCGCCCGCACCACCGCCGACCTCACCCACGCCCTCGCCAACACCGCCGCCCCCGCCGTCATCCTCCTTTTCGGCGACATCAACACCCTCCCGGGCCTGCTCGCCGAAGCCAAACGGCACGGCAAGCGCCTCATCGTCCACCTCGACCTCATGGACGGCGTCGGCAAAGACCGCGCCGGCGTAAAATGCCTCGCCAGGCTAGGCGTCACCGCCCTAATCACCACCAAACAACAGCTTGTCAAAACGGCGCGGGACGAAGGCATGATCGTCGTCCAGCGCCTCTTTATCATGGACACCGAAGCCCTGCGCACCGGCATAAAAATCGTCAACCAGGCCAAACCCGACGCCGTCGAAGTCCTGCCCGCCTCCGTACCCGCGTGGGTCTTCCGCGAAATCACCCATCAGACCGGCCTGCCCCTGTGGGCCGGCGGCCTCGTCGCCACCCGCGCCGACGTCCAGAGCGCCCTCGCCGGCGGCGCCCTCGCCGTCAGCACCTCCCACCGCGACCTCTGGAAATAACCCGATAGCAAAGTGGAGGACACCATGTCCGCACTCGCCCTCGCCCTCGTCCTGGCGGCCGCCTTCGCCCACGCCGCCTGGAACTACCTCGCCAAAAAAATCTGCGGCGGCGCCCCCTTCATCTGGCTGTTCGCCGTCATGTCCGCCGTCATCTATGCCCCTTTAGCCGCCTGGGTCTACCTCACCTACCGGCCCGTCATCGGCCCCGCCGAGCTCGGCCTCATCGCCGGCACAGCAGTCCTTCACGCCATCTACTTCATCCTCCTCGACAAAGGCTACCAAATCGGCGACCTCTCCGTCATCTACCCCCTCGCCCGCGGCACCGGGCCGCTCCTCGCCATGCTCGCCGCCGTCCTCCTCCTCGGCGAACGCCCTTCCTGGCTTGCCATCGCCGGCTGCCTCGCCATCGGCGCCGGCATCCTCGTCCTCACCGGCAACCCCGCCAAACTCGGCGACCCCGCCAACCGGCGGCCCGTCATCTTCGCCATCCTCTGCGGCGCCGTCGTTGCCGCCTACACCGTCTGGGACAAAATCGCCGTCAGCGCCTTCCTCATCCCGCCCCTCCTCTACGACTGGTCCGCCAACCTCGGCCGCGTCCTCATCCTCACCCCCGCGGCCCTCCGCGACCGCGAAGGCGTCCGCGAACAATGGCGGCAGAACAAACTCTCCATCGCAGCCGTCGCCGTCCTCTCGCCTTTAGCCTACATCCTCGTCCTCACTGCTATGGTCTTCAGCCCCGTCAGCTACATCGCCCCCGCCCGCGAAATAAGCATCCTCATCGGCACCTTCGCCGGCGCCCATATCCTCCGCGAAGGCAACGCCGGGCCGCGCCTCATCGCCGCCGGCGTCATGGTCGCCGGCCTCGTCGCCCTTGCCCTCGGCTGATCGCAGGCAAGAAAAACCCCTGTCCCGCATATAAATTAGCAGACAAGCCGGACACGACCGTATCCGGCTCAAGGCAGCCTGTCGGGACCAGCAGACAGGCTAATATAATCTCCGCGAGGAGGGATACCAGCCATGGAAGTCATCAGGAGCGCGTCCACGCCTGACAAGGCATCGGCCTGGAAAACCTTCGTAAACTCGGGAGAAATCGCCGCCGGCGCCATCCCCTCGCCGATCGCCGACTCATGGCGCAAATGCGCCCTCACCGGCGTCGACCCCGCCGACGGCACAGGGCGCATCGTCCTCGAAAACGCCGACCTCAGGCGGCTCGTCGACAAAAACCGCGCCATCGTCAGCCTCGCCAAACCCTTCATGCAAAACCTCTACCAATTCTTCCGCGCCTCCGGCTTCATCATCGTCCTTACCGACGACGCCGGCTACATCCTCGAAAGCTTCGGCGACAGCGAACCGCTCCAAAGCGCCCGCGCCATCAACTTCCTCCCCGGCGCCGACTGGCAGGACATCAGCGTCGGCACAAACGCCATCGGCACCGCCCTCGCCACCGGCGCGCCCATCCAGGTCTCCGGCTCCGAGCACTTCTGCCTCCGCCACCACGCCTGGACCTGCTCCGCCGCGCCCATCACCGGTCAGGGCGGCAAAATCATCGCTGTCCTCGACATCTCCGGTCCCGCCCGCGCCGGCAACGCCCACACCCTCGGCATGGTCGTCGCCGCCGCCGAAGCCATCGCCATGCAGCTCGCCATCCGCGAAAAAAACCGCGAACTCGCCATGGCCAACCGGCGGCTCACCAGCATCTTCAACACCATGTCCGAAGGCGTCATCCTCATCGACCGCCACGGCGTCGTCGACGAAATCAACGCCGTCGTCGGCCGGATAATCGACCGGCCCAGCGAAGACATCGTCGGGCGGCCCATCGAAAAACTCCTCGGCGGCTTCGCGCCCCTCACCCGCCGCATGCTCGTCGATAAACAGCCCTACGCCGACATCGAGCTCATGCTCCCCGGCAAAAAAGGCGCCAGCCACTGCCTCGTCTCCGGCGAACCCGTCACCGACGGCCAGGGCGAAATAAGCGGCGGCGTCATCGTCGTCAGGCCCATCAAACAAGTCCGCACCCTTGTCAACCGCTTCAGCGGCTACTTCACCACCTTCCGGTTCAGCGACATCATCGGCGCCAGCCCGCGGATCAGCGAGGCCGTGCGCATCGCGCGCCTCGCGGCCGCCGGCGCCGCCAACATCCTCCTCCAGGGCGAAAGCGGCACCGGCAAAGAACTCTTCGCCCAGGCCATCCACCACCACGGCCCCCGCAGCGACGGCCCCTTCATCGTTGTCAACTGCGGCGCCATCCCCCGCGAACTCATCGGCAGCGAACTGTTCGGCTACGAAGAAGGCGCGTTCACCGGCGCCTCGCGCGGCGGGCGTCCCGGCAAATTCGAACTCGCCGGCGGCGGCACCGTCTTCCTCGACGAAATCGGCGACATGCCCCTTGAACAGCAGGCCGCCCTCCTCAGAGTACTGCAGGAAAAGAAACTCGTCCGCATCGGCGGCAGCAGAGTCATCCCCGCCGACGTGCGCGTCATCTGCGCCACAAACAAAAACCTCGCCAACGAAGTCGTCAAAGGCGCCTTCCGGCAAGACCTCTACTACCGGCTCAACGTCATCTCCATCGCCATCCCGCCCCTCAGAGACCGCGGCGACGACATCCTCCTCCTCTTCGACGACTTCCTCGCCCGCCTCGGCCGCGAGCGCGGCCGGGCCTTTGCCGCCGAACCGGCCGTCTACGACGCCCTTCGCCGCTACCGCTGGCCGGGCAACGTCCGCGAACTCCACAACGCCGTCGAGCGAGCCATCAGCCTCGCCGAAGGCGACACCGTCCACCTCTGGCACCTCCCCCCGGAAATCCACGGCGGCGGCGAACAACTCGCCCACTCTGGCGGGCTGGCCTTCTCCGAAGTCGTCCGCATCGTCTCCTTACGCGAACAGACCCGCCGGCAGATGGCGCAGAGCGACCGCCAGGAGCTCGCCGTCCTCCTCCGCGAATGCGGCGGCAACATCAGCCGGCTCGCCACCCGCCTCGGCGTCGCCCGCAGCACAATCTACCGCCGCCTGCGCCACTTAGGTCTCGAACAGTAATACACAAACGCTACACCACCGCAACACTATGGCCGTTTATAAACCCCGCCGCCCGCTCAGGGCGGCCTTTTCATTTTCTCGGCAGCTTGGCACAATCCATGCAATAAAAAACCGCGATAACCTGTCGGCCAAAAAAAGAAGAGAGGGTGAACAAATGGCGCTCAAGCGCTACATCGTGGAATACGGCACCGGCGCCGACCTCCACGGCGGCGACGTCACCAAAGCCGCCCAGCGGGCCGTCAAAGACGCCGTCTCCAAAAGCTGTCTCTGCGGCCTCGTCGACATCTTCCACCTCGACAACCCCGACAAAATGCACGTCGAAGTCAAAATCGGCTGTCCCGAGCCCGAGCGGCTCGCCGGCGACGCAGTCCTCGCCGCCGTGCCCTTCGGCGCCAAAACCCTCGCAGCGGTCCACGGCGGGCTGGCCGTCCGCGGCCTGGCCCTTCCCGCCCTGGGCGCGGGCGACACCATCGTCATCGCCGTCGCCGCCCTCACCGTCTCCATCGACATCGACCCCTAAGCGGAACCCCGATTTTTCCAACAACAAAGGAGGGAAAAAAATGCAACTGTCCAAGGAAAACCTGCTCGCGTTCTACCAGACCATGGTAACCGTCAGAACCTTCGAAAACAAAGCCGCCGAACTCTTCGCCGCCGGCAAACTGCCCGGCTTCGTCCACCTCTACATCGGCGAAGAAGCGGTCGCCACCGGCGTCTGCGCCAACCTCACCGCCCAAGACTACATCACCAGCACCCACAGAGGCCACGGCCACCTCATCGCCAAAGGCGGCAAAGTCGACCTCATGATGGCCGAACTCTACGGCAAAGCCACCGGCTACTGCAAAGGCAAAGGCGGCTCCATGCACATCGCCGACGTCGACCTCGGCATCCTCGGCGCCAACGGCATCGTCGGCGCCGGCCAACCCATCGCCGTCGGCGCCGCCTTCGCCTGCAAATACAAGCATAGCGGCGCCATCACCGTCTGCTTCTTCGGCGACGGCGCCTCCAACCGCGGCACATTCCACGAAGCCATGAACCTCGCCTCCATCTGGAAACTGCCCGTCGTCTTCGTCTGCGAAAACAACATGTACGGCATCTCCAACTGCCAGCGCGACCACATGAACATCTGCGACATCTCCGACCGCGCCGCCGCCTACGGCATCCCCGGCGTCACCGTCGACGGCAACGACGTCGTCGCCGTCTGCGAAGCCGCCGCCGAAGGCGTCAAGCGGGCAAGAAGCGGCGACGGCCCCAGCCTCATCGAATGCAAAACCTGGCGGTGGCGCGGCCACTTCGAAGGCGACCCCGCCACCTACAAAAACCCCGAAGAACAGAAAACCTGGCTCCAGAAAGACCCCATCCCCCGGCTGGCGCAGAAAATCATCGACTTCGGCCACGCCACCGACGCCGACCTCGCCAGTATCGCCGACGCCGTCAAAGCCCAGGTCGCCGCTGCCGTAGCCTTCGCCGAAAGCAGCCCCGACCCCGTTCCCGCCGACGTGCTCACCGACGTCTACGCCGGTCAATAGCGAAAAGAAAGGGTGACGAAAATGAAAAAGATGACCTACGCCGAAGCCATCAGAGACGGCATCAGAGTAGAAATGAAACGCGACGGCGACGTCTACCTCTGCGGTGAAGACGTCGGCAAATTCGGCGGCTGTTTCGGCGTCACCGCCGGCCTCGTCGACGAATTCCCCGGCCGGGTGCTCGACACCCCCATCACCGAAACCGCCATCATCGGCTCCGCCGTCGGCGCGGCCGCTGTCGGCCTCAGGCCGGTCGCCGAAATAATGTTCATCGACTTCACCGGCGTCTGCATGGACGAACTCTTCAACCAGGCCGTCAAAATGCGCTACATGTTCGGCGGCAAAGCCAAAGTGCCCCTCGTCCTCAAAACCATCTGCGGCGGCGGCGTCGCCGCAGCCGCCCAGCATTCCCAGTGCATGGAAGCCTGGTTCACCCACATCCCCGGCCTCAAAACCGTCATGCCCGCCACCCCTGCCGACGCCAAAGGCCTCATGGCCGCCGCCATCCGCGACGACAACCCCGTCATCTACATCGAACACAAACAGCTCCTCGGCCTCAGCGGCGACGTCCCCGAAGGCGAATACCTCGTCCCCCTCGGCAAAGCCGACATCAAACGCCCCGGCAGCGACGTAACCATCGTCGCCTGGTCGTGGATGGTCCACCGCGCCCTCGCCGCCGCCGAAGCCCTCGCCAAAGAAGGGATAAGCGCCGAAGTCATCGACCCGCGCACCCTCGTTCCCCTCGACAAAGACGCCATCCTCGCCTCGCTCGCCAAAACCCACAAACTCGTCATTGTCCACGAAGCCGTCAGAACAAGCGGCTTCGGCGGGGAAATCGCCGCCGTCGTCGCCGAGCAAGGCTTCGACCTCCTCGACGCCCCCATAAAGCGCGTCACCGCCCCCGACACCCCCGTCCCCTTCAGCCCCGTCCTCGAAAAAGCCTTCCTGCCTGATGAAGGGAAAATCATCCAGGCCGTCAAAGAACTCTTCTAAGACCGTCCGCGTCGCGGCGGTCCATGACGGCCGGACCAGCCCGGCATCCCTTGAGGAGGAATAGCGTGACCACGGTAGGAATCATCGCCAACCCGGCCTCGGGCAAAGACATCAGGCGTCTCGTCGCCCACGGCACCGTCTTCGACAACCTCGAAAAAGTCAACATCGTCCGAAGGATACTCCTCGGCCTCGCCGCCGCCGGCGTCGAAAAAGTCGTCTACATGCCCGACTACTACGGCATCGTCCCCCGCGCCCTCGACGGCCTCGGCAGGCGGGACCGCCCGTCTATCGACCTCGTCCCCGCCGACATCCCCCTCACCTGCACCCAGCAGGACTCCGCCGCCGCCGCCGCCGCCATGCGCGCCGGCGGCGCCGGCTGCATCGTCACCCTCGGCGGCGACGGCACAAACCGCATGGTCGCCAAAGGCTGCGGCGACACACCCCTCCTGCCCCTATCCACCGGCACCAACAACGTCTTCCCCGCCATGCTCGAAGGCACAATCGCCGGCCTCGCCGCCGGCGTCGTCGCCCGCGGCCTCGCCGGCGGCGAAACAGTCGTCCGCCGCACCAAAAAACTGCTCGTCGCCAAAGACGGCGCCCCCGCCGACATCGCCCTCGTCGACGCCGTCGTTTTGGACGGCAGCTTCATCGGCTCGCGCGCCATCTGGGACATCGACCCTATCCGCCAGATCGTCCTCACCCGCTGCGAACCCCACGCCATCGGCATATCCGCCATCGGCGGCCAGCTGGCCCCCGTCGGCCCCTATGACGACCGCGGCCTCGCCATCGAGCTCGGCGACGCTGCCGCCGCCGCCGTCCTCGCCCCCATCGCCCCCGGCGTCGTAGCCCCCGTCCGCTACCGCAGCTACCGCATCCTCGCCATCGGCGAACACGTCCCCGTCGCCCACACCCCCTGCGTCATCGCCCTCGACGGCGAACGCGAAATCGAAATCAGAGCCGGCGAAACCGCCGCCATCAGCCTCACATTCGACGGCCCCCTCGTCGTCGAAGTCAGGGCCGCCCTTGCCGTCGCCGCCGCCGCCGGCGTCTTCCGCCTGCCGCCTATAGCCCCGTCATAATAGGTGATCAGCGCGTTCGTCCGTAGACATGCGAGCGGCGATGCGCCTTTTGCCCACATCCGAAAGCTGGTAGAAAAATAACACCCGAAGGAGACCAACCATGAGCCTCAAAGCAGCCTTCATCTTCGTCGCCCCCCACGCCGACGCCGCCATCCACCGCGCCGTCGTCGACACCCCCGTCGT
Source organism: Bacillota bacterium (assembly GCA_023415775.1). Taxonomy (GTDB): domain Bacteria; phylum Bacillota; class Negativicutes; order Sporomusales; family UBA7701; genus Anaeroselena. The sequence continues at coordinate 126,716 of JAEZJM010000018.1, read as the reverse complement.
CAAACTCACCGCCGTCGGCGTCAAAAACTACACCGAAGCCGTAACCGTCGCCCGCCAGCTCGTCGCCGAAGGCTTCGCCGCCCTCGAACTGTGCGGCGGGTTCGGCATCGAAGGCGCCGCCCTCGTCAAACAAGCCGTCGCCGGCCAAGCCGCCGTAGGCGTCGTCCACTTCGACAACCACCCCGGCCTCGGCTTCAAAAGCGGCGACGACCTCTTCAAATAACACCGCGTTTTTTTCTTTCCCCCCCGTCGCCGCAGGCACATTTTCCCCTTGTCCATCATATACTGTTAGCGAAACAAGCAGGGAAGGGCGGAGGGGGCACCATGATCAAAACCAGCGACCTCAACACATCGCATATACAATAGTAAATGCATTGACCGGCAAATCGAGTAGGATTGTCTTTTACAATTAAACTTATTCGCATATATAAAGCCTCTTGTGGCAAATTTCGACCATAAGAGGCTTTTTTATTAATTAAGATCGAGGTTAAATAATCAGTGAGTTATTCGAAATAATAATCTATTTGGTCGGGACTAAGCCTGGAAACATATATGCGGTAACCTGACCGCATTATAATCTCGCGTCGTTGTTCGAACGTGATCGCTTCCATAATCTCAGCTAGATTGACTTCATTCATTAGCCCGGTTACATTTTCTTGAGAAGTTCTTAGTAATAATACCCTTGCGTTCACCGAAGCGATGTCCTGTTTGGCCTGACGCAACTCGTCCTCAGCTGCATAGGCGTCCAGCAGTCCTTCTCTGATCAAACGAGCAATTTGACTCTGGCGTTTCATCAGCTCATCACGGTAAGAAGTGAGTCGGGCAATTTCCGCACTGTTATCATGGGTTTCAACTGGTTTAAGGAAACGAGAAAAAGTTTCTTCCCCCTCCGCGACTGAACGGAAGATGCTCCAAATTTTCTCATCAAAAGATTTTACTGGAATACGCATGCAAGGACAACGGTTGCCAGATAGAGCGTAAATTCCAGATTCTTTGGTTATGCACGTATAATAAGAATAATCCTTTGGCGCTGTAGTCTTTCGCGGTTGCGGACGGGTTGTGGCGATCATGCCGCGTCCGCACAGCGAGCAGTAGAGGACGCCGCGCAGCAGATAATCATGTTGACAATTCCGTTTAGCCAATTTCTGATTCCCTTTAAGACGTATTTGAGCCTTTTCCCACCTTTCTCGAGAAATGATCGCCGGAACTCGAACCGGAAGCCATTCTTCAGGGGGAATGTTGGTAATCTTTCGCTGATTTTGTCCAGTCTTTTGCACCCTTTGCCGGAACAGATAATGAGTGCCGCAGTACATCTCCCGTGAGAGCACCTTGTGTACTGTTACCGGTGAAAGCGGCTTTTTCTTGGGTCCTATGATTCCAAGCTGTTTCAGCTCTAAAGCGATAAGCCTCGTCCCAAGGTTATGCTCTAAGAATAAGTCATATATCAGCCTGACGACCTCAGCCTGAGCCTCGTCAACCACATACAGGGAGTTTGCCTCATCCCACCCGTAGCCATATGGCTTAGCATTGAAGACAATTTTTCCCTGAGCCGCTTTCTGGCGTTTTCCCCGGACTGTTCTTTCGCGGATCTTCGCTTTTTCATAAGCGGAAACAGCTCCTTTCATGGAAAAGAACAGGCGTCCTTCCGGGCTGGCATCATAATCGCCGGTGATAAAGAAAAGCTTTGCACCGGCCTTTTCTATTTCGTCTGCCAATATAAGCTGCACGGTTAAATTGCGGCTCATACGGTCAGGGTCATAAAATAATACAGCTTTAATCGTACCTGTCCGCAAATCCTCACGAAGGCGATCAAGAGCGGGCCTTTCGATGTATTCACCGCTATAACCGTCATCGACATACTCGCGGATCGAGGCAACAGCCATGCCTTTCAGTCGCTCCCGGCAGGACTTAATTTGGGAATCAAGTGAATACCCGTGGCGGGCTTGATCCTCTGTCGAAACCCGGGCATATATTGCATACATGTTAATCCTCCCGCCATATTGTCAGCCTTAAGTCAAGTACAGACAGGAATACAGCAATCCGAAAATCCTGCTGCCCAACCGGCTTATAATTTTGGGGCTTATTTTTTTCCTGCCGGAAAAAATGCAATCCCCAAAGCATAGAATATGTTGAGGTGGTATTCGTGTCTGAATCTAAACCACAATTCAACTGCCAGGGCTTTAAAAATCACAAAAGCGAATTCCGGCCCCTGGCAATATTACGCCCCGAGGAATTCTCTTCGCCGGATAAGTTACCGCAACCGTTGCGAGAACCGATTATATCCGCTTTTCGCCAAGTATTGGGCGTTATGATTAAGCACAAAGAGTAGACAATTTATCAGCTAGCAGTGCTGCCTTGCTAATCACATTATATGCATTTTAAGCGATGCAAACGTCCTCATTACTTGGAAAAATTAAGTTTACGAATAAAATTCAGCGCCAGACGCTAGAACAATCTTGTTAAACAAATTGCAACATATATTAACGAATTAGCGGACGGTTCCACTCACCGATTGTAGCTATACATCGGTTTGGGCGTGGAAATACGACCTCCCTCAATATCTGTTTCCTGGGGCAAGGTCAGGCAGGGATTTGTGATAAGAGCGGCGAATAAGATGATAACAAATATAAATAGCCTTAAACGCGGCAGGCGGTTTTTTAAGCTAGCGTCTTCAAAGAAGAAGTCGGGGTCCATTGCCCAGGCTATTTTTTTTCGGCAGAACAAGAACTAAAGTCGGGCCTTGTTTGGATAAAATTTCCGAAATAGTAGTTTGTTGGCATGAAAATTGCTAATTATTTGAGCGGCTGCAGCGAGGCATTTGTCGAAAATCGCCGGGATGCTTTTCGGCAGTGCGCGGCACCCGACAGGATGGGATGATGACAATGAGTGAGGTTGGTACAAATCATTTATTGGAGCACTTGTATGAGGCCCTGCCGGTAATTGCCAGGATAACCGGCGGCTACGCGACGGTCACCGACCGCCAGGGTCGGCGGCTGAAAAGCGTCGATTCTCATGGCAGCGAAATCCCCGATTTTCTTGGCAAGGTATACGAAATAGCGGCCGAAGCAGGCGAAAAGCAACACCCCATCGTCGGCGTGTCGCAGTTCAGACAAGACGCCGAAGCATGGGCAATCCCCATAGGCGACTATGTCTTAAGCTGCAGTAACGTCGAGCGAGTGGAGCGCGACACCCGGCTGCGTGAGTCGCTGACCAAGGCGCTGCCGCTTATCGCCAAGGTGGCCGGCGGCGAGGCCGTGTTGTTTGACAGCGAGGGTATCCGTCTGCAGAGCGTCGATCACAATGGCGTTCAGAATGACCGCTTTATCGGCAAGGTCAGCAAAGCCTCCCTGGAAGCGATGCAAACCCAGGAACCGGTTTTCGGCGCGTCGATGTCGGTTCAGGGAGCGATCGCCGTCCGCATCCCGATCACCCAGAAGTATGGACTCGGCTTCAACAATGAGGTTATGGTTAGCCGCAAGCAAAAACTTATCGACGAGGTAAAGAAGTTCCAGTACGCCAAATACAACCTGCATGATATTATTGGCGAGAGTGAAGCAATCAAACGTTGCAAAAAGATGATCAAGCATGTAGCCAATGGTGTTTCGTCGGTCCTGATTTTCGGCGACACCGGTACCGGCAAGGAATTGTTTGCGCAGGCTATCCACAACGCCAGCGAACGCCGGGACATGCCGTTTATCGCCATCAACTGCGGCGCGTTGCCGCCGTCGCTGATAGAAAGCAACCTGTTCGGTTACGCGGAAGGTTCGTTCACCGGCGCGAAGAAGGGCGGCGTGAAGGGAATCTTTGAGGAGGCAAACGGCGGCACCGTTTTTCTCGATGAGATAAGCGAGATGGACTGGGATTTGCAGGCCAAGCTGCTGCGGGTGTTGCAGGAGCGTGAAGTCGTGCCGATCGGCAGCACCAAACCAGTGGCAATCAGTGTGCGCGTCGTCGCCTCTACCAATAAAAGCCTCCAGCAACTCATGGCTGAGGGGAAATTCCGCGAGGACCTGTATTACCGGATAAACGTCGTCGATATCAGAGTGCCCTCACTCAAGGAACGGCGCGAGGACATACCTCTTTTAACAAGGTTTTTTGTCGGCAAGTTCAACAAGCTCCTGGGCAAGAATGTCCAACATGTCGACGACAAGGTTAACGCGATCTTCAGCAGCTATTCCTGGCCGGGCAACGTCCGCGAGCTGCAGAATACGGTGGAAAGAGCCCTGAATATGGTAGGCTTTGAAGAGACTGTGCTGGAGAGGCATCATCTGCCGGCTGCCTTCACGGCCGAGAGCGGCATCGCGTCTTTTCAGCTTACAGAAGAGGCCGCTGATCTGGCTTCGGTGGTGAAGAATGTCGAGAAACAGGTTATTACCAGGACGCTGCGGGAGCAGGGAGGCAGCCGCACCGGGACGGCCCGGAAGCTTGGCCTGAGTATCGCCACATTGTGGCGGAAGATGAAGGAATACGATATAGAAGAATAATCATTGGATCAGGGGGTATTTAACCATGGCAGAGCAGAATGAAGATCTATACAGCTGCTATAAACGGGTCTTGCCTAATGTTCACAGGGCGCTGGGCGGCGAGGTCGGCGTGACGCTGACCGACCGGGAGAAAATTCTTGTTTATATTCCTGCGAAGGAGCTTGACCTCAAGGCATACCCGGGAACGGAGCTGAAACCCGGCAGCGGCATCTATAAGGCCGTCCATGAGAACCAACAGGTCACGGTCAGGGTGGATAAGAAACTTTACGGAATACCCTATCTGGCTATGGCTGTGCCTGTCGCCGGCGACAACGGCAAGGTAATCGGCTCGATCGCTATTACGCAGCCGCTCGTTGTGCAGGAAAAGCTCAATGAGATGGCCGCCAATCTCAATCAAACCACCTGTACGCTCGCCGGCATCACCGAGGAGGTCTCGGCCCAAACCCAGGAAATACTCGCTGGCTGCCAGGAACTGGTGAGAGTTGTCCGCGAGTCCAACGAACGGGTCGGCGAGACCGATCAGGTTCTGGGGTTGGTGCGGTCTATCGCCGGCCAGACCAATCTGCTCGGCTTGAACGCCGCAATCGAGGCGGCCCGGGTAGGTGAACAGGGCCGGGGCTTCGGCGTGGTAGCCGACGAGATTCGCAAGCTGGCGGCCGACAGCACCGATTCGGTCAACAAGATAGCGGCCACTATCAAGGCGGTGCAGACGGGCAGCGAACTTACCAGGGGCCGAATCGAGCAAATTGCCGAATCCATAAGCCAGATAGCGACGGCTATGACGGAGATTGCCAACGCCGCTCAGCAGGCAGGCGCCATGGTACGGGAACTCGACGGCCTCGCCGAGAAACTTAACCACAGCAATTAAGACGTTTCACTTTCAAAATTGAAAAGTTTCCCTCGGACCCGCAGAGCCGCGGGTTTTTAGAAGCGCAGTTGGGTGGATAAAAAAGCTGGCCTCCGGCGGCAAAAGCCAAGGCGCCTTTCAATTCTGAAAGGTGCCTTCATTTTTGCAAATGACTACAAGTCTAGAAAAACCTAGATCGGCGTATTAACATTTCATTTTTGCAAAGAAAGATAAGGATTGCCGGCGGGGCTTTGCGGTGGTTTGGTAGCGAGGGGCGATTGCCTTTCGGTGATTTGTAAGTTAAATATTAGTTTTAAGCAAAAAAACCAATGGGTTTATCGAAGACACTAAGCTTGGTCGCTGTTTAAATCGGCGACTGGCTGCCTGGTGGGGTAAATATTGACGGAAAATGACGGTAAGACAGCCTGCTGGTACGGTTCTTGCAATATTTTCGGGCGACAGACTAAGGAGGTTGTGGGGATGGCAAAGCAAAAGGTCAGTTTTGTACTCAATGGAAAACCGGTAACCGCGGAGGTTGCCCCCGAGCAATTGCTGGTCGATTTACTGAGGGACGACCTCGGACTGACAGGGACGAAGAAAGGTTGCGGGGTTGGCGAATGCGGCGCCTGCACCATTATCATGGATGGCAAGTCCGTAGCTTCGTGTCTGGTGCTCGCGGCTACGGCCGATGGCTGCACTCTTGAGACAATTGAGGGCGTGAGCGACGGCAATAAGCTGCACCGCTTGCAGCAGGCCTTCATCGACCACGGGGCCGTACAATGCGGCTTCTGTACCCCGGGGATGATTATGTCGGCCAAGGCTTTGCTTGACGAGAACCCCCAGCCGACTCGCAAGGAGATAAAGGTGGCTCTGTCCGGCAACATGTGCCGCTGCACGGGCTATAAGAAGATTGTCGACGCGGTTCAGACGGCGGCCGGCACTAAGGAGGGGTAAGGAATGAGCGGATCGGGAGTTGGCGCATCGATAAGGAAGAATGATGCGATACCGAAGGTGACCGGGGCGGCGGTGTTCGCGGCTGATATAAAAAGACCGGGGATGCTTTTCGCCAAGGTGCTGCGCAGTAAGGTGGCCCACGCCGAGCTGACCGGGATCGACACGAGCGAGGCCGCGCGGCAGCCCGGAGTCGTTCGGGTGCTGACGGCCAACGATGTGCCCGGCCCCAACGGGGTTGGCATCATAATTAAGGACGAGCCAGTACTCTGCAAGGATAAGATCCGGCGGATCGGCGACGCCCTGGCGCTCGTTATCGCCGAGTCCGAGGAGGAGGCCGCGGCGGCGTGCGCTTTTATCAAGGTGAGCTACCGCGAGCTGCCGCCGGTATTTGATGCCCGCGAGGCGATGAAGCAGGGGGCGCCGATTGTTCATACAACCAATGTGATGGGAACCCAGCGCATCCGCAAGGGCAGTGTGGACGCCGCCTTCGCGGAGGCCGAAATCATAGTCGAGAATACATACACCACCCAGATGGTCGAGCACGCCTATATCGAGCCGGAGGCCGGCGTGGGCGAGTTCGACGGCGATATGCTGACTCTGTGGGTGGCGACTCAGAATGTCCACTTCGACCGCAAGGAAGTCGCCCGCAATATGAATATGCCGGTCAACAAGGTGCGAATAGTCCAGGCGGTAACCGGCGGCGGTTTTGGCGGCAAGCTGGATATTTCGGTGCAGTGCTATCTGGCGCTGGCGGCCTATTACACCCGCCGGCCGGTCAGGATGGTCTACACGCGCGAAGAGTCGATGATAAGCTCGGCAAAACGCCATCCTTATTATATTGAATATAAGACCGGGGCGACCAAAGATGGGAAGCTGCTGGCGGTGAAAGCAACCATCATCGGCGATACCGGCGCCTACGCGTCCTATGGACCGGCCGTTCTAATCCGGGCCGCCGTTCACGCCACCGGCCCCTATGAGGTCCCCAATGTGTACGTCGACGCTTTTACCGTATACACCAACAACCCCATGGCTGGCGCTATGCGCGGTTTCGGCGTGCCCCAGATGGCTTTTGCCCACGAGTCGCAGATGGACCAGGTGGCCGAAATGGCCGGCATTTCGCCGGTGGCTATCCGTCAGCTCAACTGCCTGCGGCCCGGGAGCGCGACGGCAACCGGCCAGGTGCTGATAAACAGCGTGGGTATCCTGGATACGATCGAGCGGGCGGCCGAGCAGGCCGGAATAATCTGCGGCAACTGCAGTGAATGGGGGGTAAAGGCGTGAAAAAGCGTGGAATAGGTGTGGGCTGCATGTGGTATGGCGTGGGCAACACCGCCCTGCCCAACCCAGCCTCAGCATTTGTCGAATGGCTCGACGACGGGACGGTCAATCTGATGATTGGATGCGCCGATATCGGCCAGGGGTCGGATACGATAATGGCCCAGATCGCCGCCGAGGAACTGGGGATTCCGGCCGAGGACGTTTATGTGACTTCAGCCGATACGCTGGTTACGCCGGAAGGCGGGGCGACGTCCGCAAGCCGGCAGACGTATATAACAGGCAACGCCGTCAAACTGGCGTCGGCCGAGGCTAAAACGGTGGCTGTCGACGAGGCGGCGATAATGCTGAATAAGGATGCCGGCAGCATTGCTTTTGCCGACGGGGTGGTTTTTGCCGACGGCAACGCGACCAACGTAAAGGTTACTGATGTCATCGCCAACTGCCGCAAAAAAGGCAAACTCACCTTGGGCAAGGGCTGGTTCAACCCCAACACGACGTCGCTCGAGGCCCAGACCGGCCACGGTTCGCCTTATGGAACCTATGCCTTCGCCACCCAGGTGGCCGAGGTCGAGGTCGATACCGATACTGGCAAGGTGGAGGTACTGAAATTGGTCGCCGCCCATGATGTCGGCACGGCGATAAATCCCCAGCTTGTCGAGGGCCAGATCGAAGGAGGCTCGGCCATGGGCCTGGGCTACGGTCTGCTGGAGGAGGTCACGACCGCCGGCGGGATCATCAAAAACAATAATTTTACCGATTACCTGCTGCCGACCGTTCTCGATGTTCCGGAGATAACATCGATTATCGTTGAAGATAAAGAGCCTACCGGGCCTTTCGGGGCCAAGGGAGTTGGCGAACCGGCTCTGATACCGACGGCGGCGGCAATAGCCAACGCTGTGTATAACGCCATTGGCGTCCGCATCTTTTCGCTGCCAATAACTCCCGAAAGGGTACTTGAGGCTTTGGCAAAAAACAAAGCCGAACGGTAAGCGACAAGGTAGCTGAAGATAAGGGGGTATGACATTAAACCCAATTAGTACTAAAATATAAAATATAGAATACAGGAGGCTAAGTAATGTCGACAATTGCTGAACGGTTAGGGAATCTTCCGCTCGGAAAGTTTCACTGGCGCCTGCTTTTGGTAATGTGCATGGGTTGGGGCTTTGACTCCATGGACACCGGTCTTGTCTCTTTCGTAATGCCGACACTGATGAAGGCATGGAATCTGTCGCCGGCCCAGGTAGGCTACATAGGCAGTATCGGCCTCGTAGGCATGGCTATGGGCGCTATGCTGGCCGGCACGATGGCCGATTACATCGGCCGCAAGAAGGTATTCGCGGCCACGCTGCTCATCTACAGCCTTGGCACCGGGGCCTGCGGCCTGTCAACCAGCTTCGAAATGCTGTTATTCTTCCGTTTCCTGGTGGGCTTTGGTCTTGGCGGCCAGTTGCCGGTTGCGGTAACCCTGATGAGCGAGTTTTCGCCCACCAAGGATCGCGGCAAGATGATCGTGCTGCTTGAAAGCGCCTGGGCTTTCGGTTGGCTGGCAGCCTCGATCATCGCCTACACCCTCATTCCCAAATATGGCTGGCAGATCGCCTTCTATCTCGGCGCTCTCCCCGCGCTGTATGTTTTCTATCTCTGGCGGGTCGTGCCCGAGTCGGCCATGTATCTGATGAATAAAGGCCGGGCTCAAGAGGCCCACGAGCTTGTCTCCAAAATAGAGCAAGAGCTTGGCGTACCGGTTGGTCCCATGCCGACAGCCGAATCCCAGAAGACGGCAGCGGCAACGACCTTCAGCATTGGCCAACTGTTTACGGCGAAGTATATCCGGAGCACCATATGCCTGTGGATTCTCTGGTTCGGCATCGTGTTCTCCTACTACGGCATCTTCATGTGGCTGCCGACCATCTTGGTGAAAGCCGGCCACGATATGGTCCGGTCCTTCGAGTTCGTGCTGTGGATGACGGTGGCCCAGATCCCCGGCTATGGGGTGGCGGCGCTGTGCGTCGACAAGTTTGGCCGCAAGCCCAGCATGATCGCGTTCATCCTCGGCACCGCGATTTCCGCTTATATGTTCGGCAATGCGACGACTACCAGCGACATTTATCTCTGGGGCTGCCTGATGTCCTTCTTCAACCTGGCGGCCTGGGGCGTTCTCTACACCTACTCGCCTGAACTGTATCCGACCGAGGCCCGGTCGACCGGTGTGGGCATGGCTGCAGCCTTCGGCCGCTGCGGCGGCATCCTGGCGCCGATGGTTGTTGGCTGGATGCTCACCGGCCCGGACAAGATTCCCGGCGTTTTCCTGATGTTCACCTTCGTGCTGATAATCGTCGCCCTCGATATGTTTATTCTCGGGCGCGAAACCAAGCAGCAGGCTCTTCATTAAAAAGACTGAATGGTGTACTTGGGATGCGGGGGCGCTTAGCCCCCGCACCTCCAGAATAAAGGAGGCATGACCATGTCAGTAGTGGTAATAACCAACATCGGGACGCTGGTGTCGGGGGATGTCAACAACCCCGTTCTCAAGGCAGACACCATCGTTATCGAGGAAACCAAAATCAAAGCGGTCGGCGGCAAGGAGCTTGCCAGCCAGTATCCTGACGCTAAGGTGATCGACGCTGGCGGCATGACCGTTATGCCAGGTCTGATCGACTCCCATGTTCATCCTGTGATCGGCGATTACACGCCGCGCCAAAAGATGAGCGATTTCATCGACAGTTCTCTCCACGGCGGCGTGACCAGTATGATTTCCGCCGGTGAGTGCCATACTCCCGGACGGCCGACCGATCCGGCAGGCGTCAAAGCTTTAGCCGTTCTTGCGGCCAAGTCCTTCGCCAAAGCCCGCCCGGGCGGCGTGAAAGTGCACGCCGGTGCCGTGATCCTCGAAAAGGGCCTGTCAGAAGCTGATTTTGCCGAGATGGCGGCTGCCGGCGTATGGCTGGTAGGCGAAGTGGGTCTTGGCTCGATTAAGAAACCGGAAGATGCCGCACCGATGGTCAAGTGGGCCAAGCAAAACGGCATGAAGGTCATGATGCACACCGGTGGCACCTCGATTCCCGGTAGCTCGACCGTGACGGCCCAGGACGTGATAAACGTCCAGCCTGATGTTGTCTCGCACATCAACGGCGGCCCGACCGCGGTTTCGCCTGCGGAAGTCGACCGGCTGATAAACGAAACCGACTTTGCTCTGGAAATCGTACAGTGCGGCAACCCCAAGGTGGCCGATTTGGTGGCCCGCAAGCTTAAAGCAAAAGGCCAGCTGGGCCGGATAATTCTTGGCAACGACGCTCCCTCCGGCACCGGCGTCATTCCCCTCGGCATCCTGCGGACAATTACCCAGCTTGCCAGCGTTTCCGATATTCCGGCCGCCCAGGCTGTGGCAATGGCCAGCGGCAACACCGCCCGCGTTTACGGCCTGAATACCGGCGAGATCGCCCCCGGCAAAGATGCCGACCTTGTAATCGCCGATAAGCCTATGGGGTCGGTGGGCGACGACGCTTTGTCGGCGATGGCCGCCGGCGATCTGCCCGGCGTGGCGATGGTCTTTGTCGACGGTCAGATAAAAGTGAACAAGAGCCGTAATACGCCGCCGACGGCAGGCAGTGTGAAGTAAGAGTGTGAAACAGCCGGGAGGATTGGCTTATGATAAGCATTAACAAAGAATTGTGCAAGGGCTGCAGCCTGTGTGTCAAGAATTGCCCGCAGGAAGCAATAATAGTTGTCGAGAAAAAGGCCGTCACTAACGAAAAGTGCTCGAGCTGCGGGGTATGCGTGCGGGTCTGCCCGTTCCAGGCGGTCACCAAGGAGGCCCGGACACATGCCGGCGCAGTTGTCTGCTATTCCTGTCCCGTCCAGTGCGAGATTCAGACCGATTGCACTGGAGCCTGCCGGCGCTATACAAACATCAAAGGCAAACTTGTCCGTAACCGGCCGCTGGTGCTCACGAACGAGCGGGCCGCAGAGCCCAATCCCGCGTTACCGGCCAAGCCGCTGATTACCGCGGTGGGCGCCGGCACCGAATATCCCTGCTGCAAGCCGGCGCCTCACATCGTCGCCGACACGGTCGGCGGGGTTGAGGTGGTGACGGTTGTAACCGAGGCTCCGCTCAGCTACAGCGGTGTCAAGGTGAAAATCGACGCCAACGCCCATATCGGCGAGGAAGGCGCCAAAGTAATGCGCGACGGCATGGTCGTCGGCATGGTGGACACCGAAGAGTACGGCGCCAAGATGCTGTCAATCGGTGGCGCCAACATCCTCAGCGGGCGCTCAGGCTTCGCGGCGGCCAAAACGGTGGTTGAGCTGGCCAACTGCGAACGGGTCACACTCCAGGTGGATAAAGGCAGCAAACTGGAATTGCAGGTCGGGTTCCCGCCGATCATCGACGGCATCGAGGAAAAGAAGATGCGTGTCGGCTGCGGCAGCGCGACCGTCGGCATGTTCGCCAGGGCAATGTGCGAGGCGGTGGATGAGGCCATAGTCCTCGACCACCATGTCATTGGTCTGCTGTCCGAGCATCGGGCCGGTGAAGAAGTCGGCATGAAATACAGCGGCGTTGTCCCCAACGGCCGCAAGAGCACCCGCGGTCGCTATTTCGGCGACTCAGGCCACGGTTGGGGCGGCACCCACATCGAGACACCGCTTGACGCCGTGAAATCGGTCGATATGAAGCTGGCCCGCGCCGGCATGAAGATACTGGTGACTGAAACAACGGCCCAGAAAGCGGCCTTGCTTGAGGTCCAGGCCGACGGTACGGTCAAAGAAATCGACATGACGCCGGCGGCCGCCGCGGTCGTCGCTCTGGTGGCCGACAACTGCGAGGACGCACGGGTGTCGGTGATGTATGTCGGCGGCACAGGCGGCAGCGCCCGCGCCGGGGTGACAAATTATCCGGTGAAGCTGTCCCAGGCCATCCACAGCGGCGAGGCCAAGCTGACCATCGGCGGCGCGCCGACCTTTATCCTGCCGGGCGGCGGCATCAACTTCATCGTCGATGTCGAACAAGTGGTGCCGAAGGCCTTTACCTGGGTGCCGACCCCGGCCACCGTGGCCCCGGTCGAGTATACGCTGACCCGCGAAAAGTACAGCGAAATCGGCGGCCATGTGACGAGTATCATACCAGCAAAAAGCTTAAAATAGGGGCAAACCAAAATGCTTAACGTGACGCAGCCGGGCAGCGTAAGCCTGGACTACGGGCCGATGCAGATGACGATTTACGCCGGCCGCCAGGGAGAGCCTCAGACCGGATGGGCGAAGCAGGCGGCCGAGTACGCGGTGCAGGTGCTCGGTGAGCTGGCGGTGCACAAAGAAACGGCCAAGAAACCGCAGTCGCTCGTCCGGGTTGACGACAGCTACCCGGCTGTTCTCAACGTTATGATCGCGGCGGTGAAAAGCTCGGGCGATGTTACCCTGACGCCGATGGCCGCTGTGGCTGGTTCGTTCGCCGACCTTGTCGCCGACTTCCTCGTTGGGTTGGGGGCGACCAAGGCTATCGTCAACAACGGAGGAGATATCGCTTTGCGCCTCGCGCCTGGCGAGACCACCACAGTGGGCATAGCACCGGCTATCGGCACCTGGCCTACCCATTGCCTGCGGGTAGGCGGCGATGACGGCATTGGCGGCGTTACGACAAGCGGCCTGGGTGGCCGCAGTTTCACCAAGGGCATCGCCACCGCGGCGGTGATAACCGCCGGCCGGGCGGCGATGGCCGATGCCTGCGCGACCAGCGTGGCCAACGCCACCTACGCGCCCCATCCGACAATAAAGCTGGAATACGCCGGGGTTATGGACCCCGAGTCGGATATCGCCGACCACCTGGTAGTGTCGGAGGTTGGCGATGTGCCGGTCGAGGTGGTTTACGCGGCCCTGGAGAACGGCTACCGCCGGGCGCACGAGCTGTATACCGGCGGCCAGATCAAAGGCGCGGCCCTGTTTGTAAATGAACGAGGCCTCATGTTGCCGGCGACGCTGCTGTCGCCGATGAATAACATAACCGAAAGGAAGGGTTTTTGATGGAAATCCGCAAGATCGTGACCATAGTGGAAGAAACCCGGCGGGAGGCCGGCAAGGAAATGGGCAAGGCTGTCAAGAAAGCGGCCGCGGCCGTAATTTTCACCAACCCGTACGCCGGCCAGTATGTTGAGGATCTCAGCCCGCTGACCGAAGCTAGCGTTGAACTGGGCGACCTGCTGACGAAAAAAGCGGTGGAGGCTCTCGGCATCCCCGGCGACCAGGTTCAAAGCTATGGCAAGGCCGCGATTGTCGGCGCAGGCGGCGAACTCGAACACGCTGCCGCCCTGCTCCACCCCAAACTGGGAACGCCGATCCGGGCAAACGTCGGTGGCGGCAAGGCGCTCTTGCCTTCGGCCAAAAAGATGGGCGCGATGGGAACGGCTATCGATGTGCCCCTGGGCCACAAGGACGCTGCCTATGTTCGCAGTCATTTCGACGCGATGGAAGTAAGAATTTCCGATGCCCCGCGGGCTAATGAGATAGTGCTTATTGTTTGCCTTACCGACGGCGGTCGGCCCCTGCCCCGGGTGGGCGGTCTGAAGGTCGAAGAGATCAAAGGCGAAGACGGACTCAGGTAGGAGGAAGTATGAAGAGGAAGGTTGCCTTTATTGGTCTGGGCGCGATGGGACGGCCTATGGCGGCGAATGTTGCTAAAGCCGGCTATTCTCTCAAGGTTTTCGATCTGGTGCCGGCATTTGTGGAAGAACTCGTGGCTCTCGGCGCGACCGCGGCCGCCAGCCCCGGACAGGCGGCAACCGGGAGCGACATCGTTTTGATGTCGCTCCCCAACGCCGCCATTGTCGCCAATGTATTGACAGGCGAAAACGGGGTGCTGACCGGTTCTCATCCTGGACAAATTATCATCGATTTGAGCAGTGTTACCCCCGAGCATACCAAGAAAATGGCCCAACTGGCCAAAGCAAAAGGGGTCGAGTATCTTGACGCGCCTGTCAGCGGCGGAGTCGGCGGCGCTGCGGCCGGGACACTGACGATCATGGTAGGTGGCGACAAGGCGGCCTTCGCCGAGGGCGAGACAATCCTGCAGGCAATTGGCAAAAAGATCTATCACGTGGGTGCGGTCGGCGCCGGCGACACTATGAAGCTTGTCAATAATCTGATGCTAGGCATCAATATGGTCGGTGTGGCAGAGGCGCTTACGCTTGGCGTCAAAGCCGGCCTCGACCCCAAGGCGATGCTGGAGGTTATTGGCGTAAGTTCGGGCCGCAGCTATGCTTTTGAGGCCAAAGTACCAAGCTTCCTGCTCAAAGGAAACTTCGAACCTGGTTTCGCTATCGATCTTCAGTATAAGGATTTGGAAATGGCTACCCAGACGGCCAAGGAACTGGGATTGCCACTAATGCTGACAAATGTGGCTCAGCAGATGTATGAAACAGCAAAGGCCAGCGGTCTCGGCCGCAAGGATATTTCTGCTGTCGCAACCGTGCTGGAGAAACTTGCCGGCGTGGAGGTGCGGGACGGTAGCGGTACCGGCCCTGCTAGGGGGTAAAAGACGTGGATAAACTTTGCAGTCTGGCCAAGAAAAAGGGCTATGCCCTCGGCAGCCTGACGATCGGCGAGTGCATCGAACTGGCCGAGGAACTAAAGCTGCGGGTAAGCGATGTTGTTATCGAGGAAGCCATGATGGCTCAGAAAATGACCCGTCAGGAGGTCTTGTCCTCGGTGACGGCAGCGTTTGCCCATAACCTGTACGCTCTCGAGATCGGCCTGACCTCAGGAAAAAGCTTTCTGATGGGCACGGTCGGCCGCGATCTGGCCGGGCCTGAGGTGGCTCTGTCGGCCGATGTTTTTGTCGACAAGGCTCTAAAATACACGCTAAGTGCCCAGGTGGGCAATCACGCCGTCGGCCTCCAGCCTTGTGCCGGCACCGGCGATTCATGCACCTACACCGGTCTCTTCAAGGCATTGATGGATACGGTGTCAGCGGAGGAACTGGCCCGGTTGACCGCCCTTATGCTGAAGATTGGCGGTGTGTTCCGGGTCGGCAAGACAACCACCGGCTGTAATATGGAAGGCTTCGGCGCCGGTGCGGCGGCCACGGCCGCCGTTGTCGCCGAGCTTTTGGGAGCGACGCCCGCCCAACTAGGGCAGGCGATAACCCTTGCTTTGTCGCCGACTATTTCGACGCCTTGTACGCCGCGGGTCATGGTCGCCGGCCTGTGTGCCGCCCATCTCGGCGGCGGAGTGCTTATCGGCCATCTGGCCGCCCAGCTTGTCGTCAAAACCTCCATACCGGTGACCGTGCCGCCTGATGTCATGATTGCCATGGCGGCGGCCGTCCATCCGCTGTCGGCCAAGCACGTCGTGCCGCCGGTCATCAAGTATATGGAGCCCTTCTTCAAGACCAACGAGGCGGTCGAGACTTTCATAAGCCCGGAAATCAAGGCCAAGGAAGACGCCCGCATCGAAGCTACAATCACCGAGGCCAAAGCCCAGGCAAGGGCGCTTGCCGCCGGCGCCAACCCGATAATCAAACCGTTCGGCGACGCCGTTGTCGGCGGCAGCAGTCAGGCAGTGGGTTCGCCCACCAACACCGCCCGCATCGCCCACCATTTGGCCGAGGGCAAGGTCACCGGCGTCAAGATCGAGCTCTATCCCGAACTGTTCGCCCGCCGCGGCATCAACGTGCCCGGCATCCTGATGGCGGCTGTGCACGGGGCCGGTACCGACAACTCGGAATTATACCGTAAGATCATGGAGGAAGTGATCGCCTCACGGCTGAAGGTCGAGATTATCGAAGTCGACGACCCGCAGTTGCAGCGAATCACTATCGAAGCTGCCGGCAAAGGCGCCATGGTGGAAGCCCTCAACCGGGGCGGCGGCCGCCTGGCCATCCGTAGCGCCGCGCCGTCGGTCGCGCAGGCCAAGGCAGCGGCAAAAAAACTCAATATTGATGTAGTTGAGTAGGGGTGAACAGTTTGAACGAGATCGAGCTATACCTGGCCAAAGCCGCCGGCAGGGAGAGAGTCAGGGTTGGTGAGGATATTACCGTAAAGGTCGATTTGGCGGTTTCCCACGATGTAACCGGGCCGTTGGCTCTGCCACAGTTCGAGGAAATTGGCGTCGACAGGGTCTTTGATCAGGCAAAGGTGGCCTTTATCATCGACCATGTCTTTCCGGCCTCGACGGTCGATGCCCGCAGCAACCATAACGCACTTCTGGCCTTCGCCCGCAAATACGGCCTGAAGATTTACAGCAAAGGGGAAGGGGTAATCCACCAACTGATCGCCGAGGAGTATAATTTGCCCCGCGGCGCTATCCTGGTGGGGGCCGATTCCCACACTTGCACGGCCGGTGCCTACGGCGTGCTGGCTTTCGGCGTCGGCTCAACCGAGCTGGCGGCGGCCATGGCCACCGGGACGCTCGATATAGACGTGCCGCCGGTTACCTGTGTTCGGCTGGAGGGCGAGCTGCAGCCAGGCGTCTACGCCAAGGATGTGGTGCTGCACCTGATTGGCCGCTTCGGCACAGATGGGTTTACCGATCGCGGCGTCATTTTCGCCGGCAGCTGGGTGCGCCAGGCCAGCCTTGACGAGCGGATGACTGTCAGCAACATGGCCATCGAGATGGGGGCGATGCTCAGCTATTTTAGCGACAGTGTCGACCCTGGCGAGGTGGCGGCGACGGTCGCCATCGACGTTGCAGATATTCCGCCGACCACGGCCTGTCCGCCTTCACCCGGCAACACCGCGCCCTTGGCTAAGGTGGCCGGGACGCCTATCACCCATGTCGTTATCGGCAGCTGTACCAACGGACGGCTTAGCGACATGGAGGAGGCGGCTGCAGTTTTCGCGCATGCGCCGGTTCACCCTGATGTGAGCTGCATCGTCCTGCCGGCCTCCAGACGGGTAGCCGAAGCTATGGAGAAAAAGGGCCTCACAGCCATCATGCGCAGGGCCGGGGCGGTCATCACCAACCCGGGCTGCGGGCCGTGCTTCGGCGGCCATCTTGGGCTGGTGACCGATCAGGATGTTGTGGCGTCGACGACCAACCGCAATTTCCCGGGCCGCATGGGCGGCAAGGGCGCCAAGATATATCTGGTGTCGCCGCGGGCGGCAGCCGAGGCGGCTGTTGCCGGCAAACTGGTCGTTCCCGGCACGGCAGCACCGCTCGAGGGGAGTGAGCAGAGTGGACGATAAGCTTCAATTCACCGGCCGGGTCTGGGCCTTCGGCGACAACGTCGATACCGACCAGATCCTCCCCGGCTACGCGATGTCGGCTCCGCGGGAAAAACTGGGCCAATACGCGATGGCCGGCAGTCAGGTGCCCGATTTCGCCAAACAGGTCCAGGCCGGCGATGTCATCGTGGCCGGCCGCAACTTTGGGACCGGGTCGAGCCGCGAACAGGCGCCGGTGGCCCTGAAGGACGCTGGGGTCGGCCTGGTAATCGCCAGCTCGTTTGCCAGGATTTTTCGCCGCAACGCGATAAACATCGGGTTGCCGGTTTTGGTGGCCGAGGTAGTTGGCAAAGCCAAGACCGGAGAGAAAATAACCGCGAATGTCCAGACCGGAAAGGTCTGTCTGGCTGACGGCCAGGTCGTCGAGGGCCAGGTCCCCGGGGACAGTGTGCTGGCTATCCTAACCGCTGGCGGCCTGATACCGAAAATTCGCCAAGAGCTGGCGCAAAACGGGAGGAAAAGGTAATGCAGCAAAGAACCAAGGAAATTCTCATTGCTGATGATAAGCAGGTACGCGCCTATGAGCGGGTATTCGGCGTGCCGATGCCCACGATAACGAAAGACGGCGACCTGGCCGGCCTGCCGGCGCCTTACCCCCGCGAGGTGGCCGGGGTGGAGCGTAGCGGCTACCGCATCTGGAAGCTGGCCCAACAGGCCGAAGAAACCGGTATCCCGGTGCAGAACCCCATCCTCGGGCGGAACACAGCCGAGGAAACGATGCGCGAATCGCAGGAAATGTATGCGGCGGCCGAGAAGCTTGGCCTGACACTCTTTCATTTCGTCCATTCGGAAGCAACAAGGCATATCGACCCGCTCGCCGGGGCCGAACTCATCGAGCAGTCGCGCGGCAAGGGCGGCATTACGCCGCTGGGCGAGCGCGAATTCGTGCAGATGGGCGGCGGCAGCATCCATCCGATGCGGATCAACGCGACCGGCGACACGCCGCACTTATCGGTTATCAACGCCTTTATCGCCGGCTTCGACGGCACCGATATCGGCCCGGTTATCCATGTGCATTTCGGCGGCCGGGGCATCCACGACTACCGCACCAAGATCGTCAACGGCTTCAAAACGCTGGAAATATGCGCCGAGAACAAAATTTTCGTGCAGACCGAGTCCCATAAGCATCTCAATAATATCGGCGGCACCGACGGCATGGCGCTGGCCATGTGCCTCTTAGCCGAAGGACTGGCCGTGCTGGCTGGCCTGCCGCCCGAACTGAGCGCGCTGCAGATGAATGTCGGCGGTATCAACCTGCTGGCCGACCTTGCGGCGATGCGCGCATTCAAAGAAACCATGTGGAGCCGCTCGCTCATCGTCGTGCCGGAGACCTTCCAGAATCCGCCGCCCGACCTGATTGCCGAACAGGCTCACTTCGCCCGTATGGCGATAAGCGCCAAACTGGGCGGCGCCAATTTCTACCGGCCGAAGGCGGCCGAGTCGGTCGGCATACCGACCGGCGGCTCGATGGGCAAGGCCATCTGGGCCACCCAAAATGTCTTTGAAAACACGACAGCTGTGACGATAAACGACCCGTATATCGATAAACGCAAAGAAGAAATCCTCAGCGAAGCGATGGCGGTTCTGGCCGCCACCCTCCAGAAAAAAACGCTGGCTCCCAAGGATATGACAGCCGCATTCTGGAAAGGCTACGGGGTCGAAGAACTGACCGATCTCATCGTGACTGCCGGCAAGAAGGGCGTGCTCGACGCGCCGCGGGCCGGCGGCTGGGATCTCAAACGCGGTGTCCATACCCATCGCGACAAAGACGGCATCAAGCGCTATGTTCCCGGCTACTCTCCGACCGATATCGATCCCAAGGCGGTGGCTTTCACCGCTGAACCGGTGACCGTACCCGGCCGCCAGACGGTGACAAAGAAGGCCAAGATGGTACTGGCCACCGTCGGCGCCGACGCCCACGTGGTCGGCATCAACACCATCCGCGAGGCCTTCGAGAAGGCCGGCTACGAGGTGATTTACCTGCGGGGCATGAACCTGCCGGAGACGGTGGCGGAGGTGGCTGCCGAAGCCAAGGCCGACATTGTCGGTGTCACAAACCTCCTGGGGATGGGCACCGCCCTGTTCCCGCGGGTTTCTTCCCGCCTCGAGCAGCTCGGGCTGCGGGACAAGGTCAAGTTTATCGCCGGCGGCCGGGTGGCCGAAAAGGAAGAAGAGCATGCGGCGATGGAAGAAAAAATGAAAACAGAGGGCACTGGCTTTTTGGGTGTCGACGCCTTTTTCGGTCCTGGCAGCCTGCCGGAGAACGTAGTGGCCTGGGTCGACAAGAATGTTGAGGAGGCGAAGTAGATGGCTGTGCAAAAGATTCGCTGCGCGATCGTCCGCGGTGGCACAAGTAAAGGGATTTTCCTGTTGGCTAATGATTTGCCGCAGGACAAGGAAGAACGCGACAAGGTTATCTGCAGCATTTTCGGCAGCCCCGACGTCCGCCAGATCGACGGCCTGGGCGGCGCCGACCCGCTAACAAGCAAGTTGGCCATCATTGCCCGCAGCAGCCGGCCTGACGCCGATGTCGATTATACCTTCGGCCAAGTCAGCATCGACGCCGCCTACATCGACTATAGCGGCAACTGCGGCAATATCTCCGCCGGCGTCGGCCCGTTCGCGGTCGACGAGGGGCTGGTGAACGCCGGCGAAGGCACCACCGTTGTTCGCATTCACAACACTAATACCCAGAAGATCATCGTCGCCGAGGTGCCGATGGATGGCGGCAAGGCAGCGGTATACGGCGACTGCGCCATCGATGGCGTACCCGGCACAGGGGCGCGTATAATGCTGGACTACTCTGACACCGCCGGCTCCGTGACCGGCAAGATGCTGCCGACCGGCAACCCGACCGATGTATTCGATGTCCCCGGCTTTGGCCCCCTGACGGTGAGCATCGTCGATGTGGCCAACCCGATGGTTTTCGTGAGGGCTAAGGATCTAAAACTTACCGGTACCGAGGGACCGAAAGAGGTCAACGGCAACAGCGATCTTTTGAAGCTGCTGGAAACCGTCCGCGGCATGGCGGCCGTGAAGATCGGCATGGCCAATGACCTCGATGACGCCTTAAAACGCGTCCCCGCTTTCCCGATGTTGGCCTTCGTCAGTTCGCCGGCCGATTATAAATCATTCACCTCCGGCCAGACCGTTCCCGCCGGCTCGATCGATCTGGTTTCCCGCCTGATGTTCATGCAGGTCATGCACAAGACCTACGCCGGGACCGGCACCATCTGCACCGGCGCTGCCATCAAGATTCCGGGAACGGTCGTCAATGAAATGGTCAAGGACGCCGGGAAGAAGAGCCTTTTTCAAATCGGCCATCCGTCCGGCGTCATAGATGTCGAGGTCACCGTCGACGAGCAGGGCGGGGCGGTCGCTCTCACAAAGGCGGCTATGTCGAGAACGGCCAGGCGGATAATGGACGGGTTCGTCTACGTTCGCCGCTAATACATTTGGGGGCATAACCATGACTAAGGCAGCGGCTATTGATACCCTGATCTTCGATGTTGGCAGCACATTTACAAAGGTAACCGCTTACGCTCATAAAGACGGCCGCTACGATTGGCTGGGCCGGGCCCAGGCGCCGACAACAGTGGACAATATCGACCGCGGCCTGACCGAGGCGATGGCGACACTGGCGGGTAAGCTGGGCGAGGAAGCCATCGAGGCCAGGCACGTGATGGCGACTAGCAGTGCGGCCGGAGGTCTCCGTATGGTGGCCATGGGCTATATGCCGCGAGTCACCGCCAAAGCGGCCAAAGAAGTAGCAATGAACGCCGGCGCACGCGTGCTTGAGGTCATGTCGTTCGAGGACCACGCCGCCTATAAGCGCGAGATGCTATGCGAGATCAAGCCCGACATCATCCTGCTGGCCGGCGGCACCGACGGCGGCGACCGTGATTCAATGCTGAGCGACGCTGAAGTCATCGTCGCCAGCCGGGTCAAGGCGACGGTGGTTATCGCCGGCAACACCGACGCCCAGAACGCTGTGGATGGCGTGCTGCGTAAAGAGGGCATAAGCACTCTGAAGGTGGCCAATGTAATGCCTAATATCCACAGCCTGAACGTCAGGCCGGCCCGGGAAGCTATCCACGAGCAATTCATCCGCCAGATCACCCAGGCCAAGGGACTGGGCAAGCTGATGGAACGCCTGACGGTAAACAAGGTTGTGCCGACCCCGGGGGCGGTGCTGATGGCGGCCGAACTGTTGGCCAAGGGCACCCATGAGGAGGACGGCTGCGGCAGTGTGGTCATTCTCGACCTCGGCGGGGCGACGACCGATGTCCATTCCGTTTTGCCCCAGCTTGACAAAATGTCGCTTGAGGAGAAAGGCCTCATCCTTACCAATGAAAAGCAGACGGCCTACCGCACGGTGGAGGGCAACCTCGGCCTGCGGGTCAGCGCCCGGGGCATCGTTGAGACGGCGGGCGAAAAAAGCATTCTCGCCCGGGTGAGGCTGCCGGAGGACGAGGACACCGTCAGGGAGCTGGCGTGTTACGCCGCCATGCTCGAGGCCAACCCCGATCATCTGGCCGCCAGCGACCGCGAGAGGCTGTTTGACCGGGGACTGGCCATCACCGCCCTTGAGGTGGCCCTCAAACGCCACGCCGGTTATATCGCTCAGCAGTTCGACCCGGTGATGGGCATCGCCCCCGGTACGCCGATTGGGCGGGACCTGCGGGAGGTGCCTACGGTTATTGCCATCGGCGGGATATTCGTTCACTTGCCGGAAGAGGAAGCGGCCGCCATCGTCGCCGAGGCTTTGAAGAGGCCGGGAATATCCTTGTTGCCGGTGACGCCGCGGGTTGTTATAGACAGGCAGTATTTGCTTTATTCACTCGGTGTTTTGCAGCAGTACCGGGCGACGGATGCTCTGCGTTTTGCCAAAAGGCATTTTCAGCTTATATAGATGTGATTACGGGAGAGGTGAATCATCGTGAAAAAGGCGGCAATTTTGCGGCAGCTGCTTAGTCAAAAAGAGATTCTTGTCGCACCGGGCGCCCATGACGCACTAACAGCGAAAATAATCGAGAAAACTGGATTCAAGGCGGTCTATATGACCGGCTATGGCCAGGCGGCCAGCCATCTGGGGTCGCCGGACGTAGGTCTGCTGACAATGACCGAGATGGTGGCGCGGGTGCGTGCTTTTGTCTCGGCGGTCGACGTGCCGGTTATCGCCGACGGCGACACCGGTTTCGGCAACGTGGTTAACGTAATGCGGACGGTGCGGGAGTACGAGGCTGCCGGCGCGGCGGCCATCCAGCTGGAGGATCAGGTGGCGCCCAAGAAATGCGGCCACATGACCGGCCGCCAGGTAGTGTCGCTCGAGGAGATGGTCGGCAAAATCAAGGCCGCCGTCGACGCCCGCGAAGACAAGAACTTTGTAATCATCGCCCGCACTGATTCGCGGACGAACATGGGCATCGAGGAGGCCATACGCCGCGGCAAGGCTTACGAGGCCGCTGGCGCAGACGTGCTGTTCATCGAGTCGCCCGAAAGCGTAGAGGAAATGAAGCTTATAACGTCAAGCTTCAACGTGCCGGTGCTCGCCAACATGGTCGAAGGCGGGCGGACGCCGAATCTGCCGGTAAGCGAATTGCAGGCCCTCGGCTACGGCTTGGTCATCTTCCCGACGGCATCGACCTATGTTACCACCCGGGCCATGCTCGACCTGATGAACGAACTCAAAATAAGCGGCACAACCGCGGGAATGGTCGACCGGATGGTGCCCTTTGCCCAGTTCAATGATCTCATCGGCCTGCCGGGCATCCGGGAGACCGAAGACAAGTATTTGCCGCCGCAGCGGTAGATAGAGGGGGAATGGTTGTGACTGAACGCGCCTATTATGCACCCACCCGACTGAGCGAACTGGTAGATCTGCTGGCCCAGCAAGGCGGTAAGGCCAAGCTTTTGGCCGGCGGCACCGATGTTCTGGTCGAAATGCGCGAGCCGGAGCACCGGCCGGAGTCGATTGTAGCTCTGTATAAAGTGCCTGAACTCAAAGGCATCAGCTTGCAGGACAATAATATCACCATTGGCGCGATGGCGACTTTCAGCGAGATTGCCGCGTCGCCGTTAATTCGCGACAAGGCATTTGTTTTGGCCCAGGCGGCCAATTCGGTCGGATCGCCCCAGATCCGCAACCGCGGCACAGTCGGCGGTAACATTGTCAATGCGTCGCCGGCGGCTGATACGGTACCGGCCCTGATGGCCCTCGACGCAAAGGTGAGGCTGGTCAGCGCGGCCGGCACGCGGGAGCTGTTGCTGGAAGACTTTTTCTTAGGGATTGGCAAAACCAAGCTCGCTCCCGGTGAAGTGCTGCAGGAGATAACCTTCCCGGCCCTGGACGGTTTGACCGGCAGCGCCTTCGGCAAGCTGGGCCGCCGGAACGCCCTGGCGATTTCCCGCGTAAGCGTGGCTGTCGTCCTCGGCTACGCCGAGGACAAAGAGCTTGTGATCGACTGCCGGGTAGCGGTCGGCGCCGTCGCCCCCAACCCGTTTCGGGTCCGGTCGGCCGAGCAGGCCTGGATGAGCTGCTCGCTTACGGCCGATAACCGTGATCGCTGCGTGAACGGCGCCCTGGAGGAGATCAGCAGAACTCTCGGCCAGCGGGCCTCGGCGGTTTATAAGAAACAGGCCGGTCCGGCCCTTATCCGGGCGACGCTCGACGAAGCGGCCGGCCAGGTCTGCCGCGGCTGGGAAAAGGCCATCTAGTCAGCCGGACAGACACGCGTGAAGGGAATAGACCCCGGGTTGGCGAAGAGAAAAGATGCTGCTCCCGGCAGACGCGATTACAAGGAATGATTATAGCAAGACAAACAGGGGAGCGCTAAGCTCCCCTGTTAGCTGGAAATGGGAGATATTGGTATGGGCAGACTGGTTGTGGTAAAGGGCGGCGGCGATCTGGCCACCGGGATTGTTCACCGGTTGTTTCGCGCCGGGTTTTCGGTAGTTGTGACCGAGATAGCCCAGCCGACGGTGATTCGGCGGACGGTGGCTTTCGCGGCGGCTGTCTATGACGGAGAGGTAGCGGTGGAAGGGGTGAGCGCCGTCCGCTGCGAACTGGGGCGCGCGCTCGCCGTAGCCGGTCGCGGCAGCGTTCCCGTGGTTGTCGATCCGCAGGCCTCCTGCGTCGCTTACCTGCGGCCGCTGGCTGTCGTCGACGCCATCATTGCCAAGGAGAATACCGGTACGGCTTTGTCCGACGCACCGGTAGTAATCGGCGTCGGGCCGGGGTTTGCCGCCGGCGTGGATGTGCATGCCGTGATCGAGACTATGCGCGGCCACGATCTCGGCCGGGTAATCCTCCACGGGCCGGCGGCAGCCAATACCGGCATTCCCGGCGAGATCGGCGGCTACAACCGCGAACGACTCATAAAAGCACCGGCTGCCGGGGTTTTTAAAGCGGCGGCGGCCATCGGCGATGTCGTCGAGGCCGGCGATACAGTCGCCTATGTGGGCGACGCGCCCGTGCGGGCGACCATCGGCGGCGTGCTGCGGGGCTTGCTCCACGACGGGCTGACGGTGCCGAAGGGCCTGAAGGTAGGCGACATCGATCCCCGGTGCCAAGTGCAGCATTGTTTTACGATTTCCGATAAAGCCAGGGCGGTTGGCGGCGGTGTGCTCGAGGCGTTGATGATGTTCAGCGAGAGGACCGGAAAATGAAGCAGTTTGCCAGAATCAACGAAATAGTTGAAGCCGGCGGTCATGTCGTCAGCGTTACCTTGCTCAAGGCGCCGGCGGCCCATGCGGCGGCTGTCGGCCGGATGCTGCTGCTGCTGCCGGACGGCACAGTCGAGGGTTGCCTCATCGACGACGAATTCACGGCGTTGGTCGCCGGGCAAGTCCGTAGCCGGACCGGGGATGAGGCGGCGACGCTGGAGACCTCGTACGACGGCGCCTGCACGCTGTTTTGCGACAACTGGCGCCGCCAGGCGGGCGTGGTCATTTTCGGCGGCGGCCATATCAGCCTACCCCTGGCCGAGATGCTCAGCATGGTCGGTTTTGAAGTTGCCGTTGTCGACGACCGGCCGGAATTCGCCAACAAAGCCAGGTTCCCCAAGGCAAAGACGGTAATCTGCAAAGACTTCCAGGCGGCGTTAGCTGGCGGAGATGTCACCATCGACGACCAGACGGCCGTCATCATCGTCACCCGTGGTCATCGCTACGACCTCGACTGTCTGCGGGGAACTCTCGGCAGCGAGGCCAAATACCTGGGGATGATCGGCAGCCGCCGGCGGGTAGCCGGCATCCTGGCGATGTTGGCCGACGAGGGGACTGACCCGGCCAAGCTCGGCCGCCTGCATGCGCCGATCGGCCTTGACATCGGCGCGGCGACACCGGCTGAGATAGCGGTCAGCATCGTGGCCGAGATTATCGCCGTTTTCCGGGGCGGGTCGCTGAAATCCTTAAAACTCGGGAACGAGGAGCGCGGGCGGCATGAATGAAGTTTTGCAGGCGGTTTGTGCCGCCCAGGAGAGCGGGGCCAGGGCGGCCCTGGTCACGGTGGTGAAAACCTGCGGCTCCACGCCGCGTAAGGCGGGGGCCAAGATGCTGGTCGCCGGCGACGGGCGGACGACCGGCACGATAGGCGGCGGCTGCGCCGAAGCCGAGGTCAGGCTGCGGGCGTTGCAGGTGCTTGACGATGACCGGCCGACCCTGTTTCAGGTAAATATGCTAAATGACGTGGCTGCCCGCGAGGGCATGGTCTGCGGCGGCGTTATGGAGGTCTTTATCCAGGTGATCTAAGGCTCGAAACGATTGGCCGGCAGGTACGCGGCGAGAATGTTAAGGCAGCTTGGGATTAGAGAAAAAAATCGCGATCAACTAATAAATTTACCCAATGTCGTAGGTCAAATAAAATAGCTCTCGAGTTATCATTCCTGCTTACCCCTCATATATTGTACAGGGGTGTAATAAGTGAATGGTATTAACATTTGCGCAAGCGACCTTAAAATAAAAGAAGTCGTCAACGTCATCGACGGCAAACGGCTGGGGGCCATCACCGACATCGAAATAGACATCGAAAGCGGCCGTCTCACCGCCATCGTCGTCCCCGGCCCCGGCCGCTTCCTCGGCCTGTTCGGCCGCAACGAAGACATCGTCATCCCCTGGGACAAAATCAGCAAAATCGGCGTCGACTGCATATTGGTGGAGAGTCCCCAATTTGCTGATCTTAAGCACCTCGAGAAATAAAAAGTCAGCCAATGCATCTTGAAAAGCGGCGAAAGCCGCCTTTTCCTTTTCCCCCGCAAAAAAAACTTCCCGCCCGAACAGGGAACTACCCGCGGCAATGAGAATAATAGCCTATATAAAATTCCCGACCGGAGGCAAGCCAAAAATGGACAAACAATACGACATCGCCCTCATCGGCCTCGCCGTAATGGGTGAAAACCTCGCCCGCAACATCGCCGGCCGCGGCCACCGCATCGCCGTCTACAACCGCACCGCCGACCGCACCCGCGCCTTCCTCGACGGCCCCGCATCCGGCTTGCCCATCGGCGTCGCCTACACCCTCGCCGACCTCGCCGCCATGCTGACGCGGCCGCGCAAAATCCTCCTCATGGTCAAAGCCGGCCAGCCCGTCGACGACATGCTCGCCGCCCTCATGCCCCATCTGGAGCCCGGCGACATCGTCATGGACGGCGGCAACTCCCACTACCCCGACACCCGCCGCCGCCACGCCCAGCTAGCCGCCGCAGGCATCCGCTACCTCGGCGTCGGCGTATCGGGAGGGGAGGAGGGCGCCCTCACCGGCCCCAGCATCATGCCCGGCGGCGACCCCGACGCCTACGCCGCCGTCGCCCCCGTTCTCACCTCCATCGCCGCCGTCGCCGCCGGCCGCCCATGCTGCGCCTACGTCGGCCCCGACGGCGCCGGCCACTACGTCAAAATGGTCCACAACGGCATCGAATACGGCGACATGCAGCTCATCGCCGAAGCCTACGCCACCATGAAAGACCTCCTCGGCATGAGCGCCGACGAAATGCAGGGCGTCTTCGCCCGCTTCAACCGCGGCCGGCTCGAATCCTACCTCATCGAAATCACCGCCGACATCCTCGGCCGTCGCGACGACCTCACCGGCCGCCCCCTCGTCGACCTCATCCTCGACAAAGCCGGCCAGAAAGGTACCGGCAAATGGACCTCCCAGGACGCCCTCGACCTCGGCGTCCCCGTGCCCACCATCACCGAAGCCGTCTTCGCGCGCTGCCTCTCCGCCTACAAAGACGAACGCGCCGCCGCCGCCGGCCTCCTCGCCGGCCCCGCCGCAGCCTGGCAGGGCGACAAAGAAAACAAAAAAGCCCTCCTCGCCGCCCTGGAAAGCGCCCTCTACGCCGCCAAAATCTGCTCCTACGCCCAGGGCTTCGCCCTCCTCCGCGCCGCCGCGCAGAGCTACGGCTGGGACCTCCGCTACGGCGAAATCGCCCTCCTCTGGCGGGGCGGCTGCATCATCCGCGCCCGCTTCCTCGAAGACATCGCCGCCGCCTACGACCGCCATGGCCACCTCGCCAACCTCCTCACCGACCCCTTCTTCGCCGCCGCCTTAGGCAGCAGCCACGCCGGCCTGCGACAAGTCGTCGCCGCCTGCCAGCGCCACGGCGTCCCCGTCCCCGCCTTCGCCGCCTCCCTGGCCTACTACGACGGCTACCGGCGCGCCGTCCTTCCCGCCAACCTCATCCAGGCCCAGCGCGACTACTTCGGCGCCCACACATATGAAAGAACCGATCGCCCCGGCACCTTCCACACCGACTGGATGAAAAAATAATAGCAGCTAAATTATACAGGAATTCTGCGAATGATAAAGCGAGCAAGGCCCTGCTGTCCATCGGGACAGCAGGGCCTTGCTCGAACTTGTTGAGAAAGCAAAAGCGCTAGGAATCCTTACCGCTGGATGCGCGCCGAGCCACCCTTGGCAAATGCCCGGACTTCCTCCAGGCTCGCCATGGTGGTATCGCCCGGGAAAGTGGTCAGGAGAGCGCCGTGCGCCCAGCCGAGCTTCAGGGCTTCTTCCGGCGATTCACCGGACAACAGCCCATAGAAGAAGCCGGAAGCAAACCCGTCCCCGCCGCCGACCCGGTCATAAACATCCAGTTCAGCCGTGGGGGCGACATAGGTTTTGCCATTGACCCAAGCCACGGCGCTCCAGCTGTGCCTGTTGGTGGAATGGACTTCGCGCAGGGTGGTGGCAACCACTTTTATCTGCGGATGCTTTTTGATGACATCGTCAATCATGCCGAAGAAGGCACTGGGGTCGAGTTTTGATTTTGCAGCTACTTCGGGGCCGGGAATGCCGAGCCCTTTCTGAAGGTCTTCCTCGTTGCCCACCAGCACGTCCACATTTTTCAGGATCCGGTCCAACACGGCCACCGCCCGTTCTTCCCCGCCGACAATGTTCCAGAGCTTGGCCCGGAAATTAAGGTCGAACGACACAACCGCACCAGCGGCCTTTGCCGCCTGCATCCCCTCGATGATCAGTTCGGCGGTGGTTTCAGACAGCGCTGCATAGATTCCGCCGCTATGAAACCAGCGCACCCCTTCCGCAAAGATGCCCTTCCAGTCGAAATCCCCTGGCTTCAACAAAGCACCGGCTTCATTCGCGCGATTGTAAAAGACCACCGGCGGCCTCACGCCCTGACCGCGGTCGCTGTATACCGTCGCCATGTTGGGACCGTTGACGCCATTGTGCTTGAAATGCTTATAATACGGCTTGACTCCCATCGCCCTGACTCGTTCGGCGATCATTTCCCCGATGGGATAGTTCACCATGGCTGTCGCCACACCGGTTTTCATGCCGAAACAATTGGCAAGGTTGGCAGAGCAGTTGAACTCTCCACCGCTGACATGAATCTGGCATTCGGTCGCCTTGCGGAACGGCACGATCCCTGTGTCAAGGCGGTGAACCAGAGCGCCCAGCGACAAAAAATCCAGAGCTCCCTGCGGGCGGATATTCAATCCAGTACTCATCATTTTTCCTCCTCAAGCGATATGTATTTTCTCTGTAAACTCTGCAAACATGGGGGCAGCAGTGGCAACCCGGCGCCAGTCAGGCTATTTGGCTATCCATTCCGTGTGGAACACACCGGGACGGTCCACGCGTTCATAGGTGTGCGCCCCGAAATAATCGCGCTGCGCCTGGATGAGGTTGGCAGGCAGCACCGCCTGCCGATACGAGTCATAATAGTCGAGTGATGCATTGAAGGCCGGCGTGGGAATCCCCAGGTCGCGGCAGGTCTTCAGCACTGACCGCCAGGGTGTCTGTGCCCTGGCAAGGACTTCCGTGAAGAAAGGATCCAGCATGAGGTTCGGAAGGTTGGGTTCTTTCGCAAACGCATCGCGGATCTTATCCAGGAAACGGGCGCGGATGATACAGCCGCCGCGCCAGAGCAGGGCGATTTCACCGAACCGCAGCGGCCATCCGTATTCTTCCCCGGCGGCCCTGAGCAGCGCAAAACCCTGCGCATATGAACAGATCTTCGAAGCATACAGGGCATCATGCACCGACCGGATCAACTGTTCCCTGTCGCCTTCCCATTTACCCTGCGGTCCGGCCAGCATGGCCGACGCTTTTACGCGCTCTTCCTTGACGGCCGACATGCATCTGGCAAAGACGGCTTCCGTGATTGCCGGCGTCGGAACGCCAAGGTCCAGGGCGCTCTGCGAGGTCCACTTGCCTGTCCCCTTTTGTCCGGCCTTGTCCAGAATCATCTCCACCAGCGGACGTCCGGTCTCCGGGTCCGTGACTGCGAAAATGTCACGCGTGATTTCAATCAGATAGGAATCGAGAGGTCCTAAGTTCCAACCGGCGAATACCTCATGCAGTTCGCTTGCCGAAAGACCGCCTGCCTGCCGCAGGATGTTATAGGCCTCGGCGATCAGCTGCATGTCGCCGTATTCGATGCCGTTATGCACCATCTTCACGTAATGCCCCGCCCCGTCGGGCCCCACATGGGAGCAGCAAGGGCCGTCAGCGACCTGCGCCGCCACCTTCGTGAACATCGGCGCGATTTCATCATAGGCTGCCCGGTCGCCGCCCGGCATCAGACTGGGTCCGCGCAGCGCGCCTTCCTCCCCGCCTGACACACCCATGCCGATAAACCGGAGCCCCCTGTCTTTCAGAGAGTTATAGCGCCGCCGCGTATCCTGGAAGAAGGAATTCCCGCCATCGATGATGATATCGCCCGTTTCCAGGAACGGGAGCACTTGCTCGATCATGTCATCAACCGGTTTGCCGGCCTTGACCATCAGCATGACCCGCCGTGGCCTCGACAGTGAAGCTGCGAATTCAGCCAGGGAATATGTTCCCTTCACGGGAAATCCTGCCGCAGCGCCTTTCACGAATTCATCCACCCGCGCTGTCGTCCTGTTGAAGACAGCAACCTGAAAACCCTTGCCGGCCATATTCAGAACAAGATTTTCCCCCATCACGGCAAGTCCGATCAATCCGATGTCGCAAAGTGCTTTCAAAACAATCCCTCCAATACTCAGACAATAACGATTACTTACCGAGATTCCACGTAAACAGTTAATCGTAGCCAAATCGTCAAATCTTACGACGCACCTGTTAACAGCAATATTTTACTACAGCACTCACCTCGAATCTAGAATTTTCATCCCATTCGTAATATCCGCTATTGCAACCCGTTACAAATCAGACGGTGCGCTTGCGTCCTTTCGGGTATAAGCGATCACAGCAACTTTTACACATCTACCTTCAATTATAAAACGCCGTACCCTGAACGGCAACCGTCCTGCGGCGCTCCTCAAAACTAACCCCCATCATATTCAATCATCCCCCCGGCCATTCCCCGCAAAATCCCTTCTTATGTAACAGCGGCCCGGCCGACGTTCAGGCGGTTTTTGTCGAACCCTCTCCGGCCGGCGTCCGGGAAAAAAATAAGACCGCCGGCCATGCCAGGAAGCCAGCGGATTTTTGTCGAAATTTTAATTTGTAAAATATTCAAATATTGTGTAGAAATTTCTTCACCTAGCAGGATTTACACAATATGTGGCGTAATAGTTACTAGGACCTACTAAATATAGTAGTCCTCTTTTAGCCTCCGGACCCGCCTCAAGCGGCCCGGACCGTATTTTACCACACCGCCGGATCAAACGGAAGTAGGAGGGACAAGCCCATGCGTTGCCCGTTCTGCAGTTATGGTGAAAGCAAAGTGATCGACTCGCGGGCCGCCGAAGAAGGCAGCTCCATCAGGCGGCGGCGCGAATGCCTGCAATGCACGCGTCGCTTTACCACCTACGAAGTCGTCGAAGAATCGCCCCTCATGGTCATCAAAAAAGACGGCCGGCGCGAACTCTTCGACCGCACCAAACTCCTGAACGGCATCCTCCGCTCCTGCGAAAAGCGGCCCATCCCCCTCAGCGTCGTCGAAAACGTCGTCGACAAAGTCGAAAAAGAACTGCGCAACCTTATGGAGCGGGAAGTATCCTCCCGCCACATCGGCGAGACCGTAATGCGGCACATCAAAGACATCGACCAGGTGGCCTATGTAAGATTCGCCTCGGTCTACCGGCAGTTCGCCGACATCAACAACTTCATGCAAGAACTAGAAACGCTAATGAAAACGCAGTCGGTGAAAAGCCACAACTAAATGAGGTGAAGGACAAATGTTCGTAAAAATCCTGAAACGTGACGGCCGTGAAGTCCAATTCGACGAAGCAAAAATCACCGAGGCCATCTTCAAAGCCGCCAAAGCAGTAGGCGGCGCCGACAAAGCAATGGCCATCGAACTCACCCTCGACGTCCTCAGATACCTCAAACAAAAATACAACGGCGGCCTCTTCGGCGTCGAAGACGTCCAGGACGCCGTCGAAAAAGTACTCATCGAAAAAGGCCACGCCCGCACCGCCAAAGCCTACATCATCTACCGCAACCAGCGCACCCGCATCCGCGACGCCAAATCCGACCTCATGGACGCCGTCGCCGAAATCCTCGTCGAAACCAACCGTGAAAACGCCAACGTCTCCAACTCCCCCTCCGCCAAAATGCTCCAGATCGCCAGCGCCGCCAGCAAAGCCTACTACCTCAACCGCCTCATCCCCGAAAACATGTCTGTCGCCCACAAACGCGGCGACATCCACATCCACGACCTCGACTTCTACGGCAAAACCCTCACCTGCGTCCAGATACCTTTAGGCAAGCTCCTCACCAACGGCTTCAACAACGGCCACGGCTTCATCCGCCCGCCGAAAAGGCCAGCGTCCGCCACCGCCCTCGCCGCCATCATCCTCCAGAGCTCCCAGAACGACATGCACGGCGGCCAATCCTTCGCCTTCTTCGACCGCGACATGGCCCCCTTCATGGAAAAAGCCGACGAAGAAGAAGTCTTCCAGGCCATGGAAGCCCTCATATACAACCTCAACTCCATGCACAGCCGCGCCGGCGCCCAGGTCCCCTTCTCCAGCCTCAACATCGGCACCGAAACCAGCCCCGCCGGCCGCATGGTCGCCAAAAACATCCTCCTCGCCTTCGAAAAAGGCCTCGGCCGCGGCGAAAACCCCATCTTCCCCAACATCATCTTCCGCGTCAAAGAAGGCGTCAACCTAAACCCCGGCGACCCCAACTACGACCTCCTCCGCCTCGCCATCCGCGTCGCCGCCAAACGCCTCAACCCCACCTTCAGCTTCATGGACTCCTCCTTCAACGCCCCCTTCGGCGACCAAGTAGCCTATATGGGCTGCCGCACCCGCGTCATGGCCAACCGGCGCGGCGACGCCGTCACCGACGGCCGCGGCAACCTCAGCTTCACCTCCATCAACCTCCCGCGTCTCGCCATCAAAGCCGAGCGCAACCTCATGAAATTCTACCAGAGCCTCGCCGAGCTCGTCGAACTCACCGCCGACCAGCTCTACCACCGCTACCGCGTCCAGGCCGGCCTCAAAGTCAAGGACATGCCCTTCCTCATGGGCCAGGGCCTCTACCTCGACTCCGAAAAACTCCGATCCTGCGACTACATAGAAGACGTCATCAAACACGGCACCCTCTCCATCGGCTTCATCGGCCTCGCCGAAACCCTCATCGCCCTCACCGGCAGCCACCACGGCCAGAGCGACGAAGCCCAGGCCCTCGGCGAAGAAATCGTCGCCTTCCTCCGCAACCAGGTCGACAAAGCCTCCGACCGCTACGACCTCAACTACACCCTCCTCGCCACCCCCGCCGAAGGCCTCTCCGGCCGCTTCCTCGGCATCGACCGCAAAGAATACGGCATCATCCCCGGCGTCACCGACAAAGACTACTACACCAACTCCTTCCACATCCCCGTCAGCTTCCCCATCAGCGCCTACGACAAAATGCGCCTCGAAGGCGTATACCACAAATACACCAACGCCGGCCACATCAGCTACGTCGAATTCGACGCCCCCCCCGTCAACAACCTCGGCGCCATCGAAGACATCATCCGCCACATGAAAAAATGCGACCTCGGCATGGCCGCCATCAACTTCCCCATCGACTTCTGCGACTCCTGCGGCCGCCTCGGCGTCATCGACACCGACGCCTGCCCCTCCTGCGGCACCACCTCCATCCGCCGCGTCCGCCGCATCACCGGCTATCTCAGCACCGTCGACCGCTTCAACGACGCCAAAGTCTCCGAACTCAAACACCGCATCATCCATAAAATCCAACCATAAGAAGGTATCCTTATATGAAAATCCGTCTCGCCGGCTATAGCCCCGAAAGCGTCGTCGACGGCCCCGGCATCCGCTTCGTCCTCTTCGCCCAGGGCTGCGAACATGCCTGTCCCGGCTGCCACAACCCCCAAACCCACGACAAAGAAGGCGGCGACCTCGTCGACCTCGCCGAAATCTTCGAACGCATCAAAAAAGCCAAACTCATCCGCGGCGTCACCTTCTCCGGCGGCGAGCCCTACCTCCAGGCCGCCCCTTTAGCCCAGCTCGCCCGCCAGGTCAAAGCCCTCGGCCTCGGCCTCGTCACCTACAGCGGCTACACCTTCGAACAGCTCTACGCCCTCGCCGCCCGCGACAAAAACGTCAAAGACCTCCTCGCCGCCAGCGACATACTAGTCGACGGCAAATACATGGCCGGGCAGAGAGACATTAGTCTCGCGTTTCGCGGGTCTGCCAACCAGCGTCTGATTGATGTGCCTAGGTCTTTGTTAGCGGGACAGGCTGTCGAATGGGATGAGCTGGATACAGGGGACAAGCTATTTGCTTAGTTGCTATGTACTTTAGGGCCGCCCATAAGCACCTATCTGCGGCGTTGCTCCTCGGCTGCCATCCTCAGCGTACGCCCGTGTACGCTTCCGGTGTCATCCTCCGGTGCGCCTTGCATCTGGGCACTTCTGAACGGCCCCGGCAATTCAAAGTAGATACGGTATAGTACACGAGAGACTTTCATCGGGATACTTACCGACGCAAGACTAATAAGCCTGAAGCGCCGGAATTTGCGCTTCAGGCTTTGATTATCAAAAAAAATCGAACGGGCGTTTGGTTGCATGAAGGATATGCGTAGATATACAGCGAATTTATTAGTGATGAAAGGAGGAATGTGAGACGGACTATTATCCCTTTACAACAGGAAAAAACGCAGTTGGCGCTGCGCTTTTCCTGATGAAATAGAAGTCCCTTGGTTAGAACGTGAGCGTTCGCGGCCCTCCGTTCGGTATTCAGGTTGGCGTAACAACAAAAGACTCCCAGGGAATTGTCTACCCTTTTGGCATCTTTAGTTCGTACACTACCGAATATCCTTAGTATGTCCACTTCGCGAAAAAAATGTAATTTCCTGCCGAAACTTGACGGGAAATGCAAAAGAAAGGATGAAAACAAATGGCATTTAGCGATTCGATAAAAGACCAGGCCTACCGGCGCTCTGGAGGCCGTTGTGAATGTGTTCGACAGCATACTGGGTTACTTGGAGCTCCTCATTACGGCGGGCGGTGTCCAATTACCTTTACTCGCTACGGAAACTGGGAAGCTCATCATAAGACAGCGGTTAGTGCAGGGGGGCAGGACACACTTTCTAATTGTGAAGTGTTATGCACTACTTGCCACCAGTTAACGCGAACTTACGGAAGATAGTAATAGATCATCTAAATCCTCGCTCAGCCATTGGTTGGGCGAGGATTTTTTGTGAAGAAGGAGAAAGAGTAAAAGGAAGAAGATTACACGTTGTAAATTATTTCCATATATTCGTTGCCGGTATAATTAATCCTGCATAATCTTTGGAAAATACTTAATCTCAAGGCCGCAGGCTTTTGCGCGTCCTCTGGGCGAACACGCCGTGCATCGTGGGGACGGTTCCATTGATTCGCAATCATAAAACAGGTCGTAAACAGGGCAGGGGAGAGAGAAGCGAACCTGCGAGGAGCCAAAAAATGGAGATAAAACTATATTCACAAACTGACGAAGCGCGGCTGTTCGTAATGGTGCGCGACGAGGGGGGCGGGTGGGAGTGTCTGCTCGATGAGAAGCACATTGAAAAATACCGGCATGCGTTGGCGAAATCGCTTACCTACGTCGCCTATGACGGCGATGAGATGTGCGGATACGTCCGCTGCAGAGATGACGACGGTCTTGGCGTCTATGTATACGATCTGCTCGTAAAATCGACATATCGGGGCCATTCCATCGGTAAAATGCTGATCGGCAAAGTCTGTGCCGACCATCCTCGCGAAACGGTATACGTGATGAGCGATGTCGACGGATATTACGAGAAACTGGGTTATCGCAAGATCGGCTCGATATTCGAAATCCATGCATAGATACAAGGGGACGGTTCTTTTGTATCATAAGAGGGGGGCGGCGAAAGCCGGCCCCCGAATCATGCCCCGCGGCCGCCAGAGCAGGATAAAAAAGACTAGATAAATCCAAATTCTAAGATTGGGCCCCAAGCTCTGTCCGTATTTTCACGGACAAAAGTGTATGGTTTTTACTGATACCGCCATAACGCGAACAGCGGGATAATTAAATTGTACGATAATATGAATATTTCTCCGAGCTGCCGGCCGGCAGCCGATGGGGCGCTGCGTACAAGCGCCTGCCCGTATTTGGCGAAGGAGAAATGAGCAAAGGAGGAGCGTTGTGGAGAGAGAAGACATCTTGCTCACCATGCAGCGGGATCTGGCCAAGGCTATGCAGAAACCGCCCGAGAAACGCCGCTGGGGAATGCTCATCGACACCCGCAAATGCGTGGGCTGCCACGCCTGCACCATCGGCTGCGTCGCCGAGTACAAACTGCCCCCGGGGGTAGTATACCGGCCAGTCATCGACAAGGTGAGCGGCAAGTTTCCCGACGTCAAGCGCCAGTTTCTGCCCCGTCCCTGTTATCAGTGTGAAAACCCCTCCTGTGTGCCTGTCTGCCCTGTGGGGGCCACCAAGAAAGAGGCGGATGGCATCGTTTCCATCGATTACGAGAAGTGCATCGGCTGTCGTTCGTGTATCGCCAATTGCCCTTACGGCGCCCGGACTTTCGACGCCGGCGACTACTACACCGAGAATCAACCCGCCCTTCAGGAGTACGAGAAGGCAGGTTTCTTCGAGTACGGCAAGCAATGGCGCCGGGACGGCAAGCACGCCAGCGTTGTAGGCAGCGCCCGCAAGTGCCATTTCTGCACGAGTCGTCTGCAAAAGGGCCTGCTGCCGATCTGCGTGTCGACCTGTATCGGCCGGGCCACCTACTTCGGCGACCTTACTGACGAACAGTCGCTTATCAAGAAGGTCATGGGCACCGGCAAGGTTTATCGTATCAAAGAAGAAGCTGGCACAGACCCGCGGGTCTACTATTTATAGGAGGTGCAGTAGCATGGGTAAAACGGCTAAAGCGGTTCTGCTTGTATTGTTCGTTGCCGGTGCGGTCGCTGCACTGGGCAAAATCTTCATCTGGGGCGAGAGTGTGACCAACTACGGCTCGTACACCCCCTGGGGCCTCTGGGTCGGTCTCTATGTACTGATGGTCGCCGCGGCAGCCGGAGCTGCCTGGACCGGGATATATGTCGCCTGGTCGCAAGGCGGCGAGCCGAAACGGCTTACAACTATTAGCCTGATAGCCGCCGGCGCCTTCCTGGCCTTCGGCCTGGCGTTCATCGGCACCGATCTCGGTAAGCCGATGAAAGGCTTCCTGATCTTTTTCAGTCCGGCCTTCAGCTCGAAGCTGGCCTGGGCGTCGTGGCTTTATATGGCCTTCTTCGTCTGCCTGGGCGGCTACCTCTTCACCCAGGCGAAAAAAGCGTTCATGTATCTGGCCGGTCTCGCAGCAGTCGGGTTCGTAGTGGCCGAGGGGCTGTTCTTCGGCGGCATGGTGGCCCGGGCTGCGTGGAATTCCTTGCTGACGCCGGTTTCATTCCTTGCGTCCGCGGTGGCCGCCGGCAGTGCCGCGGTTTTCACGGTAGGCCAGATGAGCAGCGAGAAGACCTTCGCCGAGGAAGGCTATGCAGTTAAGAAGATACTAACTTACTCGGTCATTGCCGTCGCCGCGATCGAGCTTGTCCATGCTTTTGCCGGACAGGCGGCCCTGTTCAGCTCGGTTCCCTTCTGGGGTTTCCTGGTACTGGGAGTGCTCGTTCCCGTTAGCATGCTCATGAAGAACTCTGGCGCTATACTGCCCGGCGTGTTGGTGCTCCTCGGCCTGGCGTGCAACAAATATGCTTTCGTCAGCTCCGGATTCGCCGCCGAACCGATGCCAGGCTTGGCGAGCGCCTTCCAGGCCTCCCGCCTGTCGCTGTCGTATACTCCGTCCGCGGTGGAGTGGGTTGTAGCGGTCGGGTTCGTGGCTGGGGCCATCTGGGCGGCTGACTTTTTAGCCAATAAACTGCTTGCTACCAGGCAGGCGTGAAGGGAGGCGGGATAAGACATGGATAAGAACTTCGTCGAAAAGATTCTCGATACAAAGGCTAGCCGCCGGCAGTTCATCGCCGGTACGGCCATAGGCTGTTCTGCCCTCCTGGCTTCGAGCAGTGACCTGATGGGCGTCTTCGAACGCGTTCAGGCCGGCATGCTCACGCCGGAAGACGAATATATCCTCAACCGGGCGGAGAATACCATCTACTCTTCCTGCCTGAACTGCAACACCGGCTGCGCCATCAAGGTTAAGGTGATAGAGGGCATGCCCCTCAAAATCGACGGCAACCCTTATACACCTTCGGGTCTGAACCCTCACCTGGGCTATGCTGCGAAAATCCGCGACGCGGAAAAGGCTGACGCCGGTATCTGCCCCAAGGGCCAGGCAGGCGTTCAGATCTACTACGACCCCTACCGAATCCGCAAGGTTCTTAAGCGGGCCGGCAAACGGGGCGAGAACAAGTGGGTCAGTATCCCCTTCGATCAGGCTATCAAGGAGATTGCCGACGGCGGCAAACTGTTCGCCAACGTTCCCGGCGAGGAGAACCGGGTTGTTGAGGGTATGAATAACCTGTGGGCCGTTCGCGATCCCAAGCTGGCCAAAGACATGGCCGACCATGTGGCCAAGATTCTCGGCGAAAAGGACAAAACCAAGAAACAGGCGCTTGTCAAAGAGTTCCAGGCTAAGTTCAAAGATAACCTGGGCGCGATGATCGACCCCGAGCATCCCGACCTGGGGCCGAAGAACAACCAGTTCGTCTTCTGGTGGGGCCGCCTCAAGGACGGCCGCGGCGACATCCTGAAACGGTTCTGCCTGAATTCCTTCGGCTCGGTCAACGCCCACGGGCACACGACCGTCTGCCAGGGCTCGCTGTATTTTTCCGGCAAGGCGATGAGCGAGCAGTGGAAGTACGACGCCAAGAAGAACGCCATGTCCTGGATGGACGGCAAGAAGTTCTATTGGCAGGCCGAACTGGAGAAAGCCGAATTCGTTATCTTTGTCGGCGCCAACGTTTTCGAGGCCAACTACGGACCGCCGGTGCGCACGCAGCGCATCACCGAGGGCATTTCGTCCGGCCGCATGAAGTACGCCGTGCTCGACCCGCGCTTCACCAAGGCCGCCACTCATGCCTGGAAATGGGTGCCGGCGGCGCCGGGCAAGGATACCGCCGTGGCCATGGGCATGATCCGCTGGATCATCGAGAATAAGCGCTATGACGCCAAGTACCTGGCCTGCGCCAACAAGGCCGCCTCCAAAGCGGCGGGCGAACCCACCTGGTCGAACGCCACCTGGCTGGTCAAGATGGTCGGCGGCAAGCCCACCGTTTTCGCCCGTTCCCACGAGTTGGGCTTCGAAAAAGAGATGGCCACGACCAAGGACGGCAAGTCGTACGTGAACGAGAAGTTCGTCGTCGTCAAGGACGGCCAGCCGGTCGAGGTCGACCCGAACACCGAGAAGGAAGCCGTCACCGGCGACCTGCTGGTGGATACAGAAATCAACGGCATCAAGGTCAAATCGGTGCTGCAGCTCGTGTACGAGGAGGCTAAAGCCCGCACCATCGAGGAGTGGGCCAAGGAGGCCGGGGTGAAGGCGAGCGATATCGAGGAACTTGCCAAGGAATTCACCAGCCACGGCAAGAAGGGCGTCGTCGACATCCACCGCGGCGTGTCCCAGCATACCGCCGGGTTTTACAACGTCCTCACCTGGAACACGCTCAACCTGCTGAACGGCAACTACGATTGGCGCGGCGGCTTTATCGCCAAGTCCGAGTACGCCCATGCCGGCACCAAGCCGGGTCAGGCGTTCAACGTGGGCAATCACCCAAAGAAGATGGCCCCCTTCGGCAGCAGCATAATCCGCACCAGCTTCAAGTACGAGGACAGCACCATCTTCAACGGTTATCCGGCCAAGCGGCCCTGGTTCCCGCTCATCAGCGACATCTACCAGGAAGTCATCCCGTCGGCCGCTGATATGTACCCTTACCAGATCAAATCGCTGTTCCTCTATATGGGTTCCCCCGTCTACTCTCTTCCCGCTGCTCAGGCGGTCATCGATACGCTGCTCGACGTCAACAAGCTGCCGCTGTTCGTGACCTTCGACACAACGGTCGGCGAGACTTCGGTGTACGCGGATTATATCATCCCCGACCTCACCTACCTGGAGAGATGGGAGATGCACGGTTCGCATCCCAGCATCCCCTACAAGAATTCGCCTGTACGCCAGCCTGCCGCCAAACCCCTTACCGAGACGGTGAAGGTGTTCGGACAGGAGATGCCGCTGGGCTTCGAGTCTTTTGTACTTGGTCTGGCCGAGAAAATGAACCTGCCGGGCTTCGGCCCCGAAGGCTTTGGTCCCGGAATTCCCTTTACCCAC
Organism: Bacillota bacterium; assembly: GCA_023415775.1. Classification (GTDB taxonomy): domain Bacteria; phylum Bacillota; class Negativicutes; order Sporomusales; family UBA7701; genus Anaeroselena. Next base: position 85,757 of record JAEZJM010000018.1, on the reverse strand, counting down.
TTCGACCACCTATATCTGAAGCAGGTAGCCAATATCGCGACAGACGGCAAGGTGCCCGACGCCGACGATGAAGAGGTAAAGGTGTTTCTGGAGGCGCGTAAGCACTTGCCGAAGACGGTATTCGACGTCGACCGCTGGAAAGCGGCCTGCGGCGGCGATGCGCATTGGCGCAAGGTCATCTATGTGCTCAACCGCGGCGGCCGGTTCGAGGATTACGCCTCTGCCTGGGATGGCGACAAAGTGAAGAACAAGTACGGCGTCATGGTCAACATGTACGTCGAGAAGACTGCCGCCACCAAGAACGCCATGACCGGCAAGAATTACGTCGGCCTGCCGACCTACATCGGCGAGGTCCAGGATTGCACGGGCAAGCCGATCACCGATGAGAAAGACGGCTACGACCTGACGATGATAACCTACAAGCACATCCAGCACACCAAGTCCAGGACGGCTGCCAGCCCCTGGCTCATGGCCCTGGAACTTGAGAATGGAATCATCGTCAACCCAGTGGATGCAAGCCGCCTCGGCCTGCGCGACGGCGACCGGGTCAAAATCGCGTCAGCGACCTGCCCGGACGGCAACTGGAAGCTGGGGCCGCTCGGCAACAAGCCGCTGATCGGCAAGCTCCAGGTTACCGAAGGCGTCCGCCCCGGAGTAGTAGGCTTCTCCCTGGGCCACGGCCATTTCGCCTACGGAGCCAAAGATTTCACTATCGACGGCAAGACCATCAAGGGCGACCCGGCACGCGGCACGGGTATCCACGCCAACGTAGCCATGCGCGTCGATCCAGTGCTCAAGAATACCGGTTTGCAGGACGTGGTCGGTGGCAGCATCGTCTTCTACGACACCAAAGTCAAACTGGTCAAGGTATAAAGTAGGAGGGAGGCGGGTCATCCGCCTCCCTTTCCTTACAGCGCGAGGGAAAGATTATCTGTTGTCCGCGGGGGCCGTTTTTGCGATAATGGACTTAACAGGTTGTAGGAGGCTAGTATGGCTAAAAGGATAGTTGTCGCGGCAATGCTGCTCGTTATCGCGCTGGTACTGAACGGGTGCTCCTCGGGGCCCGCGAAGACGGTCAGCCTTCACAAGACCGACGCCGGTGTCGTGGTTAAAGATAAAAGCGCCGGCAAAGTGCCGCTAAGGGTGGCGGTGTCGTCCATCCTTTCCCCCAAGGAAACGTTAACCGTTTACCAGCCGACCATCGAATACATGGAGGAAAAGCTCGGTTACCCGGTGGTGCTGCTACAGCGGAAGACTTACAAGGAAGTCAACGACCTCGTTCAAAGCGGCGGGGCTGACGTCGCCTTCGTCTGCAGCGGCGGATATGTCGCCGGCAACGATACTTTCGGCATGGAGCTTTTGGCCTTACCGGAGGTGAAGGGCGATACCCGCTACCAGTCGTATATCATCGCCCGCAACCGCGAAAACAAGTCGATCCTTGACCTTATTGGCAAGTCCTTTGCTTTTACCGACCCGATGTCCTTTTCGGGCCGCATCGCTCCGGTGCATATGCTGACGTCGCAAGGTGTGGACAGTGACCGCTTCTTCAGCCGGACCTTTTACACCTACAGCCATGATAACGCCATTAGGGCCGTGGCCGACGGGATCGCCGACGCGGCCGCCGTTGACAGCATGATTTTCGATCGGGCGGTGGAAAAGGAACCAGAACTCGGCAAGCGGGTTTTCATAATCGATAAGTCCTTACGGGTGGGTAATCCGCCGGTGGTGGTAAACCCGTCCATCGACACCGGTTTGAAGCAGCGGATTCGAGACGTATTGCTGGCCATGCATGGGGACGAACAAGGCCGCAAGGCGCTCAAAGCTTTGACTTACGATAAATTCGTCATGGCCGACGACAAGTATTACACCGAGCTTAAAACCTTGTGGCGATCGACCAAGGAGAAGCTATGATAAAAATCGGCCGGCAGAGTTTTACGCTGAAGATCATGGCGCTGCTTATGGTCGTGCTGCTGATGCTGGGCACGGCGATTATCATCCAGACAAGAGTCATTATGAATAATCTCTTTACCGACCAGCAGGCGAAGAGGGGGATTTCGATCGCCAACATGCTGTCCGCCCGTGCGGCCAACCTGATTCTCGTGCACAACTATTACGACCTCCACGAGCTTGTCAAGGATGTTCAGCTATCGAACGACGACGTAAAGTACGCCTTTGTGGTCAGCAACGACGGGGAACTGCTCGCCCACTCCTTCCCGGAAGGCTTCCCGAGAGACCTCCTTGCCGCCAATCGGCTGGCGCCGCAGGCGAAATACAACATCGTCGAACTGGCTACCGAGGAAGGGGTCATCCGGGACATCGCGGTGCCGATCTTCGACGGTCGATTGGGGGTCGTGCATGTCGGCCTGAGCGACGGCAGCCTGCGCGCCATATTGAGCGACACCACCCGCCAGCTGCTCTTCGATACGCTGGTGGCGATATTCGTCGGCCTTATCCTGACGGTTTTCCTCACCGGCAGGCTCACCAAGCCGATCAGGGAGCTCGTCAGGGTCACCGGCGCAATCACGGCAGGCGACTTCACCCAGCGGGCCTGCGTAAAATCCAACGACGAAATGGGCCGTTTGGCAAGCGCCTTCAACGTTATGGCCGACTATCTGCACCGCTTGATGACTGAGCTCAAGCAGAAGGAGGAGGCCCGGACCCATCTGCTGCAGAAGGTCATCGTCGCCCAGGAAGAGGAGCGCAAGCGCATCGCCCGCGAACTGCACGACGAAACGGGGCAGACGCTCTCTTCGCTGATGATCGGGCTCAAGAGCCTGGCGGAGAACTGTCCGTCCGCCGCGCAAGAGTGCCGCGTGGAGGATATGCGGGCGGTCGTAAAAACCACCCTCGGGGAGATTCACCGCCTGGCAGTTGAGCTGAGGCCGAGCATCTTAGACGACATGGGCCTCATCCCGGCGCTGGAGAAATATGTGGCTGACTTCCAGGCCTCCCATGGAGTGGACGTCGACCTGCACGTCAGTTGGGGCTCGGGCAGCCGTGTGCCCCACGCGATTGAGGTGACTGTCTACCGGATTGTGCAGGAGGCACTCAACAACATCGCCAAATACGCGCAGGCGGAGAACGTCAGTGTAATCGTCACCCGCGACGACAAGGGGCTCGAAGCAATCGTCGAGGATGACGGCAAAGGCTTCGATGTCGAAGAGATAATGAGCAATACCGAAAGCAACAAGTTGGGTTTGCACGGCATGCGCGAACGGGCGTCGCTCGTTGGCGGGACGTTTACGATCGAGTCTTCCGCGGGACACGGAACGACAATATATGTTCGGATACCGCTGGCCGGAGGTGAGCTTGATGGGAGAAGTTAAGGTTGTAATCGCCGATGACCATACGCTGATGCGTTCGGGTCTCAAGCTTATGCTGACCAACCAGCCCGATATCTCGGTCGTCGGCGAAGCGGCCGACGGCGCCGAGGCGCTCAAACTGGTCGAGGCTCTAAGACCGGACATTGTTTTGCTCGATGTATCGATGCCGGAAATGAACGGCTTGGAGTGCATGAAGAGAATCCGGGAAATCGATGCGGCTGTGAAGGTCATTCTGCTCACCATGCATGAGGATATCCGCTACCTCAAGGAAGGCTTCGCCGCCGGCGCTTCCGGGTACGTCCTGAAGAAGGCGGCGGACGATGTTTTGTACGAGGCCATCAGGACGGTCCGGGCCGGGGAAGTGTTCGTCCAGAACAGCATGGCCCAATCGCTGGTGTGCGAGCTTAAGGAGCGGCGCGACAGGCCGTCCATAGCCGACACAAAGCCGTTGAGCGAACAGGAAAAGCGCGTTCTGAGCCTTATCGCCATGGGGCATTCCAATGCCGAGATAGCCGAACAGCTGGTAGTGAGCACTCGCACCGTGGAGACATACAAGTACCGGATCATGGACAAGCTGAACACGAAAAAGCGGGCCGATCTGGTTAAATACGCGATTGATCAAGGCTTGGTCGTTAAATAGCGACCAAGCTTTTTCTTTTCCGGCTCATGCTCTTGAGTCGACGATGTCGGGGATTTCCCTGACACAAATGCAGGGAAAACACTGATAGAATCTGCGACGACCATGCGGGATAATTAGTATGAAAAGCTTTACGGGTTTCATTGGAACAGTCGCTTTAAGGAGGTAAAGAACCATGTTTAATCTCGGCATGTCGGAGTTAATCCTGATACTGGTTATCGCGCTGGTCGTATTCGGGCCGGGTAAACTGCCTGAGATTGGCAGGGCGATCGGCAAGGGCATAGGCGAGTTTAAAACCGCAATGTCGGGCCAGGAAAAAGAGCCTCAGCAAATCGTATCCGGCAGCGGTGAAAGAAAGCAGTGACGAATTAGGATGCTGTGACGGCGATCTTACATGGGAGGTGGCGGATTGAATGTGATCAAATACAAGCAATACCGGTTCGAGGAGTTGGGCAAGACTTTTTTCGAAAATCCTGTTTTCTTCTCCAGGTCGTCTAACTTCCGTGCCGGCTGCCCCGGTCGACCCGACACGGTAAAAGCGTTGCTGGAGGATGGAAGTACGGCCGGCTCAACCGTCTATAGCGTCGTCATCAAGGCCGAACTGCAAAACCACGTTGACTACGTCAGCGAGAATCTGACCAGACTGGGCTATTCCTTATGCGACGATAGATTTCCCGCGTGGATAAAGACTGTTCGCGTTTCTTGCAAGCAAAACTTGGGTTCACTGATGTTGTTGAAAAACACGCTGGCGGTAATGGATAGATTAGTGAGCGAGCTGCCTATGTGCCTGTATGCGTCGGCCCAAACCAGGCGACTGCGGGCTTACGTTGATTTCCTCAGCGCTAGGGAGATGTCAATTCCTTCACCGCGAACTGTATGGAAACAGGAAGACCGCTACCCCCAAGTTTGTAAGTTCAGTTTATGAGCGGGAAAAAGGCTGCCATTTTGGCAGCCTTTTTGGCACTGTGTTGTTGTCAATACCTTATACCACGCGCAAACGATGTTGGAAGTGATCTGCTTTGCCCAACACTTTTTTCAACAAATACTTGCATAATACAATATGTGTAAAGTACAATATATTTAATAATTCATTGAGGTGGTATGTATGAAGGAACTCGACGCAGATTCACTTCGCGAAATGCTAAGGGTCATGATAAGAAGGTTAGGGTTCTTGCATAAAAGCGGCGCGGGCTGTTACGGACTTACGATGGGCCAGTGTCACGCCATTATCGAAATCGGTGCAGCAAAAAGGATACCAATAGCTCGCCTGGCAGAAAGACTAAACCTAGACGCTAGCACGGCGACGAGGAACGTTGATAACCTGGAAAGGGCCGGGTTGGTTATTCGAGAGCCAAGCACTGATGACCGAAGAGTGTCACTGTTGAGCCTAACCGAAGAGGGCGTTAATCGATTAAACAAAATTAACGTTGGTATGAACCGTTACTACGGTGAAGTTCTAGCGAGCATTCCTCAATCGAAATTGCCGATTGTTGCTGAGGGCTTAGAGTTATTCGTCTCGGCATTAACCCCGGTGCTCCTGGATGAAGAAGCATCTTCGTGTTGTGAAGCGAAAGGTAAATCAAAACAGAACATCAAAAACAGGAGGTAGAATAATGTCTCAGGATGGAATGCTTGACTTTGATGGTAAGATGATTATAGTATCGGGGGCCAGTTCAGGTATTGGCAAAGCGTGTGCAGTTACTTTACTGGAACACGGAGCAACGGTAGTTGGATTTGATACTGCTGGGGCGACGATAAACACCGCACGGTATATGCACCATGTCGTCGATGTTAGTAACGAAAGCGATATTCAGGCGGCTGTCGAAAAGCTTGCCGCTATGCGAATTTTCGGTCTTGTAAACTGCGCCGGAGTATTTGCAAAGGCAAAGCCTTTTTATGAGCAAACCGTAGATGATTGGAACAGAGTAATCGGAACAAATCTTACGGGGACATTCTTATTATCGAAGTACGTTTCAAAAGAAATGATTAAAAATAACGTCGCCGGGAGAATAGTTAATATAAGTTGCTTGCGGTCCCGGATTTTCAGGCCAAATATGGCGAGCTATGCCGCTTCGAAAGCAGGGGTAGTAGCGCTAACAGCTGCGATGTCGTTGGATCTGGCAAACAGCAATATTCGCGTCAATTCAGTCGCGCCTGGTTTCATCTATACGGGGATGACTGCTGCGGCGTTTGATAAGCCCGAGATTAGAAAACAGTCCGAAGACTTGATTCCTTTAAAAAGGCTTGGACAACCGGAGGACATTTCAAGCGTCGTACTCTTCTTATTGTCAGATATGGCCGCGTACATAAATGGCGAAACGATTTTCGTGGATGGCGGATACAAGACATTAAAATAGTATCAGCCTTTGTCAGAGAAATGGGCTATTTCCTGCCAGCGCAGAAATGGCTCAACGGCCCTGTGCGGTTCCTCGCAAACCGGCACTTATTGTTTGCGACCGGATAAGTAAGAAATGAGAAGACTGCCGTAGGCAGTCTTTCTTCATTCGCTAGCTAATCTACTATATCCTAATGCTTTTACGCAATTCGTCCATTTCTTGGCGCAAAATGCGGACTTCTTCAGCCCATTGGCCGCCTGGCATCGGTTGGTGGCCGCACCAGTAGGTGAACCTGGGCCTGAAGTAACGACAGACCAAAAACATAAAGACGAGTATCAATATTGGCACGAGGAACATTATCCACGGCATTCCCCAGCCACTCCACCCGCCCCACAGCGGGCCGGTGCAACACATAGTGAGTCTCCTTTCGTCAGTTAGGGTCCAGAGTTCGTATGCGACTCTAGTTTTGGTCGAAGCACTTCTTGACGGCGTGGTCGGCAACGGTACGGGCGTAATCTTCAATTTGCTCTCTCGGGAGGTCGAAGATTTCAAAATTGGCGTCTCGGTCGAAAGAATACAGTTTGCTGGCGTCGATAACGGTTGCCGCAAGATCGGGAATTCGCGACCTCAGCATTGTAAGTCCGCAACAGAGGGGACACCCTTCGATGGCTACGACTTCCGGTGCCCTTTTGACCAGTTCGGTCATGCCGGAATCGCCGGTTGCGGCATCGCCCAAGCAGATACGGACAGTTTTATCCGCCTCAAGACGGTAAGCAAGCAGGTTAGCGGCCGAGCGGGCAACTTCACCTTTGATGCAAGCTCCTTCACAGGCGATAACGGCTTTCTTGGGTGGTAGAGACATCTGTTTTTTCGCGTAGCGTTGCCCATCGGGGCATATTCGCCCCGTGACGCACGATGATGTACAACATCCAGACATTTTTTTCCTCCTAAAACTTAGTTGCTGCTATTGCGCGCAGCCACAGCCTGAACTACAGCCCGGTTGAGGCGGCGCAGGGTTTTCGGCCAATAGTTTGGCGATAAGCTTTTCCATCGACTTGCCGGCGCCATCTTTTACTGCTTTGCCGATTTCAGCGGCAGCTTTAATTTCCTGATCGGTCAGGCCAACTTCGCGGGCCCTGGCTGTATGGTACTCCAGGCAGGGGTGGCAGTTGGCGGCCACCGAGGCTCCGACGGAAATCATGGCGATCGTTTTAGCACCTAAAGACATTTTCTTTTCACCTCCTTCACCCTTTTAGACGAAAATTGCCGCTAAAAGGATACGCTAAGAAATAAAAACGCCGCTCATTTTTTGAGCGGCGTTTTTCTCAGGGCGAGTGGTTTGGCATTTCTTATTACCGGTCCCTTGGGTTCGCAGGCTAGCTGGTTGCAGTCAGTGCGGTAGAAGATGCAGTTGGCTGCTAGCTCCTGCCGGAGTTTTTCCCTGGCGCGATGAAGCCTTATCTTTACTGTGCTTAAGCTCAATCCGAGAATGGCGGCGATCTCGCTGTTCCTTAACCCTTCCATTTCGCTGAGGATTAAGACGGTCCGATAATTGCCGGGGAGGAAACCGACATAGCTCTGGATACATTGGTTCATTTCCTTACGGACCAGTTGGTCTTCGGTGGAAGGCGGCGGGCTTGCGCATGCATGGCCTGGGTTTTGGTCGTTATCGGCGCAGTAAACGGTGGAGGCCGCTTGTCTGAAGGCGCGGCTGCGCAACCTGTCAGCGGCCGCATTTGTGGCTATCTGATATATCCAGGTGGAAATGCTGGACTGGCCTTTGAACGTGTCTAAGCCCTGGTTCACCCTGATGAAGGTTTCCTGGGTTAGGTCGTCGGCTTCGTTCTCTCCGGCCAGCCGTGTCAGGTAGCGGCGGATCATCGGGCGGTGCTCGGCGTATATCTGGTCGAAATCCAAGGCATCGTCAGGCATCGGCGTACTCCTTTACGCTTTCTAGGGGCAGGCGATGAGTTCGCGCGCCCATAGGCAATCGCCGCAGGACGGCTGGTTGCCCCAGCAGTCGGCCTCGTTGCTGTCGGCCATCCTGCACCCGTCTACCTGGCGGCAGTCGGTACAGGAAGGGTACTGGGAATTGCGGACGATCCACCGGAACACGGCGAACTTAGGGTCGGTCCAGATATCGGCCAGCGAACGTTCGTTGACGTTGCCGAAGTGGTGGGCGTGAATCTCCTTTTCACGGCCGAGGATATAGCACTTGTAGTTGTGCATGTAGGCGTAGCATGGGCAGACACCTCCGTCCTCGGTTACCGCAATCGCCTTGTCGTTGACGAATTTGCAGTTGCGAAGGGTTCTGAGCTTCATGTTCGGCGAGATCTTCGAGGCGAGCAGCACCGATTCGTGGCCGAAGCCGTCCAGGCTGACGTCTTTGTCGTATAGTATCTCGTCTTTCATGCTGGCGTGGTAAGGCAGAATATTAGTGACGATGAATTTTTCGGCTCCCAGGGCATCTACGGTGCGCCGCATGGCGGGCAGGGAGGCGAAATTAGTTTTGGTGGCCACGAACTCGATACCTAGGCGGGGCAGTTTTCTGCCACTCGCCTTTTTTAACTGTTGTAACCCGGCAACGTTCTCGATTACTGCGTCATAATCGGCGCCGGGGCGGACTTTTCCGAAGCACTCTGCGCTGGGGCCGTCGAGAGAGACGTACAGCCAATCAAGAGGAATATCGATAAGGTTTCTGGAAATATCAGCGGTGAGCAATGATCCGTTTGTTATCATTTCCACCTTGGAGCCTGCTCTCTTGCAAACCGCTAGCATGTCGAGGATGCGAGGATGGGTCAGCGGCTCGCCGAAGCCGCCGAAATGGATCGTTTCGACCTGGGGCAAATCTTCCAGACTGGCCATAATCCCGGCAAATGTTGTGTCAGCCATTGCCCCGATTCGGTCCGACCAGGAGTGACGGATACAGGTTACACAGGAGAAATTGCATTCGGTTGTTATCTCAAGATAAACTTTTCGTACGTCAGGCTGTAGCGGTAGTTCGATAATCTCGTTGCCTGTGCTAAAGCGATAATTATTCACATGCGCTCCTCCTGAACATTAAAACGGTTGACCGACATATCGGTTTGGAGTAACATATAGATAAATCGATGCATATCTATATAATAATAATACCAAAGGAGAGGGTTAATGCCAACAGCCAAAAAGAAAGTTCTGTTTCTGTGCACGCATAATTCCTCCAGGTCCCAGATGGCCGATGGTTCCCTGAGGGCACTTTGCGGCGACAAGTATGAGTCGTTTAGCGCGGGCACCGTAGCAACCAGGGTTAATCCGTATGTGGGCAAGGCGATGGTCGAGGTTGGGATCGATCTTTCCTCCCACCGGTCAAAAAGCGTAGACGAGGTTGCAGGTGAGCAGTTCGACTATGTCGTTACCGTCTGCGACAACGCCCGGGAGGCCTGTCCTATTTTCCCGGGAGCGAAAAAGATGGTGCATCACAGTTTTTCCGATCCGTCGCGCTTAGAGATTATGGCCGGCGTCCGGACAGTGAGGGATGAGATAGAAGAGTGGCTAATGCGAACTTTCGGTGATACAGGAGGGGCTAAATCATGAACGTGATCGATGCTTTAAAGGCTTTGGGCGACCCGGTTAGGCTTGAGATTGTCAGAAGGCTTGTAGGCAGGGAGCTTTGTGTTTGTGACATACTGGACACATTTAAGCTTTCCCAGCCTACCGTTTCTCATCATCTGAAAGTCCTCAAGTATGCCGGGCTGGTGACAGACCGTAAGGATGGTAAATGGGTCTATTATCGCCTGAATGTTGAGCGCATCGGACAAATGATGGATGTGCTGGGTGAATTAAATGTCAGTGGGCCAATCGAGCCTAGAAGATGTGGCGAGGAGGAGTAGACATTGGCCGGTGAAAAACGACTGAATTTCTTCGAGCGGTATCTTAGTGTCTGGGTAGGGGCCTGTATCGTAGTGGGCATAATTCTGGGCAAGTTGTTTCCCGGGGCGGTGAGCGCCCTCAGCAAACTGGAGGTCAGCCATGTCAACCTGCCAATCGCGGTGCTCATCTGGCTGATGATCTACCCGATGATGCTCAAGATCGATTTCGGCGCCATCCTGAAGGTCGGCGACAAGCCGAAGGGGCTGTTCGTAACCCTGTTCGTCAACTGGATCGTCAAGCCGTTCAGCATGGCTTTCCTGGGATGGCTGTTCTTCAAGCATGTTTTTATCGGCCTGATCGGGCCCGAGCTGGCCAACGAATACATGGCCGGCGTCATCATCCTGGCGGCGGCTCCCTGTACGGCTATGGTGTTCGTCTGGAGCTATCTCACCGACGGCGACCCGGCGTACACTCTCGTCCAGGTGGCGGTCAACGACCTCATCATGCTCGCTCTGTTTGCGCCAATCGTCATGTTCCTGCTCGGCGTGTCCGACATCATCGTCCCCAAGGACGTTCTCTTCATGTCGGTCTTTCTATATATCGTCATCCCGTTGGCGGCGGGCTATGTGACGCGCCGGTATCTGCTAGCCACTAAAGGGGAGCAGTGGTTCAACAACAATTTCCTTGCTCCCCTCAAACCGGTCACGATCATCGCCCTATTAGCCACACTGGTAATCATCTTCGCCTTCCAGGGCGAAGTTATCCTGAATAACTGGTTCAATATCATCATTATCGCCGTGCCCATCACCATCCAGGTCTACTTCAACGCATCCCTGGCCTATGGCCTGGCAAAGTGGCTTAAAGTGCCGCACTCCGTGGCTGCCCCGGGCGCCCTCATCGGGGCCAGCAACTTCTTCGAGCTGGCGGTGGCGGTGACCATCTCGCTGTTCGGCCTGCAGTCCGGGGCCACACTGGCCACGGTGGTCGGCGTACTGGTGGAAGTGCCGGTAATGCTGTCGGTCTGCGACTTTTGTAATCGCACCAAGCATTGGTTTACGCCTGAATCTTGCCAGATGACTACCACTGAGAAAAAAGTCGATACAAAATAATTCGGTAGAACCAAAAAGGAGGAAAATGCATGAAAATCGAGATTTATGATCCGGCCATGTGTTGCTCTACGGGTGTATGCGGAGCAAGTGTTGACAAGGAGCTTCTAAGGGTAGCTACTGTTATTGACAATCTTAAACAAAACGGAGCAGATATTAGCCGGTTTAATCTTTCCGGTCAGCCCAGTGCCTTTGTGGAAAACCAGCTGATCAATGATTATATAAAACAAAATGGTACTGAAATATTACCGATTACGTTAGTTGATGGCCAGGTGGCCAAAACCAAAGGATATCCTACGAATGAAGAGTTTGCCGAGTGGACCGGGATAGCGATAGACAATAAGCCTAAAAAAAGCGGGTGCTGCTGTGATGGTGGGTGCTGTTAACATGCAAAAAGAAGGACTGCCAATGCAACCCTATAATCCTTCCAGTATAGAACTTACAAAGTATTTCTTTTTTACCGGTAAAGGTGGCGTTGGCAAAACATCGGTAGCGTGTGCAACAGCGGTTAACTTGGCCGATAGTGGAAAAAACGTCATGCTGATCAGTACCGATCCTGCTTCGAACTTGCAAGACGTATTCGGGGTAGAACTTGATAACAAAGGTACACCTATACCTGAAGTGCCAAACCTTACCGTAGTCAACCTGGACCCTATCGAGGCGGCGCAGGCATATAAAGAGAAAGTAATCGGGCCGTACAAAGGGTTGTTGCCAGATGCGGCAATCGTAAACATGGAAGAACAGTTGTCCGGGTCGTGTACAGTAGAAATTGCGGCCTTCAATGAATTTTCGCATTATCTAACGGACGAAAACATCAAGGTCAAGTACGACCATGTCATATTTGACACAGCTCCCACTGGCCACACCCTCAGAATGCTGCAGCTCCCCTCGGCGTGGAGTAACTTTATCAGCGAAAACACCCATGGGGCGTCTTGCCTGGGGCAGCTATCCGGACTAGAAGCCAACAAGCAGATGTATATCAATGCGGTTGAGACACTGGCTGATCCAACTACGACAACAGTTATATTGGTAGCAAGGCCGGAAAAAACTCCGTTACTGGAAGCCAAACGGGCGTCGGAAGAACTGAAAGATCTTGGCGTTAATAATCAAACAATGATTATAAACGGCGTTCTTGAGCTAGATACAACAGAGGATGAAATAGCGCTAAGTTTATATAATAAGCAGCAGCAGGCCTTTCATGATATGCCTGACTATTTGCGTAACATCACAACCTACTATGTTCCCCTTCGTGCTTACAATGTCTATGGAGTAAAGAATATACGCCGAATGTTAACCGATGATTCCGTAGATGAAAAAGAATATGTCGCAAAAATAAACAAGGTACAGACTTTGGGCGCATTGATCGAAGATGCTTATTCTACCCGTAAAAAAGTCATCTTTACAATGGGTAAAGGCGGTGTGGGCAAGAGCACATTAGCGGCAGCAATTGCCGTCGGCTTGGTAGAAAAAGGTGTGAAAGTACACCTTACCACGACTGATCCCGCTCATCACCTGAAATTTATGCTCAGCGACAGTCACAATTTGAAAATCAGTCATATCGACGAAACCTTGGAACTTGAAAAGTACAAGGAAGAAGTGCTTGCTAAGGCCAGGGAATCAATGGGAGATGCAGATTTAGCATATATCAAGGAAGATTTGAGATCGCCCTGCACTCAGGAAATCGCTGTATTCCGGGCATTCGCCGAAATTGTTGAACAGGCAACGGATAATCAGGTTGTAGTCATTGATACAGCGCCTACCGGCCATACGTTGTTGTTGTTGGATGCCACTCAGAGCTATCATAAACAGATTCAAAAAAGCCAGGGCGATATTCCGGACAGTGTGAAAAAACTCCTGCCCAGGTTAAGAAATACCGCTGAAACAGAAGTCGTCATTGTGACACTCCCTGAAGCTACGCCGGTACACGAAGCGATGAGACTTGCCGATGATCTGGATCGGGCAGGCATCCATGCAAAATGGTGGGTTGTAAACTCAAGTCTCTATCTTACTCATACCCAAAGCCCATTACTAAAAGCTAAGTCGCAGAGTGAAGTCGAATGGATAAATAAAGTCGTCGAAACTTCGCAGGGCAATACGGTATTAATCAAATGGCACGGGAAGGAAATCCAGGGAAAAGAGTTGCTGGGGTTAATCTGTTAACCCTGGGACCCTGTTTCGCCGGCCTAGATTAATGACGGGAGGAGATCAAATGGAACGCAAGTCACAAGGATGCGGATGCGAAAGTCCCGTTAAACCAGTTGCGGAAGGGTGCTGTTCCGGTGTTGCCGCCAAAGAAATGAATTGTTGTGCTCCAGGGGAGCGCCAGGAAAAGAAGCTCACCATCGAATTCATGTACATCGACCTGACGGTATGCGACCGCTGCCTGGGGACCGACGCCAGCCTGGAGGCAGCCATAGCCGAGGTGGCAAACGTTCTGAAGGCTACCGGCTACGAAATCGAAGTTCGCAAAATTCTGATCGGGACCGAGGAGCAGGCACACGATCTGGGATTTGTCAGTTCGCCGACCATCCGCATTAACGGACAGGATATCCAGCTAGATGTCAAGGAAAGCCTCTGCGAATCGTGCGGCGATGTCTGCGGCGAAGAGGTCGACTGCCGGGTGTGGATCTGGCAAGGTCAGGAATACACCACGCCGCCCCAGGCGATGATCGTCGACGCTATACTAAGGCATGTATATGGGGGTCAGCAAGGGACTCAGCAAGTAAAAAAAGGTGTGCCTGAGAATCTGAGAAAATTCTTCGCGGCCAAGGGTGGCCGGTGCTGCTAAAAGAAAGACGGGTAACGCTAAAACGCTCAATTCATGAGTTGAAATGAAAAAAAGAGCACCGATCTTCGGTGCTCTTTATCGTTGTTTTGGCAGGACACCTGACGCATAATAATTACTTTTTAAACAAAAGAGTCGTTCCCTAATAGAGACAGATATTGAACTTAGCAATAAGCAACGGATACCACCGTTTTCTGCGGGCCATTTATTGCGTCCGCCGGGCAGGATTTTCTGACATTCGACCGGAACTATGTAAGCGTTTGACTGAAAACTGTGGAGATTTGCTCACACCCATTTTGCATTAATCAACCGCGAGGACACCTTCACAGGTAATCAAAAAGCACACTGGTAATCAGTAAATTATTTACCACAGTGTCATATGGTTAAAAAAGTAGTTTTGTTTACCCCGGTAGTAAGGACATAATATCAACCGTTTCCCACTATAGGGTAAGGGACTATCTGTGAGGGGACTTAGGAAGCAATTATGACGTAGACGCTGGCATTTCGTGCAGTCCTTAGTACGGTATACGGCGGGAACTATATTGTCTTCCCTTAATATAAGAAACATAATACTATTTCCTATTTTACATGTCACATATTTGGCTACGAGCGCCATCTCCCATATTTTACCAAATTATGGTTGTGATGTCTAGTTACATATCCCCGGGAATACATCGAGAAGTGGCGGGACGAACTCACCATCACGCCGTAATATATCCGGGGCAATACCGTGTACGTCGCCGAAGAAGGCGGCCGCGTCGTGGGCTTTTTTTCTCTGGTCGAAGTGGGGACCGACTTCTGGGCGGGGCCAGTATTTGTTGAGCAAGGCTTTTGGCTCGACCACATCTTCCTCTTGCCCGAATACATCGGGCGGGGCATCGGGTCGAGCTCATCGATACCCTAAAATCAGAGTGCCTCAAGCGGAACATCGGTGAAGTCCATACTTTCTCAGACCCGCACGCCAAAGGCTTCTACGACAAAATCGGCGCCGAATACCGGGGCGAGTCACCCTCCAGCATCACGGGCCGAACCGTACCGAAGTACAACCTGAAAATACAAAAGTAGGGCAGGGGAGAGGGGCCGGCGTTCCTGGCTTTGCCCGCGCCCGCCGTACAGCGAGCACGGCGGTACGGACAGAAAGGAGAATGGGAAAATGTCTATCATAATTAAGCGGTGCCTGCTATTTTTTCTCGTGATAATTTGCGTCGTTGCCGGTGCGTCTGTTAGCGTTGCCGCCGCTCAGCCGTCGGACAGTATTAAAATAATCAGGTATCAGATAGAAGGCTTTTCGGTTCCCCAGGTCAGAGGTATGGGCGATAACCTCCTCCAGGCAAAGATAAATAGCGCGGTGCGGGCAGAAATTTCCGGCCGCCACGACCCGACGCATTATGCCCCCCTTTCGGGCGAATTTGAGGTGTCATTTTATAACGGCAACCTGCTCGGCATTCACTTTGTAGGCATCACCTATACCCGCAGGGCGGCCCATCCCAACAAAATCGATTTTGGCATCCATATCGACATGACCACCGGCAGGATATATGAGCTGAGCGACCTTTTCAAGGCAAGCACCGATTATAAAAGCCATATTCAGGAGCTTTGCCGCACGAATGAGGCAAATTACCGGCTAACCTCGCGTGGAGGCCGGTGGTGGACATGGGATGGCTGGACGTATGAACACTTCAGGAGCGCCTGGTCAGGGCACAGGTTCCTGCTTGATGCCGACTCCGTCCGCGTATACGACAGTCTCAATTTCGCCACCGGCTATTTCGGCGGCTACGGTATTCCCTACGGTGATATGGTGGAAATAATCGATGTCGAAAGTCCCTTATGGCGCGCGATAAAAAGCGGCAGGCAGATACCGATCGAAGTAAGCCCCGAAGAATTCTCCCTCGACGACTTCATCGTCCGGACGTACGATATCAAACCCGGCGATCAGGCAAGCTGGGTTGTGACAGTAATGGGAGAGCCCAAAGCCAAGACGCAGGTTCAAGACGGCATACGGTATGATTACGAAGATTTGGAGGTCACTGTAAATACAGACAACAAAGTGAGCAATATCGTAACCGACAAAAGAAACGTTTCCACACGGCGATGGGTTCAGCCGGGAAGTTCAATTAAAACTGTAAAAGAGCGCTATGGGGATGCTATGGTATCTTCGTTTGGCGAATACGACTTGTACGAATATGCTTATAAGCCTTATAAGACCGGCACTACCTTCATTTTACGGTTTGCGGTAAAGAAGGGAACGGAAATCGTAAGCTACATAGGCTGGCGAATTTCTGAACTTTAATGCTCTAGGGCAGGGGAGGGGGGGGCAGCGGTGCGCCGGCCCCCAAGTCATGACCCGCGGTCGCCTGAGAATGTCCAAACGGGCATCAGAGGCGGCTTGTTTTTTGTACCATCATTAGCGTTTATTAACTGCAAAAATATCTTTTCTTATAATAATTATTATTATATAATAAAATTAATAGAAATTATTAATATCCGTACTTTCCGCTCGGCGACGTATTACACGATATAATCAACAAAAACGGAGGAATCGTTATGAACAATTTGTTTATGACCGGTCTTAAAAATTATAAGGACGAGGCGCTTTTGTTCGCCCGGTTGGGGCTATGCTTCATGTTCGTCGTCGTTCACGGCGGGCCGAAGCTCTTCGGCGGGCCGGAGAAGTGGCTGGAAGTGGGCTCGCTGCTCAAAGTCCTGGGAGTAACGACCATGCCTGTCTTCCTTGGCTTTATCGCCGCCGTATCCGAATTCCTGGGCGGAATCCTCATCGGGTTGGGCCTCTTCACCCGTCTGGGCGCGTTCATGATCTTCGCCACCCTCGTGGTCGGTGCGTCGGTCATGCTTACCATGAAAGGTCTCTTCGCCGCCGCCCCCGCGACCGAAGACGCCCTGTTTATGATTGTCCTCATGGCAGTAGGAGCAGGAAAATATAGCCTCGACCGCAAATTCTTCGGGAAAGACTAAATAGGCAGGTAATCGATCATGGCTTATCCCCCCACAATGCCGGCGCTATTCGTCGGGCACGGCTCGCCGATGAACGCCATCGAAGACAACGCTTTCACCGGCGGGTGGGAAGAGATCGCCCGTAAAATCCCCCGACCGGAAGCTATTTTGGCCATATCGGCCCATTGGTACACCGCCGGCAGCAGAATTGCCGATGCGGCGAACCCCAGGACAATTTATGACTTTTACGGCTTCCCGGACGAGCTTTACCGTGTGGCTTACAGCGCCCCCGGCGCGCCCGAACTGGCCCATTTGACCAAGAGCCTGATCAGTGGCGGCGTGCAAATCGACAATACCTGGGGAATCGACCACGGCGCCTGGTCCGTGCTTCACAAAATGTACCCCGAAGCGGACATACCCGTCTGCCAGCTTAGCGTGGACCGTAACGCCAGTGCGGACACCCATTTTCTGATCGGGCGGGAAATCGCCAGCCTGCGTGAAAAAGGGGTATTAATCTTCGCCAGCGGCAATGTCGTCCACAACCTCGCCCAAATAACCTGGGGAATGGAAGACGGACATCCATGGGCAAGTGAGTTTGATCGCTATATTAAGGAAAAAATAATCGCCAGGCAGTACCGGGACGTAATAAATTATAAGTCGGCGGGAGAATCCGCCGAACTGGCCTTCACCACCCCAGAGCACTTTTATCCGCTTCTTTATATTCTGGGGGCGGCAAACACCGCTGACAGGCTAGCGGTTTATAATGACTCATGTACCTTAGGGTCAATATCAATGACATGTTATCTGTTCGCATAAAGGCCCCTCCCGCAGCCCGGCCCCGTAAATAGCCTATCTGCGTCAAATCCCTATGGCGGAAGCCGGCCCCTAAAATCAAACTGGAAACGACGAATCCCTGCAAGAAGAATGCAGGGATTCGTTTGTTTGCCGGGAATAGAAAAAAATTACGAACAAAGGGAGCCAATCTGCTACTTGCCTGATGGGAGTTTAATTGGTTCTGTCCATGCCGCGGTAAACCCAGACATCGAAGTATTCGGTTTTACCCGCCATTTGATAGTTATTTAAGAAATTATTTCTAAACGAGCCGTCAAACAAATAATAAGCAAAGGGTTTTTCCCCCCGGGGAATAAGCCAGACCTTTATCTCGCCGTCGTTCAGTTTCCCAGCCGTAGTTGCCGGGATAGTTACGCCCGAGCATGCCATATCGCTTATGGCGACCATATCGATGAGATACGGGCTGCCGCGAAAAACCGGCAAAGGAGTAATATCTCTGTAAAGCATATTATCTTTTTCGCCATAGCCGATAGCTAGCGTATATCCCGCATAATCAGCCTCCAGTCGCCGGAGATCCTGGATAATTGCCTCCCTGCCGCTAACCGTTATTTTCTCGATCATTCTTTTTTGGGGATTGATGCCGCCGATAGTCACAACGCCAATAATCAGCGTTATCAGTGCGACGCTCAAGTATCGCGCCCCTGGCGAGACGGCTGCCGACTGCCAAGATGCCTGGTTTCGCCTGATATAATCGATAAATAGCATATATAAGTACATAAACGTGGGAATAAACGGTATTAGGTGGTTAGTGCCGCTGCCTACTTTTGAGCCTATTATCAACGGCAAAACCATGGCGACAAATACAACAAGAAGAAGGGACCTGTGGCTCAGGTAAAAAGAACGCAAGTTAATGCCGCATAATTTCCCGACCGCAACAGGCAAAATGACGATTGCCGCAACAAGCAAAATCTTGGCGGCGATACGCTTGACCACTATTCCGTGATAAATCGAGTTTGACAGCCATAAAAAATAGTTTGTCAACGATACATGTGGCGATAAGAATGGCACTATCGCCAATAATATTGATAGACCGCCAATAACGGCAACGGTCCTTGCCCCGAATCGCCTGTACACAAGGTATAAGATCGGCAAAAAATATATAAAGCCGTGTATTTTAAGATTTATCATCAACCCCAAAAGTAGGGTGATGACAATGATCAACTGAAACCGCTTCTGCGAAGTTTCGATAAAATAAAGGCCCGCAGATACACACAAAAGCATCAACGCATCCGGGCGGATTAGATATGTGTAAGGCCAGTGCAGAAAAAGCCATGCTTCCAGACCCAGCAAGCAGAAGCTGTCCAGCTTCGAAAGCCGTGTTCTAAACAGCAGCCAAGAAAACGCTATCGAAAGCAACAGAGCGCCGACAGCGGCAACCTTCGCTGTCAGGTAACCCGGACCGAACGCTTTCATAATATAGCCGACAACAAAATAAACTATTGGCCCATGTTGCAGACTGTAACGCTCGGCCGAATGCAGGCCCACATATAACGGATTACCATTTGCCAACAACCAGGAAACCGCAGAAAACGTTGCCTCGCCTTGTTCTCCAAAACCGTTACTGAACAAATAAATAACCGGGGTTATTATAATACCGGCAATGCCGGCAGCCAGCCAGGAGCTAAAACCCCAGCGTAGCAAAATCGTAGGGACACTTTTCAAAAGCAATACCTCATTACTACAAAATGTTCCTTAATTCTTTCTTCGTTTTCCCGTTTATTCCCTTTATTCCCCAAAACAGAATTGATCCGCTCCAGGTTAAGGCCCCGAAAATTACCCCATTTCCTGGCAAACCTTGACAACAGGCCGTATCCGGTCTATCATACCAGGTGAAAGGGGGCATTTACTATGTCTAAAATACTGAATTCGGAGCTTGTGTTCGTCGCGGAGGGAAAACGGACGAACTAGAGCCTATTTTCCCTCCAAAAGCGCGAATACGATTTTTGGAGGAAGAAATGAACAATATAAATCTTGACCACTACGGACTAAGCCCGCGCTTCAGCCAGGAAGCCACTATGTACGAGGGTCTGTTTATCGCCAGAGTCGCCGAGCAGCACCGCGACCTGTATAAAGTCATCGGCGAGCACGGCGAGTACGCCGCCGCCGTTGCCGGCAAGCTGGCTTATAATGCGGTCGGTGGCGAGGATTTCCCGGCGGTCGGCGACTGGGTCATGACCGACAGACAGGGCGACTCCGCCGGCGCCGCGATCATCCACCACATCCTCACGCGCAAGAGCCTGCTCGTGCGCAAAGCCGCGGGCACAGTCGCCGCCACGCAGATAATCGCCGCCAACCTCGACACCGTCTTCATCTGCATGGCCCTCAATGCCGACTTTAACCTGCGCCGCCTCGAGCGCTACCTCACCATCGCGCTCGACAGCATGGCCACCCCCGTCGTCGTCCTCACCAAAGCCGACCTGTGCGGCGACCTGCCCGCGCGGCTTGCCGAAGTCGCCACCGTCAGCGTCGGCGCCGATATCGTCGTATGCTCCGGCAAAGATGACGGCGGCTACCGGGAAATCCTCCCCTATATCCAGGAAGGCAAGACCATCGCCTTCATCGGCTCGTCCGGCGTCGGCAAATCCACGCTCATCAACCGCCTGCTCGGGCATGATCTCCTCGCCACCGGGGAAATCCGCGCCGACGACGGCAGAGGCCGGCACACCACCACCCACCGCCAGCTGCTCCTGCTGCCCGGCGGCGGCATCGTCATCGACACCCCCGGCATGCGCGAGCTCCAGCTCGACGGCGGCGACCTCGCCAAATCCTTCGCCGACATCGCGGCGCTGGCCGCGGGGTGCCGCTACAACGACTGCACCCACAGCGGCGAACCGGGCTGCGAAGTGCGGCGGGCCATCGAAGACGGCACGCTGTCCGCAGACCGCTTCCTGAGCTACGAAAAACTCAGCAGGGAAATCGGCTACGAAGGCCTCAACTCCCGCCAGCTTGAGCAGGAAAAAATCAAAAGAATGTTCGGCAGCCGCGGCGAAATGAAACAGCTCATGCGCAACGCGAAAAACAAAAATAAGCGCTAAGCTACAGGGTAGGGAAGATGGGGCCGGCAAATAGCCGGCCCCATCTCCATCACAAACATTATCCCTGCATACCCTGGCAACAGGTATCGGCAAAATCCTGCCGAATAATGTCAATAGAGCAAGAAGCCCCCTCATGAGACAAAACCCCCCCATATAAAGGAGACTGCAAATGACCAAGAGAAATCCCCCCAAACTGCCGGGCTGGCAGGAATTCCAGGCGGCGCTGGTGTACCGGGCCATCAAAGAAGACGATTTCCGCCGCGAACTGATGACCGACCCTACGGCGGCGGTGCTCAAGGAACTGGACCGGCTCGCCCCCGGGGCACAGCTGAAAAGCAACTTCAAAATAAAAGTCGTGCAGCAGCAGCCCGACGAGCTGCTGGTCATCCTCCCGCCCGCCAGTCTCAGCGACGCCGACCTGGACAACGTCTCCGGCGGTGGTAGACCGGTGTCTGATATCGTTATGACCGGCGGCGGCCCCGGCCCTAGTTCCACGCCGTTCGTATTCAAACTCGATGATACCAGAATGGCGTAAAAACGCCCCTGCCGCTGCCGGCCCATACAGTTACTCCCCTACACGGCCGGTATCCAAAATACCTATGGCTCATTAAGTAAAACCCCGCAAAGAATTGCAGGGTTTTACCCGTATTATCGGGAATAAAAGAGCAAACAGCAGGGTGGGGGAGAGGGGCCGCAGCGCGTTCCGCCTCCGCCGGAAATAAGACCAGAACAAAGGTGGGGTGTGTGATTATGGAATTCGACGGCGCGATTATCAAAGAAAAAGACGTAACCTATGCCGTGGTGGCGGTAAAAAGGGGTATCATCGACAGCGAGGACACCTCCGCGGCCGAGCGGTCCCTCGGCTCGTACCAGAAATACTTCCCCGGCCTGCCGGTCGTCCTCATCGCCCAGGACCTCACCGGCTCGCCCACCTACTACGGCGACAAAGACATCGTCACCCTCCTGGCCCGCCTTCCCTTCAGCCAGATAGCCTGGAAGCGTTACGGCGCTTAACCTCTCCTCGCGCGTAAAAAGCCTAGGCACCGGGTGCTTAGGCTTAAATTATATTGCCGCGGCCATAACCGGCCGCCGGGCAGGCAACCGGAATACAACACAGAAGGAGGTGCCGACCATGCATTTTTCCGTCACCCCCGCCGCCCGCGAGTACATCATGGCCAACGGCGGCGCGGTCATCGCAGTCGTCGAGCAAAGATCCACCGCTTTCGGCTGATGCGGTCCCAGGGAAATCCCCTGCCCGTCCGTGCGACCGGGAAAACCTGATGCCAGCGACCCAGTCCCGTACCTCGAATTCTCCGCCAGCGGCATCGACATCTACTGCCATCCCGACCTCGCCGACATGGCCGCCGGCGCCGCCCTCACCCTCGAAGTCGAGCGGACCCTCTTCCGCAAAAAGCTCGTTCTTTACGGTATAAAGATGGAAAGCCACTGACAACATCGAACCCGGCGGAAAAATACCGCCGGGTTTTCGCGTCACTGCGTATTGTCCGCCTGGCTGGCCGGCGCAGACCATGTCAGCGGCGAAGCGCCCTGCGCCCTACCTCCCGCATGCCTTACCGCCTTCTGCTCCTTGCGCGGAGACTGGGCACCGCCAGATAAACCCCCGTCAGCGTCAGCACCACCAGCCCCACCGCGGAAACATCGACAACCCACCCGAGATCGATATTGCCCACCTTGCCCTGGTGAAGCCCCTTCGCCAAACCGTAGATAGTCGGAGCGCTCTTCGCCCGCTCCGGCGTCGCCTGCCCCTGGGTACCCCGCGGCGCAGCCTGAATACCCGGCGGCTTCTGCTTCACCTCGCCGAACCACCCCGGCTCAGCCAATATCAAGCCCGTCACAGCCTCGACAAGCAATACCACGGCCAGGACGAGCCCGACCCACATATGGACCTTACGCATCAACTGATACACCACCGGCACCTCCCGAAACAAACCCTGGGCAAAATGCGCTCAGCGTCTGCACAGCGCGGCGTCACTGCCCTCTTGCCCGGAAACAAAGTTTGAAAAAATGGGAAACATTTTCGTCGCCGGCGAATGGCCGTCCCCGGCAGAAAACCCGACGGAAAAACACCGCCGGGTTTTCGCGTCACTGCGTATTATACATCCCGTGGCTGCTCAGGTAATTATAGATACCCTCGCCGTGCTGCTGCTCCTCCTTCTGGATATGGTTCAGCGTCTGGCGCACGCTCGCATCCGCAAACTCGAAGATCGCCGTATCGTACGCCCCCGAAACATACTTCTCCGTCATCAGCATATCCTTGCACAGCATCGCGTCCGCCTGGCTGGCCTGCGCCGACCCTGTCAGCGAAGTGGCCGGCGCGCCGCTCTGCCCGCCCGCCTGCGCCTGCATCCCCTGCTGGCCCTGCTGCCCCTGGCTCTGCTGGCTTTGGCCCTGCTGGCTTTGGCCCTGCTGGCTCATGCTCGGCGCCTGGCCGTTCAGCAGCGAATTGATCGTATCCAGGTGCTGCTGCTCCTGCTGGGCGAACGACGTGAACAACTCTTTGAGCTGCGGGTCGCCCGCCTTCGCGGCGTACTGCTGGTACTTCTGGATGCACACCTTCTCGTGGGTCGTCTGATCCTGCAGCAACTGCTGCTCCTTCTGCGTCAACTGTAGCGTCATCAATTTGCCTCCTTCGGTTTTCCCTAGTTTCCCCGCCGCAGGCGATTCCATTCCTCCGGTCCCCACATCCCGTATTGCCAAAATATACGCCGTAAAAAGGAATAGTGTCGCAAGAAGCGAAAACATATCTGTTACCCTTAACCGGGAGTTGATCGCAAATTGCCTTCACTGGCCGAAAAAATCGAAAACAGACTCGAACCGCGCCTCGAAGAACGCCTTGAGTACGCCTACAGGACGCGCTACCTCCACAGCGACACCTTTGTCGCTAAGCTGATGGCCGTGTTCTGGTTAGCCATCAACCTGTTTTTCGTCTCTGTCGATCTCGTCCTTCTCGGCGTCGGGCCCCTGCTCCTCCAGGCGCTCATCATCAGGGGGGTGATCCTCCTGTTCGCCACATACTACATTATCCGTCTCTGCCGCTCCATCAGTCCGGCGGAGTATGACCGGCTGACCATTTTCATGTGGCTTGTCGCCGCCGCCTGCGTCCTATACCTCCAGGCCTTCACCCGCCCGCCAACCTATATCAACTACTTCACCGTCGACATCCTCATCGTCATGAGCATGTACGTCGTTGTGCCCGTCACATTCTGGAACCGCGTCATCCCGGCGCTCCTCTACACAGCCGGCCACTTCGCCATATTCTTCCTGATCAAGAAAGTCGATCAGCTCGCCCCCTACCTCATCTTCGTCATATCCTTCCTCATCGTCAACGTCATCGGGCTTTACTTCTCCGCCCGCTACTACACCTCGCGCCGCCAGGAATTCCTCGGCCGCCACCAAGACGCGGTCACGCGCGACAAACTCGCCGAGCTCGCAAACCGCGACGAACTAACCGGCGCGCTCAACCGCCGCGGCTTCTTCCGGCGCGCCGAAGAAGAATTCGCCGTCTACGCCCTGAGCGGTTCGCCCCTGGCCATATTCGTCATCGACATCGACCACTTCAAAGCCATCAACGACACCTTCGGCCACGACGCCGGCGACGAAGCGCTCAAAACCTTTTGCGCCCTCGTCCTCGGCAGCATCCGCGAACGGGACAGCTTCGGCCGTACCGGCGGCGAAGAATTCGCCCTGCTCCTGCCGCGCACCGAAGGCGAGAAAGCCACCGCCATCGCCGAGCGCCTCCGTAAGCAGTGCGGCCACATCTTCGAAGACACGGCAACCCCCGACCTGCGCTTCACCGTCAGCATCGGCGTCGCTCAGGCCCTGCCGGACGACAAAACCGTCCACGACCTCTACCGCCGCGCCGACAAAGCGTTATACATCGCCAAAGCAGGCGGCCGCAATATGGTCCACTTCAGCGCCGGGCAGTAACCCGCCTCAGACTGTCGATAAAGGCCCATCTGCGGCGTACCCGCACGGGGCAGGCCGCAGTTCTAAGCGCTGAAGCGCTAAGAACTTGCGCACTTGCTCCTCAGAGCGCTTGCTTGCGTACGTCCCAAAGTACGCAAGCAAGCGCTCGCACCCTTCCGGGTATAAGCGACCACATCAACGCTAAAGCGTCGTGTGTCTGCTTATCCGGTGCGCCTTGCATCTGGACCTTTCTCACCAGTCTGACTTTGTCTACAAATAAGGCCGGTTTTCCTTTTGGAAAACCGGCCTTTCGATCTTCTCACCGTCCGTACGGCACCCCCAGGGAATCCAGAAACTCCTCGAACAGCGGCATCCACAGCGGGATGCCCTGACCGCCGCCGAAAAGGTAATGACCGTCCTCGCCGAACGGCGGCAGCATGTGCATCGTCGCTTTGCCGCCGTTTCTGACGAAACAGTTGTAGCCCAGATAAGCAATCTCGGGCGCCAACTTTGTATCGTTTTCCGCATATACCCATAGCGACGGCGCCCTGGCAAGAAAACCGTAAATACCATACAGCGCCGCAAGCCGTGCTTGATTATCTCCCGTCGAAAGCTGCAGGCCGACAAGCCCGCCGGAGAAGTTCACCACCCCTAATAATCCCGGGATATCCTTGCTGCCCGCCGCCGCCAGCGAAACCAGCCCGCCGCACGACTGGCCGACAACGATAACCTGTCCGCCGTCCACGTAACTCTTCCGCGCCATGTAGCGAACAACCGCGGCTACGTCTTTCGAACCTTCCCCACCGGCGCCGTGAAAATCGTTCTCCCTATCCGTGCCCTCCGACTTGCCGTAGCCGCGCCGCACCGGCGTCACCACCACGAACCCCTTCTTGGCGATCGCCAGCGCCTCGCGGCCGTAAGCCAGTACGAGGTTGGGGCTCTTCCGCTCCTCCTCGGTGGCATTGCGGCCGTGGTTTATCACCACCAACGGGAAAGGCCCCTGCCCGGCCGGCCGGTAGATCACCGCCTCCAGATTGTACTCCCGGTAATCGACCGTTGCCGGGATGAAAAGATACTTCGGCGTGACCTCCGCCCCGCGTACCGGCATACTCAAGCCGGTTAGCGCCGCCGCCAGCAATAAACCCACGGCCAATGCGCGGCCGGTTATAATCGATGCCAACATACGACATATCTTCATATCCTTGTATATTCCGCCCCTCGCGCCTCCCTAATAAACCCTATCCCTTATAATTCACCAGCACCAGCCCCGCCAGGCACAGCGCGATCCCCAGCGCGTTCACCGCCGACAGCGACTCCCGGAAAAACATCATCCCCACCGGGATAAGCAGCAGCGACACCGTCGTGCTCGAAACCAGGCCAGCCAGCGTGATATTCCAGCCCGCGCGGTAAGCCAGCATGAACCCCACCTCCAGGCCCACGATCGCCAGGCCCAGGGCGTAGCTCGCCCAGTTCAGCTCCTTCAGCCCGGCCGTCAGCGATACCTTGTCCGGATAGACGAAATAAATAACCGTCGTCGCCGCCGCCGCCGTCAGATAAGTCACGGTCAGCGACAAGACCGGGTTGACCGTCGCCGGCGTAACCTTCAAAAACACGTGATAAAGAACATTCGAAACCACCGTTAAGCCAATAGCCATGTAATATAACATCATCTGCTCCCATACATACATATTCGTTGAAACAATTATACCCGCTTGCGCACCGGCACAACCGTCGGCCCGGCAAGCGGCCGCTACACCTTCCCCGCCAGCATCAGCGCCCCCAGCAGCACCACCGCCCCGAGGACGATCCGTTTGAACAGCTCCGCCGACACCTGCGGCAGCACCCTGCTCGCCAGCACCGTTCCCGCGACCGACGAAGCCACCACCGCCAGCAGCAGAGCGCCGTTGGCCATCAGATCCCCGTGCATCGAATAGACATACACCGGGATCCGGGTGCAATCGATGACAATCGCGATAAGGGCCGCGCTGGCGATGAACTCCTTCTTCTCCAGCCGATAATTAAGCAGGTACAGCGACCGGATCGCCCCCTGGTTGCCGATCAGGCCGCCGAGGAGGCCTGACAAAAAACCGCCGAGCGGATCCAGCCTGCGGGGAATCCTGAAGCCTGTTCCCGCCGGTACGAACTGTGACAGACCGTACACCACCAGAAACAAGCCGAAGCCCGCTTTCAGGCTGGCGCTGTCGATGAGAACCTGCGCGTACGACCCCAAAAAAGCACCCACGATGCTGATGACCCCGAAGCGCCTGAAAACCCCCCGGTCGACATACTCCCGGTAAAGATAAAGGCGGGAAGCGTTATTGAAAAAGTGGACAATCGCGGCGAGAAAGACGGCCACCTTCACATCGAAATACAGCGCCATCAGCGGCGCCAGCACAGTTCCGACCCCAAACCCGGTGAAAAGCGTCACAACCGAAGTCGCCAGACTAACCGGCACCAAGACGAAGTAAGGGTCAGTCAGCCAGTCCACCGTCGCCTCCTAAATCCGCCCCAGCGCCGTCTTGGTCTTCGCCGCCAGATTGACCTTGTTCATCAATATCCCTCCATCGCTCACCTTTTAAGCCACCGCGATACCAGAAGCGGCAAAAAGGTTATATACACAAGCACCGCGCTCCACAGGTTGCCTGTCCGCAGGTCGTAAGCCGCCAGCAGCTCGCCCCAGCTCTTCCCCATGGCGAGGTGCCCGAAGCCGAACTCAAACGCCACAGTCAGCGCCAGCCACATAAGCCCCACCAGCAGCAGCTCGCGGCCGGTGTGGGTGCTGCCTAGGCGCTTAAGCAGCACAAACGTTATCAGCGTGAAGATCGCCGACCCGGTAACGCCGCTCATGGGCAGGGCAGCCGCCCCGAGCTGCGGCGCCAGCACATATTCGCGCAGCGCCCCGTTCGCTACCGCCCCCGCCACCATCGCCAGCCAGGCGGCCAGCCCGGCTGAGTACAAAGTCTTTCCGCCTGCGAACACAACAAATCACCTCACGGCGCCAGCTCGCCCTTCGCGGAGAACTTCACCGCCGTCCCGGCGGGGTAAATCTTCACATACTGGCCCTCAGCCCTCAGCTTGGCCTCCGCCGCCAGCGTCCCGGCCGTCACAAGCCCGCTCTCCGTAAAGCTGATAACCGTCCCCTTCTTGAACTTCAAAAACCCCGCGCCGCCATTGGCCGCCAATATCTCCTGCCAGCCCGTCGGCCTCAGCCACGTGTCGAAGTTAAGCGTCCCCGCAGCCACAACGCCGTTGGCGTGGAAGGACAGCGCAGTATCTTCCCTGTAGCTCACAAAGCCCTGTTTGTCGTC
Organism: Bacillota bacterium; assembly: GCA_023415775.1. Lineage (GTDB taxonomy): Bacteria > Bacillota > Negativicutes > Sporomusales > UBA7701 > Anaeroselena. The sequence goes on along the minus strand of JAEZJM010000018.1, from coordinate 57,647 downwards.
CACCAGCCTGATGTGTGCCGGCTGGTCCAGCGTACCGGCGACAACCTCGCCCTGAGCGTTGAAGGTCACCGCCTGCCCGCCCTTGAAGTGCAGGAACTTTTCCCCCGGCACCGCGTAGCTGTACGAGCCGCCGCCGTAGCTATACCCGCCGCTCGACGACGACGACGCCACGCTGGTGTAGCCGTTTTCCATCGTATAATCGAACATCACCCGCTGCCAGCCTGCCGGACGGAGGCGCGTATCCTTCGCCAGCACCCCGCTGACCACCTCGCCGTACTCGTTCGTCACCGCCTGGGTATCCTTCTTGAACTTCACCGTACCTGTCGCCCAGTTCACCGGGTGCAGCTCGGCATCCTCGGGCAGGGTCGCCGTGGCCGCCTCAACCCGCACGCACAGGAAAAACAGCGCCACAGCAACCGCCAGCATCGCAACCTTCAACCTGAACATCCTATCCCCTCCGTGCAAGCTATTTAATGGTACTTCTGCCCGCAGGCGCTAAATCCTGCCATCTGAGCCTCCGAAGACAAAAAACCACCCGCGCGTGGTAATTACAATAATTACAATAATAAAAGTAATAACACAAAGACGCCTCCCCGAATCGCCACACTCCGGCAGGGAAATAATGCCGCAAAAGCGAAGCTTCTTCCTATAATGATCGCCAGGAGGAACGGCCGTGAAATCGTCCTGTCTCTACCTCCACGACGGCTTCGCCTTCGCCTGCCTCGGCTTCCTCGACACCGCCCTGCACACCAGCAACATGCCCATTTCCGGCGGTTGACAAACCCCGCAGACGCACTATACTGAAACCATACAGCAAAATACCCGGGAAGGTGAACTCCATGGAAACACTGCTCGCATTCGCCGGCATCCTCATCGCCGTCACCATCGGCGCCATGAGCCCCGGCCCCAGCTTCCTGTTCGTCGCCCGCACCTCCATGGCCGCTTCCCGCCGCAGCGGTCTCGCCGCCGCCGCGGGGATGGGCGTCAGCGGCCTTATCTACGCCGTCCTCGCCCTCCTCGGCCTCAAAGCCGTCTTCGCCAGCTTCCCCTGGCTCTACAGCCTCGTCAAGCTCGGCGGCGGCGCCTACCTCGTCTACATCGCCGTCCAGATGTGGCGCGGCGCCGAAAAACCCCTCGCCGTCCTGCCGGCCGACGCCGCCGGGCAGAAGAACTGGCGACGGGCCTTCGCCATGGCTGCCGCCATCCAGCTCGGCAACCCCAAGACCGCCGTCTTCTACGGCAGCATCTTCACCGCCCTGCTGCCCCAGAGCCCCAGCTTCCTCTTCATCCTCCTCCTCGCGCTCGCCGTCTTCCTCATCGAAATAAGTTGGTACAGCATCGTCGCCCTCGTCCTGTCCGCGGACGGCCCGCGGGCCGTCTACACCCGCGCCAAAGCCGCCATCGACCGCACCGCCGGTGCCGTCATGGGCCTCCTGGGCGTCAAACTCATCACCGCCGCCGACACCGCCGTATGACCGTAACCCGTGCCGTTATTGCGCACGGGTTTTTTCATGCCCGCCGCGCCCTCGCAAACCTACACAAAAAAACACGAAACCCGGCAGGAATTCCCACAAAGCACAAAGAATTGGGATAATGTATAATGTATACAATATCCCGAAGCTGCTGATGATGAAAAACCCTCGCATGGAAATAATTAGAGCGTAATACTCAAAAACGTAATAAATCGATAGGAGGCAAAATTATGTCCGGAACCTACAACCCCTACCAAAACATGCTCGACGTTTTGGACGAAGCCGCCCAAAAGCTCGGTCTAACCAAAAACGACTACATCACCCTGCGCACCCCCGAGCGCGAACTCATCGTCTCCGTGCCGGTCGTCATGGACGACGGCCACACCGAGGTATTCGAAGGCTACCGCGTCCAGCACAGCAGCACCCGCGGCCCCTGCAAGGGGGGGATACGCTTCCACCCCTCGTCCGACCTCGACGAAGTCAAAGCCCTCGCCGCCTGGATGACCTGGAAATGCGCGGTCGTCAACATCCCCTACGGCGGCGCCAAAGGCGGCGTCCGCGTCGACCCCGCCAAACTCTCCCAGAACGAACTGCGCAGGCTCACCCGCCGCTACACCGCCATGATCCTGCCCATCATCGGCCCCGAAAAGGACGTCCCCGCGCCTGACGTCAACACCGACGCCAACGTCATGGCCTGGATAATGGACACCTTCAGCATGTTCAAAGGCTACGCCGTGCCGGCCGTCGTCACCGGCAAACCCCTCGAGATCGGCGGCTCGCTCGGCAGGAAAGAAGCCACCGGCCGCGGCGTCATGTTCTCCCTCCTCAACCTCCTCGAAAAGCTCGCCCGCAGCCCCCAGGGCATGACCGTCGCCGTCCAGGGCTTCGGCAACGTCGGCAGCACCGGCGCCCTCCTCATGCAGGAAAAAGGCTTCACCATCGCCGCCATCGGCGACGCCCACACCTCCCTCTACAAAGAAGGCGGCATCGACATCCGCGCCGCCATTGCCTACGCCGAAAAGAACAACCGCTCCATCGCCGGCTACAGCGAACCCGGCCTCAAAGTCATAACAAATGCCGAGCTTCTCGCCCTCGATGTTGACATCCTCTTCCCCGCGGCGCTAGAAAACCAGATCAACAAAGACAACGCCGCCGCCGTCCGTGCCCGCATCATCGTCGAAGGCGCCAACGGCCCCACCACCAAAGAAGCGGACGAAATCCTCAAAACCAAAGGCGTCGTCGTCATCCCCGACATCCTCGCCAACGCCGGCGGCGTCATCGTCTCCTACTTCGAATGGGTCCAGAACCAGGAATCCTTCATGTGGGACGAAGAATACATCAACAACAACCTCGAAAAAGTCATGAAAAGATCCTTCGACGAAGTCTGGCGCGTCCACGAAGCCTCCGGCGTCCCCCTCCGCATGGCCGCCTACATGGTGGCGCTGGAGAGGGTGGTTAAAGCCAAAAAACTCCGCGGCGTCTTCCCGTGATACCCGACCGTTGATAAGCCCTCATCTGCTGCGTTGCTCCTCAGAGCGCTTGCTTGCGTACATTCCGAGTACGCGGCGCGGCGCGCTCTTCCGGTGCGCCTGGCATCTAAGGGCTTCTGAACGGTCTCCGGCTTATCGTATCCCCGGCCGTTGATAAGCCCCCATCTGCGTTGTTGTTCCGCCTGGAGTTTGCTAGCGTACGTTCCGAGTACGCGTCGCTGCACGCCAGGCGGAGCCGCCTAGCATCTGGGGGCTTCTGAACGGCCTCATGCTTCTGCTTATTTCAAACATCAAAAAAGGCCCTACTCGCTAGGGCCTTTTTCCTTTTCCCCGCAGGTTTCGCGTCCCACTTGGCGCTCGCCCAGGGCGAAATCCTCCGCCAGCTCGAGCTGCAGCCGAAGCAGCAAATCCCGGCGATCAGTCGCCGGCCGCGCCGCCCGCGCCCCCGCTCGTTTCTTTACCTGATACGCCGCCGCGAACACGGCCAAAAGGCCCAGCCCCGCCGCCAACCCCGCGCCCTGGCCGGGGATGAGCGGCATACTCGCGATAATCGCCACACACGCGCCCAGCCCCAGCCACGACGTATACGGGTAACCCGGCAGTTGGCAGTTGCCCTTCGGCGGGCAGCCGTGCAGCTTGCGGAACTTATAATGGGTAGCCAGAATCACCGCATACGCCAGCAGCAGCGAAAAACCGCCGGCGCTCACCAGGAAAAGGTAAACCTGCGCCGGCAGCACCAGTCCCAGCGCCAATCCGGCCAGCATCCCCGCCCCCGAAAACAAAATCCCGCGGTAGGGGATATCGCCTTTATCCTTAAGCCACGCCGGCGCATGCCCCTCCTCGGCCAGCGAGCGCATCATCCGTCCCAGGCCGAACATCGCCGCCAGCATCGTCGACAGAATCGCCGACACCAGCACCATATTCATCGCATTACCCGCCCACGCCAGGCGCCACGCCGCCAGTGCCGCCACCAGCGGGCTCACCTCCGTCGTCAGCGCTCCCGCCGGCACCAGCGGCAGCAGCGCCGCCATCGCCAACACATATAGCCCCACCAGGCCCGCCACCGTCATGCCGATCGCCCGCGGCACCGTGCGGTGCGGATCGCGGGCCTCCGACGCCGCCAGCCCGATAACCTCGAACCCGGCGTACGAAAATATCACGATCAGCATACTGCCCGCCAGGCCGCCCACACCTCCCGGCAGCAGCGGCTCCGCCGTCAGCGCCCCCGCGCCCGCCGCCGGCACCCCCGGCACCAGCCCCGCGATCAGCGCCGCCCCCAGCGCGATGAACCCCACGATCGCCGCCAGCTTCACCGCCGCCAGGCCGCTCTCCAGGCGGCTGAGCCTGTCCGCCCCGAAAAGATTAAGCACCGTCACCGCCACGATAATCGCCGCCCCCATCAGCGGGATCGACAAGGCCGGCAGCCAGTTCCGCACGAAGATCGACACCGCCGTCGCCTCGCTCGACATCGCCAGCACCAGGCCCGTCCAGTACACCCAGCCCACCGTGAACCCCGCCCCCGGCCCAAACGCCCGCTCCGCGAACGTGCGGAATGACCCGGGGGCCGCGTCCGCCACCGTCATCTCCGACAGCGCGAACAAAATTATATACACCAGCGCCCCGCCCGCCAAAAAAGCCACGATCACCGCCGGCCCCGCGCTGCGGATCGCTACCGCCGACCCGAGAAAAAACGACCCCCCGACAACCGTACCCAGCGCCAGCATCGTCAGCTGCCAAGCCGTCAAACCGCCTTCTTGCCGCATCATCGCCGCCCGCACATCCTCGCTTCGAAGCTATACCGCCCCGGCCCGATAAAAATCAGGCTGAGGAAAACGATGCCCAGCTCCAGCGCCTGCGAAGCGCCGCCCAGGCCGGCGCCGGTGCCCAGCTTCATCGCCACCGCCACCGCCATCGTAATCGTCAGCAGCAGGCACGCCGGGCGGAAAAACAGGCCCAGGATCAGCAGCAGGCCGCCACCGAACTCCGACGCCGCCGCCATGAACCCCCAGAATGACGGCAGGAAGCCGACCCCCACGAAGCTCATCGACATCCCCAGCTTCGTCCAGGCCGCCGCCCCGCCCGTCACCTTCGGCCAGCCGTGATACATGAACATCAGCCCCAGACCCACCCTGAGCAGCAGCAGGCCCTCGTCGCGAAACCGGTCCAGGCTGGAACACAACATTTGCATCCCTCCTTGACGATAGTTTGCCCGGATTCGTCGCCGTCATCGCGCGGTCGATACTTGGCATGTCCTGGAAGGGATCGTCTCGACCTGTCTGGAAAACAAAACCGAACACTCAGTCCTCCGTCCGCAGCAGAACAAGAGATTCTCTCATGTTCGCCCGCCCGGCAGGGAAACACTATAACGACGTATAAATAGTGTTACGACAATACGCACCGGAAGTAGTGATACCATGTCCTGGCCCCTCAAAGAAAAACTCAAAAAACAACTCGCCGCCGAACAGGGCGCCGTAATCCACGCCCCCGGCTCCCGCCCCGGCTTCGCCCTTGCCTTCCCCAACACCTACCATGTCGGCATGTCCAACCTCGGCTTCCACATCATCTACCGCGAAATCAACGCCAGCGGCCTCGCCGCCTGCGAACGCGTCTTCCTGCCCGGCAAAAAGGAACTCGCCGAGCACCTCCGCACCAATACCCCCCTCATGACCATCGAGACCCAGCGCCCCCTCTACGAATTCTCCCTCATCGGCTTCGCCGTCTCCTTCGAAATGGACTACTTCAACCTCCTCGCCATGCTCGAACTCGGCAAAATCCCCCTCCTCGCCGCCGACCGCGGCGAGCATGACCCCATCGTCATCGCCGGCGGCCCCTGCGCCACCTTCAACCCCGAGCCCCTTGCCGCCTTCATCGACGCCTTCGTCATCGGCGAAGGCGAAGAAGTAATCGGCGAAATCCTCGCCGCCTGGCAGCGGGGCAGGGAGGAGGGGCTGACCCGCCGCGACACTCTGCTTTCGTTCGCCGCCATCCCCGGCGTCTACGTCCCCTGCTTCTACCATGACGAATACCGCCCCGACGGCGCCCTCGCCGCCCTCACGCCCGCCGCCGCCGTCCCCGCGGCAATAAGCCGCCGCTGGCTCCACGACCTCGACGCCCGCCCCGGCCAAACCGCCGTCGTCACCGCCGACACCGAATTCGGCGACATGTACCTCATCGAAATCGCCCGCGGCTGCGGCCGCCACTGCCGCTTCTGCATGGCCGGCTACTGCTTCCGCCGGCCGCGCGCCCGCTCCCTCGCCAGCCTCGAGGCCGCCATCGGCCACGCCCAAAAATACCGCGACAAAATCGGCCTCGTCGGCGCCGCCGTCTCCGACCACCCCGACATCGACGCCCTCGTCGCCCTCATCCGCGCCCGCGGCCTCAAATTCTCCGTCGCCTCGCTGCGGGCCGACTCCCTCACCCCCGCGCTCGCCCAGGCTTTAGCCGCCAGCGGCCACAAAACAATCACCCTCGCCCCCGAAGCCGCCAGCGAACGCCTCCGCCGCGTCATCAACAAAGGCCTCGACGCCGCCGACCTAGAGCGCGCCGTAGCCCTCGCCGCCGCCGCCGGCATCCCCAACATCCGCCTCTACATCATGGTCGGCCTCCCCACCGAAGACGACGCCGACATCGCCGCCATCGCCGAACTCGCCCGCGCCACCCGCGGCCACATGGCCGCCCACGGCAGCAATGGCCGCCTCACCCTCAGCATCAACCCCTTCATCCCCAAACCCTTCACCCCCTTCCAGTGGCTGCCCATGGCCCCCCAGCCCCTCGTCGAAGCCAGGCTGGCCGCCATCCGCGCCGCCCTCAAAGCCGACAAAAACACCGAAATCCTCGTCGAGCCCCCCAAAGAAGCATACCTTCAGGGCATCCTCTCCCGCGGCGACCGCCGCCTCGGCCCCGTCCTCCTCGACGCCCACCGGCGCGGCGGCCCCAAACACTGGTCACGGGCCCTCGCCGCCGCCGGCCTCGACGAAGCCTTCTACCTCTACCGCGACCGTCCCCCCGACGAACCCCTCCCCTGGCAGCACCTCGACATGGGTCTAGAACCCGGCTACCTCCTGCAAGAACTCGAACGCGCCCGCGGCGAAAAATACACCCCTCCCTGCCGGCCAGGCTGCACCCTCTGCGGCGTCTGCCGTCCCGGCCAGGGGGAGGGAGGAGGTCAAACCCCATGAGCAAATTCGTCATCAAACGCGCCGCCAACGGCGTCTGGCACGGCCTGTTCACCCACCTCGCCCACCAGGGGGTCAGACACGGCGTCTCCACCCGGCTGGGCGGCCTCAGCGTCCCGCCCTACGCCACCCTCAACCTCGGCCTCAAAAGCGGCGACGACCCCGACAAAGTCCTCCTCAACCGCGACCTCTTCTGCCAGGCCGTAGGCGTCGACTACGCCCGCGCCGTCACCTGCCAGCAGATCCATGGCGACCACATCCACCACGTAACGGAAGAAGACGCCGGGCGGGGCGCGCGCAGCCACGCCGCCGCCGTCCCGTCCAGCGACGCCCTCATCACCGACCGGCGGGGCATACCCCTCATCCTCTTCTACGCCGACTGCGTCCCCGTCCTCATCTTCGACCCCGTCCGGCGGGCCATCGGCCTCAGCCACGCCGGCTGGAAAGGCACCGTCGCCAAGATTGCCGCCAAAACCGTCCTCGCCATGGGCGAACACTACGGCACCAACCCGGCCGACTGCTTCGTCGGCATCGGCCCCTCCATCGGCCCTTGCTGCTACGAAGTCGACGACCCCGTCGTCGAAGAGTTCCAGGCCGCCTTCGCAGGCACCTGGCGCGACCTCATCGTCCCCAGCGGCGACAAATGGCACCTCGACCTCTGGCACGCAAACCGCGACCAGCTCGAAGAAATCGGCGTCCCCCGCGCCCGCATCGACATCAGCGGCGTCTGCACCGCCGAAAATACGACGCTGTTTTATTCGCACAGGGCCGAGCGCGGTATCACCGGCCGCCACGGCGCAGTTATTTGCCTCTAGTTCATAGGAACCGTTGATAAGCCCTCATCTGCTGTGTTGGCCCTGCGCGTGCTTGCTAGCGTACGAACCGAGTACGCGTCGCTGCGCATGCTCGTTCCGCCTTGCATCTGAGGACTTCTGAACGGTTCCGGCGAATCAAGGTAAAATGAACAGAAGGGCGGGGGAGTGGCATAAACAAGGCCGGCCGGAGTATTCTCCGGCCGGCTTTTCCACGCCCGGGTCCTGGCGGCGCGAAGCCTCAGCCCGTCGACGGTGGTCGGTAACGATAAAGTTCGATAAGCTCGCGCGACACCACCAGCTTCGCCCCCGGAGCCAGCGTCGGCAGAAGCTCCGCTGGGGCGTCGAACCCCATTATCAGCCCGAAAGTGCTGAACATACTGTTGGAATTCGCCCGGAAACCGTGCTGCCAAAGATTCGGGTAGCGCAGCTCCAGCCCGTTGATTGCCGGGATGGCCGCTGCCGCCGCCAGCCAGCGCGCCGCCACCTCGGTTTCGCCGCCGCGCGCGCACACCGCCGCCGGCTGCCCCGGCTGCAGCGCCCACGCGAACCCCGCCCCCCGCACCGCCAGCAGCCGGTGCGCCGACCAGCCGATCGCTTTCGCCTTTCCTGTCCGCGGATCGACCGCCAGCCCGTGCAGCTGGTCGGCCACCTTACCGGCCGCGTCCACCAGCGCCCAGAAATTATGCGTAAACGGCATAAACGGCACGCGAAACGCCCTGGCCTCGATACCCCACAGCCCCGCTACGCCGTTTGCCATACCATCGACCGTCCCTTTCCCTGCTTTGCCGCCGGCCGTATTTTCCGCCGGCGCACACTTACCTTCGGCGTCGCGCCGACAAATCCTTTTTATTTCCGCGCGGCGGAGGGGAGCCGGCGCGTCGTGTGGAATAAAACAAATCATGCAGCACACAACGGAGATGATAACGTGACACCCGCCACAACAACCTCAGTCCGCAAAGTCGAAATCGTCATGCTCGCCATCGTCCTCATCTGGGGCGTCAACACCCCGATCATGAAGATCGGCCTAAACGCCATGGACCCCCTCGTCTACAACGCCTTCCGCATGGTCATCGCCACCCTGCTCTCCGGCGGCGTCATGCTGGCCAGCGGCCTCTACCGGCCCATGCCCGCCAAAGACCTTAGCCACCTCGGCGCCATCAGCGTCTTCGGCTTCTTTTTCAATCAAATCTTCATAATCTATGGCATGGACGTCACCACCTCCGGCAACGCCGCCCTCATCCTCGCCACCCTGCCCGTCAATGTCGCCCTCATCAACCGCCTCTTCGGCTACGAGTCCCTTTCGCCCCGCACCGCCATGGCCATCGCCCTGTCGCTCGGCGGCGTCGTCCTCACCGTCGCCGGCGCAGGCAAAGAAATAAGCCTGACCGGCCCGCACCTCACCGGCGCCGTCCTCATCCTCATCGGCCAATGCGGCTACGGCTACTACACCGTCGCCTTCCGCCGCCTCACCGACAGCTACTCGCTCCACCAGATCATGGCCTCCGTCTTCGCCGTCAACGCTGTCCTCTTCGCGCTCATCGCCGTCCCCGGCCTCGCCCGCACCGACCTCGCCGCCGTCCCGGCCGCCGGCTGGCTAAGCGTAGTATTCTCCGCCTCCCTCGCCCTCGCCGTCGCCAACTTCACCTGGATATGGGCCGTCAAAGCCCTCGGCAGCACGCGGGCATCACTCTACCCCAACCTCTGCCCCATCGTCTCCATCGTCTTCGCCTGGCTCTGGCTGGACGAAAGCTTCGGCCTCCTCCAGGCGGCCGGCGGCGTCGTCATCTTCCTCGGTCTGTGGCTCGCCCGCAGCCCGTCCCCCTCGCCGTCTGCCACCACCAAAACCCGGAAAGGTTGATTTACCCATGCTCGCCTTCCTGCTCGCCGGCGCCTCCCTGGGCCTGTCGGCCGGCCTGTCTCCCGGCCCCCTGTTCGCGCTCGTCATCGCCCAGACGATGAAATACGGCCGCCGCGAAGGCATAAAAGCCGCCTGCTCGCCGCTCGCCACCGACCTGCCGATAATCGTCGCCGCCACCTGGCTGCTGGCCGCCTTCGCCGCCTATAAACAGCTCCTCGGCCTCATCGCCCTCGCCGGCGCCCTGTTCGTCGCCCATATGGCCTGGGAAAACGCCCGCTCCGGCCCGCCCTCGGCCGAGGTAGACACCGCGGCCGCCAACTCCGTCTTCCGCGGCGCGGTCGTCAACCTCCTCAGCCCTCACCCCTACCTCTTCTGGCTCACCGTCGGCAGCCCGCTCCTCCTGACCGCCTGGCAGGACGGCCCCGCCAGCGCCGCAGCCTTCCTCGGCGCTTTCTACGCCTGCCTCGTCGGCGCCAAAATCCTCCTCGCCTATGTAGTAAGCAAATCCCGCCCCGCCTTCACCGGTCGGGGGTATATCATAGTAATGCGCCTCCTTGCCGCGCTATTACTCGTGCTCGCCATCCTTCTCGTTCGCGAAGGATGGCAGCTCCTGGTTGGCCGCCCATAAGCGCCCATCTGCGGCGTTGCTCCTCAGAGCGCTTGCTAGTGTACATCCGAGTACACGTCGCGGCGCGCTCTTCCGGTGCGTCTTGCATCTGGGCACTTCTGAACGGCCCCGGCAGTCCGGGGAGCGGAGGCAACAAGCGCCGGAGGCGGCGGAGAACGCAGGCGTGCGCCGTTGCGGAGGACGAATACGCGCCGTTGGTGAAACAGGCCGGTAACACGAACGTACGCCCGTCCATGGACGGACGGGCGAGGAGCCATCTGTCACGGACGACAGTTGGCGACGGTACGGCTGTGTCGGCCCGAGCCTTACGGCGCGTTCGGCCGTAGCTCCGGCGCAAAGCCTGCGTTCTCCGCGGCATATACCGAACTAACTTAAAGACAAGCTATCCCAGTGATCACTCCGACCAACTCCGTGTCCTTGCCCCCGGCCTCCCTATAAGTCTTTCCCGCATAGCGAAGCGGCCCGCCTCCCGGCGGGCCGCTTTTGCTATTGGCTATTCACCTTTCCAGCCGGAACTCGTGCCGCTTACCGTCCGTCGCCGACCTGACAGCCTTGATCCCCCTCGCTGCCAGCCGTTCCGCGAACTTCTCCGCCGTCAGCGCGTTCAAGCAGACGGCGACGCCGTCCCTCAGCAGCCTCTTCTCGAAAACATCGTACACCCCGTCCAGGCAGCAGCCCAGCGAATTACACATCCTGTATCATCTCCTCATCGCAGCTAAGCTAATTATACCAGACGGCCACCCTCCTGGCAGCCCCGCCCATTCTTACCGGTAATCCCAAATTGACGTCGGCCGCAAAACCTATTAATATTAATATTGTTATACTTAACATAAAAATAAAATTATTGCAAACTACGCGCCCCGCAAAGGAGGTCTTCAGCCGTGTTCAGCCGCCCGGACGCCAAAACGTGGATCAAGCTCGTCACCGCCCTTTTCATCCTTAAGATCCTCAAAACAGGAGCCGCCCACGGCAACCGCATCGCCGCCGAGATCAAACTCGTCACCGGCAATGCCGTTCAGCCCAACCCCAATTTCCTCTATCCGCTCCTCCACCAGCTCGAAGAGGACGGCTACGTCGCCGGCAGCTGGGAAAACCCCGCCACCCGCAGCAAGCGCGTCTACACCATCACTCCCGGCGGGTGCGCCTACCTCGCCACGCTGAAAAACACCGCCCGGGCCAAAATGCTGGAGCTCGAGCGTCGCCATAAAGCCATCCGCGATTTCCTCTTCGCCGACTGAAAAAACAACCCACAATTATTATATCAGGAGGAATCAACATGAGCGGCCCGAAAAAAATGGACAAACGCAAACTCGCCCTGACCGCCGGCTGCGTAGCGGCCGTTCTCGCCATAGCGGGGGGCGGGTGGTGGTACACCGCCAGCGCCAAAGTCTCCACCGACGACGCCAGAATCAAGAGCAGCATCATCAACGTCAGCACCAAAATCTCCGGCCAGGTCGAAGAGCTAGCCGTCCGCGAAGGCGACCGGGTCGAGGCCGGCCAGGTCATCGCCCGCATCGACGGCAAAGCCCTGGTGATTCAGGTCGAACAGGCCGCGGCCAATCTCGCCGCCGCCCAGGCCAAGCTCGCCTCCCTTGAGGCCGGCAGCCGTCCCCAGCAGGTCGCCCAGGCCGAAGCCTCGGTTGCCCAGGCCGAAGCCAGCCTGGATAACGCCCGCCGTGACTACGAGCGCACCGCCACCCTCTACGAAGACGGCGCCCTGTCCGCCCAGCAGCGCGACCAAGCCCTCACCGCCCTCAAAGTAGCCCAGGCCCAGTACGAGGCCGCCCGCCAGGGCCTCAGCCTCGCAGCCGAAGGCGCGGCCGCCCAGGACGTCGACTACGCCCGCGCTCAGGTAGACCAGGCCGCCGCCGCCCTCAAAAACGCCCGCCTCCAGGTCGAAAACTCCGTCATCACCGCCCCCGTCGCCGGCATTATCGCCAAGCTCCCCGTCGACCGCGGCGAGACGGTCTCGGTTGGCCAGACCGTCTACAGCATCACCAACCCCGCCGATTCCTGGGTCGAGGCCAACATCGAGGAAACCGAAATCGGCCGCATAGCGAGCGGCGCGTCCGTTACTTTCACCGTCGACGCCTACCCGCGCCAGAAATTCACCGGTGAAGTCGCCGAAGTCGGCGCCGCCACCGGCTCCCAGTTCGCCCTCCTGCCGGCCGACAACGCCACCGGCAACTTCACCAAAGTCACCCAGCGCATCCCCGTCAAGATAAAAATCACCGACAGCGGCCAGGCTGCCCTCAGGCCCGGGATGTCGGCCGTCGTCGCCATCCTCACAGGCAGGTGAGCGCCGTGAACGCCGCCGCCAAACCCAACAAATACCTCGTCCTCGCCGTCGTCTCCCTCGGCACCGTCCTCAGCGGCTATGTCGCCAGCTCGCTCGACATCGCCCTCAGCAACATCATGAACTCCTTCGGCTTCACCATGGACACCGTCACCTGGGTGCTCTTAGCCTACATGATCCCCTATGGCGCCACCCTGCCCATCACCGGCAAATTCGGCGACCAGTTCGGCCGCAAGAAGGTCTACGTCGCCGGCCTGGTCGTCTTCACCGTCGCCACCATGATGGTCGGCCTCTCCTGGAACGCCGCGTCCGTCATCTTCTTCCGCATCCTCCAGGGGCTCGGCGCCGCCATGTACTTCCCCAACGCCATGGCCCTCGTCGGCGACGCCTTCCCGCCCGCCGAGCGCGGCCAGGCCATGGGCATGTGGGGGGCCCTGGCGGCCGCCGGCGCCGTCCTCGGGCCCACCGTCGGCGGCTACATCGTCGAATATGTAAGCTGGCGGGCGCTGTTCAGCAGCATCGTCCCCATCTCCGCCCTCGGCATCGTCCTGGCCGTTCTCGTCCTCGAAGAATCGCCCCCCCAGGACACCACCAAGCCCATCGACTACCTCGGCGGCTTCGCCCTCGTCGCCAGCCTCAGCGCCCTCATCGTCGCCCTCAACCGCGGCGGTCAGGAGGGCTGGACCTCGCCCTACATCCTCGGCCTCTTCACCCTCATGGCCGTCAGCCTCGCCGCCTTCATCTACATCGAAAGCCATGTCGACGAGCCGCTCGTCGACCTCGGCCTCTTCCGCAGCGCCACCTTCTCCGTCGCCAACATCGTCGGCTTCCTCACCTTCATGGCCCTGATGGGCGGCCTGTTCCTCATCCCCTTCTTCCTCCGCAACATCCTCGGCTACTCGCCCATCCGCGCCGGCCTCTCGCTCTTCCCCCTCATCGGCGCCATGATCGTCATGGCTCCCCTGGGCGGCAAGCTCGCCGACAGCGCGGGAGGGAGGACGCCCACCGCCATCGGCATGCTCCTCCTCGCCGTCGCGATGTACTCCTTCCGCACCATGACCGCCGACACCGCCTACCCCTTCATCGCCGTCCGCCTCGCCCTCATGGGCGCCGGCCTGGCGCTCACCATGTCGCCCCTCTCCAACGCCGCCATGGCCACCCTTCCCCCGGAAAAAACCGGCGTCGGCTCCGGTGTCTTCAATCTCTTCAAAAACGTCGGCGGCAGCGTCGGCATCGCCATCTTCGGCACCTTCCTCGACGAGCGGACGACCTTCCACAGCCGCATTCTCGCCGAATACGTCGACACCGCCTCGCCCGCCGCGACGGAGCTGCTCGCCGGACTCAAAGGCGGCTTCATGCAGAGCGGCCTCGCGGCCGACCAGGCTTACGGCGCGGCCCTGTCCGTCCTCCAGGGGCTTGTAACCAGGCAGGCTGCCGTCATGGCCTACGGCGACGTCTTCCAGATCGTCGCCCTCCTCGCCGTTCTCGGCGTCCTAGCCGCCCTCTTCATCCGCGACATCCCCAAACCGCCCCAAGAAACGCCGACGAGCCAACCGGCGACCTCGTCGCCTTAACAAACGAATAAAGTTAAAGAAATATAACTCCCGGCGCAAACCGGGAGTTTTTCCGTGTATCGTATGCTGCTACAACCGCGGAGAACACAGGCTATGCGCCGAAGCTCCGGTCGAACGCGCCGTAGGCTCCGGCCGACACAGCCGTACCGTCCGCAAAAGTCGCATCCGGCTCCTTGCGGACTCGCCCGACCATCCATGATCGGGCGTACGTTCGTGTTACCGGCCTCCTGCGCCAACGGCGCGTAACGCCCTCCGCAACGCCGCCCACGCCTGCGTCCCCCGCCGCCTCCGGCGAAGTGCCTTTTTATCGTATCCTTGGCTAGTTTAAGCATATAAATAATGTGTCGATACTGCGTTTGCCTGTAACCTCATTTTACAGCATCGTTAAAGAATTAATTAGCTGTTCTAATTCACTTGTCATCGTCTCAAAGTAGTCTTTGGGAATGGCAACTCTAAAATCCCACATAACCCCTTTCTCTACTAATGTTGCATTTATTACCCTAAATTTACCGGATTCAATTATCCAAATTACTTTATGATGACCGATACCCCGGACGTTTCCTTCAACTGATATACCGGTTTTGACGCGAATATTGTCCCACGAATACTTGATAAAATTGTCCTTTATCGTTTCTACTTTGTCATCTGGCAATTCGCCAAGTGTTTGAAAAGTTGAATTGATAAATCTCTGCCGGATTTGTAATATTGCCGCCATTTTTTTACCGTTATCGTCAAGAACTGGGATCGACTTGTAAAGGGAAATAACCTCCTTATTGGTCATGCTTGTATCGGTCCAACCGGGCGGAAGGGTCATTTGGCAGTGAAAATCGTTATTCGTATATATTTTTCGTACTTCTCCTTCAGGAGCAGCATAGACAAAGGTTGGAATCCACAAAAGCAAGGCCGCTATTGTGAAAATAATTCTTGATAACTCATTCAGGCGTTTTCTCACTCTTTAACCTCCTGGTGTGTAGCATTACTCTCCTGATTTCTAAATCGCCATTAATATATAATATTTATTCGCCATTATTATACATTTTGCCTCTATTGTCATTTCGAGCCCATTTTTGTTATCTAAGTGATTTTAAATGTCTCGTGGGCAATCTGAAGTCTTATTCTTGATTTATAATGGTCATCTTGGCATATTTGGAAGGCAGACACCGGAGAGCAGTCGCGATTTTATTAGGTATGTTCTTGATAATCCAAATAGTTGACGTTTCAACTATATCGCTGTAAAATGGGATTAGTTGAAATATCAACTAATCCCTACCCAAAGGAAGGTGTTCCTCATCAACAGCCTCAAAAACGAAATCCTCCGCGAAATAGGTGCGGTGGCCCGCTGCATACATACGCTCGCCGACGTCAAATACCGGGCGATCAACCTCCAGCGGGGGCAGTTCACCTTCCTCACCCGCATCTGCGAGCACCCCGGCGTCAACCTCGCCGAGCTGTCTGTGCTGCTCAAGGTCGATAAGACGACCACCACCAAGGCCGTGCAGAAGCTCATGGCCGCCGGCTATGTCCAGCGGGAGCGCGACGCCGCTGACGCGCGCATGTGGCGGCTCGTGCCGACCGGGTTGGCCCTTGAGGTCTATCCCGGCATCATCGCCGAGGAGAACAACAGCATCGACATCTGCTTCGCCGGCTTTAGCGACGCCGAGCGCGCCGCCGCCCTCGCCCTCCTGGGGCGGATGCGGGCCAACATCGAAAAAGAGTGGCTGGAGCAAAAGAAGGGCGGGGGAGGAGAAGACAGCGATGATTAGCGTTCAGGAATATTCAGCGCCTTACAAGGAGCAGGTAATCGAGCACATCCTCGCCATCCAGCGGGGCGAGTTCGGCGTCGCCATCACCCGCGCCGACCAGCCCGACCTCGACGCCATCGAAACCTTCTACCGGACAGGGGCGGGCAACTTCTGGCTCGCCATGGACGGCGACGAGGTCGTGGGCACCGTCGCCCTCATCGACATCGGCGGCCGTCAGGCCGCCCTGCGCAAAATGTTCGTCGCCCCCGCCTACCGCGGCGCGCCCCACAACACCGCCGGCCTGCTGCTAGAAACCCTCCTCGCCTGGGCCGGCGAAAAAGGCCTTCGCGAGATATTCCTCGGCACAACAGCCAGCTTTCTCGCCGCCCACCGCTTCTACGAAAAGAAAGGCTTCGCCGCAATCGGCCAAGCCGACCTGCCTCCTTCGTTCCCGGTCATGAAGGTGGACAGCAGATTCTACAAATACACACTGTAGCGCTACAACGGGCGGCGGGGGAATTCCCCCGCCGCCGGCGAGCATATCGTGAAAAAATTCGCAAATTGTCGGCAACTTGTAAAATTAGGGAGGAATATCCCGCCCTTGCGGGGAATAGTGGTATATTTCCAATTTGTCTGAAATCTTTAAACCACCGCTATCAAAAGCTAGGGGGGGATTATTTTTGTCTCTTTCGCCGCTCATCATTGATGATTACACACGTTTTGCCGCCTGCCTTGTCGATCTCCTCGACGTGGGAGTATTCGTTACCGATCGAGAGCAGATCGTCTACTACCGGCCGAGCAGCACCTTCGACCTCAAGATGCAGATCGGCCTGCCCGTCAAGCCCGGCATGGCGTCCCATACCGCCATTCACGAACGGCGGCGGGTCGTCATGCGCAAAGACAGCTCCTACAGCGGCCAGCCCTTCATCACCGTCGTCATTCCCCTTCAGGACGAACAGGGCGCCGTTATCGGCACCCTCGCCGTCACCGAGCCCGTCGACCGCCAGGACAAGCTCAAGGGGCTGTCCCGCAGGCTCAGCGGCGACCTCGGCGTCCTGGCCGCCACCACCGAGGAAATCCTCGTCCGCACCGAGCAGATCACCGCCACGGCCGACGAAATGGTTGCCGCCAACCGCCAGTCCCAGCTGCGGGTCGCGGAAACCGACCAGGTGCTGGGGATCATCCGGACGATTGCCGGCCAGACAAACCTTCTCGGCCTCAACGCCGCCATCGAAGCGGCCCGCGTCGGCGACCAGGGCCGGGGCTTCGGCGTCGTCGCCGAGGAAATCCGCAAACTGGCCGCGACCAGCACCGAATCTATCGGCAAAATAACCGAAATCCTCACCGCCGTCAAGAACGACAGCAAGGCCACCGACCTGGCGATAGCCGACATTCGCGACACGCTCGCCAGGATCGCCGCCGATATCGGCCGTTTTACCGCCTCTATTCAGGAAACCGGCGCCCTGGCTGAAGAACTCGACACGATCGCCGAAGACCTCGTCAAATAACCCTCAATATCCTAATTCTTCGCCTATTACCCACACATGAATATCCGACGCCGGCGGCTTCTTGTGTATTACTGTCGTGATATTGCACAGCCGCGTCGGCCCCTGGCAGTCCATGCACCGCCCGCTCGCGACGCACGGGTTGGGGCGGTTCAGGCGCTTGTTGTTCTGGGGCGCCGCCGTCGCGCGGATGCGTTCCATCGCCTCGTGGATGCCGGGTACGATCTTGTTGGCCCCCGTCAGCACGAAAACCTCCTTCGGCCCGAACATCATCGCCGCCACCCTGTTGCCGGTCGCGTCCATGTTCACCAGCCGTCCGTCGGCCGTGATCGCGTTCGTCCCCGTCAGGAAGACGTCGCAGGTCAGCTGCGCCCGCCTCGCCGCCAGCACCTCCTCCGGCGTAAGGCCGGGTTTATGGTGGCAAAACACCGTGTTCCCCAGCTCCTCCAGCTTGGTCGCGATGTCGAGCTGTATCAGCGTCCACGACCCGCCAATCCCCACCGTCGCCTCCTTCGGGATGGCGGCCAGCAGCTCGCTGACCGCCTCCGCCGCCGTAGGGAAATACCTCGCCTGGAACCTGTTCCCTTTAAGGGCCGCCACCGCCTTTTGCGCCTCGGCCCCGAATTTATCCGCTGCGTTCATTTCCTTTGCCCGCCTCCTCCGTTTTTGCGAAAATTTTTCTTTCGGCAATACTATGCCCGGAATGCCCCGGCGGCAGAACAAATGTCAGAGTAAAGGCCAGAAAATATGTCAGAAAAAATGTACGAAAATGTCAGGGCAAATGTCAGGGCAAATGTCAGGTTTAGTAGACGTAATTTTAGATATATGTAAAAACATTATGGATACATGAAAAGCGCCTCCCCAAATGACGGGGAAGCGCTTTTTTTCATTGTAAGGGGGTCGTCAGCAGGGCGCGGAACTCGTCGCCGCTCAGTCCTTCGTTCTCAAGCAGGACGGCGACAATGCGGTCGAGCGTGCCGCGGCGGGTGCTGAGCAGAGCGTGAGTCTCGGCCTCCAGGCCCTGCAGGAGCGTGGCGACCGCCATATGGAGCGTGCCCTGGGGGAGATCGTCGGCCGACACGATGCCAAGGTCGGACATGCCGCCCAGCACGAGCTGGCGGGCGAGAGCGGCGGCCTGCTGGAAATCGTTGCCCGCCCCGGTGCTGCGGCCGCCGAGCGCGATATCCTCGGCCACCGCGCCGGCGAGGGCGACGACGATCTTATCCTTGAGCTGGTCGGCGGTGTGGAGGTAAAGGTCGTCGGCCTGGGTCTGGCGGACATAGCCGAGGGCCTTGCCGCGGGCGGCCACGTTCACGCTCGCCACCGAGCCGGGGCGGCGCAGTTCGCCGGCGATGGCGTGGCCGGCCTCATGGACGGCGATGCGCCGCTTTTCGTCAGCACCGGGCAGGCGGTCGAGCTTCTCGCCGAGGATGACCTTGTCGATCGCCCCCTTCAGGTGGCGGGCCGTCACCTCCTGCGCGCCGTCCCGGAGGGCGGCGATCGCCGCCTCGTTCACGAGGCTTTCGAGGTGGGCGCCGGAAAAGCCGAAGGTATCGGCGGCGACGGCCGCCAGGTCGACGTCGGCGGCCAGTGGTTTGTTGCGGGTGTGGAGGCCGAGGATCTGGAGACGGCCGGCCTTGTCCGGCAGGTCGACCTGCACCTGGCGGTCGAAGCGGCCGGGGCGGAGGAGGGCGGGGTCGAGCATGTCGGCGCGGTTGGTGGCCGCGATGAGCAGGACGCGCACGGCATCGTCGGTGGCGAGGCCGTCCATCTGGACGAGCAGCTCGTTCAGCGTCTGGTCGTATTCGAGGTGGCCGGAGTTCTGGCCCCGCTTGCCGCCGAGCACCTCGATCTCGTCGATGAAGACGATCGCCGACGCCTTGCCCTGCTTGCGGGCGAGGCCGCGGGCCTGCTTGAACAGCTGGCGGACGCGCTGGGCGCCGACGCCGACGTACATCTCCACGAACTCCGAGCCGCTGGCAGCCACGAAGGCCGAGTCGGTGAACCGGGCCGCGGCCTTGGCGAGCAACGTCTTGCCCGTGCCCGGCGGGCCGGCGAGGAGGATGCCCTTGAGGGGGCGGATGCCGAGGCGGCGGATGCCGTCGAGGTCGCGGATGAACTCCAGCGCCTCGCGCAGCTCATTCTTGGCCACCTCCTGGCCGCCGATGTCGTCGAAGACGATCGCCGGCTGGCGCTCGCCCTCGCCGCCCATCACGGCGAACGAGGTTTTGCCGCCGAGCTTGTTGTTGCCGTAGTAAGCGAGCACAGCGATGATGCCTGCGAAGAAGAGGATGGGCAGGACATCGACGCCCCGCCAGGCCAGATAGATGACGCTGCCGGCGCCGACGCCGGCGGCTATCGGTGCGTAGCGCATCACTTCACCTCCCGGGCGGCCGCGTCAAAGCGGGGCACGACGGCGTAGAGGGAAGCGTCCGCCTTGTGCAGCTGGAGATAGACGTTGCGCGCGTCGACGTACACCCTGGCCTCCGCGCCGCCGGCGCGTGCCTTGGCGTCCACGCGGTCGGCCATGGCCGAGAAATTGCCGGTCGCGATGGCTTCCTGGAGGTGAAAGTGGACGGCGTGGTAAATTTCCTCCAGCTCGGGGGTGCGGCTGTCTGTGAGGGTGATGCGGGCCGGGTGCTTGCCGAGGATGGTTTTGGCGGTCTCGCCGATCTCGCCGTACGTTCTGGCGAGGTTGTCGACGTCGCCGAGGGTGACGTTTATCGTTGTGTCGCCGTTCTTGTTCTCGTCCCAGCTGGCGGCGGTGACGCCGGGTATGCCCTGCAGGCCGGAGCCGAGCGGCCTGGCGACCGCATATTTCTGCCACAGCAGCTGGCCGGCGACCAGGACGGCCACCGTCACGGCCAGGGCGATAACGAAGGTAAGCCGGTTGTCGCGCTTGAAGTTCATAGCGTTCCTCCCTGCGTGATTGCTTTACATAACATTATAACACCCAAACGGACTTTGCGGTACTTGTACTAATTGGCACAAGGTTTGGACATAATATAAGAGTGTTGGAAAATAACATAAAGGGGGTATAATTCTTGGATAGAATCGCTTTATTGCTGGTCATCGCCGGAGCGCTGAACTGGCTGCTGGTGGGGCTGCTGCAGTTCGATCTCGTCGCCGCCATCTTCGGCGGTCAGAACTCGTTCATGAGCCGGATCGTCTATACTGCGGTAGGCCTCGGCGGTCTGTGGTCGCTGTCGCTCCTTTTCCGCGAGCGCGGGCGGGGATAGGCCGCTATTAAGAGGCGAAGAACCGGCCGGAGATCGTACTCCGGCCGGTTCTTCGCGCATTTATTAACCAAAATATGGACAATATTTAGATGGCTGCCGCCGGTTTTCGAAAAGGAGAGGCCTGGTAATGAACGACCAACCGTTAATCAAAGTGCTGACAACCCCGCTTGAGCCGTCGTTTGCGGTCATTCTTATCCTCGTCGGCGTATATTCGTGGCGAATCAATGCCAGGCAGGCGGCGAACAGGAACTGCCTCCGGAGCGCAAAGTTTGCCCGGATCGCCGGCTGGTGCTATATCGCCGCCGGGGCCGGCATCCTGTTCCTGCGCTGACTCAGCGACTCAGCACCGGCCTTCTGATACTTATCGTGATGTTGATGTCGATGGGGACGCCGGGGAAGATCTCCTCTTCCCAGCGATCCTTTATGCTTTTCCAGTATTGCGGGTAGCGGTTGTACACCAGCTTGCCCAGACCGAATATCTCGACCCTCAATGCCTGTTGCCTGACGTAAGCTTTTCTCGCCATCCGCGTGTATTCGGCCGCCACCGCCTGTTCCATTGCTTTGGTGAATCCGGGGTCGAGGGCGTCCTGCTGGGGGTATTGATTTTCGCCCAGCGTGCCGACGAACTTGGCCTCCAGGGAAAATCGCAGGTTGCCGCCTTCCAGATGGGGGGTGACTTCGATATCTGCCTCGTACAGTTCGAAAACGGCGATCTTCCCCGGGGCGGCCGGGTTGGCGACGACGACCACGCCCTGCTTGAGTTCGCGTCTGATCAATTTCCCGCCGTATACCTCGAATTCGTCCAGCTCGCCGATCATCCTCTGCCGCCTGTCGAACACAGCGGCTTTCGCCAGCTTCACCTCCTTGCCTTCCACCAGGACGAACGGCAGGACGAAGGACCGTTTGCCCCTGATCGCTTCCGATATCTCGCCGACGGTCGCCTTGCCCGGATAGTACGGCGACCTTGCGGCGTTATTCGGCATTTTGGCGATGAAGATGCTGTTCATCTCGTCGACCTGCAGGCTGGCTTTCAGGACGTCTTCGGCGCGGCCGGGCGCGACGAACAGCTTGACCTTGCGGCGGATTTCGGCGTCGCGCAGCCAGAAGTCGAGGATGCCGCCGATGCCTTCCCTGGCCACCGCCTCGCTGACGATCATGATCTGGATATCCTCGAAGAACATGCCGAAATAAACTTTGGTGTTGATGGCGCGGACGATCGCGAGCATCGACTCACCCTCGGCCGCCCAGATGAGGTGCTTCTGGGGGCTGGAGATCTCCTTGCCTGCCTCCTTCCTGAATTTGGGCAGTTCCATCGTCAACAGGTATTTTCGCTGTCCCGTTCCCTGCGGCGCAGCCAGGAATTCTTTTTTGCCGCTGCCTTCGCCGGCGGTTGCGTGGTCGACGGCGACGCCGAGCACATAGCCGCGGTTTTCGATCTCCTTGCGGTCCCAGCAGCCGCCAAGCGGCAGGGTAATCGCTATTAGCGCAACAACGAGCAGCAGCCGCCTGGACAAGGTTTTTCGCACAGCGTCACCCCCGCTTCCGCCGCCAGGCCAGCGCCAACAGCAGCGGCAGTACGCCCAGGCCCCACGCCAGGCCGGCGTAATTCAGCCATTTACTGACGACGATAAGCGAGTAAAAGTCCGGCGGTACGGTGACGAGGTACGCGATCACGGGCACGAGCAGGACCATCGCCGGGCGGGCGTCTTCCAGCCTCAGCAGGCGGGCGGCGACGAAGCCGCTGAAATACAGCCAGTTGACCAGGGACGTGAAGGAGACGGCGATCCAGACGATCATCAGATAGCCGTCGATCCGTTCGATGAAGGTGTCGGGGATTTCGATCTCCCGGTAGGCCATGATCGTCGGGATGAGCAGGTGGGCCGTCTCTTCCGGCCCCATTATCCCCAGCGTTATACCCGCTATCAAGACGAATAGGACGGTCACCGCCCCGATGCCGGCCAGGCCGAAGCGGACGACGCTGTCCCGCCGGAGCAGGAACGGATATATCAACCCTACGAGCAGTTCCGGCCCGCTGTAAGCCGTCCAGCATTGCAGGCTGCCTGCCAGCACCGGCATTACTCCTTCCGCCAGCAGCGGCGTGTAATGCGCGGTTTCGATCTCCAGCAGGCCCAGGAGCACCAGGACGACGAAGCTCGAGTGCGCGAAGAGGAGCAGGAACTGCTGCACCCGTATCACCAGGCCGAGGCCGCTCTGGGCCGCATACACGGCGAGCAGCAGAAAAGCGAGGACGATGACCTGCGACGGGGTCTGGTCCAGGAGAAAAATCTTCACGGCGATGCGCGAGATTCTAATAAGCTGGGCTGCGAAGGCGATCATCAGCGCCAGCATTGCGACACTCAGGAGGTTGCCCAGAAACTTCCCCAGCAGGATACGGTGGTACTCGATCGCGGTCTGGCCGGGAAAGCGGGCGGCCAGCGCGGCGGCGACCCGGAAGGAAACGGCGATCAGTACGCTCGCCAGCAGCACCGCCAGCCACAGGTCCTGTTTCGCGGTTTCGGCGACCCAGCGGGGCAGTACGAGCAAACTGGTGCCGACCATGGCGTTGAACGTTATTACCATGAATTGCAGCGGGGAGACCCATCTAGTCTGCATCGCCGCCGCCTTTCTCCTCCTCAAGGCGCACGCCGTCCTGGGGCTCCAGGTAGGCAGGCCGTTCGGACATCCGGGTGGCTGGCAGGATGGCAACGGTGTCCTTCAGGTCGCTGAGGTTGGCGCTGGACCGGGGGGTAAGCGGCGCCAGGTAAGGCTCGCCGAAGCTTTCCAGGATGCTGAGATGGATAGCGATGGCGATCAGGCCCCACATCACGCCGAACATGCCCATGACGGCCGCCAGGATCATGAGCGGCACGCGCAGCATCCTCAGCGGCAGGCCCATCCGGTAGCTGGAAATGCTGAAGGTGGCGATGGCGGTGAAGGCGGTGACGATGACGAGCGGCGGGCTGACCAGCCCCGCCCGCACCGCCGCCTCGCCGATGACCAGGCCGCCGACGATGCTCACCGCCGGGCCGATCAGCTTGGGCAGCCTGATGCCCGCCTCCTGCATGATCTCCAGCAAGCCTTCCATAATGAACGCTTCGATTAATACAGGAAACGGCACCCCTTCGCGCGACGTGCCGACCGTCAGGGTGAGCGGCATGGGGAGGAGACCGGGGTGGAAGCTGGTTATGGCGACATAGAGCGCAGGCATTGTCAGCGCGAAAAAGGCGGTGCCGTAGCGGGTAACCCTGATCAGGGCGGCGGGCAGCCATTTTTCGTAGTAGTCGTCGCCCGCTTTGAAGAAATCGGTGAAGGTGGAGGGGGCTATGCAGCAAAACGGCGTGCCGTCGATAAGGATGCCGACCTTGCCTTCGGCCAGCGCGGCCACGACTCTGTCGGGGCGCTCGGTGTCCAGCACCGTGGGGAAGACCGAAAAGGGGGCGTCCTCGAACAGGCCGTGGAGCCCGGAAGGGGAGGGGATATCGATGGTGATATTTTGCAGGCGTTTTTCGACCTCGCCGACCAGCTTGAAGTCGGCAATGCCGCGAAAATAGACGATGGCGATATCCGTCCTGCTGCGCCCGCCGACGGTGCGCCTGCTGACGACGAGGTTGGGGTTTTTGATCCGGCGGCGGATAAGCGTGATATTGACGCGCAGTTCTTCCGTGAAGCCGTCGCGCGGGCCGCGTATCTCGGCTTCCGTTTCCGGTTCGCCGATGGCGCGCGTTTCGACCTTGCGGGTTGAGACGATAATCGCCGCGGCGAGCGTATCGACGAACAAGGCGGCGTCGCCGGCAAGAATCCGGTTCACGATCGCTTCCATCCTGTCCTCCATGACGACCGACGCGGTGGTGAGGAGGGTATGGCGGATGGTAGCGGCCAGGCCGGGCTGCTGCGGGCCGGAAGCCGGGACAGCGTAGGGCCGGGTAAGCTTTTCGATAACATGCTCGTTGATCGTCGACTCGTCGACCATGCCCTCGAAGAAAACGAGTGTCGCCTTTAACTGCAGGGGAACGGCCCAGAATTCGCGGAACCGGATGTCGTCGCTGCCGGCGAATATTTTGCCCAAAGCTGCCAGGTTGTCGGCCAGCACGGCTGTCAGCGGGTAGACTTCGCTCTCGACATACTGCTCCCTGAGCGTCCTGGCGAGGGTTTCCAGGTCCTGCTCGACTTCGCCCGCGCAGGCCAGCAGCGTTTTCAGGCCCTGAAGCTTAACGCGGATATCGTTTCCGTCGACTTTTCCCACAGCGATTACACCTCTGAAGTACTGTTTGCCAGCAAAAGCCTCTGCCGCATATATTTCCCAGGCAAGGGAATTTTTATTATTTTACCGCGAGTGCGGGCGGGGCCGAATAACGAAAAACCGGCCGGAGAAATAGTCTCCGGTCGGTGAGGGTGGCGATTTCGACGATGTCCTTGTAGGCCTGGGTTTCGGCAGGGCTCATCATGCCCGCCCCCGCGGTCATTGAGGCGGCGGCGGCGGCCGGGCTGCGATTACCGCGGTTATTTGACGTAGGGGATTGTCAGCGGCCCGAACGGGAGGACGGCTATGCGGGGCTTCGGGCCGTATTTCGCGGTCAGGGCTGCCAGGGTTTGCTCCACGTCACTTATGGGGATGAATTTGGCTTTAGCGACGGTTGCGCCGTCGAGGGTGGAATAGAGGTAGCAGTCGGCCTTGAGCTGGACGATGGCCTGCACCTGGACTTGCCATTGGTCGAACATGCTGAACGCCGGGTCTTCGATCATGTCCAGCAGCTGCCGAGGGGTGTCCCGCATCTGCAGGATTTTGGCGTAGTTGCCATGGTTGGGCACGCCGTCCGAGCATTCGGACGCGCTGACGATCGCGCCGCCCTGCCGCACGATCTGCGCCGCCGCGCTCATGCCCTTGACGGTCTGGTAGAGGTTCTGGTCGAGCGGGTAGCCCGAGTTGGTCGTGACGACGATGTCGAACGCCTGGTCGACGGCGTGCATGGCGCTTTCCCTGACGAATTGGCAGCCGATGCGGTGGGCTTTGATGACGTCGCCGGCGAAGACGTTAGTGATTTCCTTCTCGCCGTTGAGGGTGACGTTGAGCATGAAGTCGGGTTTGGCCATCAGGCAGTTCTGGGTGGCGGCGTCCTGGAGGATGTTTCCTTCGATGATGCCCCACGTGCTGTTGGGGTGGCCGATCATCTGCGCGTTGTGGAAATCGAGGATGGTCTTTATGCTGGAAACGCCGGGCTGGATCCCCTTGGGGCCGCCCGAGAAGCCGGCGAAGAAGTGGGGCTCGATAAAGCCGATGACGATTTTGAAGGATGCCTCGACATAGGTTTTGTTGAAGTATACCTCGGAGCCGTAGGTGTTGCGGCCCACGCGGACGAGTTTGCCGTCGTCGAAGGCGTCGTGGTTCTCGATGCGGATGCTGTCGACGATCTCCCTGCCGAGCATGAGGATGAGTTCGTCCCTGGTATTCGCCCGGTGAGAGCCGAGGCCGTTGATGATGACGAAGTTTTCCGGCGGCACGTGGCCGAGTTCCTCGAGTATCCACGGGACGAGCTTGTGGTTTGGCGTCGGCCGGGTCAGGTCGGAAATCACGATCGCCACCGTATCGGAAGCGCTTACCATCGACCGCAGCGGCGGGGCGCCGATGGGGTCGCGCAGCGCCGCGAGGACGGCCTGCTTTTCGTCGGCCAGGCCTTCGAGGTGGTTGGGTTCGATAACCACCGCGTCGTCGGCGACGTTGATTTCCAGTCCGCTTTTGCCGTAAGCCAGTTTTACTTTTTTCATGCCAGCCTCTCCTTTTTCCGTGCTCTTTTATCCTGCGGGTGGGCGCCATAGGTTTAGTTATCGCATATCTCGTGCCAATAGCGGCGAAGGGGGTAGCCGGCCCTGTTTCCGCCTATTTTCCGGGTTTTATCGCCGCTGCCGGCGAGAAAGAAGTCGCGCGGCGTCAACCAAAAAATGTAAGAATTGTAACAAATGTAAGAAGAATAGTTCTTACATCTGTTTTGACGCCGCTATTGGTGTATAATTGAGGGGAGAAAAGATCGGGAGAGGATTGCCGGCATGAAGACAAAGATGTGGATTATCGCGCCGTTCGTTGCGATGCAGAAGGTGGCTGAGCAGGTGGTGGCCGAGAGGGCTCGCGAGCTTGCCAACTGCGATGTCGCATTATCGACTTCCCACTGCGACGTCACCGGGTTTCAGAACAGCCTGGTCGAGCTGCGCAAGGCGCAGGAGTGGGGAGCGGAGGTGATCGTCAGCCGCGGCGGTACGGCGGCGTATATCGCCGAGCATACCGATATCCCTGTTGTCGCGATCGAGGTGACCGCGCTCGATATGCTGAGCGCTTTCAACAAGGCGGGGAAAGACGCGTCGACGATCGGGCTGGCGGGGTTCAGGAATGTTATTTACGAGTGTGAGAGCCTGTACGATTTTTTGGGTACCCCTCTCCGCCAGGTTACGATTCTCGATGATTGCGACGATGCGGGGATGAAGCAGGCAATAAAGGAGGGTATCCAGATCCTGGTGGGCGACGCGCTGGCGATAAGGTTCGCCAATTCGGCGGGGATATCGTGCATTTTGATCGAGTCGGGCAAGGCGTCGATCTATAAGGCGATCAGGGAGGCGGAGGCGGTCGTCAGGGTGCGCAGGAAGGAGCAGGCCCGGACGGAGATGCTGCGGACGATAATCGATTCGTCGACCGACGGCATAATCGCGGTCGACGATGCCGCCCGTATAACGCTTTTCAACAAGGCGGCGGAGGATATCTTCGGCTTTGGCCAGGACCGGGCGGCCGGGCGGCCGGTGACGGATGTCATTCCCAATACGCGTTTGCCCCATGTGCTGAGCACCGGCGAACCGGAGATCGGCGAGCTGCAGATAATCGGCAAACGGCAGATCGCCACGAAGCGCATCCCGATAAAGACGGGCGACCAGGTTACCGGCGTCGTGGCGACTTTCCAGGAGGTGTCGCAGCTGCAGAAGTTCGAGCAGTCCATCCGCCAGAAGCTTTACGATAAGGGTCTGACGGCCAAGTTTCATCTTGACCAGATTGTCGGCGATTCCCCCGCGCTGCGGAAGGCGAAGGAGCTCGCCCGCACGTACGCGGCAACCGATTCGACGGTTATGATCACAGGGGAGACGGGCACCGGCAAGGAGCTTTTCGCCCAGAGTATCCATAATCTCAGTTCGCGCCGCGACGCACCTTTCGTGGCCGTCAACTGCGCCGCGCTGCCGGAAAGTCTGCTGGAGAGCGAGTTGTTCGGGTATGAGGAGGGCGCGTTTTCAGGGGCGAAGAAGGGCGGCAAGATCGGCCTGGTCGAACTCGCCCACCGCGGGACGCTGTTTCTCGACGAGATTGGCGAGATGCCGCTGTCGCTGCAGACCCGCATCTTGAGGATGACCCAGGAGAAAGAGGTTATGAGGCTGGGCGGCGACAAGATCAATATGGTCAATGTCCGTATATTGGTGGCGACCAATCAGGATTTGACCCGGCTTGTGGCGCTCAACAGGTTCCGGGAGGATCTTTATTACCGGCTCAACGTGCTGCCGCTGCATCTGCCGCCGCTGCGGGAACGCCCGGAAGACATCGGCCGCCTGGCGGAGCATTTCGTCCGCAGGCTGTCGGCGCACCGGCCGCCGGTGAAGAGCATTTCTCCGGAGGCGACCCAGGCGCTGAGGGAATACCCGTGGTTCGGCAATGTGCGGGAGCTGGCCAATGTGGTGGAGCGGCTGGTGCTGTTGTCGCCGGGCGCGGAAATCGGCAGACAGCAGGTGGCGGAGGTGGTGAATGCCGCCAGTAAGCCGGAGGCTGCCGCGGCACAGCCGGCTGCGGATGTGTGGGCTCTGGTCGGGGAGTTCCGGAAGCTGGGCATGGGGGCGCGGAAGATTGCCAGGGTGCTGACCCAGAAGGGGTACGATATAAAGTATTATCAGGTCGCTTATCGCCTGGACAAGGAGAAGAACGGGTAGAGGCGGCGATACGGCAAAAAAACCTGCGAGATTCGCAGGTTTTTTTGCGGAATTTATGCTGCGGCGGGGGCGGACTACCGCGGCGCGTGGTCGCGCAGGGCGAGGTGGAAGTAGAGCGCGCAGACGAGGATGACGGCGGCGGCGGCGGTGAAGACGGCCGCAAAGCCGAACGTCTGGGCGACAACGCCGAGGACGGAAGCGCCGAGGGCGTTGCCGACGTCGCCCGCGCCGGAGAGGATGCTGAGGGCGGAGCCTTTGTTGGCTTCTTTGACGTTTTGCACGAGGAAGCCGGCCAGGGTGGGGTAGATGGTTCCGAAGCCGAAGCCGACGAGGACGCCGGCGACGGCGAAGACGGACGGGGAGGGGGCGGCGGCGAGCAGGAGGGCGCTGGCGGTGTTGAGGAGGCTGGCGCAGACGGAGGTTTTGACGGGGCTGAGCCATTCGTTGACGGTCTGGACGCCCAGGCGGGCGAGGACGACGGCGAGACTGAAGGCGACGAAGAAGGCGGAAAAGCTGGCGATGCCGCGGGCCAGGGCGAGCAGGGGGACGAAGGTGAACATGGTGCCGAGGGCAAAGTTGGAGGCGAACAGGCAAACGGACGGGGCGAGGACGATTTTGGCGGCCAGGACGGCGCGGAAGGGGGCCCTGGCGTCGCCCGCGCGGGCGGGGGCCGGTTTGGAGCCGAACCATATTACCGCTATGGCGCAGAGGGAGGCTGCCAGGCTGACGGCGATCAGGGACGTGAAGCCGGCGGCCTGGTAGACGAAGGGGCCGGCGCTGGTGCCGAGGCCGAGGCCGATCATGGTGAAGAGGGAGAAGTAGGCGATGGCGGCGGTGGCGTGTTCGCGCGTGCCCACCGTGCTGGCGAAGGTGATGGCGCCGGTGCCGTAGAAGGACATGGCGATCCCCTGCCAGAAGCGCACGAGGAGCAGGGGCCAGAACCCGGTTGCCCACAGGTAGGCCGCGAATCCCGCGGTTGTGAGGATCTGGCCGATTTGCAGGGTGAACCGGCTGCCGCGCACGTCGGCGCTCATCCCCGACCAGGGGCGGAGCAGCAGGGCGCCGAGCGAGACGATGCCCATGGCTAAGCCGATCTGGGCTTCGTTCAGCCCCGTGGTTTTGAAGTACACCGGCAGAACGGGGTTAAGCAGGTTGTTGCTGAAGACCATCATCATCTGGACGACGACGATGATCTGAAACTGGCGGTTGGCAAACAGGCTTGGCAGTAAGGACATCAGTACGCCTCTCGGGTCGGCCGCGCCGGGTTGCCTGGAAGATGGCGCCGGCGGCCGGAATTCAGACTAATTATAGCTGCCGGAGGGTCGGATTACAACCGGCCGATTGGCGCGCAATACGCCGCCAATCGCGATTGTCGGCGGAAAAACCGCGCACGCCGCCCGCGGTCCCGCAAGATGAAAAACCGCGATAATCGCGGTTTTTCGATTGTTTATTGGTTTACAGATGGACGATTTTGAGTCCGGGGATGAGCGCCGCGAGGCGCTCGGCGAGGAGCCGCCGGTGGCAGCGCGTGGCGGCGGGCTCGCTGCACAGCAGGCAGGCGTCGTCGAAGAGGGCGGGGTCGATTTTGTGCAGCGCCTGGCGCTCTTCGAGCAGGCGGGCGTACTCGCTCTCGTACTCGGGCCAGCCGATTTTTTTGGTTTTGTAGCCGTCCATGAGGCTTTCGGTGGGGGCGAAGTCGGTCAGGTGGAGGTAGTCGATGCCGGCGATGGCGCCGAGGAGGTATTCGAGATCGGGTTTTTTGGTGTAGCCGGCGAGCTGGGAGGTGTTGTTGAGGCGGATATCAATGAGCCGCCTGACGCCGTTTTGCCGCAGGAGGGTGAAGAAGTCGCGGGCGGACTTTTTCCCGGAGCCGATGGTGTAGAGGGTCATTGCCTCAGCCTGCCTTTCGGTATTTTCTGTCGCGGTGGATTGCGGGCGCGCCGCGCGGCTTACGGCTTGACCGGGAAACTGACATAGAAGGTAGTGCCGCCTTTGCCGGTGGTGAAGTCGACGACGGCGCGATGGCGCTGGGCGATGCGGTAGCATACCGACAGGCCAAGCCCGGTGCCTTTTTCTTTGGTGGTGAAGAAGGGGGTGCCGATATTCTTGACGAGTCTTTTAGGGATGCCGCGCCCGGTGTCGCTGACGGCGAGGACGACGCGGCCGTCTTTCTGGCTGGTGGCGATGGTGACGACGCCGCCGGGCGGCATTGCTTCCAGGGCGTTGCGAGTGAGGTTAAGCACCAACTGGCGAAGTTCCTTCTCGTCGAAGAGGATGGCGGGGACGGGGCCGGGTTTGAGTTCTACGGCGTGGCCGGTGCGCAGGGCGTCGGCCTGCAGCAGCGGGTAGATAGCGGTCAGGGAGTCGTTGAGGCTGCCGGGTTTGAGGTCGGTGGCCTTATTTTTGGCGAGGGAGAGGAATTCGCTGATGATGTTGTTGGCCCGGTCGAGCTCTTCGATCATCATCGTCAGTTGGGCTTGATATATGCCAAGTTCTTCTTTGCGCTGGAAGATCTGCAGGTAGCCGCGGACGGTTGTCATGGGATTGCGGACTTCGTGGCCGATGCCGGCGGCCATCTCGCCGACGAGGTTGAGACGGTCGAGGCGGGCCATGTCGGCTTCGAGCAGTTTTTCTTTGGAGATGTCCTGCATTATAATGATGCGGCACGGCTCGTCGCCGATATGAACGAGGGTGCCTGTGGTTATAGTAGTCACGATTTTGCCGGATTTTGTCCTGAACTTGAGCTCGGGGAGGGAAATTTCGCCGGTGGTCCGCAGGGTGTTGAGCAATTTCACATACTTCCGGTCGTCGATATCAACAAGGAGGTTGAGCTCTTTGGCGGTGCGGCCGATGACCTCCTCGCGGGTGTAGCCCAGCGTTTCGAGATATTTTTGGTTGGCCTCGATGTGCCTGTTGTTGGCCATGCTAAAGATGCCGATCATCGCCGGACTGCGGTGGAAGATGCTCTGGAAGCGCTCCTCGGCCGCGTAGAGGTCGCTGGTGCGCTCGCGGATGATTTCCTCTTTCTTGCCGAGCAGCACTTCGCCCAGCAGCGCCCGCCGCTCGGCGGCGAGCCGCCGCCGGTTGTGGATCGCGACGAGGGCGACCAGCAGGCTGACGACCGCGAGCGCGAACAGGCTCAGGGCGACGATCGTCCATTTGTAGATCTGCCAGAGGGACGGCGGCCTGTTGATGACGACGCTGCCAGCCGGAAGTAGGTGTTCGCCAATCCGCCAGCGCTCCAGCGCGACCGAATCGAAGCGGTATTCGGCGACGTCGAGCGGCTCGACGGTGCCGGGGGCGGCGCGGCCCTGAAGAATGGCAAGCGTTTTTTCGCCGACCGAGCGCCCGAGGCTGTCGATGTTGAGGACGTAGCCGCCGACGGCGCCGTCGGCGCCGATGTGGGTGGAGTAGCAGCCGAAGACAGGCACCGGCGAGGCGGCGGAGATGGTGCGGACAACTTTGGTGGGGACGAGCGTCGTCCCGCCTGTGTCGCGGGTGAAGTCGACGAACAAAACGGCGGCCGGCTCGTCGATGGCGGCGATGCGGTCGATTAACTCGGGCTGGGAGGCGTCGTGGAGATAGGTTATCGCTACCCGGTCGGCGAGGGGGTAAAGCCGGCGCGGCATTTCCTCGAGTAAACTCAGCTCGTTTTCGGAGTGGCCCAGCACGACGTATAGCCGTTCGACGGCGGGCATGAGCTTGAGGATGAGGGCGGCGTTTTTGAGCGGGTCGAAAGCCGGGAAGCAATAGGTCTGGTTGGGTCGCAGCAGCGCGGGGGTGATGTCCGGCGTCCGGGTGCAGAAGGCGACGACCGGCGTGTCGCCGAAGATGTCGCCGCAGTAGGCGTCTAGAAAGCGGACGCCGGCCGCGGAGTGGACGACGATGATGTCGGGGCGGTCGTGCCGGTATTTCTGGCGGAGGACTTCGGCGATGGCGCGGACGACGGTGTCGCCGGAGGAGTAGGACAGTATTTCGAGGCTCTCGGAGAAATACTCGAAGTCCAGCGAAGAATCGTCCTCCAGTCGCTGCTTGAAGCCGGCGGTGAATTCGACGTTGAAGGGGGATTCCGCGCCGCTCGTGTAGAGGAGGAGGACCTTTTTTATGACGGGTGGTTCGGTGGCCGCGCTGTGGGCGGGTGTAAGGCTTGCGGCGAAGAGGGCGAAGAGGAGGGCGAGGGCGAGGAGGCGTGTGAAGGACTGTGCGCACCGGCGGCGATAACTATGTGGATATTGCATTGCAGGGAGCACCTTTCCCCTTCCGAGCGGATAACTATACATATGGTGATTCTTGCTAATTAGGCAATTTCCTGCCAGGAAATAACAAAGCTCACGTCCGCCGGACGGCGGACGCGAGCTTTGATTGCCTATTGGCCGAGAATCAGTAGTCCTTGCTGCCGCCGCCGGCGGCGCCGGGTTTGGCGTTCTTTTCGCGGATATCGACGATCTTTTGGTCATGGTAGGTGATGATGACCCGGAAGGGGTGGGTCTGCGGGGTGGGGTCGGCGGCGGCGATTTTGAAGGTGTTCTGCCTGATCTGGACGTTGACGAAGTAGCCGTCGTCAAGGTTCCAGATGGCGTAGGAGTCGAGATATTTGCCCTTTTCCTCGGAGGGCGCGCCGTAGCGGCCGGTGAGGCCTTGCTTTATAGCGGCGAAGCGGTCGTGGACCTGGTCATCCTTGAGGGGCCAGGATATCTGCACCTGCCACATTTTATCCTGATAGAAGTGGACATAAATCCAGGCGTCGGCGAAGTCGGCGAACGGGCCGCCGAAGTAGTACCAGCGGTTGTCGCCGTCCTTGCCGTCGAGGAAGGAGACGCGGATGGTGTTGGGGCGTTTGAGGAGGATGGCTTTGGCCTGTTCGAAGGGGGCGCCCCACGGGACGCCGAGGACGTTGTCGGTCTTGGCGGGGGTGTACGGTTTGCCGTCTTTCCATTCGCCGTCGTGGATGACCTGGCCGCTGGAGTTGTAGCCGACGCCGCGGCCGTGGGGGGAGCCGTTGACCCAGTCGCCTTCGTATTTGCGGCCGTCGGCGAATTTGTAGGCGCCTTTGCCGTGGAAGAAGTTGTTTTTGAATTCGCCGTCGTAGACGCCGCCGTCGGCTGATTTGTACAGGCCACTTATCCTTTGGCCGTCGGCGTACAGGCAGTCGGCTTGGTTGCCGTCGGACCAGGTGAGGACAACGCGGCCGTTCATCAGCCCACCCTTCATTTCGGCTTCGCCCTTGCCGGTAGTTGTTGTGCCGTCTTTGTTGCCGCGCACGGTGAGGGTGAGGGCGCCTTTGCCGTCGGCTTTGCCGTCGACGAGCGGCCCGGACCAGGTGGCGGCTGTGAGGGTGTAGTCGTCGTGGACGTAGCCGATTTTGCCGCCGGTGGCGGGGTCGACGGCCCAGCTTGCGGCCGCGAGGGCGGCGGCGGCCGTGCCGAGGACGAGGAGGGCTATGAGGAGCGATACGATGGTCCTAAAGGATTTCACGACAATACCTCCTTGTAAGCTGATTACGAATCGGCGTATGTAATTATGGCCAGATGAGCAGCCGGATTTTAGCGCTGCCACATCGCCGGTTTCGGTCCGGCGAGGGCGAGGAAGTGGTTGTAGATGCGCGGCGGGTTGTCCTGGCGGAGGATGCAGACTTTGATGCTGTGGGGGGCGGTGCCGTGGAGGCAGGAGTGGGCGACGCTGCCGGAGACGAGGGCGTCGCACCAGATGTGGCCGTAGATGAGGGCTTCGGGGGCGGTTTCCTTGGTGCCGCCGCCGGCGACGTCCCAGAGGGGGTTGGCGACGTCGGCGATGTATACCTGGGCGATCTCCCAGCTGTTCCACTGCCGGCGGACGGATACGAGGTCGGTGCCGGACACCGGTTTGGGGGGCTTGGGTTTTTTGGCTTTGGACTTCATACCCTGGCGCCTCCTTTCGGCCGAGAAGAATATGCGGCCGGATCTTGCCGAATAGTGTTTCCTAGGACATTATTAAACTTCCGGCCGCCCAATTCCTGCCAGGGGATTGGAAGTGGGTATTTGTCTGGGATGAAGGCCTGTTCGCTGCGTTGCCTGGCGGGCGGAGCGGACGAAATTGCGGAAGGGAAAGAAATTTTCTTGCCAAGATTAGGAAAAGCCTTTATACTGTATTCAAACAATATCAGCCGATGACAACGCAGTCTTCCGATTTCTTCGGAAGACTGCGTCTGTTTGTAGGCATATTGGACAAAGAAGTCTTCCGCCGCGGCGGAAGACTTCTGTTTTTTCGGGGAGGGGGGAGGAAAAGCGGGGCTTGCGTGTCCCCGGAGGGCGTTACTGAGAATAATTTGGGGAGGGTCTGTATGAAAAAACTGTTTTTACTCACTTGCCTTCTTGTTCTTGTGGCCGCGTCGCCTGTAGCGGCTACGCCTTCGACCGCGGTCTGGATTCCTTCGACCGATATCCAGCCGGCGGACAAGGTTCATTTCGGGATCGACAATTATTTCACCGCCAAGTCGCTGCAGGCAGGCGAATCTACCGGCGCTTTCACCACGCCTACTTATGGCCTGACATTCGGTTTCAAAAACGGCGAGGCCGGGATCGATTATGTCGCCGGCCAGAGAGACCCGCTGTATTTCAATTTCAAATTCAAGCTGGCCGGCAAGACGCCTTCGGATCTGAACGTAGTGGCCGGCGTGTATAACATCGGCACGACCAAGACCACCAACCAGGAGATCAAGTATATCCTGACGAGCGTGACCGACGCCAATAACTGGCGCTATTCCCTCGGCTACGGCGTGGGCCGTAAGGACGCGCTGGGAACCGATAACAAGATGCTGCTTGCCAGCATCGATAAGCAGCTCAACGACAAGTGGTGGGTGTGCGTCGATTACCAGAGCGGCAAGAGCGCGCTGGGAGCGCTGAATGTCGGCGTGTCTTACGCTTTTGCGCCGAACGCGTCGTTACTTGTCGGCTATGATATTTATAACGACAGAAATTTAAAGAATACGATAACGACCCAATTGGATATCAATTTTTAATCGGCAAACTGAAAACAGGAGGGCGGTTGCCCTCCTGTTTTTCGTCGCGTTATTTACTGTAGGTGAGTAAATAGTCGGCGCCAAGCTGTTCGTAGCGCTTGAGCTGCGAGATGACCCGGGATGCCTTGAGCGAGCAGATGTTGTCGTCGATGCTGTCGTCGCCGATGACGTCTCTGACGATGGCGCTGATCTCATAGGCGGTGTATCCGAGCCAAGCGAGACGCTTGACGAGCTTTTTGATGATGCTGAGCTCCATATTTTCTTCCTCCGTAATTACTAAGATGGTAATCATAACGCCGCAAGGCGCTATCAGCCGCAATTACCTCCGACTATTACCAACCGCTCACTAGAATGAAGAAAACCTGGGGAGGCAGATTTTTCACTACTTCTAATATTGATGGCAATCAATCTTAATAAGGATAACACTATGGAGGAGGCGTGTCAAGGGAATTTTTTGGCGGACGGCGAGTCCGGTCAAATCTTTTGCTGTTTTTTTTCATACATAAGCCTATCGCTATGATGAATAAGTTCATCCAAAGTGTTGTACGCATCGTTAAATATTGTCAGGCCATAACTGAAGCTAATACGATGCGTCAAGCCGAGGCAGCAGAGAACCCGCGGGATTCGCGGGTTCTTCGGATATTTCCGGATGTGTTGGCGGCCAGGCGCACCTGTGGTTATTCCAGTTCGACGGTGGACAGGAGGGGGAGCTGACCCTCGGTGGCGAGGAGGAGGCGGTTTTCGACTTCGTACCAGTTGATGAGTTTGAGCCATTGGCGGACGTATTCCTCGCGCTTGTATTGGTAGTCGAGGTAGTAGGCGTGTTCCCAGACGTCGGCGACGAGGATGGGGATGGCCCCCCACTGGGTAAGGTTCTGGTGTTTTTCGGCGGTGAGGATTTCCAGGCGCCTCCAGGCCGGGTTCCAGGCGAGTATGCCCCAGCCGGAGCCTTCGACTTTGACGGTGGCGGCGACGAACTGTTGACAAAATGATCCGAGGCTGCCGAAGTATTTTTCGATTTCCCGCGTGACGCAGGGGCCTGGCTCGCCGCCGCTGTCGGGGGGAGCCATGACCGTCCAGTAGATGCTGTGGAGGATGTGTCCCGAGCCGTTGAAGGCCAGTTCGTTTTCCCAATACTTTATATAGTTGAAGTCTTGATTGTCCCTTGCTGCGGCGAGCGCGAGTTCGGCCTTGTTGAGGCCGTCGACGTAGGCTTTGTGGTGATGGTCGTGGTGGAAACGGAGCGTGGCGGCGCCGATGACAGGCTCGAGGGCGTCGTAGGGGTAGGGCAAGGGGGGCAGGCGGTGTTTGCCTGCGGGGGTGAAGGGCCTAAGGGTGTCGGTTTCCAAGGTTTTCAATCCTCCCGTAGCGAATGATGAGTTATTATGTTATAAGGTATGCGCCGGGCGGAGGGTTGTTGACGGCGGGGGACGGGTTTGCGGGGGATATAAAAAACCGGCCGGAGGATATCCGGCCGGTCAGCTTGTAGGCAAAGTCAGACTGGTGAGAAAGGTTCAGATGCAAGGCGCGCCGGAAGAGCGCGACGCGCCGCGTACTTTGGGCCGTACGCAAGCAAGCGCTCTGAGGAGCAACGCCGCAGATGGGCCTTTATCGACAGTCTGAACCGGCCGGAGGATATCCGGCCGGTTTTGGGCTCTTACAGGCTGTCGCCGAAGTCTTTCCGGAACTTGGCGGCCAGGTCGGCCTGCCAGCCGGAGACGGGGGCGAGTTTGCCGAAGAAGAACCTGAGGAGTTTCGGTTCTTCGGTGAAGGCCAGCCCGCCGATGAGGGCGCGGTTGTCGTACAGCCAGGTGATGCGGTCGACGGCGTACGCGACCTGGGAGAGGGTGAAGACCCTTCGCGGCACCGCCAAGCGGACGAGTTCCATTTTGGCGAAGGTTTCGTTGCCCTGTTCGTCGCGGGCTTCGGACATGGTGCCGCGCTCCATGCCGCGGATGCCGCCGGCGATGTAGATGGCGGCCGCCAGGGCGGCGGAGGGGTATTGGTGCTGGGGGATGTGGGCGAGGAACTGGCGGGCGTCGATGTGAGCGCCGAGGCCGCCGGGGGGAGTGATGACGGGTACGCCGCGCTTTTTGAGTTCTTCGACCATGAAGGCGATGAACTGCGGCCCCTGGTTGATCATGTCCTCGTCCATGGTTTCGTCGAGGCCGACGGCGATGGCTTCGATTTCGCGGACGGACATGCCGCCGTAGGTGAGGAAGCCTTCGTAGAGGGTGACGAGTTCGCGCATTTTAAGGTAGGCTTGCTCGTTGTTGGTGCAGATGACGCCGCCGCGGGCGCAGCCGAGCTTACGGGCGGAGAAGTAGATGATGTCGGTGAGGTCGGCGATGGCGCGGCTGATTTCGCGGATGGACATGTCTTTGCAGGCTGCTTCGCGCGTTTTGATGAAGTGGAGGTTGTCGGCCAGGAGGCTGGCGTCGAAGACGATGATGATGCCGTGTTTATCGCAGACGCGGCGGATCTCTCGCAGGTTGGCGAGCGAATGGGGCTGGCCGCCGATGAGGTTGGTGCCGGTTTCGATGCGGACGAAGGCGATTTTGTCGGCGCCGTGTTTTTCGATTAGGGCGGCGAGCTTATCGGTATCCATGTTGCCTTTGAAGGGATGGTCGCTCGTTACCACGGTGCCTTCGTCGATGATGAGTTCTTCGACGGCGCCGCCGTTTAAGACGACGTGGGCCCTGCTGGTGGTAAAGTGGTAGTTCATCGGGATGATGGTCCCCGGCCTGACGAACGCCTGGGAGATGATGTTTTCGCATGCTCTGCCTTGGTGGGCGGGGAGGACGAATTTTTTGCCGAAGATGTCGTTGATGCGGGTTTCGAGTTTGGTGAAGGTGGCCGAGCCGGCGTAGCTGTCGTCGGCTTCCATCATGGCGGCGAGCTGTCTGTCGCTCATGGCGTTGACGCCGCTGTCGGTGAGCATGTCGAGGAAGACGTCGTGGTTTTTGAGAAGGAAGGTGTTGTTGCCGGCTTCGGCGATGGCCGCCAGGCGGCGTTCGACGGGGACGAGGGAGAGTTTCTGGATGATGCGGACTTTGTGGAGCTCGAGGGGCACGGTTTCGCCACGGTAGAATTTGACTACAGACATCGGTAACCACTCCTTATTGTTGTTTTGGAAAATAAAAAATCCCGTCGCTGTATTTCTACAGGGACGGGATGTGAAGCCGTGGTACCACCCTGCTTGCTTGTGGCAAGCCGCTCGTCGGGTGCGGGAACACAAGGGTTCCGATACCCTAGCCCGGTAACGGGGGCGCTCCGGCGCGGTCTACTGAAGGTTCGACCTGCTGCTCACGGGTGTATTTCAGTCAGTCTGCCTACCGGTTCGCACCAGCCACCGGCTCTCTGCAAGGCCCGAAAAACTTACTTCTCCCGCTCATGGCATTTTTAGTATGTATTTACAGCCATTATATAGCAGGGGCGGGGCGGGTGTCAATCCCCGTGGAAACATCCGCCGGCCGGCGGGCGGGCAGGAATATGCGGCAGGCCGTCGAATTGAGAGGCGAAACAAGACATGCGGGAGAGGATATTAGCAGTGAAACTTGTTGAAATCGATATTAATCTGATTGATGAGGATAGCGAGCAGCCGCGCCGCGAGTTCGACAAGAAGGCGATCGAGGAGCTGGCGGAGAGTATCAGCGAGGTGGGGCTTTTAAACCCGATCAAGGTTTACAAGGTGAAGTACGGCCGCTACAAGATCGTGTTCGGCAACCGCCGCTACAAGGCGCTGAAGATGCTGGGCTTCCGGAAGATCCCGTGCATCCTGTCCGATAATACCGACGAGCTGGATATTTATTTCGAGCAACTGACCGAGAATATCCAGCGGCGGGATTTCACGCCGATCGAGGAGGCGGAGGGCTTCCAGAAGCTGCTCGACGGCGAGAAGTGGAAGCTGTCGAAGAAGTATCTGTCGAGCCGCCTGGGCAAGACGGAGAAGTATATCACGAACAAGCTGGCCTTGCTGGTGTTCGGCCCGGAGATCAGGAGGATCATCCACGGCGGGGCGGAGATCCTCGCCGGCCAGCTGTCGGAGGAGCAGGCTCTGGGGCTGAAGGATGTGCCGCTGGCGTACCGCGACAATCTGGCGCTGAAGGTGGCCAAGGATCAGCGGAGCGCCAGGGACGCGAAGCGGATCGCCGGGCTGTTCGTGAGCGAGGAGTTCGACGCGCCGACGAAGGAGAAGTTTCTGAAGATGCCCTGCCATGAGCTGGTGGCGCTGAGTGTGGACGCCGAACGCCGCCAGGAGCTGGCGAAGACGGCGGAGGCTAAGGCGGTCCCGGCGGGGGCTGCGCCTGCGGCGGCCCCGGCGAAGCCGGCAGCGGCGGACGGGGACGAGGCGGCGGCTGTGGTGACAGGCGCCGGGGAGGCCGCGGAACCGGCGGCGGAACGGCCCGGACGCGAGGGGGCGGCGGTAGTGCCGGCGGTGGCCAGGCTGCTGGCGGCTGTGCCTGCGGCTGAGGCTGTGCCGGCGGAAGCGCTGGCCGCGCTGGCGACGCTGGAAGATGCGGAGAAGGAGAGGCTGCTGGCGGCCGTGTCTGCGGCGCTGGCCGACCTGGAAAGCCGTGCGGCCGAGCTGGCGCGGGTAAAGGAGCTTCTGGCGAAAGGGCGACCGTAAGATTTTTTTCGCTGCTGGCAGGAGTTGGGCAGCAGGTTGGCGAATTGATAATTCAAAATATAACAGCAGTTTTAGGTATCTAAGGCGCTATGGTGACGATCTTTCCGTTGGGATGATTTATAAGATGTTGCTATAGCTTTTTCAACGATTACGTGCCGAGGACATGCCTGAAAGAAAGCAATGGGGCAGTAATTCTATCGGCAGGCCGA
Organism: Bacillota bacterium; assembly: GCA_023415775.1. Lineage (GTDB taxonomy): Bacteria > Bacillota > Negativicutes > Sporomusales > UBA7701 > Anaeroselena. The sequence continues at coordinate 17,067 of JAEZJM010000018.1, read as the reverse complement.
TAGTTCTGCTCTTTTTGTTTTGCGGGAGGAAAATATTTACGGGGGATTTTTTTTGCCAATTATTGCTCATTAGTGATGAGCGGCAACGCCGCCTTTAATCATAGATGCCCGGAAATGCGTTACAAAAGGGGATGAGGCCTGGCGGAGAATGATGCATTCTTTCAGTTCGCAGGAAACGAGGGATTGTATGAAGCAGCTTACTGGTGAAAGGATTTTAGGCGCCGCCACCGTCGTGGTCGGCTCGGGCGCGATGCTGCATGCCGTAACGCTAGGGTTTCGCCTCAACGACGAGGAGATGGGGGTCGGCCTTTTCCCGCTGATCGTGGGGGGCTGCCTGGTGCTTTGCGGACTTTACCATCTTTTTACCGCCGGGAGAATCGCCGGGAATCATCAGGCGCTTGATAACAGGCAGGTATGGATGATTTTCCGGGTTTTCGCGAGCCTGGTCGTTTACGCGCTGCTGATCGAGTATCTGGGTTATCTGATCGCCACTTTTTTGTTCGTCGCGTTCCTGACCAGACTGCTTGGCGCGCCGAGTTGGGGGAAGACGCTGGCGGCGGCGGTGATCACGGCGGTGGCTTTCGCGCTTATTTTCCAGACGTTGATGCAGATGCCGCTGCCGTCCGGCCTGCTTGACTTTCAGGGGGTGATGTGATGCTGGAGACTTTATCGCAGTTAGCCGGCGGATTCAGCATCGCCCTCGCGCCAACCTCTTTGCTGTTCGCGTTCATCGGCGCTTTGCTGGGAACGCTGACCGGCGTGCTGCCGGGCATCGGGCCGGCATCGGCGATCGCGATTCTTCTGCCGGTGGTGGCATCGAGCACGAGCGATCCGATCAGCGCCACGATAATGCTGGCCGGCATTTACTACGGCGCGATGTACGGCGGGTCTACGACCGCCATCCTCGTCAATATTCCCGGCGAGGTCGCCTCGGTCGTCACCACCCTTGACGGTTACCAGCTAGCCAAGCAGGGCAAGGCTGGGGTGGCGCTCGCGGTGGCGGCGATTTCGTCGTTCGCCGCCGGTACGTTGAGCATCGTCGGACTGACGTTTTTCGCTCCGCCGCTGGCGCAGATGGCGCTGCGGTTCGGGCCGCCCGAGTATTTCGGTCTGATGGCGATGGCGTTTACGCTGGTGATCGGGTTGTCGGGCAGTTCGCCGCTGAAGGGGATCGTGATGGCCCTGAGCGGTTTCCTGATCACGATGGTCGGACAGGACCCACTGACGGCCATCCCGAGGTTCACATTCGGGTCGACGGAACTGTTGTCAGGCATCAATATGGTGCCGATCGTCGTCGGCGTGTTCGCGATCGGCGAGATTCTGTCCAACTGCGAGGGGTGCACGGCGGCCGTTTTCGAGAAGATCAACCGGCTGTACCCCAACAGGGAAGAGCTGCGGACCATTTCCGGGGCGACGGCGCGGTCGGGGGTCGTCGGCTTCTTTCTGGGGCTGCTGCCGGGCTGCACCGCGGGGGCGATCGCGTTCATCGCCTATGAGTTCGAAAAGCGGTTTTCGAAGAATAAGGAGCTGTTCGGCAAAGGCGCTCTCGACGGATTGGCGGCTGCGGAAGGGTCGAATAACGCGGCCACGAGCGGCGGATTCGTGCCGCTGTTCAGCCTGGGGCTGCCGACGGCGCCCGCCTTGGCGGTGCTGCTGAGCGGCCTGATGATTTATGGGCTGGAACCGGGGCCGCTGCTGTTCAAGGAGAAGCCGGAATTCGTCTGGAGTGTCATCGCCAGCATGTATGTAGGCAACGTCATGCTGCTGATTCTCAATTTGCCGCTGGTGGGTTTGTGGGCGCGGATGATTCAGATACCGTACCATTACCTCGCGCCGCTGGTGCTGGTGTTCTCGATACTGGGAGCGTTCGGCGCCCGCAACAACATGTTTGACGTGGGGGTGATGCTGGCGTGCGGCATTATCGGCTATATTCTCCAGCGCTGGCAGTATCCGATGGCCCCGCTCATTCTCGGTCTCGTGCTCGGGCCGATGATGGAACAGTCGTTCCGCCAGGCGCTGTCGATGTCGGGATCGTCGTTCGCCATCTTTTTCGCCAGCCCGATTTCGGTCACGTTCCTGACGATCGCCTGTCTGATGGTGGCATTTTCCCTGTATAACCTGATCAAGGCTAAGCCCAATAAGGCGCTTGATAATTCTTAACACTCAAAAACTGTTAGGAGGAGAAAATGTTGAAGAGGAAAAACTACGCGTGGGTGGCCCTGATTGTTGCGGTCGCTATCTTCGGGCTGATCGCGGCCGGTTGCGGTTCGAAGCCGGCACAGCAGAAGAATTTCCCCACGAAGCCTATCCAACTGATAATCCCGTGGCCGGCGGGCGGAGCGAGCGACCTGTCCACGCGCGCCTTGGCCAAGTACGCCGAGAAGGAACTCGGCCAACCGATCACGCCGGTGAACCAGGACGGCGCCAACGGTGCGACCGCCTGGGCGGAAGCGGTAAAAGCCAGGCCGGACGGGTATACGGTGGTAATGATCACGTTCGATATCATGACGAATCAGGCCCTTGGCCGCTCTCCGACGAAATACAACGATTTCGAGTATCTGCTCCAGTTCACTTCCCAGCCGCTGGCGATCGTGGTCAAGAACGATTCGCCCTATAAGACGCTCGATGATCTATTGAAGGCGGCCAAGGCGAACCCCAGCACGATCAAGGTTGCGACCACGCCGCTTGGCGGCATTTACCACCAGGCGCTGGCGATGGTGGAGAAGGATTCGGGCGCGAAGTTCCGCGTGGTGCCTTTCCCCGGCGCGGCTGAGGTTAATACGGCCCTGCTGGGCGGCCACGTCGATGTCCAGGTGAATACACTGACACTGCTCGATTCTCATGTCAAGAACGGGACGTTCCGCGTGCTGGCCGTGACGAGCGAGAAACGCAGCCCGCGTTTCCCCAACGCCCCGACCCTGAAAGAACTCGGCTTCAACACGGTGCACGAGAGCTTCCGGGCGATCGCGGTGCCGAAGAATACGCCCCCCGAGGTCAAGAAGGTGCTCACTGAGGCCTTTACCAAGGCGTTTAACAACAAGGAATTCCAGGAAGCGGCCGACAAGGCTAAGTTCGATATCTACTACCGCAGCCCCGAGGATTTCATCAAGTTCCTTGACGCTTTCTATCCGAAGGTCCAGGCGGTACTCGCCGAAGCGGGCCTGAAAAAGTAAGGTAATGGGCTGCTTATGCAGCCCTTTGCTTTCGAAGGTGGGCGAAAACGGCACATGATGAAGACTATGACGCTGAGCGCGCTCCTGTTTGTCTACCTTGCCGCGTTTATCATCAATACTTTCGTCCCGACGGACGCCGCGCGGTATGTGATGATCGCCCTGCTGGCTGTTGTCCACCTGTTGGCGTTCCGGGGGATGAAAAGAGCCAGCAAGCTGATCAGCGCTATGCTCACCGTGCTGGGCGCGCTGCTGATGGTGAGCAACGGGGCGACGCCGGACGATTGGGTGAACGCCTGGCTGAACAACGCGCCGGTTATCTGCCTGTTGCTGACGGTGTCGCTGTTCACCATTCCGCTGTATTTCGAGCCTTATCACGAGGCGCTGGCCGCGAACGTGACGCGGCTGGCCAAATCGCCGAGCCAGTTTTACGCCCTGACGCTCAGTTTGACGACCGTGCTGGGGTCGCTGCTGAATGTGGCGAGCCTGCCCTTTGTCTACAATTTGTTTAAAGAGACGTCCGCCAGGTACGCCGAGGGGGTGGTGGCGAAAGCGCTAATCCGGGCCACTGCTGTCGATATGTTCTGGTCGCCGGCTTTCATATCGGTGGCCATCGTCATGCAGTACAGCAACGTGTCGTGGTTTGAAATCCTCCCCAGCGGCGTACTCATTGCCGTGACCGCGTACTTAGTCGCCCTGGCGTTCGGGGCGGTCGAGTTCAGAGGCGCGGTGGAGGCGAGGGAAGGAAGCGCCAACGGAGCTTCGGCGGCCATCCTGGGCAAACTGTTGCTCCAGCTCGCCATCCTGATGGTGTTTATCGCTCTGCTGCAGTATTACACCAATAAGAGCGCCCTGGTCACCGTGCCGCTGGTGTCGTTTACCGGCCCGCTGTTGCTGGCGGTCCTTTTTTCCCGACTGAAGGTGTGGGCGGAAAGGCTGCGGGAGTATTTCCGGACGTCTTTGCCGAATGCGTACGGCGAGGTGATCCTTTTCACGTCGTTCGGCTTTTTCGGGTATGCGCTGGGGTTGTCCGATATCAAGGCTTATATCCCGCTCGCCATCCAGTATCTTGGGTTTGATTCGCCGTTCAGCCTCATCCCGCTGGTCACGTTTTTGACGACCTTTCCCTGCCTGTTCGGAATTCACCCGCTGATCACTATTTCCACGGTGGCAATCGCGCTGCCGCCGGGCAGCGTGGCTCTGACGAAGATCCAGATGGCGGGGGCGCTGCTGTTGGGGTATGTGTGTTACGGTAATCTTTCGCCTTTTTCGGCGGTCAATCTGGTTATTCTTGGCCTGACCAAGGAGGACCCGCTCAAGGCGACCATCCGCCGGAACTGGCCGTACGCGGTGGTCGTTACGGCGGCGACGACGCTGATATTGGCGTACGGTTTTTAGGCCGGGGACAAGCGAAAACAAGCCGCCATGAATGCATCATGGCGGCTTGTTTTCTTTTTGTTTGTACGCTCTCGCGGACGGCGATAAACGCTTGTGGGCGAATATTTATGCCAGAAACGAGTAGGACACCTGAAATAATCAGGTGTCTTTTTTTCGTAGGTCGCGCCTGACGCGGTCGCTGATCGCCGCCGAGACGAGCGGCGCAAGGTAGATTACGTTCCAGGGTATGAAGTCCCGCAAATCGACCAAGATGATGGTAAAGGCGATCGAGGCTGCCAGTGAGACCAAGCTCCTGATGATGATGGCGTGCGGGGTGAAGCGCCGGACGGCATCGGCGGCCGCGAGGGCGGCAGGCATGCCGATTCCCGCCGTCAGGCCGAAGTAAAACAGCTTCATGCCGATTTCTGCGGGTTGAAAGAGAAGGTACGCGACGAGCCATACGGCGTAGGCGAGCGCGACGCGTACTAACATATGGGCGCTGTCGGAGAGCTTTGCGATTTGTTTTATCATGTGTTTTCGCCCCTTGCTGTGATGAAGGCGCGGGCGGAGCGGTCGATGTCTTCGTCGGTGGTGCGGTAGGAGCAGACGCTGATGCGGATGACGGTTTCGCCCTGCCACTGGGCGGGGCCGCACCAGCATTCGCCGGAGCGCTGGATTTTTTCGAGGGTCTTTTTCGTCAGGGCTTCGTCGCCGCAGGCGACGAGGATTTGGTTGAAGCAGACGTCGTTGAGGATACGGAAGCCGGCTTTCTCAATAGCGGCGGCGAAGCGCCGGGCTTTGCGGCAGAGGTCTTCGACGAGCTGGCCGGCGCCGGTGCGGCCGAGGGCCTTGAGCGAGGCCCACAGCTCGACGGCCCGCGCCCGCCGCGACATGTCGAGGGTGTAGTTCATGCCGTCGCGCTGCTCGCTGTAGACGATGTAGGAGCCGGTCATGCTCATCGACCGGGCGAGGGCGTCGCGGTGGCGGCAGAGGACGACGCCGCCGTCGTAGGGGGCGTTGAGGGTTTTGTGGGCGTCGGCCGACCAGGAGTCGGCTAAGTCTACGCCGGTGGTGAGGGAGCGGAGCGCCGGGGAGGCGGCGGCCCACAGGCCGAAGGCGCCGTCGACGTGGACCCAGGCGCCGGCTGCGCGGGCGCGGGGGCAGATGGCGGCGAAGGGGTCGAAGGCGCCGGTGCTGACGTTGCCGGCCTGGAGGATGAGGAGGGTGTTGTCGTCGAGGGGCGGGAGACTGTCGGCGAGCATCCGGCCCTGGTCGTCGACCGGCACTTTGATGAGGCGGTCTTTGCCGAGGCCGAGGATGGAGAGGGCCTTGTAGACGGTGGAATGGGCGCCGGCGCCGAGGACGACGCGGATTTCGGGGGCGCCGAACAGGCCGTTGGCGCCCGCGTCCCAGCCCTTGCGGCGGAGGAGGAAGTCGCGCCCGGCGGCGAGGCCGCAGAGGCTGGCGGTGGAGGTGCCGCTGACAAAGCCGGCGGCGGTGCCTTCGGGCAGGCCGAGCAGGTCGACGAGCCAGCCTTCGCAGACTTCTTCGAGGACGGCGGTGACGGGGGATATTACATAGAGGGCGGCGTTCTGGTCCCAGGTGTCGCCCAGCCATCTGGCGGCGAGGGCGGCGGGGATGACGCCGCCGTTGACGAAGCCGAAGTAGCGGCCGCCGGTCTGGGCGACGGTGGCCGGGGAGCCGTGGCGGTGAAGCCTGGCGAGGATGTCGCGGGGGTCGGCGGGGGCGTCGGGCAGCGGCTCGCGGAAGGCGTCGAGGCCGGCGATGGCCTCCGGGCCGGGGAAAACGGGCCGGTCGGCGACGGTGCGCATGTAGTCGAGGGCGTATTCTTTGGCCTGTTCGTACAGGCCCCAGTCTTCGGCGTGCCGCCGGAAGCGGTCGGAGATGGTGTCTGGCATTGTCAGTCCCCCTTTGGACGGCGTTTTGGCTGTCATATAAACAGTATAATTCTGGAATAGCCGCGAGTCAAACGCGAGGCGGGGAGGATTTCGGGCCCGGTCGGCGAAGGCTGGGGATATTAAACGATGCAAAGGCGGTGTTTTATATGGAGGCGGAGCTGATCGCGGCATTTTATGCGCGTCGCAACCCGGACAAGGCTGGGTTCATGGCGGCGTATATGAAGGATAAGTTTCCTTTCCTGGGGATTGCCAAGCCTGAGCGGGCGGCGCTGGCGCGCGGTTTTTTGCGCGGGGCGAAGCGGGCGGCGGCGGTGGACTGGGCGCTGGTCGACCGGCTGTGGGCGCTGCCGGAGCGGGAGTTCCAGTACCTGGCGGTCGATTATCTGGCGGCGGTGAAAGGCAAACTGCAGGCGGGCGATATCGGCAGGCTGGCGGGGCTGGTGACGGCCAAGCCTTGGTGGGATACGGTGGACGCTCTGGCGTCGGTCGTTGTGGGCGATTTGTGCGCGCGGCACCCGGAGCTGGCCGGCAGCCATATGGTGGGATGGTCGGCAGGAGAGAACATGTGGCTGGCGCGGACGGCAATTTTGTTTCAGCTCAAATATAAGGAAAAGACCGACACGGCTGTGCTCGGTCTGGTGATCCGCAATGCGTGCGGGACGAAGGAGTTTTTCCTCAACAAGGCGATCGGCTGGGCGCTCAGGGAGTATTCGAAGACGGACAGGGAGTGGGTGCGGGCGTTCATCGCCGGACACAGTCTGCACCCGCTGAGCGTGCGCGAGGGGAGCAAGTATCTGGGGTGATGGTTACTCCGGATGGCCGTCGCGGGCCCAGGCGCGGATTGCGGCGATTTCGGCGGCGGGGTAGCCGACGGACGCCAGGAAGGCTTCGTGCTTGTCGGGGCTGGCGAGTTCGAAGTCGCGGTGCCATTGCCATTGGTCGCGGTCGCTGAAGCCGGCCGCTTTGAAGAGTTCCAGCCAGGCGGCTTTGTCCACCGGCCCGCGGCTTTCCTGCGCCTGGAAGGTGAGCAGCAGCCGCACGATCAGTTTCTGCCGGTCGCGCAGGCGGTCGATTTCCCGGTTGAGGTTGTGCACCTGGCTTTGCAGGAGCGCGGCTGCGCCTGTCTGAGGCCCGTCCAGGAGGGATTTGATCTGGGCGAGGGTGAGCCCGGCGGCGCGGTAGGTGCAGATTTGGCCGAGTTTTTGGCAGTCGGCTTCCGTGTAGGTGCGGTAGTTGGCGGCGGTGCGACCGGAGCCGGGCAGCAGGCCGATGGAGCCGTAGTATAGCAGCGTGCTGCGCGCCAGTTTGTATTTTTTGGCCAGTTGCCCGATGGAGTACAATCCGCTTCCTCCTAACTGTGGCGGGTTTTCAGCATGCGGCCGGTACGGACATAGTGGTCGAGGAGTTGTTCGAGACGCGCTATGTCCTGGGCGTGTTCGGCCGGGATTTTTTCGGTAATCGCTTCGTTGCCCCGGTCGCTGAGGCCGGTGAAGGTATGCGCGACTTCTATGCGGCAGCCGCCGTCGCCTTCGGGGTGCAGCACGAAGGCTAGTTTCACGATCATCAGGCCGGGCACGAATCTTATGTAGTCGCCTTCTGAGGGGGGGGTATGCCTGATCATGACCCAGTAAGCTTCGCCTTCGTCCGGGAAGGCGGTTTTGAAGGTGCAGTCGAGTTCGGCCAGCCCCGACTGCGAATAGATCATTTCGTAGGTCCAGTCGTCGATCCAGTCTTTCTCCCGCTCGGGGCAGAGCAGCGGGAATACGGCGGCGGGAGCGCCGGCGATGTGCATGGTGTGGCGCAGTGTTATCCTTTTTCCGCGAAATGCTGTCATTATCCTTCCTCCTGGTGTTTTAATCACTGTTGCAAGTCTAAACTATGAAGCTGTAGTCGGGTCAATAGCGGTAACAGATTTTTCGCATAAAAAAAACCGCCGTTTGACGGCGGTTTTGCCTTTTAGGCAATTGGGGGGCACAGTCCGTTTTCCCGCAGGACGGTTTTGATCATGTTTTCGGTGTTGAGGCGGAAGGCGGCGAGGGGTTGTTCGCGACGGCTGCCTTCGTCCCGCATGTCCCGTTCGTAGGCGATGAGGATTTCTTCTTCGCTGCGGCCCTGACGCGCGTGGGCGAGGATGAATTCGACGGCGGCGTGGATGGCGGCTTCGCAGTCGTCCCAAAAGGCGACGCGGGCCCGGCCGACGAGGGGGCCGTGGTGGGGCGGGACGATGACGGCGGGATCGAGTTTGCGGCACTTTTCGACAGAGGCGAGGGCGGCGGCGCTGCTGATGATGAAGGAGGGGTAGACTTTGCCGCCGCTCATGTAGCCGGTGGATTCGCTGGCGAAGAGGGTATGGCCGTCTATGAGGAAGGAGAGCGAGCAGCGGGTGTGGCCGGGGGTGGCGTAGATGGTCGCGCCGAGGCCGCCGAGGTCCAGTTTGTCGCCGTCGCCGACGATGGCGTCGATTTTGAGCAGGGCGTCGTCATAGGGGGGAAGCTCGCCGGCGCGGAAGATGGCCGCGGCCTGGGCGCCGAGGGTGCGGATGGTGCGGAGGGCGTTGGGACGGGTTAAGACGTAGGCGGCGTGTGCGGCGCCGAGCACTTTGACGGCGGGCCATGCGCCGCGGAGGTAGGGGATGGCGCCGATGTGGTCGTAGTGGGAGTGGTCGACGAGGATGTAGTCGAGCGGCCGGTCCGCGAGCTGTTGTCTTATGTTGGCGATGAGGCCGGGGGCGCAGTAGGCCATGCCGGTGTCGATGAGGGCGGTCTTGTCGCGGCCGGCGAGCAGGAAGGCTTTGCCGCCCCGTCCGGCGGTGACGTCGGCGATTTTATCAAGCATTGTTGTCATCCTTGTTTTTGTCGGTGTTGTAATAGTATACACCAGGGGCGCGGCGTCTAGCAACAGGTCGCGTGGGCGGGGAAAAGCGAAAGCCGCCGGAAACGGCGGCTGGGCGTTATTTTTTATGTATTTCGCTGAGTGACACGCCAGGGGCGGTGTAGCGCCGGTAGTAGCGGGTGTGGGACAGCCGCGCGGCGATGAAGCGGAGGCGGCGGAAGAGGAGATGGGCGACGGGAAGGACGGTGAGGGCGGCGATGAGTTTGGGGCCGACGCCGAAGATTGTGTTTTGCTGTTTCATGGGATGTCACTTTCCCGGCAGGGCTGATCCGGCGCGGCGGGGATGAGGACCATGCCGTGGCCGATGACGCCGACGGCGGTGGCGATCATGGCGTCGAGGGTGGTGCCTGCGTCGCGGAGGGCGCCGCTTTTGTGGGCGCGGAAGACGCCTTCGGCGATTGAGTGCAGGAAGAGGGCGAGGGAGGGGGGATCGAAGGCTCTGAGCTGGCCGGCGGCGATGCCTTCGCGGATTACGCCTTCCATGAGGGCGTTGACCTGGCGGTGAAGTGTGTCGAGTTTTTCCCGCGGCTGAGCGGGCAGGTCGATGCCGGCCATGGGGTTTTCGGCGAGGTGGAGGATGGCGAACAGCTCGGGTTCGGTGTGGAAGAATTCCCAGTAGGCGAGGAACATGGCCCGCAGCCTGAGACCGGCCGCGTCGCCGCTGTCGGCCGCGCGGGCGAAGGCGGCGAGGAGGCGGTCGTAGCCCTGGCGGCAGATGTGGAAGAAGATTTCGGCTTTGCTGGTGAAGTGGAAGTAGAGGGGGCCGGTGGATATGCCGGCCTCCTGGGCGATGGTGCGCATGGCGGTTTTATGGTAGCCGCGGGTGAGGAAGAGGGCCCGGGCGGCGGTGAGGATGGCGTCGCGGGTGGTGTCGGGACCGGCGGTGGTCATAGGCTGTCCACCAGTTTTTTGAGGGGGGCTATCATGTGTTCGGGGAGTTTGGGGCCGTATACTTCTTTGCGGACGGCGGGGATGTGGGCCAGCCAATACATGAAGACGCTCCTGAGGCGCGCCGCCCAGTCGCGCTGGGGGAAGTCGTACAGGCCGTGGGCCTGGTAGTAGCGGTGGTCGGCGACGAAGGGGAAGCGCAGTTGGGACCAGATTTCGTCGCGGAAGAGCTTGGCGCCGGCAACGCCCAGGAAGGAAGGGGGCGGGAAATAGGCCCGCGCGGCCTGTATGGCGGCGGTGGCGGCGAGGTTGTCGAGGAGGGCGTCGGTTTCGGCGGGCGCACCTTCGTCGGTAACGAAGCCGAGGAATCCGGCGTGTTGTAGTTCGGCGTAGCTTTCGAATATCTGGCGGAGGTTGGCGAGCTGGGCGAGGGGGCCGCTGACGAGGAAGGCGAACTGCTTGCCTGCGAGGGTGGGGACGTGGTTTAGGAAGAAGGTGCGGTCGAAGTAGGTCTTCCAGCGGGCCGAGAGGTAGCGGTCGCGGATGGCGCCGGCGTAGACGATGATGTCGGCGGTTTTGACCTTTTCCCGGTAAAAGGCGGTAAAGCCGTCCGTGCCTTCGTAGACGCAGGTGTTGTCGTAGGCGCAGCGGCAGCAGCCGAGGCAGCCGCCTTTGATGTCGAGGCCGCGGAGGCTGACGGTTTCGACCGGGCCGGCGAAGGCGGCGGCGAGCCTGGCGGTCATGGCGGCGAGGTTGGCGTCGCCGGGAGCTTCGTCGGTGACGATGAGGACTTTGCGGCCGCCGGTGTCGACAGGGGGAGAGGCCGGCCCGGGGGTGTAGGGGTGGGCGACGGGGACGAGGGGCCGGTGGGCGCGAGCGGTGGGCAGGCCGCGGGCAACGGCGGCGAGGAAGGCGTCTGTAAAGGCGAGGAGGCGGCCCTGTTCGGCCGGGATGAAGAGGTCGTTCATCTTGGCGGAGTAGCGGCCGAAGTAGCGCATGCCCCAGTCGTCGGCGATGGCGTTGATGTAGTTGTGGGCGGTGTGGTCGAAGAAGCGGATGGAGGTGGAGAGGGAGGCGGCGTATTTGCCGCGGAAGGCTTCGGCCGCGCCGCGTTCGCCGATGAGCTCGATGAAGCGTTTGTACTGGCCGTGGACGAGGAAATAGTATAGGGGGAAGGCCCACAGGACGGCGTCGGCTGCGCGGACCTGGCCGATGAGGGCCGCGAAGGCGGCCGGGTCGTTTTCGAGCTGGCTGCAGCGCTGGGCGATGTTGACGATGGTGTAGGTATGGCCGGGCTGCTTTTTGGCGAGGAAGGCGATGTACTGCATTGTGACGCTCAGGTCGCCTTTGGGGCTGCCGTTGAGGACGAGGATTTCCATTTCGCTTGCCTCCTATGGGCCGCAGGCGGCGGTCCCATAACGTTGTTATAGTTATGGTATTATAACGTTGTTATAGGGTGATTGTCAATAGTTGTCAGGGGGGACCGGCGAACGGATTCGGGCGGGTGGCCAGGGCGGTGTGTAATGTAGGCGAATGTATATGCAAAAATACTTGAAAATACAGGAAGAACGTAATACAATGTATAACCATAAGGGACAATTGTTGAAAGCAGCGAGGCTTTTAGAAGGCAATATAGGTATTGCTTTCTAAAAGCTTTTGTATTTTCTGCTCGGCCGGGGAAGAGAGGGTGGAGGAGCGGCGCAGGCAGTGTCCCGATGAAACGATATTATGGGGAGGCAAGGGTAAAGATGAAAAAAGATTTTCGGAAAATGGCGGCCGCCATCGCTATGGTGTTCATTATGGCCGCGCTGGTAGCCGGCTGCGGCGGCGGCGCCAGCAACGATATCAAGATCGGTGTGGTTTACGAGCTGACCGGCGGGACGGCTTCTTTCGGGCAAGCGGCCAATAACGGCGCCAAGCTGGCTTTCAAGGAGATCAACGCCAAGGGCGGCGTGCTCGGCAAGCAGATCGTGATTGCGACCGCCGATAATAAGGGCGAGCCGGCCGAATCGACGAACGCCATGACCAAGGTTATCACTCAGGATAAGGTTATCGCGGTGACCGGTTTCACGACCAGCTCGAACGGTATCGCCGGTTCGACGGTGGCCGAAGCGAGCAAGATCCCCTTCGTGGCGGCGGCGACGACCAACCCGAAGGTTACGGTGGACGAGAAGACTGGTAAAGCGAAGGATTACACTTTCCGGGTGTGTTTTATCGATCCGTTCCAGGGTACGGTCGGCGCCAACTTCGCTCTGAATACCCTCAAGGTGAAGAAGGTGGCGGTGCTTGTCGACAATTCGAGCGACTATAGCAAGGGACTGGCGAAGTTTTTCCGTGAAGCCTTCACCAAGGGCGGCGGCGCTATCCTCGCCGAGGAGGCCTATCTGCAGAAAGACCAGGATTTTAAGACGATACTGACGAAGATCAAGGCGCTGAATCCTGAGATGATCTATGTTCCCGGTTATTATGAGGAAGTGGGCAAGATTATCAAGCAGGCCCGCGAACTTGGCATGAATGTTCCCGTCGTGGGCGGCGACGGCTGGGATTCGCCCAAGCTGCCGGAGATCGCCGGCGCGGCGGCGCTGAACGGCGCTTATTTCACCAACCATTACTCGGTAGAGGATTCGAGCGCCAAGTCGAAGGCGTTCGTGGAGGCGTACAAGAAGGAGTACGGTCTGGCGCCTGACGCGATGGCGGTGCTCGGCTACGACGCGGCGTATGTGCTGGTGGACGCCATCAAGCGGGCCGGCAGCACCGAGGGGGCGAAGATCAAAGACGCGCTGGCAGCCACTAAGGACTTCGACGGCGTGACCGGCAAGCTGACGCTGAACCAGACTCACGACGCGGTCAAGAGCGCGGTGATAATCGAGTTCAAGGACGGCAAACAGGTGTATAAGGCGACGGTGAATCCGTAATTCCGAAACCCCTGCGCAGAACATGCGCAGGGGTTTCTTGCCGGGGCGGGGGGGCAGGAAGGGGATGACCGCCAGCGTTGCGGATTTGCCGGTGTCGGCATATTATGTAGCAGATGACAGCTAGGGAGGGATGTTTATGAATGGGGCGAGGCATAACGTTCCCGGGTGTTTCGAGAGCGAAACGTATCTGAGCTGCGCGACGGTGAAGCTGCGGGAGCATTTTCGCCTGCTGTGGGCGCAGCATGTTTATTGGACGAGGATGGTCATTATCAGTATCGCGGCCGGGTCGCCCGACCTCGAGGCGACGACCGCGCGGCTGCTGCGCAACGCAACCGATATGGCAAGGCCTTTCGGACGATTTTACGGCCGGGATGCGGCGGCGGAGTTCGCACGGCTTATCCGCGACCACCTGACGATCGCCGCCGAGCTGGTGACCGCGGCGAAGGCCGGCGACAATGCGGCCGCGGCGAAGGCTGAACGGCGCTGGTACGCTAACGGCGAGGATATTGTACGTTTTTTGAATCACGTCAATCCGTGCTGGCGAACGGCGGAGATGCGGAAGATGTGGTTCGAGCATCTGGCGCTGACCAAGGCGGAGGCGGTGGCCCGCCTGGGGGGCGAATACGCCAGGGATATCGAGATTTTTGACCGGATCGAGAAACAGGCGCTCATGATGGCAAACGAATTTGCCGCCGGCATCAGCCGCCAGTTCTGCCTCTGAAGGCAGGGGTATAGCAAACCCTGCGCGATAGCGCGCAGGGTTCTTTTGCGTCATTTTGTCTTTTCGCCGAGATATTTGCCGTTGGCCCACTGGCCTTTTTGGACGGCGCCGTTGGGGTAGTGGAGGATGCCGTAGCCATGCATGACGCCGTTGGCCCATTCGCCTTCGTAGCGTTCGCCGGTGAGCCATTTGAGGGTTCCTTTGCCGTGGCGCTTGTCGTTGACGAAATCGCCCTCGTAGCGGGCGCCGTTGGTCCAGGAGTAGATACCCTTGCCGTTGAGTTCGTTGTTTTTGAATTCGCCTTCGTAGCGGTCGCCGTTGGCCCAGGTGTAGATTCCTTTGCCGGTGCGGACGCCGCCGACGAGTTCGCCTTCGTAGCAGTCGCCGTTGGCCCAGGTGGAAACGCCTTTGCCGGTGCGTTCGCCTTTAACCCAGTCGCCGTCGTAACGGTCGCCGCCGGACCAGGTTATCGTCCCTTTGCCGTGCTGGAAGCCGTCCACCCATTCGCCTTCGTAGCGGTCGCCGGTTTCGGCGATCCAGACGCCGGGACCGTTCATTTTGTCGTTGCGCCACAGGCCGGAGAAGTTGACGCTGCTGGTTTCGAAAGTCATGGCGCCGGCGCCGTCCCGTTTGCCTTTGCGCATGTCGCCTTCATATTTGTAGAGGGGGTTTTTGCTGAGGGTGAACCACTGGAGAACGCCTTTGCCGGTGGCGTAGCCTTCGGGGTCCGCTTCGCCGGACCAGGCGACGATGTGGTCGGAAAACGCTAATTCGTCCCAGACTTTGTAGCCTTTTTCGGTCGTGACCCAGGCGCCTTCGGCGGATGCCGCGGCAGGCAGGAGGAGGATCAGGGACACCGCCAAAACAAGGCGGAAGAGGCTGTTGCGGACTGTCCGCGGCATATTATCACTCTCCTCTAGTAAGCGGTGAGCAGCGGGTGTCTGGTCAGGACGTTTATATCAAATAGACAGAATTGCGTGATAAAAATATTCCCCGTCCGGCGAAAAAATCCTGCTAATCCGCCGGGACGGGAAAGGACAGTGCAACTGAGAGGAGGGTAGGACAGACGATGTAAGGCGTCAGCGGCCGTATCGTCCGGAGCCGAAATGGTCGCACCCCCAGCGGAAGAAAGCGATGAAGGTGCGGGACGCCAGGAAGGTGATGGCGAGGGTGTAGAAGCTGGTGAACCAGGTCCAGTCTTTGTATTCGATGAGGTCGGTGTAGCGCTCGAGGGGGTATTCGACGGCGACGATGCCGGCGCTGAAGAGGAGGGCGTAGCCGACGATAGCCGTGAGGCTGCGCGTGCGGGTGACCTGGTTGTAGAGGATGCAGAGGACGGGGAAGACCCATAGCTCGAAGAGGATGCTGGTGTCGTACCATTTTGGCAGAATGCGGTGGGGGTATTCGATCATTTTCAGGGATACTACCGGGCTGCCCCAAATGAAGTCGATGGTGCATTTGAAGAGGAATACTACGACCCAGTCGCGGAAGTAGCGCCAGTCGACAGCGAAGAGCAGCAGCAACAGGGTGATCGTCGCCGACGATATTACAATGATCTGTTCGGTGCCTGACACTGGTATAGCCCCTTCCGCAGTCCGGTATTTGTTTAGTATGGCCGGAAGGACGGGGAATATTGCGTCTGGAAAGGTCAGGAGAGCTGGCCGGCGTCGTCGCCGGCTGTGGTGTCGACGGCGAGGGTTTTGTCGTTGTCGGCGGTGCGGGGGCCGTCGTGGAAATGGCCGCTGGGGTTGAAGCTGGATTCGTAGCCGAGCTGGTCTTTGTCGATAGCCGACCAGGGGGATTTGCGTTTGTAAGTCATGTTTTCACCTCCGCGGCTAGTTTCCCCGCGGCCGGCGATTATAATCCGCGCGGGGCGGATGGAAAAACCCCCGCGCGTGAGGCGCGGGGGCTCAAGGGGGCGTAAGCTCAGGGGCGGTTTGCGTAGATTTCGTCAAGCATGCCGAGCAGGTGGTCGCGGACGACGACGAAGGAGGGACCGCCGCCGAATTCGATGCCGATGGAGGCGGCCTCCAGGGCCTGTTCGCGGGTGGCGCCAGCGGCGATGGCGTTGTTGAGGTGGTTGCCGAGGCAGGGGATGCAGCGGGTGGCGACGGAGGCGGTGACGGCCATGAGTTCTTTGTCGCGGCGGGTGAGGGCGCCAGGTTTGTAGTAGTATTTCATGAGTTCGTTGAAGCCGTTATAAAGGTCGGGGGCTTCCTGTTCGAGGCGGTCACGGTTGGCTTTGCGGGTGGCGAGGATTTGTTCGAGTTCTTTCATTTTGGTTTCTCCTCTCGTGAGTGTTTGGTTCAATTTTCGCAGGCGAGGGCGGGATATTATTGTATTTTCTTGCTGTGTTCGCGACTTCGTTTAACGTGCGGCCGGGAGAGTGGTGTTAAGATTTTTTTCGAATGCGCCGATATATTTGTACACGGCAATTTGCCGCCAAGGATGGGAGGTAGTGAGCATGGATGTCACCCGAATTGCCAGTATTAGTGTAAGTTCGTATTCCAGCTACAGCCAGACTGCGGTTGCGGGAAAAACTGCTGAAAACGGGTCTGGAGAGGCCGCGGTGGCGGAGCTGGGGGCCGGCGCGGCCAGGAGTGCCAGTGCCTACGGGCCGACAGTCGAGGCGATGAAAAGGGAGGCCGAGGCCAGGTACGAGAATCTCCGCGCAATGGTGCAGGAGCTGATCGCCCGCCAACGCGGCCACGGCGACCCGGACGCCGAAGCCGGCCCGGCGGTGACGCCGGAGACGATCGAGCAGGCGAAAACCGATATCGCCGCCGGCGGCTACTATTCGCCGGAGGCGACGTCAACGCGGATCCTCGATTACGCCAAGGCGTTGTCAGGAGGGGATGCGGGCAAGTTCAAGCTGCTGAAGGATGCGGTGGAGAAAGGTTTCGCTGATGCATCCGCCGCGCTGGGCGGCACGCTGCCGGATATTTCCCGGCAGACTTACGACCTGGTGCAGAAGGGGTTCGACCAGTGGGCCGAAGAGCTCGGCGTGGCGAACGCCGCCCAGGGCTGATATACGGCGAATAAAGGCTGCCCCAAGTTTTGGACTGAACCCCGAAAAATGGACATTGAGTAAAAGAGCCTCCTGTTGTAGGATGACTACGACAGGAGGCTCTTTCATGAGAAAACACTTCGGTAAGGCCATCATAGAGCAAGTGCTGCAGATGAAA
>JAEZJM010000014.1 GCA_023415775.1 Bacillota bacterium | reverse complement strand
CAATTGTTATTGACAGGCCGGAGAGTTTTCCGTATAATGATGTATTGTGAGACGACCCACTAGCTCAGTCGGTAGAGCACCTGACTTTTAATCAGGGTGTCGTTGGTTCGAGTCCAACGTGGGTCACCACTTTATGGCCCGTTGGTCAAGCGGTTAAGACACCGCCCTTTCACGGCGGGAACAGGGGTTCGAGTCCCCTACGGGTCACCATAAGGGCGATTAGCTCAGCCGGGAGAGCGCCTGCCTTACAAGCAGGATGTCGGCAGTTCGATCCTGTCATCGCCCACCATAAAAACCTAAGACTGGTGATAACGTGCCCGTGCGTTATCACCAGTCGAAACGCGGCCCCGTGGTGTAGTGGTCTAACATGCCGCCCTGTCACGGCGGAGATCGACGGTTCAAATCCGTTCGGGGTCGCCATATCATGCCGCGGTAGCTCAGTCGGTAGAGCAGAGGACTGAAAATCCTCGTGTCGACGGTTCGATTCCGCCCTGCGGCACCATCGAAGAGAAAGCCTTAGCGCATAGCGCCAAGGCTTTCTCTTTTTACTATTATTTTCCACGCATTGCCTACCACACATCGTCAAAGCTAATACATATGAAAGTTGCAATCATCGGCTGGCTGCTGATCCTCCTCCTGCTGACGGCGGCAAGCTATATCACCCGGCCTTACCTGGGTGTCCTCACCCACGACGACATCGCCTTCGCCCGCGAATACGCAGGAGAAATGCTCGGCCTCCTTGAACAAATGACGGTAGAGGCCGACCAGCTCGCCGGCACATCGGCGGCAGGAAGCTACTACCTCGACGCCGCCGACGAACTGGGTCGCCGCAAACAGGCCGCCGTCCACCTCAAAGGCGACCTTGCCTACGACTTCGTCTACGCCTTCGCCTGCGCTGAAGAATGGGGCCGGTCCTCGGCCGACGCCCTCCGCAGGCCGCAAGACGCCGCCGCGCCCCGCCGTGCCCGCGAAGCCCTCGCCAGAGCGCGGGCCGAATTCGCCGCCATCGGCAGCAGAGACTATAAGAGAAGGTGAGGAAATGTACCAAGACCGCCGCCACGCCGGCGAGACCCTCGCCGCCGAATTGGCCGCCCGCAGGTACGAAGACATCAGTCTCTTCGCCGTACCGCGGGGCGGCGTCCTCGTCGCCGCCCCGATCGCCGAACGCCTGGGCGTGGGCATCGACATCCTCGTCACCCGCAAAATCGGCCACCCCGCCAACCCCGAAGTCGCCATCGGCGCCGTCATGGCCGACGGCGCCGCCGTCCTTGACGAAGCACTCATCCACACCTACGCCGTCCCCCAGGAATACCTTGACAGGGCCATCGCCCGCGAATTCGCGGAAATCGAGCGCCGCATGGTCGCCTACACCGGCAGCGCCGCCATCCCGGACTTCACCGGGCGGACCGCCGTCATCGTCGACGACGGCATCGCCACCGGCTACACCATCCGCGCCGCCATCGCCTGGCTGAAAACCCTCGGTCCGGCGAAGATCGTCGTCGCCGTGCCCGTAGCCCCGCCCGAAACCGTTGCCGAGATCGCCGGCGATATCGACGAAATCATCTGTCCGCTCCAGCCGGCCGCCTTCATGGCCGTCGGCCGGCACTACCGCGACTTCCCCCAGAACAGCGACGAAGAAGTGCTCGCCATCCTGCGCGCTGTAAACAAAAGAAGCCGATCGTAACGTTATCACCAAGCCCGGCCGTGCGACCGGGCTTTATCCCTTTTCGCTTGTCCTAACCGGTCGCATGCAGTATAATATTGCCCAAACAACGCCCGGAGGTGTCCGATGACCCTGCTATGCCACAGCAATATTTTCACCGTCGTCACCAGGAGCGGCCCCGGCCAGCTCGTCGCCCGCAGCACCCTGCTCGCCACCGGTTGGGAAGCCGCCGCCGAGATATGCGCCGCCACCGCCACCTTCGTTATCGCCGACGCCCGTTGGGACATCTGTCGTTCGCCCGGATCGGCCCATAACGGCGGCCGCCCCGTCCCCGCCCTCACAGGCGTTGCTGCCGGCCTCGGCTCCGGCCCCGCCCTCCGCGCCGCCGCCAGAGACGAAGGCGACCTCCCCTACCGCCTGCTGGCCGAATGCGTAAAAGGCATCGTCCAGTCCGAGACCTACCTCTTCCGCGAACGCGGCTACCCTGACGCCGCAACATACGAAAAAAGCTGGAAAGAAAACTACACCGGCTCCTGCCGGCGCTACAGCGACCGCACCTACCACGGCCGCAGCTGGTACGAGCACGTCGCCGACCGCGCCTGGAGCGACATCCTCTTCACCCGTATCAAAACAGCCGCCGTCACCGCCGGCGCGGACGGCGCCCTCGCCATCGACGGCAGCTTCACCGACTCCTTCCACGAACTTGGCGCCCGCCTCTCTGTCCTGGGCGGGGTCGTCACCGCGGCAAGCGGCGGCTTCTTGCGCTCCCCCGATCCTATCTGCACTGAATCCGTCGCCGCCCTCGCCGCGCTGCCGGGCACGCCGCTGGCATCCCTCGGTCGCGATGCGGTCGCCCGCCAAATTGGCGGGCCGCAGGGGTGTGTGCATATGGCGGACCTCATCACCCACATGCTCCTCGCAATAGACGGCCGTTGATAAGCACCCATCTGCTGCGTTGCTCTTCGGCTGCCATCCTCAGCGTACGTTCGTGTACGCTTCCGGTGTCAGCCTCCGGTGCGCCTTGCATCTGGGCGCTTCTGAACGGCCTAAGCCCATATAGAAAAAGAATAACCCTCGCCTGCCTAATGGCAGGCGTTTTTCATTTCGCGGGGAATACACTTGCAAATATTACTAATACAAAATATAATACAAATAAAACTTATGAAAAGAGTGAAAACGGTGCTTGACGCCAACGATTCCAAGATAATTGCCGCACTGATGGCCAACGCCCGCGCCACCTGGGCCGAGCTTGGCGTCCTCCTCGGTCTGTCCGCCCCCGCTGCTGCCGAGCGCGTCCGCAAGCTCGAAGAACGCCACGTCGTCAGAGGCTACGCCGCCCTCGTCGACCCCGACGCCGTCGGCTGCGGCTTCGCCGCCTTCGTCGCCGTCACCCTGGAAAGGCCCGAGCATCGCGCCCCCTTTCTCGCCAAAGTCGCGGCCCTGCCGGAGATTCTCGAATGCCATCACGCCGCCGGCGACGACGACTACATCCTCAAAATCCGCTGCGCCGGACCCCGCCACCTCGAGCGGCTCGTCAGCGACGAACTAAAGGCCCTGCCCGGCCTCGTCAGGACCCGTACCACCGTCATCTTATCCACCGTCAAAGAAACCCCTGTCCTGCCCCTCGGGCGCGGCTAGGAGGCTGCCATGCCCATCGACCTCTTCCTTAAAGGGCTTGTGCTCGGCTTCTCCATCGCCGCCCCCGTCGGCCCCATCGGCGTGCTCTGCATCCGCCGCACCCTTGCCGGCGGTCCGCTCCGCGGCTTTGTCACCGGCCTTGGCACCGCCACAGCCGACGCCCTCTACGGGCTTGTCGCCGCCCTTGGCTTCACCGCCGCCGCCGCCGTCCTCGTCGACCATCAGGCCCTTCTCCGCCTTGCCGGCGGCCTCTTCCTCTGCTACCTCGGCTGGGTCGCCTTCCGCACACCGCCAGCTCTCCAGGCGCCAGCCAGCCACAGCGGCGCCCTGCTGGGCGATTACGCCACGGCCTTCGTCCTTACCCTCACAAACCCCCTCACCATCCTCTCCTTCGCCGCCGTCTTCGCCGGCGCCGGCGTCGGCGGCGGGCAGGGCAGCCGCGGCGCAGCCCTTGTCGTCCTCGGCGTCTTCGCCGGTTCGCTGCTGTGGTGGCTCATCCTCAGCGGCGCCACCGCCCTCCTCCGCGCCGAACTCGGCCCCTCCCGGCTGGCATGGGTAAACAGGCTCTCCGGCGCTGTTATCGCCGCCTTCGGTCTCGCCTGCCTGCTCAGCCTTGTCTAAACATTATCCGCCGGCCATCCGGGCATAATAACCCATCAGCCGAACAAGGGAGGCCGCAAGCATGTCCGAACGCGAACAAATCCGTACCCGCATCGATGAGTTGGTCAAAACACTCGATCGTCTGGCCGACGGGAAAAACGAAATCTGCGAAAACCCCATCACCGGCGGCGTTGCCGCCGACCCCTACCCCGGCCTCGCCGAACTCGAGGACCTGCGCGCCAAAGCCGAAAGCATCAGGCGCGACCTGTCCGCCCTCAAAAACAAAAGCCGACTCGACCCCGAGGTCCGCGACCTCGAAAACAAACTCGAACAAACGCTTAACCGCTACTACTGGCTCTGGCAAAAATGCAAAGATAACATGACCTGACCCTCGCTCCCCTTGGGGAGCTTTTTTATCGACCGGCAGCCTGATGCTTACCTGTGAAAATAAAGGACGCAAGAAGGTGATTGGCGCAATTTGTAGAAAAAAGTAATATATAACAATTGCTGCTAGCCGGCTCGTCGGCAAAACGCCGCCCCGGCACACTTGGAGGGGACCTGCTTGAGTGCTTTTCAGCGGGTAAGGCAGATGGCACTGCGTATGTACGGATGGCTTCGGCCCGATCTGGCCGTTTTGCTATTCGGCTTTTTTGTTTTGTGCGCCATCTGGGGCGGCGCCTACTGGCAAACCGAGAGAGACCGCCAGGCCACCTACGCCGCCATCCGGCACGACGGCGAGATCCTAAGCCGCACCTTCGAGGAACACGTCGCGAGAATACTGGAAAACTTTGACCAGAACCTCAAGAACATGAAGGCCGATTACGAAGAGAATCAGGCCGTCACCCTATACATCCAAAAAGTTTTGCAAAACTATTCCCGCGATCCGGCCATCAACCAGGCTTCGATCATCGACTCCCGCGGCGAAGCGATTGCCTATATTCTGCGCGGCGACCCGGAATTATTCTTTAATGCCGCCCCCTACTTCCTCGCCCAACAGAATTCCGCCAAGGACGAACTCTACATCGGCGAACCCTTTGTCGGGCGGGTATCCGGAAAACCGACAATCGCCTTAACCCGCCGTATCGAGAGGCTCGACGGCTCCTTCGGCGGCATCGCCTACCTCGCCCTGGATGCCGCCTATCTATCCAGCTTCTACCAGGAAATGGCCCTGGGCGAGCAGTACGTCATCAGGATCGTCGGCACCGACCGGACGGTACGCGCCAGCAGCAACATCGGCGAAGTCGGCGTACGCATAGTGGGCGGAACACTATTCGATGAACTTGCCAAAAGCCCGGCAGGCTTCTTCGAAACCAGCGGCAACACCTTCGGACGGCCGACGCTGATAAGCTACCGCCAACTGCGCGATTATCCGCTCATCGTCCAGGTGGGCGTATCCCAGGACATCCTCGTCCCTCTTCACCAGCGGCGCAGCCTCTACCTTGGCATCGCCTGGGTCGGCAGCATCTTCGTCGTCTTCTACACCGCCGGGCTCGTCGTCCGCTCCCGCCGGCACCGCCTGAGCGAGGAACGGCTCAAGACAGTGGTCAGCAATACACCGGTCATCATCTACACCCTCGACGAGCGCGGCCGCTTCACCCTTAACGAGGGGCGCGGCCTGGGAAAACTCGGCCTCCGCCCTGGGGCATACGTCGGCCAGTCAATATTCGAGATTTTCAAAGAATATCCGGAGGGCTTCGACAGCGTGAAGCGTGCGTTCGGCGGGGAGCGGGTCTATTTCGACCAAGTCGTCGACGGCGTCCACCTCACCAACCGCCTGGTGCCGCTGCTTGACGGCGCCGGACGGGTTACCGGCGTCATCGGCGCCGCCGTCGACATCACCGAGCAGAAACAGGCCGAAGAGCGGCTCAGGGAAAATGAAGAGCGGTTGCAGGAAAGCTTCGACGAACTGTACGCCGCCCACGAGCAGCTTGTCGCCAGCGAAGAAGAACTGCGGCGGCAGTACACCATCGCCACCGAGCGGGAAGCGGCCATCGCCCGCCGCAACGCCGTCCTCGCCTCGTTCCACGAAATGGCCGTCGGCCTCGTAAACCGGCTTGACCTTGACGAAGTGCTCAACACCATCGCAAAGCAAGCCGCCGACCTTGTAGGTACGCCCCACGTCTTTCTCTGCCTGGTCGACGAAGACGCGGGCATATTCGGGATGAGAATCGGCCGCGGCTTATACGAAGAGCGTCGCGGCGACAAAATCAGGCTTACCGACGGGCTGATGGGCAAAACCTACTGCAGCGGTGAAGTTTGCCTCGTCGAAGACTACGCAAGCTGGCCGGAAAGGCTGCCCGGAGACTTTTTCGATCAATTTCAGAGCGTCATAAACGTCCCGCTCAAGGAAGGAAGGCGGGTCATCGGCGTCGTCGGTCTCAGCCTGCTGCCCGGCGAGCGGCGATTCACCGCCGACGATCTCGCCCTCCTCGGCCAGTTCGGCGAAATGGCCGCCATCGCCCTCGTCAACGCCCGGCTCTACACCACCCTGTCCGCAGCCGAAAGCAAACTGTGGGACAGCCATCAAGACCTGACCGCCGCCCACGAAGAACTGCTCGCCACCGAAGAAGAACTCCGCCTGCGTTATGACGAAGTGCTGCTGGCCAACCAACAGATCTCGCGCCAGAACGCCCTATTGTCGATCGGGCAGCAGACCGTTCTCAGCGTCATCAACAAACTCGACATGGACGAACTGCTGGTCGCCATCCTCACCCGGGCCGCCGCCATCACCGGTGCCAGCGATGCCTTCGTCTCCCTGCCGTCGGCCGACGGCGCCAGACTAAGCATTAAAGCCGGTCTCGGCCTCTACGGCGGCGACTTCCCCGCTATCGCCGCAGACAAAGGCCTCATGGGCAAAGTATTCGTTACTGGCAAGGCGGACGTCATCAACGATTACCAAAGCTGGCCGGACAGATTCACCTCCCCTATCGGCAGCAGAATCCACGCCCTCATGGCCGCCCCTCTCCGCGACGGCCAGAAAATCGCCGGCGTCCTCGGCCTGGCTTACTGCGAGCCAGGGCGCAAATTCGAAGCCGACCAGGTCAGCCTCCTCGAGTACTTTTGCGAATTCGCCTCGCTGGCGCTCGCCAACGCCGCCCTCCACTCCTCCCTCCAGCGCCAACTCGACGAGCGGCGGCAAAGCGAAACCACCCTCGGTGAAATCCTCGACAGCACCAACGACGCCGTCCTCGTCAACGACCAGGACGGAGGCATCGTCTGGGTTAACCGCCGCACCGTCGAAATGTTCGGCTACTCCGAAGACGAGCTTAAACAGCACGGGGCCATTCTCATATCCACCTCCCAAAACTTCTCCGCCGCCGTCGTCGCCATGCGCAGAGCGATCAACGAAGGGCCGCAGCTCTATATACGCACCACCGTCACCAAGGGCGGTCAGCCGATCTCCGTCGAAGTTAGCGCCCGCCGGGCCATCATCGACGGCCAGGTACGGTGCCTCACGGTAATGCGCGACATCACCGCCCGGCTGCAGGCTGAGAAAGATCTCGCCAAATCCCAGGCGGAAAAACAGGCTGTCCTAGACGCCATCCCCGACCTCATGCTCATCATCGACCAGGACGGCAACCTCATCGACTACCGCAAGCCGGAAGGCGTTGAAACAAACATCGAAATCGGGCCGGAAACCATCGGCCGCAACATCGCCGACATGTTGCCCGCCGACATCGCCGGCCAATACCGCCGCTGCATCGCCCAGGCCATCGCCAGCGGCAAGACCCAGTTCTACGAATACAACATCAACATCCGCGGCGCGCTCAGCTATCGCGACATGCGTTTCTCCAAAGTCGGCGATACCGTCGTCCTCGCCATGATGCGGGATATGACGGCCATCAAACACTCCGAAGCCCAGCTCGACTTCCTCAGCATGCACGACCCCCTCACCGGCGTCTACAACCGCACCTTCTTCGAAGGCGCCATGCGCAAAGTCGCCTGGCAGGACAACCGCGGCGTCGCCATCCTCGTATGCGACGTCGACGGTCTCAAACTCATCAACGACACCCTCGGCCACCGCGCCGGCGACGACCTTCTCCGCGTCGTCGCGGGCGGCCTTCGGGCCACTGTCGTCGCCGGCGACGATATCGTAGCCCGGATAGGCGGCGACGAATTCGCCGTCATCATCTACGCCCCCGACGAAGGCAGGCTCGAACGCGCCGTCGAAGCGCTGGACCGATTCGTCGTCGGCTACAACGACAAAAATCCCCAGCTGCCCCTCAGCCTATCCGTCGGCTGGGCGGCCGACTATGCGAGCAGCAAACAGGCCGAGGACCTCTTCAAAATCGCCGACAACGACATGTATCGCCAGAAGCTCCACCAGAGCCAGAGCATGCGAAGCTCCATCGTCCAGACCATGATGAGAGCCCTCGAAGAACGCGACCATATCACCGAAGGCCACGCCGACCGCCTCCAGCACCTTGCCGAAAAACTCGGCCAACAGCTTGGCCTGCCGGGCGGCCGGCTCGCCGACATCCGCCTGTTGGCCAAATTCCACGACATCGGCAAAGTAGGCATACCGGACAGTATCCTCAACAAACCCGGTCGGCTCACCGACGAGGAGATGGCCGTCATGCGGCGACACTGCGAGATTGGCTACCGTATCGCCCGCGCCTCCTCCGAGCTCTCCCCCATCGCCGAATGGATTCTTAAACACCAGGAATGGTGGAACGGCAAAGGCTACCCCCTTGGCCTCGCCGGCGAAGACATCCCGCTCGAATGCCGTATCCTCGGCATCGCCGACGCCTATGACGCCATGACCAGCAACCGCCCTTACCGCAACGCCCTTCCCCACGACGACGCCATCGCCGAAATCGTACGGTGCGCCGGCAGCCAATTCGACCCCCGCCTCGCCGGGCTGTTCATAAAAATGTTCGATTGAAGGCGGTTGATCGACCCGGCGCCGCACAAACAGGATAAAAGACTGCCGCTGGCCATCGGGCCGCGGCAGTCTTTGCAATTGACGGTCGAATTAAAGCTCGCTTTCCGCCAGGGCGATAAAAAGATCGACAAGCCGGGGATCGAACTGCGTTCCCGCGCACCGGCGGAGTTCCGCCAGCGCCTCCCCGGGCGGCATGGCCTTACGGTACGGCCGGTCGTTGGTCATCGCATCATAAGCGTCCACGATACCCAGGATGCGGCACTCTAGCGGAATGCTTTCCCCGGCTATACCCAGCGGATACCCGCCGCCGTCCCAGTGCTCCTGGTGCTTCAGAATCCAGTCCGCGATAGGCTCAAGATCGGGAGAAGCCTTCGCTATCCGGTAGCCGATCTCACAATGACGCCTCATGACGGCCATCTCCTCCTCGGTGAGCCGGCCGGGTTTGTTGAGAATGCCGTCTGGGATGCCTACCTTGCCGATATCGTGGAAATTAGCCAGCAGCCTGATATCGGCGATTGTCCCCTGCGGCAGCTGCAGCCAGTGGCCCATCTTCTCCATCAGAGCGCCGAGGCGGTCGGCATGTCCCTCCGTGATATGGTCGCGCTCCTCCATCGCCTTCATCATCGTCTGCACGATCGAACCGCGCACACTCTGGCTCTGGTGCAGCTTCTGGCGGTACATGTTATTGTCGGCTTCCTTAAACACGCTTTCCGGTCCCGCCCCGCCGGCGCCAATAGCCCAGCCCAGCGAAAGGCTGAGCGGCAGGTGAAGATGCTCCTTGTTATAATCCTCCACCGCCCCGCGGTAATATTGGTCGAGCTCCTCCATCCGCTGCTTGGTCGGCGAATACATAACCACCGCAAACTCGTCGCCGCCGATCCGGGCGACATAGTCCGGCTTCCGTACGCCGGCCTCGAGAATGACGGCCACATTCTTGAGCAGCTCGTCCCCCTGGAGGTGCCCCAGAGTGTCGTTGATAAGCTTCAGACCGTCCACATCGCACACGAAAATCCCCAGCTCGCCGCCTTCGGCGACCTGAGCCCGCAGCATTTCCGTCTCGAAATAAGCGCGGTTGTAAACACCCGTCAGCGGATCCCTCATCCGCAGGAACTCCAGACCCTCCTCCAGTTGTTTGCGGACAGTCACATCCCGCATCAGCGCCAGGCAATGGGTTTTGCCGTCAATTGTCACCGGCCCGGCGCTGACCTCGACAATCAGGCGGTTGCCGTACCGGTCGAGCGTTTCCCGCTCAAAGAGCGGCTGCGGCCCATCCACAACCGCCCGCCGGAAGGTAGCAAGGGCCGCCTCAAGGTTGGCCGGCGTCGAAATCAGGATAATCCCCTGCTTCTTGAACTCCTCCTCGGTATAGCCGAACATCTCCGTCAGTCGGCGGTTGACGGACAGGATTTCCCCGCTGTCTCCGTCACAGAGCATAAAGCCGTCCCCGGCGGCATGGAAAATCTCCTCAGCCGTCCGGCGGCTGTGCACCAGCTTCTCGTTGGCGGCGACCACCTCTTCATACAAGGCGCTCAGCTCCTCATGGGAAGCGGTCAGCTCCGTCAGGCTGCGCTGCAGCTCCTTCTCCTTCTCCAGCAAAACGGACTCCATCTTGATCCGTTCCGAAATATCGATGCCGATGCCAGCGATATAAGGCTTGCCGTCGATTATCGTCTTGACCGCGGTAAAATAATACGGCGTCTTGCTGCCGTCCTTGTTTTGCAGGTAAAACTCCGCGTTCGCCGCCCCATGCGCGAAAGCCTTTCCGGTAGCCTCATACACGCGTTCGACCGTCTTCTCGTCGTAGCTGTACCAATCGGCCAGCGTCCTCTTGGCCATCTCCGCGGCCGAATAACCGGTCGCCGTCTCATGGTTCTTATTCCAACGGACAATACGGCCGCTATCCTCGTAAAGATACAGAAGCCCCGGCACACTCTCCAGGACGGCGCTCGAAAACGCCCTCTCGTCCGCCAGAGCGGCATAATTCGACCGCAATTCCTCCTCTGTGGACAGCAGCTCCTCGTGTGCCGCCGACAGCTCCTCGTAGCTGCCCTGCAGCTCCAGGTCGGCCAGCCGCTGCCTGCGGGAGCGGATAAGCAGCCTGCCGGTATAAATAATGATAAACAAGCTCGCGCCGCCGGCCGCCGCCAGATAAGTGCCGCGGCGCTGGGCCAGCGGCAGCAGCGCCTTGGGCGACAAGCCCACCTGCACCACGAGAGGGTAGTCGGGCATCACCCGGTAGCTCATATAGCCGGCTTTGCCGGTCTGTGTGCCGGGCGAATAATAAAACCCCGCCGGCTGCTTGGCTATTTCCCTAAAAAGAACCGCCCGTGCTAAATCGAAACCCGTCTCCGTCAAGCTGTTGCTGGCGCGGATTATCCCGTCCAGGCCGATCAGGCGCGCGGTGTAGTTCTCGTCTAAATCCATCTGCAAGTAAAATTTCGAAAAATAATATGGGTTTATGGCCATCACGGCAACCCCGGCGAAGCTACCGTCGGCGTTGTTGATGCGGCGGGTCAGATGCAGGGACAGCATCTTCGAAACTCGGCCGGTAATAGGCCCGCCAATATAAGTCCTTCCGGTGTCGGCGGCGGCATGGGCGGCAAACTGGGGCGCATCGGCGATATTCGTGCCCGGCGCGACCGGCAGGACGCTAATCACATTGTATCCGGCGGCGTCGGCTACCCCCGCCTGGACAACCAGCGAATCCGGCAAAAGGTGGGCTAACAGGCTCTCAATCGCCGGCGTCACAGCTTGCTCTTTCTCGTACTCGTTCTTTACGAAAATCAAATACTGCTCGTGGGTCCTAATCACCGTCCGCACATGCTCCTCGAAGGCGCGGGTAAACTTGTCGCCGTCGTTCCTGATCGCCTCGAGAGTTGTCCGCCGGTCATGCTCTATCTGTAACCAGGCTGCCGTCCACACAAACATCAACAGAATTGCGCAAAAAACTACCACAGCCTTATCAGGCAGCAACCAGTCGCGAATAAAGCGCCCCGCCTTGTCCATCTCCTGCCTCCGAATCAAATTGACATAAACGCTAAAACACATTTTTCGCTACATTGACAAATTACTCCTGCATTTTCGCGCTATCGCCACACACCCTCAGCCTAACCCTAGGCCAAAAAAAACGCAGCCTCCCGGAAAACCCCGGGAGGTATAACAGATAACCGTCCGGCAGCAGCGAACGCGTCCGGCAAAGCCGCTAATCCGACTGGTTGCGGTAAAAACCCCAGCCGTTGCGGCCCCGCCGCTTCACCCCGTACATAGCGGCGTCGGCGTTTTTCAGCAGCGTATCGATATTCTCGCCATGGAAAGGATAGATACTGATACCGATACTCGCGCCGACCACCAACGACTCCCCTCTGACCCTGAAAGGCTCGCCCATCGCCGCCAGGATGTTTTCGGCCAGCTGCACCGCGGCCGCCCTTGAAACCACCTGCTCCAGCAGAACGACAAACTCGTCGCCGCCGATGCGGGCCACGATTCCCTCACCCTTAATACAGGCCAGCAAGCGTTGGCCGGTCTCCGCCAGAACCGCGTCGCCGGCCGCATGGCCACCGTGGTCGTTAACCGCCTTGAACCAGTCCAAATCGATAAACAGCAGCGCGACCAAACAGCGTTCCTTCTCGGCGTGGGCAATCGCCCGGTTCAGGTACTCCTGGAACAAAACGCGGCTAGGAAGCCCCGTAAGCGAATCATAGAGAGCGAGATTCTTGTAGCGGGCCTCCGACTGCCGGATCAACTCCCGCGACTCCTCGATCTCCGCGTTGCGGACCTTCAGCACCGCCATATGGCTCGCATTCGCCTCTTCCAGCAAAACGCGGTTAGCCTCGCCCCGCTCCACCTTCTTCTTTAAGATGCGGTTCTCTCTCTCTAGCGCCGCTATCCGCTTTTCCAAAGCCGACACTTCCACGCGGATACCTCCAGACTAACATTCCTCGGCCGCCCCCAGCAGCAACGTAACGAAAGTGGTGCCGTGGAATAAATACGGGCCGCCCTTTTCCAAAGGGCCAAACTCGCCGTAGCAGTAAAATCCCGCGAAAGGTATCCCCGGCAAACGCGGGGCAACCGTCTGCACTTCCCTGACCGCCTGCGTGCCCATTATCATCTTGCGGCCGGCACACGAAAAAAGCAGCGCGGCCGCCGGACGCCCGCCGGGGTAAGCCGCCAGCGCCCGGCTGAGCGATTCGCCGCACGACTCGAGCAAAGTATCCTTGTCGGCGGCGCCGATCTGCACCATAGCCCCGTCCGGCACGCGGCCGTTGAGCGTCACCGTCCCCTTCTCCGCGTCGGAAAACGGGGCAGTCCGCACGTAAAAACTGTCACGGTCCTTCTCGTACACCGCCAGACAGTAATTCATAAATAAATCGTAATTCCCGGTATACTTGCGGAAATACTCCACAGCCGGCTTATCGGCGATCGTATGGAGCACATTATTCTTGGCCAGCGTCACCAGCTCCTTCGGCCCCATCGGCGAATGGCCGCCCTTGATGCCGCAGGAAAAAACCACCGGCCCGGCAAACAGCAGCAAAACCACGCTATCGGTCAGCACCTCGCCGTTATAAAACTGAAAAGTCTTCCGCTGCTTCGAATGCGCCGCCGAAGCTCCGCCCATCACCGGGAAAGTGCGCCCCAGAACTCCCTGGATGCCCTGGTCCACAGTCGAAACGCCGGCGTTCAGCGGATCGGCCAGGATAATGGCGAACTTCTCCTCCCCCGCGTGGCGTTTCAGGCCCGCACGGGCCGTTTCGGCCGCCTCCCGTCCAGCCTCCTCGCCGCGGCGGTCCGCCCCGCGGCCGGCCCCCGCGCTTATCTCCACCGTATCGGAAGCGAATACCATCAAAATCAGCGAATCCTCCGTAAACCCCATCTCCGAAGAAAGCTCGCCGTCAGTCGTGCAGCCCACCAGCTGTATCGCCGGGAAAGCCTCCCGGATAGTCGACAGAATCACCGCATGCTCGTAATCGATCGAGCAGAACAATATCCCGGCCTGCGGCTCGGCCCCGGCCAGAGAAGCCTTGACCTGATCAATGACCTCGCAGGTCGCCTCCCGCGCCAGCACATCCTCGCTGTGACCCACGACAACCCTAAACATCGCAAACTCCTCCTCATCAACCCCGGACACGCTATATAATATATTAAACCAAATAGCGACAAATACCTCCTCTATAGCCGACCGTATTCTCGGATATCAAACCGCCGCGCCACAGTCCGCAAGACGGGAACAAAGCAACTGCCGAATCCTTCCGCTTGAACTTCGCCGGCAAATATGGTATAGTAAATACCGCAGTCAACTGCACATGCGGGCGTAGCTCAGTGGTAGAGTACCGGCTTCCCAAGCCGTGGGTCGCGAGTTCGAATCTCGTTGCCCGCTCCAAAAAAAGCCTTCCGGCAAACCGCCGGAAGGCTTTTTCCTTCTTTTCGGCAAGCCGGTTTTTCCTTGACAACTCCTGGCCACGGGAGTATACTTTAAAAGTGTTCTAAAAAATTAATACTTGTGTCCATATGAAGTCTACGGAACAGCCGGGCGGGGCAACCCCAAAACCTGCGGAACCGTGGACGGATGGAACTCTGGAGAGCCCCTGAATAAGGGCGCCGAAGGTGCAAGTCGGCATGCGTGCAGCCGATGAATCTCTCAGGCAAAAGGACAGAGCAGTTGATTGATCCGTTTGCGTATTTTTTTACGTGTCGGATAACTCAAATGTCCATTCTTCGGAGTCAAATCGTATGATTTGGCTTTTTTGTTTTGCTTTCTGGCCGTAGCCATGGGAGATCAACGGGGTGCGTAGGCCCAATCATACCGGTTGGGGGGATGGAAACGGTCGAAAAGGCGGCGTCGCGGGCGATGCCGCGCCGGGCAAATAGCGGAAGCTAACTGCGCGGCTAAACGAAACGAAAAGAAAGAGGTAGAAAAAAATGCGTAAAACAGTATCGAAAATCACGGTATTATCACTGGTCGTAATCCTACTGGCGGGCATCCTGTCCGGTTGCGGAAGCAATTCCTCCTCCGCCGAAATAAAAATTGGCCTGCTCAACGAACTGACTGGGGGCAACGCCACCTTCGGCGCCTCCACCACCAACGGCGCCAAAATGGCCATAAAAGAAGCCAACGCCAAGGGCGGCGTCCTCGGCAAACAGATCAAAGCCATCGTCGCCGACAATAAAAGCGAACCCTCCGAGTCGGCCAACGGCATGACCAAACTCCTCACCCAGGACAAAGTCGTCGCCGTCACCGGCGTCTTCGCCAGCTCCAACGCCATCGCCGCCTCCAACGTCGTCGAATCGATCAAGGTGCCCTTCCTCGCCGTCGGCGCCACCAACCCCAAAGTGACCGTGGACGAAAAAAGCGGCAAAGTTAAAGACTACACCTTCCGGGTGTGCTTCATCGACCCCTTCCAGGGCACGGTCGGCGCCAACTTCGCCCTCAATACCCTTAAACTCAAAAAAGCCGTCATCCTCGTCGACAACAGCAGCGACTACAGCAAAGGCCTGGCGTCCTTCTTCAAAGCCGCCTTCGCCAAAGGCGGCGGCGCCGTACTCGGCGAAGAAGCCTACCTCCAGAAAGACCAGGACTTCAAAGCCATCCTCACAAAAGCTAAAGCTCTCAACCCCGAATTGATCTACGTCCCCGGCTATTACGAAGAAGTCGGCAAAATCGTAAAACAGGCCCGCGAACTCGGCATCACCGCCCCGATCGTCGGCGGCGACGGCTGGGATTCTCCCAAGCTCGTCGAAGTAGGCACCGCAGCCGCCCTCAACAACACTTACTTCACCAACCACTACTCCGTCGACGACACCAGCGCCGCCTCCAAGGCCTTCGTCGACGCCTACAAAAAAGAGTACGGGCAAGCCCCCGACGCCATGGCCGTCCTCGGCTACGACGCCGCCAACGTCCTCATCGACGCCATCAAGCGCGCCGGCAGCACCGAACCGGCCAAAATCCGCGAGGCCCTCGCCGCTACCAAAGACTTCCCGGCCATCACCGGGGCCACCACGCTCAACGCCACCCACGACGCCGTCAAAAGCGCCGTCATCATCGAAATGAAAGACGGCAAACAGGTCTACAAAGCGACCGTCAAACCCTAACCGCAAAGCAATCGCCGCTGAAGAAAGGGCTCCGGACAATCCGGAGCCCTTTCTACGTCAACAAACCGTACTAGCGGTAATAAATGATATTCAACAACCGCGCTGCGCCTTCGCCGGCGTTTTCGATCCTATGGGCCGTGTCGGCCGCGAACCGTATCGAATCCCCGGCCCGCAGGCTTATCTTCTCCTGCTGCACTGACACCTCGACCGCGCCATCCAGCACGAACAGATACTCCTCCACCCCCTTCATATGGCCGGCGTTGTCCAGCGCCGCCCCCGCCGTAAGGTCGATCGCCAGCGCCTCCAGGCGGTGGGGCTCGTAATACGGAAAAATGCTCGCGATGGCGTGGCCCGCCTCCTCGTTAAAAGGAACCCGGTCAGCCTCGCGCACCACCGTGAAGCTGTCCTCCCGGCTGCCGATCAGCGTCGTCAGCGGCGTCTTGAGCGCCTGGGCAATCTTCCACAGCACCGTGATCGTCGGCGTCGTCCGGCCGCGTTCGATCTCGCCCAGCATGCTCCTGCTCACCGCCGACCTCTCCGCCAGCTCCTCCAGCGTCAGCTGGCGGCGTTTCCGCAGCTCCTTCAGATTCGCCGCGACATTCTTGCCGATTTCCTCCATAACTCCCTCCGCTATATTGACTATATTTCCAATATATTATATACTAAAAACGGCCTGCCGACCAATATATTGGAAATTATGTTTATTATAGCATGTTTCTCGCCCGGCAACCATAGAGGAGGAATAGGCCATGGAAATCATCAATTACCTTGATGCCCAGGGGACCCAGCCCCTCGACCCCGGCACCGGCTTCAGCATCCGGGCGGACCAGGTCCATCGCCTGGTCAACAGCGGCGACGCCATCCTGCGGGTCGTCTTCTCCGCCCCTCCCGCCCACCTCGGCGACGACCGGTTCTTCATCCCGGTAGCCGCCAAATAGCCGCCGGCCAACGAAAGGAAGTGACAGCATGAAAACCTTCCCGTTCAAAAAAATCGACGCCTTCACCGACGGCCGGGCCTCGGGCAACCCTGCCGGCTGCGTCTATCTCGGCGCCGACACCGTCATCACCGCCGGCGAAATGCAGCAGATCGCCCGCGAACTCAAAGGCTTCGTCAACGAAGTCGGCTACCTCTGCCCCGTCGAAGACGGTTTCGCCCTAGAGTTCTACTCCTCCGAATGCGCGGTCGACTTCTGCGGCCACGCCACCATCGCCATCATGTACGACCTCATCAGCGGCAGCGAAGCGCTCCGCCGCCAAAAAGAACTATATCTCCGCGTCGGAGCCGACCGGCTGGCCGTCGTCAACCGTGTCGCCGAGGAAAACGCCGTCTACATCACCGCTCCGCCGCCCCGTCCCCTCCCCTGCCCGCTCGCGGCCGAGACCATAGCGCGCGCCCTCGCGGCCGACGCCTCCGTCGTCGACACCGCCCTGCCGGTACGCCTCATCAACGCCGGTCTCCGCACCCTCATCCTGCCGCTCGCATCTCTGGACGCCTGCCTTGTCCTCAGGCCCCCGCAGGCGGAGCTCCGCCTCTTCTGCGAGCAGAATGACGTCGACATCATCCTCGTCTTCGCCCGCGAGACGTCCCTGCCGGCCGCCCACTTCCGCACCCGCGTCTTCGCCCCCAAATACGGCTACCTCGAAGACCCGGCCACCGGCTCGGGCAACGCCGCCTTCGGCCACTACCTCCACGACCAGGGCCTGTGGCGGCCGGAAGGCGCCACCATCGAGCAGGGCCCCGACCGCGACAACCCCAACATCGTCAAACTGCGCAGCGCCGGCGACGGCCACGACCGACGCATCCTCTTCGGCGGCGGCGCCGTGCTGCGCATCAGCGGCCAATACTGCCTCCACGGCTGACCACGTTCCCAAGCCCTCCGGCGTCCCCGCCGGAGGGCTTTCACATCCGTCGCCGCCAATATCCGGGCAATCATCCTTTTCCTAGCAGGAAGGCATGAAACTGCGGCGAAAATAAAACAAAGCGATTCCACAATCCGGCACGAACGGGGGACCGTCCGTGTCCCGGCGTCGCCCGCCGAGGCGCGCAGGATACGGTCGCCGCCAAAATGCCACACTATTCCCGCCGGGGCATAAATCGCTTCCGCCCCGCATAGAAAACAACATAACGAGCAGGAGGTATAAAATAATGGCTCTCATCGGCAAAGCCCTCGTCGCCCAGGGCGGCGGCCCCACCGCCGTCATCAACCAGACCCTGGCCGGCATCGTCCTCGAAGCCCGCAAATTCTCCCAAATTACCAAAATATACGGCGCGGTCAACGGCGTCGCCGGCATAGTCCGCGAAGACTTCCTCGACCTCACCCAGGAAACCACCCACAACCTCGAACAGGTCGCCCTCACCCCCTCCTCCGCCCTCCTCTCCACCCGCGACAAGCCTGACAGCAAATACTGCCACGATATCTTCAAAGTCCTCAAAGCCCATGACATCCGCTACTTCTTCTACATCGGCGGCAACGACTCCGCCGACACCGTCCGCATCGTCAACGACGAAGCCGAAGCCTCCGGCTATGAAATGCGGGCCATCCACGTCCCCAAGACCATCGACAACGACCTCATGGGCAACGACCACACCCCCGGCTTCGGCTCGGCGGCGCGCTTCATCGCCCAGGCCTTTATGGGCATCAACCTCGACGTCCGCGCCCTGCCGGGCGTCTACCTCGGCATCGTCATGGGCCGGCATGCCGGCTTCCTCGCCGCCTCCTCCGCCATCGCCCAGAAATACCCCGAAGACGGCCCCCACCTCATCTACCTGCCGGAGCGCACCTTTGACGTCGACGAATTCCTCGCCTCTGTCAAGAAAACCTACGACCAACACCGCAAGTGCGTCGTCGCCCTCTCCGAAGGTATCTGCGACCGCTCCGGCGACCCCATCGTCGTCTCGCTGCGCAAAGACACTGAAGTCGACGCCCACGGCAACGTCTCCCTTTCCGGCAGCTGGGTCATCGGCGACCTCCTGAGCTCGCTGATCAAAGAAAAACTCGGCATCTCCCGCGTCCGCAGCGACACCTTCGGCTACCTCCAGCGCTCCTTCCTCGGCTGCGTATCCGACGTCGACCAGCACGAAGCCCGCGAGGCCGGCGAACGCGCGGTCCAGATGGCCGTCTGGAACAACGTCGACGGCTCCATCGCCATCGTCCGGACCGGCTACTACTCGGTCGACTACCGTCTCCAGCCTCTCGCAGACGTTGCCGGCAAAACCCGCATAATGCCCGACGAATTCATCAACGCCGAAGGCAACCACATTACCGACGCCTTCAAATTCTATGTCCGGCCCCTCATGGGCTCCGGCCTGCCCTCGCCCTCGCAGCTCCGCGCCCCGCGCGTCCCCAAACTTCTGGAACGGTAATCACCCTTACCGCTTTCGAGAGGAATCTCCCCTCGCCCCCGCGAAGGTCTTAATAACTACCTTCTCGGGGGTGAATTATGTTTGTCCGCAAAACAATCGTCACCGTCCTGACCGCCCTTGCCCTCGTCGCCCTTCTCGCCGGCTGCGGCCGCGCCCAGTCCCGCCTCGACCAGATACAGCTTCCCCCCGGTTTTGCCATCGGTCTCTACGCTGAAGGCCTTGAAGGCGCCCGATCCCTCGCTCTCGCCCCTGGCGGCGTCGTCTTCGTAGGCTCCCGCGGCACCGGTCGCGTCTGGGCTCTCGTCGACGAAAACCGCGACGGCGTCGCCGAAACCATCCTCACCATCGCCGCCGGCCTCGACGCCCCCAACGGCGTTGCCTACCGGGGCGGCGCCCTCTACGTCGCCGAAAACAGCCGCATCCTCCGTTACGACGACATCCTCGCCAACCTCCGCACCCCGCCCGCCCCCGTCGTCGTCAACGACACCTTCCCCAACGAACGTCACCACGGCTGGAAATTCATCGCCTTCGGCCCCGACGGCAAGCTCTACGTCCCCGTCGGCGCCCCCTGCAACATCTGCGACAGCGCCGACCCCCGCTTCGCCGCCATCCTCCGCATGAGCCCCGACGGCTCCGGCCTCGAAATCTTCGCCCACGGCGTCCGCAACACCGTCGGCTTCGACTGGGACCCCGCGACCCGCGAGCTATGGTTCACCGACAACGGGCGTGACTGGCTGGGCGACGACCAGCCCCCCGACGAACTCAACCACGCCCCGCGGCCGGGGATGCACTTCGGCTACCCCCACTACTACGGCGATAATCGGCCTGACCCCGAATTCAAAACACACCCCGACCCCGCCGGCATGATCCCGCCCGCCCAGCAACTCGGCGCCCACGTCGCCGCCCTCGGCAT
The DNA here is from genome assembly GCA_023415775.1 of Bacillota bacterium. Taxonomy (GTDB): domain Bacteria; phylum Bacillota; class Negativicutes; order Sporomusales; family UBA7701; genus Anaeroselena. Next base: position 139,538 of record JAEZJM010000014.1, on the reverse strand, counting down.
GCGCTTCTACACCGGGTCCCTCTTCCCGGCTGAATACCACGGCCAGATATTCATCGCCGAGCACGGCTCCTGGAACCGCTCCGCCCCCGCCGGCTACCGCATTACCCTCGTCCGCCTCCAGGATGGTCGCCCCGCCTCCTACGAAGTCTTCGCCCAGGGCTGGCTGCAAGGCGTCGAAGCCTGGGGCCGCCCCGTCGACCTGCTCGTCATGGAGGATGGAGCGATGCTCGTATCCGACGACCGCTCCGGCGCGGTCTACCGTATCACATACGCCGGCGGCCGTTGATAGGCCCCATCTGCGGCGTTGCTCCTCAGAGCGCTTGCTTGCGTACGTCCGAAGTACGCGGCGCGGCGCGCTCTTCCGGTGCGCCTTGCATCTGGGGCCTCTGAACGGCCGCCGGCAAACCAATCAATACAAACAACAAAAGCCTCCGGGATTATCTCCCGGAGGCTTTTGACCTGAAAGGCTGCATAATAAAAGTTTAATAATACTCTATTTTGCGGGTCTCAACTACGATTGTTTTCTTATCATCCACATGTCCTGCTAATCCAGTTACCATACGCATCTATTTCTTGATAATTAAACACTGTCGTTTTCGCACCAACAGTTAGATTGTCTGTGACCTTAGTTAACAACCCTTTGTGGTCATACTCGTAAACGATTATTACATCTCCCGCTTTTGAGGGGTATATTTCCTTTACAACGTGCTCCCTATGATTATACTGCATTGTCATTGCCAAAGCTAAATTACCATTCTCATCTGATATCCTTGCACGAATGAGTTTTCCGGCTTCATCATATTCATAGGTGTACAATTTTGGCTTGTTTTGTGTTCCCAATATAGTTTCTCGCTGAATGATATTACCTCTATTGTCTAAGATCCCCTTCTCTTTGTAAGAGGCATCAGAATCTAAATATATAACACGATATGTTTTTTCAGCATCATTATAAATAAAAATATGTGCAGAAGCTATGCTACTCCAGTAAGTACATTCTCTTTCCATTCCGTCAAATGTTGTCTCAAAAACTCTGTTTCTTATTAAATCTATCTCTTGTTGTTTTAGTAACAACCCATGATCATTAAAATTATATACTGCACTTTTGCGAGGGGTATTATCGCCTGCCATTTGTTCAACCCAAACAACCTTTTTTACAGGCCCTAATAGCTCTAACCTTTTCTTTTCCGCTTGCTTGGCTAAAGAGATATTAGAAAGCCCGACAAATAATCCTACCAAAAGAAAGATAATGATAAAACGAGTCATTATTATCTCCTTAGTTAGTATAATAATCGGCTTATCGGTGATTTTACACGCAAATTACGCACATTTTCCCGAGTTATCTATAAATTTTTTTCACTTATAGCTTCTCCTATGCCTTTTCGATTCTTCCCAAGGCCAGCAGTATCCCGTACAGCAGCGCCTGCGGCCTGGGCGGGCAGCCGGGCACGTAAATATCCACCGGCACCAGCGCATCAGCGCCGCCGCGCACCGCGTAATTTTTCGCGCCGAACGTCCGGCCAGCGGCCGCGCACGCCCCCACCGCCATAACCAGCCGCGGCGCGGGTGTTGCCTCATACGTCATCAGCAGCGCCTGGGTCAGGTTGCGCGTCACCACCCCTGTCACCATCAGCAGATCGGCGTGGCGCGGCGACGCCACAAAATCGACCCCGTACTGCTGCAGATCGTACACCGGCCCCAGCAGCTGATTCAGCTCGAAATCGCACGCGTTGCACGACCCCACATCCAGGTGGCGCACATGCAGCGACCGGCCCAGCGTCCGGATAATCTCCGCCCGCACCGTCTCGCCCAGCAGCTGCCCGCCCAGTTCGGTCAGCTTATAGTCGCCCGTCTGGGTCAACAGCTTCCGTTCGCATCGCTCCACGCAGCGGCCGCAGAAAATGCACGCCCGCTGATTAACCGTTATCCTGTCTCCGTCCGCCTCGATCGCCCCGACCGGGCAGACGGCCAAGCACGCCCCACAGGCCGCGCACGACCCGCCCGCAGGCGCCACCCGGCCGCGGAACCGCTCCGGCGTCGGCCCTGCGTCCCACGCCTCCGTCACCGTGCCGACAGCCATTATCTTCTGCAGTATCTTCAGCATATCGTCGTCCCCCTAACGGTCCAGGCAGGCGTAGCAGAGCTCGAAGCTCTTGTTAATCAGCGGAAAATCCGGGATGATGTTGCCCGGAGCCGCCACCGTCAGCGCCGGCCAGTTCGGATAAGACGCCGAACGGGCGAAATAGCGCCAGATCGTATTATCCTCGCCCATCATCAGCCAGTGCAGGTTCGCGCCGCGGGCCGACTCGCTCCAGCCTGCGCCCGTGCTCCACGCCGGCGCAGGCGGCACCGCCGCCGCCAGCTCGGGGCCGGCCGCCGCGATCCTCTCCAGCGCCTGGCGGATGAGCCGCACCGTCTGCGGCACCTCATCCACCCGCACCCACAGGCGGGCGGCCACATCGCCGCTATGGTGGACCGGCACGGCGAAATCCAGTTCGTCGTAGCCACCGTAAGGTTTATCGCGGCGCATATCCCAATCCACCCCCGAAGCCCGGGCCGCCACCCCCACCACGCCCAGATCGCGGGCCGCGGCAAAAGGCACGATCCCCGTAGTGTCGACACGGTCGAGAAATGCGTCGTTCTCCTTCATCAGGCCGACCAGCGAGGCGAAATCCGACTCGAACCGCTCCAGCGCTGCCGCGATCTCGTCCCGCAGCTCCGCCGGCACATCCATCGCCACCCCGCCCGGCGCCACCATACCCCGCAAGTAGCGGTTGCCGGTCACAGCCTCGTTCAGGCGCAGCAAGCCCTCCTTCAGGCGGGAGCCGTTGCTGACCGCCACCTGGAAGCCCATGCCTGCGCTCAGATTGCCGATATCGCCCACATGATTGTAAAGGCGCTCCAGCTCGGCCGTAAGCACCCTTATCCACCTGGCCCGTTCCGGCACGACCGTCCCCGTCAGCCCCTCCAGCGCCTGCGAAAACGACAGCGCGTGCGACACGCCACACACCCCGCAGATCCGCTCCACCATCGGGAAAGCTGCGTCCGGCGTCAGCCCCTCCACCGCCTTCTCGATGCCGCGGTGGGTGAAAAACAGCTTGGCGTCCAGGCGGAGGATACTCTCCCCCGCCTGGCTGAAGCGGAAATGGCCCGGCTCGATGATGCCCGCGTGGATGGGGCCCACCGGCACCTCGAACACCCCCTCGCCGTGGGCGTGCAGCATCGGGAACGGCTTGCCCGCGTCAGGCACCTCCTGGCCGGGGTCGAAATCCTTGCGCAGCGGGTGAAGCCCCGCCGGCCAGTTTTCGTGCAGCACCAACGGCCGAAGCTCCGGATGGCCGACCGGCTTCAGGCCGAACATATCGTAAATCTCCCGCTCGTACCAGGCCGCCGCCGGAATCACCGGCGTCAGCGACGGGAACTCCAGCGGCCCGTCCGCCGGCACCAGTCCCTTCACCGTCACCAGTCCGTCAGGCTGGCGGCCGTCGAACAGGCAGTACACCGCGTAGCAGCCCGACATCGCCCGCTCGTCGCAGGCGAACATCGCCAGCAGCCCGTGGCGGCTGCGGCTCGCGCACGCGTTGGCCGCAGCCCGCAGATTATCTCCTTTGACGACAAAAGTCTTATCCATCTTACAGCCCTCCCGTAGCGGCGAACATCTGCGCCGCCGCCCTGGTAAGCAGCTCGTGCAGTACCGGCGGCATATACAGGCCGGTGCCGACCACCCACGCCAGCGACAGACCCACCGCCGCCAGCGCGCACGCTCCCGGCAGCGTCGGCGACAGGCCGCCCGGCGCCGCCCCGAACACCATCCGGGTCGTATAATACATCATACCCGCGAACACCCCGGCCAGCAGCAGCAGCAGCGCCGCGCCCAGCACCGGTTTGCCGGCGGCGAACGCCGCGGCCACAATCGCGAACTTGCTGAAAAACACGTTCAGCGGCGGCGTGCCCACGATCGCCAGCACCGCCACCAGGAACATCGCCCCCACCGCCGGCATCGCCGCGAACAGCCCGCGGATGCGCATCACATGCTTCGTACGATACCGCTGGCTGATGATGCCGGCCAGATAAAAGAGCGCCGACTTCGCCACCGCGTGGTTGAGGATGTGAAAAGCCGCCCCGTACAGCGCCAGCGGGGTGCCGATCCCCAGGCCGAAGCTCACGATGCCGACATGCTCCACGCTCGAATACGCCAGCAGCCTTTTAATATCGTGCTGCACCAGCATGAACGGCACAGCCACCGCCACCGACAGCACCCCGAACAGCAGCAGGGCCGCCTGCACGAACCCGCTCCCCAGCACCGCCGTAACGATGCCCAGGTTGCGGATCAGCACATACAGCGCGCAGCTTAACAGCGCCCCCGACAGCAGGCCGCTCACCGGCGACGGCGCCTGGCTGTGGGCGTCCGGCAGCCAGGTATGCATCGGCGCCAGGCCGGCCTTCGTCCCGTAGCCGATCAGGATGAACACGAACGCCAGCTTCACCAGGAAAGGATCGAGCCGGCCGCTCAAAGCCTCCAGGGCCGCCCGGCTCAGGGCCGCCCCGCCGCCGCCCGCGCTCAGCTGCGCGTAGTACAGCAGAATCGTCCCCAACAGCGCGAACAAAATGCCCACATTGCAAACCATCACATACTTCCAGGCCGCCTCCAGCGCCGAACGGTTAAAGTAAAAGGCCACCAGCAGCGTCGAAGCCAGCGTCGTCGCCTCCACCCCCACCCACATCAGGCCGAGGTTCTCCACCACCAGCACCGCCAGCATCGTAAACGCGAACAACTGCAGCAGCGCGTAATAGCCGCCCAGCAGCCCCGGCCGCACATGGCCCTCGTTCGCCTCGTTTTCCATATACGACGCCGAAAACAGCGTCGCCGTAAAAGTCAGCAGCCCGACCACCACCAGCAGCAGCACACTAAGCGAGTCGACGTACAGCCAGCCCCACGCGAAGGGGCCGTCACGCAGCACGCCGGCCGCAATGGCGAAGACCAGCACGCAGGTCGCCAGGCTGCTGACCACATTCATCACCGTCAAAAGCCCCCGCCGGCGCGTAGCCAGGCTCGCGAACGCCGTCACCACCGGCAGCCCGAGGGCGAGCACGATCAATTCGTACATAGCCTCAACCCTTTAACCTTTTCAGAATACTCGTATCCGTCGTCTGGAAAGACCGTTTCAGGCGGAAAGTCAGAATGACCATCACCGTCACCATCACAAGCACGTCGAAGAAAATTCCCAGCTCGATGATCAGCGGCAGGCCGCGGGTCGTCGACAGCCCCAGCAGGTAAAGCCCGTTCTCCACCGTTATCAGGCCGACGATCTGCATGATCGCCTGTCGCCGCGTTATTATCAGGAACAGCCCGATCAGCACCAGCGCCACCGCGGTCGCCACCGCGTCGCGGCTGACCACCGCCGGCAGCGCCCGCTCGATCAGACCGTACGCCAGCACCATCGCAGCCACCGCCGCCAGCGAAGAACCGTTGGGGCCGACCACCGGGTTGACCTCCCGCTCGCGTTTCAGCAGGCGCACCAGGCGCAGCAGCGCGTAAGGGATCAACCCTGCCTTTATCACCACCGTCAACAGCGCCGCCGCGAACATATGCACCTCGCCCGCCTGCCAGCCGGCCACCGCGCAGGCCGCGGCCACCACCGCCGACTGGGCCACCAGGATATGCACCGCCGTCGACAGGCGCGTCGTCCTTGTCAGCAGAAACACCGAAATCAGCAGCAAAATTGCGAGAATCTCCATACCTCTCTCCTCCTACCGCGCCACTAGCGCCAACAGCGCCAGCACGCCGGACACCGTCATAAACGCCGGCACCCTAAAAAGCCGCATCTTATTCGTCGCCGTCTCCGCCGCCGCCAGGGCCAGCGCCGTCGCCGCCACCTTCACGGCCAGCACGGCCGCCTGCGCCAGCGGTGGCCACGAAAACGGCGCCCCCGGCAAAAAGAGGACCGCGAACAGCGTAATCATCACAAGCTGCTTGATCGCCACCGCCCAGTGGATGAGACCGAGCGGCCGGCCGGAATACTCCAGAATCATCCCCTCGTGGACCATCGTCAGCTCCAGGTGGGTATCGGGGTTATCCACCGGGATGCGGCCCGTCTCGGCCACCAGCACGATAAAGAACGCCACGGCCGCAAACACCTCCGACAGCGCCCACTTCGCCCCCGCCGCCGAAGCCGCCATCGCCGTCAGGCCGGTCGACTTCGCCGGCAGGGCCACCGCCAGCAGCGCCAGCAGAATGGCCGGCTCGGCCAGCACCGCGATGAACATCTCCCGCGAGCCGCCCATGCCGCCGAACGAGCTGCCCGCGTCCAGCGACGCCAGCGCCAGGAAAAAGCGGCCCAGCGCAAACAGATACAGCAGCATGAACAAATCCGCCAAACCCATGCCGAGGCCCGAAGCGAGCGGCGCCAGCACCGGCGACAGCGCCGCGGCACCCAGCGCGGCGGCGAAATACACCGACGGGGCAACCGCGAACAGCCACGAAGTCGTCGGCGACACCACACTGTCCTTGCCGAGAAACTTCGCCAGATCGTAATAAGGCTGCAATATCCCCGGCCCGCGCCTGTTCTGCAGGCGCGCCTTCGCCGTCTTTATCAGGCCGGCCACCAGCGGGGCCAGCGAAGCGACCATCGCCGCCTGGGCGAGGCCGGCAACAAGCTGCACAATCAACTCCACCGCGCTCACCACCTTGTGTTCCAGACCAGCACAGCGATCGTCACAGCCATGATATAGCCGACATAAAGCTGCACGCTCCCGGTCTGGAGGCGTTTCATGAAATGCGCCAGCGCCACCGTGCCCCGGCTCGCAGGCCTGTATATCAGTTCGGTGAAAATATACGTAATCTTTACATGGAAAACCATCCGGCGGCCAAAATAACGGTGTCCGTCCTCAGTCACCACATCCGGCTTAGGCAGCAGAATCGCCCGGAACGCCCGGCGGATCGGGTCGGAAAACCCTGTCGCCGTATACTCCATCCGCGCGTTGGGCACGATACCGCACGTCCAGGTCTCCCCCTCCGTGCGTCCCGCCCGGCCGTACAGGCGGTACCCCGCCGCGGCCACAGCCGCCCCGGCCACCAGCAGCGCCACCAGCGCCGCCGGCGACATCGTCCCCGTCGCCGCCGCAGCCTTGAAACCCACCGCGTACCAGTCGCCCGCCGCCAGCGTCGCCGCCGGCGCCTCGCCGAGGAACGGGGCCACCGTCCGTGTCAGCAGGCCCAGCAGCGGCGCCGGCAGCACCCCCAGCGCCAGGCACAGCGCCGCCAAAAAGCCCATCGGCGCCAGCATCAGGCCGGAAGCCTCCTTCGCCGCCGCCACATGTGCACTGCGGGGCTTGGCGAGGAAAATCATCGCAAACACCTTCACGAAACAGGCCGCCGCCAGCGCGCCCGTCAGCCCCAGCAGGCTCACAAGCACCGCCGCTGTCAGCTTGCCCGTCAGTCCCGCCAGCGCCGCCGGCAGCGCGAACAGCGCCTGGAAAGTCAGCCACTCGCTCACGAACCCGTTAAGCGGCGGCAGGCCGGAAATCGCCACCGCGCCTGCCAGGAAAAAGGCGGCCGTATACGGCATAAAACGGATCAACCCGCCGAGATGCTCGATATCGCGGGTATGGGTAGTCTGTAGCACCGCCCCCGCTCCCATGAACAGCAGCGACTTAAAAATCGCGTGATTGAGCACATGGAAAAGCGCCGCCGCCCACGCCAGCCCGGCCAACCCCGGCAGCCCCGCGCTCGCGAACACCAGGCCGCCGCCCATCCCCAGCATAATAATGCCGATATTCTCCACACTGTGATAAGCCAAGAGGCGCTTCACATCATGCTGCATCAGCGCGTACAGCACCCCCAGCACCGACGACAGCGCCGCCGCGGCCAGCACCGCCATGCCCCACCACACCGGCCCCGTGCCGAGGAACTCCAGATAAAAACGGGCCATCCCGTAAATCGCCGTCTTGATCATCACCCCCGACATCACCGCCGACACATGGGTCGGCGCTGCCGGGTGAGCCTCAGGCAGCCACACATGCAGAGGGATAATCCCCGCCTTCGTGCCGAAGCCGATCAGCGCGCACACGAACGCCGCGTCGCGCAGCCAGCCCGCGGGCGCCTTAAGATCGGTGAACGCCATGCTCCCCGAAGGCGGCACCAGCAGCAGGAACGCCGCCATGATGAACGCCGTGCCGATATGGGTCATCACGAAATAAACATAAGCCGCCCTGCTGCTCGACGCTTTCTCCCGTTCGTGGGCCACCAGCAGGAACGACGTCACCGTCATCAGCTCCCAGGCCACGATGAAAGCCGCCACATGGCTGACCGTCACCACCACCAGCATCGACAGCAGAAAAGCGGCGTACAGCGCCGCCATCGAACTAAGCCGCCGGCCGTAGTACTCGCGGCTGTACGCCACCGCGTACACGCTCGCCGCCGCCCCCACCGCGCCGATTACACCCAGGAAAAAAGCGGACAGGTAATCCGCTCTTACCGCCACCGGTCCGAACATCGTCCCTCCCGGCAGGCTGAACTCCTGCGGCCCGGCAGAAAAAACGAAAGCCGCCCCCGCCAGGGCGAGCAGAGAACCGATCGCCGACAAACCATGGGCCAGCCAGTTGGCAACCGCCGGCCGCGCCCTCAGAGCGAGCGCGCCTGCCATCGCCAGGGCGAAAGCTGCCGCCATCGCCGTGTACAGAAAAATGAAGTCCATTGTCCGTCCCCACCTAATAAATAAATACCGGCCTCGACCAGACTGACATAGTCTTGACCGGACTACCGCAAAAAATGACTGCAAAATCGCTTGATGGCGTTTAAACAATTCGACACCAGAAGCTAAACTCCTGTCGTTTTCCGTCGCCTTTTTATGGTAAAATATTGCCTGCCCGCTTCGCCCAAAAAATTTGACGTAACCGCCGGGGCGAGGTAAAATATTCTACAATACAAAAACACAACAATATAATGAAATACAGCACAAGGGGGAAAACCTGATGACGAGAGCCTACAACTTCAACGCCGGTCCGTCGGCCCTGCCCCTGCCCGTACTCCAGAAAGCCCAGGCCGAGCTGGTCGACTTCCGCGGCGCCGGCATGTCAATAATGGAAATGAGCCACCGCGGCAAGGAATACGAAGCCGTCCACAACGAGGCTGTCAGCCTCCTCAAAGAACTCATGGCCATCCCCGCCGACTACGATGTCCTCTTCCTCCAGGGCGGCGCCAGCCTCCAGTTCGCCATGGTGCCGATGAACTTCCTCCCCCCCGGCCGCAAAGCCGGCTACATCCTCACCGGCGCCTGGGCCGAAAAAGCCTACGCCGAAGCCAAACAGTTCGGCGAAGTCTTCGAAGTCGCCAGCGCCAAAGGCGAAAACTACCGCCGCATCCCCGCCGTCGGCGACCTCCGATACCCCCCCGACAGCGCCTACATCCACCTCACCTCCAACAACACCATCTTCGGCACCGAGTGGCACTCCTTCCCCGACACCGGCGCCGTGCCCCTCATTGCCGATATGTCCAGCGACATCCTCGCCCGGCCGGTCGACGTCAGCAAATTCGCCCTCATCTACGCCGGCGCCCAGAAAAACCTCGGCCCGGCCGGCGTCACCGTCGCCATCGTTCGCCGCGGCCTCCTCGAACGGGCCAACACCGCCGTTCCCACCATGCTGCGCTACACCACCCACGCTAAAGACAACTCCCTCTATAACACCCCGCCCACCTTCGGCATCTACCTCGTCGGCCTCGTCCTCGCCTGGGTCAAGGAGCAGGGCGGCGTCGACGCCATCCACAAGCGCAACACCGACAAAGCCGGCCTCATCTACGCCGCCATCGACAACAGCGGCGGCTTCTACCGCGGCCACGCCCAGCCCGACAGCCGCTCGCTCATGAACATCACCTTCCGCCTCGCCAGCGAAGAACTAGAGAAGAAATTCCTCGACGAAGCCAAAAAAGCCGGCTTCGTCGGCCTCGCCGGCCACCGCTCCGTCGGCGGCTGCCGCGCCTCCGCTTATAACGCCGTACCGGAAGAATCGTGCCGGGCGCTATCGCAATTCATGATCGACTTCCAAAAAGCTAACGGCTAAAAGCAAACCCGCTGACAAGAGTCAGCGGGTTTGCTTTTTGTACAGGGGCAGGCCGTTGATGACCCCGTAGGCGGCGTTGCTCCTGCGGGCGCTTGCTAGCGTACTACGTGTACGCGTCGCTGCGCGTCCTCGGTGCGCCTTGCCTACGGCGCCCTGAACGGCCTGCGCACAGTTTAAAGGGAACGACCCCTTATATTATCGGCGGCAGGGGTGCGGCCGCTCCGCGCTGCGTCGGGCCGCCGCCTTTCTCCGCCTGAGCCGTGGCCCGCGCCAATCGCTTGATCCCCTCCTGTATACCCTCGGCGTCGTTGGTCGCGAAACACACGCGGAACTCCCGCTCCCCCTCCGTGCCCGGATAAAACGCATCCCCCGGCACGAAGCTCACCCCCTGTCGGCCGGCTTCGGCCAGCAGCATCCTCGTCGTAAGGCCGGGAGCGGTCAGCCGGCACCAGAAATAAAAGCCCCCGCCCGGCACCGCATAGCTCAGCCGCTCGCCGGCGAACCGCCTGAGCGCCTGGGCCATCGCATCCCGCCGCTGGCGGTATTCCCGGCGGACGGTCGCCAGATGATCGTCCAGCCCCCCGGAAACGGCGAACTTGTAAAGCAGCCACTGGGCCAAATTATTGCTGTGCAGATCGACATACTGTTTCTCCTGCGCCAGGCGGTGGATGACCGCCTCCGGGGCGACAACCCAGCCCACCCGCAGGCCCGGGAAAACAATCTTCGAAAAAGTGCGCAGATATATCACCCCGCCGTGCTGGTCGAGCGCCTTCAGCGGCGGCGGCGGCTCGCGGTCGTAGTAAAGATCGCTGTACGGGTCGTCCTCGATCACCGCCAGGCGGTGGCGGGCCGCCAGCGCCAGCAGCGCCTGCCGCTCCGCCTGTGGCATCACCCGGCCGCTCGGATTCTGATACGTCGGCATCACATACATCAGCTTCGGCCGGTAGCGGATAAGATAGTCCTCCAGCAAATCGAGCTGCAGCGGCCCCGGCGCCGGCAGTGTCAGCAGCCGCGCCCCCGCCGCCTGGAAAATCTGCAGCGCCCCCATATACGTCGGCGCCTCCACGATCACATAATCCCCAGGGTTCAAGAAAACCTTCGCCAGCAGATAAAGCCCCTGCTGGGATCCCGCCACCACCGCCACATTCTCCGCCCTCGCCGGCACCCCTGCTGCCGCATGGCGCGCGGCCAGCGCCTCCCGCAGCGGCCCGTAGCCCTCGGTCGCGATATGGCCGAGGTCGCTCATCGCCAGATTTCCCTCGCCGAGCAGCCCCTGGAAAACAGCCCACGGGTACAGGCGCGGGTCTGGCATCCCCGTCGCCATCGACACCCCGGCCGACGCATCCATCGCCACCAAATCGCGGATAATGCCGGACACCGGGCTCTGCCACGCCGGCACCAGCAGCTGGTGCCACGGCATCGGCTGCGCCGCCGTCTCGCCCGTGACCTCCGCCACATACGTGCCGCTGCCCACCCGCGTCCGCACCAGTCCCATCTCCTCCAGACGGCGGTACGCGTTGATCGCCGTCGTCCGGCTCACCCCGCACCGCTCCGCCAACTGGCGCTCCGGCGGCAGCTTCGTTCCCGGCTCCAACGCCCGGCTCTTTATCTGGGCGGCGATCCGGGCGGCGATCTGCTCGTACATCGGCTCCGGCCCGGCGCTCTCGGTCGTTAAATCAATGGACACATCCATTTTGCCAAAACCTCCCGCCACATAACCAATTATCGCTTAAAATATTAAATTGGATATTTACCGCGCATTTCCTGCCGGCTATCATAAGAATAAAACCATCACAGGGAGCTGACACCATGACCAGCGTCAACACCGCCGACCTCCGCCGCGGCGCCCTCGACACCCTCCCCATCCTCCTCGGCGTCGTACCCTTCGGCGTCACCTTCGGCATCGTCGGCCTCACCGTCGGACTCACCCCCTTCGAAACCATCCTCATGTCACTCATCGTCTTCGCCGGCGCCGCCCAATTCATCAGCGCCACCATGATCGGCATGGGTGTGGCGGATTTTACCCTCATCGTCTTCACCACCCTGCTCATAAACCTCCGCCACCTCCTCATGGGCGTCTCCCTCGCCCCCTGGCTCACCCGCCTGCCCCTCGCCCGCCAGGCCCTCCTCGCCTTCCTCATGGTCGACGAAAGCTACGCCATAACCATCGACCGGATCGCAAAACACGGTTACAGCGAAAGCCACCAGCTCGGCGCCAGCAGCGCCCTCTTCGCAGCCTGGGCAGCCGCCACCGTCACCGGCGTCCTCATCGGCGAATACATCCCCGACCCGCTCGCCTGGGGACTCGACTTTGCCCTGCCCGCCACCTTCCTTGCCATGCTCATCCCCCGTCTCGACTCGCGCGCCAGCCTAATCGTCTGCGCCGTCGCCGCCGTCGTCGCCGTAAGCGCCGCCCTCTACCTACCCGGCAAATGGTACATCATCCTCGCCGCCCTCGCCGCCACACTCGCGGGCGGCATCATCGAAAGCGGCCCCCCAAAGGAGGAAACGGCATGAGAAGCGACATCGTCATCATCATACTCGGCATGGCCGCCGTCACCTTCCTCACCCGTTTCGGCGCCCAGCTCGCCTTCCGGCAAACCGGCATCCCCGCCTGGCTCTACCGCTGGCTCAAACACGTCCCCACCGGCATCCTCACCGCCCTCATCGTCCCCGCCCTCGTCCTCCCCCGCGGCGCCCTCGACCTCACCTGGGGCAACCCCTACCTCCTCGCCGGCATCGTCGCCGCCCTCGTCGCCTGGCGCTTTCGCAACATGCCGCTGACGATGGGGGTAGGGATGGCGACCATCCTCCTCCTCCGCCTCCATATGTGAGGGCGTTGATAAGCCCCCATCTGCGTTGTTGTTCCGCCGGCCGCTTGCTAGCGTACGTCCCGAGTACGCGTCGCTTCACGCCCGGCGGAGCCGCCTAGCATCTGGGGGCTTCTGAACGCCCTCACGTCTTTTGCTGCGATTGTTGATAAGCCCCCATCTGCGGCGTTGCTCCTCGGAGCGCTGGCTAGCGTACCCCCGAGTACGCGTCGCGGCGCGCTCCTCCGGTGCGCCTTGCATCTGGGGGCTTCTGAACAATCGCTGGCTTTGCCTTTGGCCGGTGATAAGCCCCCATCTGCGGCGTTGCTCCTCGGAGCGCCTAGCATCTGGGGGCTTCTGAACGCCCTCACGTCTTCATTTACTGAGATTGTTGATAAGCCTCCATCTGCGGCGATTTAATAACCTATTGCTCTACTGGGAATTTATTCCGCAGGAAAATCGGCCCGCAAAGACGAAAAAGGAAGAAAAAAAGCGCGAACTACCGCCAAAATAAAAAAGCCTCCCACCGGGAGGCTTGCGTCTGAAAAACGGCGAAGCGGCTGCCACATCAATGATTCGCAAGAATATACTCCTTTATCTCCGCCAGAGCCCGCTTGCGCTCCGTCGCCTTTACCAGCACGTAAAGCGTTTTCTTGCGGCGAGAACGGCGGATGGTATTCTCGCAGACAACCAAATCTTTGTCGATCCTGTTAAGTACGTCATATACAGTCACCCGTCCCCCACCTCCCACTTATGTTAACATAAGTTTAGCAGACCGGCAGGCGCTTGTCTTGTTGAAAAACTTGGATTACAGCCCTGGCCGCCTGGCGGCTGCTAAAAAATCATACTAACCAACAATTAAGCGGGTATACAGACAGATTTCGACGAAACATGCTCTGCCAGGGAATGTTTTCATCACAAAACAGCGGGGTGACATCTTGATCTTCAGCATCCACCTGACCAACCTCCTCAAAGCATTCTCCCTCGCCCTCGAACTGGCCGACGGCGGCCTTTCCCGCCACCACTGGCGCACCGCCATGATCGCCGACAGCATCGGCGGCCACCTCGGGCTGGCCCAGGGGCCGCGCCAAACCCTCCTCTACGCCGCCCTCCTCCACGACATCGGCGCTGCCGCGAGGTGGGAAGAGAAAAACAAGCTCTACAGCCGCAAGCCCGTCACCCACCTTTACCAGCACGCCGAGGAAGGCTACCGCCTGCTCGCCGACAACCCCCTGTTCAAAGCCATGGCCAAACCCATCCGCCATCATCACGACCGCTGGGACGGCTCCAGCCCCTCCGGCCTCGCCGGCAAAGACATCCCTATCGCCGGGCGCATCATCAACCTTGCCGACACCATCGAAGTCCTCATCGACGACGGCCGCTACATCCTCGACCAGCGCGAGGACATCCTCGCCGCCCTCGCCCGCATGAGCGGCAGCCAGTTCGACCCCGAGCTTGTCAACGCCTTCGGCGAGATCGCCTGCAAGGACAGCTTCTGGTTCGACCTCGCCACCCCCCACTACTACGACCACTTCTTCCGCGACCTCCAGAGCCATGGCCAGGTCCGGCTCAACATCGACGGCCTCCTCAGCGCCGCCGAAATATTCGCCACCATCGTCGACCGTACCAGCCGCTTCACCGCCACCCATTCCCGGACGGTCGCCTCGGTCGCCTCCCATCTCGCCAGCGCCAAAGGCTACTCCGACACCGAAACCAAAATCATGCGCGTCGCCGGCCTCCTCCACGACCTCGGCAAACTCGCCGTCCCCAACAGCATCCTCGAGAAGCCCGGCAAGCTCACCCCCAGCGAATTCATGATCATCAAGCAGCACGTCTACTACACCCACCGTATCCTCACCCAGATCGACGGCTTCGAGGTCATCGCCGAATGGGCCGCCTTCCACCACGAAACCCTCGACGGCACCGGCTATCCCTTCCGTATTCCGCCGGCCAACCTCCGGCTCGGTTCCCGCATCGTCGCCGTTGCCGACGTCTACGCCGCCCTGCGCGAGGACCGGCCGTACCGCCCCACCATGCCATCCCGCGAAGTCGAAAAAATCATGCTCGACATGGTTGCCGCCAATCGTCTCGACGCCGACATCGTCAACACCCTCATCGCCGCCGGCGACGACATACCAGACACCCTGCCCGGCACCCTCCTCGCCTGAGCCTTACAAACATTGCCTTTGCCGATGCTGTTGACATTTCCGGCCTAAGAAGCTAAAATAGTTATCGGACCAATGCCGGTATAGCTCAGTTGGTAGAGCAGCGCATTCGTAATGCGCGGGTCGGAGGTTCGAGTCCTCTTATCGGCTCCACAAGTGCGAAAAGCCCCGCAAATTGCGGGGCTTTTTATTTTGGCGTATCACGAAGCCCCTGGCATCCGCCGGGGGCTTCGCCATTTCTACTCCTCAAACTCCAGTCCCAGGAAAACATCCACCAGTGAAGGATCGAACTGCGTCCCTGCGCAGCGTCTTATCTCGGCCAGAGCCGCATCGTGGCCCATCGCCTTGCGGTACGGGCGGTCGCTCGTCATCGCGTCATAAGCGTCCGCGATCGCCAGCAGCCGGCACTCCAGCGGAATACTCTCACCCGCCAGATCCAGCGGGTACCCCTTGCCGTTCCACCACTCGTGATGCCGCAAAATCCACTCCGCGATCGGCAGCAGCTCGTTTGACGCCGCCGCGATCCGGTAGCCCACATCGCAGTGGCGCTCCACCTCCTTGCGCTCCTGGGGCGTCAGCGGCCCGGGTTTGCTCAGGATAGCGTCCGGAATACCCACCTTTCCCACATCGTGAAACTGGGCAAAAAGAGCCAAATCTCCCAGCCGCTCCTCGCTCAGCCCTGCCGCTACTCCCAGCCTCACCGTCAGCGCCTCCAGCCGGGTGCCGTGTTCCTCGGTCGCGAAATCCCGTTCCGTCAGCAGGCGGCGCAGAATATTAACGATCGCCCCGCGGGCGCTCTTGCCGCGGTACAACCTGTCGCGGTACATATTATCATCAGCCGCCCGGAAAAGCTCCCGCATCGGCGTCGCGCTATCCTCCCCGACGGCATACCCTAGCGACAGGCTCAAAACCGGCGCGTTACCGCAGTTATCCTCCTCAGCCATCTTCATGATCCGCCGGCCGGCCTGGCGGAGATCGTCCATCGTCACATCGCTCAGCAGCACCGCGAACTCGTCGCCGCCTATCCGGGCAACCAGATCATCATGCCGGAAACACTCCGTCAGCGTTAGCGCCGTGCGTTTTAAAAGCTCATCCCCCGCGTCGTGGCCCAGCGCGTCGTTCACCACCTTTAGCCCGTCCACATCGACGATAATCAGCCCCACCGTCCCGCCGCGCCGGCGGTCGAGGCGCTTCAGCTCCTCCTCGAAATAGCCGCGGTTATAAAGGCCCGTCAAAGCATCGCGGTACCCCATCTCCGTCAGCCGTTCCTCCATCTGCTTGCGCTCAGTCACATCGCGCGTCGAGCTCTGATAAAGCACCCCCGGCAGCGGGCAGCCGTCCACCTTCACCACCATCGTCTCCAGCCAGCGGTACACCCCGTCCTTGCGGCGGTATCGCGCCGTCACGCCCCCGAAAGGAGCTCCCGTCATCATCATCTTCCGGAAAGGCTCCAAAATCGACTGCAGATCGTTCGGGTGGGCTATATCAAAAGGCGTCTTGCCGATAAGCTCCTCAGGCTCGTATCCCAGCAGCGTCCGGACAGCCGGCGAAGCATAAACATAGCGGGCCCGTTCACCGTGCAGGCACAAGCAATCGCGGCTGTTCTCCGAAATCATCCTGAACATCAGCTCGCCCCTCCGCCAGCTTCTGCTGCGCCAGGCGGGCCTCTGTCGCATCCTCCAGCAAGACGCCCAGCCTCGCCCCTTTAAGCGGAAAAATCCTGATCCGCAGCCACCTTACCCCCGTGGCCGTCTCCAGGCGTTTCTCCGTCGTCAGGCGTTTCCGCGTCGCCGCCACCTTGGCCAAAGCCGGAAACAGGCTGCCGGTGAACGGGCAATCGGCCTGCTCAAGACTCCCGGGCGGCATCCCCAGCAGCCGCGCAGCCTCCGGGCTCTCGTACACCAGCTCGAAAGGCGCGCCTGCCGCAGCCGGCGCAAACACCAGCAGGCCCTGTCCCATATTCTCCACGACCTCCGCATAATCCACCAAGCCCAAACGCTGATACACAAGGCAAGCCCCCAAAAACAAAGTATTGTAAAATTCTTGCCATTAGTCCCCTCTTCCTGCAAAATACGGAAAAAATAGAAAAATAATGAAATTATTGACTGCGCCCGACCGACAACAAACCCGCCAAACGCCGAAAAAACACCCAAAAGCCTCCCGCAGTCACGGGAGGCTTCTTCATACCCTTTAAAGGCAGACACAACAGCTCTGCCCGCATTTTTTATCGACAATAACCTACCCCATAATCCCTGTCCCGCGGCCGGCCTCTGCCGCCCGACGGGCCGCCGCCTGGCCCGCGGTGCGTTTTTTGCCGACCGACAAGGCTTTCTGCCCAAATTGCGCCCGCCCGCCTCGCGGACACCGACAAATATTTTGCGCCGCCTGGATGTAAAATTTTACCAATGAGTCCGTTGTGGACTTACGTGCATAATTGCTGGCCGGCAATGGCAGCATATGCACTAAATGGTGCGGGAAAGCAATAAAGGAAAGAATGGAGGAAACAGGATGAAAAAAATAACCCTCATCGCGCTGCTCGTCTTCGCCTTCACCAGCGTGGCGTCCGCCGCCCCGCTCATGGACTTCGAAAAAGGCAAAGTCGCCATCGACTACACCTTCCGGCCCAGCCTCGACTTCAGCGCCACCGGCACCGCCAGCGGCTACGTTGGAGAATTCCCCATCCTCAGCAACTACGGCTCCTTCAGCTACAGCGCCTCGCGTGACTTCGACGGAGACGCCAATCTTGATCTCGGGTTGACCATCGGTATTGGAAACAAATGGGCACTGCAATACCGCCAATACAACCCGACCGGGACTATTTGGAGCGGCTCCTTCGACATTAGGGGCGCGACCGTCAACCTCGGCTTCGACGGCAAAATCCGCTCCGACGAATTCAACGTCCTCTACAACCTCAACAAAAACTGGAACGCCTTCGTCGGCGCCGTCCGCTACAAAGGCGGCGTCAAGACCAATATCAGCGGCAGCTATCGTGATTGGTCAGCCGGACTCACCATCCCCGAGCTGTGGACCGACGACCAGGATACCTTCCAGTTCGGCGTCATCGGCTCCTACAATATCGCCAATAAAACAAACCTCTGGGGCCTCGCCTCCTTCGGCAGCGACTACCGCAACTGGGAAGCCGGCCTCTCCTACGACCTCGGCAAAGACCTCCAGCTTAACGTCAGCTACCGCGACACCAAATTCGACAGCCTCAAATTCGCCGGTGCCCACCTCAACGCTCCGGCGCCATACGAGTCCAGTCACGCCAGTGTCACCACAGACGTCACCGTCAAAGGCTGGGGCTTCGGTCTCACCTACAAATTCTAACACCGCCGCCCCCGCACCGCCGCCCCGCAAGGGGCGTCTTTTTTTATCGCCTGTTCTCCCACCCCGGCGCCGGGCCCAGCGGCCAGTCGGGGTACGCGTACTCCGCCCGTTCCGCCGCCACCACCGCCCGCACCGCCGCCGTCACCAGCTCGCCCACCGACTCGCCCCGGTAGCGCGCGATCCTCGCCGCCTCCTCATAAACCTCCTGCGGCAGCTCCACCGTCACCGGAATCCCTTGCTCCATGCCGTCTCCTCCTCATCATCTGGTGCCATTAGCTTATCCCCCCGCCACCGCCTTATTCCTTCCCGTCCCTGCCAAACGACGCGCCTCCGGCATATAATCTTATAACCGAACACACCGAAAAGGGGGAAAAACCATTGGACGCCAACGCCGAAAAACTCCTCTACGCCCTCTACGCCGAACGCAACGCCAAAAAACCGCAGATGAACGCCGCCGCCCAGAGCATGGGGCTCGCCGGCGAAGCCCTCGGCCGCGCCGTCAACGCGCTCTACACCGCCGGCCTCATCAGCGGCGTCACCGTCAAATTCGGCGAAGAAGACGACAACCCTGTCGCCTTCACCACCGACGACATCATCCTCACCCGTCGCGGCGCCGCCCACGTCGAAGAAGCCCTCGGCCTGGACGACTACTCCTCCGCCATCCAGAAACTGCGCGCCATCCTTGTCAAAGCCGCCGCCCCAGAGTGGGAAGACGTCAAAGCCATCGCCGCGAAAGCCCTCGAAGACCACTACCAACCCGGCTAACTATTCATCCCACCCTTTATCTCAGCCAGCCAAAGCAAAAAAGGACCGCGCGGTCCTTTTTTGTCGTCCCCCGCCAAACCATCGCCGTCGCGATACATGACCGCGGACAATAATTTTTGCGCACAGCTCAGCTACTTTTTATCCAGAATACTTGTTTGCAAAAGATTGGAGATGATAAAATCGACATTGTATTAACAGTGCCTTATTATGGAAAACCAAAGGGTGGTTGCATTGTACTCGGCAAGATGGGCACTCGTTGCCCTCATCGGCATAAGCGTCCTTGTTATCGGCACCCTGTCGTTTGTTGCCTGGCGCCGCCGCCGGAGCCCCCTCGGCCGGGCGTTCTTCCTCTTCACCCTTCTCATTGCCATCTACACCTTCGGCTATATGTGCGAACTCGCCAGCGACACCCTGCCGGCGATCAGGTTCTGGCTGCGCGTCGAATCCGTCGGCATCGCCTTCCTGCCTGCCGCCTGGATCATCCTCGCCGTCCACCACACCAAAACGAAAAACGATCAGTGGACTCAGCTCAAAGCCGTCCTGCTCATGCTCTCCACCATCACCTTCCTGCTCAGCAACACCTCGGAACTTCACCACCTTCACTACGGCCCCCTGCGTCTCAACCCTGACGCCCCCTTCCCGGTCGTTGCCTTTAAGCCCGGGCCGTGGTACTGGATACACTCCGCCTACATCAACCTCGCCGTCCTCTACGGCAACCTTCTCTTCGCCCGTGCCTGGCGGAATGCGCCCGCCGAAAAAAGCAGACAGGCCTTCGTCCTCTTCCTCGGCTCCCTGTTCCCCTGGGGCGTTTACATCGCCTACCTCATGAAAGCCATCCCCTGGGGCATCGACCCACACCCCGCCGCCTTCCTCGTCCCGGCGCTGCTCTACGCCTGGGCAACCTTCGGCCTCGACATGCTAGAGACCGTCCCCCTCGCCCGCCAGGAAGTATTCCAACGGCTATCCGACAGCCTCCTCGTCTTCGACCGCGAAGGACGCCTGGCCGACTTCAACCTCGCCGCCGTCCGCACCCTTCCCGTCCTCGCCGACGGGGCGAAAGGCAAGCAAGGCCGCGACCTCTTCCGGGAATACGCCGCAATGCTGCCCATTTTAGACGGCGCTGCCGAAGAACAGACGATGTACCTCGCCGCCGACGGCGAGCGGGTCAACTATCAGCTCCAGCGCATCGCGCTGCATGACAGCCAAGGCGAAGACGCCGGCGCCATCGTCGTCCTCCGCGACATCACCCATTTCTCGGCCATCGTCGAAGGCCTGCGCCTCCAGGCCTCCATCGACCCGCTCACCAAAGCCTGGAACCGCACCCGCTGGAAAAAACTCGGCAAGGAACTAGTCGCCCACGCCCACCAAAACAATAACCCCATATCCCTCATCCTCGCCGACCTCGACGACTTCAAACTCGTCAACGACACCCGCGGTCACATATCGGGCGACAAAGTGCTCGCCGACTTCGCCGACACCTGCCGCCGCAGCCTGCGCGCCGAAGACATCTTCGGGCGTTACGGCGGCGACGAATTCGTCATAATCCTGCCCGGCGTCGACAAGGCCGGGGCCAGGGAACTGGCGGAGCGGCTAAGGCAGGCGGTCGAAGCCATGGCGGTCGCCGACGGCGGCGAAATCGTGTCCGTCACCGCCAGCTTCGGAGTCATAACCGCCCAGAGCGGGGAAGCGCTCAGCCTCGACGACCTTGTCCGCAAAGCCGACACCATGCTCTACGAAGCCAAATACGCCGGCGGCAACCGCGTCTTCGTCTGCAAATAGCGCCCCCTCCATACATACTCCCCCCACCCCCGGCGTATACTAAGACACTACGCAGCGGAGGTGCATCGGCATGATGGGTTTCGGTTACGGCTATGGCCCCGGAATGATGGGGTTCATGAGCGGCTTCGGCATAGTGTTCGCCCTGTTGCACATCGCGATAATTGCCTACGTCCTGTGGCAGTTCACGCAAATCTCGCGCTCCCTGCAGCGCATCGCCGCCAGCCTGGAGAGGATGGGCAAGGTTCCCGAAAAACCGATAGAGGAGTCAGACCGTTGATAAAGCCCAAGCTATAGGTCTATTGATAGTCCCGGCCTTGCGAAAAGCCGCAAGGCTTTTCTTTTTCCGTCCCCCCAACTGCTTTAGTTGGTATATTGTCGCTATTATGATAAAATAATCTATTATAGCCACGTACGCCCTATCAACCGGCAACGGAACTAATACCAGCAAGGGAGCACAGCGCCATGTCCACACCCGAACACCACATAAGCGGCAACTTCATTCACGACATCATCGACAAAGACAACGCCAGCGGCAAATACGGCCAGCGCGTCCACACCCGTTTCCCGCCCGAGCCCAACGGCTACCTCCACATCGGCCACGCCAAATCCATCTGCCTCAACTTCGGCACCGCCCTCAAATACGGCGGCAAATGCAACCTGCGCTTCGACGACACCAACCCCAGCAAAGAAGAAACCGAATACGTCGAATCCATCATGGAAGACGTCCGTTGGCTGGGCTTCGACTGGGAAGACCGCCTCTTCTACGCCTCCGACTACTTTGCCAAACTCTACGACTACGCCTGCGACCTCATCCTCGCCGGCAAAGCCTACGTCTGCGACCTTTCCGCCGAGCAGATCCGCAGCTACCGCGGCACCCTCACCGAGCCGGGCAAAGAAAGCCCCTACAGGAACCGCCCGGTCGCCGAAAACCTCGACCTCTTCGAGCGCATGAAAAACGGCGAATTCCCCGACGGGGCCCGCGTCCTTCGCGCCAAGATCGACATGGCCTCCCCCAACCTCAACCTGCGCGACCCCGTCCTCTACCGCATCATGCGGGCCCACCACCACCGCACCGGCGATGCGTGGTGCATCTACCCCATGTACGACTACGCCCACCCCCTCTCCGACGCCTATGAAGGCATCACCCACTCCATCTGCACCCTGGAGTTCGAAGCCCACCGGCCCCTGTACGACTGGTGTGTCGACATCCTCGGCGAATTTACGCCCCGCCCCGTGCAGATCGAATTCGCCCGCCTCAACCTCACCTACACCGTAATGAGCAAACGCAAACTGCGGGCCCTCGTCGAAAACGGCCGCGTCGCCGGCTGGGACGACCCCCGCATGCCCACGATCTCCGGCCTGCGCCGCCGCGGCTACACCCCCGAAGCCATCCGCGACTTCTGCGGCCGCATCGGCGTCGCCAAAGCCGACAGCGTCGTCGACTTCGCCCTCCTAGAACACTGCGTCCGCGAAGACCTTGGCCCCAAAGCCCCGCGCCTCATGGCCGTCCTCCGCCCCCTCAAAGTCGTCCTCACCAACTACCCCGAAGACAAAATCGAAGCCCTCACAATCGAAAACAACCCCGAAGACGAAGCCCTCGGGACGCGCAGCGTACCCTTTGGCCGCGTCCTCTACATCGAACAGGACGACTTCATGGAAAACCCGCCACCCAAATACTTCCGCCTCACCCCCGGCGGCGAAGTCCGCCTCAAAGGCGCCTACATCATCAAATGCGAAGAAGTCGTCAAAGACGCCGCCGGTAATATCGTCGAACTACGCTGCACCTACGATCCCGAAACCAAAAGCGGCTCAGGCAGCACCCGCAAAGTCAAAGGCACCGTCCACTGGGTATCAGACGCCTACGCCCTGCCTGTCGAAGTCCGCCTCTACGACCACCTCTTCCCCTACGAAGACCCCGAAGCCGGCGACGAAGACTTCCTCACCCGCGTCAACCCCGACTCGCTCATCACCCTGTCCTCCCTCATCGAACCCTTCGCCGTCAACGCCAAAAGCGGCGACCGCTTCCAATTCATCCGCCACGGCTACTTCTGCGTTGACCCCGACGCGACCTTCGAAAAGCCCGTCTTCAACCGCATCGTCGGCCTCAAGGACTCGTGGGCGAAAATACAAAAATAAGCGCCGCGCTGAGTAGCGCAGGCAGCTAACCGCCTGGCATCGGGCTTTGCACTGGAAGGATAAAGGAGGAGAAAAGTGAGACCAAAATACGCAGCTTTATTCATTGCCTGTCTGCTGCTTCTGTCGACGGCTGTCTGTCAAGCCGAAGAGCGCAAAGACGAATGGAAAAAATCCGGCTTTAACTTTCGAAGCATAAAAACCGTCCTGATAACAACCTCGGCCGATCCCAAAGCGGAGATGGACGAATTCCATACCCGCAGGCTGGAAAACGTATATAACAACGTGTTTATCCAGGACAGAGCCAGATGGGTCAACAGCAGCTTCAACTTCATCTCGCTCAACCAGCTCAAAGACATGATAAGCAGGGCGATCGGCGAAGACGTGCGCCGGCTTGAGACCGAGGATCCGGCGCGCTACAAAGCCGAAATAGCCAGATTCACCCCGCTGTTGACCGACGCCGTTTTACACATCAAAGTAAGCTCTTTCGGCTACGATAAACGCTTTGTGCCCGAAAAAGTCTACACCTACATCGAGCAGGTGGAGGTAGAAATCGAAACCAGAATCCAGGACTCGAAAGGACGCTGGATGACGGAAAAGAGGAAAGTCAAGAAACCCGTGGAGCGGATCTCGGTAACCCCCGCTCACTATGACACCTACGGAAACGCCGGCATGAAATATATGCTGATCGACAACAAGACGAACGAATCCGTCTGGATGCTCCTCGATGTCAGGGAAGCCAACGGTAAAGATCCGATCGACATGACCGAACGCATAATCAACAGAGCGGCGGAGTGCCTTGCCAAGATCTAGCAGACGCCAACCGCTCTCAGAATCGCCTTCTCCCGGCGGCCATAACCCAACACGAACAAAGCCCGCGTGACAAACACGCGGGCTTTTCGTCTGCTTCTCGGTAAAAACCTAACCCTTCAAATAATTCAGCGCGAACTGCGCATGCAGCGCGGCGCCGACCGGCAGCATATCCTCATCGAGATTATACCGTTCGTTATGGAGCGGGTAATTTGTCTGTTTCTCCTTGCTGCCTACCCCCATGAATACCATCGCCCCCGGGATGAGTTCCTGATAATAAGCGTAATCCTCCCCGCCCATCACCTTCTCCATCTCGCCTAAAGCCTCTTCGCCGTACAGCTCGGTCAGCGCACCGGCCGCCACCTTCGCCACCAGCGGATCGTTGATCGTCGGCGGCGAAATAGGCACATACTCCAGCTCGGCCTCAGCCCGGTACGAAGCCGCCGTGCTCTTGATAATCCTCTCGATCGTCGCCGGGAAATTCCTCCTGATCTCGCGGTTGAAGCACCGCGTCGTCCCTTCCAGCTGCACCTCGTCGCAGGTGATATTCCAGGTCGTCCCGCCCCAGAACCTCCCGATCGTCACCACCGCCGGCTCAAGCGGGGCAATCTCCCTGCTCACGATCGACTGGAGATTCATCGTGATCGCGGCGGCGGCGAGAATGGCGTCCACCCCTTGATGCGGCATCGATCCGTGCCCCGCCTTCCCCTTGACCGTGATGAACAGCTTATCCGCCGAAGCCATCCGCGGGCCGCCCACGATCGAAACCTTGCCGGTCGGCAGTTCCGGCCACAAGTGAATCGCCAGAATAGCGTCCACCCCTTTCAGAGCCCCCGCCTCGATAAATGCCAGCGCCCCCCCGCCGATCTCCTCCGACGGCTGGAAAAAAAGCTTCACCGTGCCTTGTATTCTATCCCGCATCCCGCTCAGGATCTTCGCCGCCCCCAGCAGCATCGCCGTATGCCCGTCATGGCCGCAGGCGTGCATCACCCCGGGGTTCTGCGACTTATAGGGAACCTCGTTCGCCTCGGTTATCGGCAGGGCGTCCATATCGGCCCGCAGCGCCACCGTCTTGCCGGGCGTCGCCCCCTTAATCACGCCAAGCACACCCGTCTTGGCCACCCGCGTCACCTCTATGCCCATCTTCTCCAGCTCCGCGGCCACCATGTTTCCCGTCGCCACTTCGTGCCAGCCCACCTCGGGGTTCGCATGGATCTGCCTTCTCCAGGAGACGATTTCATCTTTCAGTTGCTCGGCTGCATCTCTCACATTCATCTTCACGCGCACCTCTCCAGAAAACATATTCCGATCGTTGTCCGACTGACCAGACAATATAATATTACCACTCTTTGCCGCGAAAGCCCACTCCCCCCGCTTCCTCGCCCTGCGGTTTTCTCCCCGGCGGAGCGCTCCCCCGATGCCCCGGGGAGTGTGGTCGTTGCGGGCCGGCAACGCCGCGCGCCGGGCGTCGCAAAATTTTTCTCCCCGGAAGTATTGCCAAGAATAAGTAAGGCATGCTAAAATACCAATATAAATTATTGAGAAATAATAATTATCAAAAGGGGGATTTCCGATGAAAAAATTCGTATGCACCATCTGCGGCTACGTTCACGAAGCCGACGCCGCTCCCGAGAACTGTCCGCACTGTAAAGCCCCGGCTGCGAAATTCGTCGAGCAGACCGCCGGCGACCTGAAATGGGCCGATGAACACCGCATCGGCGTAGCCAGCGGTGTCGACGCCCAGATAGTCGAAGGCCTGAAAATGAACTTCATGGGCGAATGCACCGAAGTCGGCATGTACCTCGCGATGAGCCGCCAGGCCGACCGCGAAGGCTTCCCGGAAGTCGCCGAAGCATATAAAAGAATCGCGTTCGAAGAAGCGGAGCACGCCGCCAAATTCGCCGAACTGCTGGGCGAGTGCGTGGCCCCCTCCACCGAAAAGAACCTCCAGATGAGGGTCGAAGCCGAATTCGGCGCCTGCCAGGGCAAGCTCGCCATCGCCAAAAGAGCCAAAGAACTCGGCCTTGACGCCATCCACGACACCGTCCACGAAATGTGCAAAGACGAAGCCCGCCACGGCGCCGCCTTCAAAGGCCTCCTGGCCCGCCACTTCGGCAAATAAATCGCAGAATAAAACCCGGTCGCTGTCGACCGGGTTTTTATTTTCGCCGCTACCGGTTGAAAAAATGCTCATCTGTCGTGGAGGGTTTTCACGCTGCGCGTCAAATATCGTGTAGTCAGGACATCAGACAGCGGCGCATACCAGTAAACCCATCCAACGGCAGATCCTAAAATAGGCTTCTTTCAAAAGGGGGATAAACTTTGAAACGGATGACTGCTAGCAGCATCGCACTCGCCATCATCATTCTCGCCGGTCTCGTTTCCGGCTGCGGAGACACCGCAAGCAAAGGCATAAAAATCGGCATGGTGTACGAACTCACCGGCAACACCGCGTCTTACGGCACCTCGGCTGCAAACGGCTCCAAGCTGGCCTTCAAAGAAATCAACGCCGCCGGCGGCGTCCTCGGGAAACAGATCGAAATAATAACCGCCGACAACAAAGGCGAACCGGCCGAATCGACCAACGCCATGGCCAAAGTCATCTCCCAGGACAAAGTAGTCGCCGTAACCGGCTTCACCGTAAGCTCCTGCGGGATTGCCGCCTCGGCCGTCGCCGAAGCCAACAAAATCCCCTTCGTCGCCGCCGCCACCGTCAACCCCAAAGTAACCGTCGACGAGCGCACCGGCAAAGTAAAAGACTACACCTTCCGCGCCTGCTTCATCGACTCCTTCCAGGGCAAAGTCGGCGCCGATTTCGCCCTTAAAGGCCTCGGTGCCCGCAAAGTCGCCGTCATGGTCGACAACTCCAGCGACTACAGCAAAGGGCTCGCCGAAATATTCAGAAGCGCCTTCACCGCCGGCGGCGGGCAAATAGTCGCCCAGGAAGCCTACCTCCAGAAAGACCAGGACTATAAACCCATCCTCACAAAGCTCAAAGCCCAAAACCCCGACACCATCTATATCCCCGGCTACTACGAAGACGTAGGCAAAATCATCAAGCAGGCCCGCGAACTCGGCATCACCGTGCCCATCCTCGGGGCCGACGCCTGGGATTCGCCCAAACTCGTCGAACTCTCCGGCCCGCAGGCCGCCAACAACACCTACTTCACCAACTTCTACTCCACCGAAGACAAAAACCCCGCCTCCAACAAATTCGTCGAAGCCTACAAAAAGGAATACGGCCAGACCCCCGACTCCATGGCAGCCATGGGCTACGACGCCGTATACCTGCTCATCGACGCCATCAAGCGCGCCGGCAGCACCGACGCCAACAAAATCCGCGAAGCCCTCGCCGCCACCAAAAACTTCAACAGCGTAAGCGGCGAAATGAACCTCAACGCCACCCACGACGCCGTCAGAGGCGTAGTCATCATCGAACTCAAAGACGGCAAACAGGTCTACAAACAAACCATCAAACCGTAAGCGGACAGCTCACCCTGCACAAAGGCCCCGCCCCCTACCCCCAAATTGCAATAATTGCGCCATTTTGTCGCATATTGCATATAAACCTCGTGCCCGGCAAGAAAGAATAAATTCGTTTTGCTCGCGCAAATATAAGCTTCCGGGCTTTCTCCCACAGACGCGCGCCGATATTGGCACGCGCCTTGCATCTACTATAAGATTACATGCAGAAGGGTTCCGGCCCATTTTGGAGGACTGATTTCGTGAAAACTATTCAAGCAAAACTCACAGTTACTATTCTGGCTATCGTCCTGGTGGCCCTCGCCGCCCTGGGCGGGCTCAACTACTGGCGGGCCCGGGCGATCGTCACCGACAATGTCGTGGAGGAGCTCCAAACAATGTCGGTGTCCACCGCCGAAGGACTCGGCAATTGGTTCGATATCCGCAAAACGGAAATGCACGCCATCGCGCGCTCCCCGGTAATGTCCGGCGGCAACCAGGAAGCCATGCTGGCCTATATCGGCTCGGAAATGAAAAATAACAGCGGGATTTACGAGAATATCTTCTGGATCACGCCCGATGGAACCCTCGTCGACACGAAAGGGACCAAAGGCAATCTGAGCAGCCGGGCCTACTTCCAGGCCGGCATGAAAGGCGCCACCTCGATCTCCGATCCCCTTAAATCGATGACAACAGGCAAATCGGTCGTCGTCCTCGCCACGCCTATCAAAAGCGGCAACGTAGTTACCGGAGTTCTCGTCGGCTCCATTTACATTGAGGAACTGGAAAAACGGATTCTGGGGATCAAGGTCGGCCATACAGGCAGCGCCTACGTCGTTCGGGGCGACGGCCTGATGATTATCCACGCCAACAAGGACCTCGTAATGAAAGCCAACTCCCTGACCGATGAAAAATATCCCCAAGCCATCCGCGACGTGACCGGGCGAATGGTCAAGGGCGAAACCGGTGTTGCTAGCTATAAATGGGACGGCGCCGAAAAAATGATCTCCTACGCCCCCGTACCGGGAACGGGCTGGTCGTTGGCCCTAACCGTGCCGACGGCGGAAATAACCGGCGTACTCTCGGCCCTTACAACAATCTCCCTCGTGACAATCGTCGTCGTCATGCTCCTCGCCGGCATCGCCATCAGCTGGTTTGCCCGGCGCATCGCCCGCCCCATCCAATCGCTTGAGGCAGCAGCCCAAAAAATCGCCGGCGGCGACTTATCCCAGGCAAACTTAGGCATCAGCACGAACGACGAAATCGGCCGCCTGGCCCAAAGCTTTGAAAAAATGGCCCAGAATATCGGCGCCCTCATCAGGCAAATCTCCGCCAAATCCGAGCATCTGGCGGCTTCCTCGCAACAGCTCACCGCCAGCGCCGGGCAATCTTCCCAGGCGAGCAACCAAATCGCCGTCTCCATCCAGGAAGTCGCCGGCGGGGCCGCAGAGCAGATAAACGCCGCCGACGAAGCTGCCGCAACAGTAGCCGAGCTGTCGGCAGGCATCCAGCAAATCGCCGCCAACTCCGGCACTGTCGCCAGCCAGTCCGGGCGGGTGGCGGAAAAAGCCGCCGCCGGCGGTGCCGCTGTCGATAAAGCCATCAGCCAGATGGAGCGGATCGAGCAGACGGTCGACAATTCGGCGGCAGTGGTCGCCAAGCTGGGTGAACGCTCGAAAGAAATCGGCCAGATCGTCGACACCATCTCCGGAATTGCCGGCCAGACCAATCTCCTCGCCCTCAACGCCGCCATCGAGGCCGCCCGCGCCGGAGAACAGGGCCGGGGTTTCGCCGTCGTGGCGGAAGAAGTGCGCAAACTCGCCGAACAATCCGAAGAGGCGGCGAAAAAAATCGCCGGCCTAATAAGCGATACCCAGCTCGACACCGACAAAGCGGTCGAGGCCATGCAGCAAGGCACCCAAGAAGTAAAAACAGGCGCGGAAGTCGTAAATGCGGCTGGTGTGACCTTCCGTGAAATAACGGGCATGGTGACCGAAGTCAACGGCCAGATCAAACAGATTTCGCAGGCTATCCAGGAAATGGCCTTGGGCAGCCAAAGGATCGTCGAGGCCGTCAACCGGATCGACGCACTCAGCAAAAAGTCATCCGATGAAGCGCAGAGCGTATCGGCAGCCACCGAGGAGCAGCTGGCCTCGATGGAGGAAATCGCCACATCGAGCGAGGCGCTGGCCGGACTGGCCCAGGACCTCCAGGCGGCCGTCGCCAAATTCCGGCTGTAAAACGTGAAGCCGAGTTCGGCCCCAACCTCATTAATCTCCGCCAAAAATTTCTTCTCGAGCCCTACCAGGAAAAAATACTATCTCTCCTCCCCACAAACCAACCCCGGTCGTTAGACCGGGGTTTCTGCGTCTCGTCACAATAACAGACGGTGCCCCGTTCCTGCGCCGGCTGCTCCGCCATAATCTATTTACTGGAGGTTTAGGCAATTATTTGTCGAAATAACACTTAAAAACCAATTTTGGCACAAATTTGCCAACTGGGGCGCAATAAGCTCTGAGAGCATTGAGAACACAGAAGTGGAGGAGTCGGCGTGCAGGATATCAAAGTCATGACAGTGGCTGGCGATCAGTTGGTCGCTGACGAGGTAGTGGGGATTGTCAGGCAAGTGCTCGGAGAAAGCATCTCTGTTCAGGGATGCCCGCTTGGTAAGCTCGCCGGCCCTGACGCGGCCGACCTCTTTGTCTGCGTTTCGCAGCGCCGCGGCGAGTTGGCGAAATTCATACCGGAAGAGAAACTGGTCGGCATTGACCTCTTCCCCTACACCCACTACTTCATCGAGCTGGCGAAGCTGCCCAGGGAACAAACCGTTCACATATTCGGCAACACGGCGCAATTTACGAAAATGGTCGCCGACCAATGCACCACCAACGGCATAGACCACCTACGCTTCGAGCATATCCCCTTCGAAGAAATCGCCGACGGCGAAATCGCAGACCTGCTGGGCAAGGCGGAAATAATCATCGGCCCCGTGACGCTCGTGGGCGAAAGAGGCGCATTGCAGCAGAAATATCGGCAACACATGAACCCCGCCTGCCGGATAATCGCCGCCCAGAGGATGATCGAAATCAGGTCGGCCTGCGAGCTCATGAAATGGGTCACCCTGTTCAGCTACCGGCAACTGTCCAATAAAGTCGTCAGCGGCATGAACCATCTCATGGAAAAGATGCAGCAGATTTCCGCCATCACCCAGCAGAGAGCCCGGTCCGTCCAGGACGAAACGGCGTCTTTCGATAAACTGACCGTAAGATTCAGCCACGGCATGACCACCCTCGAACACGTGAAGAACCTATCGGATACCTTGGCGGTAGCGGCGAAAAGCATCGGCAATATCGTCGAAGCCATAAAACACATATCCGGGCAGACCAACCTGCTTGCCCTCAACGCCACCATTGAGGCCGCCCGGGTGGGCGAAGCAGGGCGCGGCTTTGCCGTCGTCGCCAAAGAAGTGGGCAAACTCGCGGCCGAAAGCCAGACCTCGACCGACACCATCCGCCAGGCGGTCGGCAGCATCCGGGAAGCGGTCACCCAGATAGCGTCGGCAATGGGAACCCTCACCGGCGAAATGCAGGAGAATCAGCAACTATTCACCGCGATATCGCAAGCATCGCAGCAGGAAAACACGCAGATCATGGAAATCTTCACAGCCATTGAAAATATCCGCAAAGAAAGCGAAGAAGTCTGCGAAATCACGCTGCAACTGACCAAATCGTCGTAAGCCGCAGCGCTGAATACCAAAACCCGGCCCTCATACTGGCCGGGTTTTCGTGTCCGGATAAATCGGTGCTCCAGCCGCGCCTTCCTGGCGTCGCGGAGTTTGCCGCACGCTGCGTCGGCGCTCTTCCTCGGCAGGGCAACGACCCGCCCGTAAATAAACCTTCACATTCATAAGTAACTCATAAATTTCATAGTTGCTTGTGCATAAGCAGTATGCCCTATATAATTACGGTACAGGAAGGTAAATCCGTCGTACCCATCCTGCAAAGCATTTGCCGATGGTCGGGCGCATACCACCGAGAAGACAGCGAGCACATCCTTGCGCAATGCCAAAAATGCGATTACATCTTCAAGGCCGAGCGACGGCAAAAGACAACAGCTTTTATTCCGTGGAGGAGGACTATATCTGAGCGTCTTTGCAAACCCTTTACGCGATTTAAACCAAAGAAACATCGCAGCAGGAATTGTTACCTCCTTACTGGCGATCACCGGTCCCCCGGCCATCATCTTAGAGGCGGCGGCGAAAGGGAACTTTTCGACATATCAGACGGTACTCTGGTTTTTTGCGGTATATGTCGGCGGCGGCATTCTCGGTATTATATTGCCGCTGCGCTATCGCATACCCATCGTCGGGGCTCATTCGATCACCGGCGTAGCCTTTTTGGCCACAGTCACCAGCCAATTCACCTACCCCGAGCTCATCGGCGCTTATCTTCTCTCCGGTCTATTAATCCTCGCGGTCGGGTCTCTGGGCGCCTTCGCCAAACTATTTGCCTATGTTCCCCGGGAAATTATCTCCGCGATGCTGGCCGGCATGATCACCAAATACATGATTAGCTTCATCGTTTCCACCAGCCAGTTTCTGCTGGTCGGCGGCGGCGCCTTACTGGTCTTCTTCTATTTCAGCAAGCGCGCCAAGCGTATTCCCCCCATGCTGGCGGCCATTGCCGCCGGGTGCGTTCTCCTGCTTCTGTCCCACAATATCGGCGGCGCGGGCATGGCGGCCGCCTTCGCCCTTCCGCAGGCGCAGGCTCCCGAGTTCAGCCTGGCCGGCTTCCTCTCCGTCGCGCTTCCCCTGGCCCTGCTCATTCTAAGCAATGACTGCGCGGTTGGGCTCGGCGCGTTAGAGCAAAACGACTATCGCCCCCCGGTCAATCGGATCGTCGCCGTCAGCGGTCTCTTTTCCGCCATCGCCGGCATCTTCGGCGGCCAGTCCGCCAATATCGGCGGCATGATGACCGCCATCTGCGCCGGCGAAGAAGCGGGCCCCAAGGAAAAGCGCTATATGGCGGCGGTTGTCTCCGGCACCATAATCCTTATATTCGGCCTGTTCGCGTGGCAGCTTGTCCCCTGGATCCAGGCCCTGCCCGCCCCGTTTATCGCCATCCTCGGCGGGTTCGCCTTGCTCGGCGTCTTTATAAACAGCCTGCAAATCAGCTTTTCCCGGCCGTCGATGAAGCTTAGCGCCACCTTTGCCTTCATGATCGCGCTGGCGAACATCACCATCCTAAATATCAGCGCTCCGGTATGGTCATTGCTCGCCGGAACAATAATCGCCCGCTATATCGAAAACAACTGATCGCCGGCGCGGCCTGCTGACCCGTAAAAATGAGGAGGTGCAGAAAATGAACCTGAAAATAACGCCGAAGGCGCAAAAAACCATCGCCGAGCGCGGCAACACCGTCACCGTCGGCCTGGACACGCAAATCTGTTACAGCTGAGGCGGCGCTCAGTCGCGAGACATCCCATCCGTGCGATGGGGCATGCCTGAACAATCCGAGCTTTACGCCTACGAAAAAATGAGCCTCGACGGAACGTCCGTCTATGTTCACAATGCCGTCAAAGGCGCCGCCGGCGCCCGCATCGACGTCGTTACCGGCGGCGTCGGCACCAAGCTCATCCTGCTGGGCTTCGCCGGGAGCAAATAAAATCCCGGCGGCACACTTCAAAACCCCGGCCGGGGAAAGGCCGGGGTTCTTGCGTTTCGTTATTCGCTGCCAAATCCGCGCCTATCTGGCGCTTTGGGGTTTGCCACCCGCGGCGTCGGCATAATTAATGCGCCACCGCCCGCCGAGGCCGTTTTCCGCGCTACAGTATTGGTACCAGCCGCATCGACAATACACCCAGCTTGGCTTTCATTCGTTGCCTCTGGCCCTACTTATTTTTGAACAAGCCTTTCAAGTCAACTTCCTGCCAGTCGGAATAATCCAGACCGCGAATCCACAGCTTCATATCCTTCGGCGTCGCGATAACCTGCAATACACTGCCTCTATGTGTCGCTCCGCCGTTTTGCACCTGAATGTCCAGCAGTCTTTTCATTCCCGCCGGATCGAGCTTTCCGTAAAACTCCTTGGAATTGGCAAGGCTAAGAAGATTCTGATAGCGCGGATCTTCCTTCGGGCTCCGCGGCGCAGCTACCTTTCCTTCCCATTCTTGCGGGTACGGGGGAACAAAACTGTTATACGCCGCCAATACGCCATTTTGTTCGCTGCGCCTAACTCGGCTACCGAAAGTCGGCCTTTCAACGGAGACGCAGTCTTGCGCATCGGCAAGTTGAATAATATACGACATATCTGCCGGTATAGCCGCGAGATAAGCGGCTGCTCCCGCGATAGTGCTGCATCGGTTGAGAACCGAAACCAATGTGGAAACACTATTTTCACGATCTTCGAAGATGTTGGTGTCGGAATACACGCCATTATTCAATTCAAGAAACAGGCCTTTGCTATTCATCCCTGTCTCAAGGTAAACATTGCCGAGGGGATGGACGTTGGCAATGCCGTTTCCCGAATCGGCATTGAACACGACAACAGACAAGTATTTCATGTACTGTTTCATGCTTTCTCTGTCAATATCCCAGTTTCTTCCGAATACCATACTGCCATCCGGGGTATAATCGCCCCAGGCGGCCAAACCGCTGCACGCGCTGGGAACTACAGGTCCTAACACGGCGTTAGAGAGATTGAGCATTCCGGCGTTCAAAAGCAAAACCTCATCCTTACTAAGCCCTGAGGTTTCAGAAATGCCTGTCAGCAATTCCCGAAGATTATCGTCTAAACTATCGGCGAAATCTTTCGCAGCTTCAAGCTGCTCTTTTTTATCAATGCCACGGGCCGCCACATCCTCGGTTATTTCCTGATAGAATTGGCGCAAATCTTCCCGGACAAGTCCGCCATACTGCCGGCCCATTTCCCGCCAGGTACCGGTCAAACTTAACACCCAGTAAACATTATCGCTGGTTCTGTAGGCGGTGCCGCCCTCGAACGTTGCGACCTTCAAAAGCTGGCTGTTCTTTTCATGGCTGTAGCCTGTTGGCGAACAAGTTAAAATAACAACTAAAATAACGAATAGACAAAAAGCAGAAATGGGTAATGAACATCGGATATTCACAGTAATTCCTCCCGGCTGTCGGCTGGCTAATGCTTAGAGGGAAGCGCTTGCTCCGGTTTTTGTAAACTTATCCTCCTTAGCCCGGCAAAAAAGATGGATTCACAAGGTCACGCCTCACCGCCGCCATCCAAATCCGCAAAAACCCATGCACTGCACGAAGCGGGCATGGATTTTTTACTTTACTTCAGGCGTACCAAGTGCCCGCCTTGCCCCCTCCCGGCCGGGTCCACGAGCTTGGCGCCGCAATCGTTGCAGACGGAAGCCCCCTCCTGCCAGTACTCCACCCGGCAATTGAGGCACCAAAGACGGCCGCTCCCGCCTGCGCCCGGCGGGGGCGGTTCCCCTGAGCCTGCGTCTTCCTCGCCGCTCGTCTTGTCGTATATTGCTATCCCCCGGATGCCGCCGACGACATCGCGGGCGGCGTCCAGCCATTCTTCCGGCACATAGATATCCACCCCGGAGCCGCCCCTGGCCTTCACCGCCGGAATGCCGTCCTCGTTCAGCGCCGACAGGGCCGTCTCGGCCTCCGCGCTGCCGGTCACCGTGGCCAGATAAGCGTCGCAGAACGAGCTTATTCCATCGTCGCCCTCCGCGGGCGGCTCATCCTCGACGATTTCCTCCGGGCTCTCCACCAGCTTCGCGCCGCAGTCGCCGCACAGCCTGAACCCCTGCCGGTACTCCGTCCCGCAGCGCGGGCACCATAGCGTATGGCTATCCCCCTGCGGAATCGGCCGCCGGTTCTTCCGGTTCTGCGGCCGGTACTCCCCGGCCCCTTTGGCGGGAGCTTCCTGCCCGTCCATCTCCCCGGCGGTGCTTCGGATGCCATCGACGATGCCCTGGGCGTCCTCCAGCTTTTTGAGCGGCACATAGAAGTCGCCGCCGGCCTTCATCACGGGGATTCCCGCCGCCTTGAAAAACGATTCCAGCACCGAGGCCTCCTGCCAGTCCGCCGCAGTTGTCAGGAACGTGTCGCAAATAGCCTCAGTTTTCGCCGCCGCGACGCTTTTCCCGGGCGGCGGCAACTCGTCCACCAGCTCGGCCCCGCAATCGATGCAGGTCTCGAACCCCTGCCGATACTCCTCGCGGCAGCTTGGGCACCAGGGCATATCGATCCCTCCCTATGAAATACCTTTACTTATCCTCCAGCCTTGACGCGCAGGCCGGGCAAACGGTCGCCTTGATATGGATCTGGGAATAGCAGAACGGGCAATCCTTCTTGGTCGGGGCTTCCGCCGCGGCCGGTTTTTTCAGCCTGTTGAGCTGCCGGATCATCAGAAAGATCGCGAACGCCACGATAACGAAATCCACGATCGAGTTGATAAACAGGCCGTAATTCAGCGTCGGCGCCCCGGCCGCCTTCGCCGCCGCGATCGTCGGGTAATTGACGCCCGACAGATTCACGAACAGATTCGCAAAGTCCATTTTCCCTAAAAACAGCCCGACAACCGGCATCAGGATATCGCTTACAAACGAAGAAACTATTTTCCCGAAAGCAGCGCCGATAATGATGCCGACCGCCAAATCCACGACATTGCCGCGCATGGCGAACTCCTTGAAATCCTTTAGCACATTGCTCGCCTCCTCAAAAAATAGCTGCTTGTCCTATCTCAAAGATTCTGCAATGTTCCGCAAAGACCTTCCGCAGGCAAAGCAGCCAACCGCCTAATCTCCGCCCTATCCTGCCCCAAACCGGTACCTCCTACCCGGCCATACCGCCTGTGCTGCAAAAATAACCCCGGTCTCTCACGCACAAAGACCGGGGTTTGCGTATGTTATTCTTTAGCTTGCTGACAGTCGGCCCGGCCCATTGGCGGGGCAAATTTCCCGGCATCGCCAGCATTGCAGCACCGCAAAGCCTCTCGCCAGCTTCGTCCAGCAGTGGCTCCGGCAAGCGCGCTGGTTGACCGTGCCGTCGCCACGAAGAGCTTTTGCCGGACAGGCATCTACACACAGCCGGCACCCTGCGGGGCAAAGCTGGGCGCTGCCGACCGGGTCCGGTTCGATAGCCAGATCGGTGATAACGGCGACCAGATTGACCATATTGCCGTATTGGGGCGTGATTAAAAGCGAGTTCTTCCCCATGGCCCCCAAGCCGGCGGCGACGGCCGCATGTTTGAGCGACAGGTCCCCCGCGGCGTACTGCTTTTCTTCGTCCCAGGAATAAAACGGCGTCATCGCCGGCACCGGTATGGCGGTGGCGGCGTGATTCTCCTCAATATGCCGCGCCAGATAATAAGCGGCGCTGTCCAGCCTGCCGACATTTCCCTCATGCACGGCGGTATAGCTTGTCCAGTGATTGTTTTTCATCGGCCCGGCCAGGCATCTCATCGCCAATACGATAACGGTCTTCGCGCCAGGCATGATATCGGTCGGCCTGTGCCCCTGCGGCGCCGCCGCGAACCTGTCGACCGGCGCTACCCCTATCAGATCGATACCCAATCCCTGCGCGTATTTAGCCAAATCCTCCCTTGCGCCAGACGCCTGAGACACGTGCCATCAACTCCTTATAAGAGTATTATAAAGCGTCTTTCGCAAACTTTCGTCCCGCTGCGTGCTGTTTAATTCGGAGGCATATCGCCCGTACAGTCGGTGCTCGCTGCCGGGCTCTTTGGAGGGCTAGGCTGTGTCGGGGCAACGCGCCCGCTTCATTATCTTCTGCCAATACGCGCCTTTCTGGCGGTTTGGGGTTTGCCACACGCTGCGTCGGCGGTCTTACTAAGCTCGTCGCCGACTCCACCGCGCCGCCGCCAAACGAACGTCCATGTTCGTTGTCGGCTCTCGTCGCCGTCCATGGCGGCTCGCGCGGTGTCGTTCGCGGCTCTCTCGCCAAGTAGCGGCCGCCGCCTCGCTTCCGTGGCTGCACCCCAAAACGCCAGCGGCGCAATGTGCGCATACCGCCCCTAACGCATGACGCCGTTAATTTGCCCCATCCGGGTTCCCTTCGGGCGAAATTGGTTCCTGCGCGTCTGCTTAGATTGCTAAAAGATACAAGGAATGGGCCCCTTGCTGGTACCTATTAATATGAAAAGGAATTTTGTTGTTATTAGATGAATAGATAAATAATTTAATGAAAAAAAGGATAGGTAGTTTTTGGCTATTCGTGATATAGTATTTTTCCTGTTGTAAGAAATTTTCAACACCATTGGAAAAAGTGACAAACTAAAAGTAGGAGATGTTAATATGGGAAAAAACCTAACTAATAACCAAATCCTTCTTAATGAAATCATCCATCAAGACCATCAAGAAAACCCGCAGTTTACAAAAGAGGACGATTTTTTTGAATTTTTTGCGGCTCAACAGGTTTTAAAAGATTTTGATTTAAGTTATGAAGAAATAGAACAAGGGCTTACGGGAACAACTTTAGACGGTGGTTGTGATGGTATATACGTTTTTGTTAATGGCGATTTGATTAGTGAAGAAGATGATGTTGTAGAAAAATATAAGAAAGATGTTAAGCTTGTACTATGTATTGTACAAGCGAAAAACGCGACATCTTTTAACGAAGACCCCTTTTTAAAGTGGAAAACCGTCTGCAGTAATTTATTGGACTTAAATAATTCTAGCGAATTATTCAAAGACAGATATGACATCAATGTTCGTCAATCTTTTGATCTGTTCAAAGACGTATATATAAAATTAATTAGAAAAAAGCCGAAGCTTAGTATTGAATTTAAATATGTATCTAAAGGTACCGAAATACACCCTAATGTGCAAGCTCAGGCCGATGAACTGTGCCAAGAAGTGAAAAAATTATTTCCGAGTCCTACTGTTACTGTTAGCACTACGTTTGTAGGGGCCGATATATTAATGGATTTAGTAGGGACACAAATAAATAACGAGTTCTTTTTGAAACTAACCGAGGCTCCTATTACGATATCATCCCAGCAAGTCTATGTTACATTAGTCAATTTGGCAGATTATTTTCATTTTATAACAAATGACAAACAGGAAATGATAAAACATATATTTGAATCAAATGTACGAGATTATCAGGGGCACACAACGGTAAACAAAGAAATTCAAGACTCATTAGAAAGTCCCAATTCAGAGGATTTTTGGTGGTTAAATAATGGTGTCACTATTGTGGCATCTAAAGCGAGTTTGATTACAGGCAAGGAAATTAGTATAACCGACCCTGAAGTAGTTAATGGCTTACAAACATCAACAGAAATTTTTAATTATTTTTCAGAGCATAAAGAAAAGTTGTCTGACGAGAGTAGGAACCTGCTTGTTAGAGTTATTGTTCCTCATAGTGAAGAATCAAGAGATAGGATCATTTTGGCTACAAATAGCCAGACAAGTATACCGAAATCTTCTCTAAGAGCAACTGACAGTATTCACAGGCAGATTGAAATGTTTTTTAAGCCGCGGAATTTGTATTATGATCGTCGTAAGAATTACTATAAAAATCAAGGCAAAAAAGCATCTCAAATTGTGAGTGTATCCTTTCTTGCTCAATGTCTCATGTCGACATTATTACAATTGCCGAATTTTGCGAGAGCACGTCCATCGACTCTTTTAACAGACGATAGCGCGTATAAGAAGCTGTATGTTGACAACCAGAATTTGAATGCTTTTTATGCAGCCGCATCGATCGGAAAGCAAGTGGAAAATGTTCTTAAAAAAAGTACCCCGTACTCGACCGCTCAGAAGGCAGATATTTTATTCTATGTGATTTATATTGTAGCTTGTAAAAAAGCTAAACAATCTAAAATATCTAGCGAAGTATTATCAACACTTGACTTAGAATTAACTGAATCATATATCTTAGAATGTGCCCAAGAGGTATTTGAACTTTATCAGAGGCTGGGAGGTACAGATAAAGTTGCCAAGGGTAGCGACTTGATTAAAGAGGTTCAAAATTCTTTAGCCGAACAGGAATAAAAAAGATACAAGGGGAAGGTTCTTCTGTATCACTAGCTCCCGCCCCGCCTCTACCCTCCAAATCAAAAAATCCGTGCGCCGCAACGGGCATGGATTTTTACTTTTCTTCAAGCGTGTCACGGGATACAAGGGGACGGTTCTTTTGTATCATAACTCCCCCAACGGGGTGGATGCGCAAGGCTTTGCCTCGCCTCCACCATGCAAATCCCCCTAAAAGTAGTCACGAAGACATGGCCTGCAGGCCATTGTTCCGCGCAGGACCGTGATATGTGACGAAAAAGCGGCTTGTCGGTGTCGTGCGTAATTGGTTTGACTCCTTTAGAAAATAATGTACCAAATTAGGTACATTAACACGATGTTTCT
This sequence comes from Bacillota bacterium, assembly GCA_023415775.1. Classification (GTDB taxonomy): domain Bacteria; phylum Bacillota; class Negativicutes; order Sporomusales; family UBA7701; genus Anaeroselena. Next base: position 99,859 of record JAEZJM010000014.1, on the reverse strand, counting down.
ATGAAAAACGTTGCCGGATTGGTACAAAAAAAGCGTAAAAATATGAAAAAGCTGATAATTAGCCATATACCCGTTTTGGCATGGTATTTGCTTGGGATATATAGATAGAACTTTTGCCTATACCGATAACGCCTTTGGCCAAGCAAGAAATCAAAGGTAGCAGGCTCTTCTCCAACGTGAGCAAGGATGATATTCACGCAACATTTTGCAGGAGGGGAATGATTCCGATGGCAATAAGCGATTTAGAGATCCGAGTAGTGGCGCAAAAGGGGTCATGTCCGGTGGGGCATAAAATCGGGGATGTCTTTCTCTTTAAGGGCGGACTGACGGGAGAAGGGCTTTGCACCACTGCTCTGACGGCACTGCTGCCGGCAATTTCGGTGCTGTCGATAGGAGGGAGCTTTCCGTGGGAAAGCGATCCATGTTCAACACAGCGGGCCTGCCAAGACTTCAACAACACTGTGATCTTTGAAGTCAAAAGGGTGTAGCTGGCTCGCTGGTCGGCTCCAAATCAACGCTTTAGAGGTGCTGTGATGAGGAAAATTGATGTCGCGATCTTATCGGTGGAAATGATCCGGGATGTCTCGGTTTTCGACTGCAATGTGATCGTTTGTGACGCGGAGGCGAAAATTCTTAGCTTTGTGCAAGCCAATACCTTTCATGCTGACATAAAGGTTGGCGATACGGCGACTGGGGGCGTCATCAAAGAGTGCATCGCGACACGGAAAATAACAAAAGGCATAATCCCGGCAAGGGTTTACGGTGTTACGCTCAAGGCGATAATTTACCCGATTATCGAAGAGGACGGCACTCTTTCCGGCATACTCGGAACGGCTACAAGCATGAAAGTGCAGGAGGCGCTCCACCATAGCGCCGAATCAATGGCGGCTACGTCACAGCAGATGGCGGCTTCGACGGAAGAGTTGGCGACTTCGGCGGGACTTCTCGCGAATAATCTGGCACGGGCAAGAACGAGCGGCGAGAATGTGCTCGGGGAGATAGGCAAAACCAACGAGATTCTTAGATTTGTCAGCGACGTAGCAACCAACTCGAATTTGCTCGGGCTAAATGCGGCTATCGAGGCTGCCCGCGCCGGAGAAAAGGGGCGCAGTTTTGCGGTGGTTGCCGATGAGATTCGCAAGATGGCTATAAACAGTTCCCAGTCAGTCGGCGAAATCAAAAGCATTCTCGACAGGATGCAGAGCGAGACACGGAATGCGGTTCAGGCGATTGTCGCGACTGCTGAACTGGGTGAACGGCAACTTGTGGCCACGGAACAGATAAAATCTACAATGCAGGAATTGGCAGTTTCGGCTTCAGAGATAGAAAGGATCGCAGAAGTAGTGTAATAACTGGAGATACAAGGGGACGGTTCTTTTGTATCTCAAGGCCACGCCTCACCTCCACCATCCAAATCCGAAAAAATCCATGCACCGCATGCAGCGGGCATGGATTTTTTACTTTACTCCCCGCCCCCGTTAGAGCCCGCGTCTCCTTCGCCGCCCTCGTCCAGCGCCGACGTGTCAGCGCCGTCCCGGCCTCCGCGCTGCCCCCTCCCTACCCCGCTCTCCCTTCACCTCTCCCCCGCCTGTCGTCCTCCTCCTCCCCCCAACCTCTTTCCGCCCCCACCTCCCCGCCTGCCTTCCCCCTTCCCCCAACCTATCCCTCCCCCCACCTCCTCCGACTACCGTCCCTCCCCCATATCCCCATATCACATATCCGCATTGCCTATACCCTACAGTGCCACATGTCTCGCTGGAAAATATTGTAAAACAAAAACAATCCCGCCTCTCCGCCCGGATTTTTTATACCGGAGACCGGGTTCCCACAAATAGCGAAGAGCACCGTAAAAACGGTGCTCTTGCTCATTGCCGCAAACCTATAAACCGGCGTCCACCATATCGGCCACATGGTTGGCGATCGCCAGGCACGCCGTCAGCCCCGGCGACTCGATGCCCACCAGATTGATCAGTCCCGGCAGGCCCCGCTCCGTCTCGTGGCGGATCACGAAATCGGCCACCGCCCCGTCCGTCACCTTCAGCTTCGGCCGCATCCCCGCCATATCCGGCGCCAGGTCCTCGCGCCCGATGAACGGCAGATACGTCGCCGCCGCCTGATAAAACTCCTCCAGGTGATCCGGAGCGACGTCATAGTCCTCCCGCTCGGTCGCGTTCACCACATTCGGCCCCAGGCGGGCGCGCCCGTCGAGGCTCTTGGTCACGTGCGTCCCCAGCCCCTTCAGCCCGTGGAGAGGCGGCGGATAAATAAGGTGGTTCATAAGCTTCGACTTGCCCATCGCCACCGAAAAATACTCGCCCTTCACCGGGTTTATATCATACCCGGCCGCGGCCGTGTCGATGCCGCACATCGCCGCGATCTTGTCCGCGTAAAGCCCGGCGCAGTTTATCAGCCAGCGGCATTCGATCGCGTCCGTCTGCCCGTCCGGGCCCAGGAACGAGACCTCGAAGCCGTCAGCCACCGGCTTGACGCCGGTCACCTGATGCTTATACGCCAGCATCGCGTAATTCGCTGCCGCCAGATGCTCCAGCCGCGCCATCAGCTTATGGCTGTCGATAATGCCGGTCGACGCCGAATACAGCGCCGCCACCGCCGTCACGTTCGGCTCCAGCCCCTTCGCCTCGGCGGCATTGAGCCTCGTAAGTTCCGGGACGCCGTTGGCGATCCCCTGGGCGTAAACCTTCTCGATTGCCTCGATTTCCGCCTCTTCGCGGGCCACGATCAGCTTGCCGATCTTTTGAAAAGGAACCTCGTGTTTCTCGCAAAATTCATAAAGCAGCGGGTTGCCGGCCACGCACAGCTTCGCCTTGAGGCTGCCGGTCGGATAATACATCCCGGCGTGGATAACCTCGCTGTTGCGGCTCGAAGTATCCTGCCCGAACTTGCCGTGGCGCTCCAGCACGATAGTAGCCAGTTCGTCCTGCCGGCGGGAAATCTCCGCCGCCACGGCCAGGCCGACGACCCCCGCGCCGACGATCGCGATATCGAGCTTCTCCATGTCGCACCCCCTTTGGATACAACTCTTTTTCGCGATAATTTGCCCGGTATCCTTCCCGCATGCCAAATGTTGGCACAGTATATTCCCCCGGTCGGTCCGCCTGTTTTATTATGGATATATATCCAAAATTTTGCTTAAGAAATTTTTTGAAATTACGACAATATATAGTAAGAGCGAAATATTTTTACCTCATGGACTGGACAAGGAATCTCCACGGAGGGACGTGAACTCATTGACCCCCAACCAGCGTAAATTCCGCCGCATAAACTTCAAAACACTCATGACCGCCGTCGGGTTCACCACTCCCCAGGGAGACAACCTGCGGCGCAACTATCAGCTGCCCCTTGAAGACATCAGCGCCGGCGGCCTTCGCTATACCAGCAAATTCGCTCTCCCGGTCGGCACCCGGCTCGACCTCGTGTTCCAGCTTGTCGACCGTAAAGTGAGGGGCACAGTCGAGGTCGTCCGTACGATCAAGAATAAATCCGGGGCCTATGATATCGGCTGTCAGTTCGTCTCCATCAACCCCGTCACCCAGGAAGACCTCATCAAATTCGTCACCCTCTCCTCGGTGCGCGATTCGCAGCCCAGCTCCTTCTACAGCCTTAAAGAAAGCGCCAGCCCCGCCAAGCAGCCCATAACCTGCGTCAACTGCCGCTGCGCCGACTGCGGCGACAAAGAAACCTGCCGGGCCTGCTACAAACCTAACTGCGGCAAACGCTTCTGCCGCATGTACCGGTCCGCGCGCCAGGATTTGCGGCGCAAACAGTAAAACAAACCGGCCGGGGTGTAATTCTCCCCGGCTTTTCTGTTTCCCGTTCCCCTTGCAGGATAATTACGAGACTATAGGGAATATTCCGCTTACGAAAAATACAAAGATGAGGTGACTCATGCCGCTTGCGCGACAGCTAACCTGCATCGCCGGCCTCGTCCTGCTCCTGCTCTGCGCCCCCGTCCACGCCGCCCCCGAAGGCGCCGACGGGCCCTCGCAGACCGACGGCCAGGGCTTTTACGACCGTATCATGACCATCCTGAAGCAGCCGCCCAAACTCGAGCCCGCCCCCGCCCCGCCCGTCACAGCCGTCAAAGGGCACACGCCCATCTTCGGGCAGGCCGAGATAACCAAAGAACAGATGGCGAGCTTCATCCGCCGCCATAATCCGCTGCCCAAGCTTTCCGTGGCTGTCGAAGAACTTGTCGATATTTACTGGGAGGAAGCGGGCCACGAAGGCATCCGTCCCGACCTCGCCCTCGCCCAGGCCATCCTCGAAACCGGCTACTTCCGCTTCGGCGGCGACGTCCTGCCCGTCCAGAACAACTTCGCCGGTATCGGCACCACCGGCGGCGGCCCTCGCGGCGCCTCGTTCGAGTCCGCCCGCCTCGGCGTGCGGGCCCATATCCAGCACCTTCTCGCCTACACCACCACCCGCGAACCGCTCAAGCCGATAATCGACCCGCGCTACAACCTCGTGCGGGCCATCCCCCACTACTTCGCCCAGTGCCAGACATGGGAAAGCCTCGGCGGCAAATGGGCTATCCCCGGGGTCGGCTACGGCGAAAAAATCGTCAAAATCATCTCCTACATAAAAGGCGACGGGTAAAAAACCCGTCGCCCGCATCGCTGTCAGTGCTCCCGTCAGTACACACGCCAGAGAAAATGTCAGGGTAAACGCCAGAGATTGTCAGTGATTTGTCAGAGGGGAATCGGCGCTTGCCGCCACCGCAAAATACCACTGCCGGGCGATGCGGGCGTGCCTTTTCAGGTCCGCCGCCAGCCGCCGCTGCTGGTTTTGCGACAGCCCCTCCCAGCTCGGATAACCGCTGAAAATGCCCACAACCCGCGCCACGTCTGACTCGGAATACCCCAAGTGCCTCAGCACCGCCAGCTCGGCCTCGATGTCCGCCGCGTAGTCCATCGTTCGCCTCCCTTCGGGCCGCGCCGCCGTTTCCGCTGCATCCCCACGGCTTAGCTGCTGCGGCCGTTTTTCGGACTGCGCCATTTTATAGTGTACCCCCCGCAGCGCAAAAAGCTGCTTTTTTTGTCCCCCGGCGTTACTTTTTGGCTTGAGCGGCGTTTAAGTGAGTAACTGGCAAATGAACGCCCCGAAAGCATGATTTCACCGCCGAGTGGGAAGATTGAAAACGCGTTCAGTTTCCTTCCAAGGTGGTGATGAGAGGTGTCGGACGAGAAGGTGCTCATAGCCCAGGCGCAGCAAGGCGACAAGGCTGCGCTTGAAACGCTGATATCCCGGTACTGGCAGCCGGTGTACCGACTAGCCTGCCTGAAAACCGCCAACAGCGAGGACGCCCAAGAGATAACGCAGGAGACGTTTCTCAAGGCTTTTAGAGCCCTGCCGGGCTACCGGGAGACAAATGCGTCCTTTAAAACTTACCTCGGCCGGATCGCCCTAAACCTGATAACCGACCACTGGCGCAAGAAAGGGCGGTCGCCGCAGGTGGTGGCGCTGGCCGACTTCCAGGAACCGCTTGCCGACCCCGCTCCGCTGCCGGAGGACAGCGCGCTTGCCAAGGAGCGTCGGGAGGGCATTGCGCGGATGGTGGCGATGCTGCCCGCCGAACAGCGCCAGGCGGTGGAACTGAGGATATTCGCCGCCCTGTCTCTTCAGGAGACCGCCAAGCTGATGGGCAAGACGGAGGCGGCGGTGAAGATGCTCCAGCAACGTGCTTTGAAGAATCTGCGCCGCTTGTTTAAGGAACACGGAATTATCGGCTAGGAGGTGAACGCGATGGGTCACAAGGAAAACGAAAAACTTACCGAACTGTCGGCGGCGCTCGACGCGCTGAACCGCGGCGAACAGCCTGACGGCGGCGACGAAGAGACGAAAGAGCTGGCTGAAGTCGCGTTTCTCCTCAAACGGACCGGTCCGCCGCCGGCTGTGATGGCCGGGCTGGTGGATAAGCTGGGAGAGGAACTGGCCGCGAAGCGGAAACGGCGTCGGCTGTGGCTGACCTCGGGGGCCGCCGGTACGGCAGCGGCCGCGATGCTGGTGTTCGCCTTCAACCTCGGCCCATCGGCGCCGCCTCAGCCCCAACTGACCATCCCGCCCGCCGGCAGTGTGGTGATCGAGAGTATCCCCGCCCCGCAGGCGGCCGATTCCGCCGCGGAGGTAGCCAAAGCCGACAAGGCTAAAGACGATTCTGCGGCGGCAAAACGGCCGGCACAGACCGCGGATACGGCGCCGGCCTCTGTCCGGGAGGCGGCGCCGCCTCCGGCCCAGGACCGGCCGGTGGCTGCGGCCGCCGACGGCAGCCGGAGCGAACAGCGGCTGATGATGGCCAAGGCGCCGGAAAAAGCGCCGGAGAAGGCCGCGGATAAGCTGGCGAAGGTGCCGGCGGCGGGCTACCTCGCCTGGCCGGGCCGCCAGCCGGACGAAGTGACGGTGGACAAGGCGACCGCGACTATCCGCCAGGTGTACGGCCGCGGCGACGCAGCGATCGTCATCACCCAGGGGGCCGCGCCGGGCGTCGCGAAGGCGCGGGCGTACGCGGGGGCCGACGTGCCCGCGGATGTCAGCGCCGCCAAGGGTAAGACCAACAGAGTGACATTGACTGTTAAGGATACGGTCGTAACGGTGGAAGGCAACCTTCCGGAGGACGAACTGCAGAAAATCGCCCGGTCGCTGGAGTAGCACCGGGCGATTTTTCCTTTTCCCGGCCGTTACCTTTCCGGGCGGGGAGCGTTTGATAGGGTGAGGTGACTAATCAGTCAGCCGTGAAAGGAGTAGATGATTTTGAACAGAAACAGCAAGATTACTTATAGTATCGCCGCCCTGGCACTCTTTGCGGGGGCGCTGGCGACGCTGGCCATGCCGGACGAAGCGGCGGCAAAATGGCTGAGTGTCACGCAGCATTACGAGCGGCGGATCGCGGCGGTCGCCTACGCCGAGCCTGCGCCGGCAGAGGCCGAGACGGTCGAAGCCGAGTCCGGCGACGCGGCCGAGGTGGTGGAGGTGAGCGGCGAAGCAGCCGTTACCACCGCCGACGGCAAGATTGCCAGGGTGATCATCGAGGGCGCGGCCGACGAGACCAGGGTTATCAAGATAGACAAGGATGAGGCGGCCAAGCTGCAGGCGGAAGTTGCCGCAGGCCACCGGCCGTGGCTGCTCGATCCAGTCCAGGTAGTGAAGAAGAGCGCCGGCGAGTACGGTTTCTCAGCCTCACGGGATACCTTTACCCTCATTTCCCAGCTTTACAAGGGCCAGAGGTCAGGGACCGGCGAGGCTCAGGTGCTGGTCGGCCACGACGGCCGGTTCTATCTTGTCAAGCTGACCCAGCCGGCAGGTCCGGGGGCGCGTAATATCTGGCGGATCGTCGCCGTCCGCGAGGTCAGGGCCGCGGTCCGCGAGCAGAAGCCGGATGTGGGCCCGGGCGTGGAAGGCCTCGACTATGACAAGGTGATAAAATGGCAGCAGGCGGTGGACGCCGGCCGCGACCAATGGCGACTCGAGCCCCTGGAGGTTGCCAAGCGCGAGGGCAAAGCGTACTATGGTTTCAGCGACGCCGATACCTTCACCGTCGTCCGCAAGTACAGCGCCACCCCTATCGCCCGCCACGGACAGGTGGATGTCGCGGTGCAGCACGGGGATAAAGTCTATACGATGATCATCGTGCGGCCATTCGGCGGCGGCGGGGCGATCTGGACGACCTACCGGGTCGACAAGCCGGCCCCCATGCCAGTGCCGCAGCCTTCAGGCAAGGTGATTTTCAAGACGGACAGGTATGACGGCTGGGACTGGTACAAAGGCGCGTACCCCCGCGATATGGCGATGACGGTTATTGTCGATTATGCGGGCCAGGATGAAAAGGAAAGCCGTATACCCGCGGATATTCTGGCGCGAGCCAAGGATGTAGATTACAGCGAGAAAGCGGTGCTGTTCGCTTATCTGGGAAGCGGCGGCGGCGCCGACGCCATCGGTATTGAGAAGGTGACAGTGGCCGGCAACAACATGACCGTCCAGGTGCGCACCCGGAGCGTCAGGCCGGGCGAGATGGAAACCAAGAATCTCACCACTCCGTCCGATTTCGTCGCCATCGACCGCAAATATATCGATGTATGGGGCGGCGTGAACGTGACCTTTGTCGACCAGCACGGCAAGGTGCTGGGCAAGACCAAGGCGTCAATAAATCATCACCGTAAAGAATAACAGGAAAGACACCGGGCAAGTGCCCGGTGTCTTTTTGCGCGTACTGCGAGGTGCGCCGCTTCGCGGCTGGCGTGCTAGACTTTGAACCTGCCGACGGCGTTGGTGAGGTCTTCGGCCATCCGGGCCAGCGCCTGACTGGAAGCGGCGATTTCTTCCATCGTGGCGGTCTGTTCCTCGGTGGCAGCGGAGACCGTCTCGGTCTGGGCGGAGGTGGCCTTGCCGACGACGTCGATTTCGCGGACCGCGGCGACGATCTGCTGGCTGCCGGTGGCCATCTGCTGGATGGCGGTCGAGATTTCCCTGACCTGGGCGGTCGCGTCGTTGAAGGCGGCGAAGATTTGCTCGAAGGTCTGGCCGGCTTCGTTGACGACGGCTGTGCCGACGCGCACTTCGTCGGTGCCGGCGTTCATCGCCTTAACGGCGTTGTCGGTATCCTGCTGGATCTCGCCGATCAGGTCGGCGATCTGCTTGGCCGCTTCCTGAGATTGCTCGGCGAGCTTGCGGACTTCCTCGGCGACCACGGCGAAGCCGCGGCCCTGTTCGCCGGCCCTGGCGGCTTCGATCGCCGCGTTGAGCGCGAGGAGGTTGGTCTGGCCGGCTATGCCGGCAATGGTGTCGACGATCTGGCCGATCTCTTTGGAGCGTTCGCCGAGTTTCGTCACTACCTGGGCGGAGCTGATGACGGTGTTTTCGATCTGGCCCATCTGGGCGATCGCTTTTGCTACCGAGCGGCCGCCTTCCTTGGCGGCGCCGGCCGATTTGGCGGAGTTGTCGGCGACGGTGTTGGCGTTTGCGGCGATCTGCTGGATGCCGGCCGACATCTGCTCGATGGTCGCGGCGGTGTGATCGACGGCTTTGAGCTGCTTGGCGGCGCCGTCGGCGACGGCGGTGATGGCGCCGGCGACCTGGCTGGCGGCGAGGGAGGTCTGTTCGGCGCTGGCGCTGAGCTCTTCGGAGGAGGCGGCGACTTGTTCGGTGGACTGGGTGGTTTTCACTATCAGTTGGCGCAGTTCGGTCCGCATCGCGGTTATCGCTACGGCGAGCTGACCGAGTTCGTCGGTCGAGGTTACGGCGATTTTTGTGTTGCGCAGGTCGCCCCCGGCGATCTCGCCGACGGCCGCCACCATCGTCTTCAGGGGAGTGGCGATGGATCTGGCCAGCAGCAGGCCGAGGAAGATGGACAGCAGGACGGCAAGGACGGTGACGCCGATGATCGTCTTGGTGGCGAGCGAGGCGGTGGCTTCGCCTTGCTGATAGAGTTCTTTGCCGAGTTTGACGTCGTGTTTGCTGATGTCGGCGCGGATAGACAGCGATTTGGCGAAGACGGGCTTGCTGGCCACGAAGAGGTCGAAGGCTTCTTTCTGCTTGCCGGTGGTGGCCAGCTTGATGATGTTGGCGCGGGCTTCCCGGTAAGCGGGCAGTTCTTTGGACAGTTCCGCGAATTTCTGCTGTTCGTAGGCGTCCATGGCGGCGGTTTTTTGGTACTCCTCCTGAAGTTTGTTGATGGCCTTGGTGTTGTCGTCGATGGCCTGGAGGATGGCCTTCTGGGCGGCGGGATCGGCGGTCTGGATGAGCTCTAGCAGTTTGGACTCGGTGTCTTTACTGATCAGCCTGACTTCGGAAATTAGCTCGCTGGGCTCCATCCTCTCGTCGTACAATTTGTGGGCCAGGCTGGCGATGTTTTTCGCCGAGTAGAGTCCGGCGCCGCCGACGACCACGCAGAGGATGACCAGTACGGTCAGAATACAGAGGATTTTTGCGGCAATTTTCATGTCTTTAAATAGTCCCATAATTGCATCTCCCCATACTAAAGTTATACATGTACAAATATATCATCGAGTAAATGATATACATACCTAAGTATATCATCAGGGAGTAGCGGACTTTTTTCATCCGGCGAAATGCAGACAAGCGCAATTTTGAAGCTTGGCCCTAAAACTACATTATTGCTGGGCTTTGCGGCAAGAGCGGCTGTAATAGGGACACTATATAGAAAGATGGAGAAAACGAATAATTTGTAAAACGTTAGATTGCTTTGCTGTTGAGAGCATTACCGGGGCGGGAAGACGGCGGCGAGAAACTCGTCCCAGCCGACGCGACCGATGGTGTCGCCGAGGCGCTCTTTGTCGCGGCCGTGGCGGCGGTAGAAGGCGAGGATGGCGCGGACGAGGGGGGCAATTTCGCCGGAGGCCACGCCTTCGGCCGCAACCCGGGCGACTTTGGCGCTGCGACCGGCGTTGCCGCCGACCGCGACGGTGAAGCCGTCGGCTGTGCCGTACAGGCCGATGTCTTTGACCATGACCTCGGCGCAGCAATTGGGGCAGCCGCTGATGCCGAGCCGCAGTTTGCCGGGGGTGGGCTGGCCGAAGAATTCGGCGTCGAGGGCGAGGCCGAGGGCGGTGCTGTCCTGGCGGGCCATGGGACAGTGGGGTTTGCCGGGGCAGACGGCGACTCCCCGGACAGCCTTGGCGATAAAGGATTCGGGGCTGGCGCCGAGTTCGGCGAGCGCTTTTTCGCCGTCGGCGACGCTGAGGCCGAGGATGACGATGCTGCCGCCGGTGATTTTGAGACTGCCGCCGTACTTTTCGGCGACGGCGGCGATCTGGCGGAGCTGGTCGGGGCTGGTGAGCCCAGCGGGGATGTGAGGGGTGACGGGGAATTTGACGCGCTTGTTGAAGAAAGGAATGTTGGCAAAAGGCAGAGTCATGGTCGTCCTCCTCATGTGTAAACATAAAAACAAGTTGGGGACTATTGAAATAAGTTGGTAACCTGAAAATTAAGATGGAAAACATTGAATTAGGTCAGGAACTAAGTAGACAATATTGTTATAGTATTTATTATAGTAAAAATAATACTAGAGCAAAGTGATTTAAGTCACTCGTAATGATAGTTGATTTGGATTAACGTGTCTAAGACTGATCTACATCCGGTACGACCGGCAAATTTGTTTTGGGTACCTAGAATTGCCCAATTAACCCTATATGCTCCCTCAGGCCCTCCACATTGAATCGGTAGTAAGGAGAAAACACAGTTAAAGAAGCCTTGCATAGCAGGGCTTCTTTGGCATTTGTAAGGATATGTATATGCTCCCGCAGACGTAGGGAGAAAACATGCTGTTTAGATATGAATTGGTCAGGGGTTCGGCACGCCTCGTCTCCACCATCCAAATCCGGAATACCTGGGAACTCGCGTAGTACGCGGTTTTTTTGTAGGTGGTTGTGGAGGTGGGCGTCGCCCGGAATTGCAGCAATGCAGGAAAAAACCAAAGTATGTCAAAAATTTTTTCTATATAAATAGATACTCTTGTTAAATCATTAATAAGCTGGTTTTGTGCTTTATTTGAGAAAGGAACTGATTGTGTCTGCATATATTTTTCAGCCAATGAGCGCTAATATCTGGTTCTATCTATTGATTATCGCTTTTTTGGAAGGCCTGTCGCTTTATTTCTGGCGATTCCGTAAACTGCCGGGGGCTTTTCCGCAGGTTTATGCCCAGGCGTGCAAAATCGTGTGGATTTTGGGCTTGATTATGGCCAGCATTAGCGTGGATTTACCGGTTAAGCTATTCTGGCTTGGTCTGCAGAACATGTCGCTACTTTTGCTTGCCTATGCCTGGTTTATGTTTATTATGGAAATCAGCGGCCAGGAAAAGATAATACCGCTGGCGGTCAAATATGCCCTGCGCGGGTTGATTGCAATCATGTGGCTGACTATTTTGACCAACAACTGGCACGGCTGGTATTGGCGAGATGCCTGGCTGGATGACGGGACAATGACGATCGTCCGAGGGCTTCTCCGGCCGTTGGTGACGGGGTTTGGCTATCTATTAAGCCTGGCCAGTCTCGTGTTTAGCGTGCGTTGGGTGCTCACTACCGCCGGTTGGCGCCGGCGGCAGGCTATGGTTATAATTGTGGCGCCGATCCTTTCCTTGGCCGGTAATCTGGTGTGGATGGTAGCCCGCGACACTGTGCCTTTGGCGCGTGAACTCGGCTTTTTGCTGAGTGGACTGTATGTAGCCTGGGTTTATCGACGCTGGCTCATTTTTCGTATACTTCCCCAGGCTCAGGACGCCGTCATGCGAAACATGATTGATGGCCTGCTGATCGTCGACGACGAAGATTATATCGTGGACATGAATCCGGCGGCAAAATTAATCTTCGCCGGTTTGCCGATAGCTGTCGGTGGCAAATTTCAAGAAGTTGTTGCCGTATGGCCTGCTTTGGCCGAACTTGGCGGCGATGCCGGTGTCAAGACCCTGGAGGCGACCCGCGAATATCCTGAGGGACGCCGCTATTATCAACTGAACATAGCTTCTCTTGCTTCTAAGGGAACTCTACTCGGGCAAGTAATCGTTTTTAATGATATCACCGCGCAGAAGCAAATCCAAGCCCAACTGATTGAACAGCAACATGCGTTGGCTATCATGACTGAACGGAACCGGCTGGGACGGGAGCTTCATGACGGGCAGGGGCAGATATGGAGTTATCTGCAACTGGAACTGCAAACTATCCATTCATTAATAAACAGTGCCCAGCTTGAGGAGGCCAGAAAACAGGTGGAGCGGCTGGCCGGGGTCGCAAGGGAATTGAACGCCGATGTAAGAGAGTCCATTGTCGGGCTTAAACAGACCGCCGCCGACAGTCGTGATTTTGTTGCAACCTTGCGGGATTATTTAACGTGGTATGAGAAGATCCATGGTGTTGCCACTCGGCTCGTTCTTCCCACTCAGCCGGTGGCGCGGTTATTTAACCGTACCAGTGAAGCGCAGTTGCTCCGGATTATACAGGAAGCGTTGACTAATATCCGAAAACATGCCAAAGCCCGGAAAGCGGAAGTTATTATCCGGGTGACGGACAATCGGGTGACGGTTGTTGTTGCTGATGATGGCTGTGGCTTCGATACGTCGGTCAGTTCCGCCGGGGGAGAACGCTTTGGGCTGCAAGTCATGGAGGAACGGGCGAAAGAGGCAGGGGGACTGCTTCAGATTGAATCTAAACAAGGTGAAGGAACCAAGGTGATGGTCGAGTTCTGTTTGGGAAAGGTGGATGGCAATGAAAACACTGCTGGTTGATGACCACGCCTTATTTCTGGAAGGGCTTAAAACCTTTCTTCAAGCCCATGGCATCGAGGTTGTCGGGACGGCAACGAACGGGCCGGAGGCTCTGCTCCAATTTGAGTTGCTTAAACCTGATTTGATATTAATGGATCTGCAAATGGCCCGGTGCGACGGGATAGAGACGACTCGGATGATCAAAAAAGAGTATCCGGAGGCAACCGTCGTTATGTTGACCGCCTGCGAGGATGAAGACAGCCTATTTGCCTCTATTCAAGCCGGGGCCTGTGGATATTTGCTTAAAGGAATGGAACCGCTACAATTTCTTGAGCAGCTTTCCGCTTTGGCCCGAGGGGAGACGCCTTTAGGGCCAGGTTTGGCAGAACGGGTATTGAAGGAATTCATCCGTCAACAGCAGGCGCCGGTGGAAAGAGAAGACAAAGGTGATCGAAAATTATCCGCGCGTCAGCAGGGGATATTAGAATTGTTAACTGAAGGATTACCTTACAAAGAGATTGCTGAGCAACTGGGCTTGAAAGAATCAACTATTAAATACCATATTAATGAAATACTCACAAAGCTTCATCTAGCTAACCGTTCGCAGCTCATCGCGTATTTTTCTAATAAAGGCATGTCATAGCGAGGAGTAAACCAAGACGCGCGGCGGAAGTAATAAAAGAATAGCCGGGCCCGACTAAACTAAAGTATAGTTTTTGGACTATGCTTTTTCTTTTTGGGTGACTGTGCTTTTAGCAGGTATGGAGCGAAAAGAAAATCGCTATAATGGACTCAATACGACATAATTTGGTTGGGGAAAAGAAGCGGGTGATCATTTTGAACCTACTGGAAGTTGTTGTTTGTGGCAATAACCAGTTTGTGGATGGCGTGGCGGCCAGCCTTATTGCCGATGGGCGAAGCCGGGTGACCCGGTCGGGGCGATATTTGCCTGATGTAGTTTGGGAACTTGGTATGGTTTGTCCTGACATCGTAATCTTTGAAATCGGCAGTGACAATAAAGTTCCTGATCCAGCCTTTTTCTCTGGATATCCCGCAGTTAAATTCATCGGCATTAATGCGAAGGACAGTGTCATGGCAGTGTTTTTCGATAAAGGGCAGAAGATAGTAAACGCCGACAATTTAGAAATGGAAATCAAGGAAATGGTTGGCGGAAGAAATAATTGAATTTTGGCGGAAGCCAACAACGGTAGGCAGGGCTTGCCTGATAGCCGACAGCGTGGTGACGGGAAAGAGGTTTCTTCGTGCGTAAGACGGGGATCATTATTGTATTCACTATGTTCTGCATGCTGCTGTTCATGATGTCGGTGGAAGCGAACACATTGTTATTTAAATATGATGCTGCATCTGAATTCACAGAAGGATTTACTGGAGAGCGCGAAGGCAAGCGGCGAGGTCCCGAAGCTGACCGAGAAGATGAACGCCATCATCAAGAAAGTCCGCGAAGACGGAACAGACCGGTGGGTGCTGGTGGATTACGTGAAGCAGTAGTCTATTAAGGAGGTCGCATTTAAATGATATCGAAGATCAAATTCTGGGTCATACTGCTTGTTCTCAGCGGCTGTGTTTTAATAGCCGGTGGCGAAGTGTCGGCGCAGCGGGAAACATCAATACCGATTATCAAGATTGTAAAAAGCCAATATCAGGAGAACGGCAGCAAGGCATTCATCCCTCGGGTTCTGGGGCTAAATAATGCCGAACTCCAGGCTAAAATCAATATGAACCTTGAGGCGGCGATACTCGCGCTGAGGAACCCGTCGCCCGATAGTTCACTGCACGGTGATTTCGAGATTTCTTTCTATAACGGGAATCTGCTCGGCATTCATTTCCGGGGCAACAGCTTTACGCCGGGAGGGGCGCGGCCCCGCAAGATCGACAGCGGGATCCATATCGATCTGTCGAGCGGGACAGTATATGAAATCGGCGATCTCTTCAAAGGCACCGCTGATTTTGAAAAGCGTATCAAGGAGCTGTGCGCCGACAATGAAAGCGCCTACCGGCTCAATATCGAAGGACTCGCGGAGAGGTGGACGATCAAGACCTTCACAGCTTCCTGGACAGGTATGGACAAGGCCTTCTTGCTGACCGCCGACTCGGTCAGGGTCTACTCCATCCCCTCGAATGCCATAGGGCCGATCGGCGGCTATAACGTGCCGTACGCCGACCTGGCCGATATCCTCGATAAAGACGGAGATCTCTGGCAAAAGCTCACAGGCCGGGCCGCCCAGGCGCTCACGGTAACGACGGAGGAGAGTAAATAATGAACAAAAAAGTCATCATGGGTTTCTTAGCGGGCATGCTCGTTGTCGTCGCTGCGATCTTCATTCTTGGCTCGGACGATGATGCCGACAAAAAGCCGGCCGCCAAGCCGCCGACTGCCCAGGCGCCGGCCGTCAAGCCGGCAGCGCCGAAGACCGCTCCGGCAGCCCCGGCTCCTGTGGCCAAAGACTACCGCAAATACCTGACGGTGCAAGATTTGGCCAACATAACCGGCAGCAAGTTCACTATGGACTATGCGGATATGAAATTTAGCGGCAAGCCTGACCTTACTTTCTCCACCGCCGATGAAGGCCATGTTGTTCTGACCGTGACCGTTCTGCCTGCCAGCTATTACGAAGCGCAATATAATCGGTCCAGCGCCCAGGACTATAGATCAATGGAAAACGCTTTCTGGGGGCCAAAGAATGCAAATACGCCCAGTATGCTGTGCTTCCGTAAAGGAGACACCACCATCGCTGTCATCAGACATGCCGACGCGGGCAGCTATCCGATAACGGTGGAGATGATGGAGAAGATCGCCAAGACGATCGCCGCCAGGTTATAAAGCTGGATTAGGCTTAGTGTCGGCTGGTAAGGGAGGATCATCATGGGGAAAACGGCATTAACCGTCGCCTTGACTATGGTTTGCTTGCTGCTGTTCGTTGGGCCGGCGGCGGCGGATGAGGTGTTCGACTACGATGGCGCCTACGGCTTTAAAGATGGCTTGGCTCAGGTAAAGAAAAACGGTAAGTGGGGTTATATCGATAGCGCCGGCAGGGTTGTGATCCCTATTCAATATGACAATGTCGGTTCGTTCAGCGAAGGACTGGCTGCGGTGAAGCTGAACGGCAAATGTGGCTATATCGATAATGCCGGCAGGGTTGTGATCCCTGTTCAATACGACAATGCCGATTCGTTCAGCGAAGGACTGGCTAGGGTGAGGCTGAATGACAAGTGGGGGTTCATCGATAAGAGCGGTAAAGAGGCGATAGCACCTCAGTATGATCTGGCCGCTTCTTTCAGTGACGGCCTCGCCAAAGTGGCCGTGAAATACAAGTATGGTTATATCGATAAGGCCGGTCAGACAGTAATTCCCCTCCGCTATGATCATGCCCTTAACTTCACAGATGGATTGGCTGCGGTGCTGCTGAATGATAAATGGGGCTTTGTTGATAAGAGCGGCCAGGAAGTGATCGGCCTCCAGTATCACAGTGTTGCTCCTTTCAGTGAGGGGCTCGCGATGGTAGAAAATGTCGGCAAGTACGGTTATATCGACAAAACCGGCAAAGTGATCGTTCCCCTCAAGCATCATACCGCTCAGTTGCTTTTCAAAGAGGGGTTGGCTGCCGTCCATCTGTTTTCTAAAGAAGGGTTGGCTTACGTCGACCTAAGTGGGAAATGGGGCTTTGTCGATAAAACCGGCCAAGAATTGATCGGCTTCCGCTATGACAAAGCCGGCCCGTTCAGTGAAGGGCTGGCGCCGGTAAAGATCGGTGACAAGTGGGGCTATATCGATAAAACCGGCAAGGAAATGGTTGCCTGCAAGTATGACTTTGCCGGCCCCTTCACAGAGGGACTCGCCGCGGTGAAAGTCAGCGACAAGTGGGGCTTCGTCGATAAAAACGGCATAGAAGTAGTCGCTCTCACATATGACGACGCCTGGCCTTGCGGCGAAGGGCTGGCTCCGGTAAAGTTGAACGGCAAGTGGGGTTACATTCATCCGGTTGGCACAAACGCGCCTTGAAGCTGCCAACAGGGCTTGTTAGATTAAAGAAAATAGAAGAACGCTAAGAGGTGTATAACGTATGATGCGCAGAAAAGGATTCACCGGTAAGTTGTTCGGCGTATTGCTTATGGCAATGGTGGCGTTGAGTGTTCTGCCCGCGCAGGCGCTGGCCTATTCTATGGATATCCGGAATCCTTATTCGGATAAAATGGATGTGGCGGCGATTGATTTCGACGATGAGGTCGGCACATGGCGGTGCCATGGCTGGTGGGTTGTACAGCCGAATAGTACCAGACGGATTAGTGTGCCTAATTCTACGGCTAAAGGCCATATCTATCTTTTTGTGAAGACCTCGGAAGCAAGGTGGAGCGGCGAGGGGATTAGCAGTTCCATAGTGCGTACGGTAAATAACAATGCCTTCAACTATTATGATGGGCAGTCCTGTCCGGCAGGTCCGAATCGTCGGCAAGAATTTTTCGTCAGATACGAACTGGAAAACGGATTTTTGTACTGGTCGCCTGAATAACCCGTTTCCCCTAAACAATTTTGTGCAATCTATAAAACTACGCTAGTGGCAAGAACATTGCAAAAGTGTCTCACGAATTAAACCGATTTGGCGGCAAAACAAAAATGCAGCTTACCTAACAGAGGTGGGCTGCATTTTCCTGATTTGGCAAAGAGGTTGACAACGCCGATTTGATTTTGCATGTATCCCGCCCCCAATTAGAGCGAGACAATTGACTTCCGGATACTTGTCTTAAATAGAGTAATAGAAGCGTATTTTCTTTTCAGCAGTTAGCACTCCTCCGTGCACGTGGAGTCGGTAGTTAAAAATAGTAGCCGAGTAAAGTGATTAGGGTCACAAAGAGATAATCATTGAAAGGGATATAAATCTTAAGTCGGATTTACATGAACGGCTGCCAAACTTGGTTTCGGAGAACCTAAAATTGCATAATTAACCAAGCCGGCCGTCGAGACGGTGCAAAAGATAAGGAACGCCTAGAGGTAGGCGTTTTTGCGTTATTGGGTGTTGATGCGATTTCACGGGGAAATACTATCGGTGGGTGTATTTCGGTGCTACATATGGCGGTACAGCCTGTGAAATGGGAGGTAGAAAATGTTTCAGCTCAACGCTCTTTCGATTGCGGTTCAGGCCGGTGTTCCCGTTCTGACCTGGGGGCCTCCCGGTGTTGGCAAGACAGCGACTGTTACGATGCTTGCGGCGGGGCTTTCCCTGCCGATTGAGGTTGTGCTGGCTTCCATCCGCGAACCGGCGGATTTTTCCGGACTTCCCGTAATTCGCGAGGATGGGGTTCATATGGAGCCGCCGGCCTGGGCAAAGCGTCTGGTTCAGGCCGGAAAAGGGATGCTTTTTCTGGATGAGATCTCTACCGCGCCGCCCGCAGTGCAGTCCGCCTTGCTCAGGATTGTTTTAGAAAGAGTAGTCGGCGACATTGCCCTGCCTGCCGGTGTTTCGGTCGTGGCTTCGGCCAATCCGGCGGAACAGTGTTTCAGCGGATGGGAGCTGTCCGCCCCGCTGGCGAACAGGTTTTGCCATTTAGTCTGGTCCCTGGATACGCATAACTGGGTCGAGGGTATGATCAGAGGCTGGTCGACAAGCGGCTTGCCGCGGCTTGCGCCGGATTGGGAAAACTCCATCCCTGAAAAACAGGCCTTTATCGCGGCTTTTATCCGCCACCGGCCGCACCTGCTGCTGCAGGTGCCTAAGGATGAAACCCAAGCCGGAAAAGCATGGCCGTCGCCTCGGTCATGGTCTATGGCGGCCAGATTGCTGGCAGCTGCGCAGACGGCTCAGGAGGATGAGGATGTAATCGCTTTATTGATTGCCGGCTGTGTCGGCGAAGGCGCCTGTCTGGAGTTTTTAGCCTGGTACAGAGATCTGGATCTGCCGGATCCGGAGGAGGTTTTGGCTAATCCTTCCGGGCTTCAGCTTCCGGATCGTGGCGATCAGGCTTTTGCCATATTGACGGCTGTTATTGCAGCCGCGATCGACAGGCTGACCGAAGAACGCTGGACGGCAGCCTGGAGCGTCCTGGCAAAGGCGGTGGAACAAGGGAAAAAAGATGTTGCCGCAGTTGCGGCCAAAAAGTTAGCTCAGGCGAAGAAGCCGGAATTTTCCCTGCCTCAGCAAGAACTGCGGGAATTTATCCCGCTGCTCCAGAAAGGAGGGTTAATGTGAAACCGCTTCAGGAGACGGCTAGCTTTATTTTTTGGATGGATAGAGCCTGCGATTACTTGCAGGTTGGCGATACTACCGTTACAGTGGATTGTTCGGAAGAATCCAGGCTGGATTTTTACAATAATAAGGACGCCAAATTGCCGGCTTATCTTCTGTACGCTGTTTTTAAAGCTACGTTTGGCGGCGAATGGTTGGAGTTATTCGAAAAGCTTCATCAGAACAGAAAATACGTGTGGAAAGCGGAAAGTTTTTATCAGCCGAATGGGATGAAAGAGTACCGGTTATATACAATGGCAGAGGATGAGCCTGTCTGTTCATCGGCAATTACCATTACAAAGAATAAGGTCAATACATTTTCTATTTACGCGGCAGATGTGGCGCCTCTGCTGAGAAACGTAATCGAGGATCATCCCCCCGTCTTTTTTCCGCGTTATCGGCATAACCGCAGCACTTATTGTTTGAAAAACCATTCTTGCGATAAATATGTTTTCACGGTTGCTCCGGCGGCAATAAAACGGCAGAGGGAAGTAACGCGGAGTATCAAGGTGGACAAAAGTCTGTTTCTTCATAATACCCGTCAAGCAGGAGAGGCGTCCGGTTTGAAAGAAACGATTGACGCGCTAAAGTGTTTTGAGGTGCTGCTGGCATGATTTTTCCTGATGAACTGCAGGCGGGCCGCCTTTTTTTAACGAACGATCATCCGTATTTAGCTGCTGCATTGTGGGCTCTTCAACCGGTGGCCAAGCCGGATTTTGGAATAATGGCGGTCGATATGTATTGGCGGCTCTACTTTGACCCCCAGAAAGTCAGCCAGTGCCCGGTCGATGTAGTGGCAGGGATACTTTATCATGAAATCTGTCACCTTCTTCGCAATCATCCCGAAAGAATGAAAGATTTTGATCCCAGGATCAGCAATATTGCTTCCGACGCCGAAATCAACGACGATCTGCTTCGTGAAGGGGTCAAATTTCCCGCTCATCCGGTCACGCCGCAATTGATTGGACAGCCGGAGAATCTATTGGCGGAGGAGTATTATTTTGCCTTGGAAAAGAATGATTCGGGCAAAAAGGATGGGGCAGCATCACAAACTAAGGACGCCGATAGCAAGCCGCCCGCCGAACAGGACGGTCCTTGCCAGACTGAGGATAGCAAAAACGATAGTGCTGATACTGACGAGGAGAAAAACCGCTCAGTCGATAAGGAGCAGGATGCCGCGTCACCCGGCTCCGGGCGATGCGGCTCCTGTGCCACCGGGCGCAAGGCCGAATGGGAGGACGAAGCGCCTGTTAAAGGCTCCTCGGCCGGAATCAGCAAGGCGGAGGGGGAACTGATCCGACGGGATGTCGCCAAACAGATTATGGAGTATTCCAACGGAAAAGGCCGTTTGCCGGGCCATTTAGCCCGGTGGGCCCAGGAAACGCTGAATCCGAAAGTAAACTGGCGCAAAAAACTGGCGGCGGCTATCCGTTATGCGGCCATCGATCAAACGGGGGCAAGGGATTATTCTTACCGCCGTCCTTCCCGGCGTCAGGGGCAGGTTGGCAGTCGAAATGTCATTTTTCCGTCTTTGCGGAGTCCGGCACCTTCCGTCGCCGTCGTGGCGGACACCAGCGCCAGTATATCGGATGGCATGCTTGCCCAGACGCTCGCGGAGATTTCGGGTATTCTGAGATCACTGGGGCAAAGGGAAGGGATACATGTTTTAGCGGTTGATTCGGCGGTTGAGTTTTGCCGCAAGGTATTTCGGCCGGAGCAAATCCGGTTTGCCGGCGGGGGCGGGACGGATATGGGCGTCGGACTGAAAGCTGCGGCAAGGTTAAAGCCTTTGCCCCAATTAGGCATCGTTATTTCGGACGGACAGACATCCTGGCCGGAAGGCCCGCCGCAAGGGATGAAAGTCATCGTGGTGCTGACCGGGGACGGAACAGCGCCGGATTGGGCCAACGTCATTAAAATATGACTGCAGAAGTGATATGGTCGGCACCCGTGAGGGCCCCTGCGCGGGGCCTTTTTTGGCGCGTACCGGGAGCGCCGGGCTGTGGCGTTATTTCAGGGGGATAGATACGCTTGACCGACGGTAAGATATGGGATATAATTTGAACGGATGAATTAAATATTAATTCGTTCATGTGAGGAGATGGCTTTATGGGTGAACGCAGCGAGGCGATTCTCGACGCTTTTAGCGCGTTGGCCGCCCGGTACGGATTGAGCAGGACGACGCTGAAGGATGTTGCCCGCGAGGCCGGGGTGAGCGTCGGGACGATTTATAACGATTATGCCGATAAGGGAGCGCTGATTTTTGCCTTCTGGCAGAGGGTGGTCGGCAAGTGCATCCGGCAGATGGAGGTGTTTACCGCCCAGGAACTGCCGCCGGAGGAGCTTTTGCGACAGCTGATCCTGGGCCATATCAGGTGGCACAACGAGCAGCTCCAGAGCAACCGGGGTGTGTATGAGCTGATGATGGAGAGTTCGATAAGTTATATCGGCAAGAAGGTGTTCGGTCAGCGGCAGATTATCCAGCGTGAGCTGACCGGCAGGGTGGAAAAGATTTTGCGCGACGGGGCGCTGGCCGGCGTTTTCGAGGTGAGGGGAGATTTTTCGGAAACGGCCTTGCGGTTTGTGGAGGCTTTCACCGAGTATACGGCGCCGCCCTTGGTGCTGGCGCGCGAGCCGGAGGATGTGCTCAAGGACGCGTCGTCGATGTTTTCTTTCGTTGTCAGGGCGGTAAAGAAAGACAAGGGAACGGCAGCCACGCAGGGCGCGGGGGAGGAGTGAAAGGGATGGTTTCGCGGAAGGGGATATCGCTGGCGCTTTTATTGGTGTTTATCGTCGTTTCCGTCACCGGATTCATGGTTCACCTGTCCGGCCATGCCGGGCGGGACGCAGGCGCGTTAGGGGGCAGCAGTGCGGCTGTGGCGGACGATGCCCATATGCGGCGGGGGCATGAACTGGCCGGGTATCTGTTTATTGTGCTCGGCCTGCTCCACCTGACGCTCAACCGCCGGACGATGCTGGCGCATTTCGGCCTGAACGGAAAAGGCGGAACGGGGCGATGATGGGTAATAAAAGACTGCCGGCAACCTTGCCGGCAGTCTTTTGCGCTTGATGAGCTATTTTTTGCCAGTGTCCCTGTACTCGCGGCCGAGGGCGTCGGCGACGAGGATGGCGGCCACGACGTCTTCGGGGGAGACGGGGAAGGGTTCGTTGTGGATGGATTCCTTGGGGGCGGTGGCGGCTTTGGCGACCTCAAGGAGCTGGTCGCGGCCGATGTTTTCGAGGCCGAGGTCTTTGAGGGTGGTCGGCAGGCCGACGCTCCGGCAGAACCGCAGCACTTCGTCGCGTTCGCCATGGGGCCGGTTTTCGAGGACAAGCTGCACGGCCGTGCCGAAGGCGACCCATTCGCCGTGATAGTTCTGGCGGGCGCCGGGCAGGACGGTGAAGCCGTCGTAGATGGCGTGGGCGGCAGAGAGGCCGTTGCTTTCGAAGCCGATGCCGCTGAGAAGGGTGTTGGCTTCGATGATGTTTTCGAGGGCTTTGGTGACGACTTTGTTCTGGACGGAGAGCAGGGCGGCGAGGCCGTCGTTGAGCAGGGTCTGGTAGCAAAGTTTGGCGAGGGCGTAGGAGGCGAGGGTGAAGGTACCGCCGGCGAGGTTGCGCCGGTGGCTTTCGACGCAGGTGCGGGCTTCGAAGTAGGTGGCGAGGGCGTCGCCCATGCCGGCGACGAGCAGACGGGCGGGGGCGTTGGCGATGATGCCGGTGTCGATGAGGACGAGGTTGGGGTTGCGCCGCATGAGCAGCGCTTCCTGATAGGTGCCGTCTTCGTTGTAGTAGATGACTACCGAGCTGGTGGGCGCGTCGCAGGAGGCGACGGTGGGAATGATGATGACGGGGGTCTTTTCGTGGTAGGCGACGGCTTTGGCGGTGTCGATGGCTTTGCCGCCGCCGAGGCCGATGATGAGGTTGCTCCGGTGGCTTTTGACGAGGGCGCGCAGACGCTCGACTTCCTGTTTGGTGCATTCGCCGCCGAAGGGCTCGAATACCACCGGGACGCCGGTGTCTTTGAAGCTGTCGGTGATGACGCCTTGCAGGTCGTGGAGCCGCCCCTGGCTGCAGAGGACGAACGCCGCGCTGCCGAGGGCGGCGGCGTGTTTGCCGATGCGGGCGAGTTCGTTGTACCCTTGGATGTATTTGCCGGGGGACGCGAATGCTTGAGCCATTTTTAAGACCTCCCTGTATGCTTTGTGGAGCCTCGATTTTAGGACGCTTTCCAGGACGGGGCCGCGCGGAGACGGTACTTTGATAGTTCGGCGCTGCCTGAGAAACCCCTGCCTTGCGGGTGCTTCGTTCCGGCGGCGCGGGCTAGAGGGAAAGCAAAAATTGCCACGAATATATAGGATATGACGGCAGCTCGGCGAGGCTGCAAAAGAGAACAGGACACCGGTGGTGTCCTGTTCGGGGCGCCGGGCAAGCACGGATAAGGGCGGCGGCGGTCAGCCGGCGTGGATTTCGCGGTCTTTGCACTCGGCCCGTTTGGCATCGTTGAACTGGTCGATGGTGCTGAGGTAGCCGGTGATGCGGCGGACGCGGCGGATGGGCGATTTTTCGTGGCCGCGGATGATTATGCTTTCGCCGTCGAGGGACAGGTCGACCGCGCCGAGGGTCTTATCGCGCTGCTGCCACAGCCTGATTTCGTCGTGGACGAGGGCGACGATTTCCTCGTTGTTCAAGGCTGGGTCGGCGCTTACTCTAACTCCGTTTACCAACATGCAAAGCCCTCCTTTTTTTGCTTATTATAGCAAATAATAATAATCAATACTAGTGGATAACAAATATTATTTTCCGGCTTATAATTAGGGTCGGTTTCCTTTACAATATATATCGAAAGGAAAGGGCAGAAACATTATGATTCGAGAGCGGCGGAGCAAAGAAAAATTGTTGCAATATTACCGGCGGTTCGTCGAGTATGGGACGCTCGACGCCAATGTCCATCCGTGGGTGGCTGAGTCGTGGCAGCGGAGCAAGGCCTGGGGCGTTCCGCGCGATTCGCTGCGCCCGCCGGTGAAGCTGTCCAAGGCCGAGCTTGAGGGGCGCCGGGAAAAGCACCGCGCCGCGCTGGATTTTTTGGAGGGGCTGTATCAGGAGGTGCGGGGGCACTTCAATATGTACAATCTCAGTTTGCTGCTGCTCGACAGCGAGTGCTACGCGCTGAAGAATTACGCGCTGCCTTTCTTCCAGAAGTCGCCGGGCGAGGTGGAGGGGGCGAGACTGACCGAGGAGGATATCGGCACGTCGAGCATTGCGATTGCGTACGAGCATAAGACGCCTTTCCTCGTTTTCGGACCGGAGATGTGGATCGAGGATGGACAGGCGGGGGACGCCGGATCGGCGCCGATTTTCCTGGATGGCAAGCTACAGTATGTGCTGACGCTGGTTTCGACCCAGCAGGCCGAGCTGCCGTCGGGGGCGCTGGAGGCGCTGCTGCTGACGCTCAAGTATGTGATGGAGCATAATTTGGCGATGGTGGCCCGCCTGGAGGCGAAGCACGTCATTCTTGATGCGGTGCCGTTGGCTGTTTACCATATTTTGCCGGGAGGCCGGGTGGCGTACGCCAACAGGCTGGGCCAAAGCCGTCTTTCGCCCCAGGGGGCCGGCGGCGGGGCTGACCAACTGCCCGATCTGGAGGAGGTTGTGCTCAATTACCGGCATACGCCGCTGGCCAAGGGGCTGCTGGGCATCCCGTCGCATAATAAGGAAGTGGTGTGGATAACGCCGCGCAAGACTTATGAGGATATTACGACGGTGCTGCCGCTTTACCGCGACGGCGAGGTGAGCGGCATCGCGGCGATATCGCAGTCGATCGAGGATTTGAAGGTGCTGGAGGCGCATGCGGTTAGCTATGCGGCCCGCTATAGCCTGGCCAGCCTGACGGGCGAGGCGCCGGTGTTCCGGACGATGATCGAGAAGGCCGGCCGGGCGGCCCGCGGCGATCACCACTTGCTGCTGCAGGGCGAGCCGGGGACAGGCAAGCAGCGCTTGGCCCATGGCATCCACCAGGGGGGGGCGCGGGCTGCCGGCCCGCTGATAACGGTAAGGTGCGGCGATATCCCGCCCGATGTGCTGGCAGGCGAATTGTTCGGGACGGGGGGCAGCCCCGGCAAGCTGGAGCTGGCCCACGGGGGCACGCTGTTTATCGATGAGATCGAGAAGATGCCGCCGGCGCTGGCGGACAAGCTGGCGGCGGTGCTTGCCTCCGGACGGCTGCCGGAGCGGGCGGAGCAGACGCTGGATGTGAGGATTATCGCCGCGTGCGACGGCGATCTCAGGCGTCTGGCGGAGAAGGGGCGGTTCCCGCTCGAGCTGTACGAGTCGGTGGCCAGGACGATTATCCGCGTGCCGGCGCTCAGGGCCCGCCGTGACGATATCACGCTGTTGGCGGAGCATATCATCGGGGAGCTGGCGGAGCAGCACGGGATAGGGAAAAAGGAGATTGCGCCGCAGGCGGTGGCGCTCCTTAAAGGGTACGAGTGGCCGGGGAATATCAAGCAGCTGCAGGCTGTGGTCGAGCAGGCGTTTTTCCGGACCCAGGGCGGCGTTATCACGGCCCAGGCGGTCCATCTGCCGGGAGAGGCCGGCCCGAGCGAGGTCTGGAAGGAGGACCGCGAGGCTTTTGTGGCGGCGTGGCAGGCGGCCCGCGGCAATGTCAGCCGGCTGGCGGGAATGCTGGACGTGAGCCGGGTGACGCTGTACAGGTATATCAAGAAGTACGGGTTGGAGAAGGAATAGACTGCCGAGGGCAGTCTCAGACTGTCGATAAAGGCCCATCTGCGGCGTTGCTCCTCAGAGCGCTTGCTTGCGTACGTCCCAAAGTACGCGGCGCGGCGCGCTCTTCCGGTGCGCCTTGCATCGGGACCTTTCTCACCAGTCTGACTTTGTCTACAAGTTGAGACTGCCGAGGGCGGTCTGTTCCTTCGGGACGGGCAGGCTTTATAATTTGCCGCATGGTGTATCGTCGCTGGGCAGGCGGGGGAAGGTAAGGGTGAAGACGGCCCCTTTGCCAACTTCACTGCTGACGGTTATTTCGCCGCGGTGTTCTTCTGCGATGCGCCGGCAGATTGCCAGACCAAGCCCGGTGCCGTTTTCTTTGGTGGTGTAGAAGGGCTTGAAGATTTCGGCCATGGCGGTGTGGGCGATGCCCTGTCCGGTGTCGGCGAGGTCGATGCGCACGGCGGGGCCGTCGGCGCGGGCGGTGATGGTGAGGACGCCGCCGTCGGGCATGGCCTGAAAGGCGTTGCGGGCGAGGTTTATCAGCACTTCTTTGATTTTGTCGCTGTTGCCGTGGATGAGGAGCGGTCCGGCGGGCAGGCGAGCGGTGACGGTTATATTGGAGAGGATGGCTTCGCCGTATATCAGGCTTTGCACGTCGCGGACGAGTTGGCCGATGTCGACGGCGGTGAACTTGGTGTTTCGCGATTTGGCCAGGGTGAGGAAGTCGGAGAGGACGCTGTTGATGTGGCCGATTTCTTCGGCGATCAGCGTGCAGTAGTCTGTGGTGGTCTGGTCGGCCTGACGGACGGCGCGGGCGCGCATGAGCTGGACGAAGCCGCTGATGGATGTGAGGGGGTTGCGGATTTCGTGGATGGCGCCGGCGGCGATTTCGCCGATGCCGGCAAGGCTTTCGAGCTGCTCGATGCGGCGGTCAGGCGCGCAAGCGTCTTGGGGTTCCCGGATGATGACGAGGGTTGCGTCCAGGTCGCCGTCGAGGGGCAGCGGAGCGGCGTCGACGACGACGGTGGCCGGATATCCTGGGACGGCGGGGAGGGCTTCTTTGCCGGCGAAGGTGTTGCCATGGCGGAGAAGCGGGGCGAGCCAGGCGAGACCGGTATCGGATAGTAGGTGGCCGATGGCGGCCGACCGGGGGAGAACAAGCAGTTTTTCGGCGTGTTTATTGATGAGGGCGACGCGGTGGCCGGCGTCAAGGACCGCTGCGGCGGCCGGGATGGCTTCGAGGGCAACCTGGAGGGAGGCCGGGAGTTTCACCTGGATCTCTCCTTTCACCATTATTAGGCATAGGGTATATTCTCCATTTATTTTCCAATTCCTGTCAATTATATGACAAAAAAGGAAATAATTTACTATTTTTACGTTTAAGCAATTTTTTTTACAAGGCGGGAGTCTGGGCCCGCAAATGAAAAAGACGGAGGATTGGTTGTGCGTTTACGGAGGAAGCCGGGAATTGAGGAGGCTCTGAAGGAGTTTGCGGGGCTTGTGGTCGCGCCGCGGCCGGGCGGCGGGTGGGACGAGGCGTTCGGGCGGACGGCCCCTTTGCATGTGGAGCTGGGGGTGGGCAAGGGCACCTTTATCAGCGAGCTGGCTGCCAAGGCGCCGGGGACAAATTTTGTCGGCATCGAGGCGCAGCCTGAGGTGCTGTTTCAGGCGGCGAAGCGGGTTGCCGCCCGCGGCGTGCCGAACGTCCGCCTGCTGCATTTTGATGCCGCCGGGATTGCCGATATTTTTTCGCCCGGCGAGGTGAGTCGCCTTTACATCAATTTCTGCGATCCATGGCCGAAAAAGCGCCATGCCAAGCGCCGACTGACCTGCGGCCTTTTTCTGGCGAGGTATCGGATCATCATGGCAGCCGGAGGTGAGCTGTTTTTCAAGACCGACAACACCGAACTGTTTGCTTTTTCTTTGGAGGAGTTCGCGAACGCCGGCCTGGAGGTGAGGAATGTGACGTTTGACCTGCCCGCCGGCCTGGACGGCGATGTTATGACCGAGTACGAGATGAGGTTTAGGACGCTGGGGGTGAAGATCAACCGCTGCGAGGCGGTTTTCCCGTAATTATGTAAAACTTAACAAAAACGCCGGCCGTGGCATACAATGTAGTAGCAAAAAATTTGGCAATTGGGGAGGGTTACTATGCCACGGCCGAAGGTTGTGAATGATAAACGCCAGCCGGTGCCGCCGCTGAGCATTGAGGAACTGAAGTTCTGGCTGCGGATAATGGAAGAGCATGCCCAGTTCATTAAGGCGGGCCTGCCTTGCGATAACGTCGTCCTCATCGGGGAGGCCGACAATTTCCAGCAGGAGTTCGCCGAGTTGCGGGCCCGGGCCGAACAGGTGCAAAACCAGCGGCAGTTTGCCGAGCTTGTCGATGACGCGCAGACGGTCGTCGGCGATTTTTACCGTTATAAACGCCGTTTGCTAAACATGGTGCTGACGTGCCAGCTTATGGGGCACAATTTTGCGTTGCTGCTCGACCATATGTCGCGCGAGGCCGAATATCTGCTGCTGCTGCTGGCGGCATTGGGGAGCGGACGGCCGCTTTATCAGTCGGCGGGGGCGCGGGAGGTGGCGTTCTGGCTGCGGCTGATGGCCGACCACAGCGAGTTTATCGTCCACCGCCTCGATCCTTCGGAGCGGACGATGGTGGAGACGGCGGAAACGTTTGCGTGCGAGTTCGACGCGCTTTACCTGCAGGGCCGCGATTTCGTGAGCATGCTGCGGGGGGCGACGGATGAAGTGCCTTCGTTCCGGCGCTTTTTGCAGGATGTCAGGGTGTCGACGATAAGGCTGCGGGATTTCAAGCGGGCGGCGGAGACGCTGATCGCGGAGTGCCGGCTGGTGGGGCTGATTCCGGCGCTGCTGGCCGATCATGTGCGCCGGGAGGCGGATCACTTCCTGCTGGTGTTATCGATCCTGGATAAGGGCACTTTTGTACCATACGCCGACGACGGCGAGCTTGAGTTTGCTGCTTTGGAAGAAACAGCGGCGCTGTCGGCCAATTCCTGCGGCGGCTCAGTGGCGGTGGCCGCCGAGGAAATTGCCCACAAGTCGGCGATGATTTATTGCGACGACGATGACGAGGAGGAGGAGGACGACGACGACCGCGATTCCGGGCCGCCGCCGCCCCCGTCCCCGCCAGCCGAACCGCCGGCTAAACAGGCCAATTACAAGTGGAGCGGCAAGTGGCCCCGGCCGTTGGGGTCGCGGGAGTAATAGCGAGACCCCAGATTGTCTAGAAAGCCTCAGATGGGGCTTTCTAGACAATCGGAGAACCCCTGGGAAGGGGTTCTTTTTATTGCCAAGTAAGTCTGGCCGCTATTCGCCGGCGGTATGGCGCTGTTCAATCACCGCTACCGGCCGGAGGAGTTCGCGACTGCAGGCGGTAAAGGCGAGCGGCCGGCGGTTGACAAGGTCGATGAGGCAGAGGTCGGCGTTGGCGTTGCTGGAGGCGACGGCGAACCGGCCGTCGGCGGTGAGGGACAGGCGGGAGACCGAGCGTCCGAGGAAGATGGTGCCGGTGACCGCGGCGGCGGCGAGGTCGACGACGGCGACGGCGGCGCTGTCTTCGCAGGCAATGTAGGCTGTTCTGCCGTCCGCGGTGGCGGCGTGGGAGGGGTAGACGGGGTGGACGGCGGCGCAGCGGGAGCACTGGATGGTGACGACGGCGGGGGCGCCGTCGCCGGGCGGGAAGATGATGAGGCCTTCGCCGCTGGCAGGGCTGGCGGTGAAGGTGGCGAGCATAAACCCGGACGTGGCGACCAGGCTTGTGGGGACGACGCCGAGGCGGCAGGTGCGGAGAAGAGTTCCGGCGGGTGAGTAGACAGCTGCCAGACCGCCGCCGGCGGCTTCCCACACGCCGTGGATCTCGCCGCCGGCGACGACAAGCCCGGCGCAGGCGGCGGCGTCCGGCGGCTTTTCCCAGGCCGAGCAGGCCGCGGTGGCGAGGTCGATGTCATGGAGGACGCCGGCTGGGTCGGCCAGGTAGGCGGTGAGGCCGTCGGCGGCCAGAGAAAACTGGACGGGATGGGGCAGGGGGAAAGGTACGGCGGGGTGGTCCGCCGCCCTTGAGGTCAGGTCGATTTTACAGAGCGCGCCGGCGCCGCTGTGCCCGGCGAGGGTGACGAAAGCGTGGCCGTGGCCGGCGATGAGGTCGACGGCCGCGTAGCCCGGGGGGAGGGGATATTCGGCGAGGATTTCGCCGCTGGGTCCGTCGGCGAGCAAGAGGGCTTGGCCGGCGGCGTCGAGGAGGAGGAGGGCGAAGGGGGTGACGGCTGTGGCGGGCATGTATGTATCACCTCCGGAAATCGGTATTATATATTATTCGGTTCGGGGCAAAAAGCGATATTGGGCGGTCCGGCGGTTTCTGGTATAATGGGGACGAGATGTTTTCCCGGCGGAAGGAGGGAGCGGTGTGCGCAGGGTGCCTGTTCCGTGGGCCAGCCCCGGCGAGGCGGTTTTTTATATTGTGCTGATGCTGTTCGCCATTGGCACGATTAACGTGTTTAGCGCCAGCTTCGTTTTGGCCGGACAGCTTTTGAACGACAGTTATTTTTTTCTGAAAAGGCACATGATGGCTTTCCTGATCGGGATGATCGGCCTGGCGGTCGCTGCGCGCTTTGATTACCGCCGGCTGGTGAAGTTTTTACCGCTGATCGTGCTGGCGGTGCTGGCGATGCTGGTGGCGGTGCATTTTGGCGGCATCGACGCCAACGGCGCCAGGCGGTGGCTGAAGCTGGGGGTTAAGTTCCAGCCCTCGGAGTTCGCCAAGATTGCCGCAATTTTGATGACGGCCGCTTATATCGGGCCGCGCCTGGAGAAGGGCCGGCCGGTGACGGTTTTTTCCTGGCCGGTGATTGTGACCGGGATAATGGGGTTCCTCGTTTTGCGGCAGCCTGATATGGGCACGGCGGTGGTTATCGTCGGCCTGTGCCTGGTTCTGTATTTGCCTAGCGGCATCCCCAAGCGCCAGGTTTACGGCCTGATGTTTTGCGGCGCTATGGGAACGGTGTACCTGGTTTATGCGGCCGCGTACCGGGCCGAACGCATTTTGGCCTGGCTCGACCCCTGGTCTTACGAGCAGACGAGCGGCTACCAGACCGTCCAGGCGCTGATGGCGATCGGGTCGGGGAGTTTGTTCGGCACCGGGCTGGGGATGGGGGCGAGCAAGTTTCACTATCTGCCTGAGGCTCATACGGACTTTGCCTTCGCGGTGCTGTGCCAGGAGATGGGGTTCGCCGGCGCGTTTTTGGTGTTGTTTCTGTTCGCGCTGCTGGCTTGGTACGGCATCAAGATCACGCTGCAGGCCCGCGACGGGTTCGGGATGATCGTGGCCGCCGGGGCGACTTTTCTCGTCGTCGGCCAGGCGGTGGGCAATATCGCGATGGTGTCCGGCATGCTGCCGGTAACGGGGGTGCCGCTGCCTTTCATCAGCTTCGGGGGTACGTCGCTGGTGGTCAACCTGCTGGCGATCGGTCTGCTGATAAGCGTCGGACGCTTGGGCGGGAAGGCGCCCGCACCGGCCGAAAGCGGCACGGAGAAGGAGAGTGTCCGCCTGAAGCTGGTCAACCGCCGGCTTGGCAGGAAATAGGAAAAATGTTTAGCCCCCCGCGTACAGTGGCATAATGCTACTGCAGGGGGGCATTTTTATGCTGTGGCTTATCCGCTGGGGGGCTTACGCTCTGAGCGGCGCGGTGATATGGAGCTTGCTGCAGGACGCGGCGGGACCGGCCGGGTATTTCCCCGGCGGGCGACACCTGGCTCTCGACCCCGACAACGGGATGGTTTTCGGGGTGTGCGCGGGCCTTGGCGAGTATACGGGATTTGACACGACGTTTATCCGGCTGGGCTGGGCGCTGGCCTGCTTTTACCGGGGCGCGGGGATCGCGCTGTATTTGCTGGCGTTTTTGTTGATGCCGATGAGTTGATAAGTGTTTAGGGAACAGGTTGTCGAGACGGCTCCAGATGCAAAGCGCACCGGAGAAGCGTGCCGCGCCGCGTACTTTCGGCGTACGCAAGCAAGCGCTTTGAGGAGCAAGTGCGCCGTTCTGGCGCTTCAGCGCCCTAGAAACGGCGGCCTACCCCTTGCGGGTGCGCCGCAGATGGGGCTTTCTCGGCGACCTGGGCTGACCGTGATGGTCGGCCTTATTTTTTTTGCCGGTTGTGACGTTGTCAGTCAGATTCACATAAAATGTAGTAGGTCTATGAATGAGGAGGTAGATTCGTCTTGGATAAACAGACCAGGCCCAAGTGGTACGAGGAAGCGATGGCGGCGGATGTGCCGGCGATAAAGAAGGACAAGATGATGCAGGATTGTATGGAAAACGCTATGGAGGATGATATGGACTGCGGGATGGACGGGATGAAGAAGATGCCGATGGGCGATGAGAACCCGATGCCGATGAATATGTTGCTGGCTCACGCGTATGTTCCCTGGCAGTGCTACGACAAGGCGTTTTCGCCGCGCGAGGCGCTGATGCGGGGCACGCTGTTCCCCGAACTCTGGGGTGTGTATCCTATCCCTGAATAAGGCGACGGAGGTGAATGATTCATGGATTGCGCAAAACAGGCCGCTATGCTGAAGAGGCTCCAGGAGATAGAGTTTGTGGCGGTGGAGCTTAACCTGTACTTGGACACCCATCCCTGCGACGAGGACGCCATCAACGATTATAACTGCGCGGTGGATGCCCTGAAGAAGATGAAGAAGGATTACGAGGCTGAGTTCGGCCCGCTGTTCAACTTCGGCTGGGGCGGATTCTCGGGCAAACCCTGGCAATGGGCCGAGGGCCCCTGGCCCTGGGAAATCTAAATTTTGTTAAGGGAGAATGACGAGATGTGGATATATGAAAAGAAGCTGGAGCATCCCGTAAGGGTAAGCTGCCCGGATGTGAAGTTCGCCAAGATGGTCATTACCCAGTACGGCGGCCCGGACGGCGAGCTGTCGGCGTCGCTCCGGTACCTGAATCAGCGGTATTCGATGCCCACTGACGGCGCCAAAGCCCTTCTGACCGATATCGGCACTGAGGAAATGGCGCATATGGAGATGATCGCGGCGCTGGTTTATAAGCTGGTGGACGGCGCGTGCTGCGAGGATTTCAAGGCGGCCGGCTGGGAGGGGCAGTTCACGCAGCATAATCACGGCCTGTTCTGGACGGACGCGAACGGCATTCCCTGGTCGGCGAAGTATATCGCCTGCCTGGGCGACCCGATCACCGACCTGACGGAGGATATGGCGGCCGAGCAGAAGGCCCGCACTACCTACGAGCATCTCATCGCCTGCACGGACGACGAGTGTGTGAAGGATACGCTGCGCTTCCTGTGGGCGCGGGAGGTGGTCCACTTCCAGCGGTTTGGCGAGATGCTGAATACGGTGCAGGAATGGATGGCCAACAGCAAGCATATGTGGATGGGACACCGGACGGAGAAATAGCAGGCAGACGAAGAAAACAGCGGCAGGGGCCGCTGTTTTCTTCGTCTGCAGGAAGGGGATGGAGCTTAGCGAATATTGTAAATCAAGTTTGTTTTATCCATTTGTGCTGAGAGGATTTAGGCATGGATACATATTTGCCGGGGGACATAGCCTCACCTCTTCAGGTGATGATCTACCATCCGATAAAAGACCTCTGGTTCTATCTGCTGGCGGGGGCGGTGTTGGCGACGCTGGCAGGGTACGCTTTTCAGTACCGCAAGACGCCGGCGGCGCGGTATTGGGTTCTCAGCCTCTCTCTCCGGGCTATCTTTCTTCTGGCCCTGGTTATGGTCACCGTCAGTCCGGCATTGGCGGATAAGGTTTTCTGGGTCAAAATCCAGCAAATGAGCGCTTTGGTCATAATTCCTACGTTTTTATTGTTCGTCGTGAGCATCGCCGGGCAAAAGGGTCGGCTGGCCAGGACGGTCGTATCGGCGCTGGTGGCGGTTACCGTCTTTTGTACGCTGGCGCTCTTGACTACCGGATGGCACGGCTGGTTTTGGCGCGGAGTGGTTTGGGACGGGCTGATCTTCGGCATCGTCCGCGGTCCGATTTACTGGGCCGTTATGGGTATAGCCTATTTTCAGTTCTTATTGGTCAGTGTGCTGTGCGTCATCTGGGCGCGCAGGGCCTCCGGCCTGCGGCGGTGGCAGATCGCGGCGCTGCCGGCCGATCCCCTGTTATCTTTGGCCGGACATATCCTGTGGGCCATCGACCAGCAGGCCGGCATAATCCCGCCGCTGCCGCTGGCTTTCCTGCTGAGCGGCCTGGCCTGGACGTGGATCTTTTTCCGCCTGCGGGTCCTCAGCCTGATGCCCCTGGCCGAGTCGACCGTTATCGGCAATATCGACGACAGTCTGATCATCACCGACGACCAGGACTATATCATGGAGCTCAATCCGTCCGCCCGGCGGCGGTTCGGCGATAAAGCCCCGACCCTGGTCGGCAGGCATTTCCGGGAGGTATTCGCTTCCTGGCCGGCGATGATCGCGCTGCTGGAGATCAGGGCGGCGGGGGAGGGTGAAATCCGTCTGGAGGGAAGCGGGGATTATTCGTACCACGTCACGCCGCTGACAGGCTGGGGCAATATGAATATCGGCAAGGCGATCGTCCTCCACGATACGACCGAGCTGAAGCAGGTCCAGGCCCAGATAGTCGAGCAGCAGAAGGCGCTGTCGATCATGACGGAACGGGACCGGCTGGGGCGGGAGCTGCACGATGGCGCCGGCCAGTTGTGGGGGTATATTAACATGCAGGTGGAAGCGGCGCGCTCGCTGCTGGCCAAGAACGAGACGGCCCAGGCCGATACGGTGCTGGAAAGGCTGGCCGGGGTTACGAGGGATGTTCACGTCGATATCCGCGAGTCGATCGCGGGGCTGCGGACGGCAACCGGCGAGAAGCACGGCTTGTGGCGGACGCTGGCGGATTATCTTCAGTGGTATCGTCAAAACAACAATATTGACGCCGAACTGGTTGTCGATGAGGGGCTGATCGCCGGCCGGCTGCCGCCGACTGCGGAAGCCCAGCTTCTGAGGATCGTCCAGGAAGCGTTGACCAATGTAAGAAAACACGCTGGCGCACGCCGTGTCAAGGTGGTTGCCAGGCGTCACGGGGATATGGCCGAGATCAGGGTTGAGGATGACGGGCGGGGGTTTGATCCGACTCAGGCGGTTGGGAAAAAAGGGAGCTACGGTCTGAGAATTATGGAGGAAAGAACCGGGGAGTCGGGGGGGCGGCTTTCGGTCGAGTCGGCGCCTAATGCCGGTACGGCGGTGGTCATAACGCTGCCGCTGGCGCAAAGCGGAGGGTAGAAGGAGAAGAATGCAATGAGAGTATTGCTGGTAGACGACAATGCTTTGTTTCTCGAAGGACTGGGGAATATGCTGGCCGCCAACGGTATTGAGGTGGCGGGAACGGCCCGAAACGGCCCGGAGGCTCTCGGCAAGGCGGAGGAGCTTAAGCCCGACGTCATCCTGATGGATGTTCAGATGCCCGACGGCGGCGGTATCGAGGCTACCCGGCTGATTAAGGCGAAGCTTCCCGATGTGAAAGTCGTGATGCTGACGGTATCCCAGGATGACGCCCATCTGTTCGAGGCGATCAAGGCCGGCGCCGCCGGATACTTGCTGAAAGGTATGGCCAAGGAGCATTTTTTGCAGCAATTGTCAGGGATGGCCGCCGGCGATACGCCGCTGTCGCCCGGCCTGGCGGCGAAGATACTGGCCGAGTTCGCCCGGCGCGAAAATGCGCGGGAGGCAAGGGAGGAGGCCGCCGCCAGGACGGCGCTCCTTACATCGCGGCAGGGGGAGATTCTGGGGCTCGTAGCTGGTGGCCTTACCTATAAAGAAGTCGGCGATAAGCTTGGTATCAGCGAGGCGGCGATAAAATACCATATGGGCGAGATAACCGCCAAGCTCCAGTTGGAGAACAAGTCCCAGGCGGTCGCCTTCGCCGCCAAACAGGGATTGGTGGCTGCGCCGGGAAAAGACTAAAGCGAAAAACTAATAATGGCCAAGCGAGAAGTATAGTGAAAACTATACTTTTTTTTATTTGCCACTAGACTTTCGTCTAGTGGCTTTAATGACATCTTCTGCTAATATTCATCTTAAAGAACCATTCTTTCGGTAAAATTGCGAAAGTCGGTGTCGAGATTTGAAGCAGATAGAAGTCGTATTCTGCGGGGATTCGGTGTACCTTTCCGGGCTGGCGGCCAGTTTGCGGCAGAGTGCACTGTTGCGGGTCTCCCAGGTGGAAGCATCGCCGGGAGAGGCGCTGAACGATCTGAAGCTTCTCTGCCCGGACGTCGTTGTTGCCGAGGTTGCCGAGCGCGAGGCTGTGCAGGCCTTGCTGCAGTACATTCCCCGCTTAAAGGTCATCGCTATTGCGGCGGCCACCGATTCGCTGACGGTGCTGGGTGGCCGGCAGTCGTCAGCTTCGGCGGTAACGGAACTGGCGCGGGTGATTACGGAATATGCCGGCCGGCAATATGCGCAAGACCGGGACGATAGCGGCTACTACAAGGAGGAATACGATGAGCGGTAAACCAGGCAATGCGGGCAGGCGGATTATTATCTTTGCCATCGCTATCACGGTGGTGGCGGGGATGGTTTACCCGGCACTCGCCGCCCCGCCCAGCCCCGGCGCCGTTATTGAAGGTGCCAAGCCTCCGGCGGCGGTGCAGCAGCCGGCCGAAACCAAGGGGCCGGCCATCACGGTGGAGGGACAGCAGCCGCCAACGCAGGCCGACGGCCAGCATAAAATACCGGTGCGGGGCTTCCGCATCGGCGGCGAGCCGCCGGTGCCGGCGGATGAGCTTTTAGGCCTTGTCAAGCGCGAGGCCGGCAAGGAGCTGAGCCTCGGCGAACTGAACGCCCTGGCCGGCAGACTGACCAAGCATATGCGGCAGAAAGGCTATCTGGTATCCTTCGCCTATATCCCGGCCCAGGATATCAGGGACGGCATCGTGGAAATCGCCATAATTCCCGGCAAATACGGCCAGGTAAAGATAACGGGGAACGGGCGCTTCGATCATGAGCGCCTGAAGGGTATGCTCCACGCCGCCAGCCCCGGCACCATTATAACTAAGGATGCGCTGGAGAGAGCGCTGCTGATCATGAGCGACCTGAGCGGCATCAGCGTAAAGGCCACTTTGGCCCCCGGCGAGGCGGCCGGCACAGCCGACTTAATCCTCGAGGTAGCCGACACGGCCAGGTGGCGGGGCGCCGCCTACGCCGACAACTGGGGCAACCGCTATACAAGCAGGAACCGCCTGGGCTTCCAGCTTGCCGCCGGCAATATCGGCGGCCATGGCGAGAACTTATTCATCGGCGGCCTGATCAGCGAGAACAACCGCCTACACAATTACAACTTCGGCTACAGCATCCTGATGGGCGACGACGGGGCGCGGTTCGGCGTCAGACACTCGCGGGTAAACTACGCTTTGGGCGAAAACTACGCCGACCTCGGGGCGACCGGCCATGCCATAGTGACGAGCGGCGACATATCGTATCCTCTCATCCGTAGCCGGACTTTCAGCCTGTACGGTACGCTCGCCTACGAGGATAAGCGCCTCCGGGACGACCAGACGGCTTCCGACAGCTATGTGCCTAAGAAGAGCCATGCCCTCAGCGCCGGCCTGGCCGGCAACTTCGCCGACAGCTGGCTGGGCGGGGGCGTGAGCAGCTTCACCTTCACCCACTATAAAGGCCGGCTTACCATCGGGGACACCGCCACGGCGGCCAACGACGACGCGACCGCCAGGACGGCCGGCGGGTTCGCGAAGACGATTTTCGTCCTCCAGCGGCAGCAGTATTTGGCAAGAAACCTGAGTTTCCACCTGAACTTTACCGGCCAGCTGGCGGATAAGAACCTCGATTCTTCGGAAAAGCTGTTCCTCGGCGGCGCGGACGGCGTACGGGCCTTCCCGCAGGGGGAAGCGGCCGGCGACGACGGCTACAAGCTGACGGGGGAAATCAGGTGGCGGCTGCCGGGCCTGTCTACGGCCAAGGACAGTGTGTATCTTGTCGGCTTTTACGACTACGGCAGCGTAACGGTCAACCACAAACCGTGGGCGGGGGCGGGCGAGCAGAACCGCCGCAGCCTGATGGGGGCGGGCTTAGGCGTGCTGTGGGCGCGCAGCCCGGACTTCGCGCTGCGCCTGGATTACGCCTGGAAGATCGGCAGGGAGCAGGCGACGGCGGATACGGATAAAAACGGACGGCTTTGGCTGCAGGGTGTGAAATATTTTTAGGGTTTTGCAAGGAGGGATCGCTATGCAAAGGAAATGGCGACGCAATTGGCAGCGTCTGGCGAAAACCGTGTTGCCGCCAGTGGCGGCGGGGCTGCTGCTGCTGGGCGCGTGCGGCCCGGCGGGGGCGGCTCCGACTGGCGGGGTGGTGACGGGCGGCGCGGCGACGATCGCGACGAGCGGCGCTACGACGACGGTGACGCAGACGACGAACAGGGCGTCGATCAACTGGCAGAGCTTCGGCATCGGCGCAGGCGAGGCGGTGAACTTTGTGCAGCCGTCGGCTTCGGCGGTGGCCTTAAACCGGGTGGTGGGCAACAGCGCCTCGAATATATACGGGACGCTGACGGCCAACGGCAAGGTGTATCTCGTAAACCCCAACGGCATCCTGTTCGCGCCGGGGGCGCAGGTGAACGTCGGCGGCCTGGTGGCGTCGACGCTGAATATATCCGATAGCGACTTTTTAAGCGGCAAATATGTATTCGCGAAGAACGGCAGCGCCGGCGCGGTCATCAACCAGGGCGGCATCACGGCCGGCGACCACGCGGTATTCATCGGGCCGCAGGTCAAAAACGAGGGCACGGTGGCGGCGCGGGTGGTCGGCCTGACGGCGGGGGCCAAGGTAAGCCTCGACTTTTCCGGGGACAAGCTGCTGAACGTGACGGTGGACACGGCGGCGGCGGGCAGCAGCGTCACGAACAGCGGCAGCATCACCGCGCCCGGCGGGCTGGTGCTGATGACGACCGGGACGATGGACGCGCTTTTGAACACGGTGGTCAACAACAGCGGCGTCATTCGGGCGCAGACGGTGAGTACCGAGCGCGGCGTGATAAAGCTGATCGGCAGCACGGTCAATGTCGGCGGCACGCTGGACGCGTCGGCCCCTCAGGGCGGCGACGGCGGCTTCATCGAAACCTCGGGGGCCAGCGTGAATATCGCCCCGGACACGAAAATCACGACGGCGGCGCCGACCGGCAAGATAGGCAAATGGCTCCTCGACCCCACCGACATCACCGTCGACTTCGGAATGGCGTCAGCCATAATGAGCTACCTCGGTAACACCGACTGCGAACTTAACGCCACCGGCAGCATCAACGTCAACGCCCCCATCACATGGAGCGCCAACGAGTTGGCCTTCATCGCGACCAACGACATAAACATCAATGCCGTCCTCACCGCCAACGGCACAGCCAGGCTTTACCTCGGGACGGGCGGCGGCAAGGTCAACATGGGCAGGAACGCCGACGGCACTTTCAAAGGCCGGGTAGATTTTCCCGGACGTTCCGGCAGCGGTTTCTTCATGATCAACCTTAAGAACTACACCGTCATCAACTTGCTGGGGGCGGCGGGCAGCACGACCGGGACCGACCTCCAGGGCATAAACGGCAACGTCGCCGGCTATTACGCCCTCGGCGCCGACATCGACGCCAGCGCCACCAGCGGCTGGAACAGCGGCGCCGGCTTCGTGCCCCTTGGCGACCCCTACACGGCGACCGCCTTTACCGGCATCTTCGAGGGCCTGGGACACACCATCGGCAACATGACCGTCAAACCCGCCACCGCCAGCGTCGGCTTGTTCGGCACCAACCAGGGCACCATCCGCAACGTGGGGCTGACAAACATAACTGCCGTAGGCGCCGGCACCAGCTATGTCGGCGGCCTGGCGGCGTATAACACCGGCAGCATCGCCAACACGTATGTCACCGGCACGGTCAGCGGCGGCACTAATGCCCAGGTCGGCGGCCTGGTGGGGATTAACAACGGCGGCACCATCGCCAACTCCTACAACACCGCCGCTGTCACCGGCGGCACCAATGCCAATGTCGGCGGCCTTGTCGGCGAAAACAGCGGCACCATCACGGGCTCCTACAGCACCGCCGGCACGGTGGGCGGCAGCAGCAGCAGCTACACCGGCGCCTACGGCGGTCTGGTCGGAGTTAACCGCGGCGCTATTACCGGCTCCTACAGCACCAGCCCGGTTAGCTGCATCCTCGGCAACTCTGTCGGCGGTCTGGTGGGGTGGAACGATGGCGGCACCATCACAAACTCGTACAGCGCTGGCACGGTAAGCGGCAGCAGCGCCTCGGTCGGCGGCCTGGTGGGAGCTAACAGGGGCACCATCGCCAACTCCTACAGCGCTGGCAGCGTCAGCAGCAGCAGCGCCTATGCCGTCGGCGGTCTGGTGGGGTGGAACGATGGCGGCACCGTAACCGGCGGCTACTGGGACATACAGGCCTCGGGCCTCAGCACCAGCGCCGCCGGCACCGGCCTGACGACAGCCAATATGCGACAGGCATCCCAATACGCCGGCTGGGGCTTCGACGCGAACGGGATTTCCGCCGACGGCGTCTGGCGTATCTACAACAGCTACAGCTATCCCCTGCTCAGGAGCTTCCTCACGCCGCTCACCGTCACCGCCTTTAACGGCGGCAAGACCTATGACGGCACGACGGCGACCTCACTCGGCGTGTTCTACTCTGCCACACCCAACAGCTATTTGGCGGGCACCGCCGTTGTCACCGCCGCCGGCAAAAGCGCGGGCGCTCAGGCCGCCCGCGCCAGCGGCCTCTACTCCACCGACCAGCGGGGCTACGACATTACCTACGCCGCCGGCACGATGATGATATTACAGCGGGATATCACCGTCACGGCGAGCGGTGTGAACAAGACTTACGACGGCACGACCGGCGCTGCCGTCACCTACGGCGACAACCGCGTGAGCGGCGACAGCCTGACGGTGAGCGGCACGGCGACTTTCGCCGACAAGAACGCCGGGACTGGCAAGGCGGTGAGCGTGACCGGCATCACCCTGAGCGGCGCCGACGCCGGCAACTATAACCTGACAGGCACCACGGCGGCGACGACGGCGGATATCGCTAAGGCGACGCTGACGGTGACGGCCGACAATGCCGCCAAGACGCAGGGGCAGGCCAACCCGGTCTTCACCGCCCGCTACAGCGGACTGGGGGCGGGCGATACCGCCGCCTCGTTGACCGGCGGCCTGACCTTCGCCACGATGGCGGCCACTACTTCGCCGGCGGGCAGCTACGCCATCAACCTGACCGGTACGCTGGCCTCGCCCAACTATATCGTCAGCTATGCAAACGGCGTGCTGACGGTCAGGGCGGCCACCAACCCGGCCTACACCGGCGCGGTGGGCGGCGCGTTTCAAATGGCCGGAGGCGGCGGCCTGGGCGGCATAGGCAGCGGGACCGGCGGCACAGGCTTAGGTGGCGGACTAGGTGGCGGCAGCCTGGGCGGCATAGGCTTCGGAGGCGGGGGGTTCGCAGGAGGAATGGGCGGCAGCCTCGGAAGCGGGACCGGCGGCCTGGGCGGCACCACGGCCCTTGGCGGTCTGCTGGGCATCAGCGGCGGCGGCATAAACACCGGCGGGGCGGGCCCAGGCGGCCGGGGGCAGAATCAATAGAGCGGCCGCTGTCTTTGCGGTATGGGAAAAATGAATATTGCGAATATGGCCGGAGGTATTGACCGGCGCGAAAAGTCTGTGGTATAGTAACGACAATATAAAAAGCAAGGGCGCTTTGGAGCACGGCTCCGGAGTGCCTTTTTATATTATTAGTGGCTACAACCCAATATTGTCCGTAGTGCTTACCAGCATGATAGCATCGGGGCTAATAAACAGCTGTTTATTAGCCCCGATGTGTTCATATACAGGTTTAATCGAGGAGGTGAGGGTCTTCGCGGGCGAAAGGAAAAAATAAAGGCTTCATGAGTACTGGCATACCCATGAAGCCGGCGCACATCTTTCCCCAAGCGGCTAAACCAGGGTTATTCGACATGCTTAGTTTTCATTATAGCCGGGGCTACAGGGTTTTTCAATAAGCGAATCGAGGAGGTTATTGATATGCGACAAGTGGCTATATACGGTAAGGGCGGGATCGGTAAATCGACGACGACCCAGAATACGGTGGCGGCTTTGGCAGAAGCCGGCAAGAAGGTGATGGTGGTCGGCTGCGACCCGAAGGCCGACTCGACCCGGTTGCTCCTTGGCGGCCTGTGCCAGAAGACGGTGCTGGACACGCTGCGGGATGAAGGCGACGATATCGAGCTTGATGAAATTCTCAAACCCGGTTTCAAGGATACCCGCTGCGTTGAATCGGGCGGTCCCGAGCCGGGCGTCGGCTGCGCCGGCCGCGGCATCATCACCTCTATCAATATGCTGGAGTCGCTGGGGGCTTATACCCCGGATCTGGATTACGTATTTTACGACGTTCTCGGCGATGTTGTGTGCGGCGGGTTCGCAATGCCCATCCGCGAGGGCAAGGCGGAAGAAATCTATATCGTGGCTTCGGGTGAGCTTATGGCCCTGTACGCCGCCAACAACATCGCCAAAGGCATCCAGAAGTACGCGGCCAACGGCAAGGTCAGGCTGGGCGGCATTATCTGCAACAGCCGCAAGGTCGACAATGAGCTGCCGCTGCTGCAGGCGTTCGCCGAAGAGCTAGGCTCCCAGCTCATCTATTTCGTGCCGCGGGATAATCTGGTGCAGCGGGCTGAGATTAACAAAAAGACGGTTGTCGATTTCGATCCCGAGGCCGGCCAGGCGAACGAATACCGGCGCTTGGCCGCGGCTATCGACAACAATAAGCTGTTCGTCACCCCCAAACCGATGACTCAGGACCGGCTGGAAGAGCTGATGATGCAGCACGGGTTCCTCGACGCGATAGCTTAGATAGATTGAAGGGAGACGAGGATAATGTTACTCATTCGCGCAATCGTCAGACCTGAGAAGAAGGACGAGGTGCTTGCCGAATTATCGCGGGCCGGTTTCCACGCCGCTACGGTCGTGGACGTCGTCGGCCGCGGCAAGCAAAAGGGCATCAAAATCGGCGGCATTATTTACGACGAAATTCCCAAGTCGCTCATTCTCATGGCTGTT
Organism: Bacillota bacterium; assembly: GCA_023415775.1. GTDB lineage: Bacteria > Bacillota > Negativicutes > Sporomusales > UBA7701 > Anaeroselena. The sequence continues at coordinate 56,531 of JAEZJM010000014.1, read as the reverse complement.
CGCGACGAGGATAAGGACGACGTCGTCCGCACGGTGCTGGCCGCGGCCAAAACGAGCGAAAAAGGCGCCTACGGCGACGGCAAGGTGTTCGTCAGCCCGATGGAGGAGGCTTACACCATTTCCAGCGGCGCCAAGGGCCTGTAGGGGGACTGAAGATGAAGGAGATTATCGCGGTCATCCGCATGAATAAAACCAACGCCATGAAACGGGCTTTGGTCGAGGCCGGGGTGGCGGGCTTCACCGCCGCCAAGGTGCTGGGCCGGGGCAAGCTGGTCGACGATCCGTCGGTGATCGCCGAGCGCAAGGCGAGGCTGCTGGCCCTGGCCGGCGACGAGGTGGAGCCGGCGGAGACGGAACAGCTCGTCGACGGCTTCCTGGACGGCTCGCGGCTTTTCCCCCGGAGGCTGTTCACCATCATGGCCTACGATCAGGATGTGCCCCGTATCGTCGACGCGATCATGAAAGCCAACCGCACCACTAATAAGGTGGGCGACGGCAAAATCTTCGTCCTGCCTGTCCTCGACGCCGTCCGCGTGCGGACGGGCGAAGCCGGCGACGCCGCCCTGTAAGAAAAGGAGGTATGGAAGATGGCCATGACCCTGGAGCAAATCAGCGAGATGCTGGCTAAATACCCGGCGAAGGTGGAAAAGAACCGCAAGAAACATATCGTTATCAAGGATTCGGCGGCCGGCAGGCAGGAGATAGAAGCCAACACCCGCACCATCCCCGGCGTTATCACCAACCGCGGCTGCGCCTACGCCGGCTGCAAGGGCGTGGTGCTCGGCCCGCTCAAGGATATGGTGCACATCACCCACGGACCGATCGGCTGCGCCTTCTATACCTGGGGCGCCCGCCGCAATAAGGCGAGGTCTGAGGACCCCGGCCAGAATTTCATGAATTATTGCGTCTCCACCGATATGCAGGAGAGCGATATCGTTTTCGGCGGCGAGAAAAAACTGGCCAGGGTTATCGACGAGGTCGCGGAGATATTTAAGCCCAAGGCGATCACCGTTTCGGCAACCTGTCCGGTAGGGCTGATCGGCGACGATATCAACGCCGTGGCCAAGGCGGCCGAGGCGCGGCTGGGCATCCCCATCCTGGCGTTCAGCTGCGAAGGCTACAAAGGGGTGAGCCAGTCGGCCGGCCATCATATCGCCAACAACGGCTTGATGGAAAGGGTGATCGGCGCCGGCGAGCGCGAGGAGGCCCCTGGCAAGTACCCCATAAACATCCTCGGCGAGTACAACATCGGCGGCGACAGCTGGGAGATCGAGCGGATACTGGGGGAGGCAGGCTACACGGTCGTTTCGGTCATGACGGGCGACGGCTCCTACGCCGATCTCCGGAACGCCCACACCGCCGAGCTTAATCTCGTGCAATGCCACCGCTCGATCAACTATATCGCCGGCATGCTGGAGACGAAGTACGGCACACCCTGGCTGAAGGTCAATTTCATCGGCGTCGCAGCCACCGCCGAATCGCTGCGCAATATGGCCCGCTACTTCGATGACCCGGCGCTTACCGCCCGGACGGAAGAGGTCATCGCCCGCGAGCTCGCAAGGGTGGAGCCGCAGATGGAGCAATACCGCAAGCTGTGCGAGGGCAAGACGGCGTTCTGCTTTGTGGGCGGGTCGCGCGGACACCACTATCAGGGCCTGTTCGCCGAACTGGGCATCGACACGGTGCTGGCCGGCTACGAGTTCGCCCACCGCGACGACTACGAGGGGCGGGAGGTCATCCCGGAAATTAAGACAGACGCGGACTCGAAGAACATCCCCGACCTCCATGTTGCCGCCGACGAGCGCCGTTTCCGCCTCAAGATGTCGCCGGAAAGGCTGGCTGAGTTGAAAAGGCAGATACCCCTAAGCTACTATGCCGGCATGCACGCCGAAATGGCGGACGGCACGATTATGGTCGACGATCTAAACCACTATGAGACAGAGGAGTTCATCAAGCTCCTGAAGCCGGACATCTTTGCCTCCGGCATCAAAGATAAGTATGTCGTGCAGAAGATGGGCATCCCGGCCAAGCAGCTGCATTCCTACGATTACAGCGGCCCCTACGCCGGTTTCAACGGCGCCGTGAATTTCGCCCGCGACGTGAGCATGGGTTTCGTTTCCCCGACCTGGAACTTTATCGTTCCCCCCTGGAAGGATGAGCCGCTTTTGACCGGCTCGGTAACCGAGGAAGGAGTGGCCTGATATGCTTGACGCAACCCCCAAGGAATTTAACGAACGCACCAGCGGCGGCATGATAAATCCCGCCAAGACCTGCCAGCCCATCGGCGCCATGTATGCCGCCCTGGGGGTGCACGGCTGCCTGCCTCACAGCCACGGTTCGCAGGGCTGCTGTTCGTTTCACCGCATGCACCTGACCCGCCATTTCCGCGACCCGGTAATGGCTTCGACCAGTTCTTTCACCGAGGGCGCATCAGTCTTCGGCGGCGGCGCCAACCTGAAGACGGCGATCAAGAACATTTTCCAGATCTACAATCCGGAAATCATCGCCGTCCATACCACCTGCCTGACCGAGACGATCGGCGACGACATCCCCAGCATCATCAAGGAAGCCGATATCCCGGAGGGCAAAGTTGTTTTCCACGCCAACACCCCCAGCTATCAGGGCTCCCATATCACCGGGTTCTCCAACATGACCAAGGCGATGGTCGGTTACTTTGCCGAGGCCGCTGCCGCTATCAAGAAGGAGCAGGTCAACCTCATCCCCGGCTTCGTCAACCCCGGAGATATGAGGGAGATCAAGCGCATCGCCCAGCTGATGGGCGCGCCCTTCGTCATGTTTCCCGACACCAGCGGCGTCGTCGATACGCCGATGACCGGCGAGTTCGTGATGTTCCCCAAAGGCGGGACGACGCTAAGCGAGCTGGGCGACAGCGGCAACAGCAAGCTCACCGTGGCTCTCGGCCGGTTCGCGTCCAGCGACGCCGCCGAAGCGCTGGCCAAAAAGTGCAAGGTGCCGGCCGTCACCCTCAAGACGCCGATCGGCATCAAGGCCACCGATGCCCTGGTGATGGCGCTGAGGCGAGCCTTCGTCCGCGAGGTGCCGTGGGAGCTGGAGGAGGAGCGCGGCCAGCTGGTCGATATCATGACAGATACCCATTTCCATTTCCACGGTAAGAAGGTGGCTATTTTCGGCGACCCCGACATCGTCACCGGCCTGACGGAATTCGCCGTCAGCCTCGGTATGGCGCCGGTGCATGTTCTGACCGGCACGCCGGGCGGCGCCATCGGCTCGGATGTCGGCAGCTTCGAGGAGGACATCGCCGCGATCGTCGGCCAGGCCGGCCTCAAGGCCAACATCAAGGCGGGAGGCGATCTTTTCACCCTTCACCAGCTGATCAAGAACGAACCGGTCGATCTTTTGATCGGCAACACGTACGGCAAGTATATCGCCAGGGCGGAAGACGTACCCTTCGTCCGTGTGGGGTTCCCCATCCTCGACCGCAGCGTCCATTCCTACCTGCCGGTCGTCGGCTACCGGGGGGCGATGCGGCTGATCGAGATGATCGCCGGCGCGCTGCTTGATCGCCAGGACCGCGACGCGGCCGACGAGTACTTTGAATTGGTAATGTAATAACTACCGCACCAGCGGGAAAAGGGAGTGAAAACTATGGCGCAGGCTTTAGCGATCGACGGGCGGCAGGACTTTATCACGACTAAGGGCCGGCAGATAAGCCGCCTCAAATGCGACGACGACAGCATCGCCGGCGCCGTCAGCCAACGGGCCTGCGTCTACTGCGGGGCCCGCGTCGTCCTCAATCCCATAACCGACGCCATCCACCTGGTGCACGGGCCGATCGGCTGCGCCAGCTATACCTGGGACATCCGCGGCAGCCTCACCAGCGGCGCCGATCTGTATCGCAACAGTTTTTCCACCGATCTCAAGGAGCGGGACATCATCTTCGGCGGCGAGAAGAAATTGGCAGCAGCCATCGACGAGCTTGTCGCCAAATACGCCCCTAAACTTGTTTTTGTGTATTCCACCTGCATCGTGGGCGTGATCGGCGACGACCTAGAGGCGGTCGCCAAAGCGGCGGCGAGCCGCCACGGCATCGAGGTCATCCCCGTGCAGTCGAGCGGCTTCGCCGGCAACAAGGCCGCCGGCTACCGGGCGGCCTGCGACGCTCTTTTCCGCCTCATAGCCCCGGGAACGGCAGCGGAGGCGGCAGCCGTCGGCAAGGACAGGGGCATCAATTATCTCGGCGACTTCAACCTGGCCGGTGAGGCGTGGATTATCCGCGATTATCTGGCGCAGATCGGGGTTGACGTGAACGTGGTCTTTACCGGCGACGCCAGCTACGGCGAGCTGAAGAAGTCCACCCGCGCCTGCCTGAACATCATGCAGTGCGCCGGCTCGATGGCCTATCTGGCCGGCCGGCTGGAGGAAACCTACGGCATCCCCTATATGCGGGTTTCCTTCCTGGGGCTGGCCGACACCGCCGATTCGCTCCGCCGCATCGCCGCCGCTCTGGGCGGCGGGGATTTGAGCCGGCGGGCCGAGGAACTTATCGCCTGCGAGACGGCTGTAGCGCTGCCGGTCATCGACAGCTACCGGGCCAAGCTGACCGGCAAGAAGGCGGCGGTTTACGTAGGCGGCGGCTTCAAGGCCATCTCGCTCATCAAGCAGTTCCGCGAGCTGGGTATCGAGGTGGTGATGGTGGGCACCCAGACCGGCCGCAAGGACGAGTACGCGACCATCGATTCCCTGGTGGCCGACGGCACCGTCATCCTCGACGACGCCAACCCGGCGGAGCTGGAGAGATTCATGACCGAGCAGGGAGCCGACCTGCTGGTGGGCGGGGTCAAGGAACGGCCGCTGGCCTACAAGCTCGGGCGGGCCTTCATCGACCACAACCACGACCGCAAGCATCCCCTGTCCGGTTTCGCCGGCGCCGTCAACTTCGCGGCCGAAGTGTACACAACCCTCTGCTCGCCGGTGTGGCGGCAGGTGAAGACAGGAGGCGATCTGAGTGGCTGAGCTGAAGACGGCGAAATGCGTCAGCGAAAACCCCTGCCATATGTGCATGCCCATCGGCGGCATCCTGCCCCTCAAGGGGGTGGAGGGGTCGATGGTGCTGATTCACGGGTCCCAGGGGTGCAGCACCTATATGCGCCGCACGATCGCCGAGCATTTCAACGAGCCTGTCGACGTCGCCTCCTCGGCTTTGAGCGAGAAGGGCACCGTCTATGGCGGCGGGGAAAACCTCAAACAGGCGCTCGATAACATCCGCAGGGTCTATAATCCGCGGCTGATCGGCGTTCTCACCACCTGCCTGGCGGAGACGATCGGCGAGGATATCGAGCGGCTGGCGGCCGAGTATCTGGCCGAGCGCGGCCTGGCCGATTTGGTCGTCGTGCCGGTGAGTACGCCCGGCTATGGAGGCAGCCAGGCCGACGGCTACTACCTGGCCCTGCGGCGGATCGTCGCCGCTCTGGCTGTGCCGACGCCGCGGCACGACAAGATCAACATCATCGCCGCCAACGTCAGTCCGGCCGATCTTCGCGAGATAAAACGCCTGCTGGCGGCGATGGACATCGAGTACACCCTGCTGCCCGACTTCGCCGACACCCTCGACCGGCCTTACGGGGAGCATTATACCAGGATGGCGCCGGGGGGGACGCGGCTGGCCGACATCCGGGCCATGACCGGGGCGGCGGCGACCATCGAGATGGGGGTGACGGTGGCGCCGGCTATCTCCCCCGGCCAGCTGCTGGCCGACGAATACGGCGTCGCTCTCCACCGCCTGCCCATCCCTATCGGGGTGGCGGCAACCGACCTCTTTCTGCGGACACTGCGGGAAATAACCGGCCGCAAGGCGCCGGACGATCTGCTGGCCGAGCGGGGCCGCCTGCTGGACGCGATGATCGATTCCCATAAGCATAATTTCGCCGGCCGCAGCGCTATTTTCGGCGAGCCGGAAATGGTCTACGCCGTCACGCGGACCTGCCTGGAAAACGGCATCTGGCCGACGGTAGTGGCGGCCGGCGGCGCCGGCGACGCGGCGGATTCCCTTTTCAAGGCCGCTTTGGCCGAGTCTCCCGAGCCGAGCTATTTTCTCAGCGAAACCGACTTTGCCGAAATCCGTTTCCGTAGCGCCGCGGCCGGGGTCAACGTCGCCATCGGACCCTCGGACGGCCGCTACCTGACTGAGAAGGAGGGCATCCCGCTGGTCAGGCTGGGCTTTCCCATTCTCGACCGCATGGGCGGCCAGCGTATCCTTTCGGTCGGCTACACCGGGACGGCGAACCTCCTCGACCGCATCACCAACACGCTGCTGGACGCGAAGCATCATTCCTACCGGAGCAAACTGTACGAAGAATTTTACAAAGGCCGCAGGCTGCATATGGCCCCGGCCCAAGCGAGGTGAGAAAAATGGACGCCGAGCGCCATCCCTGCTATTCGGCCGACGCCCAGCACAAGTTCGCCCGCCTCCACCTGCCGGTGGCGCCGGCCTGCAATATCAGCTGCAACTACTGCAGCCGCAAGTACGATTGTGTCAACGAAAGCCGGCCGGGAGTGACGAGCGAGGTGCTGTCGCCGGCGGCGGCGGCCGCGAAATTCTCGCTGGTGAAGGAGAAAATCGCCAACCTGAGCGTCGTGGGCATCGCCGGGCCGGGCGACGCCCTGGCCAACTGGCCCCGGACGCGCGAAACGCTGGAGCGCGTCCGGGCAAAAGACCCTGAGATAATCTTCTGCCTGTCGACCAACGGGCTGATGCTGCCCGAGTACGCCCGCGAAATCATCGCTCTCGGCGTCCGCCACGTGACGGTGACGGTCAACTGCGTCGATCCCGATATCGGCGCCGCCATTTACCGCCAGGTCGCCTACAAGGGGGAAACCTACAGCGGCCGGGCGGGCGCCGAGCTGCTGATGGCCAAGCAGCTCGTCGGCATAGCCGCCCTGGTGGCGGGCGGGGTGCTGGTCAAGGTGAATATTGTCATGATCGGCGGTGTCAACGACCGGCATATCCCGGCGGTCGTCAAGACGGTCAAAGACCTCGGCGTTTTCGTAACCAACATTATGCCGATGATTCCCGCTCCGGGCAGCGCCTTCGAGTATCTGCCCCAGACGAGCATGAAGGAAGTGACGGCGATGCGGGATCTCTGCCAGCTCGATATCCGCCAGATGCGCCACTGCCGTCAGTGCCGGGCCGATGCCGTCGGCCTGCTCGCCGAGGACCGCTCGGCCGAGTTCAACCGGGTTTGCCAACCGGCAGCCGCCCCGCTTCCCGCGCCCCGGCCTTATAAAATCGCCGTGGCCTCCAAACATGGACGCCTGGTGGACCTCCACTTCGGGCAGGCCGAGGAATTTCTGGTGTACCTGGCGACCGACCAAGGCTTCGTACTGGCGGGTAGCCGGCGGGTGGGCCGGTATTGCGGCGGACCGGCCGACTGCGACGAGGCCGACAACAAGGAAGCTGTCATAGGCATTCTGGCGGACTGCGACGCCGTCCTCTCGATGCGCATCGGCCGCTACGCGGCCGAGCGGCTACGTCGCCGCGGCATCATGAGCGTCGAAGCCTGTTTCACCGTCGAGCACGGCCTGGAGCAGGCGGTGGCCGCGCTGCGGCAGGAAAAGTGCAGCTAAGGGGGAGATAAGTAATGAAAAAACCCGATTACCATATTTTCGTCTGCACCAGCTCGCGTATCGGCGGCGTCCAGAAGGGCTTCTGCCACACAAAGGGCGGCGTGGATATCATGGCCAGGTTGCTGGAAGAGATCGAGGAACGGGAGCTGGGCGGCCAGGTTTTCGTCACCAATACCGGCTGCTTCGGCGTCTGCGAGAAAGGGCCGATCGTAGTAGTTCATCCCGGCAACGTCTGGTACGGCTCGGTTACCCCCGCCGATGTGGCGGCGATCCTCGACGAACATATCGAAGGCGGCCGGGTTGTCGAGCGGCTGGCCATCTAATTACGGAAAGAAGGGACAATTATGGTGCGGGAGGTAGCGGTATTTATTGACCGGGACGGCCTGACGGGAATTTTCGGCGAACCGGGACGGGTGCGTGTTTACCGGCGTCGGCAGAAGACCTGGACGGTGGAACGGGAAACGGATTTCGCACTGACCGCCGAGGGGGGACTGAAGGGCCTCCGGCAGCAGCTTGGCGGGCTGGTGGCTTTCCTCGGCGAGTGCCGCATCTTCGTGGCCCGCTCGATCGCCGGCGTGCCGTATTACGAGCTGGAGAAGGCCGGCTTCAATATCTGGGAGCAGGCCGGCGAGCCCAGTGCCTATCTCGAAGAGGTATGGGCCGGGGAGGAGCGGGACAGGGCGGCGAAAGCCGCGCCGCCGGCCGCCGCATCCGGGCCGCTGGGGCCGACCGAGAAAGCCCCCGGACATTACTTTGTCTCCCTGAAGGAGATCCAGGCCAGGAACGCCGGCACCACTACCAAGCATGTTCTGCAGCCGTTCCTCCGCCGGGGGTGCTTCACCCTCCTGGAGGTCGTCTGCGAGCACCTGCCGCCCTGGCTGGAGATGGATCTTGGCACCGGGGTATTTACCTGGACGAGCGAAAAAGTCGGCGAGCGAGAGACGAGAATTGTTATTTGGAACGATGGGGCCGGGGTGAGGGGCAATGGAGAAGTTTTCGCCGGGCAAGGCGGTATATGTTGTTGACACAACGCTGCGGGACGGCGAGCAGACGGCGGGGGTCGTATTCGGCAAAGCCGAAAAGCTGGCCATTGCCCGGCTGCTCGATGCCGTCGGCGTAGACCAGATCGAGGCCGGCACACCGGCCATGGGCGGCGAGGAGGCCGAGGCGGTCAGCATGATCGCTGCGGCCGGCCTGAAGGCAAGCATCATGGCCTGGTGCCGGGCTACTGTCGACGATATCGCGGCAGCCGTCGCCTGCGGGGTGGACGCCGTCGAGATATCAAGCCCGGTGTCCGAACCGCATATCCGCGATAAGCTAAGGGTGTCGCAGGCGGTGGTGCTGGTGAATACCATTACGGCGGTGGCGTACGCCCGCAAGCACGGCTTGTATATCTCCGTCGGCATGGAGGACGCCTCGCGGGCCGACGAGGAGTTCCTGCTGGAGTACATCCGCGCGGTTACAGCAGCCGGCGCCCGGCGGGTCAGGTACTGCGACACGGTGGGCATCCTCGACCCCTTGACGATGGCCGCCCGAATCGAGCGTCTGCGACGGGAGACGGGGGTGGAGCTCGAAGTCCATGCCCATAACGATTTCGGGATGGCTACAGCCAACACGGTCGCCGCTTATCGGGCCGGAGCCCGCTTTCTGAGCGTGACGGCCAACGGTTTGGGAGAGCGGGCCGGCAACGCCGCTTTGGAGGAGGTGCTGATGTTCCTGCGCCACAGCGGTGCCGACGCGGGTTATAATCTGGCGGGGGTGCGGACGCTTTGCCAATATGTGGCGGTCGCCTCGGGACGGATAATTCCCGCCTGGAAACCGGTTGTGGGTCAGGCGATATTCCACCACGAATCCGGCATTCACGCCGACGGGGTGCTCAAAAACGCTGCGCTGTATGAGCCGTACGATCCGGCCGACATAGGCCTGGAACGCCGGATTGTCATCGGCAAACATTCCGGCCGGGCGGCACTGCTGCATAAAAGTCGGGAGCTGGGTCTGCCGATGAACGAGGCGTTGCTGGCCTCAACCGCTGCCGGAATAAAAAGAGCTGCGCTTAAAGTCAGGCGGTCACTTACCGATGACGAAGTACGCGCCGTTGTCGGCGCTGCTGCCGGAAACATGCCTGGGGGTGGTTAAGGGACGGGTGGTTGCTTCGCCGTTTCCGGGAGTCGACCACACGGCAATATGTGCGGGAAAGAACTTCCGGGTAATATCCGGAAGTTTTTTTGGCGTTAGACAGGGAACTGTATAAGCTGGCCGAGAGCAGGGGGTCAAGTATAATCTGGGCGGCCTTTTAATAATATTAGGTTATTGCCCAGTGTAATTTAACTGATGGGACAACATTGCGAAATTTTATTTAATAGTGTAAAATGTAGATAGAAAAACGCTAAAAAAAATTAGGTAATTTCCGCGAGGATGAGGGCTGAGCCGGCCCGCGGGACGGAGGTGGCGCCTGTGAGCGAGTCAGGAAACGAGATGAAGGTGTATCTGTGGGCCCGCGAGGATGTGGAGAAAATGCTGGCCGCCAAGTACGGGAAAAAGCTTACGGCGGTAAACCACGCTAAGCTGGCTAAACAGAACGAGCGACAGGCGAACTGGCTGAAGCAGGTCAGGTAGGAATGCTCGCGCCAGCGGCCGCCTGCGGTAGGGGCAGATAAGGCGGCAATAATAAGCCTGAAGAGGTCGGAAGGAGATGCGCGGTGGTAAATCCTCCCTTGGACGAATTGCTGAAAACGGCTGACAGCAAGTATACCCTGGCGGTGTGCGCCGCAAAGCGGGCCCGCGAGATTATCGGCGGCGAGGCCGCGATGGTCTCAAGCAGTTCGAATAGGCCGGTGACTGTCGCCCTGGAAGAGATCGTCCAGGGTAAACTTGCTTATCGGCGGACGAGGACCGGCATCAAGTAGGCATGGCTTGCCCCGGTGGCAACCGGCGCCGGGATGATTGTGGAAATAACGGCAATACAAAACAGGGAAGCGGCGGAAAAAACGGGGAATACTAATATAGCTGCCGGAACGCCGTGAATTACTATGCCTGGGAGGGGTTAAATGGATGATATGACGCACCTCCGGACACCGGAGGAACAGCCCGAGAATCGCGACGGAGATGCCGTCCCGGATGAAAAAAGCAAAAAACTTGATGAACTGATCGAAAAGTTCAACCGGGACAACCCGGCGAAAAATCCCAAGAGGACATACCGGGGTGTTTATTAATTTCTGCGGACATATTCCCGGCAATACCGATGATGCAGTTGTCGCGGACGGTTCTGCTGCGGGGGGAAATGAACGCTGGCCGGGAAGGAGCTAGAGTCATGATAGGCAGAGATTTGATGAAAGTATATACACTTGCTCCGGAAGAAATCGAAGCGCTGCTATTGACGGATTTCGGCGACAGACTACAACCGGTCGACGGGGCGAAGCTTTCGAAGCTAAAACAGCAGCAGGCTAACACGGCGGCTTATAAGGCGCGATTTGCGAAGTCAAAAATATAATTTTGCCATGCAATTTGCAAGGCCGGGATATCCGGCCTTTTTTGTTTGCGGTCTGTTTTCCGGCGGAGCGCGAACGGCCTAAATAGGCGGAGCGGCGATTTTCGGCCAGGAGGCAGGGATGGGGATTTTTTTATTGAATACAGGACATAACGGCGGAAGAGATTTTCCGACGCCGGAATGTGTGGCCGTAAAGGAGGCTTTACCGTGGCAGGCAGCCAACCGCCGCTGGTGAAATCGGCATCCCGTACCCTGGACATTATCGGCTATATTGCCAAAAGCGCCAAGCCGCCGAATTTTACCGCCATCCTGCATCATCTCGATATCCCGAAGAGCTCGCTGTCGCTGCTGCTGCACGAGTTGGTCAACAGCGATTACCTGGACTACGATCCCGATACGCGGGTGTATTATCCCGGCCTGAAGCTTATCCGGATCAGCGCCGTCTGCATCAACAACACCAACATTTCCCGCGAGATCGCCCTGGGCATCAAGAAGCTGAGCGACGAGTTCGGCGAGACGACCCATGCCGGTATCCTCGACGGGCGGCACATCGTTTATATCGCGAAGCACCACGGGTCGCGCGACGTGAGCGTGGTGGCTACGATCGGCTACCGTATTCCGGCTCACGCCACCGCCATCGGCAAGGTGCTGCTGTCGACGCTGCCCCCCGAGGAGCTGAAGGCCCGCGTAGGCGGTGTGCAACTGGAGCGCTACACCGATAACACGATCACCGATTTCACCGCCCTTGGCGCCGAGCTGGGCAAGGTGGCTGCGCAGGGCTTCGCCGTGGACGACCAGGAGATTATCCCCGGCGGCATTTGCGTGGCTGCGCCGATCATCGACAAGACGAACAAAACGGTGGCGGCGCTGAGCGTGACGATGGCGGCCAGCCGGGCGTGGGACGGCGGCACGATGCCGGCGGTGGTCGAGAAGGTCTGCGCGACGGCCGGGCATGTCTCGATGCGGCTGGGGAAGTTTTAAGGCCGCACCGGTCGCCCCGGTATGGACAGGCGCCCGGGGAAGGGCGCGGAAAATTAGATAATTTTCTTGACTGGCAGGCAGGAAAAACATTACAAAGGCAAGAATACTGTCACCATAAAGAACAGTTTTATTTTGTTCATATTGATGAACGAAGTTCATTGAGTTGAACAACGTGAGAGCCCTGTTGTTTTCCCTGCGCAAGCTGCGCGACGGTAGCGGGAAAAGGTAGATGGGTGTTCATGTGTTTATAATGATGAACAAAGTTCATGGATGTGAACAAATTTAAGGACAGTCGCGCGGTCGGGCGAGAACTCCTAACCGCCGGGGCCGCGGCTTTGCAGCCGGGCGGACGGGACGCTGTTCTGAGCTTGAAATGGGAGGAAAGTTGATGCAAAAAGAGTTTATGTTGGGCAATGAGGCCATCGCCAGAGCGGCGGCGGAGTCGGGGGTCAAAGTCGTCGCCGGTTATCCGGGGACGCCGGCCACCGAGATCGTCGATTTGTGCGGCGGGTATCCCGGAGTGTACGCCGAGTGGTCGACGAACGAGAAGCACGCCTTCGAGGTGGCGACCGCGGCGTCGCTGACCAACCAGCGGTCGATGGCGGTTATGAAGCACAACGGCACCAACGCTGCGGCGGATTTTCTGATGCACGTGAATTTCACCGGTATCCGCGCCGGGATGGTGCTGATCACCGCCGACGATCCGGGCGGTCTGTCGTCGCAGTGTGAGGAGGATACGCGGATACTCGTCCATAACTATGCCCATCTGCCGATGTTCGATCCGTCGAGCGTGCAGGAGGCGTATGCTATGACCAAGGCGGCGTTCGAGCTGTCGGAGAAGACGGAGCTGGTTTTCGCCCTCCGCCCGGTGATGCGCATCAACCACGCTGGCGGCATGGTGGAGTACGGCGATGCAGCGCCCCAGAGCCGCCCGGCCGAGTTTGTGATCGACCGCAAACGGTTTGTCATGTCGGCGGTGGTGGAGAAGGAATCGGGCGGCGAGCTGCGGCCGAAGATGCGGCACCGCTGGCTGAACGCCAAACAGGACGAGCTAAGGGCGCTGATGGAGGCTTCGCCGTTTAACCAGGTCGAGACGGCACCGGGAGAAATCGGCTTCATCGGCTGCGGCATCGGTTACGCCTTCCTTAAGGAGGCGGAAAGGATCCACGGGACCAAGTTGCCGATCCTCAAGCTGTCGACCCTGCCGCTGCCGGAGGGCAAGGTGCTCGATTTCGTGCGCGGCCTGAAGAAGGTCGTGGTGTTCGAGGAAGTCGAACCGGTGGTGGAAAACCTCATCAAGCAACTGTGTTTCGAGTATAAAATCGTGCTGGAGGTGCTGGGCCGCAGCGGTTATCTGCCTAAGGAAGGGGAGCTGTCGACCAACCTGGTGCTGACGGCGGTGGAGGCCGCGCTGGCCGGCAAGCCGTATCCCGCCCCGGTGCCGGGCCAGTATGTTTCGGCGCGCACGCGGACGCAGTGTTCCGGCTGCAGCCACCGTGGGTTGCTGGTTGCCCTGAAGGAGGTCGTGCGCAAGAACGGCGGGGTGGTTACCGGCGATATCGGCTGCCACGACGCGGGTACCTTCGAGCCGATGAATCTGCAGGCGACCATTTACTGCATGGGGTCGTCGATACCGATGGCCTACGGTATCAAGAAGGCCGGCTTCGACAAGCCGGTGTACGCGCTTATCGGCGATTCGACCTTTTTCCATAACGGCCTCACCGGACTGGCGAGCGCCATTTATAACGGCGGCGATATCACGGTGGTGATCGCCTACAATTCGACGACGGCGATGACTGGCTTCCAGCCCCATCCCGGCAGCGCCAACAATCTCAACCAGCCGGTGACGCCGATCGAGCCTGGCGCGGTGGCGGCGGCGATGGGGGCCAAGGTGTTCCGCTGCAATCCCTATAATGTCGAGGAGACGGCCCGGGTGATCGGCGAGGCGACGGCGGAGTCGGGCGTCAAGGTGGTTATCGCCGAGGCGCTATGCTACCTGAAGTTCGGCCGCGAGGGCAAGATTTCCTATACGCCGCGGCAGGTGGCGGTGGATGTGGCGGTATGCAACGGCTGCGGCCTGTGCGTGCGGACGTTCGGCTGCCCGGCCATCAGCCTGGCCGATAATAAGGCGGCGATCGAGCCGAGCGGCTGCAACGGCTGCGGGGTGTGCGTATCGGTATGCAAGAGGGGGGCCATAAAATGAAGTTCGATTTAGTGATCGCCGGCGTCGGGGGACAGGGGAACATCCTCGCTTCCCAGGTCGTCGCCAAGTGCGCGATGGACGCCGGTTATAATGTGGTTAATACGGAGACGAAGGGCGCGGCCCAGCGGGGCGGCTCGGTGCTGTCCCATGTGCGGATCGCCGACGGCGAGATTTTTTCACCGCTGGTGCCGGCGGGCCAGGCGGATGTGCTGCTCGGCTTCGAGCCGCTGGAGGCGCTGCGCTATATCGGTCTGCTGAGCAAGAAGGGCACGTTTATTATCAACACGGCGCCGGTGCCGACCATCCTCGCGAATATGAAGGTGGACGAATACCCGAGCACCGAGCAGATCGTGGCGATTATCAAGGAGAAGGGGCTTGACGGCCATTTCCTGAACGCGACCAGGGCAGCCAAAGACCTCGGCAATGTGCTGCTGACGAATGTGGTGATGCTGGGGGCGTTAACGGCGGTGAGCAACGTGCTGCAGCCCGACGTCATCCTGAAGAAGCTGCTGACGATGGTGGACGAGAAGTTTCACGCCGACGACAGCCGCGCGTTCGCGGTCGGTCGCAGCCTGATGGGCAAGGAGGGCTGATAATGGCGCTCATGACGGCGGCGCAGTATGAGGAAAGCCTGCGCAAGATGAAGTTTAACCTGTATCTGCTGGGGGAGAAGGTCGCCAGTCCGGTCGATCACCCCATTATCCGCCCGTCGCTGAATGCGGTGAAGATGACGTATTCCCTGGCGCACGACCCGGCCCACGAGGAGCTGATGACGGCGACGTCCAGCCTGACGGGCCGTAAGATCAACCGTTTCGCCCACCTGCACCAGAGCGCCGACGACCTGGTGAAGAAGGTGAAGATGCAGCGGCTGCTGGGCCAGAAGACGGCGTCGTGCTTCCAGCGCTGCGTGGGCATGGATGCGATCAACGCCGTCGAGAGCGTGACGTTCGAGATGGACCGGGAACTGGGGACGGATTATCACGCTCGGTTCATCGATTTTGTCACCATGGTGCAGGACGGCGATCTGACGGTCGACGGGGCGATGACCGACCCCAAGGGCGACCGCAGCCTCCCGCCCCATAAGCAGGCCGACCCCGACCTTTTCCTCCGCGTGGTTGAGAAGCGGGCCGACGGGATCGTGGTGCGCGGGGCGAAGTGCCACCAGACGGGGGCGCTCAACTCCCACTGGATTCTGGTGATGCCGACGATCAGCATGGGCGAGGAGGACGCGGCTTATGCCGTGTGCTTCGCCGCGCCCGCCGACGCGGCCGGGATAACGTATATCTATGGCCGCCAGTCGTGCGATACCCGCAAGCTGGAGGGCGGGGAGATCGATACCGGAAATAGCACCTTCGGCGGCCATGAGTCGCTGGTGATTTTCGAGGATGTGTTCGTGCCGTGGAAGGACGTGTTCATGTGCGGCGAGTACCGCTTCAGCGGTGCGCTGGTGGAGCGGTTCGCCGGGTACCACCGCCAGAGCTACGGCGGCTGCAAGGTGGGCGTGGGCGACGTGCTGATCGGCGCTGCCGCGCTGGCTGCCGAGTACAACGGCGCCGCCAAGGCGTCGCATGTCAAGGATAAGCTGATCGAGATGGTCCACCTCAACGAGACGCTGTACGCCTGCGGCATCGCCTGCTCGGCCGCCGGGGCGAGAACGGCCTCGGGGACGTACCTGATCGATATGCTGCTGGCCAACGTCTGCAAGCAGAACGTGACCCGCTTCCCGTACGAGATCGCCCGCCTGGCCGAGGATATCGCCGGCGGCCTGTTCGTGACCATGCCGTCGGAGCAGGATTTCCGCCATCCCGAGATTGGGCCGAAGCTTGAGAAGTACCTCGGCGGCACGACGGGCGTGCCGACCGAGCACCGCATGCGGATACTCAGGCTGGTGGAGAATCTGACGCTGGGAACGGCGGCGGTCGGCTACCGCACCGAGTCGATGCACGGCGCCGGCTCGCCCCAGGCGCAGCGGATCATGATCGCCCGCCAGGGCAATCTTGAGGGCAAAAAGGAATTGGCGAAGAAGATCGCCGGGATAGCCGGCGTGGATAGCGTCTCCCAATAAGTACAAACGAAAATGAAGTGGAGGAAGAAAAATGCGCTTTGAGTTGACCGAAGACCAATTGATGATGCAGAAGATGGTCCGCGAGTTCGCCGAGAAGCAGATTGCCCCGGGAGCGGCCGAGCGGGACGAGAACGAGCGGCCCGATCGCGCGCTCCTCGACGCGATCGGCGAGCTTGGCCTCAACGGTATCTGTTTCCCCGAGAAGTATGGCGGCGCCGACGGCGACTATCTCAGTTACGTGCTGGCCGCCGAGGAGATCTGCAAAGCCGACGCCGGCATCGGCGTGTCCTACATGGCCACAGTTTCGCTGTGCGCCTGGCCGATTTTCGCCTACGGCTCGGAAGAGCAGAAGCAGAAATACCTTGTGCCGCTGGTGGAAGGCAAAAAGGTGGGCGCCTTCGCTCTCACCGAGCCGAACGCCGGTACCGACGCAGCCTCCCAGCAGACGGTGGCCGTCGACAAAGGCGACCACTACCTCATTAACGGCAGCAAGATTTTCATTACCAACGGCGGCGAGGCCGAGACCAACGTGATTTTTGCCATGACCGACAAGACGAAGGGCGTCAAGGGTATCAGCGCCTTTATCCTCGAGAAGGGCATGCCCGGGTTCACCTTCGGCAAGAAGGAGCACAAGATGGGTATCCGCTCCTCGCAGACCCAGGAGCTGATTTTCCAGGATGTGAAGGTGCCGAAGGAGAATATGCTCGGCAAAGAGGGCGAAGGCTTCAAGATCGCCATGACGACCCTCGACGGCGGCCGCATCGGCATCGCCACCCAGGGGGTGGGCATCGCCCAGTCGGCTCTCGACCAGGCGATTAAGTACTCCAAGGAGCGGGTGCAGTTCGGCAAGCCGATTTCCGCCAACCAGGCCATCGCCTTCATGCTGGCCGACATGGCGGTAAAGGTCGACTGCGCCAGGCTGCTGACTTATCGGGCCGCGTATAACAAGCAGAACGGCCTGCCGTATTCCAAGGAAGCGGCGATGGCCAAGCTGTACGCGTCCGATATCGCCATGGAGGTGGCGACCGACGCCGTGCAGGTCTTCGGCGGCTACGGCTACAGCCGCGAGTACCCGGTCGAGCGACTGATGCGCGACGCCAAGATCGCCCAGATCTACGAAGGCACCAACCAGGTGCAGCGGATGGTTATCTCGGGAGCCATCCTCCGCTAGACGCGGGGGAGATTGGTTAGGGAAGGAGCGACGGATATGGTGCAGGATATCCCGTTCGCCGACGTCAAGGTCGGCGACAAGGCGAGCATGACCAAAACGGTGAGCGAGTTCGACGTCTATTCTTTTGCCGGCGTGACCGGCGACTTCAACCCGGTGCATATCAACAGCGAGTTTGCCAAGCAGACGATGTTCAAGGAGCGGATCGCCCACGGCATGCTGTCGGCAGGGTTCATTTCGGCGGTGCTCGGCACCGCGCTGCCGGGGGCCAACACCATCTACATGGGCCAGGAGCTTTCCTTCCGCGCGCCGGTGAAAATCGGCGACACGGTGACGGCCACGGTGGAGTGCATCGAGAAGATCGAAGCCAAGAACCGGCTGATCTTCCGGACGACGGTGACCAACCAGGACGGCGTGCTGGTGGTTGACGGCAAGGCGACGATGCTCAAAAAGTAAAAGAGCTGTTTTCCCGCGCCGGCCGGGCGCAAAGCCCGGCCGGCGCGGGAAAACGCATTCTCGCAAGTGTCTGACTATTCCGCGTTTTCCGTTGACAGTCGTGGCAGATGATGATAATGTTAATGTAAGTAAACGATTACAGAAGAGGGTTAGTGTGGAAAAGGTCACGATCAAGGATGTCGCCAGGCACGCGGGAGTATCGGTCGCCACCGTTTCTCGGGTCATCAACAGCAACTACTATGTAAGCCCGGAGGTAACCAGGAGCGTGCAGCAATCGATCGGCGAGCTGCAGTATGTGCCCAACCTCATTGCGAGGAGCCTAAAGAAGGACGCCACCTTTTCGCTGGGCTTCCTGGTTTCCGACATCACCAATAACTATTTCATCGAGATGGCCAAGGCGGTCGAGGATATTGTCAACAAGGAGGGCTACAGCCTGATAGTCTGCAGCACGGAGAACAGGAAGAAGCGCGAGCTGGCCTATCTCGAGCTGCTGACAAGCAAGAAGATCGACGGGCTGATCCTCAACACCACGGGCGAGAACGACGACTATGTGGTCGGGCTGAGCAAGAAGATTCCGGTGGTGGCGGTCAACCGCAAAATCCGCGACGTCTGCTTCCGCGGCGACCTTGTAGACAGCAACAGCGTCCAGGGTGCGTATGAGCTTACCACCCATCTGCTGGATCTCGGGCACCGCAAGATTTTCGTCCTCAACGGTGCGCTGAACGTGAGCACCGGCCGGGGGAGGTTCACGGGTTTCCAGAAGGCGATGCACGAGGTCGGGATAGATGTCGGCGAGGGTTATCCTTACAGGTATGACGGCGACTTCACGCTGGAAGCCGGCTACCAGGGAGCGGCCGCCTGGGCGCGGATGAGCGACCGGCCGACGGCGATGATCGTAATGAACAACATGATGACCGTCGGGGCGCTGAAGTATGTGATGAACAACGGCGTGAGCGTGCCGGAGGAGTTGTCGATCGTGGCTTACGAAAGAATCGAGAACATCGAGCTGTTTTCGGTGCGGCCGACGATCGCCGCTTCGGACCCGTCGCTGATGGGCGGCAAGGTGGCCGAGCTTATGCTGGAGCGTATCCAGAACAATGGTCTTAATAATCGCGAGGTTGTTTTCCAGCCGCGCCTGATTGTCGGCAACGGCGAGCGACGGATCTAAATTTTGCTCAAGTAAACGTTTACTTGATGATTTTCTCTGTTTTAGTCAAAGTAGCGGGTGCTGCTGAAAGCCTGCGGACCGGAAACGGCCCGGAGGCAGAAAATACACGGAAGGAATGGTGGTATTATGTTCGACGTGAAAGGGAGAACGGCGATCGTCACCGGCGGCGGCACGGGTATCGGCCGCGCCGTGACGCTGATGCTGGCCGAGAGAGGGGCCAACGTTGTCGTTAACTACTCTCGCTCCGAGAGCGACGCGATCGCAACGCTGGCGGAGGTGAAAAAACTCGGCGCCGACGGTATGATCTGCAAGGCGGACGTGTCCAAGGACGCCGACGCGCGCCGGATGTTCGCGGAGGCGATGGCGAAGTTCGGCCGGGTGGATGTGGTCGTAAACAATGCGGGCACGACCGACCATGTGGCTATGGACGACCTGGAAGGCATGAAGGAAGAGTACTGGGACAATGCCTGGAATACGAACGTGAAAGGTCATTTTTTCCTCATCCGGGCTTGCGCCGAGGAATTGAAAAAGAATAAGGGCTGCGTGGTGAACGTGTGCTCGATTTCCGGCATCACCGGTCGCGGCAGCTCGATGGCTTACTGTGCTTCGAAAGCGGCAGCGATCAGCGTGACAAAATCGTTCGCCCTGGTGCTCGCACCCGATGTGCGGGTGAACGCGGTGCTGCCGGGCGTGGTTATGACCCGCTGGGTGGGCGACAAACCCGAGTTTGCCAGGAAACTGTCGGCGGGTACGCCGCTGGGCCGGCCGGCCGAAGCCGAGGATGTCGGCGAGGCGGTGGTCAGCCTGATCACCGGGGGCGGCTTTATTACCGGCCAGGCGGTGATCGTCGACGGCGGCTATACGATCATCAACGGCAACAACATTCGTTAGGGTGCTATGCTCCAAAATATAAATGGGAGGGAATGTAAAGTGATGTTTTCCAAGAAGTACCGTTGGGTCCTGGGTCTACTCGTAGTAGCGCTGAGCGTCGTGCTGGTAGCCGGCTGCGGCGGCGGCAAGAGCGCGGACACGGCCAAGAAAGCAATCGATTACCCGAAGAAGCCGATCGAGATCATCGTGCCCTATTCCGCCGGCGGCGGCCAAGATGTCATGTCCCGGATAACGGCCAAGTATCTTGAGAAGTACCTGCCTAACAACACCAAGGTCGTCGTTACCAACGTGCCCGCTGGCGGCGGCGTCCAGGGCGCGACCACTATCGCCAACATGAAGCCGGACGGCTATCAGGTAGGCGCGCTGGTGCCGTTCCAGTTCACCGACCAGTTCATAATGAAGGGCATTACCTACAACGAGAAGAGCTTCGTGCCTGTGGCGCTGCTGTCTGACGACGCCAACTTCATCGTCGTCCGCAAGGACCTCGGCGTCAAGAACATGAAGGAGTTCATCGACCTGGCCAAGAGCAAGCCCGAGCAGATCACGATGGGTATGGGCGGTAACTGGAACGTTCACGACTTCCTCCGCCTCAAGGTCGAGAAGGCGACCGGCGCGAAATTCAAGCGGATGCCGTTCAACGGCGGCGCTCCGGCGCTGGCCGCGGTGGCCGGCAGCAACTGCGACAGCGCCAGCCAGTCGATCTCCGAAGCTCTGGCCGCTATGGAAGCCGGCCACGTAATCGCCATTGCCGTGACCAGCGCCGAACGCTCGCCGCTGGCTCCCAATGTGCCGACCCTGAAGGAGCAAGGCATCGACGTCGTTCACGCCCAGTGGCGCGGCATCGTGGTGACCCCCGGCACGCCGGAGGAAGTCATCAAGATTCTGAGCGACGCGCTGAAGAAGGTTTATGACGACAAGGGCTGGCAGGAAGAAGCCAAGAAGGCCGGTTTGGCGCCGAAGTTCATGGATTACAAGCAATTCGGCGAGTTCTACAAGAAGGACTTCGAAGTTTACAAGAGCCTTATCAACGAACTGGGAATCAAGCCCCAATAACGTCGGGCCGTTCTGTCACCGAGGCGGGTTCCGGCTTTGGCCGGACCCGCCTGAGAGGTGCGACGGCGCAGGTTGCTTCGGGAGGAGGTTATTGCCATTAACGCGTTACTGCGAGTCATACCGGCTGATGCCCTGATCGCAATCGTACTGTTTATCGGCGAGATCAAGCTGTGGGTGGATGCGGCCGGCACGCCCGAAAAGGCTCAGTTTTATCCCCGGATTCTGCTGGGATGCGCAATGGCGCTGACACTGACGCTGCTTGTGCAGGCGTTCATGAAGGCCAAACGGCAAAGCGACAGGCCGCCGTTCGTGATGAACAGGCAGGTTGCGGTTATGATCGCCATTATCTTCGCGCATATCGTGAGCATCTACTTTCTCGGATATCTGCTTGCGACAATCATTTTCGGCATCGTCGCCATGGCGTACCTGGGGATGCGGGATAAAAAGATTCTTTTCACCGTCCCGGTGATCGTCGCCCTGGCTCTGTATATTCTGTTCACAGACCTGTTATTCGTGTCGCTGCCCACAGGTATGCTGCTCGAATTCCTGGATCTGTAGGGGGAGAAACAGATGTGGGAAAATGTCCTGGTCGGCTTCACTAACTTTTTCGAACCGATGAACCTAGCCGTCGCCATAGCCGGTACGGCGATCGGTATCCTGTTCGGTTCTCTTCCCGGTTTTACGGCCACGATGGGTGTGGCGGTGTTTGTGCCTGTCTCGTATTTCCTGACGCCGGAGGCGGCGCTGCTGCTTCTTAGCGGCATCTATTGCGGCGCGATCTACGGCGGGTCGGTGTCGGCAGTGCTTCTGGGCATCCCGGGAACGCCGGCGTCGATGCCGACGACCTTCGACGGCTTCTATCTGACCAAACAGGGTCAGGCAGGAAAGGCGCTGCATCTATCGACCTTCGGGTCGGCGATGGGCGGCTTTCTGAGCTCGATCGCCCTGCTGCTGGGTGCGCCGGTGCTGGCGATCTTTGCTCTGAAGGTGGGGCCGCCGGAGACGATGATGCTGGCTTTCTTCGGCCTGAGCGTGGTGTGCATGCTGACGGCGGAAAATATGGTCAAGGGCGTGCTGGTGGGTTTCCTGAGCCTGATACTGGCGACGGTCGGCCAGGATCCGGTGGAGGGTTTTCCGCGCTTTACTTACGGCCTGCACGAGATGATCGGCGGTGTGCCGCTGGTGCCGGTGCTGATCGGCATATTCTCGCTGCCGGAGATTTTCCTGATGATCGAAGGGGGGGCGAAGAATACCGTCTGCCCGTCGGTCGGTCCGATGGCGATCAAGGTAAGCGAGCTCGCCAAACACTGGTGGCTGACGCTGAAGTCGTCGGTCATCGGCATTATTATCGGCATCATCCCGGCGGCCGGGCCTGATATCGGCTCGTTCCTGTGCTATAACGAGGCGAAACGCTCGTCCAAAGAGCCGGAGAAGTTCGGCAAGGGTTCGTGGGAAGGCATCATTGCCTCGGAGGCGGGCAACAACGGCGTCACCGGCGGCTCGCTCATCCCGCTGCTGACGCTGAGCATTCCGGGGAGCGCTCCGGCGGCGATTTTCCTTGGCGCCCTGTATATCCACGGGCTGCGTCCCGGCCCTAATCTGTTCACTAAGCACGCCGATATCACCTATACGATGCTGGTTGGCTTCATGGTCATCCAGATACTGATGTACTTCATCGGGCTGGCGTTCTGCAAGGGGGCCTGCTCGGTGGTCAAGACGCCGCGGAGCGCGCTGGCGCCGATGGTGGTCGTGCTGACGGTCATCGGGTCGTATGCCTGCGATACGACGATGTTCGACGTGTGGGTGATGTTCATAGCAGGCCTTATCGGCTATGTGATGGTCAAGAACGATCTGCCCCTGTCGCCGATCGCTCTGGGGCTGATCCTGGGACCGATGCTGGAGCAGGCGCTGCAGCAGTCGCTGATCATGTTCCACGGCAATATCCTGCTTGTCTTCACGCGGCCGATCGCGGTGCTGTTCTTCCTGTTCGGGGTCGTGTCGCTGTCCTGGCCGTTTATTAACAAGTGGCGGCAGTCGCGCAAGGCTGCGGCGGCGGGCGAGTAGGGAAGACAATCGCTATATAAAGGGATGAATATTATGGGACAACGCAAACTTGTTTGCGGGGGACTGCTGATCGACGAGGCCGGCAGCCCGCCGCTCAAGAACGGCGCGGTGCTGACCGAGGATGGTCTGATCGCCGCCGTCGGGACGAAGGTAGAATTGCTGGCCGCGGCCGGCGACGCCCAAATCGTCGATTGCGGCGACAGCGTCCTTATCCCCGGCCTGGTGGACTGCCACAATCACTTGTCGCTCGACGTCACCCTGGACAATTACCTGTTCAGGATGAACGACAGCGAGGGCGAGCTTACGCTGCGGGCGGTGAAGACGCTGGCGGCCGACCTTCGCTCGGGGGTGACGACATCGCGCTGTATGGGCGACCGCCATTTTATCGACGTGGCCTGCCGCAAGGCGATTGAGGAGGGCCGGCTGGCCGGTCCCCGGCTGGTGGTAGCAACGCGGGGCATTCGGGCCAGCCACGGGCACGGGTTTGTCGGCCTGCCGTTCGACGGCGTGGAGGCATGGCGGTGCGCGGTGCGGGAAAACCTCAAGAACGGCGCCGATTTGATCAAGTTTTACGCCACCGGGACGGTGCGAAACGGCGAGCGCATCGCCTGCTTCCCGTCGCGGGAGGAAGTGATGATGCTGGCCGAGGAGGCCCGCCGCGCCGGGGTAAGGACGGCGGTGCACTGCATCGGCGGGCCGGGGTTCACGCTTTGCCTCGAGGCAGGCATCGATTCGATCGAACACGGGTATTATCTCACCGACGCCGAGATCGACCTGCTCAAGCAGACGAAGTCCTGGCTGGTGCTGACGCCGGGCGAATTCCTCGCCGACAAGCCGACGCTCGACGCCCCGCGGCGGGAAGCTTTCCGCCGCGGCCGTGAAGAGGTGCGGGAACGGCTGGCCGCCATTGTGGCGAGCGGCGTGAAATATGCCGTAGGCACCGACGGGGCGCACGGACGACTGGCCCATGAACTTGAATATATCGTCGCCGCCGGAGCGAAACCGGCGGAGGCGCTGAGAGCCGCCACTCTGCACGGGGCGATGGTCTGCGGGCTGGAGCAGCGCGTGGGCAGCCTGGCGCCGGGCAAGGCCGCCGATATCGTGGCGGTGGCCGGCAATCCGCTGGAGGATATCCGAGCGGTGGCGCAGGTCAGGATGGTAATGAAGGCAGGCGTAATTGCATACGGCGGTACGGCCTGACGGGCAGCCGGCAGGATGGGGTCGCAGGAGGATAACCGATGACGGACAAAAATTACACGGCGTGCTGCGGGCTGTACTGCCAGGACTGCATTCCGGCCAACCGGGCGCTGTACGAAACAGTGGGCAAACTGGAGCGCCTGTTGGCAGACCTGAACTTCGATAAGTATGCTGCGTACAAGGCCGGCGGCAACGCCGCTTTCGCAGCCTATCCGACGTTCGCCGCCGTGCTGCAGGCGATAAAAGGGCTGGAATGCCGCAACCTATGCGGCGACGGCGGCGGCAAACCGGGCTGCGCGGTGCGGAAGTGCGCCACGGAGAAGAACTACGCCGGCTGCTGGGAGTGCGGCGCGTTTCGGGAGTGCGGGCTGCTGGCGCCATTGAAGGCCAACCATGAGGATCTGGCGCATAACCTGGCGATGATCGGCGAGCACGGCGCAGACGATTGGGCGCCGAAGCGGGGCCGGCATTACCGCTGGGACGAGGTACCGCGAAAGTCGTATAAGTGACGCGAGTCGATAGATTTGCGTCAGTGAGGAGGAAAGAGCTGTGAAAATTGATCAGGAAAAGTGTGTCGGTTGCGGCAGTTGCCTTCCCTATTGCCCGGCGGGCGCAATCGTTATGGATGAGGCGTGCGCCCGCATCGCGCTCGACGAGTGCGTCGAGTGCGGGGTATGCCGCCGGGTCGCCGTCTGTCCGGTGGACGCCATCGAGCAGCAGCCGCTGGAGTGGCCGCGCGCCGTGCGGGCCATCTACAGCGATCCGCTGAATATTCATAAGGAGACCGGCCTTGCCGGCCGCGGCACGGAGGAAATCAAGACAAACGATGTTACCGGGCGGTTCAAACGCGGGTTTGTGGGCATCGCCCTCGAGATCGGCCGGCCCGGTATCGGGGCGCGGCTCAGAGAACTTGAGAAGCTTTCGATGGCGCTGGCCCGCTACGGGGTCGAGTTCGAGCCAAAGAATCCGCTGACCAACCTGATTAATCCCGTTACCGGCGAACTTCCGCCGGAGATCCGCGACGAGAAGGTGCTGTCGGCGATTATCGAGGTTGCCATTCCGGAAAGCGAACTGCTGGCGGTGCTGGAGGTTATCCGCACGACGGGCGAGACGCTGGAGACGGTGTTCTGCGTTGACGTGGCTTGCCGGGCCGGGCTTGAGGTCCGCTGGCCGATGCTGGCGACGCTTCGTGAGGCGAAGACTTATTTCCGCCCGAATGCAAAGATTAACGTGGGCCTTGGCCGGCCCTTTGTGGAATAGGAGGACATCATGACACACACATTACACCGCCAAGGCAGCCTTGAGTCGCTAGAACAGGATTTCGTCGTTTTCGCGATGCCCTCCAGCGGTCTGACGTCGGCTGGCAGCAAGCCCAAGCTGGATAAGGTGTTCGAGATCCTCGCGCGCCATAATCCGGTGAATATCGGCGATTCGAAAGGCGGCAGCCGGTTTTCGCTGGGCGGAGCGGACAAGGTGAAGGAGATTATTGTCGAAAACGAGTTGGTTCACGGCGTTTTCCGCAGCCGCGAGCAGGTGATCGCTGTTCTCAAGGATCTTAAGGAGGCCGACCTTGGCCTATGCGTGACCGTGTCGGGGCTGATGCACAAGGTGGAGGAATGCTGCGAACAGGTGGGCCTGACGCCGCATACGATCGTGGGCTCCCTGGGAATCTGGGGCAAAACGGAGAGGCTGCCCGATAAAAAAGTGCAGGAGGTGGCGACGATGTGCGGGCATGGCCTGGTGTCGTTCAACCTGATCCTTGAACTGGCAGGCCAAGTGAAGCGCAAGCAGCTCAGCCCGGAGAAAGCGGGCGAAATGCTGGCCAGACCGTGTATTTGCGGGGTGTTCAACCCGGTGCGCGCTGCCGAGCTGATTCAGGAATTCGCCGACTGACCACAGTAAGGTAAGAACGAAGGAGAGAGGTAGAAATGAAAAAAAACTGGATTCTGGCTCTCGCAGTTATCCTAACCGTGGCCCTGGTCGCCGGGTGCGGATCGCAACAGTCCAAACCGGCGGCGAAATACCCCGACAAGCCGATAGAGTTCGTTGTTCCCTACAGCGCCGGCGGCGGCAGCGATATTATCGCCCGGACGATCGCCGAGATAGCCACCAAGAACAAATTCACCGACCAGGCGGTTACCATTATCAACAAGCCGGGTGGCTCGGGGGCGATAGGCAATGCCTATGTCTTCTCGAAGAAAGGCGATAAGTATACCCTGATGACGATGAATTCGGGGCATGCTTTGTCCGCTGTCGTCAATAAGGCCGAGGTAAAGGCGGCGATGATGACGCCGATCGCCAACCTGGCTATGGACGACGTGCTGATTGCCGTAAAAGCCGATAGTCCCTACAAGACTTTTGCCGATCTGTTGAAGGCCGTCAAAGAAAAACCGGAAACGGTCACAATCGGCGGCGTGGGGATGGGCAGCGAGGATCATCTCTGCTGGGGGCTCATCAACAAGGAGACCGGCTCGAAGTTTAAATGGGTTGCTTTTAACAGCTCCGGCGACGCGCTGGCGGCCGTCCTTGGAGGTCATGTTGACGTCGGCATCTTCAACCCGAACGAGTTTGCCGGGCAGGTTCAGGCCAACAAGATGCGCCCTATAGCGGCTTTTTCTACCGAGCGACTTAAGGGGATATTCAAGGATGTGCCCACGTTTGCCGAATTAGGGTATCCCAAAGTTGCTTTCCAGCAGTTCCGTTCCGTTATGGGGCCGCCGGATATGCCCAAAGAAGCTGTAAAGTTCTGGTCCGATACCCTGAAAAAAATAACGGAAACCGAACAGTGGAAAAAAGATTACTGTGAAAAGTTTATGCTGACCAGCAAGTTTATGGACGCAGACGAGTACGCGAAATATCATAAGGCCGAAGAAGCAAGACTCCACCAGATCGCGCAGGAGGTAGGACTGGTCAAATAGTAAGCGAGAGGGTGGATCGGCCATTGGCCGGCCCACCCTCGCTCCCGCCGAAGATAAGGGAGGATGGCGATGAACGCTGATCGAGTGATAGCACTGATTTGCGGGTTGGTCGGCGCATTCTGGGCGGCTTACGGCTGGTTCAGCTATGGGTTTTGGCTTAACAAGGGACCCGGCCCCGGGTTTCTGCCGGTGATTTTCGGCTGTCTGGCGGTTATTATCGCTATTGCCAGACTGGGCAGAAAAGATAAGGAGGCCGAGCAGGTCGACCTTAGAGCGATTTTTCCAATTGCGGCGATTATTGCTTGTGCTTTGGCTATCTATGTTATCGGGTTCCTGCCCGCGGTGTTCGTATTCGTTGCATTTTGGCTTGTCAATCAGGGGTCATATTCCTATAAGTTTTCCCTCTTTATGGCGGCGGCGGTTACCGTGTTCGTCTGGGCAGTGTTCGCAAGCTGGTTGCAGGT
Organism: Bacillota bacterium; assembly: GCA_023415775.1. Lineage (GTDB taxonomy): Bacteria > Bacillota > Negativicutes > Sporomusales > UBA7701 > Anaeroselena. The sequence continues at coordinate 28,811 of JAEZJM010000014.1, read as the reverse complement.
ACCGTTTCCTACCGGCCTGCTGACACTGTAGAAGGGGGCGATTTGTGTGGAAAGCATTTTTCAGCATCTACTTAACGGTTTCGCGATCGCATTGACGGCCGACAACATTTTAGCAGCGCTTGCCGGGGCGGTCATGGGCATGTTCATCGGCGCCTTGCCTGGCATCGGCGCCGTGATGGGTGTAGCCCTACTGCTGCCGCTTACTTTTAAGATGGATCCCACTACGGCGATTATCATGCTGGCAGCACTTTATTATTCCACGATGTACGCCGGGTCGTTCACAGCCATACTAATCAATATTCCCGGCGATCCCCCGGCGGTAATGACCGCGCTCGACGGTTATCAGCTTACCCTGAAGGGCAAAGCCGGAAAGGCTTTGGCAGTTTCCAACTGGTCCTCGTTCGTAGCCGGGTTTATCGGTGTTGCCATCCTCACTTTCATGGGCCCTATGCTTGCCGATATAGGCCTGGCGTTCGGGCCGGCGGAAATGACGATGGTCATTCTGCTTGCGATGACGGCGATCGGCTGGCTTCTGGGCGATGACCCGCTGAAAGGATTATTGGCTACTTGCATGGGTATCCTGCTGGCGACGGTGGGCCTTGATCTGGCCGCCGGCAGACCGCGGTTCGTGTTTGGGGTCATGGAGCTTTTGAACGGCATCGACTTTATTCCTTTGGTAATTGGCCTGTTGGGGATGAACGAGATAATCGATATGGCCCTGCAAAAAGAGGGCTACAAGTTTAAGACCACAGAAAAACTGACCTTGCGGAGTAACTATCTTAACTTCGCGGAGATTAAACAGATATTCCGGCCGACTATTCTTAGCGGCGTGCTCGGTACCTTTATCGGCTGCATACCGGGGGCAGGCACCACTACCGCCTCTTTTTTGTCCTATGTCCTGGAAACTCGCATCGGCAAAAATAAAGAAAACATGGGTAAAGGCGCGCTGGAAGGCGTGGCGGCCCCCGAAGCCGCCAACAACGGAGCGGCGGCCGGCGCTTTTGCGCCGCTGCTTTCGCTCGGTATTCCCAGCTCAGGTACGGCGGCGATTTTGCTCGGCGGCCTGATGATGTGGGGAATAACCCCCGGACCGCTTTTGTTCACGGAGCACCCCGATCTTGCCTGGGGCCTAATCGCTTCGATGTATACCGGCAATCTTGTCTGCATGATAATCGCCGCTCTCAGCATCCCCCTGATGGTACGAGCTCTGCGGGTTCCGCCGGTGATTATGACGCCGATTATTATCGTGCTTTGCATCGTGTCGGCCTACTCCGCCAACAACAATGTGTTCGACATCTGGCTGATGATCATCTTCGGCGTTGTTGGGTACTTCTTCTGCCGTTACAAATACCCTGTCGCGCCCTTCCTGATGGCTTTTATTCTCACCCCCCGTCTTGAGATGTCAGCCAGGCAGGCTTTCGATATTTCGAACGGCGACCCGATGATCTTTTTGCAGAAACCGATCGCCTTGGGTTTTTTAACGGCCACATTGCTTTTCTTCATAGTCCCGATGGCCATTAGAGTATGCAAGGCGTGCCGGACGAAGGCGAAAGAGCCGGATTCCCCGTGCTGATCCCCTAAACGGCCAGCACATTCCAATATAAACAAGCCCCCTACCAACCCCTCCTCAACAGACGCGCCCTGCGGCTTCGGCCGTGGGGCGCGTCTGTTAGGAGGAAAGAGACGATTGCCGCGGGAAAAAATCGCTGCCGTCGGCAGGAATTAGCTGCCGGCGGCGTATATTATTATGTAGGAATAAGGGCTGCCAGGCGAGAGGAGAGAATGACATGAAGGTGGCGCTGCTGCAGATGGATATCGCGCTTGGCGAGGTGGCCGCCAACCGCCGCAAGGCCGAAGCGATGCTCGCTGAGGGGCTGGCGCGCGGCGCGAGGCTGTTCGTGTTGCCGGAGATGTGGACGACAGGCTACAAGCTGGCGGAGATAGACCGGCTGGCCGAGCCGGCCGACGGCCCGACGATGGCGATGCTGACGGCGTTCGCCCGCCGGCACGGGGTGGAGATTATCAGCGGGTCGATTGCCGAGGCGCGGGACGGACGGGTCTACAATACCTGCTACGCCATCGGCGCCGACGGCGCAGTGGTCGCAAAGTATAGCAAGATCCACCTCATCGGCCTGATGGCGGAGGACCGCTATCTCGCTCCCGGCGACAGCAGGGCGGTTTTCGAGCTGAGCTTCGGCCCGGCCGGGATGATTATCTGCTATGACCTGCGGTTTACCGAACTGCCGCGGGCTATGGCCCTGGATGGGTGCCGGACGTTGTTCGTTCCCGCCGAGTGGCCTGCGTCGCGGGGCTCGCACTGGCGGGCGCTCAATATTGCCCGGGCGATCGAGAATCAGCTGTTCGTCATTGCCGTCAACCGGGTCGGCCGCGACGAGGCGAACGTTTTCTACGGGCATTCATTGGCCGTGGACCCGTGGGGCGAGGTGCTGGCGGAAGGGTCGGAGGCCGGCGAGGAGGTCCTGGTCGTGGATGTCGATTTCGCGGCCGGGGAGGAGATCCGGCGGCGGATGCCGGTATTCGCCGACCGCCGGCCGCAGTTGTATTAAATCCGGCGGACGGCGGATTGTGAAATAAAGAATTTTTTCCGCACCGCAGGAAAAGCGCGGGCGACAGCGAAGGAATTCATTAACAAAATAGGGAATGATGGCCGCGGGAGAGACCGCGCAAGCGGCGCCGAAGGAGTAAACCCTTTGTTAAACTCTCAGGCAAAAGGACCATGGCCGGACCATCCTCTGGAGAGTGCGCCGCCGGCGCCGCCGAAGGAGAACCCTCACGGGTGAATCTCTCAGGTAAAAGGGACAGAGACAAAGGAGCGGATGCTCGTTTGTCTCTGTCTTTTCTTCTGTGGGGAACTTTTGACTGTCCATGACGCGCCGATCGGGTAAGGGGCCTGGGGCATAATGCCTCCCGGAAGGCAAAAATGGCGGCGGCGTTTCCCCGGAGGTTCCAGAGGGAACGACTGCGCGTATTAATAATTATCCTGGTCCAGAGAGAGTCTATATTTACAAGGGGGGAGAGTTTCAATGGCCGAGAAGACGCCCTTATACGAAACCCATCTGAAGTACGGCGGCAAGATCGTCGAGTTCGGGGGGTGGCTGCTGCCTGTCCAGTACGGCGGCATCCTTGCCGAGCACCGGGCGGTGCGGGAGCAGGCGGGCCTGTTCGACGTGTCCCACATGGGGGAGGTGTCGGTCAAGGGTCCGGAGGCGCTGGCCTACCTGCAGAAGGTGGTGACCAACGATGTGGCGAAGATGTCCGATACCCAGGTGCAGTATTCGCCGATGTGCTACCCGGACGGCGGTACGGTAGACGATCTGCTCATTTATCGCTACGGGCCCGAGGATTACCTGCTGGTGATCAACGCCGCGAACATCGCCAAGGACTGGGATTGGCTCCGGGATAACAGCGCGGGCTTCAACGTGAAGCTCGCCAACCTGTCGGCGGAAACGGCGGAGCTGGCGCTGCAGGGGCCGGCGGCGAGGGCGATCGTTGCGAAGCTGACTTCCGCGCCCCTGGACCGGCTCGGCTATTACTGGTTTATGCCGGTGGCCGAGGTGGCCGGGCGGAAGGTGATGGTGTCGCGCACGGGGTATACGGGCGAGGACGGGTTCGAGATATACTGCCGCCCGGAGGACGCCGCCGCGCTGTGGGAGGCTGTCATGGAGGCGGGAGAGCCGCTGGGGCTGGCGCCAGCCGGCCTGGGGTGCCGCGATACGCTGCGGTTCGAGGCCTGCATGCCGCTCTACGGGCACGAGCTGTCGCCGACGATTTCGCCGGTGGAAGCGGGGCTGACCCGCTTCGTGAGTCTCGATAAAGGGGATTTCAACGGCCGGGCGGTGCTGGCCGCGCAGAAAGAGGCGGGGCCGCCGCGCAAGATCGCGGGGTTCGCGCTGACCGAACGCGGCGTGGCGCGGGCGGAGTATCCGGTGCTGGCCGACGGCCGGCGGATCGGGATTGTGACGACCGGCTCGTATGCGCCGACATTGGATAAAAACCTTGGGATGGCGCTGGTGGAGGCCGCGTACGCCAAGCCGGGAACCGGCCTCGCGGTCGAGATCCGCGGCAAGGCGGTGGCTGCCGAAGTTATCCCGAGGCCATTTTATAAAAGAGAGGGGAAATAACGAATGAATAATCCGCAGGAGCTTAAGTATTCGCGCGAGCACGAATGGGTCAGGGTGGAGGGCAACCGGGCGACGGTGGGGATCACCGATTTCGCCCAGCACCAGCTTGGCGACGTTGTTTTTGTCGAGGTGCCGACCGTCGGCGCGGCCGTGACCGTCGGCCAGGGGTTTTCGGTGGTCGAGTCGGTGAAGGCGGTGTCCGACATCTACGCCCCGCTTTCCGGCACGGTGGCGGCGGTCAACGACGCGCTCAACGACACCCCAGAGATTATCAACGGCGACCCCTACGGCGACGGCTGGATCGCGGTCATTGAGATGAGCAACCCCGGCGAGCTTGACGCCCTGCTTGACGCCGCCGGGTACGAGAAGTTCACGGCGGAGGGAGGCCATTAGCATGACCAGGAGTTACCTGCCGCATACCGATGCCGACCGGCGGGCCATGTTGGCCGCCATCGGCGTAGGGTCGACGCAGGAACTGTTCGCCGACGTGCCGGCGGAGGTGCGCCTCGACAGGCCGCTGGCGCTGCCGGCGGCCATGGCCGAGCCTGAGCTGGCCCGCCATCTCCAGGCTCTGGCCGGCAAGAACGCCAGCCTGGACGAATATGCCTGCTTCCTGGGGGCGGGGGCATATGACCACTATGTGCCGAGCGTGGTCGACCATGTAATCGGCCGCTCGGAGTTCTATACAGCCTATACCCAGTATCAGCCGGAAATTTCCCAGGGTTATCTGCAGGCGCTGTGGGAATATCAGAGCATGATTTGCGAGATCACCGGCATGGAGGTGGCGAACGCGTCGATGTACGACGGCGGCACAGCCCTCGCCGAGGCGGCGATGATGGCCTGCGCCGCGACCGGACGCAGCGAGGTGGTAGTGGCGCGGTCAGTACATCCGCACTACCGGACCATCCTCGGCACCTACGCCGTCGACAAGGATATCGCGGTGAAGGAAGCGCCGTTTACGGACGGCGTTACGGCCGCCGCCACTCTTGGCGACATGGTGGGGCCGGCGACAGCGGCGGTGATTATCCAGACGCCCAACTTCTTCGGCTGCCTCGAGGATGTGGCGGCAGCCGCCGGACTGGCCCACGCCGCCGGCGCGCTGCTGATCGCGGCAGCCGACCCGGTGGCGCTGGGGGTGCTGGAGGCTCCGGGCGCGCTCGGCGCCGACGCGGTCGTCGGCGAGGGCCAGCCGCTCGGGCTGTCTGTCTCGTACGGCGGCCCGTATCTGGGCTTTTTTGCCGCGACCGAGAAGCTGATGCGACGGATGCCCGGCCGCATCGTCGGCCAGACGACCGACTTCGAGGGTACCCGCGGCTTCGTGCTGACGCTGCAGGCCCGCGAGCAGCATATCCGCCGCGAGAAAGCGACGTCCAACATTTGTTCGAATGAGGCGCTGTGCTCGCTGGCGGCGGCGGTGTACCTTACCGCGGTCGGCCGTGAGGGCTTCCGCGAGGTTGCCGAGCTGTGCCTGAAAAAGGCCCGTTATGCTTACGATTCCCTGACGAAGCTTCCAGGCTGCCGGCCGGTGTTCGGCGCCCCGTTTTTCAAGGAGTTCGTCGTCCGCTGCGCCAAACCGGTGGCGGAGATCAACGCCGCCCTGTTCAAGGAAAAGATCATCGGCGGGCTCGACCTCGGCCGCTATTACCCGGAACTGTCCGGCTGCATGCTGGTGTGCGTGACCGAAAAACGCACCAGGGCGGAGATCGACCGTCTGGTGCGGTTGATGGAGGCGGTATCATGAGAAAGGCCAAGGCGCTTATTTTCGAGATGGGCCAGCCCGGCCGCCGCGCGGTCGACCTGCCGGCCTGCGACGTACCGGCCCCCGACGCGGCCGCCCTTATCCCCGACGCTTTCCGGCGCAAAACGCCGGCCGTCTTGCCCGAGGTCAGCCAGCTGGAGCTTATGCGCCACTATACCGCCCTGTCGCAGCGCAATTTCGGCGTCGATTCCGGTTTTTACCCCCTCGGCTCGTGCACGATGAAGTACAACCCGAAGATCAATGAGGATGCCTGCCGCCTGAGCGGCTTTGCCGCCATCCACCCTCTCCAGGACGAGGCGTCGGTGCAGGGGGCGCTGGCGATGCTCGCGGCGATGGAGGGCTACCTGGCGGAGATCGCCGGCATGGACGCGGTGACGATGCAGCCTGTGGCCGGCGCCCACGGCGAGCTGACCGGCATTAAGCTCATCCGCGCCTACCACCGCCATCGCGGCGAGAACCGGACGAAGGTGATCGTGCCCGATTCGGCCCATGGCACCAACCCCGCCACTGCCACGGTGTGCGGGCTGGAGACGGTCGAGATCAAGTCCCACCCGGACGGCGCCGTCGATCTCGACGCGCTGCGCGCCGCCGTCGGCCCTGATACGGCCGCGCTGATGCTGACGAATCCCAGCACGCTGGGGCTGTTCGAGAAAAACATCCGCGAGGTGGCCGACATCGTCCACGGCGCCGGCGGCCTGCTGTATTATGACGGCGCGAACGCCAACGCCATCATGGGCATTTCCCGCCCCGGCGACATGGGCTTCGACGTCATCCATTTCAACCTCCACAAGACGTTCGCCACTCCTCACGGCGGCGGCGGCCCCGGCTCGGGGCCGGTGGGCGTCAAGCAGGCGCTCGTCCCCTTCCTGCCGACGCCGGTGATCGTGGCCGAGAGCGGCGGATACCGCCTCGAGCACGACCGGCCGCTGTCGATCGGCAAGGTGCAGTCTTTCTACGGCAATTTCGGGGTGATCGTCCGCGCTTACGCCTACATCCGCTCCATGGGCCCCGACGGTCTCAAGGCGGCCAGCGAGGACGCGGTGCTGAACGCCAACTACTGCCTCAGCCGCCTGAAGGAGAAGTACCATTCGCCGTTCGAACGCTACTGCATGCACGAGTGCGTGCTGACCTCGAAGAACCAGAAGCCTTATGGTGTGAGGACGCTGGATATCGCCAAGCGGCTCCTCGACTACGGCTATCATCCGCCGACCATCTACTTCCCGCTGATCGTCGAGGAGGCGCTGATGATCGAGCCGACCGAGACGGAGAGCAAGGAGACGCTCGACGAGTTTATCGCCGTTATGCTTAAGATCGCCGGCGAGGCGGCGGAGGACGCCGCCAAGGTGAAGAATGCCCCGGTCACCACCGTGGTGGGGAGGCTCGACGAGGCGACCGCCGCCCGCAAACCGGTGGTGCGATGGAGGGCATAGAGACGCTGGCGGCGAAGTGCTGGGCTATCAGGGAGGAAAACTTTTCCCCCACAATAGTCTTGTCTTATCCGGCGCAGACTACCGCCGTGAGCGTGACCGGCGGGGATTGCGCCCTGGACTGCGCTCATTGCGGCGGGGTATACCTGAAGAGAATGAAGCCGCTGACGGCAGTGGCCGGGCGGGGCGAAGGGCTCGGCCCCAGCTGCCTGATCAGCGGCGGCTGCACAGCCGGCGGCAGCGTGCCGCTGGCCGCGCACGCCGCGCGGCTGGCGGCGCTCAAGCCGGGGCGACGCTTCAACCTCCATACCGGACTGATAGACGACGCCGATATCGACGTCGTTGCCCCGCTTGCGGATGTGGTGTCCTTTGATTTCGTCGGCGACGACGAAACCATCCGCGAGGTCTTTGGCCTCGACCGGACGGTGGCCGATTACGCCGCCTGCTATAAGAAGCTCAGGGCGTGCTGCCGGGTGGCGCCGCACATCTGCATCGGCCTGCATGGCGGCGAGATCCGCGGCGAGTATCAGGCGCTGGCGCTGCTGAGGATGCTGGGCGCCGACAGCCTGACGCTGATCGTGTTTACCCCCACCAGGGGCACGCGCTACGCAGACTGCAAGCCGCCGGCGCTCGAAGAGGCGCTGGGCGTCATGGCCGCCGCCCGGCAATTGTTCCCGGAAGTGCCCCTTTGCCTGGGCTGCATGCGGCCGGGAGGTCGTTACCGCGCTGCCCTGGATCAGGCAGCGGTACAGCTGGGTTTCAACGCTATCGTCAATCCTACGCCCGCCGCGGTAAGGCTGGCCGAGAGCCTCGGCCTGGCCGCCGTCGGCAGAGGGGAGTGCTGTGTGTTATGAATTATTGGAGGCTGTCGGCTGGCACCGCCGCCGCCGTCGCCGGCAGGACGACGCGGAGCGAGGCGCCGCCGACCACCGCCTATGTGATGCTCGGGGAGAAGTGCCGCAATAATTGCCGTTTCTGCACCCAGGCCCGGGAGAGCGACGCGGGGGCGAACATGCTGTCGCGCGTCACCTGGCCGGCGGCGGAGGCGGCCGGAGCGATTATCGGCATCGATGCCGCCTACACGGCGGACCGGATCAAACGGGCCTGCCTGCAGGTCGTGCACGACGGCGGCGACCGGGAACGGGCGGCGGAGGCGGTAGCCGCCCTGAGCGCTCTCAGCAGGGTGCCGGTGTGCGTGTCCAGCCATCTGGAGACGGCAAACGAGGCGCGGCGGCTGACGGTGGCGGGCGCTGACCGTATATGCGTGGCGCTGGATGCCGCTACGCCTGCGGCCTATCGGGAAGCCAAGGAAGGCGACTGGCACGACAAATGGCGACTGCTTACCGAGTGCGCCGCCGCTCTGCCGGGAAGGGTCACGACCCATCTCATCGTCGGCCTTGGCGAGACGGAGGAAGAGATGGCCGACACTTTGGCGGCCTGTATAGATAAAGGAGTGACAGTGGGGTTGTTCGCTTTTACGCCGGTTAAGGGCACAGCCTGGGCGGGCATGGCGCCGCCGCCTATCGGCCAGTACCGGCGGGTCCAGGTGGCTCACCACCTGCTGCGGCAGGGATACGGCCGTGAGGCGATAATCTGCCGCGAAGGCAGGATCAGCAGCTTTGCGGTCGAAGGCCTTGCCGGGCTGCTGGCCGACGGGGCGGCATTCCGCACGAGCGGCTGCCCGGACTGCAATCGCCCTTACTACAACGAACGCCCCGGCGGGGTGATATATAACTACCCGCGGCCGCTGACCGTGGACGAAACGGCGCGGGCGATCGCCGAATGCGAAGTGATCGGGGGCGGGGGTCGTGCCTTGGCGGGTGATTGACAGCGGCGCGGCGGGCGCCGCGGCGAATATGGCGGCGGATGAGGCGATAATGCTTGCCCACGGGACGGGCGAAGCGCCGCCTACGCTGCGTTTTTACGGCTGGCGGCCGGCGGCGGTCAGCCTCGGTTATTTCCAGCGGGCGGCGGAGGAGATCGACCTGGACGCCTGCCGAGCGCGCGGCATCGACGTGGTGCGCCGTCTTACCGGCGGCCGGGCGGTGCTGCACGACGCGGAGCTTACCTACAGCGTGGCGGTGCGGGAGGATTATCCGGGTGTGCCGCCGACGATCACCGCCGCCTACCGTTGGTTCAGCGGCGGGTTGCTGGATGGGCTGAAACGGCTGGGGGTGGAGGCCGGACTGAACCTCCCCCGCGCCGCTTACGGACAGGGCAGGCGACCGCAGCATGCCTCGGCAGCCTGTTTCGACGCCCCGGCGCATTACGAGCTGACCTGCGCGGGACGCAAGCTGGCCGGCAGCGCCCAGGTGCGCAAGGGCGGGGTCATTCTGCAGCACGGGTCGCTGCTGCTCAGGTTCGACGCCGTCAAGGCCGCGGCCGTCCTCAGGCTGCCTTCACCCGATGCGCGGGCGGCGACGGCGGACATGCTGGCCCGGCGGGCCGTTGCTCTCGAAGAGGTGCTGGGGCGCTCCCCGGCCTGGGGCGAACTGACCGCCGCGCTGACGGCGGGTTTCGCCGCCGCGCTGGAGGACGAGTTCGTACCCGGCGGACTCACTGCGGGCGAAGAAGCGGTTGCGGCAAGGCTGGCGGCGGAGAAATACGGCCGGGACAGTTGGAATTTGCTGCGCTAATCGAGGAGGATTGTTGATGTACGATATTGCGGTTATGGGCGGCGGCCCCGGCGGTTATGTGGCCGCCATCCGGGCGGCGCAGCTGGGCGCCAGGGTGCTGCTGGTCGAGAAGGAGAAGCTGGGCGGGGTGTGCCTCAACCGCGGCTGCATTCCGACCAAGACGCTGCTGAAGAGCGCGGAGAGGTGGCAGAGCCTGCAGAACTGCGCGGCTTTCGGACTGAGGGCGGAGAATATCGGTTTCGATTTCGCCGCCGTCATGGCCCGCAAGGACCAGGTGGTGGGCCAGCTGCAGGCCGGCGTCGTCCAGCTGGTGGCCGGCAACGGCATCGAGGTGCGGTACGGAGAGGCGGCGCTGACCGGTTCGGGGACGCTGGCGGTCAGCAGCAACGCCGGGCGGGAGGAGTTCGCCGCCCGCAAGATTATCGTGGCGTCCGGCTCGGCGCCGATGAAGCTGCCGATACCGGGCGCCGACCTGCCGGGGGTGCTGACGAGCGACGAGGTGCTGACACTGGACGCGGTGCCGCGCAGCCTGGTGGTGGTAGGCGCCGGCGCGGTGGGGGTGGAGTTCGCCGCCATTTTCCGGGCCTTCGGCTGCCAGGTGACGATTATCGAGATGCTGCCTGCTATCCTGCCCAGTATCGACACCGATCTGGTGAAACGAATGGCGCTGCTGCTGCGCAAGCAGGGGATAAAGATGCTGACCGGCGCGAGGGTGACGGGCATCGCGCCAGGGCCGGAGGGGCTGACGGTCGCGGTGGCGACGGCCGACGGCAAGGAGCAGGAGCTTGCGGCCGAAAAGGTGCTGGCCGCGACGGGACGCCAGCCGTCGGTCGAGGGCATCGGCCTGGAGGCGGCGGGGGTGGCGTTCAGCCGCAAAGGAATCGAGGTAAACGCCCGGATGGAGACGACCGTCGCTGGCATCTACGCCGTCGGCGACGTGACCGGCCGCTATATGTGGGCCCACGCGGCTTCGAGCGAGGGCCTGGCGGCGGCGGAAAATGCTTTGGGCGGCGCGGCGGAGATGGACTACGGCGCTGTGCCCGGCTGCATTTTCACCGATCCGGAGATCGCCGCCGTCGGCATGACCGAGCAGGAGGCGCTCGCCGCCGGCCGCTTGGTCAAGACAGGCCGCTTCAATTTCGCCGCCAACGGCAAGGCGGTGTCGATGGGCGAGGCCGACGGCCTGGTAAAGGTGGTGGCCGACGCCGGCGACGGCAAGGTGCTGGGCATGCATATCCTCGGGCCGCACGCCAGCGACCTTGTGATGGAAGGAGCGATCGCCATCCGCCACGGGCTGACGGCCGAGGATATCGGCCAGGTCATCCATCCTCACCCAACGCTGGCGGAGACGGTTATGGAAAGCGTGCACGCGCTCGAAGGCCGGGCGATCCACCAAGCGAGGACGCCTGCCCTGCGCAGAGGAGGCGACTGATATGCGCGGTTTATTCGATATCGCCGGGCCGATAATGGTCGGCCCGTCAAGTTCTCATACCGCCGGGGCGGTCAGGCTGGGCACCATGGCGAGGGTTATTCTCGGCGAGCGTCCGACGGAGGCGCAGATAAAGCTGCACGGCTCTTTCGCCCAGACCTACCGGGGGCATGGCACCGACAAGGCCCTCATCGGCGGCCTGCTGGGGTTTGCCCCGGACGACGAGCGGATCAAGACGGCCCTGATTCTTGCGGCCGATCATGGCCTGAAGTATACATTTTCTACGGTTGAGCTGCCCGACGTTCACCCCAACACCGCCCTGCTCGAACTTACCGGCGCGTCGGGACAGACACGGCGGGTGGTGGGCGCCTCGGTCGGCGGGGGCAATATTGTCATCACGCGCATCGACGGTTACCCTGTGCGGGTGACCGGCCAGTACCATACTCTTATCACTATCCACGACGACAAGCCGGGAGTGATCGCGGTCGTTACGAAGAAGCTGGCCGAGGAGAGCGTCAACATCGCCTTCATGCAGGTTTCCCGCCAGGAGCGGGGCGAGGAGGCGCTGATGGTGATCGAGGCCGACGAGGCCATTCCCATGGAGGCATTGCCGCCGATCAGGGCGGTGGCGGCCATGAAGGCGGTATTATCCGTTCCGGCATTGGGGGGAAGCGTATGAGCAGCATCCGCAGTTTTGGCGAATGGATCCTGCGGGCGGAGACGACCGGCGCGTCGCTGGCCGACGTAATTGTGGAGCAGGAGAGCAGGCACGCCCAGCGGGCGGCGGCCGCCATCCGCGCGGATATGGCCCGCAACTGGCAGGTGATGCGCGAGGCTATCGCCACCGGACTGGCGAGCGGCGAGAAATCGCCGAGCGGGCTGGTGGGCGGCGACGCGCGCCTTTACAACAACCGGATCGCCAGCGGCAAGGCGCTTGCCGGCGACATCGCCGCCCGGGCGATCGCCTACGCGTTGGCTGTCAGCGAAGTGAACGCCTGCATGGGCCGGATCGTGGCCTTCCCCACCGCCGGCTCCTGCGGCATCATGCCGGGGGCGGTGGCGGCGGCAGCCGAGGCGCGGGGCTACAGCGAGGCCGCGATCATCGACGGCTTGCTGACTGCGGCCGGGGCGGGACTGATAATCGCCGAGAACGCCTCGATTTCGGGCGCTGAGGCGGGTTGCCAGGCCGAGTGCGGCGCCGGGGGCGCGATGGCGGCGGCGGCGATCGTTCAGATGGACGGCGGGTCGCCGCGGCAGATCGGGATGGCGGTGGCGCTGGCGCTGAAAAACGCGCTGGGACTGGTCTGCGACCCTGTGGCCGGGCTGGTGGAGGTGCCGTGCGTGCGTCGGAACGCGTTTTACGCCGTCCAGGCCCTGGTGGCCGCCGATATGGCGCTGGCGGGCGTGGAGAGCGTCATTCCGGTCGATGAGGTCGTAGACACGATGCGGCTGGTGGGTATGGCATTGCCGGCGAGCCTTCGGGAGACTTCCCAGGGCGGCCTGGCGAGGACGCCGACGGGGATAGCGATCGAGAGGCGCCTGTTCGCGGACAATAAGGCCTGATATAAAACATAACAAAAGAAGCGGCATTTGCCGCTTCTTTTGTTATTTGGGCTCACCGGCCTCGGTTTTTTTCGCTTCCTGTAGCTCAATCATTTTCGGGAGTGCGTCTTTTTCGCCCTTTTTATCGCCTGGCTTTTGGTTGACGGAAGCCGGGTCGGGAATCTTGATCTTTGTCAGCACGTTTTTGCGGAAGTACAGGTAATATTTGCCGTATCGCCATTCGTAGGCATCCTCTTCGGGGCCCGAGGGCACCAGCATAGGCGCCGTACGCGGCTCGCCCCAGCTCAGGATGACTTTTTCGCGGTCCCAGCCAACGCGGATCTCCTGAGCACGGACGAGCTGCCAGTCGGCCTGGGGCCAGTGGGGGAAAAGCGTTTGGGGCTCATGGCGCATGAAGCTGCTCCTGATCATGCCGTAAAACTGGTTGTTGCTGAAGGCGGCCCGGGCGCCCGTCGGCGCAACGGTCCATACCACCGGAGTGCCGTCTTCCCGGCGGAAGGCCAGAGAGTAGGCCTCGCTGAAGGGGCCTGCGGACTTGAAGGCCGTGACGGTGAGGGGGGCGAGGTGGCTGACGTTCGCGGTTAGCTCCCCGGCGGGGATTAGGTTGCGGTCGATCCAGAGGGTGGTTCCGACAAGAGAATTGATTTCGGCGATCGCCTGTTTTTCGGCCTCGATCTCGCTGGCAAGGGCGAACGGCAGGCCGGTCAGCTCGACATCCGGATAGTCTCTGACCCACAGGACGGCGCCGTTTTTGCCGGACAGCTTCCAGAAGTACTGCGTATTAGCGCCCTTTTTCGTCAGTTTGTGCAGGCCCTGGATGGTAAAGGTTTGGCCGATGTGCTTGCGGGCGAGGAAGAGCTGATCGATGCCGCTGATGTCCTGGCCAGGCTCGCTGAATATGAGCAGGTAGCTGGCGGAAGCGTAGAGCTTGGCGGGAACGACGGTCGCCTGCTGGCCGACCCACGCGGCCTTGGCGGGCCAGGCGGGAGCCGCCGACAAAACGGGCTGCTCCTGAACGGTTTGGCCGGACTGCGCGGCAGGAGACTGCTGGGGGGCGGAAAAAGCCGGAGAATACATGCAAAACAGCGCTATCAGAAGGATGAGGAGTTTCTTCATATTAGGTACACCGCCTTAGTATGGGGATTATCCCTAATTAATTCAACACGCGAACCGATTCCCCTGCGAATGGGAAATTCAAGCGAACCGGCAATAGTTGTATGTCGTGAATAAAATATTATTATGTGTTGGCTTGAAACGGCGGTTGCGGCAGAGACTTTTCCGCGCCCCAAAACGAATAGTGACAAGTTATAGCAATATTTGCGACTAACTAAATATTGCGGTTTGCGGCGCAGGGGGTGTGTCAGCCGGGGTCTTTGCCGCTGCCGGTGTCGGGAAGGCTGCGGACGAGCGCTACGCCGACGGCCACGGCGGCGAACAGTAGCGCGGAAAGCCAGAAGACGGACGGGAAGCCGAAGTATACGGCCAGAGCGCCGCCGCTGATGGGACCGAAGACGATGCCCATCTGCATCGAGGCGGTGGTGACGCCGTAGGCGACCCCCCGTTTCTCTTCGGGGATGAGGAAGTAGGTAAGGGCGTTGACGGTGGGGAGCATGGCGCCGAGGAAAAAGCCGCTGACGGCCCGCATCGCCCCAAAGAGGAGGACGTTGTCGGCGAGGGCCTGGGCGGCAAAGCACAGCGCCGACAGGGCGCCGGCCGCTATCAGGATTGCCCGGTGGCTGAACCGTTTGCTGATTTTGCCCATCGCGGCCGAGGCGACGGCGCTGGTGAGGCCGGCGGCGGCGATGATGGCGCCGGCGGCGCTGGCGATGTAGGTAAGGTTGGGGGACAGGACGTGGACGTAGATGGGCAAGATGGGGGCGATGATCATCATGGCGAACTGGATAAGGAACTGGAGGGCGAGTGTCAGCCACAGACCGGGGATTGTTATTATGGCGCCGATCTCGCGCCAGACGGGTTGCTTGGCCGCGGCGGCCGCGGGCGTGAAGCGCTCGACGACGGCGAGGCGGATGATGATAAGCGACAGGAGACAGAGGAGGCCGAAGGAGACGAACGCCCACCGGTAACCGAAATGGTCGGCGATAATGCCGCCGAACATGGGGCCGAAGGCGCTGCCGGCAATCATGGCCGTCTGGAATATGCCGAGGGTCCAGGTTATCTGGTCGGGAGGGCTCAGCGAGGTGACGAGGGCGAGGGCGGCGGCGGTGAAGCCGCCGCAGACGCCCTGGATGATACGGAGGAAGAGCAGTTGGTTAACCGAGGCCACGAAGCCCATCAGCACCATGACGGTGAAGAAGGCGAACATGACCCTCATGACCATCAGTTTACGGCCGTGGCGGTCGGCCACCGCTCCCCAGTACGGTCCCGCCATGGCGGCGACCAGCGGCGTCGCCCCCATAAGGAGTCCCGACCAGACGCTGGCTGCTTCGAGGTTGGTGATACCGAGGTCGCGGACATAGAGCGGCAAAAAAGCCATGACGCCGGTGATTGCGCCCATGCCGGCGAGCTGGGCGAACCACAGGGCGGCGAGATTCTTTTTCCATTCGGGTAACGGAGGCATCGGGACACCTTCCCTTGTTGAAACGGGTATTATGCTAATCCTATTATAACAGATAAAACGACAGCGTCGTTATGTATACAGGATATTTGCGACAAGCACTCTTGTCGGCCGCATTATCCCCTGCTAAAATAAAGCATGGCCGCATTGATTAATACCTGGTATTATTACTTGGTCGCGAAGGAGGCGGAGCGGGTTCGTCGCTAACTGAATATAGTCATGTTCGCACTATATTGACGCAAGAAAAGGGGTACAAAAAATGGAGTTCTTTGGCGCACTATTGGGAATCATGATGGTAAACATCGTGCTGAGCGGGGATAACGCCGTGGTGATTGCGCTGGCAAGCCGCGCGCTTCCTCCGAAGCAGCAGAAGATGGCCGTCCTGTGGGGTAGTGCCGGGGCGATAGGGCTGCGGGTGGTATTGACCGTCGTAGCAGTTGTACTTTTGCACATACCGTATGTTCAATTTTTCGGCGGCGTGTTGCTCATCTGGATAGCCGCCAAACTGCTGCTGGAAAACGGCGGCGAGGAGAACATCGAAGCTTCGAGTTCGCTGTGGAAGGCTGTCAAGACTATTATCATCGCCGATATCATCATGAGCCTGGATAATACGCTGGCGATCGCCGCGGTTGCCAAGGGCGACTATGTTCTGCTCGGACTCGGCCTGGCGCTGAGCATTCCGCTGATCGTGTTCGGCAGCCAGATCATTTTGAAGGTGATGGATCGTTTCCCGGTCATCGTGTACGCCGGAGCCGGCCTTATCGCCTGGACGGCCGGCGAGATGATGCAAAGCGACAAACTTATGGCCGCTTACACGGAAATGATGCATCACTGGTTGCTGCCGGCAGTGATTACGGCCGCGGTTATTGCCGCAGGGGTGTGGAACAATAAGTACCGGAAGACAGCGGTCGAGGCTGCCGAGGAGCGGGCGGCCGCCGACGAACAACTTAACTGAACCTATTAACCGGGGCGAGGATGCGTCCCGGTTTTGTTTTTCGGCGGATGGGAAACGCCTGCATCGCGGCCGCGGACGGGGCTAATAATATGGCCGACAGGACAGGGAAAGCGGGGCAGGCGGCGAATATACCATAAAGATCAGCTTATTGGAGGGTGCAAAGATGTCGAGGGCCACGCCGCAGGTGCGAAAATCGATCGCTTTCGTTATGTTCCTGCTGCTGGCGGCGATCATAGCTCTGGTCGGGCGCATCGCCTGGGTGCAGTTTGTCGAGGGGCGGCATCTGGCGGAGAAGTCGCGCACGCAGCTCCGCGACAGCAAGCTGCTTCAGTCGCCGCGCGGCACGATCTATGACCGGAGCGGCCGCGAACTGGCTATAAGTAGTCTTCGCAAGTCGCTGTACGTTAATCCCCGCGAGTTTAACAAGGAACCGGCCGCAATGGCCGCGAAGCTGGCCCCCATCCTGGATATGAAGACAGAGGCGGTGCGCGACAGGCTGCTGGCGGGCGGAAGCTTTGTCTGGCTGAAGCGGACGCTGGAGCCGGAGGCAGCCCAGAAGGTTGTCGATCTCATTAAGGCGGAGAATATCCGCGGTCTCAGTTTTATCGAAGAGAGCAAACGCTATTATCCCAACGACGGCCTGGCGGCCCAGGTGCTGGGTTTTGTCGGCACTGACGATGTCGGCCTGAGCGGGATAGAGATGGCGCTCGACAAGACGATCAAGGGCGAACTTGTGAGACAGGCGGTGGATACCGACAGCTACGGCATCCCCATCCTGCGGTCGAGCGTGATGTTCAAGCCGGTGAAACAGGGCAAAAGCGTTTATCTGACTATCGACAGCGCCATCCAGTTCATCGTCGAGCAGAGCCTGGACAAGGTGATGGCGCGGACGCAGGCCCGCGGCGCCACGGTTATTATTATGAATCCGCGCACCGGCGAGATTCTGGCGATGGCGTCGCGGCCGGGGTTCGATCCCAACCGTTTTTACCGTTACGGGGCCGGGGAGTGGAAGAACAGGGCCGTTTCGGTAATCTATGAGCCGGGCTCGACCTTCAAGGCGCTGGTGGCTGCGGCCGCCCTGCAGGAAAAGGTGATCGGGATGAACGAGCGGTTCGTCGATAACGGCTATATCGAGGTGTCTGGCCGCCGGATCAAGAACTGGAGCGGTGACAGCTACGGAACGGTGCCGCTCATCGACGTGATCAAGAATTCGATCAACACGAGCTTCGTCCAGATTGGCCTCCGGCTGGGGGCGGAGCGGCTGAATAACTACGCCCGCGCTTTCGGGTTCGGACAGGCTACCGATATCGAGCTGCCCGGCGAGGAAGAGGGGCTGCTGTTCAAGTCCGAGGATATGCGCGATTCCGACCTGGCCACGATGGCCATCGGACAGAGCATCGCCGTTACGCCGCTGCAGCTGCTGACGGCGGTGTCGGCGATCGCCAACGACGGCGTGCTGGTCAAGCCGTATATAATCAAGGAGGTTTATAACGCCGACGGCTCGCTGGCGTCGGCCACGCCCACGCAGCGGGTGCGGCAGGTGATAAGTCCCGAAACGTCCAAGCTGCTCACCGGCCTGATGGAGAAGGTCATCAGCGAAGGCGGCGGGAAGCGGGCGGCTGTGAAGGGTTATCGTTTCGCCGGTAAGACGGGTACGGCCGAAAGGCTGAAGGAGAGCGGCGGCGGCTACGAGGCCGGACGCTATATCGCTTCTTTCGTGGGCTTCGGGCCGACGGAAGACCCGCAGGTGGCGGCGCTGGTCGTCATCGACGACCCGGTGGGCGCGTATTACGGCGGCGAGATTGCCGCGCCGGTTTTCGGGGAGATTATGAATCAGGTGATGCGCTATCTCACCATCCGCCCGCATAACGCCGCCGAACTGGCCAGTGTGCCGGCGGCGCGGCCGTCTCCGCCGGCGCAGGCCCCGGTCAAGCAGGCGGTGGCGCCGGCCGTGAAGCCCGGACCGGGCAAGGTGGCGGCGCCTAATGTCCTCGGCCGGAGTATGCGCGACGCCGGGGACATCCTGGCCGAGGCGGGACTGGTTTTTGTGCCGGTGGGCAGCGGCGTGGCGGTCAGACAGACGGTGCCGCCAAACACTATCGTCAATCCGGGCGCGGAAGTGACCGTTTATTTCGAACCCAGGTAGGAGGTGCCGCATGGCGGACAAGCAGGAGCTGGCGGGGGTTTTCGCCGAGATTGCCGTGCTGCTGGAGCTGAAAGGGGAGAATCCCTTTAAGATCCGGGCGTACGAGACGGCTGCGCGGATTTTGGAGGAGCTAGACGACGACCTGGAAAGTTTCGTGACCAGCGGCCGGATGGATGCGACCAAAGGGATCGGTCAGGCGCTCGGTCTCAAGATCCGCGAGTTTTTGGCCGCCGGCCGGCTGGCGTATTACGAGGAACTTAAGGCGTCCGTGCCGCCGGTGCTGTTCGAGCTGGTTAAAATACCCGGGCTGGGGCCGAAGAAGGCGCTGCAGCTCCATGAGAAGCTGGGCGTCAACTCGATCGGCGAGCTGGAGTACGCCTGCCGCGAGAACCGGCTGGTGGCGCTGCCCGGATTCGGCGCCAAGACCCAGGACCGGATTCTGCAGGGGATCGACTATGTGAAGCGGTTCCAGGGGCAGTTTCTGTTGGCTGATGCCTGGCCACTGGCGGCGAAGATCGTCGCCTGGCTGGAGGGCCAGCCAGGGGTGGAGAGGGCGGCGGTGGCCGGCAGCATCCGCCGCCGTAAGGAGACGGTGAAGGATATCGATATCGTTGTGGCGGCGGCCGAGCCGGCGGAAGCGACGGAGCTCGTGGGTGCGCTGCCCGGCGTTGAAGCGGTGCTTGGCCAGGGGCCGACCAAGACGAGCGTCAAGCTGGCCAACGGCATGAATATGGATGTGCGCGCCGTGAAGCCGGAGGAGTTTGCCGCCACGCTGCACCATTTTACGGGCAGCAAGGAGCACCATGTCGGCCTGCGGGGCCTCGCCAAGGATAAAGGGCTGAAGATCAACGAGTACGGCATCGAGACGGCGGCCGGGGAGCGGCTGCCGGTGGCCGACGAAGCGGCTTTCTACCGGGCGCTGGGGCTGGCCTATATCGAGCCTGAGCTGCGCGAGGGACTGGGCGAGATCGGGGCCGCCGCCGCCGGTACGCTGCCCGCCCTGGTAAGCGCGGAGGATATCCGCGGCGTTTTCCATGTGCACACGACTTTCTCCGACGGCAGCGCGACGCCGGCGGAGATGGCGGCAGCTGCGCAGGAGCGGGGCTGGGGGTATCTGGGGGTGAGCGACCACAGCCGCACGGCGGTGTACGCCCACGGCCTCAGGCTCGAGACGGTGGCCGAGCAGCGCAGCGAGATCGAGCGGCTGAACGCGGCTAACCCCGATTTCCGGCTGATGGCGGCCATCGAGTGCGACATACTGCCTGACGGTTCGCTCGACTACCCGGACGAGGTGCTGGCGGCGTTCGATTTCGTCATCGCCTCCGTCCATTCCGCCTTCCGCCAGAGCGAGGCTGACATGACGCGCCGGATCATCCGGGCGATGGAGAACCGCTATGTGGGCGCTCTCGGCCATCCCACCGGCCGGATACTGCTGGCCAGGGACGGCTACGGCGTCGATCTGGGCGCTGTCGTCGCCGCGGCGGCGGCCACAGGGACGGTTATCGAGATCAACGCCAGTCCCTACCGCCTCGATCTTGACTGGCGGTGGTGCCGCAAGGCGAAGGAGGCGGGGGTGCTGCTGGCGGTCAACCCCGATGCCCACGCGCCGGCCGAGCTTGATTATGTGGCTTACGGCGTCGCCATGGCCCGCAAGGGGTGGCTGACGGCCGCCGATATCGTGAACACGCGGCCGGCGGTCGAGGCGCTGGCGCTGTTGCGGCGGAAAAGGAACTAACCGCGCAGCGGTTTGTCGGAATTTATCTATTTCCCGGGAAATAACGGGAAACGGGCGGAGGGTATAATGGGGCGGACGGTGGTTGTCGGTTTCGGCAATCTGTTGATGGGCGACGACGGAGTGGGTATCCATGTCGTGCACGAGCTGGCGGCGCGGGAGTTGCCTCCCGGCGTGGAGACGGTGGACGGCGGCGTGGCGTCGCTGGAGATACTGGGTTCGCTGCTTGACGCCGCCAGGATTATCATTGTCGACGCCCTCGCGGGCGGCGGCGAACCGGGAACGGTCTACCGCCTGACGCCGGACGATATTGGGACGGCGGCGGGGGCCCCCGGTTTCTCGCTGCACGAATTCACCCTTCCCCAGTCGCTGGCGCTCCTGGCCCGGACGGCTACTCTGCCGCCCATCGTCATTTTCGGGGTGGAGCCGGCCGGAATGGACTTGGGGCTGGATATGTCGCCGCCGGTGGCGGCCGCGGCAAGGAGGGTGGCGGACTTGATCGCCGCGGAATTGGGAGGCTTAGACGATGCATGAGATGGCAATCGCCCAGGGAATCTTGGATATAGTGCTGGAGGCCGCGGCGGAAAATGACGCCACGGCCGTCGTCCGCATCAAGCTGCAGGTGGGGGAGATGACCGAGGTGGTGCCTGAGGCGCTCACCTTCTGTTTCGCCTCGCTGGCGGCCGGGACGGCGGCGGCGGCGGCCGAGCTCGAGGTGGAAGTGATGCCGCTCGTCGCCAGGTGCCGGGACTGCGGCCGCGAATTCCGCGTGGAGCGGTTCCGCTTCCTGTGTCCCGGGTGCGGGTCGGCGGGGGTGGAGATCGTCTCCGGGCGTGAACTCCGGGTGGAGCATTTGGAGGTGGAATAATGGAAATCAAAGTTATGGCCAACATTCTTGACAAAAACGACCAAATCGCCGCCGAAGTTAATGCGCAGCTTTCGAGCCGCGGCATTTTCGTTCTCAACCTGTTGGGGTCGCCCGGCTCGGGCAAGACGGCGCTGCTGGAAAGGACGATCGCCGCCCTCAAGGACGAACTGTCCATGGCGGTCATCGAGGGCGACCTGTTCACCGATAAGGACGCTGAGCGCATCGCCCGCCAGGGGGTGCCGGTGGTGCAGATCAACACCGGCGGCGGCTGTCACCTTGACGCCAGCATGGTCAGAGGCGTTTTGGACAGACTGGACCTGGAGCGCCTCGAGCTGCTGATAATCGAGAATGTCGGCAACCTCGTCTGCCCGGCCGAGTTCAACATCGGCGAAGACATGAAGGCGACGGTGCTCAGCGTCACCGAGGGAGAGGACAAGCCGCTCAAATACCCGCTGGTTTTCAAACAAGCCGGCGCCGCGGTCGTGAACAAGATCGACCTGCTGCCCTATACCAGCTTCGATCTGGCCGCCGCGACCGAGGATATCATGAGCATCAACCCGCAGATAACGCTTATTACGGCGTCGTGCCGCACCGGCGAAGGGCTGGAGGCCTGGTACGACTGGCTGAGGGCCCAGGTCGCGGTCAAGAAGGCTGCCGCCGGCCGGGAGGAAATTTAATATGCTGGCTTTGACGGGAGGAACGGTGCTGACGATGGCCGGGCCGGCCCTGCAGGGCGGCACGGTGCTGGTCGAGGGCGGCAAGATCGTCGCCGTCGGCGAGCGTGTGGCCGTGCCGGCGGCGGCGACCGTCATCGACGCGGCCGGCCGGTACGTGACGCCGGGGATTATCGACGCCCACACCCACCTCGGGGTGTATACCGAGTCGTACGCCTGGGCGGGGGAAGAGGTTAACGAGACCAGCAAGCCGACGACGCCGGAGATGGATGTCATCGACGCCATCAACCCCGACGACGCCGGCCTGGCCGACGCCTTGGCCGGAGGTGTGACGACGGTCATGGTGGCTCCCGGGAGCGCCAACCCGGTGGGCGGCCAGTGCAGTGTGATCAAGACCCGCCGCCGCGCGGCGGTGGAGGAGATGCTGCTCAAGCGCTACGCCGGACTGAAGATCGCCTTCGGCGAGAACCCCCGGCGGGTGTACGGCGAGCAGAAAAAAGCCCCCGTCACCAGGATGGCGACCGCCGCTCTGGTGCGGGAGACGCTGCTCAAGGCGAAGGACTATCTGGCCCGCGCCGGCGAGAAGGACTGGAAGTACGATCTCGGTCTGGAGGCGGCGGCCAGAGTGCTGCGGGGTGAGATGCCTCTGAGGGCTCACGCCCACCGGGCGGACGATATCGTCACCGCGCTCAGGATTGCCGCCGAGTTCGGCGTGGAGGTAATCGTCGAGCACGCCACCGAGGGGCATAATATCGCCGAGCTGCTGGCCGCAAGGCAGGCAAAGCTGGTGGTGGGCCCCAACCTGACCACCCGCAGCAAGCTCGAGCTTAAGGACCGCAGCTTCGCCGCCCCGGCGGTGCTAGCCGCCCATGGCGTCCGCTTCGCCCTGATGAGCGACCATCCTGTGCTGCCTGCGGCTTTTCTGCCCGTGTATGCCGGACTGGCGGTGCGGTTCGGCCTCCCTGAGGAGCAGGCGCTCAAGGCGATCACGGCCGAGGCGGCCGACATCCTTGGGGTCGGCGACCGGGTAGGGCGCATCGCGGCCGGCCTGGACGCGGATGTGGTGGTATGGGACGGACCGCCGCTGGCGGTGACGTCGCGGCCGCAGCTGGTGATCCTCGACGGAGCGGTGGGCGAAGTCGACGCCGCGCAGACGATAACCGACTGGTGGGAATAAAGAATATGCGACCCGTCGGCCATTGAGCCGTCGGGTCATTTTCACGTGTTTTGGCAACATAAGTTTCCAAAGTGGAAATGAAAAATTCCGATATTGTAAACAAAAATTTCCATAAGCGCTCAATCCCTTGCTGTTGGCCGCTGTTGTGTGCTGGCACAATTATTGCATTATTTTTACGTGCTTTGCAGACAATTAAAGTTAGTAGGGGGAATATAAAGATGATTATCGGAGTTGCGAAGGAAATCAAGAATAACGAAAACCGGGTGGCTCTCACCCATGCCGGCGCGGCGACGCTTGTGGCCGCCGGTCACGACGTGATGGTGGAGGCCGGCGCCGGCCTCGGCAGCGGCATCAGCGATGCGGCTTACGAGAAGGCGGGCGCCCGGATTATTGCCGATAAACGCCGGATGTTCGACGACGCCGAGATGATTATGAAGGTCAAGGAGCCGCTGGCGGCAGAATACGACCTTTTTCACGCCGGGCAGATTCTGTTCACTTATCTGCATCTGGCGCCTGAGCCCGCTCTGACCAAGGCGCTCCTCGACAAGAAGGTCGTCGGCATCGCCTACGAGACGATCGAAGGCCCCAACAGGTCGCTGCCGCTGCTGACGCCGATGAGCGAAGTGGCCGGCCGGATGTCGGTGCAGATCGGCGCTCAGTTCCTTGAGAAACCGGAGGGCGGCAAGGGCATTCTGCTCGGCGGCGTGCCGGGCGTGGAGCCCGCCCAGGTGGTCATCGTCGGCGGCGGCATCGTCGGCACCAACGCCGCCAAAATAGCGGTGGGCATGGGCGCGAGGGTGACGGTGATCGACCGCTCGACCGAAAGGCTGAATTATCTCGACGACCTGTTCAACGGCCGGGTGGTGACGATTATGTCCAACAGCTATAATATCGCCTGCTGGGCCCGCAAGGCCGACCTTCTCATCGGCGCCGTGCTGCTGCCTGGGGCCAAGGCGCCCAAGCTGGTCAGCGAGGAAATGGTCAAGACGATGGAACCGGGCTCGGTGATCGTCGACGTAGCGATCGATCAGGGCGGTTCGGTGGCGACCATCGACCGCGTAACCACCCACAGCGACCCGACGTATGTCAAACACGGCGTGGTTCACTACGCGGTCGCCAATATGCCGGGAGCGGTGGCCCGCACGTCGACGTTCGCCCTCACCAACGCGACGCTCGGGTACGCGCTGCAGATCGCCAACAATGGCTACCGGCAGGCAGTCATGGATAACGCCGGCCTGGCCAAGGGCGTCAACGTCGTGAACGGCAAGGTCACCTATCAGGCTGTCGCCGATGCTTTGGGGCTGGAGTATACGCCGCTGGCCGAAGCGCTTTAAGTTTTTAGGCAAAAATAAGAGGCCGATGATAAAGGGATGGTGAATTTTCACCATCCCTTTAATTGCTTTTACATTTCGTGTAGGAATAATGCCGGTTGTTGTCGAAGAAAGCCAAATAGAGGGACTTGTTATGTATAGATACTTCGACGGCGACTGAAGGAGTGGGGATATGGCCAAAAGACGCGGCGGCGGGGGAGGCGGCGGAGGAGGTCACGATGCGGCCGGCATGATGCGCTGGCTGCTGACTTACGCTGATCTGATCACCCTGATGATGGCTTTTTTCGTCATCATGTACGCGATGAGCAAGGCGGACGCGGCCAAGTTCAATTCTCTCAAGAACTCCCTGGCGGTGGCTTTTCGTACCGAAGGCACGGCCTCAAGCCTTATTTATACCCAGCAGGGCACCCAGGCGGTCGAGCAGGCTATGAACATGGACGGCAGCAGGGATGCGGAAGATTTCCAGGATATCATCCGCAAAGTCCAGGCGAATGTCAAAGACCAGAAGCAGATGGCGTTCGTCGTCGACGAGCGCGGGCTGACGATCCGTTTTCTGGATAATGTGCTGTTTGACCTCGGTCAGGCCGAACTGCGCCCGGAATCGTTAGCAATGCTGGACGCGGTCGGCATCGCGCTGAAAAACACGCCGCGCTACATAAGGGTGGAGGGCCACGCCGATAACCTGCCGATCAACACGGTGCAGTTCCCTTCCAACTGGGAGTTGTCCGCCGCCCGTTCGATCGCGGTGACGCGCTATCTCATCGGCAAGCACGGCTCCGACCCCAGACGGTTGGCTTCGCTGGGCTACGGCGAGTACCGGCCCCTGTACCCCAACACATCGGACGAGAACCGGGCCAAGAACCGCCGGGTGGATGTCGTTATTCTGCGTAACGACCGGTCCGGCGGCGAAATCAGCACTTTCGACCCAATTAAAAGATGAATGTGGGGAGGCAGCATGGTACAAGACGATTGGGAGCTTTTTAAACAAAAACTTTTCGTAAAATCCAACATCGACCTCAATCAGTACAAGCCGGCACAGATGCAGCGCAGGATAACCAACCTGATGAACCGGCACGGCGTATCGACGTATATGGCGTTTTTTCAGCTGCTCGAAGGCAATCCGAAGATATATAAGGATTTCATCGATTACCTGACAATCAATGTGACCGAGTTTTTCCGCACGCCAGAGAAGTTTGTCGAGCTGGAGGAAAAGGTTATCCCCGAACTGCTGGCGCGCAGTCCGCGGCTTAACGTCTGGAGCGCCGGGTGTTCGACGGGCGCAGAGCCGTATTCGCTGGCGATGATCCTGCTGCAGAAGGCTGCAGCGTCCCGCCACCGCATTCTGGCGACCGATCTCGATGTCGAGATGCTGGCCAAGGCCAAGCAGGGGGTTTATGCGGCCGGCGAGCTGAAGAATATCCCTACGCAGCGGCTTGATCGGTATTTCGTCAAAAACGGCGACAGCTATGCCGTTAAGGACGAGATCAAGGCGCTGGTCGATTTTCAGCGCCACAATCTGTTGCTCGACAAGTTCGAAAACGGTTTCGACCTCATTCTTTGCCGCAATGTGGTCATCTATTTTACCGAGGAGGCCAAGGACGCCCTTTACCGGCGCTTCTTCGCCGCCCTGAAGCCGGGCGGGGTATTCTTCGTCGGCGGCACCGAGGCGATCCTCAATTTCCGCGATATCGGTTTTCAGCATTACCTGCCCTTTTTCTACCGCAAGCCGCTATAGCACGCCCCAGCCCGCCAGCAGGCGGAAGGTGTGGAGCAGGCCGTGGAGAAAGGTCTTGACGGCGGTCCGTTCACTGATTTCGCGGCTGGCGACGATATCGACCGTCTTTTCGGCCTTGTCGCCGACGAAGAAGACGATTTCACCGATTTTCTGGCCCTGGTATACCGGGGCCTTGATTTTTTTCGGCAGGTCGACCTCCACTGTCACCCGCGGGTAGTCGGCGGCGGGGATGACGAGGGCGGCCGGGGCGGCGGCGACGGCGTCAACCGTATCGGCGAGGCCGCTTTCGACGGGAAGGGTGGCGATCAGGGCGCCCTGGTCGGCGTAGTCGTAGAGGTCGTAGTTGTCGAACCCGAATTTGAGGAGCTGCATCGAGTCGTACCAGCGGGAGTGGTCGTGGAGGACGACGGCGATCAGCTTATGGTTGCCGCGGGTGGCGCTGGATACGAGGCAGGGGCCGGCTTCGCCGGTTGTGCCGGTTTTCACGCCGTCCGCCTCTTCGAGCATCCAGAGCAGCCTGTTGGTGTTGCGGAGGTTGACGTCTTTTTCGCGGCCGCGCCGGTCGAGCCATTCGATGCTGATTTCCTTGCTGCCGACGAGGGCGGCGAAGGTCGGGTCGGTGAGGGCGAAGCGGGCGAGGAGAGCGAGGTCGTAGGCTGAGGAGTAATGGCCGGGGGCGCTCAGGCCGTGGGGGTTGCGGAAGTGGGTGTCGGTGGCGCCGAGGGCGCGGGCCCGTTCGTTCATCTGCTCGACGAAGGCTTCGGTTGTCCCGGCCAAGTGCTCGGCGATGGCGACGGCAGCGTCGTTGCCCGAGCGCAGTAGCAGACCGCTCAATAATTCGTGCAGGGAAAGGACCTGGCCGGCATAGAGGTGCATGGACGAGCCTCTAGTGGCGGCCGCCCGCAGGCTGACCCTGACCGGATCGTCGAGACGGCCGCTCTCGACGGCGAGGATGGCGGTCATAATCTTGGTGGTGCTGGCCGGTGCGTTGCGCTCGCGGCTGTTCTTCTCGAACAGCATGTCGCCGGTTTTGGCGTCGATCAGCACGCCCGCCCGCGCTTTTATCTGCGGCGGGGCGGCGGCGGCCTCCGGCCAGGGCGTCAGCCATATGCCGATAAACACGGCAAAGAGGGCGAGGGTTGTGCGGTGCCAAGCCATAGCGTCCCTCCTGTGCAAACTATTATATTATATTGCCGGCGGCGGCGGTTCATTCCGCAGGACGCAATGGATAAAGGCATACCGGCTATGCGAGAAAGGAATGCCCCCGGGGCAGGATTTTCCGCGGCCCGCACCGTATTAGATTTGTACCAGCGTTATTGAGAGGGGCGATTTGACATGATTAAAACCGATCCGCTCGTGATGATTCCCGGACCGACGCCGGTGGCCGATCCCATCCGGCAGGCAATGGCTACCCAGACGTATGGCCATACCTACAGTGCATTTGTGAAGGTTTACAAGGAGTGCCTCGCCGGCCTCAAGACCATCTTTCAGGCCGAGCAGATGATCGTCGTCGGCGGGGCCGGCACGCTGTCGATGGAGATGGGTCTGATAAACACCGTAAGGGCCGGCGAGGAAATCCTCGTCGTCACCCACGGGGTGTTCGGCGACCGTTATGCCCTCGTGGCCAAGGCGCTCGGCATCAAGGCCGATGTCTTAAACTGCCCGGTGGGCGAGCGGGTGTCGCTGGCCGCTATCGAGGCGAAGCTGGCGGCGAAGAAATATGCCGCCATGACCCTTACCCATGTGGATACTTCCTCGGGTGTTATGGCTCAGCCCAAGGAAGTGGGCGAGTTGGCCAAAAAGTACGATACCTTGTTCATCCTTGACGGCGTGTGCGCCAGCGCCGGTATTCCCGAGCCGATGCAGGACTGGGGCGTCGATGTCCTCGTTACCACCTGCCAGAAGGCTTTCGGGACGCCTCCCGGCCTGACGATGGTCGCCATCGGCGCCAAGGCCCTCGCCCGCCGCGAGGCGCTGGGCACTGTGCCGACCTACTACAGCGACTGGAAGAACTGGCTGCCGATCATGGATAACCCCAGCATGTATTTCGCCACCCCGCCGGTCAACCTTATCCTGGCCCTGGGCGAATCGGTGAAGATCATCCTGGCCGAAGGGCTGGAGAACCGCTTTGCCCGCCACGAGCGCATCGGCCGCAGCGTGCGGGCCGGACTCGCGGCGATCGGCGTCAAGACAGTTACGGCCGCCGAAGCGCTGGCGCCGACGCTGACGGTGGCTTATTACCCCGCCGGGGTGGACTGCGCCGCCTTCCGGGCCAAGATGGAAGACTACGGCGTGGTCGTGGCCGGCGCGCTGGGCGAGATCAAGGGCAAGGCATTCCGCATCGGCCATATGGGCAATGTCTGCATTACCGAGATCGTTAAGACGCTGTCGTCGGTGGAGCGGGCGCTGAACGCTCTCGGCGTGCCGGTGCAGTCCGGCGCGGCGGTGGGCGCGGCCTGCGCGGAGTGGGACAAAGCCGCTGCTGCTTCCTGCTCGTGCGGCTGCGGGAAATAAGAACGTCAAGGGCCGGGGTAATGGACTGAACCCCGAAAAATGGACATTGAGTAAAAGAGCCTCCTGTTGTAGGATGACTACGACAGGAGGCTCTTTCATGAGAAAACACTTCGGTAAGGCCATCATAGAGCAAGTGCTGCAGATGAAA
>JAEZJM010000030.1 GCA_023415775.1 Bacillota bacterium | reverse complement strand
CCTTCGACCCTTTTATTTCGAAACCGCCGTTTTCATTCGGCGTAATCGTCATTGTCTCCGGGTCATACGTAATACCATGCAAATCCGGCTTCATCGTCCTGTTGCCTGGCGGCGTTGGCACACGCGGCACAGGTCTCATACGAGGCCACTCCTCCTCGTCCTCCCCGTTGTCCCAGCCGTTCAGATAAAACTCCTGCCCCTTGGGGATCGCGCTTTCATCGTGCGGCTGGCCAAACATGCGCAGTATCCGCGCCTTCAGCCCCGGGTCCACCGGCCGGTACACCGGCTGCCGCCATTCCGCCTCTCGCCTCCGGTCACCCTCCTCCATTTTGGACAGTTCCCACTCGATGTCGTCGTTGTCCATGCCCGCCAGGCTCGGCTCATACCCCAGCGCCTTCATCCTCCTTAAATACTCTTCTTCTCTCGTCCTCGGATTCATTTCCTCTCCTCCTTGCCGATTTACGGCATAAAAATAAGAAGGCCGCCTCTGGCGGTCTTCTTGACGATATCATCATATCACGATTTTTTGTCAAATAGTCCACTAAAAGTCCATTTTTCGTCCAAAACGGCATTTAAATATAAAATATTTTTGCTCGCCCCCCAAGGAGTAGGAGCAAGCAAAAAAATAAAAACGAAAAACTCATGGATTTCTCCGGGAATTTTCTAATCTAGGACATTCTCCTGCTCGCCACCTTGTGGTCAATATAATTTGCCCCCGTCTGGCGGTTCAGTGTCATCTTCGATAGCGGTGATTACCACCTCTATCCTTTGCGCGAAGTCCTTGCCTCCTTTAATCGAGGATATATACGCCTGTTCCAGTGTGAACACTTTCCTCTCCACTCTCTTTACTATCCAGTTGTCAGGATAAGTATACTCCATTATATACTCTACATGGACCTTTAGCTCAGTCAGAAGGTGATGGGGTTTTTCTTCGAGGATTCGTCCCTTCTTGGTAAAGCTGGCTAGTTTGCATTCGACGAGGCGCAGTTTTATCCCCTTGTCGTAGCATTCCTCTATACGTTTCTTCTCGGCTGCGTACACCGGCCGGCTGGAGTCGAGGTAGGCGGATACCCACCGGAACCCGTCCGGTCGTTTGACAGTCTCCTCTAAAGTCCTCACATAACGTTGTGCTACAATATCCACATAAAAATTATATGCTTTGGTACTATCTGCTCTACTCTCTATAATTACAAATCTTTCAAGCGGGGACACTGGCCAAGCGGCCAGCGCCGCCGCAGGGGCGGAAGGCCCGCTCTGTTTCTGTGCCTCGGCCGGCGCGGCAGGCGCCGCCTCCTGCCTTGTCCCGCAGCCGGCGATCAGCGCCGCCGCAACGCATAGGACCATAAAAAGACCAACCCTGGCCACCGAAAATCACTCCTATGACAACATGCCGCTTTATATGCTAAATTTACCATTTAGGCAATAAAATGTAAATCGTTATCATCATTGTTATTCACACAGCTAAAGAAAAAAGGGGAGCCTCGCTCCCCTTTTACCTGTGCCGCCTCTGAAGTTCGAGCACAGCCTGCGGTTCGTCGAGGTTCAGCCGGTTCCAAACCCCGAGCATGTTATCAATTGACCCGCCATAATACTTCAACGGTTTGCCGATAAGATTATGCTTCCGTGCGAAATTGAGACGTTCCTCTGCTTCTTCTGGACCAAACTTTGCTCTTATAGCCTCTTCGGTGATATACGGACCTTCTGTGCTGTCTGTGCTGCCACTTTCTCTGTATATCGCCTTAATGATCTCCTCTGAGTCCTCGTTGTTTAGATCGACATACTTGAAAGCGTTCTTCACGACATTTGCAGCCCCCTCTGCGCCATGTTGCACCGCTCGCGACTATAAAACATTTTTCAGAGCAAAACTTTTATCGTTGAAATCGAAGCCCGTTTCCTTTTGGATAGCCGCCACCGCCGGGTCGTAATATTTCTGTTTCGTAAAAGCGTACTGCAAATCGAGAAACGCATCCGGATTCTCTTGGGCGATTTTTTCCCACTCGGCGTCGAAGGTCGGGCCGCAATCGTTGCCGTCGGCATCGCGGGCTCTCTGCAACCTTGCATAGACGTCCGGATTATTGGCAGCCAGCCAAGTCACGAATTCTGTTGGCACATTGTTCTTTGACGAAAACTGGAACGCCCCGTAAGATTTGCCACCCGGGTCTCCTTGTCCTCCAGGTACCTTGCCGGAATCGCCTCCGGCCTCGTGCTTGACACTCAGGTACCCTAGATGCTCCCCGCCGGCAATCTGCGGCAGGAGATTTGGGGCGGCGTTTGTACCTTGCCCCTGGTTCTGGGCCGCAGCATCCGGTAGCGTCATATCCCCTTCCGCCCCGCCGTCCGCATACCCGCTCGCGTTGGTGTTGGCGGCTGACGTATTCGTCCCTCGCCCACCGGTGTTAACGTCATTCCCGCCTGCCGTGTAGCTCAACGGCCTAAACGCATCCCCCCGGCTAGGGAACATCGCGCCGTCGCGTCTCGGCCAGTGCTCCATCTTCTGCGGCCCCGCGAGAGGATTGCCATCCTCGCCCCAGTCTAGCTTCCAGGCGTTTTTCCATGGGTCAAAATCGGGGGCATTAAAATCTGTTTTCCTTTGCTCCCTCTGCGATACTAGGGTCCTCACCTCATTCTCGTCCTCCCCGTTGTCCCAGCCGTTGAGATAAGACTCCTGCCCCTTGGGGATCGCGCTCTCGTCGTACGGCTGGCCGAACATGCGCAAAATCCGCGCCTTCAGCCCAGGGTCCACCGGCCGGTACACCGTCCGCAGCGGCTGCTGCCACTCCGCCTCCCGCCTCCGGTCGGCCTCCTCCATCTTCGAAAGCTCCCACTCGATGTCGTCGTCATCCATACCATTCAAACTCGATTCGTACCCCAGCGCCTTCATCCTCCTCAGATACTCTTCCTCCCTGTTTCTCGCGTTCATCTTCACTCCACCC
The DNA here is from genome assembly GCA_023415775.1 of Bacillota bacterium. GTDB lineage: Bacteria > Bacillota > Negativicutes > Sporomusales > UBA7701 > Anaeroselena. The sequence continues at coordinate 32,029 of JAEZJM010000030.1, read as the reverse complement.
CTTCTTACCGTTATACGGCATAAAATAAGAAGACCGCCCTCTCGGCGGTCTTCTTCACGATACCATCATATCACACCTTTTCGCCCCAACAGTCCACTAAAAGTCCACTTTTCGTCCAAAACGGCATTTTTATAAAATTTTCTCCAGACGTAACCACCGCCAATTTCTCTTCCCTGTTCAATTGTCGGTTCTTGCGGTCATCCATGGCCGCTCGCCGCTAAAAACAAACTCCCGGATTTCTCCGGGAGTTTTTCTGCTCACAGCACACCCTACTCATTTAAATCGAACTCGACTGTCTTTTTACCAAACTTTTCGCCCCTATTGCCTATCAAATAAGTCACAGACAACTTATTCTCGCCAACCCATTTTATCTCACTGAAAGCGTCCACCGGATTGGCCATCGGCGGAAACTCTTCTATTATCAATTCCTTATAAAATAAACCTTCGCCAAACATATCGGAGACAACCAGCTTGCCTATCTTAGGAGCCACAACCTTTCCATAGCCCACCAACCGCGGAGAATAGTAAACAGGCGACTTCCGTCTGGTTTTACGGTCGCAATAGTGTGTATATCTAGCACCTGTACCCACTCCTATTGTCATTTCCACGATATCATTGTCCAACATCGTCACACTTGGCGCCAAGCGCGATACGGGGTAACTGCTCACATTCACGATATTTCCTTCATCGTCGTATACCAAGACGACATACATGGCACTGCCCAGCAATTTATCAAAACCGATGAAAACCTGATACTCTTTTGCCCGCTTAACCAAACGCCAACTGTCGTCTATTCTCTGGGTCTCCCGCACTTTGGCCGCAGGGGCGGCCAAATCTAAGTATATCGTTCTAGCGGTTAACACTTCGCCACTATTGACTGCATACGTCACCACCAGACCTTCCGGCCCCGACCATAATAATTCGAGAAACGCATCCGAAGGTTTAGTCGTAGCGGGTAAGTCTTCGATGACGAATTCCTTGTAAAAAGCGTTGTTGTCAAATGTATCGGTCACTATTATCCTGCCGGGCATAGAAAACACTACCTTACCGTAACCTGACGTCAGAACATTAGCATAGACGGGAGATACACGGTTGCTTTCTCTATCATAATAGCGGCAAAAGAAAATCTTTTCGCACCCGTATTGCCTAATCTCAATCACACTGGCATTTATACCGTCATTGAATAGCTTGACCCGCGGCTGATATTTGCCCCTTTTCGGAAGTTGTTCCTCATAAACTGCCTTTACTTCGTTCAGAAAAACCCTTGCTATATATCCTTTTTCGCCTTCCATGGCATCAGATATTTTATATAATTTGAATTCTTTTTCTTCAATGATTATTTGTAAGCGTTTTTCCCTCTCCACCGTGTCCGAACCCGCTGCCGACACGCAGTCTTGTATCCTTCCAAGCCCAGCCGACAGAACGATAGCCAAAATAGTTACCGCGGCCGTAAAAAACCAATAACGCTTTACAGTCATCGCGATCACCCCCTGAAAAGGCAGAAAAAAGAAAAAATACCTCCTGCCAAACTTAACCAGTGTTTCGACAGGAGGTATTTTTTTCCTTCATATTGGGTTCAGTTATGATAAATTATTTATACTTATAAAACAGAAAATCATCATCCTCGTTTATCGGTCCAACTAACGGTTGAAGCTCGTGAAATTTCCATGCTGGAGGATTTGGATTAGCAATAGGATCACTCTGGTGCAGTTGTTCCTGGGCTTTAGGGCTGTAAAACATTACTGCGCCCCCAGTGAAATCCGGCACCTTTCCGTGATAAACATTCATAGCGGTGTTAATCAAACGCTCTAGCCTTGGGTCTGAACCGTCACGGCTTTGTAAATACTTGCTCATTTCTTGAAATGGTTGATTGTTTGGGTCATTGATGCTTGAAAACTGGTCGGTTGTTAACAACTTTCCAACCGTATCATATGCAGCCCAGTCCTTATAGCCAACCCTGTTCATAATCACGTGAGCAACCGCCCGTTGTGCATTTTCACTGCTTCCGCCTGCCTCTCCGGCCACTGTCGCAATAAAAAGCTTCTGTTATCGTTGAGGTCTGGATAAGCCATTTTGTTCCTTCCATTATTCACCTCTTCGTGCGCAACTCCCGGCAACGTCATATCCCTGTATGCCCCACCGTCCGCATACCCGCCGGCGTACGGGTTGGCGGCTGCCGTATTCGTCCCTCGCCCGCCGGTATTAACGTCATTCCCGCCTGCCGTATAGCTCAGCGGCCTAAACTCCCCTCCCCGGCTGGGGGAAAATATATCGGCAACGTTTTTCCAAAATGGTGACTGCCCTGGCACCTTCGACCCTTTTATTTCGAAACCACCGTTTTCATTCGGCGTAATTGTCCCTGTTTCCGGGTCATACGTAATCCCATGCAAATCCGGCTTCATAGTCCTCCTGTCGGCCGGCGTGTGCCTCGCCGCCAGCACCCGGCATGGACAACGTCAACACCCTCATCAAAAAACTTGGCTGCACCGACCCCGTCCTCGCCAAAGACTAGCCCCCATCACCCCGCCATCGCCGTCCCCGTATCGCCGCCTCCGCCCGCCAGCACCGCCAGCGGGCAGCGCCCCTGCCTCAGGCGGGCCGCCACCATATCCCGGTCGTCGGCAAACCGCCTCATCGCCCCGAGCGAATGGGCGGCATCGCCAAATACGCACCACTCCCCCCGGCAGGAAAGCGGCTCGCCGCTCAGGCCCATAAACCCCAACACATCCTTAAGCGGGATACCCAAAAACACGCCTATCTCGTGCGGACAACCGCCGCAAAACCTTGCCTGCAGCACCTGCAGGCACCCGTCCACCCCCTTGCCCGCCGGGTAGGCGAAGCGGCGCAAAAACCGCTTTACCTCGCCAAGCTCCAAATGCCGGTGCAGAACCTCCGGCCGATAAAAAAGCACGATCAGCCTGGCGGAGTCACGGACAAAAATCCGGTACGCAATTACCGTCTCCGCCATGATATCCTCGCCGAACATGTCCCACCACTTGTAAAGCGGCAGGCACTTCCCGTCCGCCAGCGTCAGGATGGTCGCCGGCTTGCTGCCGCAGACGGTCGGCGCCAGCTGCTGGGCAAGCCAGCTCGCGAACGTGTTCTTCTCCGCCGGCAAATCGATCACTCCCTGCACAACACTTTTATATTGATAATGATATTCATTATCAATATAAAAGTCAAGCAATCTTTCCCTAAAATAGCCACATTGCAAAAAAGCAATCCGCCGCCCGCGGATTGCTTGCCCTCGTAACAAGATCGCTCTATCCCTTCTCTTTCGCCCGGCCGAGCCCCAGCACCCCGGTCCCCAGGCAGACCCCAGCCAGCACCAGCGCCAGCGCCGCCAGATGGTTCCAGTGCAGTTCCTCGCCGAGCCACAGCGCTGCCATGAACACCCCCGCCACCGGGATGCCGTTCTGGAAAAGCGTCGTCGTCGACGCCCCCACCCGTTGGATGCCCATATTCCACCACACCGCTCCCAGAGCGGTGTTCACGAAGCTGGAGAACGCCAACACCGCTAGCGGCGCCGGCGCAAATGCTCCCTCGTAATACCACGCCTCATTCGTGAATAAGCCGAGCACGATCAGCAATGCCGACCCCATCAACATGCTATAGGCCGTCACCAGCAGCGGCGACACCAGCGCCGTGCCGCGCTTGATAAAAAACGTCCCGGCCACGAACGCCAGCATCGACGCGAACATCACCGCGTCGCCGGCCAAGCTCGCCGCGCCGCGCGTATCGCCCGTCACCACCAGTAGCACCCCGCCGAAGCCCAGCATGATCCCCAGCCCCTTCTGCCAGGTAAACGGCTCGTGCATCAGGCGGCTCGCCATCAGCGCCACAAATAGCGGGCTCAGGCCGAGGATCAGCGCCCCGTGCGTCCCGCTCGTCTCAGCAAGCCCCCACGACATCGTAATCTGGTGAAGGAAAATCGTAAAGGCCGCCGAACCGCCCGCCATCAGCCACGCCTCGCGCGAAAGCCTATGGTACCCGTGCTTGTACAACACCATCGGGAAAAGCACGCCCACCGCCAGCGCCAGGCGGATGGGCGCCAGCGCCAGCGGCGGGAAAAACTTCGTCAGATACTTGATCATTATCACATTTATCCCCCACAGCGTCGCCACCAGGGCAAGCAGCAGGAAAATCGCGTAGTTCGTCCGTTTGTCCAGATCATTCACCGCCTGTATTATTTCAGCGCCGCCCTGTTCGCCAGCTCCTGGTCATCCGCCGAAGGCCGTCCGCTGATCCCCACCGAGCCGATCACCCGTCCGTCGCCGCTAAAGATCGGCGCCCCGCCCGGCAGCGGCGTCAACCGCTCGTCGCAAAACCAGCGGATATCGAGCTGCTCCCGCGCCAGCCTGGCCTGGAAATCGCCGGTAGCCGCCTGCATCCTCGCCGCCGTATAAGCCTTGCGGCGCGCCAGATACGCCACCCGCGTCGGCGTCCCGTCCATCTTCTGCAGCGCCACCAGAGAACCCTCCCGGTCGCACACCGCCACCGCCACCGGACTTCCCCCGTCCGCGGCGGCGGTCCCGGTCACAAAATCCACTATCCGCCGGCATCGTTCCATCCCAAGCTCTTCCAAAACAATACCTCCCTCGGGTTTGGCAAACTTTCTTTAAATTCAACGTCCCTACAGCATAGCCCTGCGTTCGCCCCATATTTTTCACCCTCTGAAACACAAGGCCGCAACTCGCGTTGCGGCCTCGTCGTTAAAGCCCTACTTCAGCGGATTCGCCAGCGTATCGGCCGCCAGGCACGCCATCAGCGCCGCCGCCAGCGGCAGCGCATCCTCGTCGATATCGAAGCGGAAATCGTGATGCCCGGCCGCCAGCGCGGTCCCCACCATCACATACGCCGCCAGGCCGCCCCGCTGTTGCACCCGTTCCATCAGGAACGTGCAATCCTCGCTGCCGCCGATATTGCCGGCCGGCAGGATCTCGCCGAACAGGCCGCTGCGCGCGGCCACCTCGCGGACGCGCTCCACCAGCGCCGGGTCGCTCTCGCAGCCGGCCGCGCCGCCCATCTCCGCCATCGCCACCTTCACATCATACATCATCGCGGCGGCTTCGACCATCCGCACCGCCTCCGCGTACACATACTCGTTGATGGCGCTCGTCGTCCCGCGCGTCTCCAGCTTCAGCACCGCGTTCGCCGGGACGACGTTGCGGCCCGTCCCGGCCTGCAGCACGCCCACATTCACCCGCGAAGCCCCCTGGCTGTGGCGGGAAATCGCGTGCAGATTCACCGCCGCCGTCGCCGCCGCCAGCAGCGCGTTCTTGCCCGTCTCCGGCGCCGCCCCGGCGTGGGCCGGCACCCCGGTAAACACCGCGTCCAGCTTCGTCGTCGCCAGGAAGCCGACCGTATTGCAGGCCATCTGCCCCGTCTTCTTCAAATTAACGCCCAGATGCATACCGAGGATCACATCCGTATCGTCCACCACACCGGCGTCCATCATCGCCTTCGCGCCGCGGACCCCTTCCTCGGCCGGCTGGAAGATCAACTTCACCGTGCCCGCCAGCTCGCCCTTCAGCGCGGCCAGCACCTCGGCCACCGCCAGGCCGACAGCCGTATGGCCGTCGTGCGCGCAGGCGTGCATCGCGCCCTTGTTCACCGACGCGAACCCCTCGCGGTGCGGCCGGTGCCCGGCCTCCTCGGCCTCCACCGCGTCGTTGGCGTCCATATCGAAGCGCAGCGCCACCGTCGGCCCCGGCTTGGCGAACCGCATCGTTCCCACCACGCCAGTCTTGCCGCCCTTCATCTTCGCCACCCAAGCGGGATTTGCTCCCTGGGCCAGCGCCCGTTCCGCCTGGCGCTCAAGCTCCGCGGCGCTCGGCAGGCCCATCATACTCCCCGCCGCCATCACCGCGTCGCCCGCCTTCACCTCATAGCCCAGCTCGGTCAGAGCGTCGGCCACCTTGGATGCCGTGCGGAACTCCGTCCAGGCGACCTCGGCATAGCGGTGGAAATCGCGCCGCCGTTCAATCATCTTATCCTTCAGCTTATTCGTCAGCTCAATGATCTTCCTGTCCATCGTCTGGCCCCTTTCCTGTCTCCTACAGTAGAATAAACATTACCACGATTGCCGCCAGGACCATGCCCAGCGCGTTGCGCTTCGTAATCTCCATCGGGTTGACGCTCGCCAGCGCCGCGCACACGATCGCCGCCCCGGCCACCGGCGACATCGACCGGCCCAGCGCGCCCGTCAGAAACGCCGTCGACCCCATCGGCAGAATCTCAAAGCCAAACTGCTTCGCGTGAGGCGTGATCGCCCCGTTGAAAGCCAGCGTCGCCGCATCGCCGGAGCCCGACAGCACCGCCACGATAAACGGCCCGAACGTCGCCGCGATCTTCGCGATACTCTCCGAATGCTTCATAAACTCGATCAGCGCGCCCGTGAGGCCGATCAGCTTCATCCCCTCGTTGAACACCGCCGCGCCGATAATGATACCGATTACGCTCGCATAAGCCTCGCCCATGCCGGAGAAAAACTGCTTCGACACATCAGCGGTATTGATCTCCTTGAAACTTACCAGGAAACCCAGGAACACGCCGGCGATCATCGCCTCCGGCACCGTAAAAGCGTGAATCGCCTTAAAAGCCGCAACCTTGGGAAACAGCTTGCCGAAGCTGCCGGCGACCAACAGCAGCAGAGGGATGACCGGCACGATAGCCTTGATAATACTTACCTCAAACTTGGTCGCCTCATTCTGGGCAAGAACCGCGCCCTCATAGCCGCGGTCCTCCTTGCGCATAATCGCCACCGCCGTCAGCGCCGCGGCAACCACCACGGCTCCCGCCAGCGACGCCATCGTGTGGCCGGCGATGACAACCATCGGGTCGGTTATGCCGGCAAGCTTGGCGATGAACGGGTTATGGGCGTTGCCGGGGTTGAACGCGCTTCCCCACGTGCCCGCCAGCACCGCGCTCGCCGCGATCGCCGGATGCACGCCGGCGCTCATCAGCGTCGGGATCAGGATCGCGCCCACCGCCGCGGCGCAGCCAGCCGCGCTCGGCAGCGCGATATTGATCGCGAATGTAACAATCACCGTGCCCGGGATGAGAATCGACCGCGCCTTCGTCAGCGGCGTCGCCAGCAGATGGACGAGATGCGCATCGCACTTCGTATACTTCATCACAAACGCGAAGCCCATGACCGTACAGATTACCGGCACCAAGCCCTCATTGACCATCGCCTTGCTGAACGCCGTAAAGACGGCCGGCAGCTTGCCCGACAACAGCGCCATCAGCGCTCCGGACAAGAAAAGAACCATTCTCGTCTCATACCGTTTGATAATAGCCGCAAACGTCAAAATAACAATCAATCCGCCAAGCCAGACCAACATACAATACACCTCCTAAAAAATAAGGCCTTGCAACTCTTATATATTCAAGCGGATTGCGCCTATTCCTCCTTCTCCTTTCTCACACATTGAACAAAAATCATTAACATATTATGTAACATAATTCAAATCCAGGCGGCATACCGTCAGCACCATCATCCCGGCCATCCTCTTCCAACACCCTTTTCGACTCCATGCCCTCGACGCCCCCCCACCCGCCCGCGGCTTGAAGCCTGGCCTCCGCCTCTAGCGTCGGAACCTAACGTGACCGGAAAGCATATTATGTTAAAAAGACTGTCTCCATCAACCATAGGAGGTGCTTGCCTTGTACCCGCGTCGCTACCCCATCTGGGAAGACCCCGAAATCGAAGATTGGCGTGACGGCTACCCGTATGACTATTCACGCCTCTGCTTCCCCCTGGCCGCCATCGGCACCGTCGGCCTGATCGGCGCCCTCGCCAACTGCCGTCCCCGCTTCGGCTGCCGTCCCCGCTTCGACTGCTTCCCCTCCGGCTGCTTCCCCTTCCGCTGCTACCCCTACCACTCCTGCACCCCCACCTACATCTGCTATCCCCGCCGCGCCTGATACCCCTCTATCTGCCTTTGCACCAAACAAGCAAGCCACCCAGGCGCGCATCCTGGGTGGCTTGCTTGCTACGATACCCGTTCGCACTTACCCTGGTCGAACCAATGCTTCGTGACGATATACAGGAACACCGACATAAACAGAACGTCCTTGGGAACGATGATATCGGACACGCCTAGCAGGAATATGACGATCAGCGCGAACAGCGCCAGCATAATGAGATCGTTGACCGCCACCTGGACAAGAGTGTAGGCAGGATCGCCGTCGGTGAGGTAGCTCCATGCGAACACCATCGCCGTGCAGGGCGCGGCAGCCAGGATGATGGCGCCGGCGATATATTCGTTAGCCAACTCGGCGCCGATAAGGCCGATGAAAACATGCTTGAAGAACAGCCAGCCCAAGAAGGCCATGCTGAACGGCTTGACGATCCAGTTGGCGAACAGAGTGACGAACAAGCCTTTCGGCTTATCGCCCACCTTCAAAATGGCGCCGAAATCGATCTTGAGCATCATCGGATAGATCATCAGCCAGATAAGCACCGCGATTGGCCTGCGAACCGAAAGGACCGGTAAAAATAAACGCCTGAGAAAAACGCCGCTCAAATAATGAGCGGCGTTTTTTATTTCCGTGCGTATCCTTTTGGCGACAGTTTTCGTCTAAAAGGGTAAAGGAGGTGAAAATCAAATGTCATTAGATGCGAAAACAAGCGCCATGATTTCCGTCGGAGCCTCGGTAGCCTGCAACTGCCACCCCTGCCTGGAGTATCATACAGCCAGGGCCCGCGAAGTCGGCCTTACCGACCAGGAAATCAAAGCCGCCACCGAAGTCGGCAAAGCAGTAAAGGACGGCGCCGGCAAATCGATGGAAAAACTCATCGCCCGGCTACTGTCCGAAAAACCTGCGCCGGCTCAGCAGGGCTGCGATTCGGGCCGCGGCTGCGGCCAATAGCGGCAATTACGTTTCAGGAAGAAAAAATGTTTTGCACCGGCCCGCTGTCGGGCGGCTGGAACGGTTGGGGAATACAGCCAGTAAAAGCAAAGACTGCCGCCGGCAGTCTTTTTGCATCCCCGTCCGGGAAACCGCAGCTACTCTGACCACAATCTAGCTGCACACCCGGTTGCGGCCCTGCTCCTTCGCCCGGTACAGCGCCTCGTCGGCCCGCTTCAGCGTCTGCTCCGGCGGCCCCTGCCGCCCGCCGCCCTCGGCCGCCCCGATGCTCACCGCCACCGCTACCCGCTTCGCCGCCTTCGTGCCGCGGACCACGAACGCCCGCGCGGCGATCCGCTGCCGCACCTCCTCCAGGCACGGCAGCGCCTCCTCCAGGCCCACTCCCGGAAACACGACCGCGAACTCCTCGCCGCCATAGCGGAAAGACCGTCCGCCCCCGGGCACCTCCATCACCAGCGCCGCCACCAGCCGCAGCGCATCATCGCCGACATCGTGGCCGTACTTGTCGTTCAGCTGCTTGAAATGGTCGATATCCACCATCGCGATCGTATACTTGTCCCCCAGCCTGGCTAGCTCCTCCTGCAGCGCCCGCCGCGAAGGCAGACCGGTCAGCTCGTCGCGATACGCGATCGAATACGAATCCTCGATCGCCGCCACCGTCAGCATCGCCGCCGCAGCCGCGAAAAACAGCGGCAGCGCCGCCGGCTCGCGGAAATGAAAAGCCGCCGCCACCGCCGGCAGCGTATAGAAAAACGCCCCCTCCACCGGCGCGGAACGCCGGAACTGCTTCAGCGCCAGCACCGCCGTCCCCGCGGCAATAAGCGCCACCGCCGTCCGCGGCAGCGCCGTCGTCCCCTTAAGAGCCAACGAATCGCGGGCGATAAACGCCGCCACCTCCCTGTCCTGAGAAGCCACCAGCACCGCCGCCAGCAAGATCTGTCCCGCCACCAGCGCCAGCCTCGTCCGGCCGGCCGGCGTAAACAGCCCCTTCTCCCGCAGCAGCGAAAAAACCAGGATATTCAATGGCAACAGCACCGCCGCGAAATAAAAAACCGCGGCCTCGTACAGCCGGGCGTCGAACCCGGCCGGGGCCGGCAGTGCCAGCGCCGTCTCCGCCAGACCCAGCAGCAGCAGCACAACGAAAACCCGGCTGCGGTTGAAGCCGGCGCTCAGCGCCATCCCCACCGCCGCCAGGATAAACGAAGCCATCGCCAGCATCCCCGGCGCCGCCGGCGGCAGCGTCCCCCGCTGCCAGAAAGCCAGCAGCGCGGCAGCCAGCAGCGCCAGCGGCACAGTCAAAAACCGTCCCGCCAGCTCCCGCGCCCTGTTCCGTTTCAAGTCCGTCACACGCCGTTTCAGCTTACCAGGCATCCTTACCCCCGTAGTCCGTCCGACCAGCATACTTTCCCGGTAATTCTCGACCGTGGCCCCCTTTTCCTCCCCTACGCCTCCCACAGGCCGACAAACGCGAACCGCTCCACGTCCACCAGCCCCCGGTCGGTGATCTTCAGCGCCGGGATTACCGGCAGCGCCAGAAAAGACATCGTCATAAACGGCGCAGGCAGCGTGCAGCCCAGCCCGTGCGCGGCCGCCTCCACCCGCGCGTGCCCCGCCGCCACCTTCTCGGCCGGCTCGTTCGTCATCAGCCCGCCCACCGGCAGCGGCAAAGCCGCCAGCACCTCGCCGTCCGCGGCCACCGCCAGCCCGCCGTGCATCTCGCCCACCGCCAGGACAGCGGCCTCCATATCAGCCTCGTTCTTGCCGACGACGATCACATTGTGGCTGTCGTGGGCGACCGACGACGCCAGCGCCCCGCGCTTCAGCCCGAACCCCCGCACCAGCCCCACCGCCACATCGCCCCGCCGGCCGTAGCGTTCGACCACCGCCACCCTCGCCAGGTCTCCGTCGGCCGCCACCTCGGCGGCCGTCAGCGTCACCCGGCGGGTCATCACCTGTCCGGGCAACGCCTCGATCACGTTCGCCCGCGCCCCCGCGGGCGCCGGCGGCAGCGCGAACCGGCCCTTCAGCTCCGGCAGCCGGACAGTATCCTCCAGCAGGCCGGCTGCCGGCCGCGGCGTCTCCACAACCAGCCTCCCGTCCGCCGCCACCAGCCGGCCGCCCTTATAAACCCTTTCCACCGTAAAATCCTTCAAATCGCGCACCAGCACCAGATCGGCCCGGTACCCCGGCGCCACCGCCCCCAGGCCCGCAAGTCCGTAATGCCTTGCCGGGTGCAGCGTCGCCATCCGCACCGCCGTCACCGCGTCCAGCCCCGCCGCCACCGCCCGTCGCAGCACATTGTCGATCTCCCCCTCGCCGAGCAGATCGGCCGGGTGCCGATCATCGGTGCAAAAAGAAAAACAGGCCGCGTTCCGCTCCGTCACCGCCGGCAGCAGCGCCAGCAGATTCTTCGCCGCCGACCCCTCGCGGATAATAACGTGCATCCCCAGAGCGGCCTTCTCCCGCGCCTCCTCCGCCAGCGTACACTCGTGATCGCTGCCGATCCCCGCGCTCAGATACGCGTTCAGCTCCCGGCCGCGCACCAGCGGAGCATGGCCGTCGACCGCCAGGCCCCTTCCTTTGGCCGCCGCCAGCTTCGCCAGCACCGCCGCGTCGCCGTTCAGCACTCCGGGGTAATTCATCATCTCCCCCAGTCCCGGCGACCCTACTGCGGCCAGCGCCGCCGCCACCTCATCCGGGCCGAGCGTCGCCCCGCCCGTCTCCAGCGGCGTCGCCGGCACGCACGACGGCACCATATAAAAAATATCCAGCGGCAGCCCAACCGACGCCGCCACCATATAATCAAGCCCCTCACGCCCGGCCACATTCACGATCTCATGCGGATCGGCGACCACCGCCGTCGTCCCGTGCGGCGCCGCCGCCGCCGCGAAACCGGCCGGCGAAAGCATCGTACTCTCGATATGCACATGGGCGTCGATCAGGCCCGGCAGCACGAACAACCCGCCGGCGTCCACAACCTCCCGGCCGGTCGCGTAATCGCCCAGCCCGGCCACCACCCCGTCCTTCACCGCCACATCGGCGGCGACCACCTCGCCGCTGAACACATTCACCACCCTGGCGCCGCGCAGCACCAGATCGGCCGGGGCCTCGCACCGCGCCACCGCGATAATATCCCGCGTCACCCCGCAAGCCTCCCTTATTCGCATACCCTAGCCACCCTACTCCTTCTCCCCGTTCCCGGACTCGATGATAACCGAAGCCTCGGGATCGAACGGATTGGTGCGCAGCGCCAGCGAATACAGATATGGATAATCGCGCCGCAGGTGGTTCATATTCCGCAGCCACTCGCTAAGCATGTGCCGGTACGCCCGTTTGATATCCATCGACAAATGGCCGTAATCCGCAGCGGGAAGATTGTCCAGCCCCGGCCGGTGTTCAAGCTCGTCGCTCAAATGAGTCACCGACAGCAGCAGATCGGTAAACGACTCGTACTGCGTCAGGCCGGGGCTCTCCAGCAGCGTGAGCAGGAACCTCCGGTGCGCGCCCAGCAGCGCCTTCAGCGCCGCCAGATCCCCCTGTCTGCTGTCCATATCCATGCGGCAGTTGGCCAGCATCATCCTAACCTCGATAAAATGCCTGTCCTGCCACGACTTATCCACCCTGACAAGGGCCGCCACATCGTCCGGCTCCTTATCGAACGTCTGCAGCAGCTTCAGCAGCTCCGTCCCCAGCTCGCCGAAAAACACGCCGACAACCATATTCAGCTTGCTGATCGTCGCCTGTTTCTCCCGCCAGTTCAGCCACTTGTCGATAATCAGCGTTATCAGCACCACATGCACCGGCACGAAAGCGATATCCTCCAGCAGAAAAATAAAAATATGATGGGCGTCGCGGAAAACAAAATAATGCAAAAGATACAGCACCGCCGACAGCACCGTCAGCAGCACCCCCATGCGCACGAACCAGTTCTTCTGCTCCAAACAGGACACCCCCAAACAAAAATCACCATAATATTTCCATAGCGCCCGCCCCTTCACCTCTCTGCCGCCCGTCAGCCGCCCCAGCCTCCGCCGCCGGCCGGCCTGTCCGGCAAACCGCCCCGTGGCGCACGCGCAGTTTTTCGTTTTTTGTCAGATTCTTATTGATTTTTTGTATTACATTTCTTGGGCTAATGTCATAATTTTGTCACACATTCTGGCTACAATTAGAAACAAAGGAAAGGGGGCGGCAAAATGAAAAAATTTTTCCTACTGTCTCTCATGGTCCTGGTGCTCTCCCTGGCGACGACCGCCAGTGCCGATGCCAAGCACCATACCAGGCGCAGCCACGACTGGTCCCACGCCAAATACAAACAAAGCAGCTGGCACCGCACCAACCACAGCACGGTCACCATCAGCTGGCACCAGCACCGTAACAACTACGCGCCGGCCAGATACCGCATGGAACGCATCCGCGACCACCGCTGGCACGACCGGTTCCCCGGCCTGCGCGCCTACCAATGGCACGACAGGCGCGGCGAAGGCTTCTGGTACCGCGGCCACCGCGTTAACGAAGGCGTCTTCTTCTACAACGACGCCGACGAACTCGTCAGCATCGGCTTCATGCACAACGGCGCCTTCATCTTCGTCCGCGACGACGACAACGGCTACGAGAACCGCGACACATTCTTCCTCTCCTGGTTCAGACACTGACGAATCCTTTTCCCTCCGATAAATATTTCCCCTTCGGGAAGGCTCGCGCCTTCCCCTTTCCTTTATCGGCCAAAAAAGGAATTCTCCCGCTTTATACAGAATATTTAGACAACACACAAAACGGAGGTGATCGCCCATGAACCTCGTCTACGCACTTATCGGCCCTCCCTCCTGCGGCAAATCCACCATCGCCAGGGAACTGACCAAGTACGGCGTCACAGAAATCGTCGGCTACACCACCCGTCCTCCCCGGCCAGGCGAACAAGACGGCGTCGACTACCGCTTCATCGACAAAGACACCTTCGCCAACACCGAACTGATCGAAAAAGTCACCTACTCCTGCCACTTCTACGGCCTCGGCAAAAAAGAAGTAATGACCAAACTCGAAAAAAACCCCCTCTGCGTCGTCGGCGTCGACCGCAACGGCCTCGACCAGCTCAAAAAACTTCTCGGGCAGCGGGTCGTATCCATATTCATCCTCATCGACGAAGCCACCATCATCGACCGCGTCATCGAACAGGGCGGCAACCCTGACGCCGTCCAGGAAAGGATAAACTACGCCAAGTCCACAGGGGAATTCGACCACTGGCAGATCGCCGACCATGTCGTCAAAAACACCGGCCCTCTCGAAAACGCCGTCCGCCAGGTCATGGCGATAATGAAACTCGTCGACCTCCGGCCGGTGACGCCCCCGCCCCAACAATAAGCCCTATCAAAAAACAATGTCTCCAAATCAAATAAAAATCAAATAAAAATCAAGAAGGTTTTTCCAGACGGCCTGCATAATAATAATCAGTATACCATCAGAAAAGGGAGGCTAACTCATGAAAGGCAACCCGAAACTCATCGAAACCCTCAACTCGCTCCTCGCCGACGAACTCACAGCCATCAACCAGTACATCGTCCACTCCGAAATGTGCGCTAACTGGGGCTACAGCAAGCTCCACGACCAATTCGAAAAACGGGCCATCGGCGAAATGAAACACGCCGAAATGCTCATCGCCCGCATCCTCTTCCTCGAAGGCATCCCCATCGTCTCCAAACTCAAAGACATCCACATCGGCGCCGACATCCCCAAACAACTTGCCAACGACCACGCCGCCGAAGAAGGCGCCATCGCCGCCTACAACGCCGCCATCAAGCTCGCCGGCGAAGTCAACGACTACGCCACCCGCGAAATCCTCGAGCACATCCTTCAGGACGAAGACGAGCACATCGACAAAATCGAAGAACTCCAGGACCAGGTCGGCCATATGACCCTGCCGATCTTCCTCACCACCCAGGTCTGATCCCCCAAACAAAAAACTCCCGAAGAAATTCTTCGGGAGTTTTTCTTTGCCCCGCCCCAAAAATCAGCGGCGCAGCACAAACTGGTGCGAAGAAGGCCGCCAACCCTCGTGGCCGAGGAAAATCTCGTCCGGGTTCGCCTGCACGCCGTCAATCATCAGACTGAACACCAGATTGCTGCCGCCCATCACCATGAAATCCAGGCCGTCCATCGCCCCGGCCGTATGGAACTTGAAATGGATAACCTTCTTATTGTTATCCACCCAGTAATGATCCCCGTACTCCAGCTTCTTGCCGTGGACCGCCGTAAAATGCCCGTCCGTCTTGATCGTGCCGCTGAACGGCAGCGCGAACATCTTCGTATGCACCCTCATATGCATACCGTCATTGTCGTGCCAGATAAAATACCCCCGCACATCCCCCTGCGCGAGCGCCGCCGGCGCCCCCTCCAGCGGCGCGTGCCAGGCCAGCGCCGTCCCGGCCGCCAATACCAGCGCCGCCACCAGCGCCACCACCGTCGCCAATCTCTTCACACCCATCACCCTCCCGTCCTTTTGCTACTATCCTATACGCCAACCCTCCCTTTTAGTACGGCTTAGTACAGCCCCGGCCTCTCCCCGGCAAGAAAGCGGCCGGCCGCGCCTCCGCCACTCCCCGCCGCCATATTGCCCCCGCCCCCGCAGCCCTTGTCCCCCTGGATAATTTATCCGTCTGCAGGATAATCGTTCCAAAACAGCGAATTCAGCCAATAACGCACATAATCCGTGTCCCCATTTGCCCTGTTGCCAAAAATTTGCCCAGGCATGGAGGTCACAACATGTTCAACACCCGCAGCGTCCTGCTCGCCGTAATCCTCAGCCTCAGCCTCAGCCTCGTAGCCGGCTGCTCGAGCGCAGGCAACGCCCCGCCGCCCGCCAAGCCCGCCGCCGACGCCAAACCCGCCGCCGCCGGCCGCTTCATCGTCGCCGGCTCAGGCTCCAACCTGCCCATCACCGGCAAACTCGCCGACGCCTACAACAAAAAAACGGGCGCCGCCGTCGAAGTGCCGAAAAGCATCGGCACCGACGGAGCCGTCAAAGCCGTCCAGTCGGGCGCCCTAGAGCTTGGCCTTGTCTCCCGGCCCCTCACCGCCACCGAAAAAACCTCCGGCCTCGTCGAAATCCCCTACGCCCGCATCGCCATCGTCTTCGCCGCCCACCCAGGCGTCCCCGACACCGACGTCACCCTCGACGACATCGTCAAAATCCACCGCGGCGAAAAAACCTCCTGGCGCGACGGCCGGCCCATCGTCGTTCTCATCCGCGGCATGCACGACAGCTCCAACCTCATCCTCTTCCAGCTCATCCCCGGCTACGCCGACATCATAAAAGACTCCATCGACCAAAAACGCTGGCAAGTAATGTACCACGACATCGATATGGCCGAAGCCCTCCGCGCCAAACAAGGCGCCTTCGGCCACACCGACGCCACCGAAATCAAAATCAACGCCGGCATCAAACCCCTCGCCATCGGCGGCATCGCCCCCACCGACGACAACATCAAAAGCGGCCGCTACCCCTACGTCAAACCGCTCTCCTTCATCCACAAAGGCCCCCTCAGCGAACGCGCCAAAGCCTTCATCGCCTTCGTTCACTCGCCTGAGGGCCATACCATCATAACCGATAACGGCGGCACGCCGCTCCAATAGGTGGTAGCCTAGTGATAGACCGCATCGGCTTCTCCCGGCAATTCGCCAAACGAATGCGCGTCCTCGCGGTGGTGACCTGGGTCATCATCAGCATTGCCATGCCCGCCACCTACCTTGCCCTCAGCTACGACGACCGCCACCGCTCCGCCGACCTGCGCGGCGAACTCCTCGCCGACAACATCAAGCAAGCCATCCACGACAACCCTGAGCTCTGGCACTTCGACATCCCGCGTTTCCTCGAAGTCGCCCACCGGTTCCCCGACGCCGAACCCATCGTCTCCTTCCGCGTCTTCACCGACACCGGCGTCCTCGCCTACGAAGACAAGCCCGGCACGGACGCCATTCTCGACATGACCACCCGCACCCCCATCAGATACAACAACCGCGTCTACGGCACCCTCGAAATCGTCGAAAGCATCGACCACCTCTTCCTCTCCTCCTTCCTCGCCCTCAGCCTCTTCTGCCTGCTCGGCGCCGTCCTCGCCTACACCATATACCGATTCCCCCTCGTCATCGTCCTCGCCGCCGAGCGGAAAATCTTCGGCGTTGTCGACGAACTCGAGCACTCCCGCGACAACCTGCGCCGGCTCGCCAACCGCGACGCCAAAACCCGCCTCTACAACACCGCCTACATGATGGAACAGCTCAAGACCGAAATCGACCTGGCAACCGACCGCAGCGACCCCTTCTCCGTCCTCATGCTCGACATCGACTACTTCAAAAAATACAACGACAAATACGGCCACGTTCAGGGCGACGTCCTGCTCACCCAGCTCGCCGACCTCCTTACGCGCCTCACCCGCAGCCGCGACACCCTCGGCCGCTTCGGCGGCGAAGAATTCCTCCTCCTCATGCGCGGCGCCGGCGATGAAGAAGCCCGCGAAGCAGCCTCCCGCCTTCAGCAGGCCGTCTCCACCCAAGGGTTCCCAGGCGAAGACAGCCAACCGGGCGGCCGGATAACCGTCAGCATCGGCCTCGTCGCCTACCGGCCCGGCATGACCGCCGAACAAATGGTTCACCACGCCGACGGGGCCATGTACGCCGCCAAAGAAGCGGGGCGCAACCAGATCTGCATAAGCGACGGCCAAACCTTCACCAGGGATGGCGACAAAATCATCCGCGTCGCCGACATCGCCTTCGCCAGCAACACCATCGGCCAGCTCATCGAAAAACTCGACACCGCCTCCCACCGGCATATCCCCTCCGCCCACGTCGCCACCCTCATGAGCTTCCTCAAAGCCCTCGAATCGCGGGAAAGCAACACCGCCCAACACTCCCTCCTCGTCAACAAAATCGCCATGTCCATCGGCCAAAACATGGGCCTCTCCGAAAAAGAACTCCTCCAGCTCAACTGGGGCACCCTTCTCCACGACATCGGCAAACTCGCCATAGCCGACTCCATCCTCCTCAAACCCGGCCCCCTCACCCCCGAAGAATACGAAGCCGTCAAACTCCACCCCACCTTCGGCTACGACCTCCTCAAAAACAACGACTACCTCGACGCCGCCAACAAAATCATCCTCTACCACCACGAACGCTGGGACGGCGACGGTTACCCCTACGGCCTCAAAGGCACCCAGATACCCTACCTCGCGCGCATCTGCGCCGTCGCCGACGCCGCCGCAGCCATGGCCGAAGACCGGCCCTACCGCAAAGCCCTCACCCCAGCCGGCATCGTCGCCGAAATCCGACGCAACGCCCAAACCCAATTCGACCCAGGCATTGTCGCCGTCTTCGGCATCCTCGCCTCCTGCGTCCTCCCCGCCGTCGCCGACGCCCGCCTCATGAACGAAATCAAAACGGTCCCCGGGGCCTGAGCCCGCGGGGACCTCTCTATTTTTCCAAGCCATTAAAACTACTCCGTGAAATACCCGTACTCGTTCAACATCTCGTCCAGCTTCTCCACCTTCTGCTTATCCGAAAGCTGAGGGCTGCTCTTCACAACCTCCGCCAGCACCGAAACCTGATCGGCGCAGTCGCTCCAAAACTCAACCTCCTCCGCCGACAACACCTTGGACATCTTCTCCAGCATATCCTCCACGCTGATTTCCTTCTCTTCCGCCACCGCTACCCCTCCTCTTTCTGCATGATAATTGTAGTTTGGAGCCGCGGCAAAACTTTTTATCCACCGTCGCAAACCGCCGTCATTCGCTTATTCGCTATCCCCCGTAACCCTTCTTCCGACATCGGCAGCAGCCCGGCATATATTGATGCTGCCACCTTCAAGCGAGGCGGCGACCGCTACTTAGCGAAAGAGCCGGTAACGACACCGCACGAGCCGCCATGGACGGCGGCGAGAACCGACACTTGAGCGTGGATGCGAATGTGGCGGTGGTGCGGTGACGTCGGCGACGAGCTTAGTAAGACCGCCGCAGCAGCGGGTGGCAGCAGCCATATATGCCGGGAGATTGCCGCAATACAAAAAGCTTACGGACAATCCGTAAGCTTTCATTTTCATATGGTGCGGTCGAGTGGATTTGAACCACCACGAGGTTGCCCCCGCCAGCCCCTCAAGCTGGTGCGTCTGCCGTTCCGCCACGACCGCGAGTAAAAAGATATGCTGTTTTTGTTGCCTAAAACCGAAGCCCAAAGGTTTATGGTGCGGTCGAGTGGATTTGAACCACCACGAGGTTGCCCCCACTAGCTCCTGAGGCTAGCGCGTCTGCCGTTCCGCCACGACCGCGTTTCATCCTTGAGCCGCCGTTTTTGGCGACAAAATTATCTTACCACAAGCCCCTGTCTCAGTCAAGCCTTAATCTGCTACCTTTTTTTAGTCAGCCCCCACTCGCGCGCGTTCCAGAGATTGCCGGCCTGGATCGGGTTCGGCTTATAGTTTACCACCGTATCGCGCACCGCGTCAACATTCGAGCGGAAATACAGCGGAATAACCGGGACCTCCTGCGCCAAAAGCTCCTGGACGCGCAGATAGACCTGCCGCCTCGCCCCCACATCCACCAGCCGCGCCCCCTGCTCTGTCAGGCTGTCCACCTCGGCGTGCCGCCAGCCGGCATAATTCTGCCCCTGCCAGTTGTTGCCCGCCCCCGGGATATTGCGCGAATGCCACAGACTGACATTATCGGGATCCAGCCCCGCCACCCAGGCGAACATCGCCGCCTCGAAACGGCGGGCCCTGAGCACATCGCCAAAAAACGCCGGCGCCTCCACCAGCCGCACCGTCACCTCCACGCCCGCCTCCTTAAGCTGCTGCACCACCTCGTTGGCCACAGCCTCCCGCGTCTTGTTGCCCGTCGTCGTCACCAGGTTGAAAGACAAGCGCCGCCCGTCCTTCACGAACACCCCGTCCGCCCCCGGCTTGAAGCCCGCCTGCGCCAGCAGCTCCCTCGCCGCCGCCACGTCGCGGGCCGGCGGCTTCACCGTCGGGTTATAAGCCCACGACAGCGGCGACTGATCGCCCGTAGCCACGCTGGCCGCGCCTTTCACCACATTGGCAACAATCGCCTGACGGTCCAGCGCCAGCGCTATCGCCCGCCGCACCCGCGCATCCTGGAAAAGCGCGTTATCCAGGTTGAAATCGAGATGCTCCCAGATCATGCTCGGCGTCGTCACCGCCCGCACCCCGCTCACCGCCCGCACCTGATCCAGCTGCGCGCTGCCCACGTTGCCGACGATATCCACCTCGCCCGCCTTGATCTGCGTAAGCATGATATTACTGTCCGGGATAATCTTGTACAAGATGCCGTCCAGGTTCGGCCGGCCCTTGAAATACCCCGGATTGGCCTCCAGCACGATCGCCTCGGCCAAGCGCCACTCCTTGAACCTGAACGGACCCGTCCCCACCGGCGCGCGGTTAAAGGGCGCCTTGTTCACATCCTCCGCGTTCGCCAGCAAATGCCGGGGGAGAATAGTCGTAAACAGCGTCAGATAAGGCGCGTAATACTGCCGGAACCGCACCACCACCGTCAGGGCGTCGGGCGTATCCACCGCGCTTATCCTGTCATAGCCGTCGCGGGAAACCACGTTCACCCGCCTGTTCATTATCAGCTCCCACGTGAACTTCACATCGGCCGACGTCAACTGCCGCCCGTCGTGCCAGGCGACCCCCGGCCGCAAGCGATACGTCACCGTCAGGCCGTCCGGGCTCACGCCGCCGTTCTGCAGCGTCGGCACCTCGCTCGCCAGATCGGCCAACCATTCGCCCTTATCGTTCACCTGCACCAGGCCGCTGAAAATCAGGCTGCCCACCTCGGCGGTCGCCACCAGATCGGAAAGCAGCGGATTGAGCGTATTCGGCTCCAACAGGCTGCCGTAGATCAGCTGCCCGCCCGGCTGCATCATCGCGGGCGTCGGCGCCGCCGGCGCCTCCGGCTGCCCCGCCTTCTCGCGTCCACACCCCACAGCCAGCAGCGCCATTATCACCATAATTGCAACAGCATATCTCCCGTACCTCAACATCCCAACCCCCAAACAACTTCCCTAATCGTCTTCACTAATCGTCTTCCGTGTTCCTATAATGTCCTGCCGGAAGCGGCTTAGTAGGATTCGGATGCAAGGCAGCCGGAGGACGTGCAGCGCCGCGTACTCGGACGTACGCAAGCAAACGCCCGGACGGCTAACGCCGCAGACGGACCTAATAAGGCGCTTCCCCCTTATCTGCCGTAAAGCAACCGATAATGCTCGCGGGCTGATAAGACTTTCTTCACATACTCCCTCGTCTCCTGGTACGGTATCTTGTCGATATCCCGGAAGCCGCGCTCCCAGCCCATCTGGCGCATCCACTGGTTCACATTGCCGCGGCCGCCGTTATACGCCGCCAGCACCAGAATCTCGTTCTCCCTGAACTCCTTCTTCAACGACGCCAGGTACCACGCCCCGAAACGGATGCTCGTATTCGGGTCGTTCAGCATCCCGGGGTGAAACCCCTCCTGGTCCACCTGGCTCGCCACCCACTGCCCCGTCTCGGGCATCATCTGCATAAGCCCCATCGCCCCCTTGGGCGAGCGGGCATTCGCGACGAACTTGCTCTCCGTGCGGATAACGGCCGCGATCAGAAAAGGATCGACCTCGTACTCCGTCGCATAGTAAAACACCTTTTCCCGGTACGGGAAAGGGTAGATATATTCCCGCTGAAACCAGTCGCTCTGGTACACGATATAACCGGCCGCAGCCGCCAGCAAAGCTAGCAGCGCCAGCACGGCCAAAGTGGTCTTGCGCAACATAATCACTCCGTCATCCATGCTCCCTATAAACTATGTTCGTTGGTGCCGATTAATGTCGCCTATCTGCCGCCGGACACCCGTCGCCACGCCGCGGCCACCTGCGCGGCCGTGTCCTGCGGATCGCCGCTGTTGTCGATAACGATATCCGCCCGGCGGGTCTTCTCCTCCAGGCTCATCTGCGCTGCCACGCGGGCCGCGGCCTGCGAGTCCGTCAGCGCATCCCGCGCCGTCAGGCGGCTAAGCTGAGTGGCCGCATCCACATACACCACCCACACCTCGTCCACATACCCGTCCCAGCCGGCCTCGTACAAAAGCGGCACATCCAGCACCGCCACAGCGCAGCCTTCCCGCTCCGCCGCCGCCAGCGCCTCTTTGGCCGCCGCCGTGATGCGCGGATGGGTTATGCTCTCCAGAGCGGCCCGCGCCGCCCTGTCGCCAAACACCAGCTCGCCCAGCTTCCTGCGGTCCAGCGAGCCGTCGGCCAGCAGAATATCCCGCCCCAGCCAGGCGACGATCTCCGTCAGGGCCGGCCGGCCGGGCTCCACCACCTCGCGGGCGATGGCGTCGGCGTCGATCACCCTCGCCCCCAGCTCCCGCAGCAGCCTGCTCACCGTACTCTTGCCGCTGGCGATGCCGCCCGTCAAACCGATAACGCGCACACCCGTATCCTCCTCAGTGCTGGCACTGCGGGCAGTAATGCGTGCCGCGCCCGGCCACCTCGGAGCGGGCGATCGGCGTGCCGCACACGCTGCACGCCTCGTTCTTGCGTCCGTACACCTTCAGGTGATGCTGGTTGCTGCCCTTCTGCCCCGCCCCGTCGCGGTAATCGCGGAAAGTCGTGCCCCCATGTTCGATGCCCTGGGCGATCACGGCGTTAACCGCGCCGTAAAGCCGCGCCGCCTCCTCGTCCGTCAGGTCGGCCGCCGGCCGCTCCGGCCGGATGCCCGCCAGCGCCAGCGCCTCATCCACATAAATATTGCCCAGGCCGCCGATCAGCTTCTGGTTGAGCAGCAGCCCCTTGATCGTCACCCGCCGGCCTGCCAGGCTTTCCCGGAAATACTCCGGCGTAAACTCCGGCGACAGCGGCTCCGGTCCCATCGTCGCCAGACCGGAAATGCGCCACAGCTCGTCCGTCGGCAGGACGTACAGCGTCCCCAGCGTGCGGCTGTCCGCGTAAAGCAGCGTGTCGCCGCCGTCCAGCGTGAAAACCACCCGCGTGAAGCGGTCGGGCGGCGCCCCCGGCGCGACATAATAAAGCCGCCCCGTCATGCGGAGATGCACCACCATCACCTTATCGTTGTCCAGATAAAACAGCAGATACTTGCCGCGGCGGTCCAGCCGCGTAATGACCGAATCCGTCACCACCGCCCGGAACTCCTCCGGAGAAGGCCACTTCACCAGGCGCGGCAGCAGCATATTCACATCCGTGATCCGCCGGCCCGTCACCTTATCGGTAAGCGTGCGGCGAATTGTCTCGACTTCCGGCATCTCGGGCATATATATCCTCCGTCTACTTGGCTTCCGCCCAGTTTTTCCCGTACTTGATATCGGTCGTCAGCGGCACCGACAGGCTCACCGTGCCCTCCATCGCCTCGCGGACGATCGCCGCCGCCCTGTCCCGCTCCGCCGCCGTCACCTCCAGCACCAGCTCGTCGTGCACCTGCAGCAGCACGCGGCTCTTCAGCCCGGCGTCCTTCAGGCGGCGGCAGACCTCCACCATCGCCTTCTTGATAACATCCGCAGCCGTCCCCTGGATCGGCGTATTCATCGCCGTCCGCTCGGCGAACGACCGCTGGTTGAAATTCGTGCTGTTGATCTCCGGCAAATAGCGCCGCCGGCCGAACATCGTCGTCACATAGCCCTTCGCGTGAGCGCCCTCGATCATCGCGTCGATATAGCGCTTCACCCCCGGGTAGCGGGCGAAATAACTGTCGATATACTCCCCGGCCTCCTTGCGGCTCACGCCCAGTCCCTGCGACAGGCCATAATCGCTGATGCCGTACACGATGCCGAAATTCACCGCCTTGGCCCGCGAGCGCATCAGCGGCGTCACCGCCGCCTCGCTCACCCCGAACACTTCGGCCGCCGTCGCCGTATGGATATCCTTGCCCACCCGGAAAGCCTCGATAAGCCCGGCGTCGCCCGACATATGGGCGAGGATCCTCAGCTCGATCTGCGAATAATCGGCCGACAGCAGCGCGTCGTAGCCCGCATCCGGCACGAACAGCTCGCGGATCTTGCGGCCCGCGTCCGTGCGAACCGGGATATTCTGCAGATTGGGGTCCGAGCTCGACAGCCGGCCCGTGGCCGTAACCGTCTGGTTGAAGCTCGTATGCACCCGGCCGCTCGCCGGATTCACCAGCGCCGCCATCCCGTCCAGATACGTCGACTTCAGCTTCGTCAGCACCCGGTACTCCAGCAGCTTGTCGATCAGCGGGTGCTCGCCCGCCAGCTTCTCCAGCACCTCGGCGTCGGTCGAATACCCCGTCTTCGTCTTCTTCAGCACAGGCAGCTTCAGCTTCTCGAACAGGATGACGCCCAGCTGCTTGGTAGAATTTACGTTGAACTCCTCGCCGGCGATCTTGTAGATATCGGCCAGCAGGCCTTCCACCTTGCGGCCGATCTCGCCCGCCATCACCGCCAGGCCCGCCGTATCCACCTTTATGCCTGTCTGCTCCATCACCGCCAGCACCTCGACCAGCGGCAGCTCGATATCGTAATACAGCCTGTCCACAGCCGCTTCGGCCAGCAGCCCGTCCAGCACCGGCTTCAGTTCGCCCGCCGCAGCGGCGGCCCACGCCGCGTAATCCGGGTGGCTGCGCCACTCCTTCTCCGGCCAGGCGGCCGCCTTCCCCAGATACCGTTCCGACAGCCCCGTAAGCGGGTAGTCGCTCGCCGTCGGATCGAGGAGATACGCGGCCAGGAAAACGTCGAACATCAGCCCCGCCAGCGGCTTCCCCGCCGCCAGGCAGGCACTCGCCAGCGTCTTGCCGTCATAGGTTATCTTGCCCACATTCCCGTCCGCCAGCAGCGCGAGCACCTCGCCCCAGCCCTCCGTCCCCGCTGGGACGAAAACCGTGCGCCCCCCCGCCGCCATCCCGAGACCCGCGAACGTCACCGCCGGCGCTTGGCCGGTAGTCACCGCGTGGCAGCGCAGCAGCCCCTCGCTCCGGGCGGCGGCCACAAATTCCGCCACCAGCGACGGCTTGTCCGCCACCTGCGCGGGCGGCGGCGCGACCGGTCCGGCGGCTTCAGCCGCCCCGGCCCCGGGGAATATGCTGTCCACCTTGGCCAGCAGGCTCTTGAACTCGAACTTCGTAAACAGCTCCCGCACCTTCGCCGCATCGGGAGCCGGCGTGTAATCCTCAGGCGCGTCCGGCAGCGGCATATTGCACTCGATCGTCGCCAGCTTCTTCGACAGCACCGCAAGCGCCGCGTTATCGCGCAGCTTCTCCTGCAGCTTCGCCCCCGGCGCCTTATCGATATTCGCCAGCAGGTTCTCCACCGAACCGAACTCGGCGATCAGCTTCGTGGCCGTCTTCTCGCCCACCCCCGGCACCCCGGGGATGTTGTCCGACGCATCGCCCATCAGGCCCTTCAGATCGACGACCTGCTCCGGCGTCACCCCGTAATGGGCATAAAGCGCCTCGCGGTCATAAAGCGCCATCTCCGTAATCCCCTTGCGGGTCAGCATCACCTTCGTCGCCGGGCCGATAAGCTGCAGCGCGTCGCGGTCGCCGGTCACGATTATCACCTCGTAGCCGTCCTTCGCCGCGCGGCAGGCCAGCGTGCCGATGATATCGTCCGCCTCGAAGCCCGCCTCCTCCAGCACCGCGATCCCCATCGCCGCCAGCAGCTCGCGCACCAGCGGAAACTGCTCGGCCAGCTCGGTCGGCGTCGCCTTGCGCTGCGCCTTGTACGCGGCGTACTGCTCGTTGCGGAACGTCACCCGCCCTTTGTCGAAAGCCACCGCCACCGCGTCCGGCTTCACATCCGCCAGCAGCTTCACCAGCATCATCGTGAACCCGTACGCCGCGTTCGTATACTGTCCGGCCGCCGTCGCCAGCAACGGCAGCGCGTAAAACGCCCGGTGCACCAGGCTGCTGCCGTCGATTATCACAAATTTACCGGGCATATCGCCACCACCTGTAAACATCATTAGCTTAACTGTTATAGTATTGGCTAGTCGCCCACAAATCCCTCTCAGATTTCCCTCTCCCGAAGGTTAATCTTTCCGAGCTGGCGGCTTATCCCAGCTATTGGGTTCGCCCCCCGCTGCGCCGGCGGTCTTACTAGGCTCGTCGCCGACGGCTGGCCGTACGCCGCTAACTGTCTCCTGACAGATAGCGGCTCGCTCGCCATCCATGGCTCGCGCCGGCGGCCGTTACCGGCTCTCTCGCCAAGTAGCGGCCGCCACCTCGCTTGAAGGGGGCATCACCCAAAGTCGGGAACGCCGGCTAACCGTACTCATATTGCAAATCCTTAATTGGTCACGTTATTCTTCTGTTTGCTTTGCTATTCTACGCTTCTATTACTCCCATTTTAGACAAAACATAGGATATAGGAAAATATTAGCGAAATCAACTCGTATAAGATTATCTGCCTGGAGGGATCATTCTTGTTAGAGTGGCTGTGGGGGCAAAAATCAGGTGATATAGCAGCCGTAAAATACTATGAGAAGAGTTCTTCCCCATGGGGAGAAGAAGCTGTTCTATTTTTCGTGAAAAATGGTCTTGGGAGACTGAGAACGGCCTATGGTGTTGCGAAGGATAGGACATGGAAATCTTTTTTGCTGCTAAACGGTGTACCGCTAGTTAAGTGGCATTCTCAAGACGAGAATGACTGCCCGACCTGCGAAAAGCTTATATCGGCCGGGTATGGTCTAGAACATGTTGACCAAGATACTATCCAGACGATAAGAAATCATACAAATCAGCCTTATGAGGGTATCGAAAAAGCATTCGTAGAATTTAATCCTCTTTTGAGCCTGTTACCTGAAGGGTACTATGTATTAGCTGATTTGGCTCTGTTCCCGACTGACGGAGGGCGTTTCTTCTGGAACCAAAGTAATACCCCCCGTGCGAACAAAGCAAGCTGCGCTATCGGGTATCTTTTTAGGTGGGTACGTAGCTGGCCGTCGTACTTACTACCTACCCAGCTTCCGAACCGATATGATAAAGTCACTGTTGACTCCTATCGAGAGCAGTATCGCAGCGGCTGCGGCGACAGGCTTCGCGGCGTCGCCTTCCATATGGACGCTTATTTATGCGTGCTTTTAGATGGACACCATAAGGCGATTGCTGCCGCGCAGGAAGGATGTGAGTTCAGGTGCTTGACAATATTACCGGTGACAGGGTACTCTTATTCGCCGTCAGCAAACGAAAAGAAAGTTTGGTTTGGGGGCGTTGAGCTTTGCATAGAAGATCTGGATAAGAATCTAAACCAGAAAAAATATCTCCAATCCAAGTCTATATCGATTACGGAAATCGAAAGTCTCCTTGCTATGGAAGCAAGCTGTTGGGATGAAGCGGTCTGGCCTGATGAAGTAACTGAAATTGAGAAAAGATATCCCGATGTCTTAGGCTTAGCCTGCACAAAGCTCGCGGGAGACATTTCGGATGAACGTATTGAGCGCTTACTACACGGCGGAGAAAACGAATGGGAGGAAGAGCTTAATATACTGCTTCGAGCATTGATAGCGTCGAAAGACATTCGAACTAAGAAGCTCGCACTCACTATTGGCCGTAATGAGGGACTAAAAGAGCTGTGGTATGTGGCCTTTAAATATCTTGCAACCATCCCGGGAGATGATATCGAGCAGTTTTTTATAAACTTCCTGATAGACGATGATAAGCGACACCCGTATTTGACTAAAATTGCGGATGACTACTTAATTAAAGTGTAATAAAGTCAGCTGCAATATAGCGGTCACTTTATGCTTCTAGATATACAAACAAATGGACTTGCGAGTTTTGCGGGTCCATTTTTGCATCCTGCCATTTTATGCTTCCAACCCTATCCGAAATATGGTCTTACTCATACACAACCGTGTACACCGAGCCGAAGACGTCGGTGAAAGAATGCGTAATCCGCCGTTGCGGAGGCCATTACCACGCCGTTGACACAGCAGAGCAGCGCCACCGCACGCGAGGCCATAGATGGCCGAGCGAGGAGTCTACTGACATGGACGTCAATTGACGACGGTGTTCGCGGGCGCGCGGCGCAAGTCTACGGCGCGTTCGGCCGTAGCTCCGGCTTACAGCCTGCTTT
This sequence comes from Bacillota bacterium, assembly GCA_023415775.1. GTDB lineage: Bacteria > Bacillota > Negativicutes > Sporomusales > UBA7701 > Anaeroselena. The sequence continues at coordinate 4,079 of JAEZJM010000030.1, read as the reverse complement.
CACCCGCTACAAAGCTACAGAAAAGAAAAAGGCGGGAACTAATCGTTCCCGCCCTTCTCTATAAACGGATACGTAAGCTCGACGCTCCGGGCTTCCTGGTTCCAGTACACGTACGCCCCGAACACGTCGTAAACCTTTGTCAGCTGGATATACGGCGCCCCGCCGACTATCGCCGCCGGCGCCTTCGTCCCCTGCACGCTCAGCGACCCGTCCGCCTCCCGCGTCACCTTCCGGCCGAGCGCCTCCGCCACCGCCGCCACCGGCACCGCCAGCACGCCCTCCACCACCTGCACATCGCCCGCCAGCGGCCGACCGTTCAGGAACAGGCTTACAACATCGACCGCCAGCACATTCTCCTCCTCGCGGAAAACCTGCTGCCCGCCGAACAGCGCGTGCGCATCCGCCGCCGCCAGATAAACCCGCTCGCCGATCACCGTGCCCGGCACCGCCCGTTTCGCCCCCCGCGCCAGCCGCCCGCCCTCGTCCCAGGCCACGCCCGCGCTGAGAGGCGCCGCCACCGGCCACAGCGGCACATACATAACCCCTTTCAGTGTCACCGCCCGCTCCACCAGCGTCTTGCCGTTCACCCGCACATTGTGGACACGGGCGAACACCACCTGCCGGTCGGCCTCCTCGGCGACCATCGCCGCGATCTCCCCGTCCGTCAGCAGGCCGCCCAGGCCGCGGGCGGCGAGGGCGTCCCGCACCTCGCCCGCCGTCAGCGCACGCCAGCCGTAAATATCGGGATAAACCCCCAGCGAAACCTCCCCGTTGCTCTCCACCCTTATCTTGAACCGTTCGTAAGTCACCCTCACAGGTGTCCCGTAAGGCGCCACTTCGTAAAGCTCCTCCACATCCGCCTCATGCATCCGGATGCACCCGTTCGACACGGCCAGGCCGATCGCCCAAGGGGCGTTGGTGCCGTGGATGCCGTACAGCGACGCGAAGCCCATCCAGCGGTACCCCAGCGGATTATGCGGTCCCGAAGGCACCACCTCCCCCGTGCGGGGAGGAAACCACCACGGATCCACCTCCTTCTCGAAAATCACGAAGTTGCCGAGCGGCGACGGTGTCGACGGTTTGCCGACCGCGACCGGATACGTCTTCACCAGCGAGCCGCCCGCGAAAAACTCCAGCGTCCGGCTGGGCAGATTGAGCACAATGCTCGGCGACGCCAGATCGGGATTCTGCCTGGCGTCAGCCGGCGTCAGGCAAACGAGAAAAACCAGCGCGGCCAGCACCGCCACACGCGACAAAGCCAAGGACATCCCTTCCCAAGAGTTAGTAGCCACTAACTTTATATGAAGGGGTCCTTGGCTTATATACCAGCAAATATTTCCCACCGTCGGTCGTTGATAAACGAAACTTGGCTCGGGCATTGGCCCGAGCCAAGTTGAGTTATCCGCGCCCTAATACCTCACTGCAAATTCAAAATCTGCTGATGCGGGCCGGCCATCCTTCTCGTCCGGCTGTCGAAGATTGGCAGATAAATGTGCACCTTCGTGCCCGTCTTCTCGTCCGAACTGATGTTGATAAAGCCGCCGTGCTCGCTAACGATCCGGTGGGCGGTCGGCAGGCCCAGCCCGATCCGGTCGAGCTTCGTGCTGTAAAAAGGCTCGAAAACCCTCGACAGCAGCTGCGGACCTATCCCGACACCCGTATCGGCGACCGCCACAACCAGCATATTAAGCTCCGCGTTCAGCCACGACCGGACCGTCAGCGTCCCCTGCTCCGCCATCGCCTCCATCGCGTTTTGCAAAATATTCACCATCGCCTGCTTCAGCAGATTGCCGTCGGCGGTCAGCGTCGGCAACCCCTCCGCAAGGCGCTTGTCGATCGCCACATTCTCCCCGCCCATCTGCTTGAAAACCAGCAGCAGCGCTTCATCCAGCAGCCTGTTCACATTCACCCCCGGCGTCTTGCTTACCGGCGGCTTGGCGAACAGCACCAGCTCCTTCACCACATTATTGATATACGAAACTTCCCCCAACAGCATCTCCAGCACCTCGCGGCGTACGCTGCAGCGGTCGTCCTCCACCCTGTTCATCATAATCTGCAGATACCCGCTCAGCGTCGTCAGCGGCGCGCGCACGTGGTGGGCGACCCCCGCCGCCAGTTCCCCAAGCGACATCAGCATCTGCGTCGTCTGAATCTGCTTCAGCGTCGCCTTCAACGCCGAAATATCCTGCACAATGACAATGACCCCGTTCACCCCGCCGCCGCTGTCGCGCAGCTTCAGGCTGTCCACGTGGACGAAAGCCGCCTGCTCGTGCATGGCCAGCTTGACGTTCGCGGCATAAAAATCCTCGTATTCCGACACGGCGAACGCCTTCAGGAACTTCTCGCCGCAGTGCCGGAAAGCCTCTTCGGCCCGCTTGCCCAGGACCGCCGAGCGCTCCAGACTGAATATCCGCTCCGCCTCGCGGTTGAGATTCTTGACCTGCATCATCGCGTCAAGATGCATAATCCCCGCCTTGCCGGTCTCGAAAAAATCGCCGAAATCCTCTTCGCTTCCAAGATAAACAACCTTGTTGTCCCAGGATTCTGCCGAATACACCGACCAGTCAACCCCTTTGTCACATCTGCTTGTCCAAGACATAAATATCATTCTTGTAAGTATTTGTATTTCCTGCCTTCGACAAGCAAATTGTTTTCGTAAAAAAACGACATAATTTTCGCCATCCATCGCCGCAATTTGTACAAAAAATCACATAAAAGCTTACATATCAAAGCAATAAACCACAATCATCCGGCCAGTTTAATTCGACATAATACGTATATAATTCGCCATTATTCGACTTTATTCAACACAACATCTTCCGCCGTCATTTTTTGCGCGGCCCACCGCGCGCAATTCGACAAAAAATACCGATATAGAAATCCCATCGTCAGGGCAAAACAAAAGGACCCGGCCATCGCCGAGCCCCCATCGTCATCCTCCGATATACTTCTGCCGGAAATACCCCGGATCGATCCCGTCCGGCACCACCGCGTGGAACCGCAGCCACTCGCTGCCGGACTCCTCCTTCGACAGCAGGTACGTCTTCACCGGAAAATCCCGGTCGTCGACAAACATCAGCTCGTCGGTGTCGAGCGCCTCCTCCATATCGTCGCGGGAAAAATCCTCGCTGTAAAAATACTGATCAACCGACAGCAGGCTGCCGTCGTCGTCATACACCGCCCCGAAATAAACCGCCCCGCAGTCCACCGTAAACTCGTACTCGCCCGTCACCGCCGGCGCGCGGCTGTCGAGGAAAACCCCGCTCACCGGCACCCGGCTCATCTTCATGCTCATCCCGGCCCCTCCTTTGCTACAGCAAATTATGGCCGGATTCTCCCCCTCTTATGCATCACACGCTCCAGCGCGTAGTGCTGCCGCGGTCGGTCGGCACGATCTCCAGCCGCGCCTCGATGCGCTCCTTCAGCTCAGGCACATGGGAAATAATCCCCACAAGCCGCCCGCTCGTCTGCAGCTCCACCAGCGCCTGCATCGCCATATCCAGAGCCTCCGGGTCCAGCATCCCGAACCCCTCGTCCACGAAAATCGTGTCAAGGTACACCCCCCCGGAATAACCCTGCACAACATCGGCCAGACCGAGAGCCAGGGCCAGCGACGCCAGGAAAGTCTCCCCGCCGCTCAGCGTCGCCGCATGGCGGGCCACGCCCGTCCACGCGTCCTCGATCTCGATATCCAGCCCCCCGGCCATCCCCTTATGGAGCGGGTCCTCCATCCGCCGCAGCGCATAACGCCCGCGGCTCATCTTTTTCAGCCGCGCGTTCGCCACCCCCGTCACCTCGTCCAGCAGCGCCTGCAGCACGAACCGGTGGAAACTCACCCGCAGCGGATTCTGCCCGTTCGCCACCTGCGCCAGGCGGCCCAGCAGCGCGTACTCCGCCTCGCGGGCCGCTTTCTCCGCATCCATGGCCTTCATCTGATCGAGCCACCCCTGCTGCTTGCTCACGCCCTCCTGCAGCCTGGCCTGCTCCGCCACCAGAGCCTCGCTCGCCGCCAGCGCCGCCGCCACCGCAGCCTCCGCCGCCGCGGCCTCCGGCCGCTCCAGGCCCGCCGTCGCCAGCTC
>JAEZJM010000025.1 GCA_023415775.1 Bacillota bacterium | reverse complement strand
GCTGTTGGGCGATACCGTACGGCTAGCCTCCGGTGCAGGCATTGACGTTTCCGGCGACCAGGGCGGCGGCACGACCCTCATCGGCGGCGCATACCAGGGCGGTAGCAGCGAATACGCGGCTACTAAGACGGTAGTAGAGCAAGGAACAAGCATCACTGCTGACGCCCTGACTAACGGTAACGGCGGACAGGTTGTCGTCTGGGCTAATGATACCACTCACTTCGCAGGCGGCATTTCCGCCAAAGGCGGCAAGCTAAGCGGCAACGGCGGCAGTGTCGAGACCTCAGGCAAGAAAACGCTGACCGTAGCCGAGACGGCGAAAGTCAACACCACGGCGGCCCAGGGCAAGACCGGCAATTGGCTGTTAGACCCGGCGGATTTTACCGTTGCGGCTAGTGGCGGCGACACGACCGGCGCTACGGTTGCCGGCTGGCTTGCCGATAATAATGTAACTATTCAGACAACCGACAGCGGCAGCAGTGCCAGTGATGGTAGCAATAACGTAAGCGGATCCTCAGGCACAGACGGTAATATTAACATCAATGACACCATCACCTGGAACAGCAACACAACGCTCACCCTGTCGGCGTATAACAATATTTCGATCAACCGCTCTATTACCAATACGGCTGCCGGATCGCTGGCGCTTGAGTATGGGCAAAAAGCCGCTAGTTCAGGCCACACCAGCAGCTACGCCATCAATGCGCCGGTTAATTTGACAGCCGGCCAGCATTTCAGCACGAAGCTGGGCAGTGACGGCGCGGTTAAACACTTCACTGTAATTACCAGTCTGGGCAGTCAAGGCAGTATAACCGGCATTGATCTTCAGGGTATGCAGGGCAACTTGAGCGGCAATTACTTCCTCGGCGCAGACATCGACGCCAGCACGACGTCGGCATGGAATCCCTGGAGTTATAACGGCAATAGCGGCTATTTTGGCTTTGATCCGATTGGCGATTATAACAACAAGTTCACTGGCTGCTTCGACGGCGGCGGGCATACGATCAGCGGCTTGACCATTAACAGGTCTGGTACTAGTTACGTCGGGCTGTTCGCGAGTACCGACGCTTCGGCGGACATTCGCAACGTCGGGCTGGTCGGCGGCAGCGTCAGTGGCAGCGACACCGTCGGCGGCCTCGTCGGCTTTAACTCCGGCAGCATCACGAACAGCTACAACAGCGGCAGCGTCACTGGCACCCAATGGACCGGCGGCCTCGTCGGCTATCAGCAATCCGGCAGCATCACGAACAGCTACAACAGCGGCAGCGTCATTGGTAGCGGCACCGTCGGCGGCCTCGTCGGCAATTCCTATATCAGCAGCATCACGAACAGCTACAACAGCGGCAGCATCAGTGGTAGCTCCTCCGTCGGCGGCCTCGCCGGCTACGCCTCGGGCAGCATCGAGAACAGCTATAACAGCGGCAGCGTTAGTGGCACCTCCTCCGTCGGCGGCCTTGCCGGCACTAACTGGAGCACCATTAAGAACAGCTACAACAGCGGCAGCGTCAATGGTAACGTCAGTGGAAGCTCCAACATCGGCGGCCTCGTCGGTTCTACCCAAAACGACAGCATCATCACAAACAGCTACAATAGCGCCAGCGTCACGGGCGTTGACAAGGTCGGCGGCCTGGTCGGCGATGACTACTTCGGCGAGATAACGAACAGCTACAACAGCGGAAGTGTCAATGGCTCCGCCGACGTTGGCGGGATTGGCGGCTATTACACTGGCGCCATCAAGAACAGCTACAACAGCGGCAGTGTCACGGGCGTTGACAAGGTCGGCGGTCTCGTTGGCAGGAAGAGTAATTCTGGCAGCATCACGAACAGCTACAACAGCGGCAACGTAACGGGCTCCGCCGCAGTTGGCGGCATCGTCGGCTCAGGCTCTTACAGCATCACGGGCAGCTTTTACGCCACAACCAACGCCAGCGGCGGCAGCATCAACAACGGCGGTACATATGACAGCGTCGTATGGAGCGGCAACGTTAACGGCACAGGCATAACCTTGGCAAAGATGCAAAGCACGAGCTTCTGGACTACGGGAGAGGGGTCGACATGGTCGGTGGACACGGCGGGCGGCGCTGATAAAATTTGGCGCGTTTACGACGGCCACACCACGCCGCTGCTTAAATCTTTCCTGACGAAGACCACCGTTAACGCCGATAACAAAAGCAAGACTTACGACGGCACCGTCTACAGTGGATCTCCCACTAACGTGACCTATGCGTCTGGCACTGATTTTAGCCTGCTGTTAGGGACAGATAATCCTACCTACGGCAATGCCCGCAATGCAGGAACCTACGGACTGGACCTTTATTCCGTCCAGCATGGGTATGACATCGTGTATGAAACAGGCATGCTGACGATCAATAAAGCTGACCTGACCGCCAGCCTGACCGGCACTGTCACCAAGATCTATAACGGCAACGATACGGCGACGCTGACCGGCGGCAACTACAGCCTGTCGGGCCTGGTCGGCGGGGATACCGTCACCGTATCCGGGACGGGCGCCTATAACGACAAGAACGCCGGGACGGGCAAGACGGTCACGGCCGACGGGCTGACCCTAGGAGGCGCCGATGCCGGTAACTACAACCTGACTTCTTCCACTGCAACGGCCAACATCGGCACGATCACGCCCAAGACGCTGACGGCGTACTTGACCGGCAGTGCCACTAAGACCTATGACGGCACCACAGCGGCGACGTTGGCAGCCAGCAACTACAGCGCCCTCGCCGGCATTATCGGCGGCGACGCCGTGTCTTTGAATATAGCGACCAGCGGCAGTTACGCCGATAAGAACGCCGGCAATGGCAAGTCGGTGACGGTAGACGGCCTGAGCCTGAGCGGCGCCGGCGCGGGCAACTACCAACTGGCGTCGACCAGCATTAGCGGCAATGTCGGCCGGATCACGCCAAAGACGCTGACGGCGGCCTTGACCGGCAGTGCCGCCAAGACCTATGACGGCACCACTGCGGCGACGCTGACCGGCGGCAACTACAGCGCCCTCACCGGTATCATCGGCGGCGACGCCGTGTCTTTGAATATCGCAACCAGCGCCAGCTACGCCGACAAGAACGCCGGCAGTGGCAAGGCGGTGACGGTAAACGGCCTGAGTCTGAGCGGCGCCGGCGCGGGCAACTACCAACTGGCGTCGACCAGTATCAGCGGCAACATCGGCGAGATCACGCCCAAGACGCTGACGGCGGCCTTGACCGGCAGTGTCACTAAGACCTATGACGGCACTACTGCGGCGACGTTGGCAGCCAGCAACTACAGCGCCCTCGCCGGCATTATCGGCGGCGACGCCGTGTCTTTGACTATCGCAACCAGCGGCAGTTACGCCGATAAGAACGCCGGCAGTGACAAGTCGGTGACGGTAGACGGCCTGAGCCTGAACGGCGCCGGGGCGGGCAACTACCAATTGGCGTCGACCAGTATCAGCGGCAACATCGGCCAAATCACGCCCAAGACGCTGACGGCGGCCTTGACCGGCAGCGTCACGAAGACCTATGACGGCACCGCTGCGGCGACGCTGACCGGCGGCAACTACAGCGCCCTCACCGGTATTATCGGCGGCGACGCCGTGTCTTTGAATATCGCAACCAGCGGCAGTTACGCCGATAAGAACGCCGGCAGTGGCAAGGCGGTGACGGTAAACGGACTGAGTCTGAGCGGCGCCGGCGCGGGCAACTACCAATTGGCGTCGACCAGTATCAGCGGCAACATCGGCACGATCGACAAAGCCGCCCTGACCATCACCGCCGCGGCAAACACGAAAACTTACGACGGCACAACGACAGCCGCAGCCACACCGACCTATAGCGGCCTGCAAACAGGCGATAGCCTGGCCGGCCTTGCCGAAGCCTATACCGATAAAAATGCCGGCAGCGGCAAAACGCTGCGAGTAAGCAGCGGCTATACCCTAAATGACGGCAATAACGGCAACAACTATACGGTGACTTTGGTAGAGAATACGACAGGCACGATCGACAAAACCGCCCTGACCGTCACTGCCAAGAATGCTGAGAAAACTTATGATAAGCTCGCTTATGAAGGCGGCAATGACGTTACTTTTGACGGTTTCGTGAACGGTGAAAACAGGGACGTGTTAAACGGCAGCCTGACCTATGGCGGCACCGCCCAGGGAGCGACTGAGGTCGGTACCTATACGATTATCTCCGCAGGACTGACGTCAACAAACTATACCATTACTTTCAGGGACGGCACCCTGACGATTAAAGCGGCAACCAGTCCCAATCCCAGTTCCAATCCCGGTCCCGGCTATACTGCGGCAGTGCAAAATCGGCAGCAAAGCGCCGCGAACAATGCGGCGGGAGCTGGCGGGAGCCATTCCTATCCGCCGGCGGCGAACGCCGCGTCCCCACAACTGCCGGCCGGACAGGCAAGCCCCATCCAGTATAGCGGCGATACTGCCGGAACGCCGCGCGTGATTACGACTGCCGGCCAGACAGTAACCATTGCCCAGGACAGTCTGCTGCAGCTTGCTACCAATCCCGTACAGAAAGAGATTGCGGTGTATCAAACGATAAGCGGCGGTTCGGCGCTGGCCGGTGTCTACCAGGTGGACGGCAGCCAGGGTGCGCTCGCTTTACGTAGGAGTGAGGCGTCTTTCGCGCCTGTGCCGCCGGCGATGCCGGCGCCTGCAGCCGCTCAAGCAGAGACGGCCTCCTTCCAGCTGACAGATCCTCAGGGAAATACAGCGAACTTTACCGTTGCGTATACTAACGGTAGCTTGTATGTACAGGCCGCCAACGTTCCGGCCGCCGATATACTGAGCCAAAACAGGCAGCTAGTCACAGCGGCATCGCTGGTCGCGGTCCAGGATAAGCTGGGTCTCGATATTAATAATTTGCAGGCGGTGTATTTAGGGAAATAATGGTAAACAAAAGAAGGCTGTTCAAGAAAAACGCAAGCTCATATTCGTAGGCAAAGGATGATACTATGCAAAACCGTACCTCGTACACTGCTAAAATACTGTGTTCCCTCGTCGCCGCGGTGTGCCTCCTGGTGACGACGCCTGTCAGCGCCGCCCTGCCGGAGCAAAACGACAACAGCACAACGCTGGGGGGCATCAAGGAGCATACCCTGCCGCCGCAAGAGCAAGTCAAACCAAAAGTCGAGGTAAAACAAGAAGAACAGGCAGGGCCGGTGCAACCGGATCAACCGGATCAAACCAAAATCCATGTGGCAAAAATCAGCATTACCGGTCAAAATCTTTACAGCGAAGAGGTCTTGACGCCGCTGATCAAAGACGCTTATGGCAAGGATTTGACGCTCGGCGAACTGGAAGTCTATGCCCGGCGCATTACCCAGCATTTCCGGGAACAAGGCTATCTTGTCGCCAGGGCTGTTATTCCCGCCCAGACGATTGAAAATGGCGCCGTAACCATCAAGGTGCTGATTGGACAATACGGCCAAATTCAGGTGCGGAATGATTCCGCCCTGCGTCAGACGGCGATTGATCGTGTACTAAGCCCCCTGAAAAGCGGCGATTATATCCACAAGGAAACCCTGGAACGGACGCTGCTGCTGTTATCCGCTACGGACGGTATCAGCAGCAAGGCGACCTTAACGGCAGGCGGCACACCGGGCACATCTAATCTGGTGATCTCGTTAAACGATACGGCCAAAGCCACCGGACAAGCCTATATCGACAATCATGGCAGCCGGTATACCGGTAAAAACCGGTTTGGCTTCAACTATAATCTCCACAACCTCAGCGGGGAAGGCGACACTCTTTCTCTTGGCACTATTTTAGGCAAAAACATGGATGATTACAGCCTGTCGTATCAACTGCCCACCGGCGGTCAGGGGGCTAAGCTAGGTATTGGCTTCTCCCGGTCGTATTATACGCTGGGCGAGCAATTTGCCGATCTTGATGCCAGCGGCATTGCCAAGACCACCAGTATCTACGAAAGTTTTACCCTTAGGCGTTCCCGCGACTTTAATCTCACAGGCCGTATTGGCTTTGACCATAAGGAACTGGAAGATCGTATTAAATACTTTGGCTCCAACAGCCGCAAGTCCGCGAACACTTGGAAACTAGGCGTAAGCGGCGACAGCCGCGATAATCTGGGGGGCGGCGGCTACAATAGCTTTGGCCTTACCTTTTCGCTGGGACAACTCCACATGGATTCGGCGGATGCGGTTGCAAATGACAGCAGCGCTCACACCGCCGGACGCTATAATAAAACCAACCTGAATCTCTACCGGATACAAAGCGTGAACAACCGCCTTAACCTCCATCTGTCTTTTGCCGGGCAACTTGCCAGCAAAAACCTGGACTCTTCCGAAAAAATCTCCCTCGGCGGGCCAAGCGGTGTCAGAGCCTATCCGGTCAATGAGGCCGGCGGCGATGAAGGCTATGTGGTGACGGGGGAACTGCGCTGGAACCTGCCCGACTCCCGTGTGCAATTGACAGCCTTCGTTGATGGCGGGCATGTAAAGTTCAATAAAGCCCCCTGGACAACGGATGCCAACAGTCGCACCTTGTCCGGCGCCGGTCTGGGTTTTATTTTCAGCCGTCCCGGCGACTATGCCCTGCGGCTTGACTACGCCTGGAAGCTGAGCTCCAGTGAGGCTGTTTCCGACACCAACCGCGCCGGTCGCTTCTGGCTGCAAGGAGTCAAGTATTTTTAGCCCATTCCCCGGCGCCGATGAGCTTCGATTTGACGACATACCACAGGAAACCGGTTCATACACATATTGGTTCCAGGTAGGCCGGCTTCTCTATTGGTTGCGATAAGCATAACATTGCCGATCCGGCAATGTTATGCTTCTTTTCGTGTGCGGTAAAATTGCTTTTTATCGAGGGTGTTGCGGTTTGTTCTTGATCTAGAGTTAACTCCAATTATTATAATTTGGATTAAAAAGGTGTTTTAGCTGAGGCTGTCAATATTCCTGTGGCTGCCTTAATAACGTCGTCCGGAAGGATGCGCCGCATACATTCGTTGAGGCGGCAGCTTTTTTTTATTGATTCGTCCTTGTGCCAGCAAGGAGTACAGTCCATGGGCTTAGTCAGTACGATATCACCAGGATTTCGCGGTCCCCACACTCTCGGATCGGTAGGTCCCATCAACGCAACAACCGGAGTCGAAAAAGCCTGAGCAATATGCATCGGGCCTGTGTCGACCGTGATAAGAAGGGTGGCCGCTCTGATCAAAGCGGCGAGTTCTCCTAAGGAAAGAAGCCCGCCTAATACTTCGGCAACATTTCCTGCGGAGGTGTTGATGCTGCGAAGAGCGGTCAGCTGCCGCAAGCTTCCCAGGAGATAACAATCGGCAAATTCGGCCAGTGTCCGCAATACTTCTACGTACCCGTTATCCGTCCAGTTCTTCTGGGGATTGTCGCTTAATGGGCATAAAAGAACGATCGGTCGCCCGTTTTCATGTAGACGCGGCAGTTTCATATTCAGGCTTGATTCCTCTTCGTCACTTACAAGAAATTCAATGCTGGTGTCTTCTGAAGTGATGCCAAGCGTAGCCAGCACCGCGAGCTGATATTCCGTTTCATGCATTATAACAGCCGGATCTAACGGCAACATATGAGTCAAAAATTTGCCGCCGCCGTGTGTATCGAAGCCGGCGCGATATACAGCGCCACTTAGAAAGGCCATCATCGGGTCGGCGGAGCCGTGGCGTGAGGATAGGGCAAAATCGTATTTCTTCTTACGCAACACTTGAATCAAGGCCATCAATTTTGTCCGGTCCTGCTGCCAATTCTCAATATCGTAGAAGATTACATTGCTAATATACGGATTATGGAACGCCGCTTCCCCTTGGGGCTTGCTGACCAGCATGTCAATTTCCGCAAGGGGAAAGAACTTTTTCAGGGCCCTCGATGTCGGGCATGACAGGACAATATCGCCGATGTGGGTTATAGAAACCATCAAAATTTTGTTGATCTGTTCCGGAAGAATCAGCAAACCGTCACCTCCTAATAGAAAGTAATATGTCTTGCTGCCCGAGCGGTGGATAGCGCGTTAACGAAGTTGGCGGCAATTTGCCGCCAATCAAACTTGGACTTGGTCAAAATATAGGCTTGGCGGGCCAAACTGGCGGCGAGTGAGGGATTATTCAGCAGGTTGCTTATGCAGTCAGTCATTGCTGCGCACTCGCTGACTAGATAATGCGTTCCATCATTTCCGCCGATTCCCCTTGATCCCAGATAGGTTGTAATAACCGGCAGGCCGGCTGCCATATACTCCAGCATTTTCAGATTGGTGCCGGAGCCGGATTGGACGGGGTTTATCGCCACATCAGCCAGGCTGAACACCCGGTATTTCTCCTGTTCGCTGACGACGCCGAGCAGGGCGACATTGTCCGGCAGGTTGCGGCTGGTGAGTGCTTCACACAGGCTTCCTATCAGTAGGAATTTTACGTCGGGCAACGCTTTGGCCAGCTCGACCACCTGCTGGGCAGCTTTGATGTTCGGCGGGAAATTGCTTCCGGTATACACGGCGCACGGCTGAGTCATATTTTCGCTGGATTTGAGGCTCTGTCTTTCTTCATAGGAAACGAACGGGATTGCCGTAACGTCGGCTCCATTCGGCACGACGATGAATTTGCCGGGGGAAATGTTATAAAGGCTGGCTAACTTGCCGGCATCCTCCGTAGAGCAGGTTGCTATAAGCCTGCTTTGTTCGCAAGCCGCTTTTTCCGCCTGCTCGATATCCGCCAGTAGATAACTCATAGCGGCAGGCAGGATTTGGCGGTGCAAATCGACTTCGACATTATGCGCGTCATATACTATGATACGGTCGGCGCCCAGTTCCCGTGTTTCTTTATACAGATAAGGGTGAGACAGTACAACGATGTCGGCATCCTTGAGCTGCTCTTTTACTACATGGCCGTACTCCGGGGTCAGGCTTGCGGCTGATGGCGTGATGGCGCAGGTTACAAAACCGGTTTTACGGAAGGATTCATACTCCAGACGGCAATGAGGATAACTCTTAGGGATTTGTATCTGTTGCAGCCCAGGTGCTAACGTTTTATAAGACCGCCTGTCGGAAAAACAAATAATGACTACGTCAAAAGAATTCGCCACGTACTTATATAAGTGAAAGACCCGCCCCTGGCCGCCGCTGGTAGGCGGGTACACGGGGAAGGGATTGAGAACCGCGAGCTTGGGTCTTGCCTTAGCGATCATCGAAAAGCACCTCCATTCTTCTGGCTGTATGAAGTCGGCGAGGGAGGATGATAGATTATATGTGCGGGTAAAAAAAATAAATGCGGGTATTGCCCCCGCATTTATTTTGTCACGTTTGAATACAGATTCTTAGGAATAAGACCGTGGGGAGGAGCTCCTATTGCGAGTGCTATTTCTCGAAAGCCATCCTATGTGGATTGATGGTTTGCCGAACGGATTTCGCGATGCCGGGCATGATGTCCTCATATCCGGACCCCTGACGGGAACAAATATCCCGGCGCTTATCGCTGATTATCGTCCCGAACTTATCGTAATGCTGGGCTGGACGGAAGAGCATGTAGGTGTTAAAAGAAAATGGATAAGGGAACATGTTACGACAAGCGGGATACCGTTTGTTTACTGGGCAACAGAGGATCCGATTCACGCCCGTGTGCTGACGGTGCCGTTCATCCAGCAAGTTCAGCCAAATTTCGTTTTCACGGTAAGTAAAGAGATGGTGCCTTATTATGAAAGCCTTGGTTTTCCATCAGCCCATCTTGATTTCGGCTACCATCCGTGTGTTCACAAGGGCGATGGAAAAGTGGACAGTTACGCCTGTCGCGTTGCCGTAGTGGCTAACGCTTATCCCGGTATCATCCAGGTCTATCGGCAGTTTTACCGGCTGCAGTCGCTTCATACCCTGATCACTCCGCTCCTGAAAGCGGGTATACGCGTTGATTTCTGGGGAACGAGATGGAATGAGATGGCGGATATCCTTGCCTTCAGCCTGCCCAAGGAGTATTTGCACGGCTATCTGCCATATCCAGAAGCGTACAAGGTGTACAATTCAGCCGACATTGTTCTCGGACTTCAGAATACGACCAGCCAAGTAACTATGCGGACATATGAAATACTCGGTTCCGGAGGCTTTCTGCTGACATCGGCTACGCCGGCCGTAACCGATTTGTTCGAGCCGGGCCGCCATTTGGTTGTGGCAAAAGCCCCGGAAGAAACAGTGGAGATAGTCCGTTATTACCTGGACCACCCGCAGGAGAGGGCGGAGATCAGCCGCGCAGGCCAGGCGGCTGTCGCCTGTCATAGCTATAAATACCGGGCCGAGTATATGGTTGTCATATTGCGGCAGAGAAAAATAATCTAGCGAGTTCCCATCAGTTCGGTGCCTACATAAAAATAAAGTAAGAAAACATTAAGGAGGTAAAAACATGACCGTCTGCAAGGATATATGCTGCGAGAAATTTATCGATGAAATACAATGCGAAAAGGGCACCAGCGTGCTCTTGTACACTGTAGATGGATTTGTATACTATGGCCGGATCGAAAAAATATTCGACAATACTATCGCGCTGTTGGAACCAGGCGCAGGTCAGAACCATGTGCTAATCAGACATCCGGATCAGACATTTTGTCCGCAGGGCTGCTCATGCATTAAGGAAAAGTTTACCCTTCTCGATCTGTGCAAGGTTGTTGCCAAGACGCCGCACCTGTATTGTCTACCCCCAGGCTTAATCATATCCTAAATTTCTATGAAGGAGGAATCTGTTATGGACGACCGTTTTATCCATGAATGTGAAGAGAATGAGACGCTTGCTTGTCTCCTAAATAAGCTGATTAACCATGTCATCGACGTGATAGTTTTGGGGGGATGGCTTTATACCGGCAAATTAGTCGAAGTAGAGGACGGGCAGGTAATTCTGTGCGATGTTACGGTCACCTCGTGTGGAGGTATGACCTTGAGCACCTTTGAAGTGCCGAAAGTAAGGATATGTTTGGATACTATAATATCGGCGGGTAAACCCGAAGTATGTGCTGCGGTATGAGTCTTTAGCGGTTTGCTCTGTAAAAAAACCGCGTAATACGCGGGTTTTTCCGGCAAAAACCGCGGCGATTGTCCGGAGAAATGTTTTGCAGATATCGCAAGGTAATTCTGGACTTAGCCGAGATGACGTTTCGTGATTTGGCAATTTATGAGTAAAAGCTCTCGTAAAGCGTGGTTTTTTGCGGGGGCCGTGAATTGGCGGCAAGGTAGTTATACCTAATGTTTATGAAGAGGCTGTGGGCTTTAACGGCGGCAAACTTATGGATAAAACGTAACTAAAAGAAAAATGCTGGTTAATCCAGCATTTTCGCTATTTTACCGTTAATTCACCTAGCCGCCCACCAAAGGGAGAAGGGGGTACACGCTATTATGCCCTGCAAGGATTTATGGCAGCCTGAGGGAGACGGATACTGTGAAATTATGTTGTTCAAAGGAAATCTGGCAATGCCCCTGGTATTTGGCAGCAACCGTTTTCACGCTGGCGAGACCTATACCGCCGTCGGTCGCTTTTTTCGAAGAGGTGATACCGCCGTCAAACCGTTCCACACGGCCATTGAAGGAATTGGCAATTTTAATGACCAGATATTCTTTGGCTATCATGGTTTTGATGCCGATGAAACGCGGCTCGTCGCCAGCCAGCTTGCTGCAGGCTTCAAAGGCGTTTTGCAGACAGTTGCCGATGACAATGCACAAGTCCAGATCGTCGATGCCCAGATTGTCAGGGATGTGTAGTTCGGTGACAAAAGCGATATTCTCTTGTTTTGCCAGCAGCAGATAATGGCAGACAAGAGCATCGGCGGCTTGATTTCGGCACACGCTGGGGATGGAACTGTCGTCATACGAATTGCACAGCCGGGTCAGGTATTCTTGGGCCGTTGCGGCGTCTTGCTTGTGCAGCAGCCCCGAGATTGTGACCAGATGATAGCGCAGGTCGTGGCGGGTTGCCCTGGCGGTAGCGATGCTGTCATTCAGGTTGCGGTAGTGGTCGCGCTGCAGCGCTAGCTGTTTTTCCAACTGCTGCTGTCGTTTGGTGCGGTCGATGGAGAGGGCGATCAGATAATAGGCAAAGAAGATAATCACCGTAGACAATACCAAGGGAATGAAGATAGACAGCAGATATTTTCTTTCTACTCCGTAGAAAGCCAACAATATGTACGAGAAAAACGGGAATAAGGTGAAAATATAGTTTTGATGGTTAATCATTTCCAGGATGTTTTTGATATGCGGGATGATATATTTTCTGATTAGCGGTATGGACGACAGTTGCAGCAGCTGGCCTGCCAAGACCAAACCGCTCACCATGTGGCCAAATAACAGTTGCTCCAGAAACAAACAGATAAGAAAATTGAACTGGGACAAAGAAACAACCATAAATACGACAAAAAATTTGATGTGAAGGGTTTCCCGGAAAATCAGGACTACAGGAAGCATATATAGCACGGCCAGTGCATAGCCGATAAAAAAAGGGTCAAGCCCCAGAGGGGTTAGAAGGGCCCGCAGAGAGACATGAAGAACGCTTGTGCCGACAATGGCTGTGACTTGAAACCCCAGAGAGCGCCTGGGCGTTAGGCAGGAATACATAAGCCAGATATTTGCTATGGCAAAGACGATTCTACTGAGGTGAAATAAGAACAGCGCTGTTTCCGACATGTTTTCTCCGAATTAGCAAGATTTAACTGGAAAGATGGCAGGCAAGTATCGGTTCGGCAGTACGGAGCCATGCGTCGAAAAGACGCATGGCTCTTTGATTTCGTCATTTTTACGGAAAAACCTGCTAATTTTCCTGCGGCCTGCCAACCCTGGACATTTTTATAGAATACCGAAAAATTATCTGCGCGGAAAGCGGCCAGCAGTTTGACCCCAGGTTGGTTGAATTATTCCTGAGCTTGGAGAGGACTTCGAAAAAATATATGCCGATTCATCGGGATAAAATCGATAAACAATTTGCTATAGGAATCAGGCGATTTTATTGAGGGCGGTAGCGTAGATATTAAGATGGTAAACATAAAAAGCCTCCAACGTAATAACCACGCGTTGAAGGCTTATATGTGTTTGATTTACCTACATCGTTTTGCTTTTGCCATACCATCGCTCTTTGCCGAACTGGTGTTCTAGCACAATTGTACCACGAGTTATACCAAGCGGCTAGTATAAATAAGAAATAACCAGTCTAAACTAAAATATAAATGAAGGAGGTTGCTATGGGTAATCAAATACTGCAATGGTCTATGTTTATCCTACCGTGGTTAACCTTGTTCTTTATGAAAAAAGAAGACATTAAACGCTATATGCCAGTTGCTTTATTCGCCACAGTTATGTCAATTATTATCCATGATGTAGGTGTTACATTAAGATTTTGGACTCTTGGGGCATCAGTATTCCCATTAAATCAGTTGTTTCCTCATGACTTTGGGCTTATGCCTGTATTAACACTGTGGATTTTCAAGTTAACCTATGGGAGATTTTGGTTATACGCAGTTACTAATTTAATTTTAGATATTGGTTTCAATTTCTTTTTTTTGAATATTTTTTTACGCAATAACGGAATAGTTGATTTGCTTATTTCCCCCTTGCAAGAATTGCCAATTACTCTACTGCTGGCAGTATTGATTTACTTCTACCAAATGTGGCAGGAGGGCATATTCACTCGTGCCGCTGCGCAGGCTATTTCTTCACCAAACCTGCAGCCAGCGGCAGCTAAACCATTAGACAAAGATGAAAATAAGAATTAAGCCAATCCTAAGAATAATGATATAGGCCGGCAGGTCGATAGCCGACTCGTGCGGCGTCAAACCGGGGATCAGCGTATTCATCGCCCGCAACGTCATCAAAAAGGACTTTCCTATTAGGGAATTATTCGATAGGAGATACCTCAAGACAGTGGGCTACGAAATTAAACAGGGCAACAAAAGCCGCAGAGGCCCTTCCTTTTGAGTGTCTAACGCACGACATTTAGCTCGGCCAGTTCCAATACAAAGAAACCGCAGCGTTAAACAGCTGTGGTTTCTTTACGACCTGTTTATATCGAAGCTACCTCTTTTTTCATCTGCTGATAATCTTCAATGGAAATCTCACCTTTGGCATAGCGCTGCTTCAAGATTATCCCGGCCTTGCGTTCCCCGGAGTACTGTTCCGCCCGCGGAACAGTACTCTGAAGAGCAGTTGCTACGATATTTTTACTAAGAGGGGGACACTGTTTCGTTAACCAAACAACACATGATTTTCACGACTTCTTCACGAGTTCTTCATATTTTAATAGTAAAATAAAGGCAAGTACAAGAAAGAAGGGGATCTTAGTGAAAAAAACTGTTGTAACCGTTATTACGGCGATCTTTCTCGGTGTGTTTGCCGTAAATATCGCTGCCCTACCGATGCATACCGTTTATGCGGCTGAGCAGAACTCGGACGAGCAGCAGGCTACAGCGGAAAAGAAAAACGATGGTCATTCCGGGCATCACTAGATGGTACTAGAGACTGACGTGGGCAACTTATAGGCAGACTAATTACTACGGAGGTAAACTTATGCCACACCAGTCGGTATTCATCGTCGATGATGACGTCAAGATTACGAAACTGTTGAAATCCTACTTCGATAAAGAAGGCTTCATCACTTATCTGGCCCACCAGGGAAGCGGCGCAGTTCAGTCTATACGGGATAAAAACCCCGATCTGGTAATCCTGGATCTGATGCTGCCCGGCATGGACGGCTGGGAACTCTGTCGCAAGCTTCGCAAGGAGAGTGAAGTGCCGATCATTATGCTCACCGCCCGCGACGAAGAGACGGACCGCGTAATCGGTCTGGAGATGGGCGCTGACGACTATGTCGCGAAACCGTTCAGTCCGCGCGAAGTGGTCGCACGGGCCAAAGCTATTTTGCGACGGACCCAAAAGGCGGCCGTAAAGGCTGAGCCGATACGGGAGGGAGATTTGCTTGTCGACGTAGAGCGGCACCTGGTCAAGAAGGGCAATACGGTGCTTGATCTGACGCCGACGGAGTTCAAGATTCTCGAACAGTTCGTGACGAACCCCGGCCGGGTATTCACTAGGCTGCAGATCGTCGAGCGAGTGCAGGGTTATTCGTTCGAAGGGTACGAAAGGACCGTCGACGCTCATATGAAAAACCTGCGGCGCAAAATTGAGGACAACCCGAAAGAGCCTCGCTACATTCTTACCGTATACGGGGTTGGCTACAGGTTTTCCGGTGATGGCGAATGATCAGCATCACTTACCGCATCACCGGGCTGATGTTTCTGGTCATCACTTTTACGGTTTTCTTGCTGATTTATCTCGCCAACCAGCAGATGACCAGCCTGTTCCAAGACTACCTCGCCAACCTAGCCGCCCAGTTCGGCGGAAATATTGCCGGACATGTGGCGGGAGGAGCCGAAGAGGAGTTTCTGAAATCGGTTCATGATTCCTTGCTCTGGGTGGGCGCAGCAATTATCCTCATCGGCCTTGCCGCTAGTTATGTCCTCGCCCGCAGTATCACCGTACCGTTACGTGTGTTAAGCGCTGGGGTCCGTGCGGTTGAACGCGGCGATTTCTCCCACAAGGTCAAGGTTGATTCCAACGACGAGGTTGAGCAGCTTGCCGCTGCCTTCAACCGCATGGCCGAAGCCCTGGAAATGAACAACCGGCTGCGTAAGCAACTGCTCGCCGATATCGCCCACGAATTGAAGACTCCTTTGTCGGTAATCCAGGGCAACCTGGAAGGAATGCTGGACGGGGTAGTCGAGGCCAACAAGGAACAGCTGAGTTCTTTGTTCGAAGAGTCGGTTCATCTCAACAGGCTTATCAACGACCTGCGGGATCTGTCGCTTGCCGAGGCCGGCCAATTATCGCTGGACAAAGCGCCTGTCGATATCAATCAGCTCGTTTCTCATGCGGTCGGTATGGTGAAACGGTTGGCGAACGAAAAGAATATCCAGTTTGAATGTGATTTGGACGAACTGCCGACACCGGAGGTTGACGCAAACCGTATCCGTCAGGTTGTTTTCAATCTATTGACGAATGCCGTGCGGTACACCGATGCAGGCGGACTGGTGACGGTGGCGACTGCGGTCGAATGCAGGGAAGAAAAAAAGTGGATCATGATTTCCGTCGGCGATACCGGCCAGGGGATAGCAGCCGAGGATCTGCCCCATATTTTCGACCACTTCTACCGGGCGGACAAATCCCGCAACCGCAAAAGCGGCGGCACGGGCATTGGCCTGGCGATCGTCAAGCAACTGGTAGAAACACACGGCGGCAGAGTACTTGTCGAAAGCAAGCCGGGCAAGGGCAGCTGTTTTCGTGTGTTGCTGCCGGCAGGAGATGCAAGCAGTTAATTTTCGAACGTGAAAATTGCATCGCCGCTGGTAGAAATCCCAGTTCTTTCCCGAATGCTTACCGTAATCACGCGCAATAAAGAATCAGCAATGTCCGGAGCGAATTTTGCAATAAGGCAACCGCCAAGCGGCGGTTGCCTTATTGCATCAATGGCGGCAATTAACACAAGTTCTTCAGAAGTCATTCATTAGTTCTTCATATTTTCCCGTTAAGATATAAACTAGCGGCACACCGTAGAGTATAAACGTTCACTGCCCGGCGATGTCCGGTATTCAAAGGGAAAAAGAGGTGATGGGTTATGATGCTGATATTCCTTGCACTATTTATAACCGCTGTTTTTAATGGAGTATCGGCTGGTATGATATTTTCCTTAAATTAGGTAAAATCTTATGGGCATAAATTGTGTGCTCCGATTCTCACAGGGGAGGAATGCAAATGAAGCGGCAAGGATACCGTTTTTGGCTTGCGCCGATAGTCGCCATTACGCTCGTGGTCAACGGAGTAAGCCCGGCTCTGGCGGCTGGTGCGCTGACGCTGAATGACGCGGTCAGCGCGGCCGTGAACAACAACCCGGCGGTGATCGAGTCCCAGAAGCGCTGGGAGGAAAAGAAAGCCGGCGTACCGATCGCCAGCACGCTGCCCAATCCCAAGATCGGGATAATGAAGGACGAAATCCCCACCGGGACACTGGGCCCTGGGCAGGGGATGATGACAGAGTACACGCTGAGCCAGGAGTTCATGTTCCCCGGCAAGCTCGGCCTGATGGGCAAGATGGCGGCGAACGACGCCGCGATGTCGGAGGGCGGTTACCGGGAGAAACAGCTGCAGGTCTATGTGGACGCGAAGACGTCCTACTACGACCTCCTCTACGCCGGCAAGGCGCTGGAAATCGGCAAAGAGAACCAGCTGCTGATGGGGCAGCTCGCCAAAGTCGCCCAGGTGAATTATTCCACCGGCATGGTGCCGTTGCAGGACACCCTGCGGGCCCAGACGGAGTATTCGAAGATGACGACCGATCTTATCAGTATGGCCGGCATGGAGGCGGTGGCCAAGGCAAAGCTGAACGTGATTATGGGCCGTCCGGCCGACGCCGAGCTGACGGTGGGCGAGGAGTTCAACGCGCCGCCCCCGAACTTTGAGCTCGCCGGTCTGCAGAGCACGGCGGTGAGCGCCAAGCCGTCGCTTGCGGGCATGCAGTCCCAGGTGGCGATGGCGGAGAACGGGGTGGAGCTGGCTAAAAAGCAATCGCTGCCCGATTTCGAGCTGCGGCTGGGCTATAAGGCGCCCCGGGACCTGGAGATGTCACGTAAGACCTGGAAGGTCGAGCTAATGGCGATGGTGCCGCTCTGGCAGGGCAAGAACAAGGCCCAGGTGGACGGCGCCAAGGCAAATCTCGAAGCAAGCCAGGCAGCTCTGACCGGCATGCGGAACATGGTCGGCCTCGATGTCCAGATGGCGCTGACCGAAGCCCAGACCGCCTGGAGCCAGATCGACCTTTACAAGAACACCATCGTCCCGCAGGCCGAGCAGTCCTATCAGGCGGCGGTGATCAGCTACACCAACGGCAAGGCCGACTTCATGGCTGTGCTTGACGCGATCACTACGCTGCGGACCGCCAAGCTCGGCTATTATAAGGCCAGAATCGATTACGAGAAAGCTGCCGCCAGTATCGAAAAGGCGGTGGGGAAACCCCTGTTCGGCAGTATTGGCCAGACGGGTAAATAATGTTCAGAAACGGAGAGGACAGCATGCTCGATCGTATGAAGGCCAACAAACTGGTGGTCGCCGGGGTGGTGGCGGCGCTCGTCGCCGCAGGCGGCTGGGGTTATTATACCTATGCGGGCAAGAAAGCCGCCGCGCCGCCGGCGGGGAACGCCGCGCCGAGCGCCGCCGGGCATGCCGGCCACGGGGCGGGAGGGGAGGTCGTGACCCTCGACGCCAAGGCCAGGCAGCTCGCCGGCGTGCAGACGGCTACGGTGACCAGGAGGGCGCTGGCCAAGGATGTGAAGACGACCGGCAAGATCGCGCTCAACGAAAGCAGCCGGGCCTATATAACCTCGCGGGTGGAGGGCAGGATCGACGAACTGTATATAACCGCCGAGGGGCAGTACATCGCCCCCGGCCAGCCGATCGCCGCCGTGTACAGTCCGACGTATATTTCGGCCCAGGAGGAATACCTGCTGGCCCTTGAAAGTGTCCAGAAGCTGCGCGGCGCCAGCCGCGAGGTGGTGCAGCTCAACAGCAAACTGCTGGAGGCGGCCAGGCGCAAAATGATCCTCCTTGGCATCCCGGAGGGGGATATCGAGCACCTGTCCCATACGCGCAAGGCCAATAATACCATGATAATCCGCGCCCAGTTCGGCGGCACGGTGATGGAAAAAACGATGCTGCCCGGGGCGTACATCATGCCTGGCGACAAGCTTTTTACCCTGTCTGACCTCTCCAGTGTCTGGCTTTACGCCGACATCTACGAAAAAGACATCGCCGCCGTCCGGGTCGGCCAGGAAGTGCAGGTTGCCAGTAACGCCTATCCCGGCCAGACCTTCGGCGGTACGGTAACCTTCATAAACCCGGTGGTCGACGACGCCACGCGGGCGGTCAAGGTCAGGATCGAGCTGCCGAATCCCGACGGCAAGCTCAAGCCCAACATGTTCGTGAGCGCGGCCGTAAGCCTGCCGCTGGGCGAAAGCCTGGTCATCCCGGTCTCCAGCTTGCTTGATACCGGCACCCGCAAGGTGGTGTACGTCGCCCAGGGAGAGGACAGCTTCGTCAAGCGCGACATCACCACAGGCCTGGAGGCGGACGGCTACATCCAGGTGCTGTCAGGGCTGCAGCCCGGCGATGTGGTCGTGACGGCAGCGGCTTTCCTGATCGATTCGCAGACCCAGCTCGGCAGCTTCGGCAGCCACGCCGGCCACGGCGGCAGCAAGCCGGCCAGCGGCGGCGCGTCCGCCGGTCAGCCCCAGACTGCCCCGGCCGCGAACCCGCTCCAGCCGCCTGCCGGCAAAGCCAACGAACACAGCGGTCATTAGGGGGGATTTGAATGCTCAACAAACTGATAGAATTCTCCCTCAAGAACCGCGTTATCATCGTCGTCCTTTCGATGTTGATTGTGGTCTGGGGCATCTTCGTGGTCAAAGACACGCCCATCGATGCCTTCCCCGACCTGAGCGAGAACCAGGTGCTGGTGTACGCCGACTGGATGGGCCGCGGCCCCCAGGAAGTGCAGGACCAGGTGACCTATCCGCTTGAGACGGCCCTCCGCGGTCTGCCGAAGGTCAAGGACGTCCGCTCCGCCTCGTCGTTCGGCTTCTCGATGGTGACAGTCATCTTCGAGGACGGCGTGGACACCTACTTCGCCCGCCAGGTCGTCAACGAGAAGGTCCAGCAGGCCATCCCCCGGCTGCCGCGCGGTGTGCAGCCTGCCCTTGGGCCGGTAAGCACTCCGATGGGCCAGGTGTTCATGTACACCATCGAGAGCGACCGGCATAATCTGGCCGAGCTGCGCACGATGCAGGACTTCGTCATCAAGCCGCAGTTGAGCGCCGTTCCCGGCGTAGCCGAGGTTGCCAGCGTCGGCGGCTATGTCCTACAGTACCAGGTCAACATCGACCCCGACCTGATGAAAGCTTACCGCGTGAGCGTCGGCCAGGTATTCGCCGCCATCGGCGCCAACAACGCCAACATCGGCGCCAAAGTCGTCGAACAGAACGGCCAGGAGTATGTCATCCGCGGCCTCGGCCTCATCCAGTCGGTCGACGACATCGCCAACATCGTTATTACCCAGAACGGTAACGTGCCCGTCTACGTCAAGAACGTCGCCCGGGTCAACCTGGGGCCGGATTTCCGCCGCGGCGTGCTGACCAAGGACGGACAGGAAGCGGCCGGCGGCGTCGTCGTCCAGCGGATGGGCGAGAACACGCTCAATGTCATCGACCAGGTCAAGGTGAAGATGGACGAGATTCAGGCTACGCTGCCCCAGGGGATGAAGCTTGTGCCCTACTACGACCAGACCGATCTGGTCAAGAAGGCGGTCGGCACCCTTAACCGGGCGCTAATCGAGGAGTTCATCCTTGTATCGCTGATTGTGTTCCTGTTCCTCGGCAACTTCCGCTCCAGCCTCATCGTGACAAGCGCCATCCCTCTAGGCATCCTCATCGCCTTAATCTGGATGAAGGGCATCCACCTGTCGGCCAACCTGATGTCCCTCGGCGGCATCGCCATCGGCATCGGTGTCATGACCGACGCGGCTATCGTTATGGTGGAGAACGTGTATCGTCACTTAGCCGAGAACGGCGGGCGACGAGGTATTCTCGAAGTGACGATGGAAGCGGCCAAAGAGGTTGCCGTCCCCATCTTTTTCTCAATAACCATCATTATTGTCACCTTCCTGCCGGTCTTCACCATGACTGGCACCGAGGGCAAGATGTATACCCCGATGGCCTGGACCAAAACCTTTGCCATGACTGGCTCGTTAATCCTGGCCTTCACTCTGGTGCCGGTACTTTGCACCCTGCTGCTCCGGGGCAAGATCAAGGAAGAGGAGACATGGGTAGTCCGCAAGCTGCACCACCTATATGTCCCTATCCTCAAAAGGGCAATCACTTACCGGAAAACAACGATTATTTTCGCCGTTGTCATAATGATTGCAGGCTTCGCCCTGTTGCCCTTTATCGGCACCGAGTTCATGCCCGCCCTTGATGAGGGAACTTTCCTGGTCATGCCGACGATGCTGCCGAGCGTCTCGCTTACTGAGGCGGTCGAGGCGGCCAAGAAGATGGATAAGCTCATTATGGAGGTGCCGGAGGTCGAGATGTCGGTCGGGAAGGTCGGCCGGGCCGAATCGGCGACAGATCCCGCGCCCATCAACATGATCGAGACGATCGTCACCCTGAAACCCAAAGACCAGTGGCGGCCGGGGATGACGAAAGCGGATATCGAGCATGAGATGGCGATCAAACTTTCCTCGCTGCCCGGTCTCAATCAGGCCTACACCCAGCCGATCGCCGGCCGGCTAGCGATGTTGACCACCGGCGTCCGTACCGAACTCGGCCTAAAAATCTACGGCGACGATCTCGCCGTCCTTCAGCAGAAGGCCTTTGAGATTGAGAAGCTGCTGGCGGCCGTGCCAGGCACGGGCGACCTGCTGGCCGAGCGAATTTTCGGCGCTCCGTATCTGGAAGTGCAGGTCGACCGCGAGAAGGTGGCCCGCTACGGCCTCAACATCAATGAGGTTCAGGATGCCATTGAACTGGCCATTGGCGGCCGGGCGGCGACGACGACTATCGAGGGCCGCAAGCGCTTCGACGTATTGGTCCGCTACAACCGCGACAACCGCGAGAATATCGACGTGATGAAGAACATCCTCATCCCGGTTACCGGCGGTGGCGCCAAAGCCGCCAGCGGCGGCGGTATGGGCGGCATGGGTGGCGGTTCTCCGGCCGCGGCTGCGCCTCCTGGCGGGGCATACGTGCTTCTGGGCGAGGTCGCCCAGTTCCGGGTGGTCGACGGTCCGTCGATGATCAGCAGCGAGAACGGCACCTACCGGGTCATCGTCCAGCTCAACACCCGCGGACGGGACGTGGTGAGCTTCGTCGACGAAGCCAACAAGCTCATCAAGGAGAAGGTTGACCTGCCGTCCGGCTATTCGATCAAGTGGAGCGGGCAGTATGAGAACCAGCAGCGGGCCAAGAGCCGCCTGGCGATGGTGGTGCCGGCGGTCATCTTCCTCACATTCTTCCTGCTGTATATGGCGTTCAGTTCGGCCAAGGACGCGCTCCTTATCCTGCTCAACGTACCCTTCTCGCTCATCGGCGGCATTGTCGCCATCTGGGCCTCAGGCATGTATCTCACCGTCGCGGCGGCGGTCGGCTTTATCGCCTTATTCGGTATCGCCGTGCAGAACGGGGTTATCATGGTGACCTATATCAACCACCTCCGCGAGCACAAACCGCTGGAGGAGGCGATCATCGAGGGCGCCGTTACCCGTCTTCGCCCGGTTATGATCACCGCCCTCGTGGCCAGTCTCGGCCTGTTGCCGCTGATCTTCGCCACCGGCACGGGCGCCGAGGTGCAGCGGCCGATGGCGACGGTGGTGGTCGGCGGCCTGGTGACCGCCACGATTCTGACCCTGGTGGTGCTGCCGAGTATATACTATGTTTGGTACGAGCGGCGGACGGGGACCGATGCTACCAATAAATCTGCTTAAAATATCGGAGGAGTGAGACATGAGCAAAAAGAAGATGATTGTCCTTATCCTTGTGCTGATCCTTACAGTGGCCCTGGCGGCCGGGTGCGGGGGCGCCGGCGACAGCAAGCCGCAGCAGCAGGCGCCTAAGGCCCAGTCTTCCATGCCGACCGGCGACCCGATGCCGATGATGAAAGACATGGACTCCAGCATGCAGGACATGATGAAACAGGTCAAGGCAGGCCAAATGATGGAGGCGCAAAAATCGGCCGCGCAAATGGCCGGCATGGCAGACAAGGTCATGCCCCATATGACCGACAGCGCTCTTAAGGAGCAGATGAAAAATGCGGCCTACGACCTCCGCAATACGATGAACGGCGGCAAAGCCGACCAGACGGTGATCGAGGCGAAGATGAAGGTAATGCAGGATATCATGAAACGCTCCGTAAGTCATCTGCAGACCCAGAAGCACACTCACTAACCGGTGAGGGGCGGACAGGTGAAAAAGTGGATAGTTGTACTGTAGCCGTCGGCGATATGAACGATCCGTATTTCGCGCAGCGCTACTACGGCGCCAACCGTATCCTGAAAACTTTTTAACGCGGAAAGGATGTCAGAATGAACAAGAAATTTGTCGCGAGAATTGCTGTAGCATTGGTATCGGTTGTCACCCTGGGATTCGCCATCGGACCTGCCGCCGGCAGCGCTGCCGAGCCGGCAAAACAACCGCCGATGATGATGCTGGGCAACCAAGTGGGCAGTATGGACCCCAAGGACATGGTAGATATGATGAAAAGCCCCGAGACGCAGCAGCAGTGCATCGGGATGATGAAGAGTCCTGAAATGGAGCAGTCGATGATGGGCGTGATGATACAGCCCGAGATGCAGGCGGCCATGAAGCAGATGCTGCAGCGGGACGCCGGGTTCCACCGGATGATGCTCGACCTGGTCAACTCGGTCGACATCAATGCAGACCATGGCAATACGTCGGGGAAAGGCAGTCCCTCCAACGGTTTTGATCACGGTTCACATCACAGGTAATAACAGGCACGAGAGCAGCCCGTGAGTTCTTCACGGGCTGCTCTCCGTTATCATTTAATAACAAATTATTGTTGTTTGGTATACATGGCCTTATAGTCACTCGCCTCGCGCTTGCCGTACCGTGAAAGCCGGCGACAGGGTGATCGGCGTGTTATACAGCACGGTGGATATTGTTGCCGACCGGGGCGTCGAAAAGATACTGTGCTTTTGCGCCCATACCGGGTGTGGACTGGTCGCTGGCGGTAGAAGTGCCTGTGCCGGAGGTGACCGGCATTGTCAGTGGCCTGACGACCATTGTCCGCCTGAAAGACGGCTGACGAGGCTTATTTTGTGTAAGCTCATCATCCCGGCCCTGGAAGACGCATTACGGACCGTTGTCCGCTTTGATTGTAATTAGCCGGAGATACTGACAAACTCCGGCGCGGCAGGCGTTTCCGGTAGTTTCAGGGAGATGGATATTTTAAAAACGTGTTGATCAAAGGATGTAAAGCACTGCCCGTGATATTTGGCGGCAAGGGTTTTCACGCTGGATATCCCGATGCCGCCAGCGGCATTTTTTTTCGAAGAGACAAAAACGTCGTTTTGCGGCTGGACAATGCCGTCGAAGGCATTTGTTATCTTGATCACCAGATACCCTTTGGTGATGGAGGCTTTAAAATCAATAAAGCGCCGTTCGGCGCCGGTAATTTTGTTACAGGCTTCGAGGGCATTCTCCAGGCAGTTGCCGATGATGACGCACAGGTCAAGATCGTCGATGCCCAGGTTATCGGGGATGTGCAGATTGAGGTCGATTTCGACGCCTTGTTGCTTGGCCAGTTTTAAGTAGTGGCAGATGAGCGCGTCGGCGGACTGGTTGCGGCATACGGTGAGGATATGGCTGTCATCGTAGTGATTGCATAGCCTGTTCAGATATTCGTGGGCGGCGGCAGCTTCTTTTCTGCCTAAGAACTCCGAGATTGTCACCAGATGATGGCGCAAGTCGTGGCGGTTTGCTTTGGCGGCGGTAATGCTGTCGCTTAGGTTGCGGTAGTGGTCGCGCTGCAGGGCCAGTTGTTTCTCAAGCAGTTGATGACGTTTGGTGCGGTCGATGGATATGGCGATCAGGTAATAGGCGATGGAGATGATGATGGCCGATAATACCAGGGGAATAAAAATGGACAGCAGGTAGGTTCTTTGTACGGCGTAGAAAGCCAGCAATATGAAGGATAGGAAAGGAAACAACGTAAAGAGGGGGTTTTGCTGGCTGATGATTTCGAGGATGTTTTGGACATGGGGGGTGATATGTTTTCTTATCAGCGGTATGGATGCCAGCTCCAGTAATTGGCCCGCCAGAACTAAACCGCCCACCATACGGCCAAAAATTATTTGCTCTAAAAACAGACAGATGAGGAAGTTGAACAGGGACAAAGAGGTGACCATGAAGAGAACGAAAAATTTGGCGTTGAGCGTTTCTTTAAAAATCAGGGCAATGGGGACAAAATACAATATTGTCAGCATATGGCCGATCAAAAAAGTGTCGATACCTGTGGGCGTCAGGAGGAGGCGCGCCAGGTACTGGGCCACCCATGTGCCGGCATAGGCGCTAATCTGAAACCAGACGGGCCGCCTGGGGGTCAGGAAGGAGTAAGTAAGCCAAAGATTTGCGATAAAGAATATTGCCCGGCTGATATTGACTAAAACCATGGTGGATTCCGCCATATAGTTTCCTCCGTTGTCGAAGACTGTCGGTTATGTGGAAGACAATATCAGTCAAATATTGTACAATAAGACTAGTTTCCGGTATAGTGGGCCTCCATTTATAGTGCAAGCGGGTCGCGGGCTACCATCGGGGAGGGGAAAAAAATATTAATCATTGCGGTATGCGACGACGATTTTAATGATAGAGTTCAAATCTGTAAAGCTGTGGAAGCTTATTTGCAAGACCGCGGTATTGCCGGAAAAGTTTTCGGTTATGACAGCGCCGAGAAGGTGAATTCGGTGCTGGAGAGTAAAAAACTGAAGTTTGATATTGTATTTTTGGATATCATCATGAGAGATATGGACGGCATGACTTGCGCGCGGTTGATCCGGCGGCAGGACAAACTGGCCAGGATCATATTTTTGACCAGTTCGACGGATTATGTTTATGAGGGGTATGAGGTCAATGCCACGGCTTATCTGGTAAAACCGATTAATGCGGATAAGTTGGCTGGAGTTTTGGACAAAACATGCGACCAGATAGAAGACGCGGCGAAAGAAAGCATCGCGATTACCAGCGGGGGCGCAACCCAACGGATTCTGCTCACGGATATCGTTTATCTGGAGAGCGAGAAGAATAGGGTTATGATTATATTGGCCAATGGCAAACGGGTAGCTGTTTATACGACGCTGGACGCGTTCGAACAGTCTTATCAGTCGAAAATGTGGATAAGGTCTCACAAAAGCTATCTGGTTAATTTTTTATATCTTGAGCAATACGCAGGCGATAAGTTTGTGCTGAGGGACGGCACTGTGATACCGATCAGCCGGATGTATAAGGATAAGGCCAGAGAGGTTTTTTTTACTCTTTTGCATGTTGATGCGTAATTAATAATAGAAGCAAGTTGCTATGGACTATGCGACAACGGGACGCATGGTTCTTTTATTTTCGTTAATTTTCCTTAAAAACCTGCAGGATTTCCCAGGTCGAATGATACTTTCCGGAGGTTTTGTATAATTAAAGAAGGAATTTATATAATTGGCAAGATTTTTGCGGCGCTGCTGAGAAAGAGCCGCCGCAGGAATAAAAAATTTTTCCGGTAGGAATAAGGAGGACAAGAGTTTATGAAAGGATTATCCAGAAGGACATTTATCAAAACCGGTCTGGCCGGAGCGGCGCTGGTGGCGTGCGGCGCGCTTCTTCCCGGCGCCAAGTGGCTGCTTCACCCGGTGGGAGCCGCGCCAGGTTTCCAAACGACGGTCGAGCGTACGATCGTGCCCGTGCCCGTGCCGGCCACTTCGCCGAAGATTCTTCCGTCAAAGGTCGCCAGATATGAGCAGTATGGCTACAGCGCCTGGCGGTTTACCGAGGGGCTCGGTTATGAAAAGCGGTTGGACCTCATGCCTCCCGCGTACGACGGTAAAGCGGCTAAAAAGACGGCCAAGCTTTTGCGGTTCTTTACGATTTCCGATATCCATATTTCCGACAAGGAAAGTCCTGCGCAGGCGATTTTTTATGGCTATAAAGGCGGGGTTTCCTCAGGGTATTCGCCGGTTATGCTGTATACCACCCATGTTCTGGACGCCGCCATCCAGACGGTCAACGCTATTCATAAGAAAAATCCCCTTGATTTCGGCATTTCCCTGGGCGACACCTGCAACAGCACTCAGTACAACGAGGTGCGCTGGTATATCGATGTCCTCGACGGCGGGGTCATTGCGCCGAGTTCCGGGAAGCATGCCGGCGCCGACACTATTGATTATCAGAAACCTTACAAGGCCGCCGGGCTTGATAAGACTATCCCCTGGTATCAGACCCTCGGCAACCACGATCATTTCTGGATGGGGTTCATGCCGCCGAACGATTATATTCGCCAGAGTCTCGTGGGCGAGAATATAGTTAATCTGGGCAATCTCTTCGTCGATCCCCGCGGTCTGGAAAGCCGGGGCTTTTACATGGGCGCCATCGATGGCTCGACGCCTTATGGAGACATTATCGGCGCAGGACCTGAAAAAGATTTTCCGACTCCCCCGAAGGTAGCGGCAGCTGATCCAAACCGCCGCTCGTTGTCGAAAAAGGAATGGATGAGCGAGTTTTTGAAAACATCTTCCAAGCCTGTCGGCCACGGTTTCAGCCAGGCCAATGTCGACAAAGATTTTGCCTGTTATAGCTTCGAGCCTAAGGCCGATCTGCCGCTCAAGGTTATCGTGCTCGACGATACCCAAAGGCAGGACGAGTCCAACAATCCCCCTTCTCTCGGCTATGGCCACGGCTCTATCGACGAGGAACGTTATGTCTGGCTGGTGCGCGAGCTTGAAAAGGGGCAGGCCGAGGGCAAGCTTATGATTATCGCCGCGCATATCCCGATAGGCGTGGAATCCGGGGATTCCATGATGGCGTGGAGCAAAGACGCTTATGTATCCGAGGGGGAGTTCTTTGCCAAGCTGCATGAATATCCGAATCTCATCGCGTGGATAGTGGGCCATCGTCATATCAATACCGTCACCGCGTTTGCGTCGCCTGATCCGGCCCGCCCCGAACTGGGTTTCTGGCAGGTTGAAACGGCGTCGCTGCGCGATTTCCCCCAGCAGTTCCGCACGTTCGAGATTGTCCGCAACAGCGATGATACGGTTTCGATCTTTGTAACCAACGTTGATCCGACCGCCGAGGACGGCTCGCCGGCGGCGATCTCGCGCTCTTACGCCGTCGGGGCGCAGCAGATATTTAACAATGAGATGCCGTTCCCGCCTTCCGGCTCGTACAATGCGGAGCTTGTCAAAAAGTTGAGCCCTGAGATGCAGGCGAAGATTAAAAACTGCGGCACACTGATCCACGAGTGACGGTAATACCAGGTTGAAAGGCAACGAATCTAGCTACAAGAACGGAGAGAAATCACTTATGAAGCGAATGCTTTTTGTTCCTTTACTGGTGTGCTGCCTGATTCTGGGGATGCAAACGGCTCAGGCTACGGAAGGGGCGTCAAGCCATTATTTCCCCGGCTCCTCCACCACCTTCGCCGCCGCCGTGCCGCCTGCCCCCGGATTTATGATGGCAAGCCAGATGCTGTATTACAACGGGTCGGCCCATCGGGCCGTGCTGCGAGGCGCTGTTCATCTGGAACTGAAAGCCGAGGCTTTTTACGATTATATCGGGGGCTTCTATACATTCGAGAAGCCTGTACTCGGCAGCCGGCTGCAGATAGGCGCGGCTGTTCCCGTGGGACATATGGGCGTTCTGGCGAATGTCGGGACAGCTTCCCATGCCCGCAGTGCAACCGACAGCAAAACCGATATCGGCGATGCGGTGATTTCGGCTGCGCTGTATTGGGGGAAGGGCGATTTCCATTATAAGCTTGTTGAATCGATCTTTGTCCCGACAGGCGGGTATACTGCCGGCAATCTTGCCAATGTCGGCAGGAACTACTGGAGTTTCGACACCTCCTTGACCGTTACGTGGCTGAATGCCAAGACCGGGACCGAGATTTCCGTCACGCCGGGCATCATGGTGAATAAGACGAACACCGCCACCAATTACAAGTCGGGGAATGAGTTCCACGTCGATTTCGCGGCGAACCAATTCCTTACGCCGAATTTTGCCGTGGGTCTTCACGCCTATTACTACCGCCAGGTGTCGGGCGACAGCGGCAGCGGCGCTGTTCTCGGCAGTTTCAAGGGCGAAGCCTTCGGTCTTGGACCGGCTTTTCTGTGGACGCCCAAGGCTGGAAAGGGCAAGGTTTCGGTGGTCGCCAAGTGGCTCCATGATCTCAGCGAGACGAACCGTATGCATGGCGATTACGGGCAACTTACGGTAGTTTATAAGTTTTGACCGTAAGGCGTAGCGCCAGGGGGACCGCACGCAGTATTTTTGGGGAGATTTAATCGGAGAGACAGATGATTATTAGGCGGTTTTGTGAGCTTCCCGTAGAAAAAAGGTCTGGTGTGCGGCCGTGGTTCATCGCTCTCGCGACTGCTTTGCTTTTCCTGAGCTATGGCGCGAGGGGATGGGCGGCGCAGGATGCCGTGAACAATGTCGCCAACGCGTCTGTGACGCCTGCTGAAGCCATTGCCGCCGATGTCGCCGGTTATCGCATCGTCAACGGCGTCGTCATTCTGCCGATTATGCCCGGCAATGAGACGGTGGTACAGGGCCTTCTGCAGTCGCTGGCCCAGGATCCGGATTTTCAGGGGATCAGCATGACGTTGTTTGCTCCGGTGGGGACAAAACCGAAGATTCTGTTGTCTGGCAATCAGGGTGAAGACAGGCTGCGGTATGCGGCCGAGAAACTAAAATCTATCGTGAGCAAGATGGGGCAGCCCCATCGTTTGGTGGTTGCCGCCTATTTGCGGGAGATAACGATAGAGAATGACGATTCGGCGGGGTTGTCGTGGTTTTCCAACGGGGTGCAGGGCGGCCTTACGACGGGGATAACGACGACGAACACACGGGAATGGGATAGCAATGGGGGGACGCCGCCCAGCCTGAATAAGCAGCCGACGATAACGAAGAGCACGAGCGGTTATACGGTCGGGCTGACTAATCCCGTAAACGTCACGGCGAGCCTGACGAAAGCGATGTCGAAGGGCAAGGTCATCGTCGGCAGCGAGATCAATATCGTCAATGGCACGACAGCCGAGATAAAGAATGATGATTCGATGCCTGTTCCCCTTACTTCGAACGGTGTCGTTACTTTCAACACCCAGGTTATCAGCAGCGATGTAAAGATAACGCCGACGATTGTGAAGTTCAACGCGGAGAGGCCGGAGGAAAGCGTCGTCCGCCTCGACGTTGTCGTGCAGTTGAGCGTGCCGACGGACACGGTGACCTTCAGCGGCGGGTCGTCGGCTCTGCAGTATACCGTGCAAACCTTAACGTCCACGCTTTATGCGAAGGCCAATAACGAGCGGATCATCGGCGGGCTGTTCGCGAGCGACGCCTGGATCAAATCCAGCAGCGGCATTCCGATACTGATGAATGTGCCGGTACTCAAGTATCTGTTTTCTTCCGAATCGGTAAGCCTGCAACACTCGGCATCGATTTTGACCCTGGCAGTGCGCATTCTGCCTGCAACCAAGGAGGATGGCTATGCGTACTGACAACAACGTCTGCCGGATCATCGGTAAACTGCTGCTGCTGGCGGCGGCGGCGCTGGTGCTGCTGGGCGCAAACGCCGTCGTGGCTTACGCCGCAGAAAATGTTTCGGATATAGCGGTGGAAAATGGCACGGTAGTGCTGCCGGTGGTTCACGGCAACGCGCCGGCGGTGACCAACCTGCTGACCTATCTGCAGCAAATGCCCGAATTCGCCGGTATGTCGGTGAGTCTGCTGCAGCCGAAGGGCGCGCCGGCGATGGCGCTGCTGTCGGGGACGGACGAAGGGCAGCTGCGAAACGCGGCCGCCAAGCTGCAAGCGCTGCTGGCGGAGGTGGGCCGGCCGCACCTCTTGATCATTTCCGCCTATCTGCGCGAGCTGGATATGGCAGATAACCAGTCTGCGGGGATCGACTGGTCGTCGCTTACCGGCAACGTGACTTACGGCGTCAGTGCGTGGCAGCGTTCGGTCGGCAGCAATTCTTATCAATTTTTCCCCAATATAGGGCAATGGGTGAAGACGGTGCAGGGCTCGGTAACCGATACGCTGACGGCAGGGGTGCCGGCGCCGACGAGCGGCGCAATGGGCTTCAACGCCCAGCTGACCAAGTCGTTGTCCAAGAGCCGGGTTATTATGGGCAGTAATATTTATACCCCCAACGGTATTCAGGGCGAGCTGCTCAGTCAGACAATCGTTCCTTTGCAGACGACCGACAGCAACGGGAATGCAACCTTGACCTCGCAGACGATCAGCAGCGATGTCAAGATTACACCTACTATTGTCAAGTATTATGCCGATAGGCCGGCCGAAAGCGTCGTCAAGCTTGATGTATATATGCAGATGGCGCTGGTTACCGGCAGTGTCCAGGTAGGGCAGCAGTCGGCCAAAGAATTTTCCACCAAGACGCTGACGACCACTGGGCTCGTGAGGGCGGACAGCGGCGTGTATGTAGCCGGTGTTTTCGCCGGCGACACCGAAACGCGGTCAGTCAGCGGCATCCCGATATTGATGAACATACCGTTCCTGAAGTATTTATTCAGCCAGGAAACCAAACAACTGACCCATAAGGTCGGCGTGCTGACCGTTTCGGTACGCATTCTGCCGGAGCAGTAGACTGATTGAAACGTTACATGAGCGGAGGTAAGAGGATGTCTGTGGCAAAATGGTTTAAGCGATACCGGCGGGCGCCGCTGGCGATTGTCGTGGCGTTCGTCTTTATCGCCTGCGTCTTGTCGGTCCGCGGCGTTTATGCGGCGGGAAACGGGCCGGAGGAGCAAAAGGAGCTTTTGCCGCCGACCCTTACCGTGACGCTGCAGGACGAGGACGGCCAGCCGGTCAGCGGCGTTGAGCTTTATGCCATGCCGGCCAATTTGGCGGGCAAAGAAAAAGCGCGGGCCCGGACGGATGAGAACGGCAAAGCGGTGTTCAAGCATTTGAAGAGCGGCGCGTATTATTTTTACGCCAATGTCCGGGCGCTCCGCAGCCATGACGGTTATGATTTTCCGGCGATAATCAAGGAGACCAAGAGCTATAGTTCTTACTATGTTTCAGAGACCAAGCGGTTCGACCTCGGCGAAAACGTCGCGTGCGACTTGACGATAAAAAGAAGCGCCTATGTTATGTTTGAGACCTTCCTCGATGTATATAAACCTGACAAAATCGTGCTGACAAACAAAAGGTTGGGCATTGGCCAGAACATCCCCATCGGCTCCGCCGACTTTATCCAGTTGTATATGCCGATGGGCGAAAAATATTCGATCATCACGGTGAAGGGCGGCGATTTCGATTCCTGGATCATCGAGTTTTACGCCCATGAGCGGCTGCGGATCGAGCTTTTGTAGCTTTGTCCTTATCAGAGTCGGCACAGGCCGAGAGGCAATAAAATTTCAAGGAGGAATAACCCGATGAATTTCGCAAGAGGAACTCTGTTAATAATCGCCTTATCGCTGGTTCTGGCGCTTAGTGCTCCATCAGGCACGGTGGCGGCGGCGAATGGGCAGGCGCCTACACCGCCGACGGCAACTTCAGTGGCGCTGAACACGTATGGAAGTTTGCCGATGGTGGTTTTGAATCTGACCCAATCGCCGATAAATATGAATATCTTGACGAATTCCGGTAGCTACGGAACCAGTCTTCCGTTGGCGGCGGGTTTGCCGGGAGTTTATTATGCCAATGGCGGCCAAACGGCTACGCTTGCCAATATTCTTGCTCCGGCTACTGTTCCCGGGGTCACGACGAATACAATTTCTTCACTGAACCCGGCAGCTACTGTGAACCAGACGACAAACGCCATCGCCTTTAGCAGCAATTATGACTGGATGAGTCTGTTTACCGTTTTCCCCTCCTGGACGCCGCCCGGCGCCTACAGCCATGTCCAGTACGTGGCCCTGAGCAGTAATATAACGAATATGGGAGCAGCGGCCTACAACTCTTCCGTTCTCGCCGGTTTTCCCGACTGTGATGGCAAAAAAATCACGCAAAACGGTCACTTCACCACCGGCCTTGCTCTCAATGCCGGACAACCTGCCGTGACCACCCTGAAGCTGAAGCTGCTGGATCCAAGCAGAGTAACGGTACAAGCCGCCTATAACATTAACATCAACAGCTTGGGCGGGGGTACGTCGGGTAGCGTGTCCATTCCCCAAACCGGGTTTTCGATCCTGAAAGCGCTGCATACCGCGCTGGATGTTGTAACCGATATTGCAACATGCGCCAGCGGCGACCCCATTGGTATCGCCGACTTCATCGCCGGCATACCGGGCACGGTTGAGGGAATCGTCAGCGATGTTTCAAATAATAGCAACAGTACCAATGTCAATATTACGACCGATACGGCTTATCCGGCAAAGTCCAAGGGGATCAACGTCACGGCCACGGCGGATTCTGCCAACTTCCCGAGCGGGGCAACTCTCACCGCCCATTCGGGAGACAGCCAGTCTTTACTGTATGAGGTTCAACCCGCCGCTAATCAGCAACTGCCGCTGCTACAGCAAAACGCCGTGTTCGTCACCACCTGGCGGCAGTCGCCGCCGGACAATTATGGAGTAAGCTTGCCTAACGGCGCGGATACGCTGTTCGTTGTTGTGCTGAATCAGGGCGTTTATGCCTCGACCCAGGTGCAGCAATATATCAATAATAACGCCCCGGCGCAACTGGCAGGCGGCGCCAAGTACCAGCCGACCAAGGCCCAGGCCCAGGACTCGGCGAAGATTCTGGAGTTATTGACGGCAATTGCCAAGAAGAATCCGCAGGATGCGAAAGTGATTATCGAAATGTTCGGCGTCCATGGCAAGTACGGGCAGATCAAAAATGATCCCGCCGCAATGAAGAACCTGAACGTTCAGTTGAAATCCGTTTTAGAAAAATATAAAAAAGAGTTGCCCGCTGTCGAACAGTACCTCACAAAACTGGCCCAGAAGTAGGCAAGGAAAATAAACGATAAGCGAGGAAACGCCAATGTCAAAAAGAAAGATCCTGCTTTGTTCGCTGGTGCTGCTGTTGTCGGTATTGAGCAGCGTGGCTTTTGCCGCCGCTCCCTATGCAAGCATAATCGCGTTTAATGAAATGGCTCCGGGCGAGGGAGTGTCCTCGAGTCATCCCAATGTCTCCCCGCTGGGAGTGCTGGATATTATCAATATGACTCCCTGGGATATATCGATCGGCCCAGGTCAGAATCAGCCCATGCTTTCCGGGCTGACAACCGGGCAATCTTTTAACGGGTTTTGGCTGGCGGGTTTCCGCAAGCCAAGCTCCGCCAACAATTTTGGCGGCAGTTTCGCCTTTCATTCCTACCAAGTGGCGCTGAACAATCTCAACAACGGCTGGAAACTGAAAAACGAGGTGTCCGCCGGGTATTCGCAGCCGCTGTGGTATGATTCGATACCGATTGTCTTTAACAGCAACACTTTCGCCCAGAGCGGAAATACCGCCGCCCTGAAGTTTATCGTTACTTCCAGCGTGGGGTTCGATACGCCTTATAACGGGGGGACGGCCAACTATCCGGCGACTGCCCTCAGCTTCGGCGACGGCTTCAATAATTACGCTTTGGAAACCAACGACACCATGGTTTATTTCAGCAACTGGAAAAACACGACGCATTTTTTTACGATTCAGGGGCTGGGGTTAAATGCGCCTGGCTGGAAGCCGATAGCCGCCAATCTGGGCGGAATCTCCTCGAACAAAGGCGTCGGCGGGGCGGCGCCGGGGACACAGGTGAAGGGGCCGAACTATTTGAATGTTTCCGGCCTTGCTTATCCCAATTTTTCGGCTGTGGCCGGCGATGGCCAGAATCTTGACTTGGTCGTTATTATCCAGGCCGGCGGTTATTGCGATATGCAGCTCATATTCCTGGCGGTGCCGAATATCAACAACGGTTTCCTGAAAGGGCTGTAAGCGCGGAGCGCAGCGAAAAGCTAATTTGCCAACACGGCGTTCCTCTCCTCTGATGCGGAGAAACGCAGTGTTGGCAAATTGCCGATACCGGAGGGAATATGTCGGGGAATGCGCTGATTCTATTCGAAGTAAGCCGAACGGTCTTCCTGCTGTCGAATCTTTTGCTCACTTATTCCTTCCTGACCGCGCGGCGTCCCTGGCGGTTTCAGTTGGTTGCCTTTGCCGGCGTATGGATTGCCCAGTACTTTTTACGCGGTCTGTTTACCCCGAGCGGTCTTGACCCTTTCTTGCTTGGCTATATGGCGACGATATTGTATTTGGTGCCGATTGCGCTTGTTTTTAAAGAAACCATGCACGCCAAATTTTTTGTGCTGTTTATGGTTACTTCTTTGTCCCAGTTAAATTTCCTTATCTTTTTGTTTTTAGAGCTATTGGTATTTGATCGGATAATAGGCGTCTGGATATTGATCGGCCAATTGCTGGAACTGTTATCCGTACCGCTGATACGAAGATATGCAGCGCCCCACGTTAAAAGCATCCTCGAAATCATCGACCACCAAAATTTTATTTTAACACTGTTCCCCCTGCTGTCTTTCGTGTTGTTGGCTTTCTACGGGGTAGAAAAAAGAAATTATTTGCTGCCCGATTTTATCCCCTTGGTTTTGATTGGCATAATCATATTTATTTCCTATTATTTAATCGCTATATCTGTCGACCGGAGTAAGCGCCAGCAGCAATTGGAACTGGTCTCGAGAACGGATGGCCTGACAGGTCTTTATAACCGGCGGCATATGGAGCAGGTAATTCAGATAGAGTATGAACGATACCAAAGAACCGGTACGGCGTTTGCATTGATAATCGCCGACATCGATTTATTCAAAGAGATCAATGACATGTACGGACATGCCTGTGGAGACTTATTGCTGAAGTCAATAGCCGAAGAGATCAGGAACTCGGTCAGGGAGAAGGACGCGGTTGCCCGCTGGGGAGGCGATGAATTCCTCCTGATGTTGCCGGCGACAAATGAAGAAAGCGCGGCCAGGCTGGCCGACCGAATCAGGGAGACGGTGGAAAAACGCAGTTATGTTTATGAAAACCACGCTTTTTCGGTGACCCTAACTCTCGGCGTCTATGCTTCTGAAAACGAAGGCGACACTATCGCCGGGGTGATCAATAAGGCGGACATCAACATGTACCAGGGCAAAAGGGCCGGCCGAAACCGCGTCATACTGGCGGATCGGTCAATGTCCGGGGAAAAGCCGGTAATATCTTAGTATTAACAAAGATAGGGGATGAAAAGATTACTATGGTCGATACTCAATCTTTGTGGGAATTGTTGCAGCAGCAAAAATTGCCCCGGCGCCGCTTTATTAAAACATGCGTAGCCCTGGCCGGATTATGGGGGTTGTCGCCGAATGTCATCGCACGGGCGGAAACGCGGTCGGGTGCGGTAAATGCGCAGACCTGGAAATTCGCCGTGATCAGCGATACCCATGATAGTGACATGGCTCATACTAAGACGGGGGTTACCGCTTATCTTACCCCCATCATAGACTATATTGCCGACGAACATCCCGATTTCGTTTTACAAACAGGCGATTTGATCACCGGAGCCCAAACTATGCCGACTTCTCCGGTATATAAAAAGTTTGATATGCAATATGCCAATTATAAGCAGGCAACCGCCCCTCTCAGCCGGGCGAATATCCCGTTATTCGTGATTCGGGGCAACCATGATTACGGCCTTTATAATGGGGATTCGTCCTTAAACAAGGCATATGTGACGGATATAGCCAGAGCCATGCCGCAGAACGGCCCGCCGGCGGCAAAAGGATTATCTTATAGTTTCGTTCATAATAAAATAAAGTTCATTATGGTAGACCAATACGTTAATGCGGCGAACGGCATTGTTACGCTGCCCATGGAGTGGATAAAGGGCGAACTGGAAAGCAGGCAAGGGGCGCAGCATGTCTTCGTTATGGGGCATAGTCCGGTTTATACCCCCGATACCACCGCGAGCAGCAAGATAGCCCAATTTAATTTGTTTGACCAGACGAGCCTGCGTGATCAATTTTGGAAACTGCTGACTGACAATCAGGTGACGGCGTATATTTCCGGACACGAGCATCTGTATTTCCGCGGCCAGGCCGACGGGCTGCCGCAAATCGTTGTCGGCAATTTAGGCTGTATTAGCAGCTATAACCCCGCCACGGTGGACAGCCGGTTGACAAATGTTTTTCCGACGACTCAGGTGCCCAATACGCAGGGGCGTCCCGGGTATAGCATTTTCACTGTGGATGACGGCAAAAATTCGCTCACAGCCACGGAGTATTGGTTGGATCAGAATAACAATAAGTACGTTTATGATACGTATGCGCTTATTCCCTGATATTACACCGGGTTCGGCTTGAAGGAGCAGGTATGCAACATCATACTGTGGCGATCATCATAATAGTTGCGCTGGTGTTATTCAAGATATACCGGCGCGCCCGGCGTGAGCTAAGGTTTCAAAAGTACGTCAAATGGCGCGCGTTTTTGCGGATAGCGCTGATGATCGGCCTGGGGGCTGTTTTGCTGGTCACGGGCTACGCGAATCCTGAGCGGTATATCTTCGATGGCATCGGCATTTTGTTGGGGTATCTTATCGCCTGGTATTCGATTCGCACTTCGGCGTTTGAGTGGCGTGGCGATGACTGGTTCTACCGCCAAAATCCGTGGATTGGCAAGTGCATTTTCGTAATACTTGCCGGCCGCTTTATCCACAAAGGCTATGAGGATATTGCCGCCTTGTTTGGCGCGGCTGCCAATGGGCAATTAGCGCGGCAGGCAGCTTCGGTCGAGTATGTTCGCGACCCGTCTGTAACGGTGATTATGTTTATTTTGATCGCGTATTATATCTTTTTCTATACGTTCCTCCTTCGGAGGGAGCAACAGACGAAGTCGGCAGAAAGAGCGTAACCCCTGGGTCAGCCAGGGGTTACGGTCAGGGGCCTGCGGCGAATTCCGGGTGCGGGTCAGAACTTGTGCCAGTATGTGATGCGCAGGAATCTTTCGGGATAGGGGCCTGGCCCGTAGATTTGGTAAAGCGCGGACGGGAAATCGTATCTGCCGGCCTTATAATATACTTCCACCATTTCCTGCTTGTTAATAGTGTGCTGGAGGTTGATGAAGTGTGCCCTGGGGGCAAGGGAGGACATTCCGGTTCCCGCCAGAAAGGGGATGGAAACTATCCCGACTTTCAGGACATTTTGGCGGTCCATTTGGTACGCAAGCTGATAAATATATGACTTGATCGTGCCGGACGGAAAGGTGGCCAACACTTGTGCCGGCAGGCCGCTGACGAAGGGATCGTTCTTTGTCCAGGCAACTTCGCAGGAAAAGCTGATATTAGGCACGATATTTTTGTAATTAAGGTTCACTTCGGCGTAGTTGGCGGTTTTAGAACCCCAGTTAAGGGCCGCGTCGGCATTGATTTTATATGCGTAGTAGGCGCCGACAGTCACCTTTTGTCCAGCCGCGTAAGAAGCGCCCACGGACCATATCTTATTTTTATAGTTTCTGGGGGTATTGTTGTCGATTTGGCTGACATATGAACCGTTGTATGTCATTTTCCCTTGTTTTGTTGACAAGCTGACACCGTATACATTCGAATCGCCAACAGTACGGGTGGTGTCGGCCAACATCCCCAAGGGACCGAGTTTCAGATCCTGGCGGCCAATCTTTACGCGCGTTGCGCCATTTGCGTACGATAGGCCATACATATCCAGGTATGCGACCAATTTGTCGCCGCCCTTGATATACCTGGACTGGTCGGCGGAGAAAATATTAGGATGCTGGGCAAAGTTTTGCGTAATTCGCGCATAAGCGGTCCAGCTTTTGTCAAGCTGCATATTCATATTAAGCCAAAGGGTTTCGTTGAAGTCGGTCTTGTTTCTGACATATACGGCTTTCTGGTTTTTAAAGAATTCGACCCGGTCTGGCGATGCGTCAATTAGCCGGAAATCAACGACATAGAGGCCCGATATATGCAGCTCGCGGGAAAGCGGTGGCTCGCCACTCGCAAAAGCTGGCTGAGCAACCGGACTGCCGATTAGAGCCAGGCTGATCAGCACAAAGCAGATGATATTAAGGTTTTTAAACATTTTTTCCCCATCCGGATTATTTCGACCGGTCTTTCTTCTTTTAGCGCTGCGTGCAGTGGTTTGCTGATGCTGCTAAAATGGATAACCTATCCGTTTTCGTCAATTTTCCCGAAAAACCTGCCGAATTCCCGATGAAAGGCATATTTGAACAAGGAAAATATCGGTGAGTAAAGCCGATAACCCGCGCAGTACGCGGTTTTTTTTGTTGTTTGTGGGGGCTTATCCCGGTGAGATTTTTAAATATGTTACAATAGAACCGGGATAAACTAATAAATAATGATAATCAAAGGAGGGGTGGCAATGGGCAGGGAAGACTTCAAAGGCAACGGGGAAACAAGCAGCAGACAGATTAGACCGCCGGTTGATGAGAGCAGACGGGAGATATGGCTTGCCGGGGGCTGTTTTTGGGGGCTGGAGGCGTATCTGGATAAGCTTAAAGGGGTTGTCCACACGAACGTCGGTTATGCGAACGGGAATACGGAAAACCCAAGCTATGAACAGGTTTGCGGCGGCAACACCGGTCACGCGGAGACGGTCTATGTGCAGTATGATCCCAAGCAGATCGATCTGGCCACTCTTTTGACGTACTTTTTTAAGGTGGTTGACCCAACTTCTGTAAACAGGCAAGGGAATGACTGGGGCAGTCAGTATCGTAGCGGCATTTACTACAAGGATGCCGCCGATAAGGCAATAATCGATCAGGTAATCGCCCAAGAGCGGAAAAAATATACCGCGGCGATAGCTACGGAAGTGTTGCCACTTCGTAACTATTGCGCGGCCGAAGAATATCACCAGAAATATCTCGATAAAAATCCCCACGGATATTGCCACATTGACCTTTCCAGCCTGGCTAACGACCCTATGGCCAAGGCGAACGCGCCGGTAGAATCTGCCGCCGTCCCCGCCGA
Source organism: Bacillota bacterium (assembly GCA_023415775.1). Classification (GTDB taxonomy): domain Bacteria; phylum Bacillota; class Negativicutes; order Sporomusales; family UBA7701; genus Anaeroselena. Next base: position 264,806 of record JAEZJM010000025.1, on the reverse strand, counting down.
TAAAGCGGCGGAGGCTCGCAGGACATATGCCAAGCCGAGCCAGAAAGAAATAAGCGAGAAGCTAACCAGCACGCAATATCGGGTCACCCAGTCCTGCGGGACGGAGCCGCCATTTGCCAACGAGTATTGGAACAACCATGAAAAAGGTATATATGTCGATGTTGTGACCGGCGAACCGCTGTTCAGTTCCCGGGACAAGTACGATTCAGGAACCGGGTGGCCGAGCTTTACAAGACCGATTGTTGCCGATGCTATTACGACCAAGACGGATAGAAGCCTCTTAATGGAGCGTACCGAGGTCCGCAGTAAATACGGCGACAGCCATCTGGGACACGTCTTCCCTGACGGACCCCAAGACCGGGGTGGCCGGCGGTATTGCATGAACAGCGCTTCGCTGAGATTTATACCGCTCGAGAAAATGGCCGCGGAAGGATATGAGGAATTTATTCCTTTTGTGAAATAATGGCGGGAGGGCGGAAGATGTATGGAGATCGTGATTGACCAACCGGCGCAAGATTATATATTCACTAAGGCCGAGAAAGTCATTGCTCTCGATGTGCGGGAATGGGCCGGCGGAGTCTGAGGCGGCGGCAATTGCGGGACGCCCCGCTACCCGTCCGTGCGGCTGGGTAAACCTGAAAAACCGGAGAGTTACAATCAGACGGAACTTGATGGTGTTTGCGTCTATTATCAGCCAAGCTTGGCAGGCTTGTTCGGCAAAATTACGGTGAAGGTCGAAAAATTGTTATTTGTTAAGTCTCTAGTGGCAACCGGTGAAAAGTCAGCGCTATTGTAGAGAAAGGCTTGCTTGGATAATGTGATTTAAACCATGAGTTGCCTTTGCGGCAAACTCATGGTTTAAATTTTGGGGTATCGGTATCATACTTTCGGGATATTTTTGCCGTAGAATATTTCGGTCATTTCCTTTTTCAAGCGCTGCTTGATTTTCTTTTTTTCGCCGGGCAGCAGTTCTTTTTTGGCGGTTCCAAACAGATAGTTGTCCAGATCGAATTCTTTCAGGAGCATTTTTGTGTGGAAGATGTTTTCCTGGTATACATTAACGTCAATCATTTGATAAAGGTCGCGGGTTTCTTTGGCGATGTAGTTCTGGATGGAGTTGATTTTATGGTCGATAAAGAACTTTTTGCCGTTTATGTCTCTGGTGAAGCCTCTTACCCGGTAGTCGGCGATTACTATATCGGAGCTGAAGCAGCTAATTAGGTGGTTGAGGGCCTTGAGAGGGGAAATTTCGCCGCAGGTGGAAACGTCGATGTCCGCCCGGAAAGTGCTGATGCCTTTGTCGGGGTGGCTTTCCGGGTAGGTGTGGACAGTAATATGGCTTTTGTCGAGATGAGCTGCTATGTCTTCACCCCCAGCCATAGTTTCTTGCGAGTTTTCTTCGTCGGCTGCGTCGGGGTCGTTCTTGCCTTCGGAAATGAGCATAGTCACGCTGGCGCCCTGCGGCTCGTAGTCCTGGCGGGCGATATTGAGGATATTCGCCCCTATTATGTCGGCCACTTCGGTCAGGATGGCCGTCAGTCTTTCGGCGTTGTATTCCTCGTCGATATAGGCGATATATTCGTTGCGGTGATGTACGCTTTTGGCGTAACAAATGTCGTACATGTTAAAGCTGAGGGTTTTCGTAAGGTTGTTAAACCCGTATAACTGCAGTTTTTTAAGCGCTTTAATCTCCAATTTAAATCACCTTCGCTATAATAATAAACTCCCATTCTTTATTATAATGCAAGTTCGCGAGTAATTTGTGAAAAATAAGTAAATATGCGGTTAAGGATGGCAAATAGTACATTTTTCCACCACGTTAGGGTAACGGCAGTCATTTCTCGACGAGCCGGCGGCGGCGCGGCCGAGGACGTTCGGTTGCCATTTAGCCGACAAGTGTATGCTCTTTTCGATTTCGCCGGAAAAAGGTATAATCGAAAAAGGGTTATGTCTTGCGGCAGATCGACTGCTTCGCCGCTGAGGCTGGGTAGCTGCGAAACGGGGTAAATTTGTTGATTTGACCGTTTTTGTTGGCGTGTAGTTACAATCATAACTGGTGAATAATTGATCCGCCTAATCGGCGTTTGGCGATTCCCGAGCCTTGGAGTTGGCATTGAGAGGAGGGGTTATGGTTGGCCAAACATAGCGAGATTATGAAACAGGTTTTCGCGCATATGTGGGGGTTGGTAGTTGTTGATCATTTATCCCGCGTTGTGTTTATGGAAGAGAAGTATGCGCGGTCCAGGGGTTTGGACCCGGAAGCGGTCGTAGGGTGCAACGTCAAGGATGTTGTGCCGACAAGCAAACTGCCCCTGGTTGTTGAATCAGGTAAGCCGATATTGGGAGATGTATTCTACCATCAAGGAAAACCTTTGATCGTCAACCGGATTCCGCTGGTGAAGGACGGAGTCCTTATCGGCGCCATGTCTTTTCAGGTGTTTGAAGTCGCCGAAAAGCTTTTTGAATCTATCAGGGAACTGCAAAGCCAGCTTGACTACTATAAGGAAAAGGTCAAGAAATATTCCGGGGTGCGTTATTCTCTGGCCGATATCATCGGTTCCAGCAACGCTGTGAAGGAGATCCGCGCGGCGATATTCAAGGCGGCGTCCGCGAATTCCACCGTGCTGATCCAGGGGGAGACAGGGACCGGCAAGGAGTTGGTGGCCCATGCATTGCACCAGGAAAGCCACCGCGCCTATTACCCCTTTGTCAAGCTCAATTGCGCGGCCATCCCCCAAGAGCTTGTCGAATCGGAGCTGTTCGGCTATGAGGAAGGGGCTTTCACCGGGGCGCGGAAATCGGGGAAAAAGGGTAAGTTCGAACAGGCCGACAAGGGTACGCTGTTTTTGGATGAGATAAGTCAGCTGTCGCCGGCGGCCCAGGCGAAGCTGCTGCGGGTGCTGCAGGAGAAGGAAATCGAACGGGTGGGCGGCTCTGATTCCATACCCGTCGATGTCCGGATCGTAGCGGCTACTAACGACAGTCTGGAAGAGATGGTTAAGCGGGGAACTTTTCGTTCGGATTTGTTTTTCCGGTTAAACGTTATTCCGATCAAGCTGCCGCCCCTGCGCGAGAGAAAAGTGGATATTCCACTTTTCGTGCAAAAGTTCGCGGAAAAATACGGGGACCAGGCGGGATTAGGGGCGGTGTCCGTGGCCCCGGAGGCCCTCGGACTAATTATGAATTACGATTGGCCGGGAAATATCCGGGAGCTGGAACATGCAGTGGAAAGAGCGATCAATCAATGTAATAGCAATTTTCTCGAAGCGAAGCACTTCGCGTGGCTGGTGCCGAAGATAGAGAATCAGGGCCATGCGATAGCCGGGCGCGGTATTCAGGAAGCGAAGGCGGCCACCGAAAAGGAAATGATCCTTAACGCCTTGCGCGCTACGCAGGGAAATAAAAAGAAAGCCGCGGAGCTGCTCGATATCGCCAGGCCATTGTTGTATCAAAAAATGCGCCGGCTGGGAATAAGCTAACGGTAATATAGTGTAAGTATAGAGAAACAGTGTAAGCGACAACTTACACTGTTTCTCTTTTTATTGCCGTGCGGGGCGGATGGCAAGTTTTTTAATATTCACAAAGTTTTTGTGTCATCTATTGCTTACACTTTGAGCGGCTATCAGTTACATTCGCTGTCAACTAATTATTGGTAAAATCAGTTTAATTCTCGACCTGGCGGAAAGTGCTCATTGCCTTGCCGTTAATAGTCTGAGCTTTAAATTGAGCAGTCAGGTCCGGTACGCGAAGCAGTCATGAAGTTTACATAAATTAAAGATGGCACGCCTTGTGCTTTATAGTGGGGCATGCAGACCCAGCGGAGAGGGTCGCCAGTCAATGGCGCCGGCGGCGTTTCGCGGGTGAGCAGGCGTAATAATCAGAAGATGGAGGAATCCAGATGGCTAAATCACAGAAAATCATCATCACCGCTGCGGTTACGGGGGCGACCCATACCCCTAGCCTGAGTCCCTATTTCCCGGCCACGCCGGAACAAATCATTGCCGATGCCGTCAAAGCTCATGAGGCCGGTGCGGCGGTGGTCCATGTTCATGCCCGCAATCCCGAGGATTGCAAGCCTACTCCCGATATCGAAATCATGAAGCATATCGTTTCTTCGATAAAAAAACAGTGCAACGCCGTGGTCTGCGTTACGACCGGCGGCTCGCTGCTGATGTCAAAGGAGCAGCGACTGGCGCCGGCAGTGGAACTCAAGCCGGAGCTGGCTTCGTGCAATGCAGGGTCGGTCAACTTCGTATTCGCCGATCTCGCTGGGAAGCTGAAGAACCCGAAGTATGACTGGGAGGTACCTTATCTGCAAGGGACCTATGATCTGATTTTCTCGAATACCTTTGCCGGAATGGAGTATTACATCGAGACGATGAACAAGTACGACATCCGACCCGAGTTCGAGGTCTACGACGTGGGTATGATCAACAATATCGCCTATTTCTATAATAAGGGGCTGGTGAAAAAACCGATCTACATGCAGTTTGTAATGGGCATACTCGGCGGGATTCCGGCTACAGTCGAGAATTTGGCTTATCTCGTCAGAACGGCCCGTGAACAAATCGGCGATTTCGTCTGGTCGTGCGCTGCCGCCGGCAAGGCCCAGTTTCCGCTCGTGACCGCTGCGCTGTGTATGGGCGGTAATGCCAGGGTCGGCCTGGAGGACAATGTTTATCTTAAACCCGGGGTGCTCGCGAAGTCCAGCGGCGAACAGGTCGTACAGATCAAAGAGATCGCCGAGCGACTCGGGCTGGAGATAGCTACCGCCGACGAAGCGCGTGAGATACTCGCTCTCAAGGGGAATGACAAGGTCAATTTTTAGAATACAGCTGGAGGGATTATTATGCGTACTGCTATTTTGGGCGCGGGGGCGCTCGGCATTATCATCGGCGCTCGCATGACCGCCAATGGGAAGCAGGTTGATCTGATCGACTCTTTCAAGGAGAATGTCGACGCCCTCAACGCGAACGGCGCCACGGTAACCGGCAACCTTAACATGCATCAGAAGGTTTCGGCGCTTACTCCGGACCAGATGACCGGTCAGTATGATCTGGTGTTTGTTTTGACAAAACAAACGGCAAACGAAGTCGCGTTAACCAAATTGCTCCCCTTCCTTCACAAAGACAGCATCGTATGCACGTTACAGAACGGCATTCCCGAAGAATCGGTGGCGTCGTATGTGGGCAAGGAAAGAACCATCGGCGGCGCGGTGGGCTTCGGGGCCACGTGGCTGAGGCCCGGCGTGTCCGAGCTTACGTCGAGCATGGAGGCTATCGAGAAATTCGCTTTTGAGATCGGTGAGATGGACGGCGTCGTCAGGCCGCGGCTGGAAAAGGTAAAAGAAATCCTTGGCGCGGCCGGCGGAACGACGATACTGACCAATCTGATGGGGATCCGCTGGACCAAGCTTTTGATGAATTCGACCTTCAGCGGCATGTCGGCTTCGCTTGGCGTTTCTTTCCGGCCGGTGCTGGAAGACCCGAAAGCGATGATCTGCATCTCTCATATCGCCGATGAGGTTATCAAGGTATGCCATGCCAAGGGTTACCGCATGGTGGAGATGCAGGGGGAGAACCTGGAGTCTCTTGAGCTGGGCAGCAAGGACGATATCCCCGGCAAGATGGCTCTTTACCGGAGAGTCTGGGGCCGCCACAACAATAAAGCCAGTATGCTCCAAGACCTGGAGAAAGGGAAACCGTCCGAGATCGATTATATCAACGGCGTCGTAAGCCGCGGCGGCCGGGAATGCGGCATAGCTACGCCGTTCAACGACAAAGTTGTCGAACTGGTGAAAGAAGCGGAAGCGAGGAAGGAGGTAACTAGTTGGGGCAATCTCGCCAGATTTGATGAGATCATTGCCAAAGCGAGATAGAATAAAGTTGGGGAGGTAGTAATTCGCATGGATGTATTGGGTATTATCCTCAGTCTGTTCTTGCTAATGTTTTTCGCATACCGGGGTTTTTCGGTAATCTTGTTTGCGCCGGTTTTCGCGCTTCTTGCGGCCGCCAGCCAGGGATTATCGCCGATGCCGGCCTATACAGAGCTGTTCATGGCGAAAACGGTGACTTATGTCAAGTCATTTTTCCCGATATTTATGCTGGGCGCTGTGTTCGGGAAAGTCATGGAAGACACCGGACTGGCGAGAGCCATCGCCTACAAGATTGTGCAGGTCGTGGGTAAAGAGCGCAGCATACTGGCGGCGGTGCTTGCCGGCGGTGTTCTGACCTACGGCGGGGTAAGCCTGTTCGTTGTCGTGTTTACTCTTTATCCTTTCACCGCGGCCTTGTTTAAAGAAGCGGGCATTTCGAAAAACCTGATTCCCAGCGTTATCGTGCTTGGCGCATGCACATATACCATGGACGCATTCCCGGGCACCCCCCAGATTCAGAACATTATTCCGACGGCCTTCTTCGGTACTACTGTCTATGCCGCGCCCGTGCTGGGCATTTTAGGCGGTCTGATAATTTTCGCCGGCGGGATGTACTACCTGGAGTGGAAAAACAAGAAACTCCAGGCCCGCGGCGGCGGTTACAGCAACGGCGAGCCGCTCGTGAACGAGCCGCCCGATTTTGACCTGAAGGATATGCCGGACTGGAAACTGGCTCTCCTGCCGCTTCTTGCCGTGCTTGTACTGAACTTCTTCATGACCCGCCTTTTCACTTGGGATCCCAATATTCTTGCTCCTTTCGTCGGCATGAAGCTGCCGCTGATGGCGCCGGCGGTCAAAAATGTAGTCGCTATCTGGTCGCTGATCATTTCCGTCGTCGTCGGTATCATTCTCGCGGTCGCCATGGGCTACCGGAACCTGAAGAGCGGCGGCCTGGCAAAAGCCCTTAACGCCGGCGCGATCGGGTCGCTTTTGGCGATCATGAATACCGCCTCGGAGGTAGGATACGGCAACGTTATCGCCAGTTTGCCCGGATTCAAGCATATTTCTAATTTCTTCCTGGGCATCCAGATCGGCAATAGCCCGCTGGTATCCGAGGGCGTGACGGTAACCACCCTTGCGGCCATTACCGGTTCCGCTTCCGGAGGTATGTCGATCGCTCTCGACCTTATGGCTAAGGACTGGCTGGCGTGGGCCAACCAGATCGGCATGTCGCCGGAAGTCCTGCACCGGGTGGCAGCCATGGCTTCGGGCGGCTTGGACAGCATGCCGCACAACGGCGCGGTTATCACCATCCTGGCGATTTGCGGCCTGACCCATAAACAGGGTTATCCGGATATGTTCAACATCGTCCTGATTAAAACGGCGGCCGCCTTCCTGGTAATCGCTATTCATCTTGCTACAGGCCTGGTTTAGCAGCGAGCCCAAGGGGCGAGCGTCAGCGAAGGCGCTTTGTGCAAGTCGCTATGCAGGGCAACAGCGAGCCGGAAGCTTGCTTTCGGGTGAGTCGTTAGCCCTACGAATAAGACTGCCCGGTGATCGCGGCGACCCCCTCGGCACGATCGCCGGCGTTCTTATAACTCATATCCCGTGGGAAGCGAAGAGCCGGAGAAATCCGGCTTCTTCGCTAATAAATCATCCGGAGGACAAGATGGACAAGGTCAAGACGCTTAATCAAGCCCTCGACGCAGTTAAGGACGGCATGACAGTGATGATCGGCGGCTTTCTCGCCGTGGGGACGCCGGAGAAATTGATAGATGCAGTGCTGCAGAAAGGCACGGACAGGCTTACCGTGATTGCCAACGATACCGGGACGCCGGAAAAGGGAATCGGTAAGCTGGTCGTGGCGAGAAGGCTGAGGCAAGTAATTGTATCTCATATCGGCACCAATCCCGAGACTGGCCGGCAGATGAATAACGGCGAGCTTAATGTCGACCTTGTTCCCCAGGGAACGCTCGCGGAGCGGATTCGCGCCGGAGGCGCCGGCCTTGGCGGCATACTCACCCCGACAGGTATCGGGACATTGGTCGCCGACGGGAAAGAAGTGATTAAGGTAGATGGCAGGGAATATCTTCTGGAAAAGCCGCTGAAGGCCGAGGTCGCGCTGCTGAAGGCGTATATGGCGGATACTGCCGGCAATCTGGTGTTCCGCAGGTCGGCCCGCAATTTCAATCCGCTGATGGCGACGGCGGCCGATGTGGTTATCGTGGAGGCCGAATTGATCGTGGACGCAGGGCAGATAGACCCTGACGAGGTGGTGACGCCCGGGATATTCGTCGACTGCATTGTTCAAGGGTAGGGGGGCGGAGAAATGGATGCAAAAACAGTAATCGCTAAAAGGGTGGCCAAGGAGTTCAAGGATGGCTATGTCGTCAATCTGGGCATCGGTATCCCTACATTGGCGGCCGATTTTCTGCCGGCCGGCGTGGAAGTCATTCTACAGTCGGAAAACGGGTTTGTCGGGTTGGCGCCCTTGCAGGGACGGGCTGATGAGGATTTGACAAATGCGGGCGGGAAGCCGGTTTCGATTGCTGCCGGCGGCGCTGTGTTCGATAGCGCCATGTCGTTCGCGATTATCCGTGGCGGCCACGTGGATGTGACCGTTCTCGGCGCGCTGGAGGTCGACCAGGCGGGAAATCTGGCCAATTGGATGGTGCCGGGGAAGCTGGTTCCGGGCATGGGCGGGGCGATGGACCTCGTATCGGGGGCTAAAAAGGTGGTTGTCGCTATGGAGCATACGGCTAAAGACGGGCTTCCCAAGATATTGAGAAGGTGCACTCTGCCGTTGACGGGCAGCAGGGTGGTGGATATTATCGTTACAAACCTGTGCGTTTTCGCGGTGACGGATAAGGGACTTTCACTGAAAGAATTGGCTCCGGACGTGACGGTAGAGGACGTGAGAGCAAATACTGCGGCCGAGTTTGCCATCGCCGGCGATTTGTCCACAATGCGGCTGGCTTGATTATCATAGCAATCGGAAAGATTGAAGATAAAAGTTAGTATATTTGTGAAGTGGATCAGGATAACTCCGTTAAAAGGGCCCCGTCCGCCTTTCCGGCGGACGGGGCCCTTTTGGGTCTAGCATTCTGGCGCAGGCAAGGCTTTTCGGTCGACTTTGCCGCTGAAATTGAGCGGCAGGCGGTCGAGTTTTATGATGTGTGCAGGAACCATGTAATCCGGCAGGTGGCGGGTAAGCGATTTCATCAGATCATCGGCTGTGACGCTTGGCTCCGCCACGATGTAGGCGCACAGAAACTTGCTGCCGGCTGTGTCCTGCCTGTCGACGACAACCGCTTCGTGAACCCCGTCTTGCCGGAGCAGGGCTTGCTCTATTTCACCCAGTTCGACGCGAAAACCGCGAATTTTAACCTGAAAATCGATGCGGCCGAGAAATTCCAGATTGCCGTCGTCAAGCTGCCTGCCGAGATCACCTGTGCGGTACATCTTTTGCCCTGGGCGAAGAGGGTCGTCGACGAATTTCTCGGCGGTCAGTTCGGGCCGGTTGAGATAACCGCTGGCGATCCCCGCGCCGGCGACGCAGAGTTCGCCCGGTTCGCCGACCGGCTGGCGGCGGCCGTCGGCGTCGAGCACATACACGTCGGTATTCCATACCGGTTTGCCGATGGGAATGTTATCGTATTGGCGATCAACGGAGAAATCGCTGGTGCATACTGTGTATTCCGTAGGCCCGTAGCAATTGAACAGCTGATAATTCCGCCTTGTGAAGCTTTTGAGTTTGTCGCCGCCGACATCCAGGAAGCGCAGCGAGCTGTTGTCGAACAGGCGCATAAACATCTCGCCAACAGGAGTCGGCAAGGTGGCTGCGGTAATCTTATGCCGCTCGAAGAATTTGTTCAGACCGCTGAGCCAGACAAGAAGTTTGTCCGCCACGATGTAGAGTGTGGCGCCGGCGGTCAGGCAGGGGAATATTTCGAGCACCGATGCGTCGAAGGCGAAGGAGCAGCACTGGGCCTTGCGATCATCGGGCTGGAGACGGCGCGAGGCCTGGTACCAGCAGCACATATTCAGGAGTGCCGCGTGTTCGATCATCACCCCTTTGGGGTTTCCGGTCGAACCGGAGGTGTAGATGACATAGGCGAGGTCTTCTCCGCGAGGTTTTTGCGGTAGGTCGGCCGCCGATTCGCGCCATATGTCCGGGTCGTCGAGGCAGACCGCGGCTGCGGGGAAAGAGCCGTCAGCGGCATGGGCTGTACTGGTCAGCACCAGCGCACACTTGGTGTCGCGGAGAATATACAGCTGCCGTTCAGCCGGGTACTGAGGGTTTATGGGGACATAGGCGGCGCCAGTTTTCCATATGGCCAGGGCGGCGATGACCATTTCCGCCGAGCGGTCGAGGAGGATGGCGACGAGATCGCCTGGATGTACGCCTTTGCCGGCGATGAGCCGCGCCAGTTGATTGGCTTTGGCGTTCAGTTCCCGGTAACTGAGGCTGCTGTCGCCGTCGACCACCGCCGGATGGTTGGGCAAAAGGGCGGCCTGTTCCAGGAATAGATCCAATACCGTCTTATTGGGGGGAAGTTCGTGAGCTGTTGCCCGGTCCTGGCGGCGGAACCATTCTTTGTCCGCGGGGGTGAGCAGCGACTCCCGGCCAACCGCTTCCTGGTCGGCGCGGATAAACGCCAACAAGTTTTTGGCTGTTTTGCTGTATAGCTTCAGCTGGGCATAGTCGGTTTCTGCGCCGAACACCTTTTGCAGCATTAGACCGTCGCTGCCAAACCATCGGGGCAGCAAGCCTCCCAGAAAGAAGCCCCGCTCCCGCAGGCTGCCTACCGCGGCGCCCAGATACGGCAAAGCGGTGTTAAGGGTGACTTGCAGACTGATTACCCGCTTAGCGGCAGCTTCAGTAACAAGCTCGTCGAGGAACGTTTGCCAGTCGGCGCCGATTTCCCGGACGGAGACTTTCCAGGTCTGGGCCGCCGCATAATAAGTGTCCTGTTTGAGGGTTGATCCCGTGACCGGCAAAGGCGCATCGGCTGGCAAAAATGTTCTCGGCTGCAAGGCCTGGGCCAGATCGCGCACGACACCGCAGTATTCCTCCGGAAGATAGACGGCCTCGGTAGGCGCGGATATTTCGAGGAAATTGAAAACGCAGGACACTCGCCGGGTGGCGATTTCCTGATGTTCTTTAAAGCTGGCGCCCGACATCTGATCCAGTTCGATGGCGCAGTCGCGCATCCCGGACTTGACGGAGCCGACCTGCGAAGCATAATGGTGGCACACCGCTTCACCGAAGATGCCGTCACAGTCGGCGCTATCGAGAAGCTCAGGATGAAAATATTGTTTGGCCAGAAGAGACGACAGGCTGGTGAGTTTATAGGCGGGGTCAACCACCATATTGCCGGCTTCCCACAGCCGGGGATTGGGGGCGTTTTTAAAAAGCGACACATAACCTGCCGGTTGGCCATGCCGGTCAAAAGCCAAGAACGCTTTTACCCGGCCTGCCCCGATTTCCCGCAGGAGGGTGTCCGGATCGTATACATCTTTAACCGGGAAGTCGTCGCCATATACCGAGCGAAATACGCCGCCGACAAATCCGACATTTGAACTGTCGACAGGGATAATCCGATATTCGTCGTTAGCCAATTGTTTTTCCCCCGTGTATTTGCGCTTACCCGGCCAGTCGCCGGTCAAGATAGCCGGCCACGGCGCCAAGGGTATTGCATTCTTGTAAATCATCCGGGTCTATTTCCAGGGAAAATTCATTTTCCATCAGGACAAGCAGCTCGGCCAAATCGAGAGAATCCAGCTTTAAATCTTCAACAAGCATAGTCCCCGGATCCATGTCGGCTGCGGAGAATTTGCCTTTTTTCAGTTCCATAATTATTTCCCTCAGCTTTTCAAAAGCGGTCACGTTTAATCGCCTCCTGTATTGAATTTGCATATTAGACAAAAAATGCCGTAAAGTTACTTTTTTATTGCCTTTCTCCATTGAGAGGCTTTTTCCTGCGAGCGTGTTATAATGGGGAGAGTGCGTAAAGAAATTATCGTAAGGCCCATAGGAGAGAAAGATAGTGCGAGATGCCCGGACTTTATTGCAGAAATATTACGGTTACGCCGATTTCCGCCCAGGACAGGCCGAGATAATCGGCAGCCTGACGAATGGCACCGATACTTTGGCAGTTATGCCGACAGGCGCAGGGAAATCGCTGTGCTACCAACTGCCGGCGCTGATGCTGCCGGGGATAACTATCGTTGTGTCGCCGCTGATCTCGCTGATGAAAGACCAGATCGACGCTCTTCATGAGGTGGGCATTCCGGCCGCTTACATCAATAGTTCGCTAACCGGCGCACAGGTGAATGAACGCCTCTATAACACGCGCATGAACCGGTACAAGCTTTTATACGTTGCCCCGGAACGTTTGGAATCGGAGTACTTTCAGTCGGCTGTCCAGACGTTGGCGATATCGCTGGTGGCTATCGACGAGGCTCACTGTATTTCGCAGTGGGGGCACGATTTTCGCCCCAGTTACCGGGCCATCGGGCCGTTTATCGGCCGGTTGGCCAGCCGCCCGGTCATCGGCGCTTTCACCGCAACCGCCACTGACAGTGTCAAGCAAGATATCATCGAGCTGCTGGGGCTGCATAAGCCGGCCACTTTCTACACCGGCGTCGACCGTGCCAACCTCTCGTTCACCGTCAGCCGCGGCGAGAACAAGAAAGATTTTGTGCTGAAATATGTGGCCGCCAATAAGGGCAAGTCAGGGATAATTTACGCCGCAACCCGCAAAGAGGTCGACAATCTTTACGCCGCTTTGCGCAAAGCGGGCTGGCCGGTCGGGAAATATCACGCCGGACTGGGCGACGAGGAGCGGAGGCAAAGCCAGGAGGCTTTTATCCGCGACGATATAAGCGTTATGGTGGCCACGAACGCGTTCGGCATGGGCATCGATAAGCCCGATGTGCGCTATGTGATCCATTTCAATATGCCGAAGAATATGGAATCATATTATCAGGAGGCCGGGAGGGCCGGCCGGGACGGTGAACCGGGTGAATGCATACTGTTGTTCGGCGCTCAGGATATCCAGCTGCAAAAGTTCTTAATCGAGCAGTCGGTGTCCGACAGTGAGCGAAAAGCCGGCGAATTCGGCAAGCTGAAATTTATCGTGGACTATTGCCATACACCCGCCTGTCTCAGGCGGTACATTCTGGAGTATTTCGGCGAACGGGCGGCTGCCGATGAATGCGGCAACTGCAGCAACTGCAATGACGGCAATGACCTTGTCGATATAACCGTCGAGGCGCAGAAGGTACTTTCGTGCGTTGCGCGCCTGAAAGAGCGTTACGGCGTCAACCTTGTCGCCGATGTGCTGAAAGGCGCCAAGAACAGGAAGGTACGCGAGCTGGGCGCCGAGACGCTGCCGGTCTATGGCCTGCTTAAAGAGTACAGCCTGCAGGAAGTAAAAGACCTGATCAACCGGCTGATTGCCACCGGCTATCTCCGCCTGACGGAGAGCGAGTATCCGGTGGTGAAGATGACCTGTGAAGGGGCCGCGGTGTTGCGGGACGGGGCAAGGGTATGGCAGAAGGCGGCCAAAAGGCAGCGGGCAACGGCGAAGGACAATTCGTTGTTTGAATTGCTGCGGGCATTGCGCAAGACGATCGCCGACCGGCTGGGCGTGCCGCCTTATGTGGTATTCGCCGATAGTACGCTGCGGGAGATGTGCGAGTATTGTCCGACTGACCGCCAGGGGCTGCGGCTGGTCAAGGGGGTCGGCGAAAGCAAGCTGGAACGCTACGGCGACGAATTTTTGCAGGCCATCCGGCAATACTGCGCCGAGCATGATCTGTCGCCCGGCCCCGCCCCGACAAAGGCGGCAGGTGCTGGCGATAAGGACGACGGGGCGCCCAGTCATGTCGTCACGCTGGGTTTGTACCGGACCGGACAAACGCTTGCGGCGATTGCGACTCAGCGCAAGCTGACGCTGCTGACGGTGCAGGACCACCTGATGCGGTGCAGCTTGGAAGGTTATGAGATAGACTGGTCGGCGCTGATACCCGCCCGTTATGAGGCATTGATTGTCGCCAAGATCGACGAATTGGGCGTTGCCAAGCTTAAGCCGCTCAAAGAGGCGTTGCCTGAGGAGATCGACTATGCCGCCATCAAAGCGACGATTTGCAAACATAGACAAGGTCTGCTGCAGTCCGGCGGGCAATAAAAACGGCGTGATTTGCGGGGTCGCCGGGCGTATAATGAAAATAAAGGCATGTCTTATTGCTGCAGATAATATGTATTAAACAGATGAGGGGCGTGTTTATCTTATGACAAGCGTGAAAACGAGAAAAGTATCACCATCCATCGATGCATGGCTCAAAGAAGCAAAGGCTCATCCAGCGGCTTTACAGGCGGGAATGATTTTGGTCCATAACGGCGTTGTCCGTCAGACGCCGAAGGCCCAGGTGCGCGAGGGGATTAACGACGGCTCGCTGGTAAAGGGGATGGAGTTCGCGTACGATGCCGCAAAAGTTGATGCCGCGATTGCCGAAACCTATAAGCTGGCAGGCATTTTCTATATTAAGGTGTGGCTGAACGAAGGCCAGCTTGACCTGGGAGATGACATCATGTATGTGCTGATCGCGGGCGATATAAGGCCGCACGTTGTCGATGCCCTGCAATTCCTGGTGCAGAAAATCAAGACAGAGTGTGTTACGGAAATCGAACAAAAGCAGTAAAACCGGCCAAAATTTATAATATCAAATATACGGGTGCAGAAACTGGGGGGCTTGTTTTGACGCCACTAAAAAAGGTGGCCGTTTTTCTTATGATTATCGGCGCGGAGAAAGGCCAGGGCATCATCGGTTTGATGGATAACAGCGAGATCAAGGCCGTCGTTCCCGAGATCCGGGGTCTGACAGCGGTTTCCCGGGAAACGCAGGCAGGTATCGCGGCTGAGTTCAAGGCGCTGGGCTATGAAGATAATATGGGCCCTGCGGAAGCGCTTACCGTCATCCGGTTTTTGTTTGACGGCCGCAAGATCGGCGGCAAACAGGGAAGATAGGGACTGGACTGCGCTCGAACGGCTCGGTTCTTTGACTGAGTATTCGACTGCCAAGGCGGAATGTTATTGTCCATGAAGAAGTAAATATGCTATAATTAATACAGGCTTTTATTATGTGACCTTTCCAAATACCACAGTAACATGCATGGAAAAGTGGAATTTGCAAGCGTATTTTTGGAATGTGGGGGCACAATGAAGAAGACTGATGAGGCCAAAAATCAAATCCAGGCGCTGACGAAAGGGTTATCGGTGCTGGAATCCTTTAAGGACAGCGACGAGTATGGCGTCACAGAGCTGGGGCAGATCGTGGGCCTTCCGGAAAGCAGCGTCCAGAGGATCGTCAACACGATCGAGCTGATGGGTTACCTGTACCAGAACCCGCGGAACAAGAAGTACCGTCTTTCCCCGAAGATCCTCCAGACATACAACAAAAGTCTGAACCTGCTGAAGTGGAAAGAACAGGCCAGGCGCCACATGCAAGCTCTGAACGAACGGTTCGGCGAGAGTGTCAATCTGGCGGTGCGCGACCAGGACAAGTGCTCTTATATCGAACTTATCGAGTCCAAACACCATTTGCGGCCATACTTCACCCTCGACGACAGCTACCCGCTGTATTGCACATCTCTCGGACGAAGCCTGCTTAGCGATTTGGCTGACGACCTGATATTGAGCTTACTGCCTGATCCTCTGCCGCAGCTAACGCCAATGACCATCGTCGACCGCAAGAAGCTGCTGGACAAGATTAAGGAAATCAGGCAAAACAGATACGCGATTGACGACGAGGAATTTTATCTTGGGCTGGTGTGCGTAGGCGGACCGGTGTTCGGGGTGGGCGACAGGGTGGTGGCCGCGCTGAGCGTTACCGCCCCCAAAGTGCGAATGACGCCCGAGGTGATCGCGGAACTCGTCCCTGCGGTTCTTAACACGACCCAAAAGATTTCCGACGATTACAAGACAATTTTTGAATAGCTGCCAGACCTCGGTCTGAGGGCGATAAGAGACAACCGGTTTTCCCGCGGGGAAAGCCGGTTGTTTTTTGTTTGAAAATATTAGTTATCGGTGGGTGAAAAAGAAGGAGAAACCATTTTTATCCAGAACAACAAACAAAAATGGAATTATGAATTCTGAATTTGCGTAGTGAATATTAATAATATCGGAACAAAATGCAAATGCAATTTCAGTAATGAGGGGTATTCTCGGATTATCGGGCACGCGGCCCAGATAATAATATTTCAAATTAGGAGTGAAGAGATGGATACACAGACGGCATTCGTTGTTATCACCCCGTACGAGTCGCGACGGTTGATCGCCAAGGCGGTGGCGAAGCTGCCGGCGGTACAGAACGCCTTGAAGAGCGGTTGGATCATCATTGCCACCGGCACCAGCACAGGCTACGTGGCCGAAGAGCTCCTCGGCGAGCCGATGGTCAAAGAAAATTTCGTTTCGGGCCATATCTGGGGCGGCGAAACGTGGGGCGCGCCCAAGAACCCGGATTATATCTTTCCGGTCGTGCTGCGGGAAGGAAAGCGCCTGACCATGATCCCCGAGGAGGCGCTGGCGGAATTTACGGCCGGGGACGTGTTCATCAAGGGCGCCAACGCCGTTGACGCCGAGTACCGGGCGGCGGTGTTCGCCGGCGACGGTAAGGGGGGGACGATGGGCTGGTCGATGGGAACCATCCTGGCCCGCGGCTCGCAGTATATTGTACCGGTAGGTTTGGAGAAGATGGTCGCCAGTGTCCCCGAGGCGGTGAAACACAGCGGCAGCAAACGGTTCGCCTGCGGGGACGGCATGAAATTCGGCCTGGTGCCGTGCTGTCGGGCTACCGTCGTGACCGAAATCCAGGCGTTTGCCCAGTTGTTCGGTGTGGAGGCGTATCATGCCGGCGGCGGCGGTATCGCCGGGGCCGAAGGGTCGGTGGTCATTATTATTGAAGGTCCGGCGGCCAATGTGGCTGCGGCCTATGAATTCGTCAAGGGAATAAAGGGGGAGAAGCCCCTGGCCCGGCCTAACGGCACCCCTGTTCAGTAAACGCCCGGAAATTTAATTGTAAAGGCAGGTGAATCTCGGCTGCTCCTCTAGTGGAATTCAAAACGGCAAGGAGGAATAATCAGTATGAATTCTATCTGGCTACTGATTACATCGGCGTGTGTCTTGATATTAGGGTACCGCTACTATTCCGCCTTTATCGCAGCAAAAGTTCTGATGCTTAGCGACGAGAACGTCACGCCGGCACATCGTTGCAACGACGGCCGCGAGTATGTGCCCACAAATAAGATTGTGTTGTTCGGCCATCACTTCGCCGCCATCGCCGGCGCCGGCCCGCTGGTCGGCCCGGTGTTGGCGGCCCAGTGGGGCTGGAGCCCCGGCGCTGCCTGGATCATGCTGGGCGCGGTTTTTGCCGGCGCCGTGCATGACATGATTATTCTTTTCGCCTCGGTGCGCCACAACGGCCAATCTCTCGGCATGATCGCCCGCAAAGAGGTCGGCGGGGTCACCGGGCTGACGACCTCGTTCGCGATCCTTTTCATCATCGTCAATTCCCTGGCCGGGCTGAGCATGGTCGTGGTCTTCGCGATGATGAAAAATCCGTGGGGAGCATTCACTCTGTTCATGACCATCCCGATCGCCATCGTCGTCGGCCTGTATATGTTCAAGATCGCCCCGGGGTCGATCCGTTCCGGCTCGATCGCCGGCTTCCTGCTCGTTCTCGCCGCCGTGTTCGCCGGCCACTGGGTGATGCCCGGCGGGGCGTGGAGCGGATTGTCAGGAATCTTCACCCTGTCCCGGGAGGAACTATCCATCGCCATTCCGATTTACGGCTTTATCGCCGCCAGCCTGCCGGTATGGCTGCTGCTGGCCCCCCGCGACTACCTTAGCTCCTACATGAAGATCGGCACTATCGTGGCGCTGGCGCTGGGCATCCTCATCGTCCAGCCGCCCATCAACATGCCGGCGTTCAACGCCATGTACGCCGGTGGCGGCCCGATCATCCCCGGCCCAATCTGGCCGTACGTGTTCATCACCATCGCCTGTGGCGCCATCTCCGGCTTCCATGCACTGATCGGCTCGGGCACGACGCCCAAGATGGTCGATCAGGAAACCCAGGTCCGCTTTATCGGCTACGGCGCCATGTGTGTCGAAGGCTTCGTCGCCACTATGGCTCTCATCTCGGCTATCGTCCTGTATCCCGGCGACTATTTCGCCATCAATACCCTGGCACCGGTTTACGCCAAGGTGCAGACCATTTTCCCGCCGGTGGAGATCCAGAAACTCCAGGCGCTGGTGGGTATCGACGTCATGCACCGTCCCGGCGGCGCCGTGTCCCTTGCGGTTGGCATGGCCCACATCTTTTCCAGCATCGGCGGCATGAGCCACCTGATGAGCTACTGGTATCAGTTCGCGCTGATGTTCGAGGCCTTGTTCATCCTCACTACCGTCGATGCCGGCACTCGTGTCGGACGCTACATCCTCCAGGACGTGCTCGGCACCTACGTCTACCCGCCCCTGAAGCAGACCGGCTGGATACCGGGCTCCCTCTTCTGCGGCGGCGTCATGTGCTTCGCCTTCGGTTACCTGCTCTACACCAATAGCGTCAGCAGCATCTGGCCGATGTTCGGGGTGGCCAACCAGCTGTTGGCCTGCATCGCCCTGGCCGTCGGCACGACCGTCATCCTCAAGCTGGCTGCCAACAAGGCGTACGCGCTCGTTACCCTCGTGCCGCTGACATTCCTGGCGGTAACCGTCCTCACGGCCGGCGCCATGAACGTAAAGCTTTACCTCGGCTTCAGCACCTTCAACGGCAACCTCATGGCCACCCTCAGCGTTGTCCTGATCATCATGGTCTTGGCCATCCTCGGCGACTCCATCCGCGTGTGGCTGAAGCTGTTCAAGACCACAAAGCCCGTCGGCATGAACACCGACGTGCCGATAGTCTGTCAGTTCGGCGATACAAAACCGAATATTCCCTCTTGAGTTCAACCCGTTAAGAGGGCCTGCGGGCCCTCTTTCGCCGGGTAGCGTTCAGAAGGTCGGGTGGTTATCGCCGACCTTCTGGCGACCGGTGAGTTCCCGCGCAACGAGAAAACTGGATGTATTTTAACAACGGCTGCCTTCTGGATGAGGACGTTATTAAGGGAATTGCGGTCATTATTTGCGAGGCGCTAAAGACGGCCGACGGCAGGTACGGGTCCCGTAAATCGCGAATTAGTATTTCGGGATCGCCATCTTTAAACAGGGCATCACGATATAGACCGCGGCAAACAAATAATATAAAAGGAGTCCTCTAGCATGGCCAAAAGAAAAATGCAGACTATGGACGGCAACAGCGCCGCCGCCTTCGTTTCCTATGCGTTCACCGAAGTGGCGGCCATTTATCCGATCACTCCGTCGTCGCAGATGGCGGAGTTGGTTGACGAGTGGTCTGCCCAGGGCCGGAAAAATCTTTTCGGCCAGCCGGTGAAGGTAATCGAGATGCAGTCGGAGGGGGGCGCGGCCGGGACGCTGCACGGCTGCCTGCAGGCCGGGGCGCTGGCCACTACTTATACGGCGTCTCAGGGTTTGCTGCTGATGATACCGAATATGTACAAAATCGCCGGCGAACTGCTGCCCGCCGTTTTCCACGTCAGCGCCCGGGCTTTGGCCGCCAACGCGCTCAGCATTTTCGGCGACCATCAGGATGTAATGGCCACCCGCCAGACGGGGTTTGGGTTGCTGGCGTCGAGCAGCGTTCAGCAGGCGATGGATCTTGGCGCGGTTGCCCATTTGGCGGCCATCCGGGGACGGGTGCCGTTCCTCCACTTTTTCGACGGTTTCCGTACATCGCACGAGGTGCAGAAGATCGATGCCCTCGACTACGAAGAGCTGGCCCAACTGCTGGATATGGAGGCGGTGGACGAGTTTCGCCGTCGCGCTCTTAACCCTGACCACCCGGTGATCCGCGGCACTACGCAGAATCCGGATATTTATTTCCAGACCCGCGAGGCGGTCAATAAGTTTTATGATGCGCTGCCCGGCATTGTCGAATATTACATGGGGGAAATCAACAAAATCACCGGCCGCGATTACCGGTTGTTTAATTATTACGGCGATCCCGAGGCGGAACGGGTTATCATCGCCATGGGGTCGGGCTGCGACGCCATCAGGGAAACAATCGATTATCTGAACGCGCGTGGCGAGAAGGTCGGCTTGGTCGATGTCCATCTCTATAGACCCTTTTCGGTCGAGCATTTCCTGCGGGCCGTGCCGCCTTCCGCCCGCGCCGTCGCCGTGCTTGACCGGACCAAAGAGCCGGGGGCGGCCGGTGACCCGTTGTACCTGGATGTGAGAAACGCGTTTTTCGGTTCGGCCGACGCGCCGGTTATCATCGGCGGGCGCTATGGCCTGGGCTCGAAGGATTTTACCCCGGCCCATATCGCCGCCGTCTATGAGAATCTGAAGGCGGATAAGCCCCGTACCGCCTTTACGGTGAGCATTAACGACGACGTGACTTTTTCTTCTCTGCCGGAGTACCCGCTGGCTATCGATACCACGCCGGCCGGCACGACCTGCTGCAAATTCTGGGGGATGGGCGCGGATGGCACGGTGGGCGCGAACAAAAGCGCGATCAAGATAATCGGCGATCACACCGATCTGTACGCGCAGGCCTACTTCGCGTATGACGCAAAAAAGTCGGGCGGCGTGACTGTTTCGCACCTGCGCTTCGGCCGGCAGCCCATCCAGTCCTCCTATCTTATAACCAACGCCGATTTTATCGCTTGCCACAATCAGGCGTATGTCGACCTGTACGACATTCTGGACGGGCTGAAACCGGGCGGGATATTCCTGCTGAATTGCCTGTGGCGGCCGGAGGAGCTGGAAAAGAACCTGCCGGCGGCGATGAAACGGTATCTGGCGGCCAACAACGTCCAGTTTTATACGATCAATGCTTTGGGCATCGCCCAGGAGCTGGGACTCGGCGGGCGGATAAATATGATTATGCAGGCTGCTTTCTTCCAGCTTGCGGGGATTATCCCGGTGGCGGACGCCGTGCGTTATCTCAAGGAAGCGATCGTCGATTCGTACAGCAAACAGGGGCAGGCTACCATTGATATGAATTTTGCCGCCGTGGAGCGCGGCATCCGCGAGCTTGTACGTATCGACGTGCCCGCCGGCTGGAAAGACGCGATTGACGCGCCGCCCGCGGACGATAAGCCGCTGCCCCAATTTGTAAAAGAGGTCATGATACCGATGAACCGCCAGGAAGGCGACAAGCTTCCGGTGAGCATCTTCAACGGCCGGGAGGACGGGACGTTTCCGTCGGGGCTGACGGCGTGGGAGAAGAGGGGCGTGGCCTTCGAGACGCCTGTATGGCAGGCCGATAAATGCATCCAGTGCAACCAATGCTCGTTTGTTTGTCCGCACGCGGTCATCAGGCCTATGCTGCTTGGACCCGAAGACCTGAAGAACGCGCCGGCCGGGTTCGCCGCCAAGCCGGCCACGGGTTATCCGGGATTGATGTTCCATCTGGCGGTTTCGGCGATGGACTGTACCGGCTGCGGCAACTGCGTCGATGTTTGCCCGGCGAAGGAGAAGGCGGTGGCGATGAAGCCACTGGCCGACCAGCGGCCGGCCTGCGAGGAGTGGTGGGCTTTCACCCAGACCCTGGCGCCCCGGACTGTCCCGGAAGCCCAGAAGTTCACCGTCAAAGGCAGCCAGTTTTCGCTGCCGCTGCAGGAATTTTCGGGCGCCTGCGCCGGGTGCGGCGAGACGCCCTACGCAAAGCTTATAACCCAGCTTTTCGGCGACCGCATGCTTATCTCGAATGCGGCCGGCTGCTCGACCGTCTGGGGCGCGACCGCTCCCTCGACCTCCTATACCACCGACCGGCGCGGCTTCGGTCCGGCCTGGGGATTTTCCCTGTTCGAGGATAACGCGGAGTACGGTTTTGGCATGCATATGGGCGGCCAGCAGGTCAGGAGAACTATTGCCGGCCTGGTAACCGAAGCGCTGGCCGGCGGCGTTGCCCCAGACCTCAAAATAGCGCTGGAGGATTGGCTGGCCCGCATCGACGAGGGAGCGGGCACGAGGGAGCGGGCCGATCGCCTGGCGAGCGCTCTCGCGGCGGAGAAGGGCGACAACCCGTTGCTGAATGCGATCTACAACCAACGCGACTTTTTCGTCAAGCGGTCGCAATGGATCTTCGGCGGCGACGGCTGGGCGTATGACATCGGTTATGGCGGTCTTGACCATGTGTTGGCTTCGGGAGAAGACGTAAATGTGCTTGTTTTCGATACCGAGGTTTACTCCAACACCGGCGGGCAGTCGTCCAAAGCGACGCCGGCGGCCGCCGTCGCCCAGTTCGCCGCCAGCGGCAAGAAAACCCGCAAGAAAGACCTGGGGCTTATGGCGATGTCGTACGGGTATGTATATGTTGCCCAGGTCGCCATGGGGGCCGATAAAAACCAAACCCTAAAGGCCATCGCCGAAGCCGAGGCGTATCCCGGCCCTTCGCTCATCATCGCCTATGCTCCTTGCCTCAATCACGGCATCACGGCCGGTATGGGAAAAACCCAGGCGCAGGCCAAACGGGCGGTGGAAGCCGGATACTGGGCGCTGTACCGCTACAATCCGCAGCTTAAGGAGAAGGGCGGCAACCCCTTCATTTTGGACTCGAAGGAACCCACCGCGAGTTTCCGGGACTTCCTCATGAGCGAAGTCCGTTACACGGCGCTGGCCAGACAGTTCCCCGAGACGGCGCAGGCTCTTTTCGATAAGGCGGAGCGCGACGCCAGGGAGAGGCTGGAGACTTACAAGCGATTAGCGGCTTATTAAAGGAAGAAGGGGCGGCCCCGCTTCAGGGGCCGCCACCGGGAAAAGGGGGAATAGCTGTGGCAATAAAAACCGGCCAGGAATACGAGGATAGTTTGCGCAAACTGAAATTCAAGATCTACTTGCAAGGCGAATTGGTGGAAAACCCGGTGGATCATCCTGTCATCAGGCCGTCGATGAACGCGGTGAAGATGACCTACGACCTGGCTAATCAACCCGAGTACGAAGAACTCATGACTACAACCTCCCACCTCACCGGCAAGAAAATCAACCGGTTTTGCCACTTGCACCAGAGCGCGGAAGACTTGGTGAAGAAGGTAAAGATGCAGAGGCTTTTGGGCCAGAAAACGGCGGCCTGCTTCCAGCGCTGCGTGGGGATGGACGCCATTAACGCCGTCGACAGCGTGACCTTTGAGATGGACGGCAAACTTGGTACCGATTATCACGACCGGTTCAATAATTTCCTGCTCAGGATGCAGGAAGAGGACTGGACAGTCGACGGCGCCATGACCGACCCGAAAGGCGACCGCAGCCTGCCGCCCCACAAGCAGGCCGATCCCGACCTTTTTGTCCACGTTGTGGAGAAACGCCAGGACGGCATCGTCGTCCGGGGGGCCAAGGCGCACCAGACCGGCGCGGTCAACTCCCACTGGATTCTCGTCATGCCCACAATCGCGATGGGCAAAGAGGACGACGCTTATGCCGTTTCTTTCGCCGCTCCGGCCGACGCGGAGGGCATTTTCTACATCTACGGGCGTCAGTCCTGCGACACCCGCAAGCTCGAAGGCGGCGATATCGATGTCGGCAACAGCCGGTTCGGCGGCCATGAAGCGCTGATGGTTTTCGACAATGTCTTTATCCCCTGGGAAAATGTCTTCATGTGTGGCGAAACGGAGTTTAGCGGCCTGCTGGTGGAGCGCTTCGCCGGCTACCATCGCCAGAGCTACGGCGGCTGTAAAGTGGGCGTCGGCGATGTCCTCATCGGCGCGACTGCGCTGGCCGCCGAGTACAACGGGGCCGACAAGGCTTCCCATGTCAAGGATAAGCTTATCGAGATGACCCATCTCAACGAAACCCTGTATGCCTGCGGCATCGCCTGCTCGGCCAACGGCTATCCGACCGCCTCGGGGACGTACCTGATCGATCTTCTGCTGGCCAATGTCTGCAAGCAGAACGTTACCCGCTTCCCGTACGAGATCGCCCGGCTGGCCGAGGACATCGCCGGTGGCCTGATGGTGACCATGCCTTCGGAGAAAGACCTGCGTCACCCGGAAATCGGCAAGGTGGTGGAAAAATACTTTTCCTCCCGGCCCGGCGTGCCTACCGAACACCGGATGCGCGTTTTGCGGTTGATCGAAAATCTTACGCTGGGCACAGCGGCCGTCGGCTACCGGACCGAATCGATGCATGGCGCGGGCTCGCCTCAGGCGCAGCGCATCGTGATCGCCCGCCAGGGAAATATCGAGCAGAAAAAGGATCTGGCCAAGGCGATCGCCGGTATTGCTCCTGCCGCCCCTTGACCGGGTGGGAAAAAATCTATTGCTGTGCATTCATATCACGCAGAGACGGGCAGCCGGTGACGGCGCCCGTTTATCTTTTGCCGCTGCGTATGCAAATAACAAATGTTTCATAAAGAAACAGTTGCAATATGCATCTATGCTGTGTATACTGTTGAACAGGAGGTGTTATAATTTGACAGACGAAAAACAGGCCAAAAGGCTGCGGGAAGCAATGCGGACGATTGTCAGGCGGCTCGGCATCCTGGAGCGCGGCGAGGCGTCGTGCTGCGGGATAACCATGGCGCAGTGCCACGTGATCGTGGAGCTCGGCCGGGCTGAGAGGATGTCGGTAAACGACCTGGCGGAACTGCTGCGGCTCGATAAGAGCACGGTGAGCAGGTCGGTGGATAACCTTGTCGGCATGGGGCTGGTGGCGCGGGAGACCGATCCCGCGGACAGGCGCTATGTGGCGCTGGCGCTGAGCGATAACGGCGTCAAGATGTTCGCCGGTCTGGAAAAGCGTATGGAAACCTACTTTGCCGACATAGTAGACTTTCTCCCGGCCGAAAAACGCGAACAGGTTCTTGACAGTCTGGCACTATTGGCGGAAGCGATAAAGAGCCCGGATTGCTGCGACCTAAGCCTGGAAAGCAGCGGCTGTGGCGTCGAAAAGAGGTAACCGGTCATGTTCGAATATTTTGCAGACCTGGTCGTTTACCAGTGGCTGGGGCTGGCGCCGGGAAATGCGTTTACGGCCGCGCTGCATTTTTTTGTCTACGATACGCCGAAGATTTTCGTGCTTTTGGCGGTGGCGATATATATCATCTCAATTATCCGCTCTTACTTCCCGCCGGAAAAAACGAAAAAATTCCTCAGCCGCCGGCATACATTCGTCGGCAACATTCTGGCGGCGCTGGTCGGCATCATGACGCCGTTCTGCTCGTGTTCGGCGGTGCCGCTGTTCATCGGCTTCATCGAGGCGGGCGTGCCGCTGGGCGTGACTTTCTCTTTCCTGATTTCGTCGCCGATGGTCAACGAGATCGCCCTGGTGATGCTGCTGGGGCTGTTCGGCTGGAAGGTGGCGCTGCTGTACGCCGTGACGGGGGTGATTATCGCCATCGTTGCCGGCTATGTCATCGGCAAGCTCGGGCTGGAGAATCAGGTCGAGGAGTATGTCTACCAGATCAAGAGCGGCGAGATCGAGATGTATGAGTTGACGTTCGCCGAACGCTGCCAGGCGGCCAAGGATTTTACACTCGATCTACTGAGAAAAATCGGCCCGTATATCGTCGTAGCCGTGGCGATCGGCGGTTTTATCCATGGCTACGTTCCGGACGAATTCCTGGTCGAATACGCCGGCCGTGATAATCCGTTGGCCGTTCCGATCGTGGTGCTGCTCGGCGTGCCGCTCTACAACAGCGCTTCGGGCATGGTGCCGATTATCTATGCCCTGATCGAGAAGGGCCTGCCGCTGGGCACGTCGCTGGCTTTCATGATGGCGGTCAGCGCGATAAGCTTCCCCGAGATGATAATCCTTCGCCGGGTGCTCAAGCCTAAGCTTATCGGCATCTTCGCCGGCATTCTCGCCGTCGCCATCATTTTTACGGGGTACCTTTTCAATATGGTTGTATGACAGGGAGGAAAGAAAGATGAAGATTGCAGGCTGGTTGTCGGGAGGTAAATTATGAGCGAGGATATTCGCGAACAGGTCCGCAAGAAGTACGCTGAGGCTATTACGTCAAAATCCGGCTGCTGCGGCTCTGCGGGTTGCTGCGGCGACAGCAGGGGCGCGACCCGGGCGATAACGGGCAACCTTTATCAGGCCACGGATATCGAAGGTCTGCCGGAAAACCTTCTCGCCACTTCTCTCGGTTGCGGCAACCCCACGGCTCTGGGCAACCTTTATGCGGGCGAGACCGTCCTCGATCTCGGCAGCGGCGCCGGACTTGACGTGCTGCTGTCCGCCAAGCGGGTGGGGCCGGCCGGCAAGGCGTACGGGCTGGATATGACGGACGAGATGCTGGCGGAGGCCAACGCCAACAAGGCCAAGTCAGGACTAGCCAACGCCGAGTTCCTGAAAGGGCATATAGAGGATATTCCCCTGCCGGAGGCTGCGGTGGATGTGGTTATTTCCAATTGCGTCATTAACCTGTCGGCCGACAAGGACAGGGTTTTCCGCGAAATATTCCGCGTCCTGAGGCCCGGTGGCCGGGTAGCCGTATCCGATATCGTCACGACAAGGCCGCTGCCGGAGGGAGTCCGCAAAAACCTGCTGGCCTGGTCGGGATGTATCGCCGGGGCGCTGACCGATGATGAGTATACCGGCAAGTTGCAGGCGGCGGGCTTCGGCGATGTCGAGGTTGTGGTTACCAGGGTTTACGATCTGACGAGCCCGGCGGCCGGCAAATTGGTGCCAGGGGCGTCGCCCGCGGAGCTTGAAGATTATAACGGCAGTCTGGTCAGCGCTTTCATCCGGGCGAAGAAGCCGGCCAACCGGCTTGCGGCAGGCAAGGACTACACGATTCGCCCCGCACGGCCTGAGGATGTGCCGGTCATTGAGGAACTGCTGGCGTCCTCCGGCCTGACGGCGGTGGCGATCGCCGCCGGCCGGGAGCGTTTTCTGGTGGCCGACCGGAGCGGTGTCGTCGGTGTCGTCGGCAGCGAATACGTGCCCGGCGCCGTCCTGCTGCGGTCGCTGGCGGTTGCGCCCACTGCGCGCAAGGCGGGCATAGCCGGAGCGCTGATGGACGTTGCCCTCGCGCGGGCGGAGGCGGCCGGCAGCGCGGCGGCCTACCTGTTCACCAACACTGCCTCCGCTTACTTCACCGGGCGCGGCTTTGCGGTTGTCGGGCGGGCGGAAGTTCCGCAGGCGTTTCTGGATAATCCCGCGGTAAGCACGTGCTGTTCGTCGTGTGTCGCTATGAAGCTGGCGTTATAGGAGAGGAAGTAGATGTTGGCGAAGAAAATTCGGGACTATGCGCTGGCGCGTGGGGCGAACCTGGTGGGGTTCGCCAGGGCGGTCGATTTTGCCGCGGCGCCGGAAGGCTTTAAGCCGCAGGATATAATGCCGCAGGTAGCAGGGGTGGTCGTGCTGGCCAGGGCGCTGCCGAAAGGGGCGGTGGCTTCGGGCAACCAGGTGGTCTACACGGCCCACCACACCGGCAATGTCAAGCACCTCGACGAGTTGGCCCGCGCTGTGGCCCTTTTTATCGAGGAACAGGGCTACACGGCGCTGCCGGTGCCGGCCGACGACCCGTATTTCCACTGGGAGGAAGACCGCAAGCACGGTATGGGCATTCTCTCCCACCGGCACGCCGCGCAGCTTGCCGGCCTGGGGGTCATCGGCAAGAATGCCTTGTTGATCACGCCCAAATACGGCAACAGAGTGGAACTGGTATCGATTCTGACGGACATGCCCTGTGAGCCGCCGGCCGCCGCCGCGGCCTTGTGCCCAGACGGATGCGGGCTGTGCCTGGAGGCGTGCCCGGTGGGGGCTCTGGACGGAAGCCGGTCGGTGGAGCAGATCAAGTGCCGTACAAACCTGGCGATTAAATCTCCCCGCGGCCACAACCTAGTCAAATGCTGGCAGTGCCGGTCCGTCTGCCCCGAAAAAGGTTAGCAAGATAAAAACCCACTTCTGCCATGAGGCAAGAAAGTGGGTTTTTGTCTAGGGATTATTTGCCGCTCCATTTCTTCAAGGGTGCCGGCTTTGATTTTGCTTTTAGCGGTGGTATGGCGGCCGGCGGAGGCGAAGAGCCGCACGTGATGTTGGCGGCTGAATCAATCGTTGTTGTCGGGCGGTGACATGCGGACAGGGATGTCCTGCATATCGGGCCGGTTTTTCTCCATCCAGATGGCGAAGGCGACGTTCCAGAGCGCCGCTCGCAGATGGGGTTCGTCTTTCATCCCCCGCATGTAGCAGGATAGATGTCTGATCGCGCTGTCGATCAGCGAGTGCATGGGGATGCCTTTTTCGCAGTTGCGTTCGCCGTATTTTTTTGCGCCTTGCTCGCAGTGAATAGCCAGTTCGTGGATAGCGTCCCAGGGAATCAAGTCGTATCGCCCTTTCCCTTCGTGGTAATCTCTCACAGCCCCGGTGTCGAACTTTGTCCTGTTGCCGCTGTCTTTGATGTCCATTTTCCACCGTCCACTGAAGTATTTCTGATGTTCATCACCATATTCTGCAATTCAGGCCGTTTTCCTCCTTGAACAGACATTAAAGTGGCGTATTGAGGCAGACGTATTGTAAAATATTTTGAAAAATATGGAAGGTCATCGCGGGATTTGCGCGAAATAGAACTAAAACTGTCGATTAGCTGCTCTGGAGGAGGGAAGCCACTTTGCATTGCAGGCTCAAGGCCCTGCGGGAGACCATCGGTAAGCTTCGCGATGTCGCCGCCGGGATGAATGAAGAGGAAATAAGGGCGATAGAGGCTGACGAAGCGCTGCGGGCTTATAAGGGATTGCTGCTGACGCTGGCCGGGAAAGGCCCGGACGGGACTGGTCGGAGCAGGACGCCCAACGCTCCCGGTGAGCGGGGCGTCGCCCACATGGAACCGGAGAGGACCCAACTCGGGCCGTGGGAGTACCGGACCGACATCGATCTTTTCGAGTTCAACGACGATTTTTACGCTATCTACGGCACGTCTGTGGCGCAGGAGGGGCGCTTCATGAAACCGGCGGCCTATGTGAGGGAATTCGTCCATCCTGATGATGCGCCGCTGGTGGAGGAAATATTCGCTAAGGCGAGCAAAGGCCAGCGGCCCAACGTTTGCGAGCACCGCATCGTCAGGCGGGACGGGGCGGTGCGCACCGTGAGGGTGTGGGCGATCGTGAATCTGGACCGCGTTAACGCTATCGAGAGGACCTTCGGCGTTAACCAGGACATAACCGAGTATAAGCTGATGGAGGAAGAGCTCCGCTCCAGCCGCGAACAGCTCTCCGTGGCTGCGCAACTGGCTCACCTGGGGCCGTGGGAGTACGATTATCAAAGAGGGCTTTTCGCGTTCAGCGACGAGTTTTACGCCGTCTACGGCACGACGATGGCCAGGGAAGGACGCTTAATGAGCCCGGAAACCTATGTCAAAGAGTTCGTCCATCCGGCGGATGCGAAGATGGTGAGGGCTGTGATAGCGGATGCGGCCATCCAGGGCCCCAGCGTTTTCGAGCACCGCATTGTCCGTCGGGACGGGGAGGGCCGTACGATAAGGGTGTGGCGGGGAGCGATGAATTGCGATGCCGACGGCAACAGGGAAAAGATTTTCGGGGGTAATCAGGACATCACCGAACGGATTATGGCGGAAAATGCTCTGCGGGAAAGCGAGGAGCGCCAGAAGGCGACCCTGCTCGCCTTGCCGGACATGCTGCTGAGGGTGGATGCAACGGGAAGACTATACGATTATCGGGTTCCCGAGCACTTTGCCGGCTATCTGGCGGCGGAGGAGGGCTTTGAGACGGTCGACGATATGCTGCCGGCTCAATTGGCGGAGCCGGTCAGGGAACTGGTCCTTTCGTCGCTGCCGCTGGGGAAGACCAAGATGGCGAATTATGCCGGCCAGATAAACGATTCGATTTGCTCCCTGGAGATACGGACAGCGCCGATCAACACGGAACAGGCCCTGGTCATCATCCGGGACCAGACCGAGCTTTACCGGGCGCAGCGGGAGGTGCAGCGCCTCGACAGCCTGAACCTGATCGGTGAGATGGCCGCGAGTATCGGCCACGAGGTGAGGAATCCGCTGACAACTGTCCGCGGATACCTGCAGTTCCTTTCGGGCAAGGAGCAGTTCAAGAGCCAGTGCGGGATGTTTCAGGTGCTGATCGCCGAGCTCGACCGGACAAACGCGATCATCTCCGAATTCCTCTCCCTCGCGAAGAATAAAGCCGTCAAGATGGAACGGAAAAATATCAATACGATAATTGCCGCTATCTATCCGCTGCTTGAGGTGGACGCGGCGGCGGGAGAGAAGACGATAGTTCTCGATCTGGCTCCCGGTCTGCCGGATACCCGCCTGGACGAAAGCGAGTTCAGGCAGCTGCTCATCAATCTGGTGCGTAACGGACTGGAGGCTATGACGGACAAGGGGTGTCTTACGATCGCGACAGCCAGGGAGGGTAAGGATGTCATTCTGTCCGTCCGCGACGAGGGCAAAGGGATTCCCGACAGCCTGATCGCCAAGATCGGCACTCCGTTTATGACCACGAAGGAGAACGGCACCGGGCTGGGTTTGTCGGTCTGCTACAGTATCGCCGCGCGGCACGGCGCGATCATCGATTTTTCGACAAGCGCGGACGGGACGGAGTTCGTGGTCAGGTTTAAGGGCGACTGATGCGGGGCGCTTTACCGTCGGTGGGGAAAGTAAAAGGCTGGCCGTCGCGCTGACGGCCAGCCGGGTGTCTGTGGTTTTTTCCGCCGCTAAAGCAGGTTGCGGCCCGCGGCCTGGTTGGCGGACTGGATGGCCTGCCAGGCCAGGTCGGAGGCCTGGCCGAGGGTCTGAAGCTCTTGGACGGAGTTGTGGAAGCCCATGGAGTTGGCGGCTGCCACGTAGTCCCAGTACCACTGGGCTTGGCGAACGTGTTCGCGGGCCTGGGCGAGCAGGGCGGGGTCGGCGCCCTGCGTGTCGGCGGCTTTCCTGATGATTTCATGGGCCTGGGCGATTTTCTGCCCGGCGGCGTGCTGCATCTGGAAGACGGCGTCCTGTTTGGTCCTGACCTGGTCGAGTGCCCAGGCTTCGTTCTGGCCGCGATGGCAGGTGAGGCAAGATTCCTTGATATAGTGCAGCGGGCTGGTCATGTGGTGGGAGGTGTATTTCTGGCCCCCCTGGAGGACGTACGGCATGTGGCAATCGGCGCAGGAGACGCCGGATTTGCCGTGGGTGCCGTTTTTCCATTCCTCGAAGTCGGGATGCTGGCCTTTGAGGATGGGGGCGCCGGAGACGGCGTGGACCCAGTCTCTCTCGAACCCGTTGGGTTTGGCGGCGTAGTATTCGTACATGGCCTGCGGGGTGAAGCCTTTGTCCCACGGGAATACGAGGCGGTTGGTGCCGGGCTCGAAGTAGTATTCGGCGTGGCACTGGCCGCATACATAGGAACGCATTTCCTCGCGCGTGGCTTTCGTCAGGTCCGTGCCCAGGCGGGCCATGGCTTCCTTGAAGGCGGGATTGACGACCCTGAGGTTCATGGTTTCCGGGTCGTGGCAGCTGGCGCAGCTGACCGGGTGCTTGGCCTGTTCGATTAGGGGCAGCAGGGGGGTGCGGGTGTAGTTCCATCCCTGTTCGGCGAACAGTTTTTCGATGTAAGGGGTCTTGCAGGTTATGCAGGTGCCCACCGTCTGGGCGTTTACCCGTTTGGACTCGAGCTGGTCGATGAGGGCGTAGACGTGGCCGCGGTCTTCCTGGTAGTCGATGCTGAAGCCGTAGCCGGCGAAGTTGGTTTTCAGCTCAGGCTGCATATCCCATTTCTGGACGAGGACGCTGCCGCCGTAGCCGGTGGGGGAGGGCTTCATTTCCTTGTTCTTCTGGTAGCTGGCGTACTCCAGCGGGTAGGATTTTCCCCAGACGGCCGGGTCGTATTCCCCTTTTGCGATGGCTGCGGTTTTTATGGTCGCCGCCGGCTGGACGCCCCAGACGCGGACGATGACGATGCCGAAGAAGCATAACAGCAGGATGGCTGTCGCGACGAGGATCTTCTGGCCGTTATTCAAGGGTGAGGCCCCCCTTCCCTAGTTTCTTGCCGAGGTTGAGTTCGTCATGTACGAGAGAGCGGTGGCAGGCTGTGCAGCTGGTGCCGGCCGCGGCCATGGGGGTGTTTTCGATCGTGCTGGCGTGGCAGCGGCGGCAGTTGTCGGCGAGGATGGTCTTGCCCTCCGCCGAGACGGTCAGCGGCTGGGGATAATCCTGGAGGGTCTCGTGATAGACGTGGCTGATGCCGCTCCGGGTTTTGGCCGACAGTTTGACGGCGAAGTTCTGCTGGGGCAGGTGGCAGTCGCCGCAGACGAATTGTTTGTGGGTGGATGTGGCGAAGGTGCCGTATACTTCACGCATGGAGTGGCAACTGCCGCAGAACTGGGGTTGGTCGACGTAAGCGAGGCTGGCGCTCATCATCAGGGCTACGGCCAGCATGGCCACTGCGCCCGCGATGCCGTATTTGAGCGCTTTCCTGTCTGGCGCCGGTGAAGGCTGCAAGACTTCCTTCCCCCTCTCGTTAAAAAATAGTGCGGTCGTGATTACAGAGCGTAGCTGTGGAGTCCCGGTAACAGTATATTTACGCCGATGAAGGTGAAGACCACGACGAGGAAGCCGGCGATGGCCCAGTTGGCCGCGGTTTTGCCCTGCCAGGCGTATACGGCGCGGCCGTGGAGGTAGATGGCGTAGACCAGCCAGGTGATGAGCGACCAGGTTTCTTTCGGGTCCCACCGCCAGTAGGAGCCCCAGGCGTATTCGGCCCACACCGCGCCGGTGATGATGAGCAGGGTGAGGAAGGGCATGGCCAGGAGGATTGCCCGGGTCAGCATTTCTTCCAGGGCGGAGAGTTCGGGAAGGAGGGCGAGGAGGGCGGGATTGCCGCCGGTTTCCAGACGGGACCGCCAGCGGTAGAGGAGGGCGACGGCGAAAGAGAAGGCCAACGCCCCGTAGGCGATGACGGCCGTGGCGACGTGGGCGAGCAGCCAGTCGCTTTTGAGAGCGGGCATGAGTGGCTTGGCGTCCTGGTAAAAGAGGACGAACACGCCGGTGAACAGAAAGGCCACCGGGAGGGCGAAAGCGCCCAGGGCCGCCTGGCCGAGCCGTAGGTCGACCCAGAGATAGGCGGCGACGGTAACGGCCACCATGACGATGCCGAATTCGTACATGTTGGCGAAGGGGGCATGGCCGGCAACGAGCGTTCTTAGTATCGCCGCGGCTATGTTGGCGGCGAGGCCGGCCGCCGCGGCCAGACGGCCGAGGCGTGCCAGGGCGGGGCGCAGGTATACGAGGTGGCTGATGTGACAGATGGCGGCAAGAAAGTAGAGGAAAAATGCCGCGACGATGATCGGTATTTCGTAATTGGGCACTACCTGGCCTCCTCGGGGTCTCGTTTACCTTCAGCGGATGTGAGGGCGGCGCATAGCCGCGTCAGTTCTTCGCCCAAGAGCGGCGATTTTCCGAAGACGGCTATGGCGACGGCCGACTGAGCGCCGGCGGGGGTTATTGCTGCGAACACAACGCGGCGGCGCGGGTAGAGGCTGAGGAAGAAGGCCGCGCTCATGACGGCGAAGCCGGCGAAAACGAGCGGCAGGCCGGGATCGTATTTCACGTCCAGGCCCGAAGCCTGGGTAACGGCACGGAAAATCAGCTCGGTCTGCGAACCAGGGAAGGTGATCGGGTTGCCGAGCGGGAAGGCGTTCATGCCCAGGGGGCGGCCGCCGCTGTAGAGGGCGCATATTACGTGGGGGTTGAGCGGTTCGGCCGACTTGCTGACGTGCGGCTGCCGGGGGTCGAAGTCGGGCAGGTATTTCAGCGGGATTACGGCGACGCCCTGTTGTTCGTCGAGGATGATAGGCTGTTTCTCGCCGGCGCGGATCTTGCCGGCCGGTTGCCCTGCCCTGCGCCATTCCGCTTCGTAGAGGGTGGCGTAGGAGGCCTGGTAGAAGGAGATGCCCTGGAAGGACAGGGGGTGGTTGACCTTTACGTCCTGGTTGGCGATCTCCGTTCCGTTCCTGACGACCGACAGGCTGCTTATCCAGTCGGATACCCGCCCGTCGGGGTAGAGTTCGGTGGTGAAGCTGCGCAGCCGTATTTCGAAGGGCGGGCCGACGCCGGGCTGGCTGCCGCCGCCGATGGCGACCGCTTCGCCCGGCGCGAGGGTGACGGCGTACCGGAAGCCGGCCAGGCTGCCGTAGAGGCCGCCGAGGGCGATGAGCAGAATCGAGGCGTGGACGAGGAAGGCGCCCCAGGGGGCTATCCGGCCTTTGCGGGCGTATATGCGGCCCTGGCCGAGGTCCCGGAGGCGGAACCCTTGCCTGGCGAGGTGCTTTTTCAATATGGCGGCTGCTTCGGCGGGCGGCGCGGCGAGGGAGCATTCGCGCTGCCAGGCGACGGTGTCCGGCCAGGCCGGAGGGGTGAAGGTATCGCGCCACAGGACAGGCAGGCGGACGGCCGAACAGACGGCGATATTCAGGCAGAGCAGCAGCAGCAGGGAACTGAACCACCAGCTGTGGTAAAGGTCGCCCAGCCCGACGGTGTGGTAGAGGAAGCTGAGGACGGGGCCGGCGGCGTGGATGTCGCGCTCCTGCGGGATGACTGTGCCGGCGACGGACAGGACGATGATGACCGCCAGCAGGGCAAGTCCCGTTTTCATGGTGGCGAAGGCCTTGACGGCGCGGTTCAAGGGGAAGTTGCTCATGCGGGGTCTCCTAATGCGGCATAGTAGCGAATATTCTAATTAATTGCTTCGACGTCCGGCGATTTATCCCTGCCGGCGTTCTGGCGGCGAACGGCGGTGTTGCGGTATCCCCTGGGGGTGCAGGAAACCCGTTTTTTAAAGCACTCGATATAGTAGCTGGCGCTGCCGAAGCCTGTGGCGTCGGCTATCTGGCTCACGGTGAGGTCGGTTTCCCTGAGCAGCGCGATGCTTCTGTTGATGCGGTAGTTCATGACATATTCGAAGACGGTGCATTTGACGGCCCGCCGGAAGAATCGGCAGCACTCTCCTGGGCTGATATTGGCGACGGACGCGATTTCTCCAAGGGTGATTTTGTCCATGTAATGCTCGTTGATATAGGCGATTATCGCCTTTGTCCGCTGTTGGTCGGCGTATTCGCCCGCGCCCGTTTCCGGCGCCGTCTCGCTCTGCCTGGCGATCAGCCGCCGCCAGATGGACGCCAGCGCGAGGCCGATGTCGAGCTCGTAGCCGAAGGCCCGGCCGGTATGGAGACGGTATATTTCTTCGATTCCGGCCAGTAGCGGTCGCTGCCAGTCTCCCCCGCCGTCCAGTACTACAGCGGAGAACCCGGGTAGCTTCAGGAACGGCTTGATGTACTTCTGCTCGATGACGCTGCCCGGGAAAAACGCCAGCAGCCTGGTGTCGACGTTTATGCATATGTAGGTGCTGTCGGGCTCGGCGGCCGTGCGCGCCATGTGCAGGCAGCCGCTGTTGATGAAGATGCCCTGGCCCTTTTTCAGGACGTGGGTATTCTGGTTGACGCGGAATTCGACCTGGCCTTTGGTGACGAGCGAGAGCTGGATTTCGTCGTGCCAGTGCCAGTTGACGAACCCGAGGACGTTCTTGTCGAGCCTGTCGAGGTACACGGCCACGGGGAAGTCGTAGCTGCCGTGCAGGGTCGTTTCGCGGTTGTTTTTGTCGATGCGGATGTCGGTTATCTGCATTTTCGTCTCCCGGCGCAATATAACGATATTATCGGTCAAGATCGTTATAGAAATATTAATAAATTATCAATATAATTATATATTAAACAGGGATATATTCAATGTGAAGTTATGCCCGTCCGGGGGCATGGGCGGGAAATATGGGGATGAAAGGGATGATGTCGTGAACCGGCAGGTGCAGGAAACCGTAAACGCTTTGGAGGGTCAACTGATTTCTTTTGCCAGCGAGCTTGTCCGCATCAAGAGCAGGACAGGGCGGGAGGCCAACCTCGTCGAACGGATAAGACAGGAGATGGCGAAGCTGGATTACGACGATATTATCGTCGATAAGGTCGGCAATATCGTCGGCGTGATCGGCGACGGGCCGGTGAAGCTGCTGTACGATTCGCATATGGATCATGTGGCGGTCAACGACGCCGGCGAGTGGGCGCACGGGCCGTACAGCGGCGACATCGCGGACGGCCGGCTGTACGGCCGGGGTTCGTCAGATATGAAGGGGTCGCTCGCGGCTACCGTCTACGCCGGGCACATCATGAAGAAGCTCGGCCTGGCGGCGGGCAAGACGATTTATATCTGCTGCTCGGTCATGGAAGAGGATTTCGACGGGGCGGGGCTTTACCGCGCCATCGTGGACAATGGGCTGAAGCCCGATTATGTGGTTATCTGCGAGCCGAGTCATCTGAACATCGCCATGGGGCATCTGGGACGGGCGATTTATAAAATCAACGTCAGAGGAGTTTCCGCCCACGGGGCGGCCCCGGAAAAGGGCGACAACGCCGTGTATAAGGCAGCGGCGATCATCGGGCGCATCGAGGAACTGGGCAAGAAGTACATGGCCATGCCGCCGGAGCGCCCCTCGATAGCTTTGACGAGGATCGAAAGCGTGTCCGCCTCGCTCAATGCCGTGCCGGGAAGCTGTACGCTGTATGTCGACCGCCGCATCTGCCTGCACGAGACCGAGGAGGCGGTCGGCGCGGAGATGACCGGACTGATCGGCGACGCCGACGCCGACTGGGAGATCTACGATGCGGTCGGGCAAAGCTACACCGGGGAGGAGATCGTGCTGCACTCTTATCTGCCGGGCTGGGAGCTCGGAGCGGAGCATCCTCTGGCGCGGGGCTGTTTTGCGGTGTACCGGGAGGTGTTCGGCGCGGAGCCGAAGCCTTATAAGTGGGATTTCTCGACGAACGGGGTCGCGTCCGCCAAGCTGGGGATCCCGACGATCGGGTTCGGCGCCGGGGTCGAGAAAACGGCGCATATGGCCAACGAGTATTGTCCTCTGGAGGACATAATCCTGGCGTGCCGGTTCTTTTCCCTGTTGCCGCTGAAATTGTAGGACGATTTTGGATCTACGGAAGAATCGACGGGAGGTAACGTTATGGGCAAAATTCCTTTCGGGCCGACATATGACGAGATGCTTGATCCCGGCACCCTGGACGGCGCCCTGCGGGCCAGGGTGCTCGCCGCCGCGAAGGCCGACGAGCTCGACCCGGTCAATCTTTTCAATATTACCTGGAAGGATGCGGCGAACGAGGTGCGCAGGCTGGTTCTGCCGCCGGAGCTGACGGGCGTCGACGCCAATATCGTCGTTATGCTGGGCTATGGCTTCCCCTCCGGCTCCCACAAGGTCGGGCCTGCCTACAGCACGTTGATTGAGGGGCTGGTGGACGGGGAGATAATCCCTGGGGAGCATACCATTCTCGGTCCCTCGACCGGCAATTTTGGCATCGGCACCGCATATATTTCCAAGCTGCTCGGTTTCCGCGCGATTGTGATCATGCCGGACAACATGAGCAGGGAACGGTATGAGCGCATCGAAAAATACGGCGGGGAGCTGGAACTGACGCCGGGGTCGGAGTCGGATGTCATCCTGACGCTGGAGCGGACCCATGAGATGATGAAGAACCCCAAATACAAGGCGCTAGCCCAGTTCGAGCTTTTCCCCAACTACCGCTTCCATCGTCACGTCACTGGCAACAGCGCCGTGGAGGCTGTAAAGGGGATCGGCAACGGGCGGATCGCCGGCTTTACCTCCGCGCCGGGATCGGCGGGGACGATCGCCGCCGGGGACCAAATCAAGGCCATCTTCCCGGAGGCGAAGGTCGCCGCCCTCGAACCGTACGAATGCTCGACGCTGGCCGACGGCGGCCGGGGGCAGCACCGTATCGAGGGCATCGGCGACAAGATGTGCACGCTGATCCATAATGTGCTGACAACCGATTTCGTGATATTGATAAAAGACGAGGAGACGGTGCAGGGGCTGAAGATTTTCCGCGACGGCGCGGATACGCTGGTGAAGCTGGGCGTGAATCGGGACTTTGCCCTGGGACTTCGCGACTGCTTCGGGCCTTCGGGGATCTGCAACGTGCTGGGGGCGATCAAGCTGGCGAAGTTTTTGCGCCTCGGCCCGGGGGACAATGTGGTGACCGTCGCGACCGACGGGTTCGA
The DNA here is from genome assembly GCA_023415775.1 of Bacillota bacterium. Lineage (GTDB taxonomy): Bacteria > Bacillota > Negativicutes > Sporomusales > UBA7701 > Anaeroselena. The sequence continues at coordinate 226,777 of JAEZJM010000025.1, read as the reverse complement.
CCGTTACCGGTCGGTACTGGACGAACTGAACGGTCGCTATCTGGAAACCGCGCCTTTTGTCCTCGACCGCTGGGCGGCCGATATTTTCCTGGGGGCGTCGGACGGGCAGGTGTTCGATTGCCGCAAGGCGGGCGCGAAGGAACGGCTTTTCGTCCAGAAGGAGAACGACTGGCTGAAGTTCGGCTACAGCAAGGCGTTCCTGGACGGGATGCGCGACCAGGCTTTCTGGGAGGAACAGTACGGGAAGGTCGGCCACTACAATAACAAGATCCGAGAACTGCGCGGTTAGACGGGACGCGGCCCAAGCCACCATATTGCATATATGGTGGTTTTTTGTTTTGCTGTGCTTTATAATCATTTACAGAGGATTTTAATACGGTAATGGAGGAACGGGCTTGGAAGAGAGGACGGCGGAACGGGAGCTTTGCCGGGGGCTGAAGTGCCGGCATTTGCAGATGATCGCGCTGGGCGGGATAATCGGCAGCGGCTACTTTCTGGGCAGCGGTTATATTATCGGCAAGGCGGGCCCGGCGTCGGTGCTGGCGTATCTGCTCGGCGGCCTGATCGTGTTCGCCGTGATGGTGTGTTTAGGCGAGCTGGCTGTCGCCCGGCCGTTTACCGGGTCGTTCATCAGCTACAGCCGGGATATGATTTCGCCGGCGTGGGCGTGCGGCGTCGGCTGGAGCTATTGGCTGTCGTGGGTGGCTTATGTGCCTTCGGAGATGATCGCGGCCGGGATTATCATGAACGAATTTTTCCCGGCGGTGAGCTCGATGTGGTGGGCGGTGCTGTTCGGCCTGGCGATTACGGCGATCAACCTGTTCCACGTCCATCTGTTCGGCGAAACGGAGTTCTGGCTGGCGCTGTTTAAAATCGTCGCGTTAGGGATGTTCAGCGTCCTGGCGGTGCTGATCTTTTTCGGCGCCATCGGCGGTGGCGATTTCCTCGGCACGAGCGTCCTGCTGTCGGGCGGGGGGTTCGCTCCGGAGGGCTACTGGGCGGTGTTGCTGACGATGGTCATCATCCTGGTAAACTTCCAGGGGTCGGAGATTATCGGCCTGGCGGCGGGGGAAAGCGAGGATCCGGCGAAGACCATCCCGGCGACCGTCATGCAGGTGACTGTCCGCATTATCGCGCTTTACATAATTCCGATGTTGCTGCTGGTGACTATTTTTCCGTGGGACAAGGCCAGCCTGGAGGAGAGCGTATTCGCGGCGGCTCTCAGCGCGTACGGTCTGGAGTGGGCGGGGGCGGTGTTCTCCTTCGTCGTGCTGACGGCGGCGATATCGTGCTCCAACTCGGGCCTGTACGGCTGCACGCGGGCGATGTACGCGCTGGCGCGGGAGGGGATGGCTCCCGGCTGGCTGGGGCGCCTGAACAGGCATGGCGTGCCGCAGAACGCCACAGTGCTGTCGATTGTGGTTTGCTGGCTGGGTGTGGTGCTGTATACGTTCGACCAGGATCAGAGCATTTATACGTATCTGCTGGCGCTGTCCGGCTTCACGGGCGCGATAGCCTGGATTTCGATCTGCTGGAGCCAGCTCAATTTCCGGCGGCGGCTGAGCCCGGAGGAGGTACAGGCGCTCAGGTATAAGGCGCCGTTTTTCCCGTATGTGACTTATTTCGGTATCTGGGCGCAGGTGGCTTGCCTCGGCTTCGTGATTTTCACCGAAGAACTCAGAACGTCGCTATATCTCGGGGTGCCGATGCTGATCATACCCATCGTGGTTTACTGGTTTCGGGCAATGCGCCGGCAGGTGGCCACCGAACCTTAGAAAGAGCCGACCCGCAGCCGCCATAGATTTCTATGGCGGCTTTAAATTATTGGGAAGATTTTTCCCGCGCCGTTACTTTTTTCCGTAAGCCGCGTTTATTGCCATAGAAAGGTAAATAACAGGGCACCCGCCGCGGACGGCGCGGCCGGGGAGATAAGACGCGGAGGGACGATGACGATGAGAAGGATGGTTGCGATACTGATGATGGCCTGTATGTTTGCCGCAACCTGGGCGGTGCCGGCGAGCACGGGAAACAGGGCGGACCCGACGACGGTGACGGTGGATGTCGGAGGCGTCCAGGGAGTGACACTGGCGGAGCTGCTGGCGCAGCTGAGCAAGCGGAGCGGCATGCGGATCGCCGCCGCGCCGGAGGTGGCGGGGCTGAGGGTCGATATCGCCGCGACGGCGGGGGTGACGCTGGCGGAGGTGCTGGCCGACCTGGGCGCGCGCTACCGGCTGACGTACCGTCTGAATGAGGGCGGTACGGGGGTGATGGTGCTGAAGGCCGCGGAGTATGACGAGCGGTGGGCGGCGGTGGCGCCGCCGGGCGGACGGAATGTCATGGAGAAGAGCGGGGCGCTGAGCAGCGCAGCCCCGTCGCCCGGTGGCGGCTATTATCCGCCGGGCCCATACGGCGGCGAGGAGTATAAAAGGGTTTACGACGGCAACTATCAGGATGCCGCAACGTCGCCGCTGTCGACGTTTTCTATCGATGTCGACACCGCGGCGTACAGCAACGTCCGCCGGTTCCTGAACGCGGGGCGGCTGCCGCCGCCGGACGCGGTGAGGACGGAGGAGCTGGTGAATTACTTTACGTACGACTACCGCCAGCCGGCCGGGGAGCATCCCTTTTCGGTGACGGCGGAGGCGGCGGCCTGCCCGTGGCAGCCGGGGCACGAGCTGGTGATGATCGGTCTGCAGGGGAAAAACGTTCCGGCGGAGGAGCTGCCGCCGGCAAACCTGGTTTTCCTGATCGATGTTTCGGGGTCGATGGCGGGCGCTAACAAGCTGCCGCTGCTGAAGACGGCGTTTAAGATGCTGGTGAAGCAGCTGCGCGCCGAGGATACGGTGGCAATCGTAACGTACGCCGGCCGGGCGGGGGTGGCGCTGGCGCCGACCGCCGGCAGCGAGAAGGGGAAAATCGCCGCCGCTATCGACAACCTGCAGGCGGGTGGCTCGACGGCCGGCGGCGCCGGCATCGGCCTTGCCTACAAGCTCGCCGGGGAGAATTTCCGCGAGGGGGGCAACAACCGGGTAATCCTCGCGACCGACGGCGACTTCAACGTCGGGCCGACGAGCGAGGGCGAGCTGACGCGGCTGATCGAGGAGAAGAGGGGCGAGGGGATTTTCCTCAGCATCCTCGGTTTCGGCATGGGCAACCTTAAGGATAACCGGATGGAGATGCTGGCTGACAGGGGCAACGGTATGTACGCCTATATCGACAGCGCCCAGGAGGCCAGGAAGGTGATGGTGGGACAGATGGCAGGCACGCTGTATACTATCGCGCAGGACGTCAAGCTGCAGGTGGAGTTTAACCCGGCCAAGGTCAAGGCTTACCGGCTGATCGGCTATGAGAACCGCCGGCTGGCCGATCGCGACTTCAACGACGACGGCAAGGACGCCGGCGATATGGGGGCGGGCCACGCGGTGACGGCGTTTTACGAGGTGATACCCGCCGGCGCGGCTGAAGGAACGGGGGCGGTCGATCCGCTCGTGTACCAGAAGCCGGTGGCGGTGGCGAGCGACGATCTGCTGCAGGTGAAGGTCCGTTATAAGAAACCGGCCGGGGCGGGCAGCATTCTGCTGACCGAGCGGGTCGGCCCGGAACGGAGGGGCGGGACCCCGTCGGAGAATTTCCGCTTTGCGGCGGCGGTCGCCGAGTATGCGCTGCTGCTGCGCGACTCGGAATACAAAGGCCAGGCGTCGTACAAGCAGGTGCTTGAGCTGGCGGGGGGCGCCAGGGGCCGCGACGCAGAGGGGTACCGGGTCGAGTTCGTCAGGATGGTGGAGATAACACGGCTGCTGGCCGACAAAGAGTAACGAGGATTTTCGCGGAAGCCGTCGAAGGTTAGTGATATGGAATCAAGCACGTGCATAGGACGCGCTTACCATGGACAAGTCGTATAAAGAGCTTCTGCGACTCGGACACCCGGGACAGTGCGTTATGGCATGCCTGGGTGTTCTTTGTTTGCCGGGGCTGCAGCGGGATGAGGAAGCGGCAATCCGGCGCGGGAAACAAGCAGACAGCGGCCATTATTTGCACCGGCTCGCGCGGGACCGGCAATTCGTAAGCGGGAGAAACGGAGGCTTTTCTATGGCGGAACGCGGGATGATCGATCCGGAACGGGATATCGACGAGACGCTCGGACAGATCGCAACGCGAGCGGCTGCGTTGGCCGGCACGGAGAATGCCTTCGTGCTGCTGCTGAGCGCCGACGGGGAGGCGCTTGCGGTGAAAGCCGGCACCGGTGCGTGCGCGGCGTTCGTCGGCCAGGCTTTTCCCGCGCGCGTCGGCATGAACGCCCAGATATTGGCGACCGGCGAGCCGTTGGTGGTGAATAACTACCGTCAGTGGCCGCAGCGCAGCGCCGACTCCCGCTTCGATTGGATCGAGGCGATCATGGGTATTCCGCTTAAGTCTGCGGGGAAGGTGATCGGCGTTATCAGCTTCCTTTCCGCGGAAAAGACGGCGTTCAACAATTACGGGCTCGATCTGCTGGCCAATTTCGCGGACCTGGCGTCGCTGGCGCTGGAAAACGTCCGCCTATACGCTGCGGCGCAGCAGGAGATCGGCGAACGCCGGCGGGCCGAAGAGGCGCTGAAGAAGTCGCAGGCCATGACGAAGACCGTCATGGACAGCGTGAGTTTCGGCATGGTAGTCATCGATCCCGCGATGAGGATTCTGGCGGCTAATAAGTATCTTCGGCAGTTATTCCCGGACGTGGATTTTTCCCAGACGCCGCAATGCTATGTGCCTTTCAGCCATATAAAAGTGAATGCCTGCCCGACCTGCCCGGTGAAGCAAACCTTTTTGGACGGCGAGGCTCACGAGAGCGTCTACACGGTGCCGCATGAGGGCGGCGCGAAATACATTAGACTTGTGGCATCGCCCATCAAGGACGAGGACGGGACCGTTGTGGCGGTCGTGGAGGTTTCGGAGAATATTTCCGAGCGAGTGCTGGCGGAGGAGAAGATCCGCAAGCTGTCCCTGGCGGTCGACCAGAGCCCGGGCATCGTACTGATCGCCGACACGGGCGGCAGGATAACATATGTCAACGCCAAGTTCACTCAGGTGACGGGCTATGCGGCCGAGGAGGTCATCGGCATGTCGCCGCGCGACTGCCTGAAATCGGGCACCCACCCAGACACTTATTACAACGAGGTGTGGGCGACCGTCGAGGCCGGGCGGGAGTGGCGGGGGGAATTCTGCAACAGGAAAAAGAACGGCGAGCTATTCTGGGTGCTGGCGTCGATGTCGGCGGTCATGAATGCCGAGGGCAAGGTCGCCTATTATCTGTGCATCCAGCATGATATCACCGAGAAGAAGGCGATGGAGGAAGCCCTGCGCGTGAGCAGGGAGACGCTGTCGCTGGCGGCGGAGCTCGCCCACCTCGGCCCGTGGCGTTTCCGCATGGATAAGCAGTGTTTCGAGTTTAACGACGAGTTTTACGCCATCTACGGCACGGATACGGCCAGGGAAGGACGGTTTATGACCCCGGAGGCTTACGCTAAAGCGTTCGTCCACCCGGAGGACGCCTGGCTGGTAGAAAGTGAAGTGCAAAGATCCTTAGAAAGTCCCGGATGTTATTCCGCCCAGCTTGAACACCGCATTATCCGCCGCGACGGCGAGGTGAGGATGATCGTCGTGAGGATAAATATCGTCAAGGACGCCGCTGGCAAGCTTGTTATGTGGTATGGGGCCAATCAGGATATCACCGAGCAGAAGGAAACGGAACGGGCGCTGGAGGAGAGGAACGCCGAGCTGCGGGAGGCGTTGCAGAGGCTGAAGCAGACGCAGGCCCACCTCATCCAGCAGGAAAAAATGGCCGGTATCGGCCATCTGGCCGCCGGCGTCGCTCATGAGATCAACAACCCGCTCAGCTTCGTGGTGAGCAATTTCGATACGCTGCAGAAGTATCTTGGGCGGATCGCCGAAGTAATCGACGCCTACCGGGAAATCGGCCGGAGCGCGCTGACCGGGGATGCCGGACGTGTACGGAGCCTGGCGAACGATATCGCAGCGCTGGAGAAGAAGACCAGGCTTGACTATATCCTGGAGGATATGACGCCGCTGTTCGCCGAGACCGGCGACGGAATCGACCGGGTGGCGAACATTGTCAAAGCGTTGCTGCTGTTTTCCCGCGTCGATCACCAGGAACATTTCGAGGATTACGACCTGAACGCCGGCATCAGGAGCACGCTGATCGTGGCCCGCAACGAGATAAAATATGTGGCGGCGGTGGAGGAGGAGTACGGCGAGATACCGCCGGTCGAGGCGGTGGGTGGCCGGGTGAACCAGGTGCTGCTCAACATCCTCCTGAACGCCGCCCAGGCGGTAAAAAGCAAGCAGGCGGTCGCGGATGGGCTGATAAAGATACGCACTTACCGCGACGACGAGTATGTGTATTGCGATATCGAGGACAACGGACCGGGCATACCCGAAGAGATCCGCCCAGACATTTTCAACCCGTTCTTCACGACTAAGCCGGTCGGCCAGGGCACCGGCCTCGGTCTCAGCATTTCCTACGATATCATCGTCAACAAGCATCACGGCGATATTTCGGTCGCAAGCGACGGCCGCTCGGGCGCCACTTTTACCGTCAAGGTGCCCATCAAGCAGCGGTGAGGCGTCAAAAGCTTAGGATGAAACAGGCTATATAAATAAAGCCCGCGCAGTAAGCGCGGGTTTTTGCCGTTGTGGGGCGACTGTTCAGAAGGGTTCGGCGATTATGCTGATGTTGGCGGTGTCCGTGCAGCTGGTTTTCAGGGCGTTCTCCAGGGCCTGGTAGACAAGGTCGAGGTTGTCGCCGTTTTTGACGAACAGGCCGCCGACGCATACCTTGAGGGGGATGTCCTCATCTTTTTCGATGACCGACTGCTGGATGAGGACTTTGATTTTGTTGGCCCAGTTGAGCAGGACGGTTTTCGTGTCCATGCGGGAGACGATGAGGAAGCGCCCGCCATACCACCGGGCCGCCAGGTCGCCGGGGGGGAGGTTTTCGACGATGGTGCGGGCGGTTACTTTGATGGCGGTGTTGGCGGCCTGCATGCCGAAGTCGTCGTTGATCTCGCGGAGGTTGGCAAGCTCCAGGAACATCAGGCTCAGGGTGGTGTTTTCACCTGCGACCTGGCTGGAGAGCAGGTTGTCCAGTTTGCTGTCGATATACTGTTTGTTGGGGATGCCGGTGAGGGAATCGACGAAGGCTTTCTGGGCCAGGTCTTTGAGCTGCTCGATGCTGGTGACGCTGCCGGTGCGGATGAAAACTTCCATGGTGGAGCTGACGAAGCCCGCCTCGTCGCGCAGCGGGATGGCGCGGACTGTCACCGGCACCAGGTGTCCCTGCGCGTGGCGCAGGTAGACGGCCGCCTCTTTCGCCCTGCCTTCCTGCAGCGCGACAGTCAGCGGACAGTTGTCGTTGCAGAGGATATTGCCCTTGTCGTCGACGTGCAGCAGCAGATTGTCGTCGCACCGCCTGCCGGTTACCTGGGCGGCGGGGTAGCCTGTCAGCGCTTCGGCCGCGGCGTTACAGTAGAGGATGGTCCTGTCTTTGGCGACGATGTAGACGCCTTCGAACATCTGGTCCAGTACTTCCCTGCTTTTGTTAAGGTCCACGGTGTGTCACCCTCCGACGATGTTTGTCTGCTATGTCAGCAAAAGAAGAGGCCTTTCTGAATTATATAACGCGGAAATGATCTTTTCTTCTATACTTAGTTGGATTTTTGTTGCGCGCCGGAGGGTGGCCGGGGGCGAAGCTAGAATCTGCCCGGGGTTTGGGAGGATGAGGGCGGTTTGATGGTGAAAGCGAGCAGGAAGGCGAGGAGGAGCAGCGCTGCCGAGACAAGGTAGGCGACGGTGTACTGACCTGTCAGGTCGGCTGCCCGGCCGCCCAGAATCGGTCCCAGCACCCCGGCGGCGCCCCAGGAGGTGAGTATTATGCCGTAGTTGGCGCCGAGGTTCTTCAGCCCGAAGTATTCGGCGGTGATGAGCGCGATGAGGGAGGCGCCTGCGCCGTAGCATATCCCGGTGAGCGCGGCGCCGACCGACAGCAGCAGCGGGGTGGTGTAGGTCGAGAATAGCAGGAGGTTGACGGTCACGATCAGGAATACCGCCCGCAGGGTCGGCAGCCGGCCGAACCTGTCGGACAGGTGCCCGCCCGTGATCCGGCCGCCGGTGTTGAAGACCGCCAGCAGCATGACGAGGTAGAAGCCGTTTTCCCAGTTGGCCTGGGCGGTGGCGATGGTGGCGATATGGCCGATGACCATCAGGCCTCCGGAACTCATGAAGAAATACGCCAGCCATAGCTTGTAGAATACCGGTAGCTTCAGCATCTCCCGCCAGGCGATGTCCGTCTGGCTGAGCACTGTCGCCGCACGGGGGGCCTCCGTCGACCGGTCGGGCTGGCTTTCGGCGGCGGAGACCTTGAGAAACTGGGCCATGATTATGATGACGGTGAAGATGCCGGCGCCGAGAAGGAAGAAGGTGTGGGAGATGCCGTAGCGGCCAAGCAGCCAGGTGGCCAGCGGCGAAAAGTAGGCTGGGGCTATGCCGGCGCCGCCCATGACGATGCCGGTGATGAGGCCCCGTTTGCCGGGGGGGCAGCATTTGACGCAGGTAGGCACCGATGTCGCCAGCGACAGCCCTGAGCCGGCGCCGGCGATGCCGTAGGCTATCATGACAGCCAGCGGGTCGGTGGAAAGGCTGCAGGCCATGAGCCCGCCGCCCAGCAGCAGGCCGGCGACGGAGGCGATGAGGCGCGGGCCGTATTTATCCTGCAGATTGCCGCCGATGACTGAGGAGAGGGCGAAGATCGCGGTGTAGAAGGTGTAAGGCAGGGAGGCTTCTACGTGCGTCCAGTGCCAGTCGGTGACAAGCGCTTTTTTGATGACGCTCCAGGAATACTGGATCCCCAGCATGAGGTTGATTCCGGTGGCTGCCGCGAGCACCAGCCACGGCCGGAAGTTGTCGGTTTTCTGCGGCATGGGTGTCCTGCTTTCCAGCTATCGCTGTTCTTTCGTCAGCTTGTCGGTGATTTTTGTGACCGAATGTCTGCAGTTCGACCTTATTATTTATCGGTTTCAGCGGTCGCGTCAAGATTTTTTTGCCGGATTATGTGTTTCCCGGTTAGGTCGGACGGCGTGGAGGGAAGGGCGCGAGCGGCGGGGAGGAGATGATTTCCAATATGTCGTAATTAGTCACTATTGGGCTGTTATGCTGCGGAACGGGCGGCAGGCAGAATTGTGACCGGGAGGGTATTATGCTTATAAAGAATGCCAGACTGAGGGGTAAAGAGGGGTTGTGGCAGTTCCTCATCCAGGACGGGATGTTTGCGGCTGTGGCGCCGCAGGTGGACGGCGACGGGGAAGAGGTAATCGACGCGGCCGGCAGGCTGGCAATCCCGCCGTATGTGGAGCCGCATATCCACCTCGATTGTGTGTTCACCGCCGGCGAGCCGCGCTGGAACGAGAGCGGCACGTTGTTCGAGGGGATCGAGCTGTGGGCGGAGCGCAAGAAGTCGGTTACGGTCGAGGATGTGAAGACGAGGGCGAAAAAGGCTATCGGGCTGCAGGTTTCCCAGGGGGTGCAGTTCGTCCGCAGCCATGTGGATACGACCGACCCGGCGCTGACGGCGCTTAGGGCCCTGCTGGAGGTAAAAGAGGAGGTCAGGGGGCTCGTCGAGCTGCAGTTGGTCGCTTTTCCCCAGGAGGGGATACTGTCATTCCCGCAGGGGCGCGAGCTGCTGGCGGAGGCCGTGCGGCTGGGGGCGGACGCCGTCGGCGCCATTCCTCACTATGAGTTTACCCGCGAGTACGGGGAGGAGTCGGTGAGGTTCGCGCTGGCCATCGCCGCCGAGCACGGCCGGCTGGTCGATATCCATTGCGACGAGACCGACGACCCCGCCTCGCGCTTCCTGGAGACGGCGGCGGCGGAGGCTCACCGGCTGGGCATGGGGGCGCGGGTGACCGCCAGCCACACGACGGCGATGCATTCCTACGATAACGCCTATGCGCACAAGTTGTTCCGGCTGCTCAGGCTTTCCGGCGTCAGCATCGTCGCCTGTCCGACGGAGAACATCCATTTGCAGGGACGGTTCGACACCTTCCCGAAACGCCGCGGGATAACGCGGGTGAGAGAGCTGGCGGCCAGCGGCATCAATGTGGCTGTCGCCCAGGATTCGATCATGGACCCGTGGTATCCCCTGGGGACCGGCAACCCGCTGCGGGAGCTGGATATGTGCCTGCATGTCTGCCAGATGATGGGCTACGGGGAGATTGGCCGTTCGCTGGACCTGGTGACCGACAACGGCGCGCGGGTGCTCGGCGTGGACGGCGCTTACGGCATCGAGCCCGGCAAACCTGCCAACCTGCTCATACTCGACGCCGAGAACGAATTTGCGGCGATCCGCAATCTGGCCTCTGTGCTGTATTCCATCCGCGACGGCCGGGTTATCGTGAAACGGCGGCCGGCCGAGACGGAGATGGAGATAATCGGATGACCGGTAGCGAAGGCGAAGCCGACAAAGCGAACGGCGCCTCGCCGGCGAAGGAGTATGCCGCGGTCGAGCCCGTTCCGGCGGCGGACCGCAATATCGGCGCGGGGGATATGTTCGCCACGTGGGTCGGGGCGAACGCGAACAACGGCACATGGTATGTGGGCGGGGTGGTGGCCGCCGCCTGCTTTGTGCCGTCCCTGTATGTGACGGCGCTGGCGAATCCCGTCGCCTATGTCGTGATGGCGCTGGTGGGGCTGATCGGCTTCCGGGCCGGGGTGTCGACGATGGCGATTACGCGCTTCGCGTTCGGCATCAGGGGCAGTATGCTGCCGTCGCTGCTCAATACGACGCAGTTCATCGGCTGGACGGCTGTCAACACTTATATCGCCGCTGTTTCGGTGAGTTTCGTGCTGAAGGAGCTGTGGGGCTGGCCGGCGTTCGGCGAGCCGGGGGGCGAAACGACGATGCTGGCGGGAATCGCGGTTATGAGCGTGCTGCACCTTATCTCGATCGCCGCCGGCCATAATTCGGTGAAGATCGTGGAGCGGGTCGGCGTGGCGCTGGTGGTTTTGCTGGCGGCGTGGGAGACGGCCGTGGTTTTCCAGCAGGTGTCGCTCAGCCAGGTCGTCGCCTGGCGGCCGCCGGCCGGCAAGGAGTTGCCTTTCGGGGCGGCCGTGGACATCATGGCGGCGTTCAGCCTGGGCTGGGTGCCGGCGATCGCCGAGTTCACCCGCTACTGCAAAACAGAAACATCGGCGACCTGGGTGCCGATGCTGGGAGCGAATGTCGGGCTGTTCTGGTTCGCGTTGACCGGCACCGTGGTCACCATAGGGGCGGCGGTCGCGACCGGGAGCTACGACCCTAACAATGCCGACCCCAGCACCGTGGTGAGCAAGCTGGGGCTGGGGCTGGTGGCGTTCCTGGTGATTATCATTACCAGCACAACGGCCAACGCGATAAATCTGATGGCGGCCGGAATTTCCCTGACTAATATGACGGCGCGGGTGAAAGCCCTGCCGGCCCTGTGGGCGGTGACGCTGGCCGCGGCGGCGGTAACCGCCGTGCCGCTTTACACGGGCGGGTTCCTGCACGCGTTCATCCTGTTCCTCGAATATATCGGCATGGTGTTCGGGCCGGTGTTCGCGATCGTGATTACGGATTATTACCTGGTGAACCGCAGGCGGTACGACGTCGCGGCTATCGACGACAAGAACGGACGGTACTGGTACAGCGACGGCGTCAACGCGCGGGCGTCCGCGGTGTGGGCGGCGGGGGTGGTCGCCTTCCTGCTGTTGCGGGAGGCGCCGCTATGCATGGCGACAATCGGCGCGACTTACCCGGCAATGGCGCTGACCGGGGTAATGTATTATTTCGCCGCCGGCGGCCGGAAGGGCTCGGTTTTACCGGGCGAGCAGGTGTTGGACGAGTAGCCCGGCGGCGAACAGGAGGCCGAACAGGGTGTTGGTCTGGGCGGTGGCGACCATGGCGGGCATGAGCTCCGCCGGGGTGACGCCGCCGCGGACGAAGCCCCTCACAGCCTGAAGCTGTTTCGGGAGGCTGGCGAGGGCGAGCAGGGCCCAGGGGCCGACGATGCCGGCCAGCCAGAGGTAGACGACCCAGAGGTCGGCGAGGGCGAACATGGCCGCCAGCAGGGCGGTGGCGGGGCCGCGGCCGATGAGGATGGCGAGCGTCCGCCGGCCGTGGAGCTTGTCGCCGTCGAGGTCGCGGATGTTGTTGGACAGCAGGATGGCGCCGATCAGGATGGCGGCGGGGACGGACACGAGGACGGCGGCGGCGGAGACGAAGCCGGTCTGGATAAAGAAGGCGACGACGATGATGACGATCCCCATGGTGCCGCCGGAGAAGATTTCGCCGAAAGGGGTGGCGGACAGCGGATAAGGTCCGCCGGAGTAGAGGTAACCCACCGCCGCGCCGGCGAGGCCGACCGGCAGGAGCCACCAGCTCGTCTGCTTGCAGAGATAGAGGCCGAGGAAGAAGGCCGCCGCGACCGTCAGCCGGGCCAGCGTCAGGACGGTGTCCGGCGCGACGCCTTCGCGGACGAGCGTGCCGCTTATGCCGACCGAGCGGGCGTTATCCAGGCCGCGCCGGTAGTCGTAGTATTCGTTGTACATGTTGGTGGCGGCCTGGAGGAGTATGCTGGCAAGCAGCATGGCGAAGAACAGGGAAAATCGGCTTGGCCCGTGGGGGAGGGCGAAGGCGGTGCCGATGGCTACGGGGACGAAGGACGCGGTGAGAGTGTGCGGTCGGGTGAGCCTGAGCCAGATGCCCCAGCTGCCGCCGGTATTGACCGGTGTGCTTGCCGCGCTGCGGATGGTTCTCGTTTTCAGTTCCATTGGTTTTCTTCTCCCCTGGCTTCCGTAATGCGGCGGTGCCGCAGTTTTGCTATTATTATACAGGCAAGACGGCTGCCTGGCAAAGGGCCGTGGATATAACTCCTTCGGGTAAAGGCGCCAGATGGAGGATTATGGGCGGCTTCCGGGGAATTTATTTACGTTAAGGCATTTTAGTGGTGTATTCCACGAGGAGGTAGTGACTATGAATAAAGGAAAGTGTGCTGCGTGCAAGGTGCCCAACAAGGTGTGCCGCACGCCCGGCGGCCATAGCCCCGTTTTTTGTTCCACCAATCTGTACGGGGAGGCTATCGCCAAGGCGGCGGCGGAGTACGATAAGTCCGATATCCGCGAGTTTGCCCGCCAGGCTAGTGTGCAGGAAGCGGAGTGTTATATCGACAGGGACGCCAACCCGCCTTATCTTTACCCGGTGAAGCCGAGGATTCAGGAGCTAATCGAGTTTTCCCACAAGATGGGTTACAAACGTCTGGGGCTGGCTTTCTGCGCCGGACTGCACCAGGAAGCGGCGGTTGTCAGCAGGATTTTCGAGACACACGGCCTGGAGGTCGTGTCGGTGATTTGCAAGGTGGGCGGCGTGAAAAAGGAGAAGCTCGATATCAAGCCGTCGGAGCAGGTGATGATCGGCGAGTACGAGACGATGTGCAACCCGATCGCTCAGGCGGAGGTGCTCAACGCGGCCGGCACCGATTTTAACATCCTGCTGGGGCTGTGCGTGGGTCACGACTCGCTCTTCATCAAGTATTCCCAGCCGATGGTCAGCGTGCTGGCGGTAAAGGACAGGGTGACGGGCCATAATCCCCTGGCGGCCATATACACATACGATTCTTATTACCAGCGGTTTAAGGCTTATCGGCTTAAGAAGCTGACCGTAGCGGACGGGAAGCAGGAGTAGCGGAAAGACCGCAGAGCAGCGGTAAATAGAGTCCGGGTGATTGAAGCTGACGATTGCAACTCAATTTTGAGTTGCAATCGTCAGCTTTGTTGCTATATAATGGACGCGAGGTGAGGAGATGGAAATAAGTCTTAGGAGGCAACCGGCGGAACTGTCGGCCGAGAAGCTTGCCGCAGCCGCTCTCCGTCCGGGAGGGCAGGAAGTGAGGCCCAACCAGCTGCTCAGAGCGGCGGGCCTGACCGGTCGCCGCGATCCCCTTACCGAGCTTCAGCAGAAGATACTGACCGCGGCGATTGCGCTTATCCGCGCGAGTGCCAAGCCTGACGCGGCGCGGACGGCTTACGCGATGAAAATCGGCGATTTTTTGACGCTTTGCGGGGGAGGGAGCGACGACCCTTATGTTTTCCTGGCCAGCGAGACGGAGAAGCTGGTGAAGAAGGGCGTGTGGCTGCATGACGAGCAGACGGGAACGCTGACCAGGACGCAATGGTTCCAGTCGATCGGTTTCGGCGGCGGGGAGATTGTTTTTCAGTTTGCCGCGCCGGTATTGGCGCTGATTGCCGCCACTGAGCCCGGCGATACCGAAAATCAGCTGGTGAAGGGTATCCAGTACAAGGGCAAACATACCAGGGCGGTTTTTGAGATCATCTGGGCCGGGAAGTCGGCCGGCGTGGTGGAATACAGCATTCCCGAGCTGATGAGGCTGCTGGCGCTGGAGCATACCCGCTATTCGTACGGGCAGCTAAGACTCCGCGTCCTGGAGCCGTCGCTGCAGGAGATATACGATTGGGATGAGGAAATCGCCGTCCGCTTCGGGCCGACCTTTTCCGGCCGCAGGGTGGAAGGGGTGTGGTTCGAGGTTATGACCGGCAACGAGGCCCGCGAGCTGCGGAAGAAGGAGCCCCAGTTCAGGTTCGCGCCTCCCGAGGAGCGGCCGGTCCAGGGCGGCTGACAAGACGGGAGAATAATTATGGATAAAATTGTCACAAGGATAGTTTATAAGGCCCTCGACGGCGGCGAGATTACCCCGGCGGAGATCAGGAGGCTGCTCAGCGTCGACTGGCTGTCGGAAGAGGCTTTTTTGATGCAGTATGCTTCGCGAAAGATGAGCGAGGCGTCGGCAAAGGGGAAGGCGGAGGTGCACGGCCAGGTGGGCATCGATGTCGGGCCGTGCCCGAAGAACTGCGAGTATTGTTCGTTTGCCGCGAAGCATAGTGTTTTTCCCGCGCCCAAGGTCCACCCCGTGGCGGAGATCGTCGAGACTTGCCTGGGACTGGAGGCGGCCGGGGCCAACGCTGTTTACCTGATGGCGACCGCGGCTGTCGCTCTGCCGGATTATATCAGGATCGCCAGGGAGGTGCGCGCCGCGCTGAAGCCGGAGACGCCGCTAATAGCCAATGTGGACGATTTCGACGAGGCGGGGGCCAGGGAGCTGAAGAAGGCCGGATTCGCCGGCATCTACCACTGTGTGCGCCTTGGCGAGGGCCGGTTTACGGCGATCGAGCCCCGGGCGCGGGTCCGCACCATCCAGGCCGCGCAGAAGGCGGGGCTGCTGCTGGGGACGAGCGTGGGGCCGGTGGGGCCGGAGCACACGGTCGAGGAACTGGTGGCGACGACGGTGCTGACAAGGGATCTGAAGCCGGTGAACAGCGGCTCCTGCCGGCGGATCAACATCCCCGGCCTGCCGCTCAGCGCCCACGGGTCGGTGAGTTACGGGCGGATGGCGCATATCCTGGCGGCAGTCAGACTGGCGAGTGGCTACGATACCATCGGGTTCGGGGCCCACGAGCCCAACGGCATGGGCGCTATGGCCGGGGCCAACCTGTTCTGGGCGGAACGGGGGGCCAACCCGCGCGATACCAGCGAGGCCACGGTAAGGGGCTGGACGGTGGAGCAGGCGCGGGCGCTGCAGGAGGAAGCCGGCTGGGAGGCGCTGCAGGGGCCGTCGGTGATGTTTGGCGGGAGGTAGCGGCCATGCGGCCGATGCGGATAAAAGATGCTGAAGGAGTGGAGCTACGATGCGCAGTTTCCAGCAATTTGTCGATGAAGCGAAACAGCCGCTGGTCAGGGATAGCGTAAAGATTTTGCAGGCCAATATGGGGTATGTGTGTAATCTGCGGTGCCACCACTGCCACGTGGAGGCGGGGCCGGACCGCCGGGAGACGATGAGCCTGGAGGTCGTGGACGATTGCCTGCGGTTCGTGAAGGGCGCGGGGGCGATCGATGTGGATATTACCGGCGGGGCGCCGGAGGCTAACCGCCACTTGACCTATTTCATCGGCGAGTTGCGCCGGCTGCGGAATGTGAACCGCATCATCGTGCGGTCCAACCTGACCATCCTCGAGGACGAGGGAAAAAACCACCTGCCGGATTTTTTTGCCGCTCACCGGGTGGAGATAGTCTCATCGATGCCGTGCTACCTGGAGGGTAATGTGGCCGCCCAGCGGGGCGAGGGCGTGTACGAAAAGAATGTCCGGGTGCTGCGGCGTCTCAATTCACTCGGTTACGGCACCGGGCGGCACAAGCTGCACCTGGTGTACAACCCCGGCGGCGCGTTCCTGCCGGGACCGCAGGCCGAGCTTGAGGCGGCTTATAAGGAGAACCTCGGCAACGCGTTCGGCATCGAGTTCGATAATCTGTTTACGATCACGAATATGCCGATCGGCCGTTTCCGCAGCGATCTGGAGCTTCAGGGCCAGCTCGCCGGCTATCTCAAGCTGCTTGACGACGGCTCGCACGCGCGCAACCTGGCGCAGGTGATGTGCCGCAGCCAGATAAGCGTGGATTGGCAGGGAAGGCTGTTCGACTGTGACTTCAACCAGGCGCTCGGCATTCCGGCGACGGCGGGCACGATCGGCGAACTGAGCGCCGCGGAGCTTGTGGGGCTGCCCATCCAGGCGGGCGACCACTGTTTCGCCTGCACGGCCGGCAGCGGCAGCAGCTGCCAGGGGAGTTTCGACAAATGCGGGTGAGGTTGGTAATCGTCGCCCTGCTGCTGGCCGCGCTGGCGGCAGGCGGCTGCGGGGGCAAGGCCGCGACCCAGACGCAGGGAGCGGCGCCGGCCGGCAAGGAAATCCGCATCGGTATCGTGCCGCTGCCGCATTACGCCCATATGTGGGTGGCAAAGAAGAAGGGCTTTCTCGACGAGGAGCTTAACAAAGCGGGCTATAAGCTGAAGTGGCAGCCGTTCGCCCTGGGGCCGATGGTGAGCGAGGCTTTCGCGGCCGGGTACCTGGATTTCGGGGTCATGGGCGATTTCCCGGCCTTCATTGGTCGGGCCGCCGGCACCGACTACCGGATCGCGGCGGTCGCTTCGTCGGGGCCCAAGACGCTTGCGCTGGTGGTCAAGAAGGATTCCCCTGTCACCGGCATAGCCGCCCTTAAGGGCAAGAAGGTGGCGACGACCAAGGCGGCGTACGGACAGAAACTGCTGCATCTGCTGCTGGAAAAGAACGGGCTGGCTATGAATGATATCCAGTTTATCCATATGTCGATGGACGATCTGGCGACCGCGCTGGTGCGCGGCGACGTGGACGCCGGCGTGATGTGGGACCCGCTGCTGACTCGCATGGCAGAGGCCGGCGAAATCAGGGTGGTGGCCGACGGGACGGGAATTTACGAGGCGTACGCCGTGCTGATGGCGAGCGGGGAGATGCTGGAGAAGCATCCGGCGGCGGTCGACGCGGTGCTGAGGGCATTCCGGCGGGGCAACGAGTACCTCGGGCAGCATCCCGAGGAAGGCAAGAAGCTGCTGCTTGAGGATATAAGGATGCCGGAGACACTGCTGACGAAGGTTGTCGGCAAGTTCAACTACGATGATAGGATTACCGACCGGTTCGTGGCCGATATGAAGGACACCGAGGCGTTTATGCGTAAAGGCGGTTTGCTGAAAAACCCGGTGGATGTCGAGGCTTTCGTCCGCCGGAAGTGATGCGGGAGAGATAATACGATGGAGATTGCGCTCAAGATCGCGGCAACATACAGGGCCAACATAGCCGCCGGCCTGAATGGCTGGAAAAAACTGCTCGCGCCGGCGGTTCTGCTGGCGCTGTGGCAGGGAGTCACCGCCGCCGGGCTGGTAAAGCCGATTTTGCTGCCGCCGCCGGGGCAGGTTCTTGATGCTTTGCTGGCGATGGGAGGCAGCGGCGAGCTGGCCGTCCATCTGGGGGCGAGCATTGTGCGGGTGCTTGAGGGCTTTGCGCTGGCCGCCGTGCTGGGGGTGGGTCTTGGCCTGGCGCTGGGCATTTTCCCGCTGCTGTTCGAGCTTGCCGACGGCGTTATCCAGCTTATCCGCCCCATCCCGCCGATCGCCTGGCTGCCGCTGGCTATCCTCTGGTTTGGTATCGAGGAAGGGTCGAAGGTTTTTATCATTACGCTGGGCGCATTTTTCCCGATCTTCGTCAATGTGCTCGACGGCGTACGCCAGACCGACCATAAGTTATTGGAGCTGGCCAAAGCGCTGGAGGTGCCGAAGGGCAAGTTTATCGCCAAGGTCGTTATTCCGGGGGCGCTGCCGTTTATCGCCTCCGGGTTGCGCATAGGGCTGGGCTACGCTTGGATGTGCGTGGTGGCTGCGGAGCTGTCGGCGGGGATGACCGGTGTTGGCTACATGCTTACCGATGCGCGGGCGCTGGCGCAGACCGACCGGGTGCTGGTGGGGATGCTGGCGATCGGCGTGGTGGGCAAGGCGATGGACGGCGTGCTGCGCGCGCTGGAAGAGAGGGTTATCAGATGGAGAACCTCCTTTACCGGGGAATAGACGATGATGTGCTGGTCGTAGCCGGCCTGGGGAAGACATATAAGGGACGCGGCGGCGACGTGACCGCGCTTGCGGGCATCGACCTCCGCGTGGGCGGCCACGAGTTCGTCAGCATCGTCGGCGCTAGCGGCTGCGGGAAGAGTACGCTGCTGCGGATAATCGCCGGACTCGACGGCGATTACTCGGGCACGGTCGCGGTGCGCGGGAAGCGCGTCGCCGGCGCCGGCCTGGACCGGGGGATCGTGTTCCAGGAGCCGCGGCTGCTGCCGTGGCTGACGGTGGCGGATAACGTGGCTTTCGCCCTGCAGAAGGGCAGCCGGGAAGAGAAAGCGGCCATTGTCGCCGCCCACCTCGAGAAGGTGGGGCTGACCGGGTTCGCGCAGGCTTACCCCGGGGAGCTGTCGGGCGGGATGGCGCAGCGGGCGGCGATCGCCCGGGCGCTGGTCAACCGGCCGGAAATTCTGCTGCTGGACGAGCCGTTTGGCGCGCTGGACGCGCTGACGCGCCTGAGGATGCAGCACGAACTGCTTGATATCTGGCGAGGCGACAGGACGACGATGATCATGGTGACCCACGATATCGAGGAGGCCGTGTACCTCGGCGATCGGGTGGTGGTGATGTCGGAGAGGCCGGGGACGGTGAGGAAAGAGTTTGCCGTCGACCTGCCGCGGCCACGGAGCCGCTCCGACGCGGCTTTCCAGCAACTCCGGCAGGCGATTGGCCGGGAGTTTCACGAAGAGTTGGGGTAGAGCGCGGCGCAGGGAAGGAACTGGTTTTTATGATGGCGATAAGACGGGCGGAGGCTGCGGACTTCGGCGAAATATGGCTAATCCTCCAGGAGGTTTTTGCGCGAGGGGATACGTATTCTTTTTCGCCGGATACCTCTGAACAGGAAGGCTTCCGCATCTGGATGGAGATGCCGCTCGCGACGTATGTCGCGGTGGAGGGCGGGCTGGTGGTGGGTACATATTTTCTAAAACCCAATCAGCCCGGGCTTGGCGCGCATGTCGGCAACGCGGGTTATGCGGTCAGCTCGGCGGCCCGCGGCCGGGGAATCGGCCGGGCGATGTGCGAGCATTCCATAGGTGAGGCGCGGGCGCTGGGGTTTAAGGCATTGCAGTTCAACTTTGTCGTGTCCACCAACACAGTGGCGGTGGAGCTGTGGCGAAAGTGCGGCTTCACGGTCGCCGGCAGGCTGCCCAAGGCTTTTGCGCATAAGGAGCAGGGATTCGTAGACGTTTTTGTGATGTACCAGTGGCTGGGTTGAAGGGAAGGCGGTGAGGCGATGAAGAAGTCTCTGGGGGCGCTGGCGCCGGCGATGCCGTTGCCGGTGTGGGTGATCGGCAGTTATGGCGGGGACGGCTCGCCTTGTCTGATGACCGCGGCCTGGTGCGGGGTGTGCTGCTCTGAGCCGCCCTGCGTGGCGGTGGCGGTGCGGAAGTCGCGGCTGACGCACGCCAATATTGTGACGCGCGGCGCTTTCACGGTCAACATCCCGTCGGAGTGTTTCGCGGCGGAGGCGGATTACTGCGGTCTGGTTTCCGGGCGGGACGCGGATAAGTTTGCGGCGGCGGGACTGACGGCGGTCGGCAGCAAACTGGTGGACGCGCCGTACGTCGCGGAGTTTCCCTTGGTGCTGGAGTGCACGGTGGCGGAGGCTGTCGATCTGGGCAGCCACACCCTTTTCGTTGGCAGGATCGCCGATGCGAAGGCCGATGCGGCGGTACTCGGCGAAAACGGTCTGCCGGACATGGCGAAGGTCAAGCCGCTGGCATGCAGCCCGACTGACAGGAATTATTACGCCGTTGGCGGCAAGGTGGGGGGGACGTATTCCCTGGGGCGCGGCTTCACCGCGAAGACATAGGCGGAGGATAGGAAAGAGGGGCCGGCCCGATTGACAGGGGCGGCCTTTTTACTTGTCAGCGGCATATCGGTCGCTGGAGGGGAGAGGAGTTCTTTTTTGGGAAAGCGTGTGTCAAAATGAAAAAATGCGCGGTTTCTTCTGCATTTTAAGCGCCGACGCTGCTGGGGCGGCGCACCTTCGGAGGGGTGGCCGGTGATGGCACGGTTATTGCAAGTGCTTATAGATGTATAACCCGGATGGCGGGGCGCGGTTCATTTTGCCGCCGCCCGGCAACCGGCAGAAAACCGCATGGTAACGAGCCTTTGAAGGAGATGGTGCAGATGCAGATGATTAAAGTCGAAGATGCGGTAGGTAGCGTTCTTTGCCACGATATAACCAGGATCGTGCCCGGCGAGGCCAAGGGGCCGGCGTTCAAGAAAGGCCATATCGTCTCTGCGCAGGATATCCCCGAGCTGCTGAAGCTGGGCAAGGAGCACTTGTATGTCTGGGAGCTCAGGAAGGGATTCGTGCACGAGAACGACGCCGGGCTGAGGATAGCCCGGGCGCTGCAGGGCCAGGGGCTTTCCCTTACCGAGCCCAGTGAGGGCAAGGTGAAGCTTGTCGCCGAGACCGACGGGCTGTGCGTCATCGACGAGGACCGCCTGCTGCGGATCAATATGCTGGAGGAGATCGCGGCGGCGACGATCAGTAACGCCAGGCCGGTTAAGAAGGGTACGGTTGTGGCCGGGGTGAGGGTTATCCCGCTCGTTATCGCGGAGGAGAAGTTGGCGCAGGCGGAGGCGCTCGCGCCGGCTGGCGGCGTTATCGCGATAAAGCCGTTCCGGTCATATAAGGTAGGGGTTATCACCACCGGCAGCGAGGTTTACCACGGGCGGATCGAGGATAAGTTCGGGCCGGTGGTCAGGGAGAAGGTCGAAGCATTCGGCTGCCGGGTGATCGAGCATATCATCGTGCCTGACGATGTGGAGCGGATTTCCGGGGCGATAAGAAAGCTGCTGGCGAGCGGCGCCGAGATGATCCTGACGACCGGGGGCATGTCGGTCGACCCCGACGATGTGACGCCGACGGCCATCAGGGCCGCGGGCGCGGATATCGTGACATATGGGGCCCCCGTGCTGCCGGGAGCGATGCTGATGGTCGCCTATATGGGCCAGGTGCCGATTTTGGGATTGCCGGGCTGCGTGATGTATCACAAGACGACGGTTTTCGATCTGGTGCTGACGCAGGTTTTGACCGGCGAGACAGTCACCCGGGCGATGATCGCGAAACTAGGGATGGGCGGGTTGTGCCTGGAGTGCGAGGTCTGCCGCTACCCGCATTGTTCGTTTGGCACAGGCGCATAGAGGGGACGTAGATATGATGAAAAAGAACGTGGCATTGGAAGAAGCTCAGGATTTGCTGCTGACGATGGCATGTCCGGTGAAGGAGTGTCAGATCCCGCTGTTCGATGCCGTCGGCCGGGTTTTGAGTCGCGAAATCAAGGCGCCGATCAATCTGCCGCCGTTCGACAGGTCGCCGCTCGACGGTTATGCGGTAAGGGCGCAGGATACCGAGAAGGCTTCGGAGGAGGAACCGGTCGTCCTTGAGGTGATCGAGGAGGTGGCGGCCGGCCACACGGCCAGGAGGAAGGTGACGGCGAAAACGGCCATCAAGGTGATGACGGGGACGCCGATCCCGGCGGGGGCCGACGCGGTGATAAAATATGAGGATGTTACGCGGGCGGCGAATATTTGCAAGCTTTTCTACCCGCTAAAGCCGGGCAGTAACATCGTCCGGGCCGGCGAAGACGTTAAGGCGGGCGAGGTAATCGCTGAGCAGGGAGCACTGGTTTCGCCCGCTCTGGTTGGTTTGATCGCCGCCCTCGGGTTCGCCGAGGTGACGGTGTACAACAAGGTCAAGATCGCGGTCATCAGCACGGGCGATGAATTGGTGGACTCTTCCCAGCCGCTGCGGCCGGGGAAGATTTACAACAGTAACCTGCCCAGTCTGGTGGCGGCTTGCTTGAAGCTGGGGGCGCAAATCACCGCCCTCGGCAACGTGCCCGACGAACTGGATTCGATTGCCGATATTATCTCGCTGGGGCTGGCTGATGCCGATATTGTTCTTACGACCGGCGGGGTCTCGGTGGGCGACTATGATGTGGTGCCCGACGCGCTCGCCAGGTTAGGCGTCAACATGATTTACCGCGGGGTGGACATGAAGCCCGGCTCGCCGGCAGTGGCCGCGGAGTACAACAACAAGTTCATCATCTGCCTGTCGGGCAATCCGGCCGCGGCGCTGATAACGTTCGAGCTGATCGCCGTGCCGCTGATCAAGAAGAAGATGGGGCTGACCAGCCATCTGCCCGCCAGGCTGGAGGCGGTGCTGGACGAGGATTTTACCAAGCCGAGCCCCCAACGGCGCTTTTTGCGCGGCCGTTTCCACGTGACGGAGGGTACGAACTACGTGGCGCTGACCGGCGAGCAGTCGAACGGCGTATTGAAGTCGCTGGTCAACTGCAACGCGTATATCGACGTGCCGGCCGGCAGCGGCCAGATGCGTGCCGGACAAGATGTTTCGGTGCTGATCGTCGGCGATGTTTTTGGGCTGTAGGCACCGGTTGGGGAGGTAATTGCGATGGCGGTTAGCGGCATAATCCTCGCCGGCGGGCGGAGTTCGCGGATGGGCCGGGACAAGACGCTGCTGGTGATCGAAAATGAGACGCTTATCGAGCGAACGGTGAAAGAGCTCCGCGAAGTGACGGACGATATTATCATCGCCAGTAATGCTACGGCCAAGTACGGCCTGCCGGACGTCCGGGAGGTGCCCGATACTTTTCCCGACATGGGGCCGCTCGGCGGCCTGTATGCCGGCCTGCTGGCGGCCCGGCACGACAACGTGTTCGCGGTTGCCGCCGATATGCCGTATTTCACGGCGAGGCTGGCGGCCTACCTGCTGAGCCGCAAGGACGGCTACGACGCGGTGGTGCCGCGGCCGGGCGAGGATTGGGAGCCACTGTGCGCGGTGTATTCCCGCGTCTGCGCCGGACCGATCGAGCAGTGCCTGCGGGACGGGGTAAGGAAGGTGTACCGCTTCTATCCGGCGGTAAATGTGCTCGCGGTGACCGGGGAGGAACTCGACGCTGCGGGGTTGCCGGCCAATATGTTTTTCAATCTCAACGCCCCGCAGGATCTTGCCCTGCTGCGGCGGCGGTCGGGCTCAGAGGATGGCCCGAAAGTATCCGGCGGGGCGCAGGCGCAGAGTTTGCTGCAGATTTAACTTAACCAGGAGGTACAGTTATGAAAAACACAATCATTCTTTTCACCAAGGTGCCGAAGGCCGGCGTGACCAAAACGCGGCTCACGACCGACCGGGGCGGAATTCTGACGCCTGAGGAAGCGAAAGATCTTTATGAAGGCTGTGTGCTTGACGCGATCAACGCCTGCATCGCCGCCGACTGCGGCGACGTGAGGATTTGCTACAACCAGGGCGGCGACCGGGAGTATCTCGAGAACTTCCTGGCCGGCGTTTCCGATCGTAAAAAGATCAAGGAAGTGTTCTGCGATAAGGGCGGTTCTTTTGACGAGTGCATGCAGTATGCCGCCGATTATGTGCTGAAAAACGGCAACAAGGAACGACTGGCCGACGGTATGCTGATCATCGGCGGCGATCTCCCGACCCTGCAGCCGGTCATTGTCCGCGATGCGGTGGCCAAGATGACGCGGCTGGCGCTGAGCGAGGCCGGGATGGCGGCGGCCAGGTTCAAGGGCGAGCCGGTGGGCGCTTCGCTTGTCGAGGGCGCTTGTCAGGAAGGCGGCTTTTCGATCATCGGTTATACCTACAATACCCCGTTCGAGTTTGATAAGGTGTTTTACAACCTGGATGGGATAACGGCGCTGGATGTGGCGCTCGGCAAGGCCCGCGACAGGGGAATCCCGTTCGGCTATGTGGAGATGGTGCCTGATGTCGACATCCCGGTCGATCTGGCGGGCATGATTCCGGTGGTGCGCAGCCTCGAGCTGGCGTCCCGTTACGACGAAACGGTCATGCTGCCGGTGAATACGATCAGAGTGCTGAACGAGATAGGCCTTGAGGCCACGTCGCCGCCGTCGCCCCAGCACTGATAAGGGCGCCGCGCGCGGCAGCCAGGAAGGGCGGAAACGGGATGGAGAACAAGGTCAAAGAGTTGGCGGAGAGGTGCATCGAGTGCGGCTCGTGCAGCGGATGTTGCCCGTTGCTCGCCGAGATGGATGAGTCGCCAGGGAAGGCGGCGGCGCGAGGGGCGACGGCGCACGAGGCTTTCAGCTGCGCGCTGTGCGGCTGCTGTGAGGCTGTCTGCCCGGTGGGGCTTAGTCCCAAGGAGATGTTCGCCGCGGGACGGCGTTCGGCCGTAACTACGGGCGAGTTCAGTGTAGATGCCTACCGCTACCTTTTCCCCGACCGCAAGGATAATCTCATGAACGTTTACCGCGAGTTCGCCGGCGTCGATTACGACGATATCGCGGTGAAGGGCGAGGCCGCGAGCTGCTTTTTTCCGGGGTGCACGCTGATGACTTACGCTCCCGAGCTTACGAGGGAGGTGTTCTCCCGCCTGAGGGACGGCTGCGGCTGCGGCGGGATGTTCACCGAATGCTGCGGCAGGCCGCTGGCTGACCTGGGCCTGGCGCAAAGGGCGGACGACGCGGCCGGCAAGCTGGTGGCAAAGTTCAGGGAGCATAAGGTACGGGAGCTGATCGTCGCTTGCTCGGGCTGTTATTACGCGCTGCGGCCTATGCTATCGGAGACCGGGATTGCCCTCAGGACGGCGTACGAGGCGCTCGAACTGCCCAAGCCCGCCGCGGAGGCCGGCAAGATTTGCACTGTTCACGATTCGTGTCCCGACAGGTTTGCGGGCATTTTCGGCCGTCAGGTGCGCGAAGCGCTGGTGGAAGGCGGCTTTTCGACCGTGGAGATGGTCCATGGCAAGGAGAATACAATCTGCTGCGGCAGCGGGGGCATGATCTCGACATTTCGACCCGACTTCACGGATGAGTTGGTAAAACGGCGCGTGGCAGAGGTGCGGGCAACCGGAGCCGATATTCTTGTCAGCTACTGCGCCAGTTGTACGGCAAAGTTCGCCGCCGCCGGAGGGTTGCGGGCGGACCATGCGCTGAGCCTGCTGCTGGGGCGGCGCGACGATTTTACCGCCGCCAAGAAAAGGATGGTGGCGATGCTGGAGGGCCCTGAGGGGGCCGAGCTTTGGGCGCGAATCATGGCGGATTGACCAGGAGAGGAGTTTTAATCAATGCAGAATAAGATGCTTGCCGATGCTATGCGCAAGGCGCTTACCCTCAGGTGGTCCCCGGTGGCCGTGAGGCTGATGCGGCCTGGCGAGGAAATACCGGAGGGGGTAGCCGAGCCGGCGGAACGGATCAGGCACTGTCAGACAATAACCGCCGCCCGGCGGGGCAATTGCCTGTATCTCCCGCCCCGGAAGCATGCCTGCCCGGATGGGGCCGGCATTATGGGGCTTATAACCATGTCGCCCAAGCTGCGGTCGGGCGACCTGTACCTGTTGTTCAAGAAGTTGCCCACGATCGAATGCGCTCAGAAGATGATCGCCTCGCGGCCGGAGTTCGAGCCGGGAAGCTATACGGCGACACTGGTCGCGCCGCTGGAGAAGGCGACGTTCGAGCCTGATGTGGTGATCCTGACTCTGTGGCCGGAACAGGCGATGTGGCTGTGCTGCTCGTCCACCTACGGCAGCGGCGAGCGGCAGGTGTTCCATACCTCCGGCTACAATTCGACGTGCGCCGATCTGACCGTTCAGGTGATGAAGAGCCAGCAGATGAATATTTCCTTCGGCTGTTACGGGGCCAGGGCTTCATCCGATGTCGAGGATTTTGAGGTTTATCTTTCGATTCCCTACGGGCAGTTGCCCACGATCGTCGCTTCGCTGGAGAAGCTGGCGGCCAAGAGCATCCCCGAAGCGCGGCGGCGCCTTTATATGCCGCCGGTGATCGACAGCACGACCCATGCGGGCCGGGAGGATGTGCAGCGGGTCGAGGTGGTCATCGACGCGGATCGCTGCAACGGCTGCGGGATATGCGAGGCTTTTTGCCCGGAGTACGTGCTCGGGCTTGAAAAAACCGGCGACGGCGAAAAAGCACTGGTGATCGCCGGGGAGAAGTGCTGCGCTTGTTATACCTGTGTCGGGCAATGTCCGCAGCAGGCTATCCAGTTGCGGCCTGCCGGCCGAGGGTGACGGGCGGACGCAAAATGCAAAAATATGAACCATCTTGAGAAAAAGGGCCGCGCTTTTGGGTGGGCGGAAGCCGGACTGGCGGCCGCGGATGCGCTGATTTGCCCGCTTTACGGGAAGTTTGTTTTTTTCTGCGTGTTGGTATGAATCTTGCTTTCGATATAGTCAGACGAAGATGCCGGCGAGGGGGATGCTGATGCTGGATAGAACAATTTCTTTCGCTGGGCCTGCCGACGAGGAGGAACTGCGCGGCATGCTGACCGCGACCGGCATGGATCTCGCCGGTGAGATCGAGGAGCACGTGGTGCTCAGGGAAGGTGCCGAGATTTTGGCGGGCGGCCGGCTATACCAGGCGGATGAGGATTTGTTCCACCTGCTGGTGTTTGCGGTGGCTGAGAGGGAACGCGGCCGGGGAACGGGCCGCAGGCTGCTGAGGGAATTGTCCGAGCGCCCGTGGGAGTATTGTCGCGACGCGGTCGAGCCTCCGGGCGGGTCGTTCCGGGTCACTACGGTGGCCAAAGGGGAGGCCGCAGCTTTTTATAAAAGGTGCGATTACCGGATGTGCGAGGTTTCGCAGCTGCCGTCGCCTTTTGACAGGCAGTGCGAGGATTGTCCCGACCGTGAGCAGTGTGCTCCGGTGGCAATGGTTTTTGCGCATATACCGTAGCCGCAGCAATCAAGGAGGCATGAACAGATGGCATCGTCTTTTAAGATAATGGGAAGTGGCGCGGGACCCGGAGCGCCGTCGTTTTTCTGCGATTGCCCGGGATGCCGGGAGGCGCGGGAAAATCCGACCCTGTCGAGAACGCGCAGCGGGGCGCTCATAACCACCAGAGCAGGCAACCTGCTAATCGACGCTCCTCCGGATCTCAGGGCTCAGCTCGTAAGGGAACGGGTAACCCGTATCGATAACGTGATGCTGACCCACTGGCATTACGATCACTTCGGCGGTCTGGGAGAACTCGAATATTATGTCAAGCTGGACCGCAAGGAGCCGATACCGCTTTTTCTGCCGCCCAGCGCAAGAGAGCAGTTCCTCACCGCTTTTCCGAATCTGCGGGAGGTATTCCGCGTTATTCCCTGGGCTTTTATGATGGAATATCGTTTCGGGGATTTGGCTATCACGCCGCTGCCCGCCGCCCACGGAGTGGAGACCGCCGGTTTCCTGGTGAATTCTTTTTCTTCAAGTGTGGCTTATTTCCCCGACACGGCTGGGTTGCCGAAGACTACGGCTATTGCGGTAGAAGGCGTGGAGTGGCTGGTCTGCGACGCGACCTTCTACGGGGAGAACTGGTATCCTGATACCCACATGTCGGTGGCAGAGGCGATCGATCTCGGCCGGGAGGTTAAGGCCCGCCACACGGTGCTTACCCACCTGTCCGTCCATTACAGCCAGCCTGTGACCGGCAGGGAACTGGAGGCGGCCGTAGCCGCGCACAAAGATGTTTTGGTGGCTTACGACGGCATGGAGATCAAGCTGTAACAAGGCTTGCCGCTCGCGGGGAATATGGCCCGGGAAACGGGTTTTGGGGGCGTAGTCATGTTGGACGGGTTTGAACGCAACATCAATTATCTGCGGATATCGGTGACCGACCGCTGCAATTTCCGTTGTGTCTACTGTATGCCGCCCCAGGGGAAAAAGTGGCTGGAGCATGATGATATCCTCAGCTACGAGGAACTGCTCAGGCTTATTAAGGTGTTCAACAAGGAAGGCGTGAATAAGATCCGCCTGACCGGCGGCGAGCCGCTGGTGAGAAAGGGGATCGTGGAGTTTATCGCCGCGATCACGGCAATGGGGCGGATTAAGGATATATCGATGACAACGAACGGCAGCCTGCTGCCGCCTCTGGCTCAGGACCTGAAAGCCGCCGGCCTTAACAGGGTTAATATCAGCCTCGATACGATTAATCCGGCCAATTTCGCACGGTTGACAACGTGCGGACGGTTGGAGGACACCATGAAGGGGATCGAGAGTGCGATGGCGTCCGGTCTGTCGCCGGTCAAGCTTAATGTTGTCCTGACCGAGGCTTTGAATGAGAAGGATCTGGCCTATTTTGTCGAGCTTGTTTACAACCACCCGATCGCGGTCCGGTTTATCGAGTATATGCCTATCGGGGGCAAAGGGTTTGGCGGAGGGCCGGATATCGCCACGGTGAAGAAGATGCTTAACGAGGCCGGACGGGCGCGGCTAAAGCCGACAGGCACTGTCCGGGGCAACGGGCCGGCGAAGTACTATCAGTTTCCGATGGCTCAGGGGGCATTCGGGTTCATTACGCCGATATCGGAGCATTTCTGCAGCGCCTGCAACCGCCTGCGGTTGACCGCCGACGGCAAGCTGCGGCCGTGCCTGTTATCGAACGACGAGATTGATATAAAAACCCCGCTCAGGAACGGGGCCGACGACCGCGAGCTGGCAGAGCTTTTCCACGCCGCCGTGGCGGCAAAACCGCAAGGCCATTCGCTCTGCAGGACAAGCGGCTTTCCGGATTTCGAGCGGACGATGTCGCAGATCGGCGGCTGAGTTTTCAGGCGAATTGGAACACAAAGGTGGACTTGTTGTGGAGTTGACTCATTTTAATGATGCTGGCCGGGCCCGGATGGTGGACGTCTCGGGCAAGGACGACAGCGCCCGCGAGGCGGTTGCCGAGGGAAGGATCAGGATGCTGCCCGCTACGCTGCAGTTGGTTAGACAGGGTCTTCTGAGCAAGGGGGATGTCCTCGGCGTAGCTCAGGTAGCGGGAATTATGGGCGCTAAGGCTACCTGGCAGCTTATCCCGATGTGCCACCCGTTGCTGCTGACCGGGATAAACATAGAGTTCAGCGTGGATGAGGAGAGCAGTTCGGTCGGGATTGCCGCCACCGTCAAGACGACCGGCAAGACCGGCGTGGAGATGGAGGCGCTGACGGCGGTTAGCGTCGCGGCTCTGACGATTTACGACATGTGCAAGGCAGTGGATAAAGGGATGGTTATCGAGTATGTGCGGCTGGCCGCCAAGTCGGGCGGCAAGAGCGGCGCGTACCGCCGGAAAACTGAGTAATAGCAGCAAAGGAGACGAGCTAGATGCATGGGAAGATTATCGCAGTATGCACCAGCCCCAACAAGGGGATGCGCAAGAAGAATGTCGGCAGTGCCCGCCTGTTGGTCGATCTGGGGCTCGAAGGGGACGCCCACGCCGGGTTTGCGCATCGGCAGGTTAGTCTGTTGGCGCTGGAAAGTATCGATAAGATGCGGCAGGTTGGGCTGGATGTCAATCCGGGCGATTTTGCCGAGAATATTACCACAGAAGGGCTGGAGCTGCCAAAGCTGCCGGTGGGTACGCGCCTGAAGATCGGCGACTCCATCCTCGAAGTGAGTCAGATAGGCAAGGAATGCCATCAGCGCTGCGCGATTTATTACCAGGCCGGCGACTGCGTGATGCCCAAGGAGGGTATCTTCGCGACGGTGGTGTCCGGCGATACGGTGAATGTGGGCGACGTGATCGAGGTATTGAATTAGCCCCGGCCGGGGCAATTAAGGCAGAGCCGGCAGGGTATGATAGGCAAAGGCTCCAAAGACGGAGCCGACGGCAAGGGGAGGCGTGAAAATGCTTATTAACTATCGCCACTATACGACAACGGCCATGGTAGATATGCTGACAATTGAGACCATTTATTTCTCCCGCGGCAATTTTGTCGATCAGGGGCGCCTTCATAAGCCGGACACGGTTTCGCTGCGCGTCGAGAAGGGCGGCGGAAACCTCAGGAATACGATAGTGATTGCCTGCGATGTGTATAATAGGGTGGAAACCATCGAGGGGATTCTGAACAAAAAGGGCTTCGTCAAGGACGAGGCTGAAGCTAAACGTTCGAAGCAATGGACCTTCACTTTCTCGAACAAGCCGGATGCGGGCAACTTGGTGGGCATGGTAGTGGAGCAGATCAATGAGGCTGTGGAGGACATGCCGCTGCTGATGTACGCCTCGCCCGCGCAGCGGGCGCTGGCCGATTATCACGGGTTTATGACTTCTAAACGTCCTAAGGTAAGTTACAGCGATATGATGCAGTTTCTGGGATACTGGGATGACCGCAATGTTTACGAGCTGGACGGGTATGCTTCCGATGCCGACCGGGAGTTTTTCGTGGCCAAATACAAGCGGGGGCGTTGGACAGCTTGGACGAACGGCGATCTGATAATGCCGCTGTTTGCTTCGGAAAGCGAAGCCAGGCAGTATCTGAAAGACCGGATCAGCCGGGTATGTCAGTTCCGCCCGTCGATAAGGCTGGTTTCGCCGGCCAAGAAAGGCTGCCAGCCGAGTTTATATGCTCTGGTCGACCAAACGAAGACGGTCAAGGAGCGGGTGGCCTGGCTACGCTGTGAACTCGAACGGCTCGAAGCGCAGAGCGAGGTGTGCTGTTCGTAGGATGGAGTGACTGCCGTCCGCATGAAAAGGCCCGAATCCCGGAGGGATTCGGGCCTTTTTTGGTTTGCGGGCGAGTGCGACGGTCCGGCGCTGGGCACTAAATGGACGCCGCGAAGCGTTCGACTTCGGAGGCGGTCGAGGACAGTTGCTGCATGGTCGCGGAGATTTCTTCGGTGGCGGCTGCCTGGCGTTCGCCTAGTTGCGCGGCATCGGAGATATTGCCCACTACCGTTTCGGTCTGGCGCTGGATGCTGTCGAGAATCGTTTTGATGTTTCTGACCGATTCTCCGCTGTTGCTGGCCATTTTGCGCATTTCGTCGGCGACGACCGCGAAGCCCCGCCCCAGTTCTCCCGCCCGTGCCGCTTCGATGGCGGCGTTTAATCCGAGCAGATTAGAGTTCTGGGCGACGTCGCTGACGAACTGCAGGATGCTGCCGGTTTTTTCGATTTCTCCCAGGACGTTTTCGCTGACGGTTTTTACGCTGACGAGATTATCGGCCAGTTGGGTGGCGGTGACAGCCAGTTCCTCAGCGGTAGCAGTCATTTCCTGGGAGATCGAGGCAATGTTCTGGGCCGCTTCGTGCAGGGTGGACACGGTTTGCATGTTGATGGCGTTGCCGATCACGCCGGAGAATGTGCCGTCGTCCTCAAATATAGGCCGCATTATCGCCCTGAGTTTAACGCCGTAGGCTGATTCGGGGACATCAACCCGTATAGGCTGGCGGGTTTCGATGACTTTTTTGGCGGCGCCTCCGGGAGCGGGCTGGCCGATGACGACGTTTTCCTTGAAGGTTTTGGCCTGGGTGTGGAAGAGGATGATGCCCTGGGCATCGGTGACAATAGCGGAGCAATCGAAGGCGTTGAGGTCTCGGAACATCTCCGCGGACTTGATGGCAGCTTCAAGTTTTGTCATTTTTTTGACCTCCATTAAACAATTGAGATAAAAAGCATCTATCTAGAATTCAGTCTTTGCGGGCGTGGATTGTCGTGCTTGAGGTCGTTGCAGGGGACAGGGTCCGCCGTAGGCGCTTGACTGGCACTTATGGTCGTCGTGAGGTCTCGTTTTGGCAGGCAGCTGAACTCTTTTTTGTTCGCTTTCTTCTCAAAAATGTCCTGGTTCCGGAGAGGGGGATTATTCCCAGGGCCAGCCAGATGAGACAGAAGGACAACGGGTGAGCGGGCAAGAAGAGCTCCCACAAGCAGCGCGATGGGCGGCGCCAGGTACTTAACGAGCCCAAGTACGCTCAGAGCCAGCCGGATCGCGCTGCTTGTGAAGAGGGGTCGTCGGCACGGAAGCGATGCCAATGCCGTTCAGAAGAATTGTGACTGAGGACTTGACCCGATTGCGCCCACTCATTCTCGCGGGTAGCCCGCATATACCGGGGGCAGGGGTGTTTTAATCGGGTCTATCAGGACAGTTCGATCAGCTTGTACCGCGTAGAGCCCATGCCGATTTTGGCGGCGTGTTCGATCTGGATTGTGCTGTCGCGCTCCGGGAAGGCGAGGTGGCCCAGAGGATGGCCGTACGCCGCGGCGGTGAGGTCCTGGGTCGCCTGATCGATTGCTACCGGGTCGCTGGACGCCAGGATGCCGATGTCGGCTACCATTTTGGTTGTCGGGCTTTTAACGAGGCAGTCGCAGTCTTTGGTCATGTTGGTGAGGACGTTGAAGTAGAAGCATTTGCCGGGTTTGCCGATTACTGCTCCGTAGGCGTATTCGGCCATGGCTTTTTGGAGGAAGCCTTTGTCGGCGCCGAAGTCGTATTTTACGGCGTCGAAGCGGCAGACGGCGAGACATTCGCCGCAACCGACGCATTTATCGGCAGCGATGAATGCTTTGCCGTTTTGCTCGCTGATGGCGTCTGCCGGGCACCATTTCATGCACTTGTGGCAGTTGGTGCATTTTTCGCTGTCGACTTGCGGCAGTACTGCCGAGTGTTGCCGCATTTTCCCCATGCGGCTGGCGAGGCCCATGCCGAGGTTTTTGATGCAGGCGGCCAGACCGGTGGTGATGCAGCCGGTGGCGTGGGAGACTACCAGTAGCGCATCGGCGCTGATAATCTCTCTTGCGACTTTAACTGTTTTATTGATTTCCCCGGGTATGGCAACTTCATATTCGGTGTTGCCGGCCAGCCCATCTGCCATGATTATGGGCGCTCCGACGTTGTCGATGCCGAAGCCCTGGCGGTGGGCCTGCATGAGATGGCTGACGGCGTTGTGCCGTTCGCCTTTGTAGAGGGTGGATGTTTCGGTGAGGAAGGGCTGGGCGTCCTGCCCTTTTACCTTGGTTACCAGCTCGCGGATAAGTTCAGGCTTTATACGGGTGATGTTGGTGCCTTCGCCGACGTGGAGTTTGATGGCGACAAAATCTTTGCTGGCAACGGCCGATGCACCGGCAGTGTCGTAAAGTTTGCTGATGGCGTTAGCCTGTTCGGCCGCAGACGCACCGTCCGCGAGCCGGGCCAAGTATACTTTCGCTTCCATTGGTCTTTACCTCCCCGGTTCGACCGGTGATAATGTAATTGCATGGTTTAGTGGGCGATGGTTGTGCTTTGCTGCTCGTGGGCGAGCTGGTCAAGCGATTTGCCCTTGGTTTCCTTCTTGATGAACAGGATGGCGGCCAGGGCGCCGATGATCGCGGGGATGACGTAGAAGAGGAAGGACATCTGCGGACCGAGCTTCATGCTCATGATAGCACCGGCGACAATCGGGGCGAGGGCGCCGCCGAGACGGCCGAACGCCTGGCACCAGGCCACGCCGGTGTTGCGGAATTCGGTGGGGTAGGCTTCAGCCATGAGGGGCTGCACGGCGGTGATGGCGTAGTTGATGGCGAAGCCCATGAAGATGTTGGCGGCCAGAATGGCGCCGAAGCCGCCGCTGACGAAGGCCATGATGACTATCGATACGCCGCCGAGCAGGTAGGCAAAGATGAGGTTGGGCCGGCGGCCGATGATTTCGGCGACAAAGCCGGTGGAGCAGTTAGCGATTACGGCTGCGGCGTTGTTGGCGATCGCCAGGGCATAGGCGGAGGTGAGTTTGAAGCCTTTCTCAAGCATGAGGGAAGGCAGCCAGGCGTTGAGGCCGTATACGGTGAAGCAGCCGCAGAAGTAGGTGATCCAGACGCCGGCGGTTATCATCCAGTAGTTTTTCGAGAACAGGGCCGCGGGGCCTGAGACTTTGGGCTTCGCCGGGATAACCATGGCTTCGGGGTCGCGCGGCGTGACTTTGCCGGTGGCGAGGTTTTCGATGTAGTTGAGGATTTCGTTCGCTTCGGCTTTGCGGCCTTTGCCGGCCAGCCAGTAAGCCGATTCGTGCATTTGGAAGTACAGGAATACGGCATACAGGAAGGGAGCGCCACCGATCAGGTAGCATATCCTCCAGCCGAAATGCGGGACAAGCAGGGTGGGGATGAGGCCGCCGAGTACCCAACCGACGATCATCCAGGCCATGCCGAAGGTTATGAAGAGAGCGCGGCGCGGCGTAGGCGTGGATTCTGAGAAGATGGTGGTGACGACGGGGATACAGGCGCCAAGGCCGACACCGGCCAGCACGCGGAAGAAGGCGAACTGTTCGAAGCTGGTGGCGAAGTAGATGGGAATGGTGAGGAGCGAGTATACGGCAATCGAGTAGACGAGGGTGTTTCTGCGGCCGATCTTGTCGGAGACGATGCCGGCGATCGCGCCGCCGATGATCAGGCCGAAGAGGCTCCACGACGACAGGCTGCCCATCGCGACTTTGTCCAAACGCCATTCGGCGGCAATTTGCGGCATGGTATAAGATACCACCATATAATCATAGCCGTCGAATACCATCGCAAAACCGAGGAAGAAAAAGATTCGCCAGGTAAACTTGTTGACTCCTAAAGAATCGACTACTTCAGAGATACTGAAATTTTTCACTTTCATTCTCCTTCCGTAACCTGCTTGCACATGGCAAGTATTTGTGAAGTTTTTCTCAAATAGAGGCGGGGTTAAGCATCTTCTAGGTCATCGGCATCGTTTCAGTCCCGTGGAAAAACCAATGGCGTTTGTTCCGGAGGGACTGAAAGACTCCCCACATCAGCAGGCGATCTTTTGTGACAACCCGGCGCAGTCAGTCCCCGGATGATTATATCGGCAGCTTTTGTCATCGCGCTTTTGAACGTAGTATTGTTTCTGGCAAGAAACTGATAATCGAGCAAAGAATCGATGGTTCCCAAATACATTTTGTGGAGGACCGCGAGGTCGACAGGCAATAGTAATTCGTTCTCTATCCCCTGATTAATCACCTGTTCGATCATTCGCCATCTTTCCTGAAAATAATCTTCGAATTTCATCCATTCTTCCGGCAGTAACCGCTGGATGTCGGGGATAATCTTTTCGTTGAGAGGTCCCAAGGCTTTGGGGGAGTAAACCATCAGCGATTTGAGCTTGGCGACGATGTCAAGGCCCTCGGTGCGGGCGATGACGGAGATTTGTTGTCGGAAGTCGGTGATGATAGCATCGAATATTGCGGCCATAAGGGATTCTTTGGATGGAAAATGTTCGTAAACCGCACGTTTGCTGACGCCTAACTCACGGGCCAGATCGGCGGTCGTGAATTTTACGCCGTGTACGTTCATCAGGTGTAGGGCGGTGGCTAGAATCCGTTCCCTCATGGAAGGGCCTCCTCCCGGTACGGCGGCGGTTTCGTGGGTACCGCATAATTTCAGGGGGAGTGGTTGTGCAAAGACGAAGCGGCAATTCACTCCCCCGTCATATTATGCGTGCTTTTGGGGCACCGTTTTTTCTTAGCCGATTTGCTTACTGGGGCAGGCTCGCTTTGGCTTTTGCTGCCTTTTCGCTCTTGTCAAGCGACCTGAAGATCAAGGCGCAGATCAGGCCGAGGACGTTGATGGCCAGGGCGATGTAGAAGGCATTTTGGAAGGTGCCGGTGGCCATTCTTACGTTTGCGGCCGTCATCGGGCCAAAGATGGCTGCGAGGCTGAAGCCGATGAAGGTTATGCCGTAGTTGACGCCAAAATTCTTGAGGCCGTAACGCTCGCTGATGATCGGCGGCATGCAGCCCATGAAGCCGCCAAAGACGCAGCCGACGCCGATGCCGGAGACGGTCAGGCCAGTTACCGAGCTGGTCATGCTGAGGTTGAGCATCGAAAGGGCGGATACGACATACATGATCATGATGGTGTTCGAGCGGCCGATTTTGTCGGACAGGGCGCCGAAGCCGACGCGCCCGAGGGCGTTGGAGATGGCGACCAGGCTGACGAAGAAAGCGGCGTCCATGGGGGTGAGTTTGAACATCAGTTGGCCGATCGGCGACGCGAAGGCGGTGATCATGAGGCCTGACAGAGCGCCGCAGAGCAGCATGACGAGGATGACCCACCAGGTCTTGTCCTGAAGCATCTTGTACCAGATGACGTCCGGGATGTTGACCTTGGGTGCGTTGTCGTCGGGTTTCGGCTCCCAGCCTTCCGGTTTGTAGCCTGCGGGGGCTTTTTTGATTATGTTGATCGTGATGGCGAGGACGATGAAGAATCCCACGCCGAGGATCTTGAAGGTGTCCATTACGCCGTACTTGATGATGAGGGCGCTGGCGATGGGGGCGAACAGCATGGCGCCGCAACCGTAGCCGGCGGCTACAAGGCCGGCGGCCAGGCCTCTTTTGTCAGGGAAGAACTTGACGGTGTTGCCGATCGTACCGGCGTAGACGACGCCGCCGCCGATGCCGGCAAGGGTGCTGTAGGTGATGTAGAGCATGCCTACTTTGTCGACGTAACCGGAAAGGAACAGACCTACGGTGAACATGAGACCGCCGACGAGGATGTTGCCTCTCGCGCCGATGCGGTCCTGAATGGCACCGCCGCCGATCATGGCGACAGGGCTAAGACCGTGATTGATGGTGAAAACGAGCGCGATTGCGGCCGCAGACCAGCCAAACAATTTGCCAAGCGGCAGGGCGAATACGCTCCAGGCGTATAGGGTGCCTATACAGAGGTTAGTTACTATCGCGGCGATGAGAATTAACCAACGATTGTATTTTTGTTCGGCCATTCTGAGACCTCTTTCTCTAAGAATTTTGGAAGATGTAACGATTGATCCTGAACCGGCTGTGCGGTAAAGATCTGTTCCTACTGGTTGTCCCATTGCCTTATAGCAGATACCGCGAAAAGGACCTTGTGTTTAATAGGGGTATCGATAAAAATATGAAAATTCGTTAAATTAATGGCAGGGGAAGTTTGTTTTCCCCTTTGTGGTACGTCTATTCGGTTCTGCTATTGCGGCAATGAGACGGACTGTCTTATTTCTTCTCTTCGACTTTTTCTTCGGCAGGTAGCTCCGTTTTGCAGAAGGGGCAAATTTTCTGTCTTACCCCTCCGATAGCAGCAAGTTTCTTTTTGCAGTTGGGGCATTCTACAGGTTTAGCTGCTCCACCAGGACGAAAACACATGTCAAATTACCTCCTGTAATTTTTGTTGCGGGGGGTAAGTTGCGCCCCCTGACTGATAACGCTGCAAGATGTGGGCGGGGCTTTTCGTACAGCTGCCGCCTTGGCGGCAAGGAGCGCTTAATAGCCTGTTGCCTCGCCTGTGCGGCCTCTGATGCTGCCTTTGCGCAGAGCCGCTGGGGTTGTGGAATACCAGGGTATGCCAGGAAATGTTATGAGCACTTTTTTTCCGACCACCTCCTTAATGGCTATTCGGCTTTGTCTTTTAGCCCAGATAAGAAGTAATTATTAAGATATACATAGAAATAATATGCAATAAGCGTGCCAGTTTTTTTTAGGCGCCGGCAATGTTTGAAAGCGCGGAGTTGCAGGCTTTACGAATCATTTAGTTACCGCGGTTTATCCCTTTTTGGCTGGGAGGAAGTTATGTTAGTTTGTTCACACAGTAGATGATTTACAGGATTTTTCGCCAATCCTGTTTTAAGAATACAGTGTCATTTTAGGATATTTTTCATAGCTTTTTTGCAGGACGCCAGACAGGCAAGGGCAAAAAAAACGGCCCTTGCTGAGGGCCGTTTTCGGTGTTGGCGGGGGGCTAATAATCGATTTTGAAGTCCTTGAGTTTTCTGTATAGGGTCGAGCGGCTTATCCCAAGAACTTCGGCCGCCGTGCGCGGGCAGTTGTTAGCATGGAGGAGGGCGGCCTCGATGGCCGCTTTTTCGAGTTTTTCCAGGCAGAGGATTTCGCCGATCTTTTTGCTGGCGTCGCCTTCGTTGATTTTTACGGGACAGGAATCGATAAGGATATAGTTGGGGAGGTTTTCCGGTTTGATGATGTCGCCCTGGGCGGTGTTGACCGCGTGGATGATGGCGTTTTGGAGCTGCCGGACGTTGCCGGGCCATTGGTATTCGTTGATTTTTTTCTGCGCCGCCGGACTGATTTGCGGCTTGTTCCAGCCGTTGCGGCGACAGTATTGTTCGATGAAATGGTTGGTAAGAAGTTCGATATCGCCGGTTCGTTCGCGCAGGGGGGCGATGTTGATCGTCAGGACGGATATACGGAAGTACAGGTCTTCGCGGAACTGGTTTTCTTTGACCATTTTAGCGAGGTCTTTATTGGTGGCGACGATGATCCTGAAGTCGACTTTTTTGTAGCGGCTGCCGCCGACCCGCATGACTTGTTTGTCTTCGAGGGTTCTCAGCAGTACGGCCTGGAGGTCAAGCGGCATGTCGCCGATCTCGTCGAGGAAGAGCGTTCCGCCATGGGCCAGTTCGATCTTTCCAGCTTTGCCGCTACGTTCCGCGCCTGTAAAGCTGCCGCCTTCGTAGCCGAACAGTTCGCTGCCGATCAGTTCGCGGGGCATGGCCGCGCAGTTGACCGCCATGAATGGGCCCTGGGGGCGGTGGACGTTGTGGATGGATTGGGCGAAAAGTTCTTTGCCGGTGCCGCTTTCGCCGGTAAGCATGATGTTTTCCGCCGAGGCGGCGAAGCGTTCGGCGAGGGCGAGGGTCTTTTTGAAATCGGCATTGGCGGTGATTATATCGGCAAAGTTGTGGACTGCCATGCCGTTCCCTTTGCTGCTTGTCTGGGCGGCGACTTTTTCCGCGGCGATGAGTTTGAGGACAGCTACGTTGAGTTCATCGGTCTGGTGGTTGAGGATCGGTCTTATGACCACCTGGAATGGCAGCTGCCTGTCGCTGCCCACGCAGATTTGTTCTTCGACCCGTACGATTTCGCCTTTTTTCGCCAAGGCGAGGAGCGAAGAGTCGCGGTTGAGGAATTCCCTGATGTTGCGTTTGCCGACGTCTTCGTGCCGGAGTTTGAGGATTCTCATGCCGTCGCGGTTGGTGAAGATTATCGTGCCGGTCCGGTCGATCGCGACTATCCCTTCTTCGACGAATGCCATGGTGGCGTTGAGGGTGTGGTGGACGGCGATCAGTTTGTCGGTGGTCGCTTTGAGGTGGTTGTCGAGGACGTTTACTTTTTCTTTGGCATTGCACAGTTCGTCGACCGTCTTAGTGAGTTTGAGTCCGGTTTCGATGGCGACAGCCATCGAGGTTGTCAGCGCAAAGCTGTGCATGCAAAGGTTTTTGAGATGTTCTTCGCCAGGCGGGTTCTGCAGGGGCTGGCTCAGCAGAACAAGGGCGGCCTGCACCGTGCCGTTTTCGTCCGATATCGGCGCGGCGGAGGCGATGCTGTTCTGAAAAGCCACGCAATAGTGTTCGGGACCCAGGAGCTGCACAGGCCGCTTCAGCCGGATGCACAGTTCGTGGGCGGTGGTCCCTTCGGTCTGCTCGGCGGCGACAATGCCCCGCCGGGAGTTTTGGTCGGCGAACAGGGGAGGGAACTTGCTCCAGTCCCCCTCATTGAGCAGTACCACCCCGGTATTGTCAAACAGGTACAGGAGGTAGCCGCAGGAAAATAGGAGGTTTTTGAAAGAGCTGGCCAACGAGTTGGTGATGTCGATGAGCAGGCGGTGCTGATTGAGGAGTTTCGACAATTGTTCGGGGTTGACGTTGGGGCTTGTTACGACAGAGTAAGGATTGACCCCCAGGTTACGCGATCTAATCCAGGAAGCGGCTACTTCCTGGTTCATGAACGGGTAACTGCGCGGGTCTTCGGCCTCATTCTGCAGGAATGCCTGTTTGTAACGCAATAAAGCTTGCCAACGCTCATACGATATCAATTCGTCGTTTGTTAATGTTTCGTTCTCAGCAGAGTATTTTGCTTGTGAGTTATGGATCTTCCGAATGCGGCTCATTGTGCCCACCTGCGCTTCCTCCTTCTTTTTCGCATATTAGTTTGTCCGGGGGGGTCGGAGGGCTTTGTTCGTTAATTATTTTTATCCGTAATATTATATGGAATATTTATATGCGAAGGGTATTTTTATATAACGCGTGACTGCTTAGTCAACGGTTCGGTATACAAACAATCTGCAGCAATTGTGTCGAAACGGTGCAGCACTGGTGCGAAAACAGGGGATATTGTTCAAAAAGACACATACTTAAGATATATTATATAGTTATAACGTCATTAACACAAGGAAGCCTTTGGATAATTCTCAATATTCTTTTTTTGAAAAGAGCCGATAATGGCGGAATTTTAGCCATTATCGGCTCTTTTTGAGGATTTTGTACTTTGAGGCGGATATTTTTCAGGCGCGGATTGCGACGCGCGTTTACCGAAATGTTTTAAAATGACACAGTAATCGCAAAAAGGGATTGCCAGCCCTAGTGACGGTGCGCCGGCCGTCGGCGGCGCCGCTGGGGCGATGCGCACAGGGGAGGATGCAGGGCTTGAATTTGCTGGGGTCAAAAAGCGCAGACCTAGGTTTTGAGCAGACTGGCGCGGATTTTGATAAGCTGGCACGCTTATTGCAATATTGTACATGAGGGGTGCTTTGCGCAAACCGAAGCAATATCCGGGTGATAAGCAATGCTTTTTTGCGGGGAGCCGCCTAACGGGCGGCAAGACGCGTAACGGGCAGGGTGGCGGCCCGGTCAACATCAGAAGGGAGGCAACATGAGCAAGAGCGTAGATTTAAACCAAGAGGGCATCGAAGTAAAGAAATCATGCTGTTACTTCTGCCACCAGAACTGTGGTGTGCTGGCCTATGTGAAGGACGGCAAGGTGCTGGAAATCGAGGGCGATCCCAGCTATCCCACCAATGAGGGCGGGCTTTGCTGCCGGGGTAATATCGCCCTGAAGCATCTCGACCACCCTGCCCGCGTAAATTATCCGCTTAAACGGGTAGGCAAACGCGGCGAGGGCCAGTGGGAGCAGATTTCCTGGGATCAGGCGCTGGACGAGATCGCCGCCAAGCTCGCTGCGATCCGCGACGAGTTCGGCGCTGAGGCGGTGGCTACGGCCGGGGGCACCTCGCGCACGGACGATTGGGCCCGCCGGCGGTTCATGAATATGTTCGGCAGCCCGAACTGTTTCCATAATTCCCATCTGTGCTGGATACCCACTTTTATGGTGGAGACGGCTATTTATGGCTGGTGC
Source organism: Bacillota bacterium (assembly GCA_023415775.1). Taxonomy (GTDB): domain Bacteria; phylum Bacillota; class Negativicutes; order Sporomusales; family UBA7701; genus Anaeroselena. Next base: position 185,357 of record JAEZJM010000025.1, on the reverse strand, counting down.
CCGTTCGATCTCGACATGGGAGCGAGCCGCTGCCTGGTGCTGTGGGGCCAAAACCCCGGCGCGTCGAGCATGCCGGAGATGCACCACATCCGCGGATTGCAGGCTAAAGGGCTGAAGGTGATCGTCATCGACCCGCGCTATACTGAGACTGCCGCGAAGGCGGATATGTGGCTGCCGCTGCGGCCCGGCTCCGACCTGGCGCTGGCTCTGGCGTGGGTAAACGTCATTATCAACGAAGGATTGTACGACGCGGAGTTTGTGACCGAATACTGCGAGGGCTTCGGCGAACTGGCCGACCATGTCGAACAGTTCACCCCGGAGTGGGCTGCGCCGCTGACCTGGCTTACACCTGAGCAGATCCGCGAGAGCGCTTATATGTATGCGACCAGCAAGCCGGGAAACATCCAGTGGGGTGTGGCCATCGACCAGCTCGGCAAATCCGCCGGCGCGGCGATGCACGCCCGCGCTCTGCTGCGGGCGCTGACCGGTAACCTCGACTGTCCGGGGTCCGATCTTCTGACCGGTCCGAGCCAGGATTCGATCACCGACGAGGAGATGGAAGCTAACGACAGGCTGCCGGAGGAACAGAAGGCGAAGCAGATCGGCGCCGACAAATTCAAACTGGTTACATGGCCTGGCTACGGGAAAATCGCCGAGCTGGCCAAGAAGCACTGGGGCAAGGCGCCGACCGCCGAGTGGATGTGCGAGGCTCATCCGCCGTCTGTCTTCAACGCCATTCTGACGGGTGAACCGTACCAGGTCAAGGCGTTGCTGGTGGCGGCCACCAACCCGGTGAACTCTTACGGCCAGAGCAAGATGACGCTGGAGGCGCTGCGGAAAGTCGACTTCATGGTGACATGCGAGTACTGGATGACGCCGACGGCTGCGCTGTCCGACTATGTGCTGCCGATCGCCGGCGCGCTCGAGCGGCCGACGATAACAAATTCCTACGGTTGCGCGGACTTCCTGCTGTGTTCGCAGCGGGCTATCCAGCCGATGTACGAGCGGCGCAACGATTATAATTTCTGGCGTGATCTGGGAATGCGGATGGGCCAGGAAGATATGTGGCCGTGGGAGACGGTGGAGGATGCGTACCATTACCGGATCGAGCCGCTTGGCTACGGCACCGAGAGCTACGACGAGTTCGTCGAGCTGTATCGTTTCCACTTCCCCGAGCGGGAGTTTTATAAGTATAAGCGGATCGGTTTCGGCACCCCGTCAGGGAAGATCGAGCTGTATTCCACGGTCCTTAAGGATCTCGGCTACCCGCCGCTGCCCGAGTATGTCGGCCCGGCCGAGAACGAGACGGACGACCCCGAACTGGCGAAGGAGTTTCCGCTGGTGCTGACGACCGGCAACGGCTTTATGCCTTTCCACCATTCCGAGCATTTCCAGATCAAGGAGCTGCGGTTCCTGCGCCATGAGCCGCGGGTGGAGATCAACCCGGCGACGGCGGCCGAACTGGGGATCGCGGAGGACGACTGGGTCTGGATCGAGACCCGGCGCGGCCGGATCAAGCAGAAGGCTTCACTGACGCAAGGGGTTGCCCCCCGGGTTATCGTGACCGAGCGCGGCTGGTGGTTCCCGGAGCGGAGCATGACCGAGCCGGAGCTGGGCGGCTGCCTGGAGTCGAACACCAATGTGCTGACAAGCGTCGCCGATGAGCATTGCGATCCCATGAGCGGCACCTGGGCCAACCGGGGCCTGCTGTGCAAGGTCTATAAGGTGAACGGCGCGGACGCGAAGGAGGGTAAATAAGATGGCACGCTATGCAATGGTTTTCGATACCCGGCGTTGCATCGGCTGCCACTCGTGCACGGTAGCCTGCCGGACGAAAAACGATCTGCCCCTGGATATGATCTACAACCCGGTCACAACCGTCGGCCCGGCCGGCGTGTACCCCAACCTGAGTATGGTGCATATGCCGCTGATTTGCATGCACTGCGAGAATCCTCCGTGCGTCGATGCCTGCCCGACCTGCGCTTCGCAGCGGCGGGACGACGGGATCGTATTCGTAGAGGATAAGAAGTGTGTCGGCTGCCTGGCGTGCGTTATGGCCTGTCCCTACGGGGCACGCGTGAAAAACCATGAGTCGGGCGCTGTGCAGAAGTGCGATTTCTGTAAGGACAGGGTGGATGAGGGCAAGCTGCCGCAGTGCGTGCTTACTTGCCACCAGAAGGCGCGCGTTTTCGGCGATCTCGACGACGAGACGAGCGAAGTATATAAACTTGTAAACGGTGAACGTACGGTACGCCTGCTGGCAGAGCTGGGCACCGAACCTTACGCCTTTTACATTTACGGATAGGAGGCGGAGCTGATGAGTCAAAAGCATGAGGGCTGGGGCTGGATGCTGGCCGTAGATTTCTTCTTCGCCGGCATGGGCGGCGCGATGCTGGTGATCGCCGGGATCGCCGACTTGTTCGTCGGCGAGGGGCGCACCTCGGCGCTCGCGAGTTTCCTCGGGGCGGCTTTTATGGGATTGGGGTCGGGTCTGCTGATCTTCGAACTCGGCCGGCCCTTCCAGTCGTGGCGTGTGTTTATGAATCCCAAGGCGATCCTGACAGTAGGAGCCTGGGTTATGTCGCTGGCGATCGGCGCCGGCTTGGTTTACACGACGTTTTCGTTCGCTATCTTCCCCTGGAGCGGCTGGGTGTTGATCCGCAAGCTGGTGGCCGTGGTGCTCGTAGTGACCGGCCTGATTGTGGCAACTTATCCCGGTATCCTGCTGGGCAGGCTCAAAGGCCGTCCGCTGTGGGTCGGCCCGGGGATGACGAGTCTTTTCCTGACCTCGTCGCTGGTGACGGCGTTTGCCGCGCATATCCTGAGCGGCATGATTTTTGCGCCGGCTACGATCGGCGACGTGCTGGGCAGATTCCCGGCGATTACCGCCGTGCTGCTGGCTGTGCAGCTGTTGCTGTGGGTCAGCTATATGTGGGTGAAGATCAGCGGCGCTACCGAGGCTGAGGCTGTCGCCGCCCGCAGGTTGCTGTGCGGCGAGTATTCCGCGTCGTTCAAGTACGGGCTCATGCTTGTTGGTACGGTGCTGCCGCTGGTGCTCGTGCTGGTGTCTTCGCCGCTTTATCAGGCCGCTGGCGCGGTTTTGGTGCTGGTGGGCGGGTTCGTCCTGCGGATGCTGGTCATTTATGCCGGCAACGCCGACCGGACCTGGCTGCCGGGCGAAGTTAAGTACCGCTCGCGGCTGCCGCACGGCGACGAGGCCTTTATGAAGGCCTGGAACAGCAAGTAATTCATGGGTCGCAAATAAGCGAAGAGCAGGAGACTGGCTATGCAACCGGCTGAAATCACCGCAGTCAATAACGTTTTGAATCACACGGAGAGCGTCTGCCCCGTTTGTCTGAGGGTCGTCGCCGCTCAGGTCGTTGTCGAGGGCCGGGTTGTCTATATGGAAAAGTCATGTCCCGAGCACGGGGCGTTCAAGACCTACTTGTGGCCGGATGTCGATCATTATCGGTGGATGGGGTCTTTCCAGTTCCCCTGTGTGCGGCCGAAGCAGCCACTGCCTGTCGGGCAGGGCTGCCCGCGCGATTGCGGGCCTTGTACGGGCCACCTTCGCCAGGCGACATTGGTGGAACTGGAACTTACGCATCGTTGCAACCTGCGCTGCCCGGTCTGTTTTATGGCGGCCGGGTCGGCGCAGAAAGCCGCGCCGCCTGAGCCTAATCTGAAGGCTGTCGAGGGGCTGTTCCGGGCCGCGATGGCGAAAACCGGGCCTCAGACGAGCATCCAGCTCACCGGCGGCGAGCCGACGGTGCGCGACGACTTGGCTGATATCGTCAGGTTGGGTCGGAAGATCGGTTTCAACTCCATCGAGGTCAACACGAACGGCGTGGTGATTGCCAAGGACCCGGGCTACGTCGCGCGGTTGGCCGAAGCCGGGATTAGCGGCATATATCTGCAGTTCGACGGGCTGAACCCGGATGTTTACAAGAAAATCCGCGGTGAGGATTTGCTGGCCGTGAAACGCCGGGCGATTGAAAATTGTCGGGCGGCCGGCGTCCAGGTGGTGCTGGCGATGACGGTCATCGGCGGCATCAACGAAGACCAGATGGGCGCGGTGCTAAAGTTTGCCCTCGAAAATCGCGATGTGGTCGTGGGTATAGCCTATCAGCCTGCTTTCGGTTCGGGGCGATTCGAGGTGGCGCCCGAACGCCGGCTGACGATGGGGGATGTGGCGTTTATGCTGGCCGCGCAGAGCGGCGGTCTGCTTGAGCCGTACGACCTGTGGCCGCTGGCGTGCGCGCCCCTGTGCGACTCGGCGACTTATCTCGTCGAGGAGCAGGGGCGGTTCACACCGCTGACCCGTCTTATTTCACGGGAGGAGTATACCGAGTATTACAATCCCGACAGCCCGCAGGGGTCGGTCTTCTGGGATATTGCCGCCGAGCGATTTCCCGGCCGCGGTCCGGGGTTGTCGATCATCGTGATGAATTTTATGGATGCCAGGAGCATGGATCTCCAGCGCCTCCGGGAATGCAGCATGTTGGTAGCCGGGCCGGAAGGCCGGCTGATCCCGTTTTGCACCTACCAGCTTACCGATGTGTCCGGGAATAAGACCGTAACTCAAGGGTGCAGAAAATGACGCAGGAAAAATCCGTGCAGACGAATTGCCGCTTTTGCGGCTATCAGTGCGGCCTGAAGGCGACGGTCGCCGCCGGACGGGTGACCGCGGTCGAACCCGACCCCACCCAGTATCCGGGCGATGCGAGCATCCAACGCGGCTGCCGGCGCTGGCGCCTGGCGCCGGAGTTTCTCGATCACCCCCAGCGGGTCAATTACCCGCTCAAGCGGGTGGGCGAGCGCGGCAGCGGGCAGTGGCAGCGGATAACCTGGGATGAGGCGCTGGACGGGATCGCGGCTCAGCTGGCGCAGCTCAAGGAGCGCTACGGCCCGGAGATGCTGGCTACCTGCATCGGCGGCCCGCACGCGGTGTTTTGGCCGCTCCACCGCTTTTTGACTCTTTTCGGCAGCCCCAACAATGTGGGGATCGGCCAGATATGCTGGAATCCGGCCACGTGGGTCAACACGCTTACGTATGGTTGGACGATCGATAATGAGCTTGATCCCGATCAGACGGGGTGCGCGCTGTTTTGGGGAACGAATCCGGCCGAGTCGGATAATTCCCTGCTGTGGCGAACGCTGGTGCGCTACATCCAGACAGGCAAGCCGCTGATCGTCGTCGACCCGCGGCGGACGAGGACGGCGGAGCTGGCGACGCTGTGGCTGCCGGTGCGTCCCGGCACCGATGCGGTACTGGCGCTGGGCCTTATTCATGTGATCGTTGCCGAGCGGCTGTACGACGAGGCGTTCGTCGACGGCTGGTGCAACGGGTTCGATCAGCTTGCCACACATGTTGCCCGTTTTACGCCGGCGTATGTGGAGAGCGTTACCGGGGTAAAGGCGGAAACGGTCGCGGAGGCCGCCCGCCTGTATGCCGGGAACTCTCCGGCGACGCTGTTTTCGGGCCGGGGCATCGACCAGATCGGGGCCAACAGTTTCCAGACCCAGCGGGGTCTGGCGATTATGAGGGCGATAACCGGCAACCTGGATATGCCCGGAGCTTCGCACATTTCCGAGATGCCCGATTTTATCCCGGAGATCGACCTGGAGCTGAGCGAGCAATTTCCGGCCGAGGCTCGCGCCAAACACCTGGGAAGCCTGGCGTTGCAGTCGTACCCGACGTATGAGCGCGTCCGGCGGCTGACGATGCGGCACGGCCGGCGCCTGCCGATGCGCTATTTGACGTCCGCCCAGCCTAACCTGGTGTGGCGGGCGATGCTGACCGGCGAGCCTTATCCGATCCGCTCGATGATCGTGATGGCGACCAATCCGATGCTGACCCAGGCGGATTCCCGCTTGGTATATGAGGCGCTGAAGAGCCTTGACTTGTTGGTGGCGCTGGAGCTTTTTCCGACGCCGACGACGATGTTGGCCGATTATGTGCTGCCGAGCGCCGGCGCTCTGGAGCGGCCGCTGCACGAGACGAAGGCCGGTACGGCCAATCTGGCGTACGGGGGCGCGAAGGCGGTAGAGCCGTATTACGAGCGACGCCCCGACTACGATTTCTGGCGGGGGCTCGGCCTAAGGCTGGGGCAGGAGGACAACTGGCCCTGGCGGACTTTCGAGGCGGCGCTGGCCGCCAGTATGGAGCCGACAGGCTGGACGTGGGAGGATTTCTGCCGCGCGGGCCTTTATTCGCTGCCGCCCGAGTACCGCAAGCATGAACGGCCCGATCCCGAGACGGGGATGCCGGCCGGGTTTGCGACTGCCAGCGGCAAGGTGGAACTGTACTGCGAACTCATCGCGGAAATCGGCGGCGACCCGCTGCCGGTTCCCAAGCCCCAACCGGAGATGAGCGCGGAATTTCCGCTGTCGCTGATCACCGGGGCGCGTTTTCAGCCGTATTTTGCCTCCAGTTTCCGCCAATTCGCGACTTTGCGGTCCGCCCATCCCGAACCCTGGGCGGAGGTGAGCGTCGCCACGGCCCGCAAGCTAGGCCTTGAGGATGGCTGCCGGGTTTGGGTGGAGACGGAGCGCGGGCGGGCTCGCTTTACGCTCAAGATCGCCATTATGGGCGACGACGTCGTGAGTGTCGAGTACGGGTGGTGGTACCCGGAGGAGACGGCGGCCGAGCCTGGCCTGGGCGGGCTGTGGGCGGCGAACGCCAATATCCTGACTAATGCCGATTACGAGGCTTCCGATCCCCTGATCGGGACCGCGACATATAACGGTCTACCCTGCCGCGTGACGAAGGTGAAGTAGTTCCAAAATGACACTGTAATCGCAAAACCGGATTATCAGTTGCGGAAGCGCTCAGCTTGTTATGTGAAGGTATTAACATGCGACTGCGTATCCCAAAAAGAGATAAGACGCCGACCGGAGCCTTCTCGCGAACGCGCCGGCAATACAGTAATAAGGCGATTTTCGGCGGTTTTATCAACCTGGCACGCATATTGCATGTTGATATATAACGAATCATTATTAAGAAGTTGATATCTAGGCTGGGCTATGCCTCATTTTATAGAGCAGAGTTTTTGGGAGCTAAATGAGGGCTCGGCTACCGCCTGTGGGAGGTGTTTGGGTACAGCTAATAATCCTACCGCTTGCGAGCAAAACAAAACATTTTTTTAGAAAGGGTTGGTGAAATCGTGAACAAAATTACCCGAGAATGGAAGCATGTAAACGAAGACGGTTCATATACCGTCAGAACCTGCGGTTGGTCGCCCCCCGGTGATCATCCCGTAGGATGCGGCATGAAGCTGCACGTAAAAGGCGGCAAGCTTGTAAAGGTCGAGGGCGACCCCGATCATCCCATCAGCCAGGGCCGGCTTTGCATCCGCTGTCTGACGCTGCCGGAGTATGTGCACCATCCCCAGCGTATCACCACTCCGATGAAGCGCGCTCCCGAAAACCGCGGCAAAGATATCTGGCAGAAGATTTCCTGGGACGAAGCCTGGGATATCATCGTGCCGAAGATCAAAGACTTCAAGGCCAAATATGGCGCCGAGTCGATCGTCGTTTTCGGCGGCACCGGCCGTCAGGCTTGCCTGTACTACTATCCGCTCGGTTTCGCCTCGATCGGCACCCCGAACGTTTGCTACCCCTGGAGCGGCTGGTCCTGCTACGGCCCGCGCTGCTCGATCACCGACTACATCCTCGGCGCCGGCTATCCCGAAATTGACTTCGCCGGTACCTATCCCGACCGTTACGATAACCCGAACTATGTCACGCCGAAGTGGATCATGCAGTGGGGCAAAAACCCGCTCATGTCCAACCCGGACGGCTTCTTCGGCCACTCGCTCATCGACCTGATGAAGCGCGGCACGGAGCTCATCCAGATCGACCCGCGGATGACCTGGCTCGGCACCCGCTCCAAGTATGTCTGCCAGCTGCGTCCCGGCACCGACACCGCCCTTGCCCTCGCGTTCCTCAACGTCATCATCAACGAGGAACTTTACGACAAGGACTTCGTCGAAAACTGGTGCTACGGCTTCGACGAGCTCAAAGAGCGCGTCCAGGAATACCCGCCTGAGAAAGTCGCCGACATCACCTGGGTGCCTGCGGAAAAAATCCGCGAAGTCGCCCGTTTCATGGCTACCCAAAAGCCGGGCGCTATTCAGTGGGGTCTGGCTGTCGACGAAAACCCGAACGGCGTCCAGCTCGGCCACGCCATCCTGTCCCTCTGCGCCATCACCGGAAACCTCGACGTTCCCGGCGGCATCACAATTGGCCCACCGGCTGCCCTGCTCGGCAAATGGCGTATGGAAACCCGCCGCAACCTGTCCCCCGAACTGTGGGACAAACGTATCGGCGCGAAAGAATGGCCGGCGCTCAGCACCGCCATGGCGACCACCCATCCGGACGAAACCCTCGACACTCTCGAGACCGGCAAACCTTACAAGCTGCGCATGGGCTGGTTCAACAGCAGCAACTTCCTCACCCCGACCTGCTCCGCTCAGCCTGACCGCTGGTACCGGGCCCTCAAGAGCCTCGAGTTCAACGTTGTTCAGGATCTGTTCATGACCCCGACCGCGATGGCGTTTGCCGATATCTTCCTGCCGCTGCCCACCTTCGCGGAAGCCGACGGCGTCGTCGTTACCCACTTCGGCCGCAACGCCGTGTTCCTTGGCGCCATCAACCAGGCCTTCCGCGTTGGCGACACCAAGTCGGACATCGAGGTTTGCATCGAGCTGGGCAAACGTCTCCACCCGGATATGTGGCCGTTCGACAGCGTCGAAGATTTCTTCACCCATCAGCTCAAGCCCGAGCTGGGTATCGACTTCAACGACCTGCGCGAGCAGTTCATCTATCAGCCCAAGTACGAATACCGCAAGTTCGAATCCGGCAAACTGCGTTCCGACGGCGAACCGGGCTTCAATACGGTTACAGGCCAGGTCGAACTGACCTCGACGCTGTTCGAAGCGTGGGGCGAGGACGCACTGCCGTACTTCCAGGAGCCTCCGTACAGCCCGAACAGCACGCCGGAACTCTTCAAAGAGTATCCGCTCGTTCTCACGACCGGCGCACGGAAGTTCACCTCCTTCCATTCCGAGCACAGGCAGATTTCGACTCTGCGCGAAATCGATCCTTACAACGAAATGGAAATTCATCCCGATACCGCCGCCCAGCTCGGCATCATCGACGGCGACTATGTCATGATGGAGAACATGTTCGGCAAGTGTAAGGCGAAAGCCAAACTGACGCCGATCGTCCACCCGAAGGTCGTCCACTCCACCCACGGCTGGTGGTACCCCGAGCAACCGGGCGAAGAACCGAATCTGTTCGGCGTCTGGGAATCGAACATCAACACCCTGATTCCGCACAAACACATCGGCAAACTCGGTTTCGGCTGCCCGGCCAAACAGATGATCTGCAAAGTTTACCGGGTAGAAGCGGACACCAAAACTGAACTGTAGAACAGCCGCTTCCTCCGGGTCCGGCTGGTCGACGAAGAATAGCGATAGGAGGGTGAACAAATGTCACGTAATGGCTTGTTGATCGACTACCAATATTGCACAGGCTGCCATAGCTGCGAAGTGGCCTGCAAGAACGAGCACAAAATCCCCCACGGCAAGTGGGGCATAAAACTCACCGAAGTTGGCCCCTGGCAGGTAGAGGGCGACAAGTGGGAGTGGAACTACGTTCCCGTTCCCACGGCGCTCTGCGATCTGTGCGAAAACAGGGTCAAGAATGGCGAAAAACCGACCTGCGTCCATCACTGCCTCGGCCAGTGCATGGAGTACGGCCCGGTTGAAGAGCTCGCCAAGAAGATGACCGAAAAGGGCAAGAAGGTAGCGCTGTTCGCTCCCTGAGCGACCTAATAGCGACAACCTGTTCCGACTGCTGGAAGACAGGCGTATTGACCGCGAGTCCCCTCTACGAGGGGGGCTCGCGGCAGTATGCGTATTTTAGCAAAAGGGAAAGGAGGGACAAAAATGACGGAAGAGAAAAAGCCTGTGGCCCCGGGACCGCGCAAGGTTCAGAAGCCCCTCAACCCGCTGGCTGCGAAACCGGGTCAGATGTACGGCAAGGTCGATTTTGCTCCGGAAAAGGCTTATAAGGATATCCTTGGAGACGAAAAGAAATAGTCTTAAAAGCTGTCCTTGGAAGGGGATCGCAGGATACGAAAACAGCCTGTCGCCATCGACGGCAGGCTGTTTTCTCCGTTGCGGCCAAAGACGGCGGCGAGGGCAGGGAAGCGTGGAGGGATAACCGTGTGCTGGTCATGTAATCCGTATTGCGGCGGCTGCAAGCCGCCGAAACCGAAGCCGCTTAAATGTATGGCCTGTAAGGCGTACAATTTCGGCGAGGAGAAAAACTGCAAGCGGTGCGGAACCGTTCTGCCCGAACGGGAGCCTCCGCCCACGGTTATGTGCCTTTATATCGGCAAGCTGTGCGCCAACCCCTGCCTGCGTCACAAGAAGCCTCCCGGCGAGGGGGAAAAAGCGGCCTGCATGTGGCATACTCCGGCCGAACGGCCGGAGTAGACGCTGGGCCTCACTTATAAGTCATTAGAAACGAAAAACCCGCATCCCGCGGGTTTTTCGTTGTTTGAGGGGCGCGAAGGCAGTTAATGGTCGAGACGGATGGTTTTTATGAGCTGGGTGCGTTTGTCGGGCCAGTCGGACAGGTACTCCCGGGCGAAGTCGAGATATAATTTGGCCGGGTAGGACAGGGGCCGGCCGTTCTTCCAGATGAGGGACATGCTGTGGACGATTTCGGGTTCTACGAGGGGGATGGCTCGTATGAGGGCGGGGTTGAGGTGGTCGCAGACATTCCTGGGGATGAGGGCGATGCCGAGGTTTACGGCAACCGTCTGGATCATCAGCTCCCGCTGGGAGGTTTCGAGGGCGACTTTCGGCTGGAAGCCGGCCTGGCGGCAGTGACTGACAATATCGTCGTGAAGACTGAAGTCACTGCTGGAGAGGATGAAGGGTTCACGGGCCAGGTCTGTGAGTCTGGCCTCTTTTTGGCGGGCGAGGCGGTGGCGCGGGTGGACCACTACCTGGAGGGGCTCGTGGGAAAAGGTGAAAGCGCTGAAGATTTCAGGATTGCCAGGCTGGCGGCAGATGATACCGACATCGAGCGTTCCCTCCTGGATTGCGAGCTCGATTCTTTTGGAGCCGTATTCGTATAGCTCGGTTTCGATCTCCGGACAGCGGCGACGGAATTCTCCGAGGAGCTGAGCGAAGGAAACGGCGTCGGCCATGAGCGGCAGGCCGAGGCTTATTTTCCCGCGGGGCTGTTTATATTTACTGCCGAGGTCGGTCGTCAGGTTGGTGAACATGGTGACCAGCTTGTCGGCTTCAGCCAGGAAGAGTGCGCCGGCGTCGGTCAGAGCAATTTTTTTGGAACTGCGGTCGAAGAGAATAAAGCCGATTTCCTGTTCGAGGTCTTTGACCAGCTTGCTGACGACCGACTGGGAAACGTGGGATGCCGCGGCGGCCTTGCTGAAGCTTTTGTGGCGGGCAACGGCGAGGAAATACTGAAGGTGGACGATTTCCATGGCTGCAGCCTCTTTTCTTTGTCTTATACAGTTATTATATTATCTCTTTTATATATAATAAATATAATTTATATATATTTTACATATAGGTAAGATTAACCTATAATTGTGATTGTAAGGAAGGTCGGGTTTATTGCCCGGCAGTGAAAGAAAAGATAGGAGAGAAAGCGATATGGCAAAGAATATATTGGCTTCCCTGTATGAAAAAAAGCTGGCCAGAATCGGTAGAATGCTTACGAGGGAACAGGGCGAATATCGCACCATCCTCGAAAAGGCTGGCTTCAAAGTGAGCCGTAGACAGTATCCGCAAAGATTTGAGGCGGCGGATAACCTGGTCGCCGAGAAGGGCAATGTGGTCTTGGAAGTATCCCAGCTAATGCGTGGCGGCAGCACTTTTTCCGTGTTCGTGAAACGGGGGGACCGCAAGAAAACGGTGCGCCTGTTTACCGGCAGACTGAAAGAGGCGATCACATTCGCCGACGCCGCCCAGCACCTGGCGCACTAGAGCGCGAGGCACGCCTTTTCAAGGCGCTCTGACAACCGCCATCATGAGATGATGGCGGTTGTTTTCATATTCGGCGGGGTGAGCGACCGCTTCTGCCAGAGACTGCGAGGCGGCGGGTAGGGTTAATATAATGGCGAAATTTTGGTATTGACAAAATACGGGCAATATATTTAACTTTGGTTAACGAGCGTTAACCAAAGGCAAGGAGGGACATTATGCATCCGGAAGCGGTCTGCAAGGGCGTCAGAAGTAGGATGGCAAGGACTATCGCGGTTTTGCTGGCGGTCTTGGGCGCGGTCTGTCTGGTAGGCAGTTTGCCGCGGGTGGCACAGGACAACGGGTACCATCTTTTTGCCGATACCAGGAGCTTATTGGGGATGAACAACTGGAGCAATGTGTTGTCGAACGCAGGGTTCTGTGCGGCCGGGGTGGTAGGATTGTTACGCACCAGGCAACTGCGCCGTTCGACGGCGGTTTTCATCTGGCGGTGCTTTTTCACGGCGATTGTTTGCGTCGGGCTGGGGTCGGGATATTATCACTGGCAGCCGTCGAATAATACACTGTTGTGGGACCGGTTGCCGATGACGCTGGGGTTTGCGTCACTGGTCGCCGGACTGGCCGGTGAAAGATTCGGCGACCAGACGGGGCGACGGCTGTTCGGCCCTTTAGCTGCGGCCGGCGCGAGTAGCGTGCTGTATTGGTGGCTGTCGGAGCAGGCGGGCGCGGGTGACTTGCGGCCATATATCTTAGTTCAGTATTTGCCGATGATTTTGGTGCCGCTGATAATTCTTCTGTTCCCCCAAGGGACTCGTTTTGATAGACCGTACTGGGTTTTGTTGCTCTGGTATGTTGTTGCAAAGGGTTTCGAATGGCAGGACGCCGGTGTGTTCGCCCTTACCGGCGGCTTCCTTGGCGGGCACGCCCTGAAGCATCTGGCTGCGGCGGCCGGATTGCTGATGTTCAAACCAGGGGCTCTGCAGGCTGCGGCAAGAGTGGTGTCGCAGGGCGCAAAAGAAATAGATTGACAGCGCAGGATATATTTTTTACAATAAAGTTAACGATTGTTAACGAGGTGGTTGTTATGCTGGGTTTACCTGGACACAGCGGGAAAAAGGGCGAGATGCTGCACGCCAGCCTGGAGCTGTTCGCGACACGGGGGTATGATGCTGTTTCGGTCCGCGATATCGCCAAGGTCGCCGGCGTTTCTGAGGCGGCGCTGTATAAGCATTTCACCGGGAAAGAGGATATGGCGCTGTTCATCTTCGGCAGCATCATCAGTGAGTATACCGCGCGGCTGACAGCCATAGCGGACGGGCCTGGCGAGGCGGTGACGAAACTGGGAAGCATAGTGGATGTGACCTACGATCTTTACCGGGAGTATCCTGCCGAGATCCGCTTCGCTCTGTTGTCGCAGTATCTGTTTTGGGATAAGGTGGCTGAGGAGATCAAGCCGCACTTTGTCCTCCGCCGGATTATCGCCGAGGGGATGGACAAGGGCGAGATACCGCGGCGCGGGGTGTATCTGTGGATCGCGGTTTTTTCGGGGATAATGCTGCAGCCACTTGCCCAGCACCGCTATTTCGCCGATGCGCTGTCGGGGCTGGAGAATCTGAAGGCGGAAATCAAGGCGCTGGTTCGGAAACTGTTTGCCGCGGAATAAGGATAGAATGCGGCGGATCTGCCGCCGGAACCGGGTAAAGACCGGATAAGGGAGGGTCGGATGTGAAGGGTTTGCTGCGAGTCCTGCTGCGGTTGCTGTTCAGGACGAGACTTACGGGGGAAAAGGAGTTCCGTTTCGAAGGCCCTTCGATTGTGCTTCCCAATCATGTTTCATTTCTCGACGCAATTTTTCTTTACGCTTATTTGCCTAATGAAGTGTGTTTCGTAGTCAATACGACGATCGCGGAGAAGATCGGCTTTGTCCTGCGGTGGGTCACCCACATCGCCGTCGATCCGCTCAACCCCTATGCGCTGAAGAAGATCGTCGGCGAGATAAAGGCCGGCAGATCGGTGGTATTGTTCCCCGAGGGGCGGATAACGGTGACTGGCGGTCTGATGAAGGTTTACAGCGGCATCGGCTTTGTCGCCCTAAAGACGGGGGCGGCTCTCTATCCGGTTATTTTCCGCGGCCCGGAGTATTCGAAGCTGTCGCGGATTCAGGATAAGGTGAGGGCGCGCTGGCTGCCGCGGGTGACTGTCCACGTGGGGGCGAAGACGCACCTGGCGGCGTCCCGGTACGGGAGCTTTCGCCTGCAGAAGAAGGAAGTCAGCGACCAGATCCTGGGGCTGTTGCAGGCGAACCTGTTCGCGGCCCGCCAGCAGGAGGACGATGGCGCCAATCTATTCAACAAGCTGCTTGACGCCGGACGGGTTCACGGCTATGGCAAAACGGCGGCCGCGGATATCGCCGGAACGGTTACGTATAAGCGGGCAATCATTGGCAGCTACGTGCTGGGCAGCCAGCTGAAGGGGGCGCTGGCGGGCGAGGATAAGGCAGGGGTGATGTTGCCCAATTCGATTGGCCACCTGGTGACACTGTTTGCACTGTTTTACCTCGGCAAGACGCCGGCGATCCTCAACTTCAGCGCCGGGGCCGAGAGTATCCTCGACTGCGGCGAGACCGCCGGCATCCGCACGATCGTGACGTCGCGGACATTCATCGAGAAGGGGCGGCTTGAGGAACTGGCAGCCCGGCTGGCGGCCAGGTTCCGCGTCGTTTACCTGGAAGATGTGAAGGCGAAGGTGACCTTGGCCGACAAGGTCGGTGGACTGATGAAGTTCCTGGCCAAGAAGCAGGCCAAAGGGCAAGGGAAGGTCATCCTGTTTACCAGTGGCAGCGAGAGCAAGCCGAAGGGGGTTGTGCTCAGCCACGCCAACATCACCGCCAATATCAACCAGGCGTCGTCAGTAATAGATTACACCCCGCGGGACAGGATGCTCAACGCGCTGCCGATGTTCCATTCTTTCGGGCTGACGGCGGGGACGCTGCTGCCGGTTTTGAACGGCGTGGAGGTTTTCCTCTATCCGACGCCGCTGCATTACAAGATTATCCCCGAGATGGCCTACGACCGCAACCTGACCCTGATGCTGGGGACGCCGACCTTCTTGGCCGGTTACGCCAAGTACGCCCATCCTTACGACTTTTTCAGCATGCGCCTCGTTCTGGCCGGCGGAGAGAAGCTCAAGGATGAGGTACGGCAGATGTGGCTGGATAAGTTCGGCATCCG
The DNA here is from genome assembly GCA_023415775.1 of Bacillota bacterium. GTDB lineage: Bacteria > Bacillota > Negativicutes > Sporomusales > UBA7701 > Anaeroselena. The sequence continues at coordinate 170,101 of JAEZJM010000025.1, read as the reverse complement.
CATCTTCGAAGGCTATGGTACGACCGAGACCGCTCCGGTGCTCAGCCTTAACACGCCGCTTATGTACAGGGCCGGGACGGTGGGCAGGTTTCTGCCCGGCATCGAGTGGCGGCTGGCGGAGGTGCCGGGGATAGAAGATGGCGGCAACCTGCTGGTGAAGGGCCCCAACGTCATGGACGGGTACCTGCTGCACGGCAAGGGGTTTGTGCCGGCGCCCGAGTGGTACGACTGCGGCGACGTGGTCAACGTGGACGATGAAGGCTTCGTGAGCATCAAGGCGCGGCTGAAACGGTTCGCGAAGGTCTCGGGCGAGATGGTCAGCCTCGACGCCGTGGAGAAGGCGGCCGAGAGGTGCTTCGGCACTGACCGCAACGCCGCCGTAAACGTGCCTGACGCCAGGAGGGGCGAGAAGATCATCCTGTACACGATGAGCAGTAAGGCGAACAAGCAGGCTCTTAGAGAGTTCTTGAGGGAAACGCGCCAGAACATGTTGGCTATGCCGGCGGAGGTCGTGATTGTCGATAAGCTGCCCCTGCTGGGCAGCGGCAAGACCGATTACGTGACACTGAAGGCGAAGACGCAGGAGGAGGCGGCGCATGGGTCTTAGGCCGTCGCCGCTGGGGGCGCTGTTTTCCGCCCAGTTCCTGTCGGCGTTCGCCGATAATATGATCCTGTTCATCGCCCAGGCGATCATCATCCGTGACGCGTACCCCGCTTATTACCTGCCGTTTGTGCAGAGCACATTCCTGGCGTCGTATGTCCTGCTGTCGCCGTGGGTGGGGCGGTTGGCCGATAAGCACGCGAAAGCGACGGTGCTGATCGCGGGCAACGCGGTGAAGACGGCGGGGGTGGCGCTGCTGCTGGCTGACGTCGACCCGGCGCTGGGGTACGCCGTGGTCGGCGTGGGCGCGGTTATTTACAGCCCGGCCAAGTACGGGATACTGCCGTTCCTGACCCGCGGCGAGGACGAACTGCTGCGCGCCAACTCCGGCTTGGAAAGCTACACCATCCTGGCCATTCTCGCCGGCTCGGTAGCGGGCGGATTTCTGGCCGATCTGTCGATCACGATGGCGTTGGTGGCCAGCATCGCCCTGTACGGAGCGTCGGTCGCCATCAATACCCTCATCCCCAAAGACGCCGGCAACCGCACAATCACCTACGGGAATGCGGTGGGCGAGTTTTTCGCCGACACGGCGACGCTGCTGAGGCATCCCCAGAGCCATTACTCGCTGATCGGTACCGGGTCGTTCTGGATGGCCTCGGCGGTACTGCGGATGATTATTTTCGCCTGGGTGCCTCTTACTCTGGGGATAACCAGCGGCACGGAGATCAGCATGATCATTGCTGTGACCGGTATCGGCATCGCCATCGGGGCGGTCGCGACCCCCTGGTTGATCAGCATTGGGACCTATCGCCGCACGGTATGGTTCGGTTTGGGCATGGGGCTCGGCATCCTGGCGTTTCTGAAGGTGACCACTCTGCCGGTTGCCGTCGCCCTGCTGCTAGTGGTGGGGGCGCTGGGCGGCATATATATTGTGCCGATGAACGCCTGTCTGCAGCAGGTGGGGCACCACAGCATCGGGGCGGGGAAAACGATTGCGGTGCAGAATTTCCTGGAGAATATTTTCATGTTCGGGGGGGTGGGAGCATATACGCTGGCGGCCAAAGCAGGTGTGGCCACGAGCGTTTCCCTGGCCGCCACCGGCGTGGCGATGCTGCTGCTGGTCGGCTATCTGTGGCTACAGGCGAGGCGGTAAAGCCAAGGGTTGGGCAAAAAAAAGGCGGCTTCTCCGCGAGAGGCCGCCTTTTTTGCTGTCGGGGAGGGGAAGAAGATAAGTTAACGGGCCCGGATATCGACGATCTTCCAGTTTCTGCCGTAGTGATCTCTTTCCAGCAGAATATTGAACAGGCTGCCGTTGTCGTGTTTCGTCACCTGGACCACGGCGTTATTGCCGGAGAGGGAGAGAAGGGTGAAGGAGTCGCGGTCCCGGTCGAGGCCGTACATGGCGGCGCGCTCTTTAACGACGTCGACCGGGCTGCCGAGTTCGTAGGCGTAATCGCGGTCGCGGTGGTTATCGCTGCGGTAGTAGACGCGCCCGTCCTCGTACCTTATCTGGTTTTCGTCCGGGCCTGGCCAACTGTGATTGTGTTCGTGCCAGCCGCGCTTTTGGCGAAGCCGCTTCTCTAGCAGCAATTTTTCGGCCACGGACTGGCTTGCTTTCGTACCGGTGTTTTTCTCGAGCGCGGTCGTTTGGACGGTTTTCAGGGGAGGCAGATTTGTCGGCCTGTCCGCCGCCAGGGCTTTTGCGGCCGGAATTCCCGGCAGAGCGGCTCCTGTGAGGATAGCGGCGCCGGCGACGGCGGCGGCGTAGCGTTTATACTTGCGGCGTAGCTGCTGGCGACGGTGTTTGCGCTGGGCTGGCGTCCTTTCCAACGGCTTCTCCTCCTCGGTTTTTGTTGTTAGTGTTTCGTGCCGCGGCGATCCTGATGCCTGGTAAAAAAAGATTGCCCGGGAAACTTATCACGCGGCAGGTGAAAAAAAGCAGGATATGCCGCACCCGCAAAAAACCGCACCTTAAAGTGCGGTTTTTTGTGGGTGCCTGTGGCAAGACGGTTATCTAACGGGTATCTGACCCGCCGGGAGTACTTTGCAGTCCGGCAGGGTGGTAAACTCGGTTTCCGGCCCGGGAGGACTGTAGACGGCCAGAAGCTTGAGCTGTTCCCAGCCGGTATTGTAGGTTTCGTGGAATACATCCGGAGGGATGTGGATGAGCATCCCGGGGACGAGGGGGCGCTTGACGCCGGCGACGACCTGCTCCCCTTCGCCGGAAACGCAGTAGAGTATTTCCTCGACGCCGGGATGGTTGTGGTTGGCATGCCCCTTGCCGGGTTCAAGGATGACCACGCCGGTGCTGAACCTTACCGCGCCGGTGGTTTTAGGTTCACTGAGCCATTTCAGGCTGCCCCAGTCGAACACCTGGGTTTCCACTTCGGCTGGGCTGACGAAGCGTTTGCCGTCGGCCACGAGTTATTCCTCCTTATCTTTATCCTGTTTTTCGGTCGCCTAAAATTTGATGTCCTTGAACGCTTTGACCTGGGCGGCGATGGCTTTCTCGGTCGGCAGCCGTTCCATGCTCGAGGCGCCGTAGAAGCCGATGACCCCTTTCGTCCGCGCCAGCACGTAGGCGGCGTCTTCCGGTTCGGCGATCGGCCCGCCGTGGCAGATGACAAGAATGTCGGGGTTGATCTTCTTAGCCGCGTCGTGCATCGACTGGATCCTGCGGACACAGTCGTCGAGGGTGAGGGCGGTCTTCGCGCCGATCGTCCCCTTGGTGGTGAGGCCCATGTGGGCGACGAGGATGTCCGCCCCTGCCTTGGTCATCTTGACGGCTTCGTCGTCGGAAAAAACGTATGGGGTGGTGAGCAGGTCTAGTTCGCGCGCTTTGGCGATCATCTCGACTTCGAGGTCGTACCCCATCCCGGTTTCCTCGAGGTTTTGCCGGAAAACGCCGTCGCACAGGCCGACAGTGGGGAAGTTCTGCACGCCGACAAAGCCGATCGCTTTAAGTTCTTTGAGGAAGACATCCATCAGGCGGAAGGGATCGGTGCCGCAGACGCCTGCGAGTACGGGCGTCTGCCGCACGACCGGCAGCACTTCGCTGGCCATCTCGACGACGATGGCGTTGGCGTCGCCGTAAGGCATCAGGCCGGCGAGCGAACCTCTGCCGGCCATCCTGTAACGGCCGGAATTGTAGATAACGATCAGGTCCACGCCGCCGGCTTCGGCGCTTTTTGCCGATATGCCGGTGCCGGCGCCGGCGCCGATGACGGGGACTCCTTTTTTGACTTGTTCCCTTATCTTCGCCAGTACGGAACTTCTCGTAAGTGCCATCTGATCATCTCCTTTAGTATTTTCCCAGTAACGACTGCATTTTGGCGGCCATCGCCAGCGCGAATTTTTCGTCGTTGATGTCAGTGTCCATCTCGATGAGTTCGATCTTGGCGCGGTCGATATTCGCCCGCAGGGCGGCGAACAGGGCCGCGTCCTCTTCGGGGCCGAAAAACGGCTTGCCAACAGTGTCGATGAGCGAAACGCCCTTCAGTGGCAGGAACAGGGCGACAGGCCCGGTGGCGGCGTTGAGTTTGGCGGCGATGATTTCGCCGAGCTTGCGGCATTCCTCGGCAGTTGTCCGCATAAGGGTGACGGTGGGGTTATGCTGGTAGAACAGGCGGTCTTTGTATTTGGCGGGGATGGTGTCCGGCGGGCCGAAGTTGACCATATCGAGGGCGCCCACGGACACGACCTGGGGTACGCCGGCTTTTCCGGCCGCCTCCAGGCGATGCGGGCCGGCGGCCAGGACTCCTCCCGCGAGTTCGTCCGCCCATTCGGTGGTGGTGATGTCGAGGACGCCTTTGATGAAGCCTCCCTCGATCAGGCCTTCCATCGCTTGGCCGCCCGTTCCGGTGGCGTGGAAGACGAGCAGTTCGTAGCCTTGCGCCTCCAGGTATTCTTTCGCTTTGGTGACGCAGGGGGTGGTTACCCCGAACATCGTGGCGGCGATCAGCGGTTTGTCCTCTGCGCCGGCCGGCGCTTCGCCTCGGGCCATACCGGCGACGGCGAAGGCGGCGTTGGCCAGTATCCGGCGCGACAGGCTGTTGATCCCCGAGATGTCGACGACCGAGTACATCATCGTGATGTCCTTGACACCGACATAGGGACGGGTGTCGCCGGAGGCCATAGTGGATACCATGACTTTCGGCACCCCGACAGGCAGTGCCTGCATCGCCGCGGTACCGATGGTCGTGCCGGCCGAGCCGCCGAGGCTGATGACGCCGGCGACTTCGCCCTGGTCGTAAAGCTCGCCCAGTATGCGGGCCGCGCCTTGGGTCATGACCTCCATCGCCAGCCCTCGGTCGTCCTTGCTGACCAGCTCGGCCAGAGGCGTCCCGCCGGCGGCGGCGACCCGGTCGTTGGCAATATCGGGCGGGAAGTACGGCCTGCCCTTGACGCCGGCGTCAATCGTCACTGTCATGACACCGGTGCCTTCGATCAGTTCCTTGATGTACTTGAACTCTTGCCCCTTGGTGTCCAGGGTGCCCAAAAGAATCACTTTGCCGGCCACGTTATCACTCCTTCGCTGAATTATAGACTGCCGCTAAATCATGCAAATAATGTGCCAAGTCGATTTCCGGGTTTTGGCGGCGCGTGAATGGGAATGTTTGTTCCCATCGCGGACGGAGCGAACAGGCTGTTCGCCGATAAGCGCCGGACTGGTAAACGCTTACGGCTATGGGAAAGTATTTTCCCATAGCCGTGGTTGTGCGAAGAGTATTTCCCTGGGGTCATCCGTCGCGCGTTTCCCGTTCTCTGATGTCGTATTTTTTCATCTTGTTGAGGAGGGTGCGCCGGGTTATGCCGAGGGACTGCGCGGTTTTCTGCCGGTGCCAGGAATGCTGGTCGAGCGAGCCGAGGATGATCTGCCTTTCCACCGAAGCGGTGGCGGCCCTGGGCATATTGACGATGCTTTCGCCGCGGCGGGCGATCTGACCGGGATTGATCGGCAGGTCAGAGCAATATATTACATCGCCGTCGCTGAGGATGGCGGCGCTTTCCAGCACGTGTTCCAGCTCGCGGACGTTGCCCGGCCAGTTGTGCTGCATGAGGGCGTCGAGGGTGTCCGGGGACAGGCGTCGGATGTCGCGGTTGAACTTGACGCGGACTTTTTCCAGGAAGTAATTTACCAGCAGGGGGATGTCCTCTTTGTGCTGCCGCAGGGGCGGCGTGCGGATAGTGACGACGTTTATCCGGTAGAACAGGTCTTCGCGGAATTTTCCCTGGGCGACGGCGGCGTAGAGATCGGCGTTGGTGGCGCAGATTATCCGGGTATCCACCTTGATCGGTTCGTTGCCGCCGATGCGGAGGAATTCCTGCTGCTGGATCGCCCTGAGCAGTTTAGCCTGGGTGCCGGGGCTCATTTCGCTGACTTCGTCGAGGAAAAGCGTCCCGTGGTTGGCCAGCTCGAACAAGCCTACCCGCTTGCTGGTGGCGCCGGTGAAAGAGCCTTTCTCGTGGCCGAACAGCTCGCTCTCCAGCAAGGTGTCGGGGATCGAGGCGCAGTTGACTTTGATAAACGGCTGGCTGCTGCGCGGGCTGTTGTAGTGGATTGCCCTGACGACGAGTTCTTTTCCTGTGCCGCTTTCGCCGCAGACCAGGATGTTGACGTTTTTGTCGGCAACCTTGCTGACGATCTCGAACAGTTCCTGCATTATCCTGCTCTGGCCGACGATTTCGTCGAAGACTTTTTTCTTGAGCAGTTCGCGGCGAAGAGATTCATTTTCCCGTTTGAGCCGCATGAAGTTCTTGAACTGTCCGGTCACTTCTTCAATCGTCGTTTCGGACGGGATCCGTTCGAAGCTTGAGCCGCCGATGTAGCCCATTGCCCCGGTGTTGCCGTAGAAACGCGCGGTTTGCTCCGGGGTGGATACAGGGCCGCCGTAGATCATTTTTGTTTTGCCGGGGTGATGGCGGTCGACCGCTGCGAAAATGCGGCCGGCGAGCTGTACGCCGTTTTCCAGCGACATGGCGTGTTTGGCCCCCGTTTTTCCGCCGGCGGTCAGACCGAGATGGGCGCAGATTATATCGGCGCCGGCGGCCGCCATCGCAAGCCCCTGGTCTTCGTCGAATACGAACGCGACGGTGAACAGGCCGGCTTTGGCGGCCTTGGCGATGAACTCGACTTCCCGCTGAAAACCGAGGCCTTCCGCTTCCAGGGCTTGGCGTACAACTCCGTCGATCAGGCCGACGGTGGGGAAATTGTTCACCCCGTGGAAACCCCTGGCGCGGATTCTCGCTATCAGCGCATCATGGTCGATGGTGACATCGGTGGCGCAAGCGCCGAAGATGACCGGACTGTTTCCGGCGCGGGGGATAATTTCGCGGGACCCGAAGTCGAGCACCATTTCGTTGCTGTTGGCGTATGGCAGCAGGGCGGCCAATGAGCTTATCCCCGCCATGCGGAACCTCCCGGCGTTCAGGGCCAGCAAAAAGTCGGCCCCGCCCGCGATAGCTTGTTTGGCGGACAGGCCGGAGCCCACGGCTACCCCGATTATCGGCTGGTTGTTGGCGATATTTTCGGCCAATGTTTTCCTGATAGCTTCTCGCGCGTTCATGGCTCGTCCCCCGCTGCGCTATTGGAAATATGCGGCGTTGACGACAGCCAATCCGGCCGTCGTCTTCCGGCAAGATCAATAATACTCTATATTAAACCGTAAAATAGAAATTCCTGCCAGAATTTAAGCCGCTTTTTGCCAGAGATGCATGGCGACAAAGCCGAAAAAACTTTACATGAAATATAATTTATAATATTATAAATATATAATATTAATAAACGGGAGGGCTTTATGGCTGAAGACATTATGACGAGGCTTACGGCGGAATTTCTGAAATCTGTGGCCCACCCAGCCCGGATTAGAATATTGAGGTTGCTGGCGCCAGGGGAGCGCTGCGTCTGCGAGCTTATTGCCGATATCGACATCGAGCAGTCCAACCTTTCGCAGCATCTGGGTGTGCTGAAGAAACAGGGGATCATAGACTCGCGCAAGGAAGGGACGAAGGTGTTTTACCGGATTTTGCATTCTTCGGTGTTGGAGGTGCTAGGCGCGGTTGAAAAGACGATCGACGAGCAGATAAGCGAGAGTCATAGTCTTTTGAGCAAACTGAAGAGAGGAGAATGAGATAATGAAAATCGAAGTTTTGGGGATGGGGTGCCAGAAATGCGCCTCTCTGTACGAGAACACCAAACAGGCGGTTGCGGAGCTGGGCTTGTCCGCCGATATCGTCAAGGTGGAGGATATCAAGGAGATTATGAAGTTCGGCGTAATGACGACCCCGGCCCTCGCGGTGGACGGGGTGGTCAAAACGGCGGGCAAGGTGCTCGCGAAGGACGATATCAAGAAACTTCTTGCCTGAGCAGGTAATATGAACGACTCTCAGCCGCTCCGGATGCTCCGGCGCGGCTGAATTTTCGTCCTTTAAAAAAGCATAACAAATATAACAAATTTATAATATAATAATAATATAAAATGTTTTGGACGAGGTGAGCGGCGTGTCTGAGGTACAAAAACTGATTGCTATTGTCGCCGTTTTTCTGCTGGCGTATTTTATGCCGGCCGACGGCGTGCGCTTCCAGGGCGCCTTGATCGAGGCATTCCGGATGCTGAACGATTATGCGCGCGAACATGTTTTGCTGTGTCTGGTTCCGGCGCTGTTCATCGCCGGCGGTATCGCCTCGTTCATCCGGCAGCAGGCTGTGATGCGCTACCTGGGTGCGGAGGCGAACAAGGCTGTAGCCTATGGCGTCGCCTCGATAGCGGGCACGATTCTCGCAGTGTGTTCGTGCACGGTGCTGCCGCTTTTTGCGGGGATCTATTCCCGGGGGGCGGGTATCGGTCCGGCAACGGCCTTCCTGTATTCGGGGCCGGCGATCAACGTGCTGGCGATTATCCTGACGGCGAGGGTGCTGGGGTTTGAGATGGGGGTGGCAAGGATGGTCGGCGCGGTGGCTTTTTCGGTGATCATCGGCCTGATCATGGCTTTTATCTACAGGAAGGAAGAGACCGGAAAACAGGAGGCGTTCACGATGCCGGCGGGTGAGGAGCCGCGCCGGGCTTTGTGGCAGGAAATCGTCTATTTCGGCGGCATGGTGGCGTTCCTGGTGTTCGCGAACTGGGGCAAGCCTGTCGAGCAGACCGGCTTATTTGCAGGTGTGTACGCGAGCAAGTGGATTTTGGCCGGCATAAGCCTCGCCGTGGTGGCGTATACGGCGGCGGCCTGGTTCGACCGCGGCGAATTGGTTGAGTGGCGCGACGGCACTTGGTTCTTCACCAAGCAAATCATGCCGCTGCTGCTGGGCGGCGTACTGGTAACCGGATTCCTGATGGGCCGCCCCGGTCTGGACGCCGGCATCATACCTGATGAGTACGTGACGATGCTGGTCGGCGGCAACAGCCTGCTTGCCAACCTGTTCGCGAGCGTGGTCGGCGCGTTCATGTATTTCGCGACCCTGACCGAGGTGCCCATCCTGCAAGGGTTGATGGGTTCGGGGATGGGCAAGGGCCCGGCGCTGGCGCTGCTGCTGGCCGGCCCGGCGCTCAGTCTGCCGAGTATGATCGTACTGCGGCAGATCATGGGGGCGGAGAAGACGGCGGTTTATGTGGCGCTGGTGGTATTGATGGCGACGGTGACAGGAATGATGTACGGCGCCTGGTTCTGATGGCGATGCGGGATTTCGTCGGTGGCGGTGTTGGCCCCGCGCCGATTTGCGGTATAATGGAAGGGATAGATAATCGGCGAAGATACGACGCGGGGGTAACTGCATATGAAACCTGTTTTGGGGATTCTGCTGGGCGAGGCGACCGGAATCGGACCGGAGATCGTGGCAAAACTGTGTGCTGCGAAGAAGCTTGATGAATATTGCCGGCCGGTCATAATCGGCGACGCCAGAGTGCTGGCGCTGGGAAAGCGGATTGCCGGCACGGACTTTCCCGTTACTGTGGTCGGTGCTGTAGCCGAGGCCGATTTTGGCGGGCCGGTTTGTATGCTCGACTTAAAAAATCTTGATCCGGACGGCCTGACGCCAGGGAGGATCGACGAACGGTCCGGGAGGGCTACGGGGGATACGCTGGTCACCGCGCTCGGGCTGGCCAGGAGCGGGGAAATTGACGGGTTCGTTTACGCGCCGCTTAATAAGGCGGCGCTGAAGGCAGGCGGTTACAAATTCGAAGATGAGCTTAGGCTGTTCGCTCATTACCTTGGATGGACGGAGCCCTGTGGCGAGATGAATGTGCTGGGCGGCCTGTGGACGTCGCGGGTGACGAGCCACATCCCGCTCGATAGGGTAGGCGCATGTCTCAGCATTGACGGCATCCTGACGGCAGTCCGTCTGGCCTATAATACGCTGCGGCGGGCCGGGATCGCCGCCCCGCGCATTGCCATAGCTGCTTTGAATCCGCACGCGGGCGAGAACGGCCTGTGCGGCCGCCAGGAGATCGATATCATTTCCCCGGCTATCGAGCGTGCGCGGCGGGAGGGAATAGGGGCAATGGGGCCGTATCCCTCGGATACCGTTTTCATCAATGCTTTTAAGGGAGATTACGACGCGGTTGTCACAATGTATCACGATCAGGGACAGATCGCGCTGAAATTGATGGGTTTTGAGCGGGGGGTGACGGTGGCCGCAGGGCTGCCGCACGCTATCGCCACCCCGGCCCACGGGACGGCGTTCGATATTGCCGGGCGGGGGGCGGCCAACCCCGGGGCGACCGAACAGGCTGTGAGTATTGCCGCCAGGATGGCCGCCGCCGGACAGTAGACGGTTTACAGAGGTCAAAAACCACAGGCCGGGATTAATCCCGGCCTGTGGTTTTGGCTGTCTTTATAGTGAAGCGGCGAAGGTGTGCAGTTCCCGGTTGAAGCGGGGCGCGTCCTCCCAGAAGGTGTTGTGCCCGACTGCGTGGTAGAAGGAGGTTTGGGCGTTGGACAGTAGGGCGGCGTTGTGTTCGCCGTGGCCGAGGAGAATGATTGCGTCCTCTTTGCCGTGGGTGACGAGGAAGGGTTTTTTCAGGGTCGGCAGCAGGTCGTCGTTGCCCAAGGAACGGCTCATCAGTCCTTGGCGGACATAGGGCGGGACGATGGCGTTGAAGCCGAGGAAGAAGTAGTATTCCTCGGGAGGGAGGGGTCGGAAGGTGCAGAGCCTGAGGAAACTGGCGAGGCCGTCGACGGCTTCGGCGATATCGCTGGAGAACATTAGCGGCCGGAGGGGCAGGTAGTCTCTGCCGGTGGCGGCCACGGCCGCGGGTGTGCCGACGCAGGTCCTGGCGCCGACGAGGTTGACGCCGGCGATGTTTTTCTCGCCGTAATGGCGCAGGTAGTCGAGGATTATCAGGCCGGCGTAGGACCAGCCGACAAGGACGGGCTTGTTGAGCCGCAGAGATTCGATCACGGCGGCGATATCGTCGGCCCATAGCCGTGATTCGCCATAGGCGTCCTGCGGCTTGTCCGACAGGCCGTGGCCGCGGTTGTCGAGCGTTATGAGGCGGAATTCGTCCGCCAGGGCGGAATTGGTCTGTTTTGTCCAGACCAGCCGGCATTGGTTGAACCCGTGGATGAAAAGTATCGGCCGGCCGTCGGCGCGGCCCGTTTCCTCGACATAGAGGCTGACCCCGCCGCCGCCGGTTACCCGGTGACTTGTTATAGGATGAGTGTTCGCCATCTGTATCCGCCCCCGTTCATGCTCGGCTTGGCGCCGCACCTTCACCAGCGCAGGGTGAAGGCCGGGCCGTCGTTACTTTTATGCTAGACGCGGCAGCGGCGGTTGTCAAGGGAGGGGCTTTGCAGGATATTATTGCATCAGGGGCAGAATAAAACAGTTAATGGCCTGTGGAGCGAGCGAATCGGGCGATAAAAGGGGATTTTTATGGAACGCGATCAGAAGCCGCTGTCCAGCGACTGGCGGGAGCGGTTGTTCGTCATTATTTTCGAGTCGGATACCCCGCAGGGGAAGGCGTTCGACGTGGCTTTGCTGTGGATGATCGTGCTGAGCGTGTTGGCGGTTATCCTCGAGAGCGTGCCCGATATCGAGGCGAGGTTCGACCGGATGATGTACTTCGCGGAGTGGGTATTCACGGGCATTTTCACAGTCGAGTATCTGCTGCGGGTCGTCTGTGTGCGGGATAAGTGGCGGTATATACGCAGCCCGCTGGGGTTGATCGATCTGATGGCGGTTCTGCCTTCCTATCTCAGCCTGTTCAGTTTCGGGATGCAGTATTTCCTGGTAATCAGGGTGCTGCGGCTGCTGCGGGTTTTTCGGATTATGAAGCTCGGCCGTTATGTGGGTGAGGCCCAGCTCCTCACCCGGGCGCTTAAGGCAAGCCGGTTCAAGATAACCGTTTTCCTGAGCACGGTGTTGACACTGGTCGTTGTAATCGGCACGCTGATGTATATGATTGAGGGGGCTGAGAACGGCTTTACCAGCATCCCGGTGGGGATGTACTGGGCGATCGTTACACTAACGACGGTGGGCTTTGGCGATATCACACCGACGACATTGGTCGGTCGGGCGCTGGCTGCCCTGGTGATGATCCTGGGGTATGGGATCATTGCCGTGCCGACCGGGATTGTTACGGTGGAACTGGCGCAACAGTCCCGGAAACGGGAGCAGGAAGCGGCATGCGCCGGCTGCGGCTGCCGGGATCATGATCGCGACGCGGTCTTCTGCAAGCTGTGCGGGGAGCGGCTGAAACAGGAATAAACGGTTTAGAAATCAATGTTGATGATGACCAGGCCGCAGGTGATGAGCAGCGCGCCGACGATCTGCTTGCCGGAGACCATTTCGTCGAAGGCTACATAACCAGTTAGCATTGTGATGAGCGGGGCGCAGGAGATGACGAGGGCGACCTGATTGATGGAGCCTTTCTCCAGGGCATAGAAGTAGGCGAGGTCGGCGAACACGGCCGCGATCGCGGCTTCTAGGGTGACGATTATCCAGAAGGTCCAGGGAAGGTTTTTGATATCGAAATAGGTGTGGCTGAGCAGCACCCAGGCCAGCACGAGGACAGCGGCGATGACGGTTCTAATGGCGAAAGCGGTGAGGGGGTTGATGCAGTTGATGACCGATTTGCCGAAGAAAGGGGCAAGGCCGAGGCACAGCACAGCGATGAAGGCGTAGAGAAAGACCATCATTATCCCTCCGCGCGTCAGTGTGCATGCTAATGTTTATGCTGACGGCGGCGGTTTTAGCCTAGTATGGGTCAGCATGGCCTATCCAGCAAAGAGCGGAATAATTACCGCATTATTCAAGTGCCGCAGAATGTTCGGTAAGGACAAGCGGCTGGTCCAGGCGGCTGCGAATACTCGTCCTGTTCGACGGAGTAGGCATAGGGGTGGGACAGAACCGCAAGGAGCTTCTCCATAACGGTGTAGTCGCCGTGCTTCACCGCGCTTTCGAGAGCGGCTTCGACCCGGTGGTTGCGGGGGATTACGGCAGGGTTGCTGCTGCGCATCAACTGATTTACTGCGGCGGCAGACTGCGGCTGCCTAATTAGTCGGGCCTGCCATTGTTCGCGCCAGCGGGCAAATTCGCCGGAGCCCAACAGGGCTGTTTCTTCCTGGTCACCGATGGTCAGTGCGCGGAAGGTGTTGGTATAGTCAACCTGCTGTTCCTTCATGATGCCGAGAAGGTCTTCAAAGAGGGCGGTGTCCCCGGTTTCCACGTTGAAGATGCCCAGTTTGGCTCTCATACCGGAGAGCCAGGCGGCGTGATACAACTCCGCATAGGCTGAAAGCGCGTCCTGGGCGAGGGTGACTGCCTGCTTCTCGTCGGGATGCAGTAGCGGCAGAAGGGTTTCGGCAAAGCGCGCGAGATTCCAGCCGGCGATGTGCGGTTGATTTCCGTACGCGTACCGCCCGTTGCGATCGATGGAACTGAACACAGTCGCCGGGTCATAGGTATCCATAAAGGCGCAGGGGCCATAGTCGATGGTTTCGCCGCTGAGGGCCATGTTGTCGGTATTCATCACTCCGTGGACAAAGCCGACCAGTTGCCAGCCGGCGATCAGCCCGGCCTGCCGCGCGATTACGGCCTGCAGGAGCGCCAGATAACGATTGCCATCAAGGTCAATATCCGGGAAATGGCGCTTCAGCGTATAGTCGGCCAGGGCGCGGAGATCCTCAGGGGTTCCCCGCGCCGCTGCGTACTGGAAAGTGCCCACCCGCAGATGGCTGGCCGCGACGCGGGTCAGAATAGCACCAGGCAGTATGGTTTCACGGATTACCGGTTCGCCGGTGGATACCACGGCGAGGCTGCGGGTAGTGGCAATGCCGAGAGCCTGCATAGATTCGCTGATGATGTACTCGCGCAGCATCGGCCCGAGGGCCGCGAGCCCGTCGCCGCCGCGGGAGTATGGCGTTCTCCCTGCCCCCTTGAGTTGGATGTCGAACCGCTCGCCTTGGGGGGTAATCTGTTCGCCGAGCAAAAGGGCCCGGCCGTCTCCCAACATGGTAAAGTGCCCGAACTGATGCCCCGCGTAAGCTTGCGCAAGCGGCAAAGCACCTGCGGGAACGAGATTGCCGGCAAGCGCCGCTACGCCGTCTTCACTTCGCAGCGCAGAGATATTCAACCCCAGGGATGCTGCCAGGGGGAGGTTGAGGATGATCAACTGCGGCGATTTCACGGTGGTTGGGTTTTGGATGCTGAAAAATGTTTTTGGGAGACGGGCGTAACTGTTATCCAGCTTCCATCCAGGATCCATTTCGTCTTTTTTCTTTATCATTTTTCCTCCAGCCAAGCTTATTGGGGCGGTATATTTAGTATGAGCGCGGAAGGTTAATAAGTATGTCGTCCGTGGTCGCTAAAAGAAGGGAAAGGCAAAACCTCCTTGGGCTTTAAGGGAGAAGTCCGTAAACGAAAGGCAATAAGGCGCCAACCGTTGAAAAAGGTTCTAAGGTACTTTAGTATAGGGTATAGACCACTTTTTCGGGATTCTGGCGGCTGACGGGCAGAGGTCTGGTACTTTGGGGTATTTTCGAAACAGAGGGGGAGAATACATGGATAGCGGGCAACCGGATGTCAAGCAGATAGCGGGGCAGCATTTCAGGGAAGGTTACAACTGCGCGGAGGCGATTTTGCGGTCGTTCAACACGACGCTCGGTCTGGGGCTGGGTGACGACGCTCTGAGTCTCGCCGCAGGCTTCGGCGGGGGCATCGGACACGCGGGCTGTGTGTGCGGGGCGCTGGCGGCGTCAATAATGGTGCTGGGGACGCTTGAGGGACGGAGGAGCAATGAGGAGAGCCGCGACGCCGCGTACCGCGCGAGCGAGGGCTTCCACGACCGGTTCAGCGGCAACTTCGGGGGTACGTGCTGCCGGGCGCTTAATCCGCATCCTTTCGAAACCAGGGAGCATCTGCGCGGCTGCCTGAAAATCACCGGCCGGACAGCCGAAATGCTGATGGAATACATTCAGGAAAACGGCATCGCCGGAAAGGCGCCCGGCGCTTCCCCGCGATAGACGCCGGCGGGAGCTAGACGATAGCAGGCACCGGTACCCCGTGGTACAGGTGCCTGTTTTTGCCAATCAGGGCTTGCATCGGGCCGGGGTCAGAACAGGCGCCTTTTGCGGGCGTGGTTCAAAACGGCGTCGTAGATCTTATCCTCGTTGGCGGCGGGGTCGGGCGGTCTCCACGAGACCGCATTATCCATGAGGTTTCAAAGCTCGAGCACTTTTCCGTCCTTGTCGCAGCCGATGGCGGTAACCGGTTGGAGTTTTCTGGCGTCAACCAGTACGTAGTACCTGGTGAGATCGTAGTTGTCGGTAAATTCGTATGTCTGCCGCACAGTCGCGTCGAGGTAGCGGAGCCCGGTGTCCGGTTCGCTGATGACCTGCACCGAGCTGGTGTCCAGATAGAGCGAGCGGGGGCCGTCGCGGTGAATAAGCTGCAGCCTTTCCTGGCCGAACGGGCCGAAGGCAAACGCCGCGACGGCGGCCAGAACCAGAACTGTTCCGGCGAACAACAACATCCTTTTCATGGTAATCCTCCCATATGGCGATAACGCCCTGCGGTTTGGCAATTATTCCGGATTATTTGCCATGAATAATAAATATCCTAAAATAATTATAATCCCAAACGTGTTATTTGTATATATAGGAAAATCGTTTTTGGCGACAGGAGTTAAAGGGGAGGTTGCCGGCGGCTGAGCGCCAATGCCCCTGGGGAAGGCGGGCGACAAGACAGTAGGCCGCGCGACCGGAAGATGAAAACAACGCGGCGCATTTTGCGCCGCGTTGTTTGGTGTCGCCGTTCGGTATGCCGTTATTAGCTTTGCCCGAAATAACGGAGGGCCACCATGGTGATGTCGTCCGACTGCTCGGCCCCATCGGCGTGGATTGCCACAGCTTCCGCCACAGCACCGAGCAGATCGGTGCAGCTCAGCTCTCGCCGCAGGGACAATTCTGTCGTCATCCTGTTGTCGCCGAACAGTTCTTCCTGGCGGTTCATGGCTTCGGTGACGCCGTCGGTATATAAGAATAGCGTGTCGCCCGGGGTAAGGGAGGTTTCGCTTTCCGCTACCTGCAGCCCTTCCATGACCCCCAGGGCGGCACCCTGTGTCTTGGGAAGGTAGTCGATCCTGCCGTCGGCGCGGATGACGCAGGGCAGGTTGTGGCCGCCGTTCGCGAACCGGCAGCGGCCGCTGGGCAGATGGACCACCAGGCAGAAGACGGTGACGAACATGCAGTAGTCGTTGTTATGGGCGAGGTCGTCGTTGAGGTGGCGCAGCGCATCGCCCGGTGAGTCGCCGTTCTGGAGGAAGGCCCGCAGCAGGGTGCGGGTGACAGCCATGAATAGCGCTGCGGGGACGCCTTTGCCGGAGACGTCGCCGATGGCTATGCACAGGTGTTCGTCGTCGGGCATGAAAAAGTCGTAGAAGTCGCCGCCCACCTGGCGGGCCGGGTTCATAACCGCGTAAAGCTCGAAGTCCTGCCGCGCGGGAAAAGGCGGGAAGGTTTTGGGGACGAGACCCATCTGGATATCGCGGGCGATTCTGAGTTCGCTCTCGATCCGCTCACGGTTCGCCGCCGTTTTTTCCAGCATGGCCAGATGGACCTTGAGTTCGTCGCGCATGGTTGTAAAGGAGTCGGCCAGGCGGGCGACTTCGTCTTTGCCGCGCAGCGCGGGGAGGGGTGCGTCCAAATCGCCGGTGGCGAGTATTCTGGCAGCCTTGTCCAGTTGAAGCAGCGGGCGGGTGATGGAGCGGGCGATGAGCAGCATCACCGGCAGGAGCAGTAGGAAGCCGATCAGCCCGATAGCCGCTTCCTTGCGACTAAGCTCGATTACTTTGGCGGTCATCGCCTCCTGGGGGAAGAACACCCCCAGTACCCACCCGGTGGAAGGTATTGGCTGATAAAGAAGCCACCCCTTCTCGTCGCTGACGATACTGTCGTAGCGGATGAAGCCGCTGCGCCCTTTAACCATTTCGCGGCCGAGCTTGCGAAGAAGGGCGTTGCCCTGTTCCTCGGCCCGGCTGAAGATGTTTTCCTTCAGGATGAAGCCGGCTTGCGGATGGGCGACATAGGTGCCGTTCCGTGACAGCAGGAAAGCGTAGCCGTTCCGTTCCAGCGGCAGCGCCAACAGAAGCTCGCGCAGCCACTCAAGCGAGACGTCGCACTTGACGACGCCGATGAAGCTGCTGTGGCCAGCCTTGGCATAAAGGGGGATGGAGTAGGTAACCATCAGTGCGTCGTTGCCGTTGCCGGCCGAGTAGGGCTCGCTCCAGTTGGGGAGGAAGAGATTGCGCGGCAGGGCGTACCAGTCGGCGACAGTATAGTTGGCACCGCCTGCCGCCAAGTCTCCCCGTTCCAACTGACTGCCGAGCCGATGCACTGACGGCGAGACGGTGTTTCCGCTCTCGGCCCGATAAGCGGGCGCCCAGGCGACTGCGATTCCCGAGACTTCCTCGTTTTCGGCAAGCAGCCGCTCCAGCAGCGGATAAAGGTCGTTCCGTGCGGCGGGATTCAATACCGTGGCCGCCGCCAGGCCGCCGGCCACTTTCGCGACCGACTTTTCGACAGTAACTATCTTGTTGGCGGTGGCGTTGGAAAGCTGCCAGGCTTTTGCTTCCAACTCCTCCTCCAGCAGCGCGCGCGCCTCGAGGTAGCCATAGCCGATGACCACTGCCAGTATTATGCCGGCGGCGGCCAATACAAAAGCGAACAGGCGCCAACGGATACTCATGTTATGGAACACGGACCGTCACCTCCCTGTAAACGCTTCGTACGAGGGGGGATTGTGGAGCATGTTTTGCCCCTTCATCATCAGGACCGTTTTTTCGTAATCTTCCCGGGTCAGTTCGCCGAGTGTCCAGGAATCCTTGGCGACAGGCACGATGCTTGCTAAGATCTTTTCCAGCATCCATTTCATGTGGGAACGGTTGGTCGCGACGTTGGCGGCGGTCACGTATTCCATTACGATGTCCAGGGCTTCCTCCGGATGCCGGGCGGCGTAGAGCCAGCCTTCCAGCGAGGCCGCGCGGAATGCTGCAACCATTTCGCGGTTCAGTCTGATGGTGCTTTCAGTGCAGTAGAGGCCATCTTCGGGGAAGCCGAAACCGTAGTCTTTCAAGAAAAAGACCGTTAGGTCATCGTCGTCCACCCCGGCCTGGTACAACATGTGATACTCGTTATAGTACATGGCGGAACAGGCATCGACGCCTTTGCGGAGGAATAGGTTTACCGAGTAGTACTGGGGATGGAGCGCCGCGGGCTCCACTCCTTCGGATTGAAGCCATGCCAGGTAGGGCGCCCGGAAGTCTCCCTCCCAGATGCTTATCCTGCGGCCGCTCAAGTTTTTGGCGGATTCTCCCGACAAGTCTTTCCGGCTTAACAGCAGCAGGTTGGACCTGTTGACGATCTGGGCGACGTTGACGATCGGCAGCCCGTCCTGACGCCGGATGAGGGCGGTCGACAGCCAGGCGCTGACAAAGTCGACATCACCGCTGGCAAGCTCGTTCATCGGGTCGAGGCCAGGGCCGCCCTGAATTATCTTTACGTCGAGGCCGTGAGCCTGGTATATGCCCTTGGACGCGGCGACATAATAACCGGCGAACTGGGCCTGGTGGGTCCACTGAAGCATAAGCTCTACCGGCTTCCCCGCGGCGGCGGCGGGCGGCGCAGGGGTGAGCAGAGCCGCCAGGGCGGCGGCAAAGACGATAACGGTTTTACTCAGGTGCATGTTTGATT
Organism: Bacillota bacterium; assembly: GCA_023415775.1. Classification (GTDB taxonomy): domain Bacteria; phylum Bacillota; class Negativicutes; order Sporomusales; family UBA7701; genus Anaeroselena. The sequence continues at coordinate 151,311 of JAEZJM010000025.1, read as the reverse complement.
CCCAGCGACAGGATGTTCTGGTTATCGCGGCGGTGGTAGTGGACTTCGTCGAGCAGGCGCCTGATAAGAAATATCCCCAGGCCGCCGACCTCCCGGTTTTCCAGGTCGGCTTGAAGATCGGGCGCGTCAGCGTCCAGCGGGTCGAAAGGCACGCCGTTGTCGATGAATTCGACCCGCACGACATCGTCGACACGGGAGACCCGAATGGACACCTGGCCGGGAGGGACTTCATAAGCATAGCTGCAGATATTGGTTACCGCTTCCTCGGTGGCCAGTTCCAGATGCATCACCCGCCGGGGGTGTACGCCGACCGCGGAGGCGTTTTCGGCCACGAACGCCACCATCTGGGGGATATTCTCGATGCTGGCGGTGAAAGTGCTTTCCGTTGCCTGCGTCATTTGCCGCCACCCGCCAGTGCCTGCTCAGCGTCAGCGAAGATCGGCAGGAAGTTGTCGAAGCCCGAGAGGTCGAACACTTCCTTCACGAGGCCGGTCAAAGAGCACAGGGACAGGCTGCCGTCGTCGCTTTTGAGCTTTTTGGCGATAGCCAGGATGCTGCGCAGGCCGGCACTGCTGATGTACTCGAGGCCGGAAAAATCGATGACGACTTTCTGGTGGCCCTGTTCCATCAAAGCTGTACAATTTTTTTCGAATTCCGGGGAAGTGGCGATGTCCATCCGCCCATCGACCTTAATGACCAAGAATCCCTTTTCCTGATATGAAACAATTTTCATCACAACATCTCCTGCCTGCTTTGCCAGGTTAACGCTGGCTAAATAGAAAATACCCGAAAACTTCGCCTTGTCAGACATCTTGTCGGTTAATAGCGTTTCAAGTAATACTAATTACACCTTTTTCTATAGTATGAAGATTATTCCTTCATTAAAGAACGAAGAAAGCGCGGTTTCGGAAGTAATATCATCGTGAAGAGCGGTTAACGGCCGGTTTTTGACGATCCGCAAGCAGCCAAGCTGGGACTTTGTGCTTTTTTTCACTTTCGCAATATTGAAAAAATAGGTTGACAGTTTATAACTATATAACCTAATATTTATATGAGTGGTCAGACCACCATACCAAAAAAATGCCTGGGAGGGGGTTCTATGATAGGCTTTCGGCAAAAAGAGCTGTCCTCAGTCATCGAGATCGACCGCAAAAAGTGCAAGGGGTGCGATTCCTGCAAGGCGTTCTGCCCCACCGGCGCCCTCACCGGCAAGTACGGCGCCGTGCATGGCGTGGACAACGAAAAGTGCCTTTTCTGCGGCCAGTGCCTGGTGAATTGCCCCTTTGGAGCGCCCCGGGACACCGCCGATAGCGTCGACGCCGTCATCGCCAAACTCAAAGACGGCAGTGTCACCGTCGTCGGCGTTATCGCCCCCGCCGTCCGCGTCGCCATCGGCGAGGAATTCGGCCAGGAGCCCGGCACCCTAACCACGGAAAAACTTTACGGCGCCATGAAGCAGGCGGGATTTAAAATCTTCGACAACAACTTCGCCGCCGACCAGTGCATTATGGAGGAAGGCAGCGAGTTGATCGCCAAGATCCGCCACTATGCGATGGGCGAGCCGGCCCACGGCTACCACCTTGGGCCGCTGCCACAGTTCACCTCGTGCTGCCCGGCCTGGGTGCGCCATGCCGAGCTTAACCACCCTGAAATATTGCCCCACCTTTCTTCGGCTAAATCGCCGCAGCAGATGGCGGGCGCCCTCGCCAAAACCTACGGCGCCAAAGATGTATATAAAGTCAACCCCGAATATATGTACGTGGTCGGCATCATGCCCTGCACCGCCAAGAAATTCGAAGCTTCAAGACCGGAATTCGCCGGCGCCGCTGATTACTGGCGCAAACAGGGCAAGACGGGCGGCTACCCCGATGTCGACACCGTTCTCACTACCCGCGACCTCGCCCGGCTGTTCAAAAAGATGAATATTTCCCTGACCGCCGCCCCCAGCGTGACAGACGTCGACAACCCACTCACCAGCTATAGCGGCGCTGGCACCATCTTCGGCAATACCGGCGGCGTCATGGAGGCGGCGCTTAGGACCGCTTACTTCGTGATAACCGGACAGGAACTCGCCACCCTCGAATTTGTCCCGGTGCGAGGCCTCAAGGGCGTCAAGGCGGCCAGCGTCACCATGAAAGACGCAAAGACCGGCAAGGAGATCACCCTCAAAGTAGCCGCCGTTCATGGTATCAAGGAGAACCTCGCTCCTGTGGTGGCCGAAGTCACCGCCGGCAAGTCGCCCTACCATTACATCGAAGTGATGAACTGCCCCGGCGGCTGCGTCAACGGCGGCGGGCAGCCGATCAACCCGATGGGGACGTCGTGGATAGACAAGTACAAAGCCATTCTGCCGTGGTCATAGGGAGGTATTGACGTGGCAAATTACGATTATGTCGAAAAAACGATCAAGGTTTCTCGCCGCGAGTTCCTCGGCCTGGCCGGCGCAGGAGCCGCCCTGCTGTGGGCAGGCGCTTACGTCGCCAGCGATGTCTTCGTTGACCGTACCAAGTACATAAAGATGCGTGCCGCCGGCATGTACAAGGATGACGTCAAGGCCAAAATCCGCCAGAGCCATAACAACCCGGCGGTCGCCGAGATGTACAGCAAGTTCGCAGGCAAGCCTCTCAGCCCGCTGGCGGAGGAACTGTTCCACACCAGCTACGTCAACCGTGTCAAGCTGGGAGGGAAAAGCTGATGAATCATCACGACGACGGACCGCGTGTCCTTAAACATCCGCTGTGTTCCCGCCTTTTCCACTGGGGACTTATTTTCGGCTTTCTGCCGGCCGCGTTCACCGGCTTCGTCATCTGGTACAAACCGGGGAGCGAGGATTTCGTCAACCTCGCGATGAAGATTCACATCGCCGGCGCTGCCATCCTCACCGTCGCCTGCGTTTTGTATGCATTGTTCTGCCTCGACCGCGTCGCCGGCTTCATCCGCCGCAACTTTTCGTGGGACGACCGCGACATCGGCTGGCTGTTGGTGGGCGGCGGCTATCCGCAGAAGATGCTGCTCGGCAAAAAGATTCCCGTGCCTCCAATGGGCAAGGTCAACTCCGGCCAGAAGATCTTCGGCCTGTGCCTGCTGTTCTTCGGCCCCGTCCTCATCGTCAGCGGCTGGATACTGTACGCTTTCATCCCGATGGCTCCCAAGGAGCTCATCGTCATCACCAACACCGTCCATCTTGCTCTCGGTCTCTATATGGGCCTCTTCCTCTTCGTTCACATGTTTCTCGGCGTCTACAACTGGGGCGAGTTCAAGGCGATGTTCGGCGACGGCACCCAACCGCTGGCCGAAGCCGAGGATCACAACCCTGTATGGGTGGATCAAGACATCGAACCGGTTGCGGGACGGGGAGCTGAGAGGGTGGGCTACGGCAAGGGCGCCTGATGACCTGCATTCGAACAAATTTTCGGGTAAAGAAAAAGCTTCCGAGGATTATCCTCGGAAGCTTTGGTTTTGGGGCCTATTTCACTGTGTGTGCGCAGGAAGGTTTCTGAACCGCGGGCAGGACGTTTTTGGCGAAGAAATCCCGCACCGTCGCCCCGGATACGCTTTGCACGTCGCCTTCGTCGATCTTTACCGATACAGCCTGAGAACAGAGCCCGAGGCAGAAGGAGGCGTGGATTTCGACCTCGTCGGTGACATGGCATTCTTCGACGAGCTGCTGGAGGGAGTTGATGACGTTGTAGGAACCTTTAAGATGGCAGGCGCTGCCGATGCAGACCCTGATTTTCATAATGCACTCACGCCTTTCTGCGATACTCCACGTGGAGTAGTTTGTGCACTTTGCCCTTGAGCAGGCCGCCGTAGAGGGCCATAATCATCGGGTTTTCCTCGGAGCGTTTGATGCTGCTCATGCGGTCGGAGTCGTACAGGCCCGCGCTGCGGCGCTTCCTGCCCTCCTCGTTTGTGACCGGCTGGCCGGCGCCGGCGATGCACCCGCCGGGGCAGGCCATTATTTCGATAAAGTCGTAGTGCTTTTCGCCGTTTTTTATCTGCCTGATGAGGTTGTCGGCGTTCTTGAGGCCGCTGACGATGGCGATCTTTACTTCGCGGCCGGCATAATCGATGCTCGCTTCCTTGACGCCCTGCAGGCCGCGGACGCCGGTGAAGGCAAGCGCCCGGAGCGCGGAGACGGATTTGTCGTCCGCCAGACGCCGTATCACCGCCTCGGTGACGCCGCCCGTAACTCCAAAGATGACGCCGGCGCCGCTAGTGGCCCCGAACGGCATGTCGACCGATTCCGGCTCGATCTCCGCGAAGACGATGCCGGCCTCCCGGATCATCTTGACAAGCTCCTGGGTGGTTATGACGTAATCGACGTTGCGGGCGCCGTCCTCCTGGAACTCGTCGCGGGCGGCCTCGTATTTCTTGGCGGTGCAGGGCATGACGGCCACGACGACGACCCGGCGGTTGGAATGGCGGTAGTGCTCTTTGAGCACCGAGGCGAACATTTGCATCGGCGAACGGCAGGTGGAAATGTTGGCCATAAGCTCTGGGTAGTTATTTTCGGCGTACTGGATCCATGCCGGACAGCAGGAGGTTAAGAGCGGCAGTTTTTCGCCCTTCTGCAGCCTTGCGAGGAATTCGCCCGCTTCTTCGAGGACGGTGAGGTCGGCGCCGGTGGAGGTGTCGAACACTTCATCGAAGCCCATGCGTCTCAGAGCGGCAACGATACGGCCCATGACGTTCTCGCCTTCGGAGAGGCCGAATTCCTTGCCGATGCCGACCCTGACCGCCGGGGCGATCTGCACGACGACCTTGGCGTCCCGGTCGCTGATGTCCTGCCACAGTTTGGCGGTGTCGTCGCGGACGACGATGGCGCCGGTCGGACAGACGGCCGCGCACTGGCCGCAACCGACGCAATTTGTTTTGGCGATCGGTTCGTCGAACGCGGGGCTGACGCGCATCTTCGAGCCGCGGTAGGCGAAGTCGATGGCGCCGACTTTCTGGACTTCGTCGCACATCCTGACGCAGTCGCCGCAGAGGATGCATTTGCTTTTGTCGCGGACGATGCAGAGCGAGGAGGCGTCGAGGTCGGGCTCGCCGGAGGTGTTGTTGAAGCGGACTTGTTTGATGCCGAACCGCTGGGCCAGTTCCTGCAGCTTGCATTTGCCGTTCTTCTCGCAGGTGGTGCAGTCGCGGCAGTGGTTGGAGAGGAAGAGTTCGAGGATCATCTTGCGGTACCTGCGGAGCCGGGGGGTATTTGTGCGAATTTCCATGCCGGCTTTGGGCGGGGTGGAGCAGGCGGCGTGGATATCGCCCCATTTGTCTTCGACGACGCACATGCGGCAAGCGCCGTATACCGACAGCTCGGAGTAGTAGCAGAAGGTGGGCAGTTCTATGCCTGCCTTGCGGATGACGGCGAGGATGTTCTTCTCTCCGGTTATTTCCACCGGGAGGTTGTCGATCAGCATGAACTCGGTGCTCACGGCGTCAGTCCTCCTTTATCGCCTTGAAGGCGCATGATTCGAGACACGCGCCGCATTTTACGCACTTGCCGGCGTCGATGACGAACGGTTCCTTGACGGTGCCGGCAATGGCCCCCACCGGACAGAGCCGCGCGCATTTCGAACAGCCCTTGCAGAGGGCGGCGTCGATGAATATCCGCTTCAGCTTCTGGCAGGTCTTGGACGGGCAGCGTTTTTCGCTGACGTGGGCCTCGTATTCGTCGCGGAAGTATTTGATCGTGCTGACGACCGGGAAGGCGGCTGTTTTGCCGAGGCCGCACAGGGCGGTGGAGGAGATGGTGTCCGCCAGCTCGAGCAGCATGTCGATGTCGCCCGCTTCGCCCTGGCCGGCGACGATCCTCTCAAGGATCTCGAGCATGCGTTTGGTGCCTTCGCGGCATGGCAGGCATTTGCCGCATGATTCGTTCTGGGTGAAATTCATGAAGAAGCGGGCCACTTCGACCATGCAGGTGTGTTCGTCCATGACGACCAACCCGCCGGAGCCGATCATTGCGCCGGCTTTTTTCAGCGAGTCGAAGTCGAGCGGCAGGTCGAGGTGCTGACTGGTGAGACAGCCTCCGGAAGGGCCGCCGATCTGTACGGCTTTGAAGCCTGCGCCGCCGCGGATGCCGCCGCCGATGTCGAAGATGACTTCTTTGAGGGTGGTGCCCATGGGGACTTCGATCAGACCGGTGTTCTCGATGTTGCCTGTGAGGGCGAAGGCTTTGGTGCCGGGGCTTTTTTCCGGGCCGATAGTCTTGTACCAGGCGGCGCCTTTGAGGATGATGAGCGGTACGTTGGCAAAGGTTTCGACATTGTTGAGGACGGTGGGTTTGCCGAACAGTCCCTGTTCGACGGTGCGGGGCGGCTTGACCCGCGGCATGCCGCGGTTGCCTTCGATGGAGGCGGTGAGGGCGCTGCCTTCGCCGCAGACGAAGGCGCCGGCGCCTTTGCTGATCGAGATGTCGAAGTCGAACCCGGAGCCGAGGATGTTCTTGCCGAGCAGGCCGCATTCCCTGGCTTCGGCGATCGCCGTCTCCAGGCGATCGATCGCCAGGGGATATTCGGCCCGCACATAGATATAGCCTTGGGAAGCGCCGCAGGCGTAGCCGGCGATCATCATGCCTTCGAGCATGCGGTGGGGGTCGCCTTCCATGACGCTCCTGTCCATGAAAGCGCCCGGATCGCCTTCGTCGCCGTTGCAGACTACGTACTTCTGCGCCTCTTTCTGCCGCTTGACCTGGGACCATTTGCGGCCGGCCGGATAACCGCCGCCGCCGCGGCCCCGCAGATTCGAATCGTCGATTTCCTTGACGATTTCGTCGGGCGTCATGGCGAAAAGAGCTTTTTCGAGGGCGGTGTAGCCGCTGATGGCGAGGTATTCTTTTATCGAGGTGGCGTCGATGTGGCCACAGTGTTCGAGCACCAGCCGGGTCTGCTTATTGTAAAAGGGGATGCCTTCCTGGGTATGGTATGTCTGGCCGTTTTTCCTGTAGGCCAGCCGCTCGATGAACCGGCCACCGACGATTGTTTCGGCAACTATCTCGGCGCAGTCCTCGGGCTGTACCTTGATGTACAGCCAGCTCTGCGGCTCGATCCTGACCAGCGGCCCCATCTCGCAGAAGCCGTGGCAGCCGCTTTTCTTGACGCCCACCTCTTCGCCGTGGGGCTCGTGTTCGAGGCTTACGGCGCAGGTGAGGCCTTGTTCGTTTATCAACCGAACAAGTTCGGCGTGGATGTCGAGCGACCCGCCGGCCACGCAGCCGGTGCCGGCGCATACGAGAATTCTCGTCTGCTGGGCTGCGAGGGCAATTTTGTATTTAGCCCGGGCGCTTTGCAGGTCTTCCCGGTTATGGAGCATATCAGTTCGCCTCCTTGAGTTTCGCGAGCAGTTCGCTGGCCTTGTCCGGCGTCATGGCGGGGTAGACCTTGTCGTTGACGGTAAGTACGGGGGCGAGGCCGCACGCGCCTAGGCAGGAAACGGTCTCTACGGTGAAGAGGAGGTCGTCGGTGGTTACTTTGCTTTCCGACAGCGCGAGTTCTTTCCGCAGGCGTTCGAGGATGGGGATGGATTTCCTGACATGGCAGGCGGTGCCGTCACAGATTTTTATCACGAATTTGCCTTTGGGTTCGAGGGAGAAGTTCTCGTAGAAGGTCGCCACGCTGTAAATCCTGGCGGTGCTGATTCCGAGCTTTTCGGAAAGATAGGAAAAGGCTTCGCGGGGCAGGTAGCGGTATTTCGCCTGGGTGTCCTGGAGGATGGGGATAATATTGTTCGCTTTGTGTCCGTATTTTGTCAGAATGGCATCCAATTCCCCCAAGTCGATCGCAGCTTTCATGGCGTGACCTCCATCGATATTGTGAAAAAATTAACTTACTTTCAGTGTACACGTTCGGAGGACGGTTGGCAACAGAGTTTTGTGAAAAATTTCTCAAAGTCGCGCAAAAATTTTTTTGCGGATTTCCACGACTGGACAGGCGAAAGGGAAAAACCGCCCGGCTGCTTACGCCGGACGGTTTTCGTATATCAGTTTATAATTCGATGATGATCGTCAGGATTACCGGTCTGCGGCCGGTTTTGTTGAACAGGTATTTGCCGAGGGCATCGCGGATGCCGTTTTTTAAGGGTGCCCATTCGGTTATCGGCTTGTTCTCGCCGCGTTCCAGCACGTCTTTGACGACTTTGCGTGCTTCCCTTATCAGTTCTTCGGAGTCGCGCATGTAGATGAAGCCGCGCGAGACGATGTCCGGGCCGGATACCACGCAGCCCCGCTGTTTGTCGAGGGCGAGGACGACGATCATGACGCCCTCCTGCGACAACTGGCGGCGGTCCCTGATGACGATGTTGCCGACGTCGCCGATGCCTGAGCCGTCGACAAAGACTTGGCCGGCGGGCACTTTGCCGGCGAACCGGCCGCTTTCGGCGGTGAATTCGAATACGTGCCCATTTTCGCCGAAAAAGATGTTTTCTTTGGGGATGCCGACGCCTTCGGCGAGCTTGCCGTGATTCTTGAGCATGCGGAATTCGCCGTGGACGGGGATTAGATATTTGGGGCGGACAAGGTTGAGGATGAGTTTGAGTTCTTCCTGGCTGGCGTGGCCGGAAACGTGGGTGCCAGACGATTTCTCGTAGATAACTTCGACCCCGAGGCGCAGCAGGCCGTCGATAATCCTGCCGACCGAACGCTCGTTGCCGGGGATGGGCGTTGCCGAAATAACCACCGTATCTCCGGGGTTGAGCTCCACGTTCCGATGGCTGCCGTTCGCCAGGCGGCTGAGGGCCGCCATCGGCTCGCCCTGGCTGCCGGTTGTCAGGATGAGGATGCGGTTGGCGGGGTAGCGGTTGATCTCGTCGATATCGATCAGAACACCTTCGGGAATGATCATATAGCCAAGCTCGGTAGCCTTGGTGACGACGTTTACCATGCTCCTGCCCAGTACGGCGACCTTGCGGCCGTATTTGCAGCCGGCGTTGATGGCCTGTTGCAGGCGGGAGACGTTGGAGGCGAAGGTGGTGAGAATTATCCGTCCGTTGGCGGCGGCGAACTGATCGTCCAGCGCTTCGCTTACGGTGAGCTCCGATTTTGTATATCCCGGACGTTCGGCGTTCGTGCTGTCGGACAGCAGCACCAGCACGCCCTGATCGCCGAGCTCGGCGAATTTGTGGATGTCGATGATTTTGCCGTCGACGGGGGTCTGGTCAATTTTGAAGTCGCCGGTGTGGACAACCACTCCCACCGGGGTGCGGAAGTAGACGCCCAGGGCGTCGGCGATCGAGTGATTGACACGGATGAAGCCGATTTCGAAGCGTCCGGCTTTGATCGTGTCCCCGGCGGCGACCGGGATAAGCTTGCGGTCGGTGACGTTATTCTCCTTGAGACGCCCCTCTACCAGACCGAGGGTGAGCCGGGAACCGTAGACAGGTACGTCGGCGTTGCGCAGGAGATAGAAAAGCGAGCCGATGTGGTCCTCGTGGCCGTGGGTGAGGACGACGGCGCGGATTTTGTCCTTGTTATCGAGGAGGTAAGTCATATCCGGTATGACCAGATCGATGCCAAGCATGTCTTCGTCGGGGAACGCCAGCCCACAGTCCAGGACGACTATATCGTCGCCATATCTGAATACCGTGAGATTCTTGCCGATCTCGCCAAGACCGCCAAGGGGGATGATCATAAGCTTGTCCTGCTTGTGCAAGTCGACCCCTCCCATATTTGCCGCTGTAGCTGGAATTTCAAAAACAGGAGCCTCAGAAGGCCCCCCGGTTAGGCGGCGCTGCCGCTCCCGGCCGCGCAGATGTTGGAATTCAAAGTCTGATAACTGGTTTGTTAATTATAAACCAGCTTGGCCCGGTTTACAAGGCGGATAATTTCCATATTTGTGAAGTGCGGGTGGGGTGAATCGCCCGCAAGGTCCCTGGCAAATTAGTCTATGGATTAGTATTGCTGTACCGCCGCTTATTCATGCGGACGGGTGGCGGGGAGGCAGAATTTGGCTGGCGCGGGCGGCGATATTTGGCGAAAAAGTCCCCACAATAATAATGAAAGCAACCGATCGTGGGCGGAGGTGGCCTGGCGCGATATGAGGGAGATATTGATTATCAGGCTGAGCGCGATCGGCGACGTCATCCATTGCACGCCGGTAGCCGCGTCGCTGAAGGCGGCGTGGCCGGATTGCCGGATCACCTGGCTGGTGGGTGAGGTCGCCGCCGATCTTGTGAGATACAACCCGCACGTCGATGAGGCGATTGTTTGGTCGCGGGAGCGGTTCGAGCGGCACCTGCGGGATTGCGAACTGCGCAGGGCGGCGGCGATGTGGCGGGAGCTGCGCCGAACTTTGGCGGGAAGGCGCTTTTACGCCGTCCTCGATGTGCATGGCCTGTTCCTGAGCGGGATGATCGCCAGAATGGCGGAAACCGGCCGGCGCATCGGCATGAGCGGTACGAAGGAGCTCAACGCCCTGTTCATGGACGAAACGGCGGCGCCGCTGGGGCGCCATATCACGGACAGGTATCTGGGGGTGCTGCGGCCGCTGGGCATTGTGCCGACTGAGCGGCGGATGACGCTGGCTTTGCCGGAGGAGGCCGTGAGGGCGGCGGACGGGCTGCTGGACGATCTGGCTTTACCTCGCAGGCGCAGGCTGGCGGTGCTGGCGCCGGGGACGACGTGGCCGGCGAAGAATTGGCCGGCCGTTTTGTATGCGCGGGCAGCCAGGCTGTTGGCCGGCGATTTTACCGTGATGCTGTGCGGCAGCCGGGCGGAGGCGCCGCTGGCGCGGGAGATTGCCGCCGCGGCGGGCGTGCCGGTAGCAAATGCGACAGGGCGGACGGGGCTGCTTGAGCTGGCGGCGGTCCTGGCTAAGGCGGCGGTGGTGGTGGCGGGGGATACCGGGCCGCTGTATATGGCGGCGGCGGTGGGGACGCCGACGGTGGGCATCTTTGGGCCGACCGACCCGGCGCGGCTAGCGCCGCCGGGGGAGAAAAACGCTGTTGTCGTCAGCAGGCAGGCTTGCTCTTTCTGCTTCAGGAGGACATGTCCCGGGGGGGCGGCCGCGTGCATGAGCGGCGTGACGCCCGAGCAGGTCGTCAAGCAGGTATACAGGGTCGCCGGGGAGGGGGCGGTACGAACGCTGCCCGGAGAAAAACGGCGCCCGGACGTCGGGGTCGGGAGCGGCTATGGCCCCCGCCCGCGATAGGCCGCACGCGGATTGCGTCCTGCCGGCCTGTCTGGTATGATTATTGCCAGATACGGTATAATGTGTTTTGGGGCCGGAGGAGGCTGCATGATGGCGGATGATGTTAGGCAAGCCCTGGCGGCGGCGGTGCGGGAGCGGAGCGACGAGCTTGTGGCGATATGTTCGCGGCTGGTGCGCGTCCCGAGCGAGAACCCGCCGTCCGATACCCGTGCGGTCGCCGAGGCCGTCGGCGAGATACTGGGCCAGATCCCGGGGATTGAACTTTCCTACCCGATGCTGGAGAAGCCGGTGGCCAACCTTGTTGCCAGAATCAGGGGCAGGCGCACGGGCAGGCGGCTGGTTTTCAACGGCCATCTCGACACTTTCCCGGTTGGGGACAGGCAGACATGGACGGTCGATCCCTTCGGCGGGGAGCTTGTCGGCGACCGCCTGTACGGGCGCGGGGCCGCTGATATGAAGGGCGGAATAGCGTGCCACATCCTGGCCTTCATGCTGCTCGCCGGATGCCGCGAAGCCTGGTCTGGGGAACTGGTGATAACGCTGGCCGGCGACGAGGAGAGCATGGGGGTGCTGGGTACTAAGTACCTGCTAGACACTGTGCCTCACGCCGCCGGTGACGCGATGATTTCCGGGGATATCGGCACCTCAAGGGTGCTGCGCTTCGGCGAGAAGGGGCTTCTGTGGTTCGAACTGGCGGCTGTGGGCAAGGCCGGACACGGCGCACATGTTCACCGGGGAATTAACGCCATTGATCGCCTGGTGGCCGGTATGGCGAAGCTGAAGATGGCGCTGGAGGGCATGCCGGTCGCTTCGCCTCCCGAGGTTGCCGCCGCGATCGCCGCCGCGGGGCAGCTTTCGGAATCTTTGTCAGGGGCGGGGGAGACGGAAGTTCTCCAAAGGGTGACGGTAAACTTCGGGATGATCGAGGGCGGGTCGTCGCCCAATCTGATCCCGGCGGCCGCGCTTACGCGGGGCGATATAAGGATTCCGGCCGGGGTAACGCTGGCCGAGGCGGAGGCGGAGGCGCAGGCCGCGGTTGGGTCGCTGGACGGGTTGACGTTCCGGACGGTTCGCTCCTGGGCGCCGAACTGGTCTGATCCCGGGCACGAGATTTTCGCGCTTGCGGCGCAAAACTGCCGTGCTGTGTGGGGGCAGGAGGTCGCGACGAACATGCGGGTAGGGGCTTCGGATGCCCGGCTTTACCGGCTGCTGAAGGCTGTGCCTTCCGTGAACTGCGGGCTGCACGGCTATAACTTCGGCGGCCCCGACGAATACATTGAGGTCGGTGATCTGATTAAGTTGGCGACCATCCATACGCTGACCGCTTATGATTATCTGCACACCGACAAGTAACGGCATGGGGACCTGATGGCCGCCACGGCAGAGTGGCGGTCGTCTTATTTTGTTTCATTATGTGAGATGTCCCTTATTACGGAAATGTATACAAAAAACATTTCCTGTGTTCCTAGACAAGGGAATAAAATATCTGTATATTATACAATAGTTACATTTTCATGCTTTGAGAGGTGGACTTATGGATAAAATTAACGATGTTCTTGGAACAGTCAACAGGGGTAACCGCTTAGAGTCGGGGCTGTGTTCGCTGTGCCGGGCCGATTGCCAGGGAAAGTGCGAAACTTGGCTGTCGAGCATCCGCGGACGCAAGATGCTTTATCCGCGGGATTTCGGCGCGGTGACCGCCGGCAGCGGTAACACCACTCACGTTGGAGTGTCGTACGGCACGCTCAGAATTCAGGGTTATAACTTCGGTGCCCAGGGGCTGCCCCCGGGGCTGTCGAATTCCCAGGACGACTGCATTTTCCCCAACGTCAGTACGGAGTGCGAATTCGGGCAGGAGGTCAAAACCAAGTGCCGGATGCCGCTGATGACTGGGGCGTTGGGATCGACATTTATCGCCGCGAAGTACTGGGAATCGTTCGCGATCGGCGCGGCTCTCGTCGGCATCCCGATTGTCATCGGCGAGAACGTTGTCGGCGTCGACAAGAAATCGGTCATGGAGAACGGTAAGATAACGAGTGCGCCGGAGCTCGACCGCCGCATCGACTGCTATCTGCGTTACTTCGACGGCTACGGGGCGATCATCGTCCAGATGAACGTGGAGGACGCCCGCAACGGCGTCGCCAAGTACGTTATTGACAAATACGGCGATAAAGTGGTGATCGAACTCAAGTGGGGCCAGGGCGCGAAGGATATCGGCGGGGAAATCCAGGTGAAGGATCTCGAGTATGCGACCTTCCTGAAAAACAGGGGTTATATCGTCGATCCCGATCCGACGCTGCCGGAGGTCCGGGAGGCGTATAAGTTCGGGGCCATCAAGTCGTTCGCCCGCCACAGCCGGCTCGGCTACACCAATTTGTCGTCAGCCGACCAGGTCAGGGAAGATTTTATGGCAAACGTCCAGTATCTGCGCGATATCGGCTACAAGAGGATTTCGCTCAAGACCGGCTCGTACGGCATGGAAGCTCTGGCGATGGCGATCAAGTTCGCGACCGACGCAAAACTGGACTTGCTGACGATCGACGGTTCTGGCGGCGGGACGGGGATGAGCCCGTGGAATATGATGGAAACCTGGGGCGTGCCGTCGATCCTGCTGCACTCCAAAGCTTACGAGTACGCGACCGTGCTCGCCAAGGCCGGGCACAAGGTGGTGGATATGGCCTTCGGCGGCGGGCTGGCGCGCGAAGACCATATGTTCAAGGCGCTGTCACTGGGCGCGCCGTTTGTCAAGCTGATCTGCATGGGCAGGACGCTAATGATCCCTGGGTTCCTAGGGGCCAATATCGAGGGGGCGTTGAACCCGGAACGCCGCGTTGCCCTGAATGGCAACTGGGAGTCCTTGCCGGCAAGCTTAGGTGATTGCGGGTCTTCTCCGCAGGAGATTTTCGCCGGCTATCAGGATGTGCAGCGGAAGGTCGGCAACGACGCGATGAAGGATATCCCCTATGGGGCGATCGCGATGTGGACTTGCGCTGATAAACTTAATGCCGGTCTTCAGCAGCTTATGGCCGGCGCCCGCAAGTTTTCGACCGCCGAGATTGACCGCGGCGATATCGTTTCCGGCAACAGGGAGACTCAGCGGGAGACTAAGATTCCGTTTATCACCGATGCCCTAGACGATCGCGCGTACAAGATCCTGCAAGGATAGGCCTGGGCGGTTACCGGGTGGCATCTGATTTCTAACGGCAACGTCTATTAACGGCGTTGCCGTTGTTTTCGGAACTACGGCGATATTTGATTCGAATTAAGAAGCCTCCCGCAGCGCGGGAGGCTTTTGTCGGTATATACTGCTACTGGGCGAGGACTTCCGGCCAGGTGGTCACCGGCCAGGCGGTTTTGAACAATTGCTCGACGGCCGGTTTGGCCTTGGCGCGGATGGCGGCGGCGTCGGGGGTGGAGACGGTCATACCGGCGGCTTTGAGCTGGGCCAAGAGGTTGTTTTCGTTTGTCTCGGTTTGGGCGGTCGCCCATTCGCAGGCTTTGCCCATGGCATCCGTGACCAGCTTGCGGTCGGCGAAGGACACGATTTGGGGCAGATCTCCTTCTGAGGCTTCGGCCCGCCCGTCTTTGAGAGCCTGGTAGAGGTCGAGGAGGGTGATGGGCACGGGTTCGGCGCCAAGCTCCTTCCAGACGGCGACCCAGGTGGGGACGACCGGCAGGCGGAGCTTGAGGCCGGCCAGGTCATCGGGGCCAAGGATGGGGCCGTTCCAGACGCGGACGAAGTGGTCGTAGTCCTTGATGACGTACGGGGCATTGAAGAAGAAGTACTGCGGCGAAAAGACCTCAAGGGGCTGGCCGTCGGTCAGCTGCACATCGACCGTTCCCTTGGAGGACTGGATGTTTACGTCTTCCTCCGATGCCTGGGCGACGTTGAGCTGGACGGCGATTTTGCCTTTGCTTTCGGCTTGAGGACGGTCTGGTCGGCGGCCGCGGCGGAAAGAGAGCCAAAAGCAAACAGCAACACGAAGCAGAGGACAAAAATACGGGCTGCGTTTCTCCTTTTAATTCTCCCTTTCATTTTTTCAGGCTGTAGCTGATCCCTACCGGCAAGCGACAGCGGCTTGAGAAAATTTCACCTAATATTAATTAAATTGACAATAGTCGGATTTTACGCAGCGTGACGAAAATCGCTTTCATATTATGAAAATTTAATTCTGGCCGGAGGTTTTGGCAGGCAATCAACGGCACATGTAGTATTATTAATATGGAATAATATGCCGAAGATATTTGATGCAAGCAGGCGTTTGCCGATCAAACAGAAGGGATGATTTTTAATGGCTATGGTTACGAAGGAAAATCTGCCGCAGGCGGTCGAAAGGGCTTTGGCGGCGACGCCGATTACCGATCTGCACACCCATATCTTTGCAGAGGGGTTCGGCGATTTGCTGCTGTGGGGCGTGGACGAACTCGTCACTTACCATTACCTGATTGCGGAAAACTTCCGCTATACCGGTATGCCGTACGAGCAGTATTTTGCGCTGAGCAAGAAGGAGCAGGCTGAAATGATCTGGCGGAACCTGTTCATCGAGAATTCGCCGGTCAGCGAGGGTCAGCGGGGTGTTCTCACCGTGCTGGCGAAGCTCGGCCTTGACGTAGGCTCGCGCAATCTGGGCTCATTCCGGGAGTTTTGCTCCTCCTTCACTCCAGGTCAGTTTATTGACAAGGTTTTTGCGATTTCCGGGGTCAAAGCGGTCGTGATGACGAATGACCCATTTGACGCCAAAGAGCGCGCCGTATGGCTGAACGGCGGCTACGACGATCCCCGCTTCCTTGCTGCGCTCAGGATCGATCCGCTGCTCAATGCCTATGAACAGTCCTACATGCTGCTGCGTGAATGGGGTTACAACGTTGATAAGCGCCTCGACGCGACGACCGTCGAGGAGGTTAAACGCTTCCTGCGCGACTGGATCAAGCGGATGAAGGCACTTTACATGGCCGTATCCCTGCCGCCGTCCTTCATGGTGCCCGAAGACTCGCTGCGTTCGCGGCTGGTCGAGGAGTGCGTAATACCGGTGTCGCGAGAACTCGATGTCCCGTTCGCGATGATGATCGGCGTAAACAAGCTCGTCAATCTTAAACTCGGAGTCGCCGGCGATTCGGTGGGCAAAAGCTCTGTACGGCCGCTGGAGTACCTGTGCGAGAAGTATCCCGACAACAAGTTCCTCGTCACGATGCTGGCGCGAGAGAATCAGCACGAGCTGGCGGTGACGGCGCGCAAATTCCGCAACCTGCTGGTGTTCGGCTGCTGGTGGTTCCTGAACAATCCGTCGCTCATCGAGGAGATCACCCGCATGCGCATGGAACTGCTCGGCCTGAGTTTTGTGCCCCAGCATTCTGACGCACGGATTCTCGATCAGCTGATTTACAAGTGGGACCATTCGCGGAAGATTATCGGCAAGGTGATGGTGGATAAGTACAGTGACCTGCTGGCGACTGGCTGGAAGCTCGACGAGGCTGAGCTTAAGCGCGACGCCGAAGGCCTGCTTGGCGGCAACTTCTGGCGTTTCCTGGACAAAAATCCATCGTTTTAAGAAGGTGTGCTGCGTCCGCGCAGAGGATATTTCCCTGGAGAGGTGCTCCTATGCTTGAAGTGATCACCATCGGCGAGAGCATGGTGATGATGGTCGCCGACCAAAGCGATTCGCTGCAATTCGTCACCAGTTACTCGCGGCGTATCGCGGGGGCGGAGTCGAACGTCGCCATCGGTCTGGCCCGGCTCGGTCACAATGTTGGCTGGATTAGCGCCCTCGGGCGCGATCCTTTCGGCACCTATATTCGCAACACCATCCGCGGGGAAGGGGTCGATACTTCCCGGGTGCTATTTTCCGACGACTGCCCTACCGGACTGCTGGTCAAAGAGCTAAACCTGATTGGCGACCCGCTCGTCCTCTATTACCGCCGCGGATCCGCCGCCAGCCGCATCACGCCGGGCGTTCTCGACGAGGGCTACTTCCGGCAGGCCAAAATCCTTCACGTGACAGGCATTTTTCCTGCCTTGAGCGAAACCTGCCGCGAGACGCTGTTCGCCGCGCTCGCCATGGCAAAGCGGAACGGACTGCTGGTGTCCTTCGACCCTAATATCAGGCTGCAACTGTGGACGGCCGAGCAGGCCAAGGATACCCTGCTGCAGATTGCTGCCCACAGCGATCTGATTCTGCCCGGCCTAGCCGAAGCCGAACTGTTGGCCGGTACGGCCGACTGGCGGGAAGTATCTCCGTTTTTCCACAATCTGGGCAACAGGTATGTGATAATGAAAAACGGTTCGGACGGCTCCTATTATTCCTTCCTGGACGCGAACGGACGGCGCGAAGGCTATCAAAAAGGGTTCCCAGTTCGCCAGGTCGTTGATACCGTCGGCGCAGGCGACGGCTTCGCCGTCGGGGTGTTGTCCGCTATTCTGGAAGGCCTTGGCTTGCCGGAAGCGGTCGTCCGCGGCAACGCCATCGGTTCGCTGGCGGTGATGGTGCGGGGCGACGTGGAGGGGTACCCGACCCGTCCGCAGCTAGACAGGTATATAGCTGGCCGGCGGTAACAGGCCGTTGCTCCGTGTGCTTATTGGCAGGCAATATTTTTCTTTACTGGGAGGAAATCCAAGATACTGGCAGAATTATCAAATAATATAGTTTCGCCTTAACTCATTCAACCTAAGGAGGGGGACTGTAGTGCGCAAACTGGTTTTAGTCATGACTGTCCTGGTGGTCACGGCTTTGGTGCTTGCCGGCTGCGGCGGCCCGGCCGCGCAGAAGGCCGAGGCGCCCAAGTATCCGACGAAAGCGGTGGAAATCATTATCCCCTGGGATGCGGGCGGCGCGACCGATGTGCTGTTCCGCGCCCTCGGCAACGTCTTTCCGAAGCATGCCGGCAACCAGCAACTGATCGTGAAGAACGTTCCCGGCGGCGGTGCGGCCATTGGCTATACCGAGGCGATGAAGTACAAGGGAGATGGCTACGGTATCGTGGCGGCCGCTTCGCCGATGGTTTCCAAGATGCACATGAGCTCGGTCAAGTTCGACATCAATACATTCGCCCCGGTTATCCTGATCGCCGACAATGCCTGCATGATCATGGTTCCCAAAGATTCTCCCTATAAGGATCTGAAGGACTTCCTGGCTGATGCCAAAAAGCGTCCCGGCGAAGTTACGGTGGGCAACGGCGGCTCGGGCGGCGGGACCCACCTGGCGGCTCTGGCCTTTGAAAACTTTGTCGGCGATGTCAAGTTCAAGCATGTGCCCTTCCAGGGCGGCGGTCCGCAGATCACCGCCGTGCTTGGCAAACATGTCGACGCGGTGATGGTGTCGGCGCCTGAAGGCATTCCCCAGGCCCATGCCGGGCAGCTTCGCATTCTCGGCGTCTTCGGTGAAAAACGCCTGGCCAAGTTCCCGAACGTGCCTACCGCCAAGGAGCAGGGGGTAGACTTCAAGTTCACCATGTGGCGCGGCGTGCTGGCGCCCAAGGATACTCCTCCGGAATTGGTGAAGCAGATGCACGACATCTTCAAGAATAGCATGGAAGATGCCGCATTCAAGGCCAAGGCCGAAGAACTGAGCGTCGACCTGAAGTATCTTGGGGTCGAGGATTTCAGCAAGTTCCTCAAGGCGGAGGATGCGCAATATATGAATCTCATCAAGAAGGCAAAACTGGGCGACCGCTATAAATAGTCGCTCCGGTTGTGTGTTGCGCTTGAGGGGCCTTCGGGTCCCTAATTTTTTGAAGGGACGGGCGAGGATGAACAGAATCGACGAGGTAAACATCAAACAACAGCGGTTGGCCGCCCTGATGGCGGCGAAAGGCTATAGCGCCGTCCTGCTGAAAAAACAGCCGAATTTTTCCTGGTTCACGGGCGGCGGCCGCAACATGGTCGGGATAGCCACCGAGATGGGGGTTACCTCCCTGCTCGTTACCAAGGATGCCCGCTACTGCATCGCCAACAAGATCGAAGCGGCCAGGATGATGGACGAGGAGGGGCTGGCAGATCTGGGTTTCAAACTGCTCGAACACGGGTGGCACGAGGACAAGGAAGGCGAGCTCGTCGGCAAGGTCGTTGGCGATCTGGGCTCCGTGGCTGCCGATACGGGCTTTGCGTCCTGCAAGAACGCCGACGGCGAAATCAAGAAACTTCGTTACTCGTTGACGGAAAATGAAATCGAGCGTTATATGTTCCTGGGAGAGAAGCTGTCGACGGTGATCGAGAAGGTTATGCTCGGCATCCGCCCGGGCGACAAGGAGTGCGAGATTGCCGGCAGGGTGGGAGCAGATCTTTGGAAGGAACTTATCGATCCGACGGCGATCATGGTGGCATCCGACGAGCGGATATTCCAGTATCGCCACCCGCTCGCCACGGACAAAATGGTCAAACGCTATGTGATGGTGTGCATCAACGCCCGCTACAAAGGGCTGATAACGACGGTCACCCGTATGCTCCATTTCGGCAGGCCGGACGCTAAGCTGGCGCAGCAGTTCCTCGACAACAACGAGGTGGAGTGCCGCATGATTGCGGCGACGAAGCCGGGCGCTCCGGCGGTCGACGCGTTTAACGCCGCCCTGGCCGCCTACCGGGAGTTCGGCGTCGCGGACGAGTGGCGGCTCCACCACCAGGGTGGCTCGATGGGCTACTACGGCCGCGACTACAAGGTGACCGCCCAGACGACGGAGACCGTCGCCGAGAACCAGGCGTTCTGCTGGAACCCGTCGATCACCGGCACGAAGACCGAGGACGGTTTTATCGCCACCGCCGGCGGCCCGCTGATGATTACCAGGCCGGTTATTTATCCCCGCATAAAGTCGACCGTGGGCGGGGTGGATTTCGTCAGGCCAGGCATGCTTGTTATTGATTAGGAGGAGAGATAATGGCGCCTTTAGGTGTGGCAATAGTCGGCCCCGGAATGGTAGCCAACACGCATGTTACCGCCCTGCAGGCGATACCGGCGGCGCGCATTTCCGGCGTTTACGGCCGCAATCCCGCGTCCGCGGCCGAATTCGCCGCCAAATACGGACTGCGGGTGTTCAACTCGTACGAGGAGGTGCTGGCCGATAAGGAGACCGACATCGTCAGCATCTGCCTGCCGCCGGGCATGCATGTGGATTTCGGTCTTCAGGCGGCGGCCGCCGGCAAGCACCTGATTCTCGAAAAACCGATGGATATAAGCGTGGCCAAAGCCCGCAAACTTATCGAGACATACCGGGCGGCAAAGCTAACCCTGGCGGTGATTTTCCAGAACCGTTTCACGCCGGCGGCCCAGCGGGTGAAAGCGGCGCTCGACGCCGGGCTGCTGGGCGATCTTATCCTCGGCGACGCGTATGTCAAGTGGTACCGTTCGCCCCAGTACTACGCCAGCAACGACTGGCGGGGCACGTGGCAGGTGGAGGGCGGCGGGGCGCTGATAAATCAGGCCATCCATACCATCGATCTGCTGCAGTGGTTCATGGGCGGAGTAAAAAGTGTCAGCGGGATGACCCGGACGTCCATCCACAAGATCGAGACCGAGGATTTAGGGGTCGCGGCGGTGGAATTCCTCGGCGGCGCTCTCGGGGTGATCGAAGGGACGACGGCCGTCACCCCCGGCTACAAGGAGCGGATCGAGATTCACGGCACTAAAGGCTCTTTAACCATGACAGGCGGCCTGGTTACCGAGTGGCAGGTCGAGGGCTGCCGGGCGGAGGACTACCTGGATGCTGTAAAGGTGTCCTACGGGGCGACCAATTCGCCGGCCATCTCCGACGTCAATCACCGCGCCCAGATGGAGGATATCATCACAGCCGTCGGTCAGGGCCGCGACCCACTGGTGACGGGCGAAGAGGGCATCAAGTCGCTGCAGATCGTGCTGGGTATATACGAATCGTCCCGCGAAGGGCGGAAAATAACGCTGACATAAGGATCGTGCGGGAGGCAATATGAAAAAGTGGCAGCGAAGAGCGGCCCTGGCCTTCTTTGTTATTGCGGCGGGCGCAGCCGTTAAAGCGGTCGATATCGGCTTCGGCGGCTTCGACGCTCCGGGGCCAGGTTTCTTTCCTTTTTGGCTGGCGGTGCTGCTGGCCGTTGTAGCCGTAGTTTATTACGCGGCCAACCGCGAGGCGGACGCTGCGGCCCAGCCGTCGATGGCGGCCGGCCATTTCCGGCGTCCCGCCATCGCGGTGGTTATCATTCTGCTTTATACGCAGGCGCTCGATTTCCTGGGTTTCGCAACCGCTACCTTCTTCCTGTTCACCGCCTGGCTTAAGGGCGTCGAACAGGAGCGGTGGACAAAGGTGGGGCTGGTGGCGGTAATCGGCACAGTTGCGGTTTACGTTGTTTTCGCCGTCCTGCTGCATCTGTCGCTGCCGCACGGACTGCTGATCTGAGGAGGGCGGACGATGAACGAGATACAGTCTCTGATGCAAGGCTTCGCTCTCGCGGTGACGCCGGAGAATCTGATGTTCGGTTTCTTGGGGGCGGTGCTGGGCACGGCCGTGGGCGTACTGCCCGGTCTGGGGCCGGCAGCCACGATTTCGCTGCTGCTGCCGCTCAGTTATGCGCTGGGGTCGCCGCTCACCTCGATTATCATGATGGCGGGTATTTACTATGGCGCGATGTACGGCGGCTCAACGACCTCGATCCTCTTGAACATGCCGGGCGAAGCGGCGTCGGTGGTGACGTGCATCGACGGCTACCAGATGGCAAAAAAGGGGCGGGCCGGCGCCGCCCTCGGTATGGCAGCGGTCGGGTCGTTCGTCGCCGGGACGGTGGGCATTATCGGCCTGTCGTTTATCGCCCCGCCATTGGCGCGGTTCGCTCTGAATTTCGGCCCCGCCGAGTATTTTTCCCTCACCGTCCTCGGACTGATGCTGGCGGCTTATTTGTCCGGCCGCTCGATCATCAAAGGGGTGCTGATGGTCGTCTTTGGCCTGCTGCTCGCCACCGTCGGCCTCGACCCGATCAGCGGCAAGGAGCGCTACACCTTCGGCACGATGATCCTGATGGACGGGCTGGATTTCCTCACGCTGGCAATGGGTGTGTTCGGCATCGGCGAGATCCTCGTCAACCTTGAGGAGAAGATCAAGAACGAACTGGTGACAACGAAAATCACCAACATCTGGCCGACGGTGGCTGATTGGGCGCGGTCGAAATGGTCCGTGCTGCGCGGCTCGCTGGTGGGCTTTTTCGTCGGTCTGCTGCCGGGCGGCGGAGCGGTTATCGCGTCGCTGGTGGCGTACGCGGTGGAGAAGAAGGCTTCGAGTGAGCCGGAGAAGTTCGGGCAGGGGGCGATCGAAGGGGTGGCGGGGCCGGAGTCGGCGAACAACGCGGCGGCCAGCGCTTCTTTCATACCGATGCTGACCCTCGGCATACCGGGCAACCCGGCGATTGCGATGATTTACGCCGCCCTGCTCATCCAGGGCGTCCAGCCGGGTCCGTTCCTGATTCAGGATCACCCCGACGTTTTCTGGGGCGTTATCGCCTCGATGTATATCGGCAACGTAATTCTGCTTGTGCTCAATCTGCCGATGGTCGGCCTGTGGGTTCAGATGTTGAAGATACCGTACGCAATTCTGGCGCCGACAGTTGTGCTGATCTGCTCCGTGGGGGTTTACAGTATCAAGAATAACGTCACCGACGTAGTGATGATGCTGGTATTCGGTATTATGGGCTATATCCTGCGCAAGCTGGATTTCGAACTTGGCCCGCTGCTGCTGGCGTTTGTTCTCGGCGGCATTCTGGAAAAATCGCTCAGCCAGGCGTTGCTGATTTCTAACGGCAAATTTTCCGTATTTTTTACCCGGCCGATTTCGGCCACTCTCCTCGGGCTTGTCGCGCTGCTAATCGTTATGCCGCCGCTCTTTTCGCTGGCGCGCAGGCTTAGGACGAAGAGTGCGAGCGGATAAGCCGCACAAGGAGAATAATGACATAATATATGACGGCAGACCGCTGAAGCGGTCTGCCGTTTTTTGAGGCCCCAGATTCAGGGGAGAGCGGCGAGGGCTTGGCTGAGCCTGCCGATACCTACGGCGATTTCCTCGGCGCGCAGGCTGCCGTAGCCGAGGATGAGCTGATCGGCGAAGGCGTCGGCGTCTCTGGCGACGACATGCTGGCGGACGGCGTAAACGCGTACCCCGTGGCGCTCTATGTGGTCGAGAATGGCGGGTGAGAAGTCGGCGCCGTCGAAGGCGGCGGTGAGGTGCAGCCCCGCGGGTCCGCTCAGTATCCGGCAGTTGTCGCCGAAGCGGCGGCCAAGTTCGCGGACGATAACGGCGCGTCTCGCCTGGTAGGCCTTGACCATCTTGGCGATATGGCGTTTGAGCTGGCCGGTGCCGATGAAGGAGGCCAGGGCTAGCTGACAGACGGCGGAGGGCTGGTGGGTGGCGAACCAGGCTTCGGCATGGAAGGCGGCGAGCAGCCCAGGGGGCAGGACGATGTAGCCCAGCCGCAGGAAGGGGGCGAGTGTCTTGCTGAAGGTGCCGACGTATGCGACCTTCTCGGGGGCGAGCCCCTGCAGGGAGCTGACAGGGTTTCCTTCGTAGGCGTACTCGTTCTCGTAGTCGTCCTCGACGATATAAGAGTCGGTCGACCGGGCGAAGTTTATCAACTGGATGCGGCGTTGGACAGGCAGCAGGCCACCGGCGGGGAACTGGTGCGACGGCGTGACGAGGCTAAAGGCGGGCGGGTTGGCGGCATGGCCGGAGAGAAGCGCGGTCTGCAGGCCATGGCCGTCGAGGGGGACGGGGATCAGCTCACAGCCGAGGGTGCCCAGGTATCTGAAGACGTCTTGGTTGATAGGGTCGCCGATGATGACTTTCCGGTTGGCGGTCAGCAGCAGCCTGGCTATCAGGGCGAGGGCCAGGGTGGCTCCCGCTGTGACGACTACTTGCTCCGGCGAACAGGTGACGCCTCTGGTCCTGGAGAGGTAGGTGGCCAGCGCCGAGCGCAGTTCCGGGCAGCCAGCCGCGTCGCCGTAGCCCAGCGTACGGTCGGGGACGGACGCCATCGTCCGGGCTACGGTTTTTTGCCAGGCGGCGCGGGGGAATAGGTCGAGGGCCGGTAGACCGTGGCGGAAGTCGATAACGCCGACGGCCGGCCGGAGGCTGGGCAGAGCGGGGGACTGCGGCTGTGGAAGACTAGTGAGGCGGGCGCCCGGAGCGACGAATGTGTAGCCGCCCTGCCGGCTCTCGATGAAGCCTTCGGTGCGGAGCAGGTCGTAGGCCTCCATGACGACGTTGCGGGAGATGCGGTAGTGGGCGGCGAGCTTTCTGGTCGCGGGCAGGTTTTCGTACTCCGGCAGTCGGCCGTCGAGGATCCTTTGCCGTATTTCGTTGTAGAGCTGTCTGATGAGGGGCAGTTTGGCCATGCGGTCGAGTTCCAGGCTATACATCGCCGTCACCTCGCAAAATTGGCACTATTAATTTCGCAAAAAATTGGCCCTACACATATCCAATTCCTGGTGCTATTTTATTATAAGAGACGATAATCGGTAAAGGAGAATCTTTGTTATGCAAAGAATTTTGGGTGTTGTGGGCAGCCCGCGGCGCGGCGGGAACACCGATCTGCTGGTCGCCTGCGTTCTGGACGGAGCCCGGGCGGCCGGCGCCAGCACGGAGACGGTTTATCTCGGCAGCCTGACGGTGAAGGAGTGTGACGGCTGTTACGCTTGCTGGCAGGGGTGCGAGTGTTCCAAGCGCGACGATATGAACGAATTATATCGGGCGATTAACGCCGCCGATGCCTTTGTGCTGGGCACACCCGTGTACTGGTACGGCCCCACGGCGCTGATGAAAGGGTTCGTGGACCGGTTCGTCTATTATAACTGCGACCGTAACCGCGGATGCGTGAGCGGCAAGCGGGCGGTAGTCGTCGTGCCGTATGAGGAGGACGATCCGGCCACAGCCGCGCCGGTAGTGGATTTTTTCGCCCGCTCGCTCCGCTATCTGGAAATGGAACTAGCCGGGACGGTGGTCGTAGGCGGGATGGCGCGTAAGGGCCAGGTGCTGGAGAGGGAGGGCGCCCTGCAGGCGGCGACGGAACTCGGCCGTAAGCTGGCGTCCGGACGTCGGTCCCGGGAAGGCGATTTAGCTGAGGGAGTGGAGTGAGGATATGCTGCAAGTTACGACAGAGTGGCGGAAGGCCTATCCCGGAGCGTGTGTCGGTCTGCTGGCGGTGAATGGCGTCGTCAATCCCGAATATGACGAGCGGCTGGAAGCGAGGAAAGGCGAGCTCGAAGAGCGGCTGCGGGCGCAGTACCGGACGCGTGAAGACCTGTTGGCTTGCGAGGCTGTGACCGCTTACCGGGAGTATTACAAGCGGTTTGGAAAGACTTACCCTGTCCTGCTGCAGATGGAGTCGGTCGCGGTGAAGGGCAAACCATTTCCGCGCACGGCGGCGCTTGTCGAGGCGATGTTTATGGCCGAGGTCAAGAACGGTCTGCTGACGGCCGGCCACGATCGGGAGCTGATTGAAGCGCCGCTGATACTGGATGTGGCTGCAGACGGGGAAAAATTTACCGGTATCGGCGGCAGGGAGCAGGGTACCAAAGTAGGCGATATGCTGATGAGGGACAGGGCCGGTATCGTCTCCAGCGTGTTGTGCGGACCTGATGACCGCACAAGGATAACGGCCGCCACCACCCGGGCGCTGTTCGTGGTCTACGTACCTCCGAATGTGGACAGGCTGATGGTTGAGCAGCACCTTGAGGATATTTTCGCCAATACCAAGTTGCTGGCTCCGGTGGCGAAGATAGAATACCGCAGTATTTTCTGCTAGCGCGCTCGCCCCACATTCCGCGGTAAGGTTATAATGCAAAGCGAAAGGCACCTGCAGGGCAGGTGCCTTAATTATTTTCAAGTCTTTATCAGGCCGAGGTCGATAGCTTTGGCGATCATCTTCGTGCGGCTGTTTACGTCCATTTTCCAGAACAGGTTGTTGATGTGGGTTTTAACCGTGCCGACGGTGATTGTCATGTTTATGGAGATCTCGGCGTTCGAGAAACCTTTGGCCACCAATGTGAGGATCTCTTTTTCCTTTACGGTCAGGGGGGCGAACAGTTTGGCGTCGCTTTGCCCGGCCGCCGGCTCCTTGTCCGGCGTTTCCGGGTTTTCCTGTCCCTGTCCGTTGGCGTACTGACTTTCCCGATAGGTCTGAGCCGCTTCCAGGACAACCGACCGCAAGGAAACCGACGGAGTGGGTTTGGTTAGGAAGGCGGTTATTTTGCCGTGGTTGACGGCGTCGATAGCCATTTGAAGCTCGGGGTAGCCGGTCAGCAGGATGCGCTGAACCCGCTTGTCGATTGTGATGATTCGCGAAAAAAGTTCGATGCCGTTCATGACCGGCATGCGGTAATCGGAGATAATCACGGCGAAAGGCCCTTGGTGCTCGACGATTTTCAGCGCCTGAAGAGGATCCTTGGTCGTCAGTATTTCGCATTGGCCGTGGAGCACGCGTCGAACTGAGGATAGGTAGTTCTCGTCGTCATCGACGATCAGTATGCGGGGGGCATTTTCTTCACCGTTCATCTGTTCACCCTCGAAAACTAAAATGACATTAACTAGTAATTAGACGACATTATGTAAGTTTCCTCCAACTTTCGACAGATTTGTCGTTATTTTTTTCAAAAGGCTGTTTGTTGTCGGGAATAACGGTTTGTCCCGCCTAGGAAATAATTGCCGGATATACATCTAATTGCTGAAGTTCCTTGACATGCGCCTATTTTACACTGTAGAAAGAGGCAATGTATTTAATGGCACGGGATTTCATGGGAGGTGTCCGGATGAAAATGATTCGCGAGGGTCTGACCACCCAGGAGATGGGCGATATCGTCAGGGTTCGTGAGGCAATCAGGGAGGGCTTATTTACCAATACCATCGGCAGCGAGGAGCTTTCCGAGCTGATGCAGGGTTTGAGTACGCCGTTCGGCAGTTTGATAACGGTTCTGTCGGCGAGAAGGTCAAAGCTGACGAAGATGTTAAAAGCCATTGAGCGCGAACGCGAAAAGGTAAAAGGGTCGCTGAACCTGGCGAATCTTTCCGAGCCCGAAAACGTCGCGAAGCTGGAAAAACTGGAGAAGATGATCAACGACTATTGTTTCCTCAATGAGGGGCTGCGACGCGCCCGCGGCGGCAGAAGAGTTTCACGGCTGATGCAGTAGCGAAAGGGGCAGATTCGATGAGTATGCAACTGGTGGTATTCCGGCTCTGCCGTGAAGAGTACGCCATTTTGATCGATAAGGTTCGGGAGATTATCAATTATCTGCCGGTCACCAGGCTGCCTGGGCCACCCGCCTACTTCGAAGGGGTTATCAACGTCAGGGGCAAAATCGTGCCGGTGATTGATTTCGCCGCCAAGATAGGGTTGTCGGCGGCCGAAGAGATGAACAAGCAGATCGTTATTGTGGAGACCGGGAACAAAGAAGTCGGCCTGACGGTGGATACGGTTACGGAAGTCATCCAGACCGTGCCGGAGAATTTTGCCAGCATGGAGGCGTCCGAGACAGGTAATCAGAACATCAGGAAGGCTTACAAGTTCCATGATCGGACCATCATCCTGCTCGATATCGAGCAGGTGATGTCGGGACCGGCGCTGGCGGTCTGAAGCATTAGTCGCTGTAGCGGTATGATAGCCGGGAGAGATAGAGATGAGGCAGATAACACAAAGTATGCTAATTAGCGCAATGGTCGCGGCAATTATTGCATGCCTGGCTTTGCTCATGAGGATGGCTATCCTTCAGGGCGGCCGCCTCCATCACTTCTGAAACTATATTGGCCGGTCCCTATAAATGTCGGCTTTGTCGGAGGCCGGGAGCGGCTTCCGGCAAAGCCTGAAAAAAAAGCCGCGTTTTGCGCGGTTTTTCTTTTCTCCTCCTGCCGTTAGCCTCTTCGCTAGGGCAGTATTTCTACGAAGCCACGGGTGCCGTCGACCCTGAGCTGCTGTCCGTCCTTGATTTTGACGGTGGCCCCGTCGACGCCGACGACCGCGGGGATGCCGTATTCGCGGGCTACGACGGCTCCGTGGGTCATCAGGCCGCCTACTTCGGTGACAAGGCCGGCTGCGAGCGGGAATAGCGGGGTCCAGCCAGGGTCGGTATATGGGGCCACTAGGATATCGCCTTTGGTCATCTGCGCATCTTCGAGCCGGAGAATAACTCTGGCCCGACCTTCTACGACGCCTGCGGATACAGCGCTGCCCGCCAGCGCGTTCGGGGGGGCGTCGGCGCGGGGCTTGGCGGTGATAATTTCGCCTTCGCTGGTCATGGCGCGGGGCGGTATAAGTTTCGTATCGCGATCGTACTGCTCCCGGCGCTCGGCAAGTAGCGTCCTATCCGCCCGCCGGGTTTCGACGGTGCGGACGATCTCCGGTAGCGACAGCCAGAAAATGTCCTCCGGGGCTTCCAGTACCTCGTCAGCGGCCAGACTGGCGGCTTCCAGCATGAGCGCCTGTTTTGCGATGTCGAGGTGCTGGACGAGAAAGTATTTGGGATGCTCCCTTATCCCGATGAGCGAGCGGTGCACCTGGATGAGTCGTTCCATGCGCTTCGCTTTGAACAGTCCCCCAGGGGTTTGTCTGAGGCGGCCGAGAAGGCGAGCGGTGGCGGCCTCGGCCTCTTCTTTGCCGGCGATAAAATCCCGACGATGTTGACCAGGCGACATGCCGGCGATGTGGCTGAGAATGGCGGGCACTAGTTGGGTAGGAGATTCGCGCCAGCGCGGCCGGGTGAGGTCGATCTCGCCGGTGCAACGCATCCCGTAGCGGGCAAAAAAGTTAACGAGAGCGGGCAAAACGTGCTCGCCGCCGGGAACGGCCCGCAATCCGTCGAGAAAGGTCTCGTCGTTCGCCTGCCGCAGGTATTCGACAACCGCCGGATGGTCGCGCGTCGCGTCGGCCACGTCGCCGAGCGCCAGCCCCATCTCGCTGGTCACGTTGCCGGGAGGAGATTTGCTGATGCTGCCTAGCTCGGCGGTGTCGCCCAGCCATTTGCGGGAAAGGTGCGCGATGAGCTTGTAGGTGGCGAGAGCTGGCACCATGTAAGGGGCGAGGCGGGGGAAGACTGTCGGCAGGAGTGAGGATAATATTTCCTGGATCAGGGCGATTCGCTCCGGGCCGGACACGGTTTGCAGCTTGTTTCTGTTTTCGTTGACCCGGTCGGCGATGAAGCGGTTGAGATCGGCTATTACGTGATCATTGTCGCGGTAAAGGATATTCCCCAGGATGGCGAAAATGGTCGGGAAGGCCGTTCGGGCTAGGCTGACGGGCAGCTTTTTTTCCGGCGGGGCGTCTAGGAGGAAATCTTCCCGACCGACGAATTCTTCTACTGCCCGACCAATCGCTTCATCGACATTTAGCAGCAAGGTGGGCAGTCTCTTCCGTACTTCCCGATAGGCGAGCGCGGCGGTGATGTCGAGGTATAGCCGGCTACCCGCGGCAAGAAGCAGTTCGCTCTCGGCATGGGGCAATGGTTTGCGGAACGGCGCCAAGGTTCGCAGGGTGGATATCCCCAGAGGTTTCATGGCAGCGGTCATCATCTGGGGATGACCGATCGACAGGAAAAGGTGCAGGTGGCCGTCGTCCGTGGGGGGGACGGGGAAGAGGGTTGTAATCGGTCTGCTTTGGACGATGCGTATTTCGCCGTCGGCGAGACACCATTCGATATCCTGCGGTCTGCCGAAGTGCTCTTCGATATTGCGCCCCATGCGGGCTAATCTGATGGCGTCATCGTCCGAAAGGGCCGGCTCCGTCTGCTTGTTGCCGGCGATGGGCGTTTTTTCCGTGCCGCCCCCAGGGACGGCGCGAATAGCTACTTCTTTGCGGGCGATTTTTCTGGCGATAATTTTATCGTCTCTTACTTTATACAGATCGGCGGATACTATGCCGGACACAAGCGCTTCCCCCAGGCCGAAGCTCGCGTCGATGGAGACGACGGTGCGGTTGCCGGTGACGGGATCGGCGGTGAACATTATACCCGCCACTTGCGGGAAAACCATCCGCTGCACTACTACGGACAACTGCACCTTGGCGTGTTCGAAGCCGTTCCGCCGGCGGTAAGCGATAGCTCGGTCGGTGAACAGGGATGCCCAGCATTTGCGAACGCATTCGAGGATGTTTGTCTCGCCGGCGATATTGAGGAAGGTGTCCTGCTGGCCGGCAAAGGAGGCTCCGGGCAAGTCTTCGGCAGTGGCGCTGGAGCGGATGGCGTAGTGATGGCCTGGGCCGGTTTTTTGCCAGGCGTGCACGATAGCCTGCTCGATCGGAGCTGGGATGGCGAGGGATTCCAGGCGGGCGCGGATCCGCTCTCCGGCCGGCTTGAGCTCCGCCGGCGATTCGACATCGATCGTGTCCAGGGTCTTTATAAGGTCGCCGAATTCCGGACTGGTGTCGACGAAGGCGGCATATGCGTCCGTGGTTACGCAGAAGCCCTCCGGTACCGCGATGCCTGGTATGTGCCAGAGTTCGGCGAGATTTGCCCCTTTGCCTCCTACGCTGGGCAGGCTGGAGCGGTTTATTTCGGCGAAGAACAGAACGTATCGTGTCATGCTGCTTCCCCCTCACGTTGATATTATGTCCAGGAACGAAAATACCGCAAGGGTAATAGTAGCGGCTGGGGTGAGAAAAAATGTCTGCCAGACAGGACAGTGGAACCAGATGTCGAAATTTTCACCTATATCATCATCTTAATAGTGTCCGAGCGACGACTCTCAGCGCAGCCCCACTCGATGATATTTTGCAGCGCTATGAAATGCTGCTCAGGTATTTCCGCGATTTTATCTGGATGATCGATCCGACCGACGGCAGGATCATCGAAGTCAATCTTGCGGCTTGTCAGGCTTGAAGGGTACCGGCGTCATAGGCTTCATAAGCTTGGAAAAAGGAATAAGGTTCGGCGACGACGAAGTCCGGCTTACGGAAGGCTTCGCCAATCTAGCGTCGCTGACGCTCCACAACGCATCGCTTTACAGCAGGCTGCAGGCGGAGCTGGAGACGAGCCGGGTGCTTGAGGCGGAACTGACGGTGAAGAACGCCGACTTGGCAGAAACGCTTAGAGGCTGCAGGCGGCCAACTGCAGATGGTCCAGCAGGAGAAGCTGGCCGGTATCGGTCAGTTGGCGGCGGGGCTAGCGCACTAGATCAACAATCCGCTGGGATTCGTGCTGAGTAATTTCGAAGTACTGCAGAAATATCTGGCCAGGCTGGCCGGCGAGGGAGCGCTGTTTACGATAAAGCTTCCCGTCAGGCGCTATTCCTGACTATGTCGGGTTAATATTTTATGGGAGGCGCCTGATGTGGGCAACCGGATCCTATTTGTCGATGACGAAAAGGCGATTTTGAGGGCGATCGACAGGTTGTTGTTCGACAGCGGCTACGAAGTGTTGACTGCCGAAAGCGGCGAGGCCGGGCTGGCCATTCTGGCGGCCATACCTGTTGATATAGTTGTTTCGGACATCCGCATGCCGGGGATGGATGGGCACCAGTTTCTCCGCAAGGTAAAGGCCCACTATCCGCGGACGACGCGCCTTATCCTCAGCGGGTACGCCGAGGAGAGTGCGATTTTCAACAGTATCGTCGACGGTTCGAGCAATATGTATATGCTCAAACCGTGGGAAGGCCAGGACCTGAAGGAGAAGATCGCCCAGATCTTCGCGGCCCGAGAATTGTTTAACAACAAGGTGATGCTTGATTTCGCCAACAGGCTGGAGAATCTGTCGGTTGCTCCAGGCATTTACGATGCCGTGGGCAGGCTGACGGAGCAGGGAGCGGACATAAGTCAGATTGCCGCGGTGATCGAGAGCGACCCGGCAGTGGCCGCCGCAGTGCTCCGGGTGGCGAACAGCGCTTTTCACAACGTAAGAACGGGTTCTCTTTCCAGGGCAATCACCTTCCTGGGACTTACGGTAATCAAGACGATCGTGTTGTCGTGCAGTCTGTTCAAGTTCGCCAATGTCAGGATACCGCAACTAAGCGTAAAAAAACTGACCCGCAAAGCGAGTGTGGCTAACAGGCTGATGACGCTGATTTATTCCGAGTTGCTCGGTAAGCAGGTGCCTGAAGCTTTTCAGACCGGGGCGCTGCTCAACGATATTGGCCTGCTGATGTGCCTGCATTACTTCCCCGCGCAGTACGAACGCATTGTGCAGGAGTACATGCAGGGGCAGGAAAAGAACTTCGTCAAGCTCGAAAAGGAGATCATCGGGATTAGCCACCAGGAATTCGGGGGCTATTTGCTCAACTGGTGGGGCCTGCCGTATCCGATCGTCGAGACTGCGCTCTATCACCACGAACCTTTGCGGGACGCGATCATGAACAAGGAACTGGTGGCGGTGGTTCACATAGCCGGATATTACGCGTGGAAGGTCGTCAGCCCGGAATTTGCCCGGGGGTTGGAACCAGGTGCTTTCGCGGTGCTGGGCATCAGTGAAGAAGATTTGAGACCTCTTCTGAAGGGATTATCAACGGAAACGTGAAACGAAAGTGCAGAGGCTTGGCATGCACAAGAACAATGTTTTGTTCGGCGATGACGAGATAAACGTGATCAGCGCGATCAGACGGGCGGTGATGGAGGAGCCTTGCAGTTTTTTTCACCGGCAACGCCCGCGAAGCCCTTAATATAATGGAAGAGCAAGAGATAAGCGTCCTGGTGACCGATATGCGGATGCCGGAAATGGGCGGGCTGACGCTGTTGAGGGCTCGATCTACCGGGCGGATAAAGGCATGGTTCGCGGTCAGAGAGGGGGTGAAAATTTGCGAAAGGTAAGTATCGGCGAGGCGTTCAGAGGGGATTCGCCCTCGCTGCGCAATCTCAGCTTCGGGATAGTGTTTCTTGGCATCTTCCTAATTTTTGCGGTTCTACTAACTTATTATCATGCCATTGAAGGCGAGAAACAGAAAGAGTTTCAGTCCGCCGTGAAGGAGACGGCCAACCTGGCCCGCGCTTTCGAGGAACATACCCTGCGGACACTGAGGAGTGCCGATCAGACGACCCTCTCCCTGAAATATCTTTACGAACGTGAAGGCCGGGCGATAGATATTCCCGCCTATGTCCGCGACGGCAGACTGCCCGGTGATCCGTTCATAGTTATGGGCGTAATAGACGAGAACGGCGATCTAGTTGTCAGCAGTCAGGTGCCGTTCGTGGCCACCAACTTCAGCGACCGCGAGTATTTTCAGGTACACATCAACTACGACAGTGAGCGGCTGTATGTCGGCAAGCCGGTTTTGGGCCGGTTGGCAGGCAAGTGGGCGATACAGATGACACGCCGCATAAACAAACCAGACGGCTCTTTCGGCGGCGTGGCGGTGGTGGCGGTCGATCCTTACTATTTCAGCGATTTTTATAAACAGGTCGATCTGGGGAAAAACTCGGCGGTCGTCCTGGTCGGCCGCGACGGTATCGTGCGGGCGCGCCAGGCCGGCGCATCAACGGTGGCCGGCCAGGACTTGACCGGTACGGAATTGATGGCTAAGCTGACAGTTAGCGATGCCGGGCAATACATAGCGACGCGAAAGGATGAAGGAGTAACGCGAATCCATAGCTTCCGCGCGCTGCTGGCCTATCCGCTGGCGGTGGCGGTGGGGGTTGATCAGCAGGAGATCCTGCAGCGGGCCAGCGGCAGCGTCGCTAACTACTACCCGGTGGCCGGGCTGATCTGTTTGGTGATAATCGTCTGTGTCATGATGTTGCTAAGGTTTGTTGCCCGCCAGAAGACTTTTGAGGAAGATATGCGGGTGGCCCGTGCCTTACTGGAGGCGAGGGTAGAGGAACGGACGCAGGAATTGTCCACCCTGAACGAGGAACTAAAGGCCATGAACGAAGAACACTTGGCCATGAACGAGGAACTCCAGAGCACCAATCGTGAGCTGTGGGACGAGGTGGCGATGCGCCGCCGGACCGAAGGTGAGCTGAAACACAGGAACGAGGAACTTGCCGAGGCTTACGCCGAATTGAACACCATTCAGCTGCAGGCCTATCAGCAGGACAAGATGGCTTCGATAGGCCAACTTGCCGCCGGGGTGGCTCATGAGATAAATAATCCGATGTCCTTCATCATCAGCAATCTGGAGTCGCTGCATGATTACCTGGGGCGGCTGACTCAGTTTATTGCGATCCAAGAGGATGCTGTGGCCGAGCTGGCTAATATCTGTGCCGGGAAGGGCGACCGTCAAGACGCGCTCGTTGTCGTCGGTAAGCTGGAGAAAGCCAGACAGTCGCTGAAAGTGGACTACGTAATCCACGACGTGGCGAGCCTTGTCAACGAGACGCTGGAAGGCGCGGGGCGGGTCAAGGATATCGTCCAGGACCTGAAGGGGTTCGCACGGGTGGAGAGCGAAAGCAGGCCGGCGAATATCAATGAGGGCGTCGAGAGCGCGATCAATATCGTGTGGAATGAGATGAAGTATAAAGCGTCGCTGGACAAAGAGTACGGCGAACTGCCGCTGACCAAGTGCAACATCGGCCAACTGAACCAGGTGTTTATGAATGTATTCGTGAACGCTACCCAGGCGATCGACAAGTGGGGGGATATCAAGGTCAAGACCTGGGCCGAGGGCGGTAATATTTATGTCAGTATTTCTGATACGGGCTGCGGCATCCCCCCCCAATTGCTTAACAGAATATTCGAGCCGTTTTTCACCACCAAGGAGGTGGGTAAAGGGACGGGCCTCGGGTTGAGCGTAACCTACGATATCGTCAAGAAACACGGCGGGGAAATCCGCGTAACCAGCGAACCAGGCCAGGGGACGACGTTCACGATCGTAATCCCGATCGTGGCCGGGTAAGAAGCGCAATTAGATGCGATGCCGGCTGGCGCGCGGCAAGATATCGCTGTGGAAGGTGCATTTGATGAAGCTCACCGGTTTGCGCTATTGGCGTACTTTGCTGCCGGCTGCGATGTTGGCGGTGGTTGTGGCGCTGGTCGCCAGGCATGAGTATCCGCTGCCGCCGGATACCGGGCTGCTGCTGTGGTTGTCGCGGCTCGATCCGCTTCTGCTCTTGGGACATCTTCGCTGGGAGGGGTCTTTCCCGTCGTGGGGGTGGCTGCCTCTGGCTACGGTATTGTTCACCTTTGCGGCCGGCAGGGTGTTTTGCGGCTGGTTGTGCCCTCTCGGAGGCTTGCTGGCTCTTCTGCAAAGCTTAAAGGGCCATGGTTTCGGCTCGTCGGCCTGGGCGAGCCGTCTGCGTCCCTGGCGTTATTACTGGCTGTTGCTGCTGTTGGCGCTGTTGCTGCTCGGCAGCGGCTGGACGATATACCTGAGTCCCTTCCACCTGCTGACGTCCGAGTTGTCGAGGCTGTGGCTGGGGCAGGTTCCCTGGGTGGCTGTCGCCTTGGTCATCCTTGGCTTGGCCACTTTCCCCCGCTTCTGGTGCGTTTACTTGTGTCCGTCCGGCTTGCTCATGTCGTTGGGCGCCCGTTGGCGGGTATGGGCAGTTAAACAGCCGCCCGGTTGCGTCAAGTGCGGGGCGTGCGCACAGGCATGCCCGACAGGCGCTTTCGTTCCCGGTTCGGGTTCGGCTGGAGCCGATTGCCTGCTGTGCGGCCGGTGCGCCGAGCGGTGTCTTGTCAGCGAGGGCATCTCGCTGGGGATGCGGGCGGACGGCGGGTCGTTGTCAGCCCGCGCGGGCGGCCTGTTCACAAGGCGGGAGATTATCCGCGCCGGGGTGGCGCTCACGGTGGCGGCTGCTGCGGCGCCCGGCCTGGCCGCCCCCGGCGGCTCTCAGCCGCTCAGACCGCCGGGGGCGCTTGCGGAGGCCGAATTCCTGGCCCGCTGCAGCCGTTGCGGACGTTGTATCAAGGCATGCCCGAGCAAGTGTCTGAAGGCGGCGCCGCTGAATAAAGGCGCGGCTGTATTCCTTACCCCGGTGATCATCCCCCGGGAGGCGCGCTGCGAGTTGACTCAGGACTGTCAGAAGGTCTGTCCGACAGGAGCGATCAGCCATCTGCCGGTTGAGAAGACGGTCATCGGTCTGGCGGAGGTTGACCGCACCCGTTGCCTCGGCTGGACAGAAGGCAAGCTTTGCCTGTTGTGCAAGGAACAGTGCCCGCGGCACGCCATCGCCTCCGACGCGCTCCACCGGCCGAGCGTGTCCCGGGAACTGTGCGTCGGGTGCGGGGCATGCGAGAACGGCTGCCCGGTGGAGGAGGCGGCCATCGTCATCCGGCCGCAGACTTCGCGCCGCCGCCACTGACAAACAAGGCGCATGCCGTCAAATTGTAGTTTGACTGCGACGGCAAGACGGCGTTCGGCGTACTTGCTTTCCGGGTCGAAGCCAACGGCGATATGGGGCGGGCAGGGGGGCGGCGAAAGCCGTCCCCTATATTTTGATGATGTGTTTCGCATGGTGGAGAACCCGAAGAAACGGCAGTAACAGTCGTTGACAATATTTGCCGCAGAGAAATATAATGAAGAAAACGTATATACGGATATTGTCCGCATATACGAACGCGGAGCGGTTTATGAAGGTTAACAAGTCCGCGTCCAGGGCGATGGATATCCTTGATTTGATCGCCGAACGCAAGGAGTTGCTTACGATTACCGATATCGGCAGAATACTCGGTATACCGAAGAGCACCGCGTTCGAGCTGATACATGCATTGGTCGCTAAAGGTTATTTGGAGATCGACAAGTACAGGCTGAAAACTTTCAAGCTTGGTCTAAAGGCGTTCCAGACAGGCATAGCATATCTTGAGAAGACCGATTTTTTCCGCGAGACCCGTCCGTTGCTGGAAGGGCTGATGGAGCAGAGCAGGGAAACGGTTTTTCTCGTGCAGGAAACGAGCGGCAAGGTTGTTTACGTGGATAAGGTGGAAAGTACCGCGTCGGTCAAAACGTCGTCGGTGCTCGGTTCCACAAATCCAATGCACTGCACCGGTGTTGGCAAAGCGCTCCTGGCCGCATATCGCGCTGAACGGGTCAGGGAGATTACGGATTTGCACGGACTTATCGCCAAAACGCCATATTCGATAACCGATTTGGGTCAGCTGTTGACTGACCTTGACACGACAAGAAACCGTGGCTATGCGATCGATAACCGGGAGAGCGAGCTGGAGATTTTTTGTGTGGCTGCGCCGGTTTATGAAATGTCGGGCAACGTTATAGCAGCGATCAGCGTCGCTAGTCCGGCGTCGAGGATGGTAGGTAATCCACGCAGGATCAGGCAGATGGGCAGAATGGTGAGCGAGACGGCGCTGGCTGTATCCCATCGGTTGGGCTATCGCGGTGAGAAGCTTTATCCGGGAAAAGCATAATACTGACAGTAGTTAGATCGGGCCGGTTCAGGGCATTTTTGGACGGGGATCTGATAAATGTGTATTGTGTGACCATTGACACAGGGACGACGAATACGCGGGTTAAGGTTTGGCGGGACGACCGGGTCGTGTCCGGGGCGTTCGCGGCGGTCGGTGTTCGCGATACGGCCGTGACCGGCAGCAGGAGCAAGCTTCAGCAAGGGGTGCGGGAAGCGCTGGCCGGAGCATGCGCCGGAGCCGGCATTACATTTGACGAGGTAGGAGCAATCGTCGCCTCGGGGATGATCACTTCCAACGTCGGTTTGCACGAGGTGCCGCACTTGGCTGCTCCGGCCGGAATCGGGGAACTGGCGGCCGGGATGGTAGGGGCTGTTGTCCCCGAGGTGGCGGACAAGCCGATATGGTTCATTCCTGGTGTTAAGAACAGTATTGGTACGGTCGATATCGACAATTGCGAGAAGATGGATATCATGCGGGGCGAGGAGGTCGAGGTCATTGGCCTGATCCGCAGGCTTGGCCTGAACGAGCCGGCGATTTTCATCCTGCCAGGTTCGCATACCAAGTTTATCGTCATGGACGACCGGCAGCGCATTGCCGGCTGCCTGACTACTTTGGCCGGGGAATTGCTCAGCGTTATCACGAACAATACCATCCTTGCGAACGCGCTGCAAAATTCATTCGCAAGCAGCGTCGATGAACAGATGGTGCTTAAGGGCGCCGAGTGCGCGCGTCAGGTGGGCCTCAGCCGGGCCTGTTTCACGGTGAGGATTATCGATCAGTTCACCGATTGCGTAGTCGAGGAGAAAGCGAATTTTCTCCTGGGGGCGATGATTCAGACCGACCTGACGGCGCTGCACTTCAGCAAGACGTTCGCTGTGCGGCCTGAGATGCCTGTCTTTATAACCGGGAAACGGGAAATGCGCACAGCGTTCCACGCCGTGCTCCGGCAGGATAACTTTTTCCGGGGGCAGCTGCAGCCCGTCAACGACGAAGCGCTCGAGGATATAGCCGGGTACGGGGCGATGACGGTTGCCAGGGAACGCGGCATAGTAAAATAGCTGCTCGATGATTCCGCGTAAAAGAGGGGTGTTTGCTATGCACGAAGTTTTAGAACATATCGCGGCCAATGGTGTTGTGGCGATTTTGCGGGGATTCGAGCCGGCACGGATTGCGCCGCTGGGCAAGGCGCTGCTGGCGGCCGGTGTGGGAGCAATTGAGGTTACGATGAACAGCAACGGAGCGCTGGACGGGATAAAGGCGTTGCGCATTGAACTGGGCGGGGCTATCCCGGTCGGCGCCGGCACGGTTATGGACGGCGAGGCCGCCCGCAGAGCGGTGGCGGCCGGAGCGGAGTTTCTTCTGGCACCGCATTTGGAGGAGGATATGCTGGCTGCGGCGATAGCTCTTGGCGTGCCGGCGGTGGTGGGGACGATGACGCCTACCGAGGCGGTACGGGCTCATAGCCTGGGGGCGGAGATGGTGAAGGTTTTCCCGGCCGGGACGCTGGGGGCCAATTACTTCCGCGAACTTAGAGGACCATTGCCGCACATCAGGACGATGGCCGTCGGCGGCGTTAACGCCGGCAACGCCGGCGACTTCATCAGAGCCGGGGCAACTGCGGTCGGAGCCGGCAGCCAGTTGGTGGACCAGGCGGCTGTGGCCCGCGGCGACTGGGAAGCGGTGCGGCGAAAGGCGATCGAAATGGTGGCCGCGGTCAGCATGGCCGTAAAGTCCGGCTAAGCGGTCGAAGACCGCCGGATTAATAATACATATTCATGATTAACGGGGGCTTGGTGTATGTTCGAAAACTTTATGTTGGGACTGCAGGCAATCTCTTCATTAGAAGTGCAGATTTTCGTGCTTCTCGGCGCTTTGGCCGGGGTCTTCGTATCCTGCCTGCCGGGCCTTAGCGCAACGATGGCCGTCGCTCTGCTGCTGCCGCTTACGTTCGGCATCGCGCCGGTGAGCGGGCTGTTGCTTCTGTCCGGTATATATGTCGGAGCGATGTTTGGCGGCGCCATTCCGGCCATACTCCTGGGGACGCCCGGGACGCCGTCGGCCGTGAGCACGACATTCGACGGCTACCCGATGGCCCAGAAAGGTTATGCCGGTAAAGCCATCTCCATCGCCTGCATTTCGTCGGTGGCCGCCGGCCTGTTCGGTTGTCTGGTTCTGATGACGGTGGCGCCGCCGCTGGCGGCGTTCGCCCTCAACTTCAGCGCTCCCGAGTATTTCGCCGTAGCGGTGTTCGGTCTGGCAGTTATCTCCAGCCTGGCGGAGGGATCGGTGCTGAGGGCGTTTGCCTCAGGCATGATCGGCCTGCTGCTTGCGGTGGTTGGGATGGACCCGATGATCGGCGTGCCCCGGTTCACTTTCAATAATGTCGAACTGCTGGGCGGCGTTTCTTTCCTGGGAGTGTTGATCGGCACCGCCGCGCTGGCCGAGGTGCTGCATC
Source organism: Bacillota bacterium (assembly GCA_023415775.1). Taxonomy (GTDB): domain Bacteria; phylum Bacillota; class Negativicutes; order Sporomusales; family UBA7701; genus Anaeroselena. The sequence continues at coordinate 111,505 of JAEZJM010000025.1, read as the reverse complement.
AGATCGACATTAGCCGCAAAAAAGAAGAGATAACGGCGGAGCGCCTGAGGATCAACAGCCTCGTACTAACGAAAGCGGAAGCCAAAGAGATCGTCAAGCCGACGATCATCGGCTGCGTTTTGGGCGTGTTCATCGGCATCATGCCGGCGGCCGGCGCCAACATAGCCGCCTTCGTTTCCTGGGCGCAAGCCAAGCTGTGGTCCAAAAAGCCCGAGGAATTCGGCAAAGGCTCACCCGAAGGGCTGGCTGCCTCGGAGGCGGGCAACAACTCGGTAGTGGGCGGCGATCTCGTGCCGATGCTCACTCTGGGTGTCCCAGGCGACCCGGTCACGGCGATCATGATGGGGGCGCTTATCCTTCAGGGGCTCAGGCCCGGACCGATGCTGTTCACCGAGCATCCCGAGGTGGTGTACGGCCTTTTCCTGGGGCTGATTATCTCCAACCTGTGGATACTGCCCATCGGCATGTTTGGAGCCCGCTTCTTCGCCAAGATGACTACCGTGCCTAAACCCATCCTCTGGCCGACGATACTGATGCTGTGCGTAGTCGGTACATACGCTTCCGAGGGCACGATGATGCCCGCCTATACGGTCGTCATTTTCGGCGTCGTCGGGTTCCTGATGAAGAAGGCCCAGATACCCACCCCGCCGCTCATTCTCGGACTGCTGCTCGGGCCAATGGCGGAAGAGAATCTGCGCAGGTCGCTGGGTATGTTCCATATGGACTGGTCGGTTTTTGTTACACGGCCCATATCCCTGGCGCTGCTGGTGGTCGCCGTTCTTACCCTTGTGTGGCCGTGGGCCCAGGAGTGGTACCAGAACAGGATGGCGGCCAAACTGGGAGTGGAGGTGCCCAAGGAATAATCGGGCGGATCCGCCGGCTCCGGCCGGCGCCCAAATAAATTATTCAAAGGGAGGTTCTTATGAGCAAGCGGACAATCGTTATCCTGGCAATGGCGATGGTGGCCGTCTTCGTGATCGCCGGCTGCGGCGGCGCACAGAAGGCCGAAGCCCCCAAATTCCCCACTAAAGCGATTTCGATCATCGTTCCCTTCGCCGCCGGCGGCGGCACGGACGCCCTGGCACGGGCTATCGGCAAGTCGGCCGAGCCCATTTTCAAACAGTCGATCACCGTGGTCAACAAGGTCGGCGGCAACGGCGCCACCGGCATGACCGAAGGTCTGAACGCCAATCCGGATGGCTACATGGTAACGATGATCACCGTCGAGACGGTAATGAATCCGATCGTCGGCGCGGTACCCTGGAAACCGGCGGACTATAAGCCGATCATGCTGCTCAACGCCGACTGCGCCGCAGTGACGGTGCGGGCGGACAGCCCTTACAAGACATTCGAAGATTTCATCAAGGCTGCCAAGGAAAACCCCGGCAAGATGCGCGTGGGCGCCAACGCCCCGGGCGCAATCTGGCACCTTGCGGCTCTCAGCCTGCAGGATAAAGCCGGCGTTAAATTCAATGTCGTTCCGTTCCCCGGCGGCGCCGGCCCGGCTATTCTCGACCTGCTCGGCGGCCATATCGACGCCGTGTCGGTCAGCGCGGCCGAAGTCAGCCAGCACGTCAAGGCCGGCAAGCTGAAAATCCTCGCCGTCCTCGACAAGGAAAGAATGAAGGGCTATCCCGATGTGCCCACCGCCAAGGAGAAGGGCATCGACGTCCAGGTTATCACCTGGCGCGGCCTTGCCGTACCCGGCAAGACCCCGGACGCTGTTGTAGCGACACTGCACGACGGCTTCAAGAAAGCCATGGACGACCCGAAATTCAAGGAGTTCATGGAGAAGGGCAATTTCGGCGTAGCGTACATGGACAGCAAGCAGTTTGCTCAGCACATGGAAGACCAGACTAAGATGTTCACGCCGCTGCTGGAAAAAGCCGGCCTTGCCAAGAAGTAAAGAGTTCACCGGGGGCGCCGGCGGCCAAGTGCCGCCGGCAGCGCCGCGGACGGGGGATAGTATATGCGCAGAATAAATATCATCTCTTCGATCGTTTTGCTGCTGTTCGCAGGCTACGTCATCATGGAGGCCAGGAAGCTGCCGGACGACATCACCGAGCTGGGGGCCGGATTCTTCCCGGAACTGGCGGGCAGTCTGCTGGGCGCTTTCGCTGCCGGCATGCTGTACTTCGCTATCCGGGGCGAGGGCCGAGACCAAGAGGCGCCTCCCCGGCCGCAGGCGAGGCTGATCATCTGCCTGGCCTGTCTGGTGGTTTATGTTGTCGCGATGCCGTACGTCGGCTTTATCGCAACAACGCCTGTATTCTTGCTGGCGACCGGACTGGCGATGGCCGATTCCGCGAAGGACTGGTGGAAGAAGCTGTGCCTGAGCGCGACGCTAACGACGGCCGCTGTCTACTATCTGTTCGCGGTGATGTTGAACGTACCCCTGCCGTAAGCCGATCCCGGCCGGTGCCACAGGCCCGCCGGGTTTTTCTTTTTGTGGGGAGGAATTTTCTCGCCGCGGGCGACGCAATCATAAGATTTCGGGGCAGGGAATAGTTTGGTTCTTACCGAAAATATACATATATTATGATAGGGACGGCACCAAGTCGCCGTATGCAAGGAAGGAGTGGCGATTCGTGAGGATGACGTTGGTAGCCAGGGTATTGGTGGTTCTGATGCTGGCGATGGTGCTTGTCGCCCCGGTGGCGGCGGCGGCGAGCGTCGAGGAGCGGCGCGCCGAGGTACGCAAGATGGCGGACAGTACGCTCGGGCGGCTTTACAAGGAGAAGCCGAGCGCTCAGGGTGCCATCGAGAGCGCGGCCGGGTACGCCGTGTTCAGCAACCATGGGTTCAAGCTCTTTCTTTTCGGCGGCGGCGGCGGCAAAGGCATGGCGGTCAACAACGGCAGCGGCGCAGAGGTCTTCATGAAAATGGCGGAGGTCGATATCGGCTTTGGTCTCGGGATAAAGAAGTTCAGCGTGATTTTTGTCTTCGAGACCGATAAGGCTTTCAACAGTTTCGTTAACGACGGCTGGAAGTTCGGCGGCCAGACAACGGCCGCGGCTACAGACGGCGTTAGCGGCGATTCGTTCCAGGGCGCCGTGGTGGTGGGACCGGGCATCTGGATGTACCAGATGACCGACAAGGGTCTGGCGCTCGAACTGACCGCCAAGGGCACGAGGTACTACAAGGACAGCGATCTCAATTAGCGACGAAGCAAGAAACGCACTTATACGGGAGGTAGAAATTATGGATGTTATTCAGGAATTACTCAGGGGTATTCCGCTGCCGCGGATGGTTAAAGTCCGGCAGAGTTTTCCCGCGCCCCGTCTGGCGGATGTGGCCGGGACGCTGCGTGAGGAGATAGCCAAGGAAGAGATAAGCCGGCGGGTCCGTCCGGGGATGAAGGTGGCGGTGGCCGTGGGCAGCCGCGGTGTGGCCGATATCCCAACCCTCGCCAGGGTTACGGTGGAAGAACTGAAACGGCTGGGGGCGGAGCCTTTTATCGTGCCGGCCATGGGCAGCCATGGCGGCGCGACCGCCGAAGGGCAGCGTGAGGTGCTGGCCAACTTGGGGGTGACCGAGGAAAGCGCCGGTTGCCCGATCAAATCGTCGATGGCGGTGGTGGAGATTGGCCGCCTAGACAACGGCTTGCCGGTTTATATTGACGAATACGCTTATGGCGCGGACGGCATCGTGGTCATCAACCGTATCAAGCCTCACACCGCGTTCCGCGGCGCCAACGAGAGCGGGCTCGTGAAGATGATTACCATCGGCCTCGGCAAGCAGAAGGGGGCCGAGTCGTGCCACGCCTTCAGCTTCAAATATATGGCCGAGCATATCCCCGCCATGGCCAAAATTGTGCTGGCCAAGATGCCGGTGCTGTTCGGCGTCGGCACCGTGGAAAACGCCTATGACCAAGTGGCCAAGGTTGTCGCGGTGACGCCGGAAGAACTGATCGAAACCGACAAAAGATTGCTTGTCGAAGCCAAAGCCAACATGGCCAGCCTGCCGTTCGCGCAGATCGACGTACTGGTGGTGGACAGAATCGGCAAGGATATTTCGGGCGACGGCATGGATCCGAATATCACCGGTCGCTACCCCACCCCCTACGCTTCCGGCGGTCCGGACATCGCAAAACTGGCGGCGCTCGACCTGACGGATGCCACCCATGGCAACGCCAACGGCATGGGGACGGCCGATATCACTACCCGCCGGCTTGTCAACAAGACAAATTTCCCGATGACATACTGCAACGGCCTGACCTCGACGGTTCTCATCCCCACCAAGGTGCCGGCGGTGTTCGAGTGCGACCGCGACGCGGTCCGGGCGGCCGTAAAGACGTGCAACGCCCGCGACCTGACGAAAGCCCGCCTGGTGAGGATTCAGGATACGCTGCACCTGGAGGAGATTCGCGTTTCTGAGGCCCTGCTGGAGGAGGCGAAAGCCAATCCGCGCCTTACGGTGGTCGGCGAGCCTGTTGAGATGCGCTTCGACGCGGCAGGAAATTTCACCGAATAGCAGCACACGGAGAGCTGTGCCAAAGTAAAAACCACGGACCGAAGTCCGTGGTTTTTGTATCTGCGCACATAAAAGTCTGATAACCTTTACGCAATAGCTTCGATACCGTGTTCGGCAAGCCTGGCGGTTATCTCGCTGAAGGTTGTGCGGCTGGGGTCGTAGTAGACGGTCGTCAGGCTTTCGATGTTGTTGATGCTGATGAAATAAACGCCCGGTAGGCCGCGGAGCGATTTTTCCGCTTCCCGGGGATTTTCACCGACGCCTTTGACGAAGAATTTGACCTGGGAGCTGCCGTGAGCGGGGCAGCCGCAATCTTTGCACATGGCCAGCACCTCCGTTTGATCGTATTTTTAGTATAGCGCAATCGGCGCGCGACGGCGAATAATCAATTGTGATAGGCCGGTAAGAAGGTAATTATGGCGCCGGGGAACCTGAAGACGGAGGGGGCATTTTTTCGTTGCTGATATAGCTGGAGGTATTTGCCAATTATATGGAGAATATCAATATATTATTTCCTCGCTGGCTGCGCAGCGGCGACTAACTGCGCACACTTTCTTTTTTTGTGGGGGGCCAAACGATGAACGGCAAATGGCTGGCCTGGCTGGGCGCGGCGGATCTGCCCGAGCCCAGGCGCGATATGGCGGCCGTGGAATTGTCCGGGGTTGGAAAAGTATATGTGACAGGTGCGGGCGAATTCGAAGCTCTGCGCGGCGTCGACCTGACGGTGAAAGCCGGCGAGTTTATTGCTGTTGTCGGCAAATCGGGCAGTGGCAAGTCGACGCTCATCAATATGATCACCGGGATCGACCGGCCCACCGCCGGCGCGGTATGGGTCGCAGGGACGCCGGTGCACGGTTTGACCGAAAATCAGATCGCCGTTTGGCGGGGCCGCACGGTCGGGGTGGTGTTTCAGTTCTTCCAGCTGCTACCGACGCTGACGGCGCTGGAAAATGTCATGTTGCCGATGGATTTCTGCGCCGTCCACGACCCGGCGGCGCGCCCGAATAGGGCTTTGAGCCTGCTGGAACTGGTGGGGGTGGCCGACCAGGCCGACAAACTGCCGGCCAACCTGTCCGGCGGTCAGCAGCAGAGGGTGGCAATCGCCAGGTCGCTGGCCAACGACCCGCCGCTATTGGTGGCGGATGAGCCGACCGGCAACCTCGACAACCGCACGGCGTCGGCGGTTATCGACCTGTTCGCCGCGCTGGCGGCGGGCGGCAAGACGATTCTGATGGTGACCCATGACGACGATCTGGCCAATCGGGCCGGCCGCATTCTGACTGTGGCCGAGGGCCGGATTGCCTGTTCGGCGGCGGTCGGGGAGGCCTGCGATGGCTGACCGGTCGTTGCTCGCGCCCCGCTGGCGCAAGGTCTGGGCCGATCTGGCGGACAACAAGCTGCGTACCCTGCTGGTGGTGCTGTCGATCTCGGTCGGGGTGTTCGCTGTCGGGATGATATACAGTTCGTACCTGATGTTCGAGCGGGATCTGGACCGCAGCTGGCGGGCGGCGCTGCCGGCCAGCGCCACTCTTTACGCCGACCCCTTCGACGAAGAACTTGTGGCAAGCATCCGTAGCCTGCGGGGGGTCAAGGAGGCTGACGGTCGTCGCAACGTAGATCTGAGGGTGCGCGGCGCTGGCGGCGAGTGGAAGCAGATGTTTCTGACCGCCATCCCCGATTACCAGAAACAGAAGGTCAACGTCGTCCGCCCGCAATCCGGCGCCTGGCCGCCCGGCGACGGGGACGTGCTTATCGAGCGTTCGTCGCTGGACGCCCTGGGAGTGAGAGAGGGCGGCAGCATCACGGTGGAGACGCCCGCAGGCCGCTCGCGGACGCTGAAGGTGACCGGGGTGGTGTACGACCCCAGCCAGATACCCAGCATGTTCATCGGCCGCTACTACGGTTATATAAATATGGACACCCTCGAGAAACTAGACGAGCCGCGCATGCTCGATCAGGTAAATTTCGTCGTCGAGCCGTGGGTGCTGAAGGGCAAGGAAACAGCGCCCATCGAGGCGATTGGCCGACGGGCGTGGACGAAGCTCGAGCAAGGCAACACAACAGTCTTCTGGTTACAGGTGAATAAACCGGGCGAGCACCAGCTGCAGGGGGCGATTAACGCCATGCTACTGCTGCTGGCAGTGCTGGGGGCGTTGTCCCTCTGCCTGGGCACCTTCCTGCTCATCAACACCGTATCCGCCATCCTTACCCAGCAGACGCGGCAGATCGGCATAATGAAGTCGATCGGCGCCCGCAGGGACCAGATTCTTGCCCTGTATCTCGCCCTCGTGGGGGCGTTTGGCCTGTTGTCGCTCGTGGTTGCCGCCCCGATTGGGTCGCTGGCGGCGGACGCCGTTACACGTTTCATGGCCGGGATATTCAATTTCGACTCCGGCGGCCTCGAACTGCCGCCGCGGGTGCTGCTGCTGGAGGCGGCGGTAGCAATCCTGGTGCCGCTGGCGGCCGCCCTGTACCCCGTCTGGCGCGGCACAGGGGTTACGGTGCGCGAGGCGGTGAGCGATTACGGCATCGGCGGCGTGGAGGCCAGGGGCCGCGTGGATCGCTGGGTGGACGCCGGACTGCGGAGACTAGGCAGGCTACAGCGGCCGGTGTTGCTGTCGCTGCGAAATACCTTCCGCCGCAAGGGCCGCCTGGCGCTGACGCTGCTGACGCTGACGGTGGCCGGCACGGTCTTCATGGCCGTCTTCGCGGTGCGGTCGTCGCTTTATTCGACCCTTGACCGGGCGCTGGAATATTTTCGCTATGATGTTTCGATAACCTTCACCCAAAATTACCGCTCCAGCCGCATCGAGCAGGAAGTGGCGCGGGTACCGGGGGTGAAGGCGGTGGAGGCGTGGGGCTTCACCGCCGGGCGGATTCTCAAAGAAGATACCCGGCAGGCGGAGGACGAGGCCAGCAAGAATGTCTTCATCCTCGCCCCGCCGATTGATACAAAGATGGTTCAGCCGAAGATCGTCCAGGGACGCTGGCTGGTGGCCGGGGATGAAAGCGCCCTGGTGGTCAACACCGAGGTCATCAAGGACGCCCCCGGCATCGTGGTGGGCAGCCCGGCGATTATCAAAACCGGCAATCGCCGCCTGAAATTTACGGTTGTGGGCGTTGTGCAGAGCACGATGACCGGGCCGCTAGCGTACGCGCCTTACGACTGGCTGTCAGGGGCGATCCAGGAATCCGGGCGGTCACGCTCCGTCCAGGTAGTGGCGGCCTCAAGCAAGCCGGAAGACCAGTCCGCGCTCGGCAGGGCACTTGAGGAGCATCTGAAGAATAACAGCCTCCGCGTTCAGCAGGTCGACATCACCTGGGAGGCGAAACAGCGCATCCGGGCCCAGTTCGACATCATCACGACGTTTTTGTTGATTATGGCGGTGCTGCTGGCAGTGGTGGGTGCTTTGGGACTGACGGGTACGATGGGGATAAACGTACTGGAGAGGACCCGCGAGATCGGGGTTATGCGGGCCATCGGCGCGTCGAGCCTGGAAATCGGCCGGGTATTCGTCGTCGAGGCTCTCTGCATAGGTCTTCTGAGCTGGCTGGCGGGGGCGCTTCTGGCGTTGCCGGTGGCGGCGCTGCTCTCATATCAAGTGGGGGTGCTGTTTCTGCAAAGCCCGCTGGCGTTTTCGTTCAGTTTTCTCGGGGTCGGCATATGGCTTGCTCTGTCGGCCGGCCTTTCGGTGATCGCCAGCCTGCTGCCGGCATACAACGCGGCGCGGCTGAGCGTCCGGGATGTTCTTAGTTACGAGTGATAGGGGAGAAAAAGATATGGCAGTTAAGGATAAACTGATCGCAGGCGTCAGCTGGCTGAGGCGCCACTGGCTGATAACTCTGGTTCTGGCGGCCGTGCTGGCGGCGGCCGGCTGGTGGCTTTACGGCCGCCAGGGCGACAAGCAGGATATCCCGCCGGTGAAGGCCGACAGCCGCGTACTGGCCGAAGGCATCGTTTTTCCGGTGCGCTACGCCCAGATGGTGATGCCGGTGGACGGCACGGTAGGCGAGGTGCTGGCCAAAGAAGGCGACATTGTCCAGAGCGGTCAGCCGCTTATCCGGCTGGTGCGCCAGGACTACACGGCCCGGGTGGGCAGCGCCAGGGCCGATGTGGCCCGGGCAGGCGCGGCGGTGGAGCAGGCCAGGGTCAACCTCGCGGACGCCGAACGGGAACTGGAACGCCATCAGCGGCTGTCGGCGGCCGGAGCGACTTCGCGGCAGCAGCTTGACCAAGCACGGACGACGGCCGACAGGAGCCGGGCGGCGTTAGCCCAGGCCGAGGCTGACCTGGCCACCCAGCGGAGCAGGCAGACGGAAGCCGAAGGACTGCTGGACAAGACGGAGCTCAGGGCGCCGATGGCGGGCACGGTGGCTTATCTGGACGTGAAGGTCGGTGAACACTCGTCGGTAGGCGCAGTGCTTGTGCGTATCGCCGACGAGTCGGCCTGGGAGGTTCGCAGCGACGACCTTACCGAATTGACGGTCGCCAAGGTCCGGGTCGGTGACGAAGTAGTCCTGACCTTTGACGGCGTGCCGGGTCTGGAGATACCCGGCCGGGTGAAATTCATCCGCCCGTTCGGCGAGAAGAAGCGCGGCGACATCACCTATACGGTGACGGTCGCTCCCGACCGCTGGGACGACCGCTTGCGCTGGAATATGACCGCCCAGCTGGCGATAACGCCATCGCGGTAAGCGATACGACAAAACCCCGGTTTGCGTTTGCAAATCGGGGTTTTCTATCGCACGGCGCACCTACAGGGCGTAGGAAACGACGAAATGGTAGTAAGCAATCGGGGCGCCGTCGACGATGACCTCGTGGCGGTACCAGCCGATGTCCGGAAACTGTATATTCCAGGCTGTCGGCTGGGTAAACACAAAGCCGTCATGCGGGACTTTGACGGGTATTGGGGCGGTCGAGGCGACGACATATCCGTTGTCGTGTTTGACGATGCGGAGGACAAGCTCGTGGTTGCCGGCGAAGCAGGTGAATTGATCGAACGTTTTCATCGCTACCGGCATGCCCGGTTTGACCACAATGCCGGGCAGTGTACCCTCGGCGACGGACGAGTCGCCGAGAGCGAGGGAGATGTTTTTGGCCATGTAGTGGTTGGTGGGCAGCATGCCCGGCAGGGCGGCTGATGCAGGTGTCGCCAGGAGAAGGTTGCCGGCAAACAAGGCCATAAGCGGGAAAATGATAATTTTTCGTATATTCATAGTGTCGCCTCCTTTTTTCTTTGTTAATATTCGTAGTTCAACAGCAAAAACCTCCCATAAAATACAATAAATGTAAATTATTTTTTAAAGGAAATAGCAGGCGAAATCTGGGCTGGCACCTTTTGGAGGAGTGTCAGCCTGTTTTTTTAGGAAACAAAATTGATAGAAACTCTTTACAAATGGGAATTTTTACCATAAACTGTAATAGATTACAAATATTTCCATATAAATCTATGGGGAATTATAACGTTTTCCCAATATGTATATTTCTTGAAGAAGAGGAAACCCTATCGGTAGTTTTTCCGTGGCAGTAATTGGCAGGGGGTCGAACAGGCGGTCATGCGGGTACAGATGGCTACGGATGACCGAACTGATCCATATAGGAAGGGGATTTTGCGGGAGGTGGCGGTCTTCGAGTAGATAAAAGGTCGTTGTTAACAGGCGGAAACGAAAAAATTGGAGGGAAAAGAGAATGAAAAAACTGGCAATCCTGTGTACAGCCCTACTGATCGCGGCTGCGTTCTGCACCCCGGTGTTCGCATCTACCAACCACTCTTACGGCACGGGTCTGGTGGCTTATAACGCCAACGGCAACGGTGCCTCCGGCAATTCTGGCGCCGTCATAAACGGCGGAATGTTCAACACTGCCGCCGGCGTCGGCGCCGGCATCGTCAACAGCAATTGGAACACTGCCAGTAACAACAACGGAGCCAGCATCAACGGCGGAATGCTCAACACCGCGCTCGGGGCCGGGGCGGTAATCTGGGGCGGCGGCTCTAACAGCGTAAACAGCAACATCGGCGCCCAGATCAACAACAATACATGGATGAGCGGCGGCAACACGGCCATCGGCGCCGGCGCAGTCGTCGTCAACAGCTACGGGAACTACTCGGTAAACGGCAACGTTGGCGCCTTGGCCAACCAGACTTCGGGCAGCGAAGCCTACGGCGTCGGCGCGGTCATCGTCAACGGCGGCGGCAACAGTGTCAATTCCAACTATGGCGCGGTCGTCGCTAATGGCATGTCCCTGACGGCCATCGGCGCCGGCGCGGTCGTCGTAAACGGCTTCGGCAACACGGTCAACGGCAACTATGGCGCCCAGGTAGTGGGCGGCTCTGACAACGCCGCTCTCGGCGCCGGCGCGGTCGTCGTAAACGGCAGCGGCAACTACGTGACCGGCAACAACGGCGCGTATGTCAACAGCACGATGTTTGGGCATGACAACAACGCCGCCGGCGTGGGCGCGCTTGTCGTGAACGGCAACGGCAACGTCGTAACCGACAGCACCGGCGCGTACGTCAACGGCGGCAGCCACAACACCGCCATCGGCGCCGGCAGCGTCATTGTGAACGGCAACGGCAACTATGCCGACAACAACGTTGGAGCGGTTGTCAACGACAACCCGTAACCCTAACAGATTATTGGAATAAAGCCTGGAATGCCGGCGGCGACGAGGGCGGCCAGTCCACCCGCATGAGCTAAGCGCCGCCGGCAGCAACGGCGTCCCTAGCAAAGGGGGAAAACGTATGAAAGGTAAAACAGCGTTGTCGCTGTTGGTGACCTTGGCCTTTCTGGCCGCGACGGCGGTGACGCCGGTCTGGGCGGAGGAAAACACCGTCCTCGTGGCCGAGGAAGGCGCGGTGGCGTTCAACACCGCCCAAGGGGTCGGCAGCCAGGTGAACGGCGGCAAGGATAACTACGCCACCGGCATCGGCGCCTTCATCAGCAGCGGCAGCTTCAACCAGGCCGCCGGCGTAGGCGCCCTGGTATCCGAGGCCTCCGGCGCGCAGGTCGCCGGTATCGGCGCCGTCGCCATCGGCAATTTCAACACCGCCATCGGTACCGGCGTAGTCGTCAACGGCGGCGCCTATGAGGATTCGTCCTCGACAACCGCCAACTCCGCCATTTTGCCCAATGTCGGGACAGGCTACGGTGCGGTAGCCTTGGGCGAGGGCAATACGGCGGTAGGCGCCTACAGCGCGGCTGTCGGCCAGGGCAATGCTGCGTACGGTCTGGGCGCAACCGCCGTCGGGCTAGGCAACTCGGCCTACGGCATGGGCGCGACCGCCGGGTACTACGAGCCTACGGTGGGAGCGACTGCGATCGGAGCATATGCAAGGGCTGACGGTCATTTCGACACCGCTATCGGCGCTGAGGCATGGGCGTATGGCGGCAACAGCGTTGCTCTCGGCGCCGGGTCTGTCGCCGACCAGCCTAACACCGTATCGGTCGGTTCGGCAGGCAACGAGCGGCGCATCACCAATGTCGCTCCCGGCGTCTACGGTACCGACGCGGTCAATATGAGCCAGTTGAGGGATACCCACGACAAGATGAACCGCCTCGGGGCGACGGCGATGGCGATGACCGGCCTGGCGCCGATGGCCTACAACCCCAAAGAACCGACCCAGTACTCGGCGGCCATCGGCACCTATAGCGGCAGACAGGCCATCGCGGTGGGCCTCTTCCACTACACCAGGGAATCGGTCATGCTGAACGCGGCCTTTGGCTGGAGCTCCGACGGCTGGGAAAAAGCCGGTCGGGTGGGTGTCACCTGGACCGGTGGCCGATCCACGAAGAAAGAGCCTACCGACAACACGGTCCATGTCAGCAACGAGCCCGGAAAGGCCGCCGCCACCGAAGGCGGCATCCAGGACCGCGTGAACAGGCTGCTGGAAGGGAACAGCGTGCAGGCGGATAAGTCTGCGTCGGCCGCTCCGGAAAGCGCCGCCAAACCAGTTAGCGCCGAAGTCAAGGCTGCCGAGAAGAAGCCGGCCGCGGTGCCCGAAGACGGTATCCAGGACAGGGTGAACAAGCTGCTCAACAGCCACGGCGCCCAAGGGTAACATAACATAAAAGAGCCGGGTGGATGTCATCCACCCGGCTCTTCCCATAGAGCGGGGAAACCCGGCCGTCGTCGGATGGTTAGCGGGCGAGGAAATACCGCATAATACCTTTGCAGATGCCGGCGGCGATTTCCTGCTGGTAGGCCCTGTCGGCGAGACGGGCGGCTTCATCGCGGTTGGTGAGAAAGCCCACCTCGACTAGTACCGCCGGGATATCGCTGTTGCGTAGCACATAGAAGTTCGCGGGGCGCACGCCTTTGTTGACGGCGCCGGTTTCCAGGACGAGCGTTTCGAGGACGGTGGCCGCGAGATCATTGGGCCGTCCCGGCGCGTAAAATGTTATGGCCCCGGCGGTTTCCGGCTTGGTGGGGTGAGCATTGGCGTGTAGGCTGACGAAGATGTCGGCGTCAGCGGCCCGGGCGATATCAACCCTTGCCTGGAGCTCAGCCGCGGGCGCGACGCCGGGCGCGGCCGCAAGGTCGTCTGTGGCGCGGGTCATGACTACGGTGGCGCCGGCGGCGGTGAGCCTGGCCTTGAGCTCTAGCCCGATGGCGAGGTTTACGTCGGCTTCGCGCACCCCGTGGTGGAACGCGCCGGCCTGGTTGCCGCCATGGCCGGGGTCGAGGACGACGGTTTTACCGGTAAGCGGCCCCGGCTGCGCGGCGGCGGGGAGGCTGCAAAGGAGAATAAGCAGGACAAGCAGGTGCGCAATGGGGCCGGGTTTTACGCGCATATGTAGCCTCCTCGGCGGTCGTATGGTTTGATATTAGCATAAAATGTCCCGGGCGGCCATAAGGATTTGACAGGCGGGACGGTTACGCCGCGGGGCGAAGGATTATAGCCGCGCGGGCCGAATAAGGAAGGGTACACTATATTGGCCTGATGGCGAACGGGGGTACTTGGTTGCCGGTATTTCTCCTGATTGTTTTGGTGCCGTACTTATTGCTGAATTTCTATGTTGGCAGTCGCCTGTGGCAGTATATCTTCTGCCACCTGATGCCCGGATGGGGTAAAGCTTTCTGGCCGCTTTTCTGGTTTATCGCCGTGATGCCGCTCGCTTCGCGGGTCAAGGCGCTGCCGGTACCGACGCAGGTCAAGGATTTCCTTGCTTTTAGCGGCGATTACTGGCTGGCGGCGCTCTATTATTTCCTGCTGTTGTGGCTGGTGGCCGATTTCGGCGGGTTCCTGGTCCGCCGGCTAGGCCTGTTGCCCGTGGCGGCTCACCGACCGCTGGCGGTCGGGATAGCGGCGGCCGCGCTGGTCGTGACCTTGTTGGCTTATGGCTCGTGGAACGCCCGCAATCCTCAGGTGACGTCGTATGAGGTGACGATCGCCAAACCGGCCGGCGACCTCGCCGAGCTGCGGGTGGTGATGGTGTCGGACATTCATCTCGGCCCGATCATCGGCTATGAGCGCCTGGAGGGGCTGGTGGCGGCGATCAACGGCTTGCGGCCCGACCTGGTGCTGTTGCCGGGAGATGTCATCGACGAGAATGTCAGCTATTTCGTCGAAATGAAAATGGCCGAACCTTTCCGCGCCATGAAGCCGCGCTTCGGGGTTTGGGCGGTATTCGGCAACCACGAGTATATCAGCGGCAAGGCTGAAGAGGTCACGGACCGGCTGGGTGAAGCGGGCATCACGGTGCTCAGGGACGAATTCGTCAAGGTTGGCGAAAGTTTCTACATCGTCGGCCGCGACGACCGGCGCCGGGCGCAGTTCGGCGGCCAGGCACGGCAGGAGCTGGCGGCGGTCATGGCAGGAGTCGACCGGCGGCTGCCCATCCTGCTCATGGATCACCAGCCCTACAATCTTGATGAGGCAGCCGGGCAGGGAGTCGATCTGCAGGTGTCGGGACACACCCATGTAGGCCAAATGTTTCCGAATAACTTCGTTACCAGCCGCATGTTTGAGGTAGACTGGGGGTATCTCCGCAAGGGGGCTTACCAGATTATCGTATCATCTGGATTCGGGACATGGGGTCCGCCGATAAGGGTGGGCAACCGCCCGGAGATCGTCGACATAAGGATAAAATTCGCGGCGCCTGTCCGCTGAAAGAGGAAGCCCTGCATACGCAGGGCTTCCTCTTTCAGCATTTCAGCAAAGCCGCAGATGAATACGTCTTCCATCGCCTCCGGCCGAGCTGGGGCGCACACTTTTTGTGGAAAATAATTTTTCACAGCAAATACCTATTATTTACAGAGGATTTCCTGCTAAATTAGCTAAATTATCTTAGTAGCAAACGCGTAGAGCATTAATGCTTGGCACCTGGTTGGTATTTCACCGGGATGGCCGGCAGCGCGGACGGAAAAGCGGTCTTTGCGGTAATTAAGACAGTTAGAGGGGAATGCAATTGGAGAAGTCGACTATTATTGGATTGATTCTGGGCTGCTCCGCCATAAGCGTGGGGATGGTCCTCAAGGGGGCCAGCCTATCGGCGCTGCTCAACCCGGCGGCGATGTTAATCATCTTCGCCGGTACGGCGGCTTGCCTCCTCAACGGATTTCCGATGGAGCAGGTAAAAAAGTTTCCCAAACTGGTGAAAATGTTGTTTGTAAAACCGGTTTTGATGCCCCACGGCGAGATATTGCGCCTGTTCGTCGGACTGTCGCAACTCGCCCGCCGGGAAGGCCTGTTGGCTCTCGAACCGGGACTTGACGAGATAAAGGACCCTTTTCTTAGGGAAGGCCTGACAATGGTCATCGACGGTATGGATCCCGATCTGGTTGTAGACGTTCTCGGCCTGGACATCCAGCAAATGGAGGAACGCCACCGGGTCGGAGCGCTCATCTTTTCGCAGGCGGGCATGTACGCCCCCACATTGGGAGTGCTGGGGGCGGTAGTCGGTCTGGTGGCCGCGCTCGGTAACCTCGATGATATCGAGCAGTTGGGGCATTCTATCGCCGCCGCTTTTATCGCCACACTGTTCGGTATATTTACCGGCTACGTAATCTGGCACCCTTTCGCCAATAAGCTGAAACTCATGTCCAAAGAAGAAACGGAGCTAAAGAAGATGATGCTGGAAGGAATACTCTCCCTCCAGGCCGGCGACAACCCGGCCACCCTGGAAGCCAAACTGAGGGTGTTCGTCCCGCAGAATAAGCGGCAACTTCTCAACAAAGACGAGGAGAAGGGCGATGCGACGGAAGAGGCATAGTAGCGAGGAACACGAAGAGCATGTCGATGAGACATGGCTGGTTCCATACTCCGATATTTTAACCCTGCTGCTGGCGCTGTTCATCGTTTTGTTCGCTTCTTCCCAGGTCGACCAGAAGAAGTTCGAGCAGATGGCCCAGGCTTTCAACAGCGCTTTTCAGGGCAACCCGTCTATCTTCGAAAGCGTGCGCACGGTGCCTCAGCAGGCGGAAAGCCAGCCGCAGACAATTGATAAAGTACCGTCGGTATTGTCCACCATAGGCAACGAGCGGGCCAGTAGCTTTCAGCAGGAAACCGCTCAACTGCTGGAAGCCAAGCGAAAAATTGACAAGTACATTGAGGACAACAACCTGACCGGCGGGTTCGGCACCATGCTCACCGACGACGGTCTGCTCGTCAGGATTAAGGATTCCGCGCTGTTTGAATCGGGCCGGGCCGATATGGTGCCGGCCTCGCGCGAATACGGAATAGCTATCGCCAAGATGCTGGCCGCGTTGCCGCAAAAGGTGGTAATATCGGGTCACACCGACAATATCCCCATCAACACCGCCGAGTTCCCTACTAACTGGGATCTCAGCTCGAAGCGGGCCCTGAACTTTATGAAATACCTCCTGTCTCAGGAACAAAACCTCCAGCCCGCGCGGTTCAGCGCCATCGGCCACGGTGAGTACCGCCCGGCGGCCGCCAACGCGACTCCCGAAGGACGGGCCCAGAACCGCAGGGTCGAGGTATTGATCGTTCGTACACACTCGCGTTGAGTTCCTCTGCATCAGCCTTTCTGGCCGCCGCCTGCCGGCGGCATTTTTGTTTTTACGGCCAAGGGTATGGCAAACTGCGAATGGTCACTCGCCCGGAACTTACGGCATATATTAAAACAGGGTTTTGACATAATGTTTTGACGTGTCTGCCCGAATAATTGGTGTGAGGTGCCGTAAATGAGTTTTTCCGGAATGAAGTATAAGGATGAGATGCCGCTCAGGACGATCGGCAACGTCAAGGATATTCTGGGCGGTATGGGCCTGTTGCCGATAGAGAAGGCGTGGCGCAACTCCCTGCAGGGGTTCTATTCGGTGTCGGTGAATATCGCCGGCACCGATCTGTCGGTCAACGGCAAAGGCACATCCCACGAGTACGCGCTGGCAAGCGCCTACGGCGAACTGATGGAGAGGCTGCAGAACCTTTGCACTTTCCGGTTGAGCTTTGATCTTAGCCCGCAGGCGTTGGCACGCCAGGGATTCTATTACGCGCCGGACGAAAAGCTCCTGAGCACGGCCGACCTCCTCGCCGTCGGCGGAGAGTGGCTGACAGCCCAACTGGCGGGCCTGGATCCGGCAACGGATAAGAAAGCGCTGCTCAAACTGTGGCAGGGGGTGACGTACGAGGAACTTCCGGCCGATTTTGCCGCCGTTCCTTATTGCAACCTGCACACAGGCAATATTTCCTATCTGCCGGTCAAAATGACCGCAAAAATGTACATGTCCAACGGCATGTGCGCCGGGAATACGCCGCAGGAAGCGCTGGTCCAGGGAATCGCCGAGTTGTTCGAGCGCCACGTAAACCAGAGGATTATCAAGGAGAAAATAGTGCCGCCTACGGTACCGGACGATTATATCGCCCGTTTCCCCCGCATAGCCGCCATGATCGCCGCTATCGAGGCCCGCGGCGCCTGCCGGGTAATCGTTAAGGACTGCTCGCTCGGCAGGGGGTACCCGGTGGTCGGGGTAGTATATATAAATCTTGCCGCCCAGAGCTATTTCGTCAAGTTCGGCTCCCATCCCCTGTTCGAGATCGCCGCCGAGAGAACATTGACCGAACTGCTGCAAGGACAGGACATAGGCAGGATGATGGGGATGCGGGAGTTTTCTTACCGTGCCGGGGCAGACGACGTCAATAATCTGATCGGCATTCTGGTCAACGGCTCGGGGGTGTACCCGAGTGAGTTTTTTGGACCGCAGGCAAGCTATACATTCCGGGAGTGGGACGAAATAAAGGCTGAAAGCAACCGGGAATTGCTTCGGCACCTGCTCGCGGTGCTGGCAGCCGAGGGGTTCCAGGTTTACGCCCGCGATGTATCTTTCCTCGGGTTTCCCGCCTACCATGTGATCATCCCCCATTTCAGTGAAATTGAAACCTTCAGCGATGTCGGGGCGATAGGGGAATACGCTGCCTACAACGATGTCCGCAGGCTTGTCAGGAGACTCGACGAGCTTGATCCGGATGAAAGGGGGCGGATTATAAACTTTTTGCGTCAACTGCCATACAGCCCGGATGCGAACGTTTTCGAATTCCTCAACCAGCCGGTCGGCGATCCGGCGTCTTTTCCCTGGTATTTTGGCAGCCTTGATCTGCTTCTGAGCGCCCTGCTCTTTCGAAACGGCGATTTGGCGGGCGCCGCAGAAGTTTTCGAGCGGTTTGTGGCATTCAGCTGTAGCGCATCCCATACTGAGGGAGCAGTGACGTATTACAGGTGTGTGGCCGATTACCTCGGCGCGCGCGTAGCGGGACGGAGCGAAGCGGATATCGTCGACACGCTTGGTGTTTTCTACCCGTCTGAGGTGGTAGCAGGCGTCGCACACGAATTTGGCGACCCGACGAAGCTTGTCTGCCGCCCCGATAACTTGCGCTGTTTCGACTGCCAGCGGTGTCCCCAGCGGCCCGCCTGCCTCCACCCGCAAACCGAGCGGGTGTATTTGCAGCTCAAAGACCGCCAGGCAGCCTGTCCTATCGACCAGCGGCGGCTGTCGGAACTGGCGTAAGGCAAAAGAAAAACACGAGGCGTAAAGGAAAATAGGGGGGGCCGGCGTAACGCCGGCCCCCGGAAACTGCTATTTGCATCATTTCATATAGTTGCAGCTTTTCATCGAGTTGCAGCTTTTCATCGAGTTGCAGCTCTTCATCGTGTGACAGCTTTTCATATAGTGGCAACTGGGCATCGAGTTGCAGCTTTGCATATAGTGGCAACTGGGCATCGGGTAGCAGCTTTGCATGCTCTTGGCGCATTTCATCGCATAGGCGCAAGTCATGCACTTCATGGACTGGCAACTATCCATGGACTGGCAACTATCCATGTATTGGCAACTATCCATGGATTGGCAACTATCCATGTACTTCATCGATTGGCAACTGTCCATGCACTTCATCGTTTTGCAGCTACAGGTGTAGTCGTCGTCATCGTCGTAGTCACAGTAATGCATCAATTATCACCTCCCGGGAGATTATTAGGGATACCCCTATTGACATAATATGATTACGGACACCAAAAGGTTACCGGCAGAAAAAGTGGTAATGACTGCCTTTGTGAATAAATGAGAGGGAACGGATGAAATTATTTCCTTGTTGACATAGAGGAGGATATTAAGATAATATATGAGTACTGAAGGGGAGTAGCCGTTAAGGCGGAGTCACCATTACGGTAGCAATACCTGGCTCTGTCGTTGGAGGTTTATCACCGGCCAATGGGCGAGACCTTTAGTATGGCGATAGCCATACTAAGGTCTCTTTTATTTTTGCGTCGCGAAGAATAAAGAGACCCGTCGGGGAGGGGAGAAAGGTCAGAACCGCTGGATTCGAACAAACAGAAAAAGAATGGAGGTCGTTTCGATGGAACTATTAGCCGCGTTAGGGAGTATCATGCTTATCAACCTGATACTGAGTGGCGATAACGCAGTGGTCATAGCTCTGGCAAGTAGAAACCTGCCTCACGATCAGCGTAAGAAGGCCGTTTTTTGGGGCAGTATGGGCGCGGTCGTACTAAGGATCGTGCTGACCCTGGCGGCAGCGTACCTGCTGCAGATCCCGTATCTTCAATTCGCCGGCGGTTTGGCGCTCATATGGATTGCCGTGAAACTGATCGCCGATGATAAGGGCGATGTCAAATGCCATGAGGCTGCTTGCCTCAGCGAGGCCATCAAGGTCATCCTGTTTGCCGATGTCATCATGAGTCTCGATAACGTTCTCGCTATCGCCGGTGTTGCAAACGGCAACTGGATGCTGCTAGGCATCGGTCTGGCGATGAGCATCCCGCTGGTCGTCTTCGGCAGCCAGCTTATCCTCAATCTCATGGACCGCTTCCCGATTATCATTTACGCGGGAGCGGCTATCCTGGGCTGGACGGCTGCCAAGATGGTTATCGGCGACGCCGCTATCGGCGCGATGCTGACCGCATATGCGCTGCCTATCGAGGTGGCTCTCACCGTGGGCGTTGTAGCCGCGGGCTACTGGTTGAAGTTAAGAGGGCGCCGGGGGATGGAACCCGCCGACCAGCCGGAGTAGGCTTATAAGAAAAGATCATGACCAGACAGGGGCAGCCCTCGTCTGGTCTTTTTTGCCTTTGAAGGCCGAAAGAGCCCGTTTTGAGGTCAATTTTAGGAATGACGGCTGTTTTGCGATGCTTTAACTCATGTTTTTGCGCTAATGATTGACCTTTCGCGCGATGGGGCATATAATGAAAAAGAAAACCGATCATTTCTCTGTTAGGTGAGGCTCCTGCATAAACAGAGGCCACTGCCCGGAAACGTCGAGAGACGCCAATGGGTATAACAGGTATTACCGGCGTAAGGTTCTACCTAATGTGGCTGAGGAGTGTGCTCTACGTTATGCAGTGCTAAAACTCGACGAGTAGGGAAGGTCGTACTTTTATCGACATGAAAGACCTTCCGCAGGGAAGGTCTTTTCTTTTTTACTAAGGAAGGAGGTGGCAGGCGTGGATGTGAAGAAAATGAAGGAGAGGCTGGTGCTTTTCCTTGCCGTTATGGGCCCGGGGATCATCACCGCCTTTGCCGACAACGACGCCGGCGGCATCGCCACCTACTCTGCGGCCGGGGCCAAATACGGCTACAGCCTGCTGTTCGTGCTGTTTATCAGCATTCTCGCCCTGACCGTCGTCCAGGAGATTTCCGCCCGTACTGGGGCGGTGACCGGCCGCGGCCTTTCCGACCTCATTCGCGAGCGGTACGGGGTAAAATGGACCTTTTTCGCCATGTCGGTACTGATGGTGGCCAATATCGGCACAACCGTGTCGGAGTTTTCCGGTATTGCCACGAGCTTCGAGATATTCGGGATCAGCCGCTATATCGCGGTGCCAATAATCGCCTTTGTTGTGTGGCGGCTTGTGCTCAAGGCCAATTACTCGCGGATCGAGAAGGTTTTCTTCGCGCTCTGCCTAACCTTCTTCAGCTATGTAATCTCCGGATTTATCGTCGACCCGCCGTGGCGGGAGGTGATAGCCGTCGCGGCCACGCCGCCCACCTTCTCGCACGATCCGGGGTATCTGCTGATGGTGATAGGCATCATCGGTACGACGATCACGCCCTGGGGGCAGTTTTATGTCCAGGCGACGATCGTCGACAAGGGAATAACCGCCAAAACATACGCGTATACACGCTGGGACGTGCTCGTCGGCGCTTTCTTCACCGGCTTTATCGCCTTCTTCATCGTGGTGGCGACCGCGGCCACCCTCCATGTGAACAATATTCCCATCGAAACGGCCGCCGACGCGGCAATCGCCCTCGAACCGCTGGCCGGCAAATACGCATCCTTCCTGTTTGCCTTCGGCTTGTTCGGCGCCTCGATGCTGGCCGCTTTCATCCTTCCGCTCAGTACCTCTTACGCCATCTGCGAGGCTTTCGGCTTCGAGAGGGGCATCAGCAAGTCTTACAAGGAGGCGCCGGTATTTTTCGGCCTATACACCGCCATCATCGTTTTCAGCGCTGTCCTTGTACTGTGGCCAGGGTTGTCTCTTTACCACGTGATGCTGACAACCCAGGTGGTGAACGGTATCCTGCTCGTGCCAGTGCTCATCTTCATGGTGCTCATCGCTAGCAATGCCAAGATAATGGGCAAGTGCCGCAACTCGCCCCTTTATAACCTGGTTGCCTGGACGTTCGCCGGCCTGATAATCGTCCTTACCATCCTGCTGCTCGCGGCGACGGTGGCGCCCGGTCTGGTGGAGCAGCTATTCGGCCGCCTGATGCCGTAGCGCGGCAGAGAACCCGGTCATTCAAGGAGACATGAAGCAACAAGCTTCATGTCTCCTTTTCGGTTGGCTTCGGGGTCAGTCGGGGCACACATGGGAGGTAATGACATAAAATATAGTAAAACGAGAAGAATGGGGGGTAAGTATGGATATTTTCTGCCGCGGCGTAAAGCCCTTCCCGCCCCCTGCCATTGCGGAAGTGCTTTTCTGGCTTAGAATAATGCGCGATCACGCACAGTTTATCGATCTTGGGCTTCCGTGCGCGGAAAGCGATCTGAAGATAGAAGCACAGAGATTCTCGGCCGTTTTCGGCGACCTTGAGGACCGCTTTGCCAAGGAGACGTCTGGGGAAGAGTTTTCCCGCCTCGTTGCCGTGACGATGATCGCGGTAGGGAAGTTTTTCGTTTTTAACCGGCATATTCTTCACTTGCTCGTGGATTGCCGGTTGTGCGGCGGCTGGCTAACCCCGCTTTTTGTCGACCACTTGTCGCGCGAGGCGCTCTATTTCCGGAAACTGCTGAAAAAAATCGTCGGTTGCGGGATGGCGTTTACGGTGGATGCCATGGTAAGCGAGAACATTTTCTGGGTACGTGGCATCGCCGACCATGCCAAGTTTATCCGCGGGCTCATCGATCCGACGGAACGGGCTTTTGTCTTGCAGGCCAAGTGTTTGGGGGAGAAATTTGACACGCTGAATCTTCAGGCCCGCGATCTTGCCAGTATGCTGTGGCATTACCGACCGAATAACGAGCTTGTCCAGTTCGAAAAGGATCTCAGGGTGGCTGCCGACGAAGCTGTCGATTTTTTCGCCACGGCGGAAAGCCTGGTCGCCCGCTGCGCGGCGGCTGCGGTTTTCCCTCCGCTGTTGGCCGACCATATTCGCCGCGAGGGCGAGCATTTTTTGGCTGTGCTCGAACTCATCCGCCAGTGTCTTCTCCAGGGCGAAGAAGCGCCGGACGAGGAGGATGAAGATGAGGAAGATTGACCGGGGCCTCCGCAAAAGCGGAGGTCTTTTGTCGTACAGGAAAGTTCGGCAGGGATTACGGTGATTGCGGTGTATTTTCGTATAGTAGAGGATACTTTAAGGACAAGGTCTCTGCGAAAGGGTGGGGTTATGCTGCATAGTTTTTCCCGTATGGAACTGCTCGTCGGGCCGGCGGCGCTGGCCGTGCTGGCGACAAAGAGAGTGGCGGTTTTCGGCGTCGGCGGGGTGGGATCGTTCGCGGTCGAGGGGCTGGTGCGCTGTGGGGTCGGTAAACTGGTTCTCGTCGACGACGACTGTATCTGTATGACCAACCTCAACCGGCAGCTCCACGCGACGACAAAGACGATCGGCAAGGCGAAAGTGGCGGTTATGAGAGACCGGGTGCTGGAGATCAACCCTGACGCACAAGTAACAGTTCACCAGAAGTTTTACCTGCCCGAAACGGCGGAGGAGCTCATCGCCGACGACTACGACTATATCATCGATGCCGTCGATACCGTGACGGCAAAGATCGATCTTGTCGTGCGGGCCGCGGAGCGCAACATCCCCATCATCAGCAGCATGGGGGCGGGCAATAAGCTTGACCCGACGAAATTCGAGGTGGCGGATATTTTCAGTACCTCCGTCTGCCCGCTGGCGAAGGTGATGCGCTACGAACTGAAACGCCGCGGCGTCAATGCCCTCAAGGTCGTATATTCGCGGGAAAAACCGGTTGCGCCCCAGGAAAGCGAGGAAACGAGCTGCGTGACCGGATGCGTCTGCCCGCCGGGCACGCCCCGGAAATGCACCACCAGACGTCAGATACCTGGCAGCATCGCGTTTGTTCCCTCGGTGGCGGGGCTGATCCTGGCGGGAGAAGTTGTAAAAGATTTGATCCATTGCGAGGGAGGTAGTTTATAAAGGCCCCTGCGTTCACCCGGATGTCAGCCTAGCATGGCTCCGCTTCCGGCATATCGTTAAATTAAAGGCACCGCGCGGGTGCCTTTTAAGTTTATATTCGGCTTTAGTAGCGACCTGTCGACAAGCCGGTGATATTGTTGGCCGCGGTTATGGGTTGGCCTGTAAAGGCTCTTGTCACCAAGCGGGCGAGGGTCATGCTGATGGTGTGCTCAGCTTCTTCGGTCGACCCCCCCATATGCGGGGTAATAATGGCGTTGTCGAGTTCCAGGAGGGGGTGATGGTAGTCCTGTTCGCCGGGTGCGGCCTCGAAGTCCGGCTCGGGGTCGAGGATGTCGAGCCCGGCGGCGGCGACGTGGGCGCTGCGCAGGGCTGCATGGAGCGCCCGCTCGTTGACGATGCCGGCGCGGGAGGTGCTGACAATTCGTACTCCCGGTTTGCACAGATCAAGCTCCGGGGCGCCGATGAGGTCCGTAGTTTCCGGCTTCTTGGGGACGTGGATGGTGATAACGTCCGCCCGGCGGAGAAGAGCAGCCAGGTCGGCGCACTTTTCCGCTTCCAGCTCCTCGAAGCGGGCTTCTTCAATATGCGGGTCGTAGGCGATAACCTTAAGGCCCAGAGCTCTAAGTTTTGCCGCCACTAAGGAACCGATGCGGCCAAGGCCTACGATGCCGGCCGTCTTGCCGTGCAGTTCGTGGCCGAAATAGACGACGCGGCGGAAATCCTTGGCTTTCCCAGCGCGGTAAGCCTGGGGAATATTGCGGAAGGCAGCGAATATGAGGCCGACGGCAAGTTCGGCTGTTGACATGGCGTTGGCGGCCGGGGTGTTAACAACCGGGATGCCACGCGTGGTACAGGCCGGCAGGTCGATATTGTCAAGTCCGTTTCCCGCCCGCCCGACGATTTTCAGCTTTTTCGCTCTGGCGAGGAGTTCTTCGTCCACCCGGGTGACACTGCGAACAATCAAGCCGTCGTAGCGGTGGATGACCTTTAGAAGTTCGCTCTGGGATATACCGAGGCAAGCCTCGACGGAAAATCCGTTTTCTCTGAGGTAATATATGCCGACCTCGGCAATTCTCTCCGTCACGATGATGTTCACTTATCTACCTCCCGTGTTCGCCATTGCCAGGCGGATTATCCGCTGCGCGGGAAGGGAAAAACAGTTTCCGCTTTGTTTTTATTCTCCGCCGGCGCTGTTAACCCTCCGTAGCTAACTGAGAAAATATTCTCCCTGGAAAGCCGCAGGCATGCGAATCAGGTCCCATTTTGTATAAAAAACGTAAAAGTAGGCAATATTATGGATGCATCACCAACTATTGGTGATTTATGAAAGGAGTGGTAAATAAGTGGATTTCAGTCAAATAGCATGGTTTCTGATTATCGGCGTCGTCGCCGGCTGGGTGGCCGGGCAGATTTTCCGCGGCGGCGGATTCGGCCTGTGGGGCGATATGGCGGTCGGCATCGTAGGCGCCCTGGTAGGCGGCTTCCTGTTCGGCCTTCTGGGGATCACGGCCTACGGCGTAATCGGCGCCATCATCACCAGCACCGTCGGAGCTTTGCTTTTCCTGTGGGTGCTGAGGCTGTTTACCAAGCCGCGGGCGACAGCCAGCAAGTAGGCGGTTATTGCCGCGAAAGACGCCCCCCGGACGGGGGCGTCTTTTCTTTTGCCTTTGTAAAAACGATTTTTATGACGTCATAACCTTATCTTGTCCACCATCGGCCGTTAAGGCCGAAGTAGCTAGGGAAACACCAGCCCGGGTATGGTGCAATTAAACGGCACACCTTGAATAAATGTCAGCTATGCTTTAAGGGGGATGAATAGAGCATCATTTTGACGTACAATTATCTGAAAAGCCTTTCAAAGCGGCAAATTAAAATGTAAGAAGCTCCAGGAGGTCATGAAATTGGGAATGTCATTAGGAATTAAGCAGAAACTGTCCGGTTCTATCATCGTGTTGGTCGCGGTCGCTGTGTTGGCTACTGCGATGGCTGCAATTTATTTCTTCAACGACAATATGGAAAAGGCGCACGAAGTCACCACGGTTCAGGGTATGGAATTTCTGGCGTCGCAGCTCGAAGACTATAAGAAGCAAGCGGCGGCCAACGCGACAATCATGGCCGCTTATCCCGGCCTAGCCCAGGCGATTGAGGGCAGGGACGCCGCCGCCGTTTTACGGTTGTTGGGACCGGTGGCCCAAAACTCGGGGGTGGATTCGGTGACGGTCAGCGACGGCAAAGGCGTCGTTGTTGCCCGCACGCACGATCCCAAGACCGGGGATAGTGTGACCAATCAGGTCAATGTCCAGAAGGCGCTTCAGGGCAGCGTCTTTGCCGCCGTAGAGCCGGGTACCGTTATAAGGCTATCCGTCCGCGCAGGGGCGCCGGTGAAGAACGCCGAGGGCAAAATCGTCGGCGTGGTAACGCCCGGATATACCGTCAGCAATGACAGGATCGTCGACAATGTCAAAAAGCTCTTCGGGACTGATGCGACTCTTTTCCAGGGCGACGAGCGGGTGTCGACGACGATAATCAAGGACGGGAAACGCCAGGTGGGGACGAAGCTCAACGAGCAGATCGCCGCCAAGGTGCTCGGCGAGGGCAAGACATACACCGGGAAAGCTGACATCCTCGGCATGCAGTACGTGACCGCCTATATGCCGCTCATGGGGCCGGAGAATAAGCCTATTGGAGTTATCTTCGCCGGGCAGAATATCACCAAAATGGTGGATGAACGCAATAAAATGATGGGCGTTATCGGCATAATCGCCGTCATTGCCATGATGTTAGGGGCGTTATTTGCCTTTATGATGGCCAGAGGTATCGCCGGTCCGGTTCAGCGGCTTGCCGAGGGCGTGAACCAGGTGGCCAGCGGCGATCTGACCCGGTTGGTGTCAGTGGAATCCCGCGATGAACTCGGAACGCTGGCGGCCGGCTTCAACAAAATGGTGGCCGATCTCCGGGCCCTTGTCACGCAGGTAAGCAGCTTGGCCGAAACTCTCGCGGCAGCAAGCCAGGAACTGACCGCCAGCGCCGAGCAATCGGCTCAGGCGGCCGGGCAGGTGGCCGAATCGATCACCGAGGTGGCGGCCGGCGCCGGAAAACAACTTGAAGCAGTCACTGTTACCGCCGAAACGGTTGATCGGATGTCGGCAGGCGCACGGCAGATCGCCGTAGACGTTCGGACGGCGGCAGACCTCGCCGGCAAGGCAGCCCATTCGGCCGGAGAAGGCGGCCAGGCGGTCGAAACGGCAGTTTCCCAGATGGCCCGGATCGAAGCGACGGTCAACGACTCGGCGGCTGTAGTCGCCAAGTTGGGTGAACAGTCCAAGGAGATCGGCCAGATTATCGATACGATCACCGGTATCGCGGGCCAGACCAACCTGCTCGCCCTCAACGCCGCCATCGAGGCGGCCCGGGCGGGCGAACAGGGGCGAGGCTTTGCGGTAGTGGCGGAAGAGGTGCGGCAACTCGCCGAGCAGTCTCAACGAGCTGCCGGCCAAGTCGCCGACCTGATCGGCGGAATACAGGCGGAAACCGCCCAGGCGGTGACGGCGATGGAAAAGGGCACCAGAGAGGTCGGCGAGGGTACGAAAATGGTATCTTCGGCCGGACAGGCGTTCAAAAGCATAATCGAGCTTGTGGGCGAAGTATCCTCGCGGTCGGGAGAGATAGCGGTCGTCATAAACGGGTTAGCCGGTGACAGCGAGCAAACGGTCAAAGCTGTCGGTGGAATAAAAGTCATCAGCCAGGATACGATGGGCCAGACCGAGACGGTATCGGCAGCCACCGAGGAACAGTCGGCGTCGTTGGAGGAAATCGCCTCGTCCAGCCGGGAACTGGCAAAAATGGCGGGCGATCTGCAGGCGGCGGTCGGCAGGTTCAAAGTCTAAAGGTAGTATCCTAGTTGGCGTAAAATAACAAAACCCGGGGAGATTCCCCGGGTTTTCGCATGCCGTCAGCTACTCTCCTGCGCCATGTCGAGGATCCGCTGCCAGTGTTCCGGCGGCACGGGCATCACCGACAGGCGGGGGAGCCGCGCCAGTTCCCAGTCGGCGAAAGCCGGGCCGCTCTTGATCTCCCGCAGCGTAACCGGCCGCTGGAGGCGGTAGCGCGGGGCTACGTCTACGACCACGAAGCGCGCGTCGTCGCCGGCCGGGTCGGGATACGCGGGCGCAACCACCTCGGCGACGCCGACGATGGCCTTCTCTTTGCCGGTGTGATAGATGAAGACAAGATCGCCGGTCGCCATCTGCCGCATGTGAGCAAGGGCGCGGAAGTTGCGCACCCCATTCCAGCGGTCGCGCCCCAGGCGGACCAGATCGTCGTAGCCGAATTCGTCGGGTTCGGTTTTCATCAGCCAGAAGGCCACCGTCAACACCTCCGTTGTCACTCCTGTTAGTATTCTCCGCGCGGCCGCCGGCAACCTGCCGTTTCACTTCCTGGATTTTCCGTGAACTCATTACTTATCAGGTTATAACATTCCTCTATGAGTTTGTGACAAAAACCACATATCAAGTCGGGGGGCAGTCTGCTACAATTGAAGTGAAATAATCAGTACGGGAGGACTACGCCGATGGGTGACACCTTAAGCTGGCTGATCGCCGGACCATTTATGTACCTGGCTGTCATCATTTTTGTCGCCGCTACCCTGAAGAAGGTTATAACTATCGCTTCTATGCCCCGTCACCTGCGGTGGGATCTTTACCCGATCGCCCACGAGGGACCGGAAGGATCGGTTTTTCAAAAACTCGAGTTCTGGAAGCGGCCCCGGCCGATGTACCTCGCCCTCGAATTGGCCGAAATGGCTGAAGAGATTCTCCTTCTCAAGCGGACTTTTCTTTATAACCGCAAGATGTGGAATTTCTCCTACCCCATGCATGCCGGCTTTTATCTCATCATCGGCTGGATAGGCCTCGTGAAATTCGGCGCCATTGTGGAGCTGATCGGCGGCCTGAAGATTTCCGGAGTCTCGACGGCCTTTTGGGCTCAGGCTTTGAACGTTATTACGGTCGTCGCCGGCGCGGTTGGTCTCGTCCTTGGTCTTTACGGCTGCCTGGGGCTGCTGTGGATGCGCTACACCGACGAAGATCTCAAAGACTTCTCCTCGCCGGTCACCTTCCTCAACCTCTACCTGCTCATCGCGCTCTTCGGCGTCGGACTGGTTGCCTGGCTGATCGAAGATCCCTCTTTCGTCCTCGCCAGGGGCTACGCCGTTTCGCTGTATACCTTCAAACCGATAGCGCTGCCTCCTATGATGACGCTTGAAGTGCTGCTGTTCGGCATCTTCCTCATCTATCTGCCCTTCAGCCGCATGCTGCACTTCGCCGCCAAGTATTTCTTCTACCACAACATCATGTGGGACGACGAGCCGCTCGTCGCCGGTGGCAGCCTCGACAAAACGATCGGCGGGTATCTCCACTACAAGGCAACCTGGTCGGCGCCTCACCTGAGGCCGGGCGACTCCTGGCTGGAACAGGCAACGACCAACCCGGCGAAACCCAAAGAGGGGGAGAAGTAGGCTATGAAACAAAAAGTGCGTTTTAGAGATTTCGCCAAACCGGCCGACGTTCTCTGCCCCATCGACGCAGCAGACCTCGCCCAGGTGCCCGGCTATGAGGATAAGCCTTTCAAACCGGCCAAGCCGGAGTGGCAGGAGAAATACGATTTCTCCCTCGACGGTTTTTCGGCTCTCGGCCTGCCCAAGCCGGCCAGCAAAGAGGAAGAGGACGCAATGGTGAACAAATTCCTCCGCGGCTTAGAGAAGCTGTTCACCAAGGAAAACAACTGGACGTTCCTGCAGCCGACTTCGCTCAGCACCGACTACTGCGTGCGCTGCAACACCTGCAACGAAGCATGCCCCATCTATACCGAGAGCGGTCGCCAGGACATCTACCGTCCCAACTTCCGCTCCGAGCTGCTGCGCAAAATCTACCAGCGCCACTTTACGCCCGAAGGACGGCTGCTGGGCGGCTTCGTCGGCGCCGACGTCGAGCTCAACTGGCATACGATCAACCGCCTGGCCGAGCTGGCCTACCGTTGCTCGGTCTGCCGGCGCTGCGCCGCCACCTGCCCGGTTGGGGTCGACAACGCCCTGATTACCCGCGAGCTTAGGAAGCTGTTCAGCCAGGAATTCGGCATCGCCGCTGACGGCGCCCACAAAAGCGGCACGATGCGGCACCTGCAGACCGGTTCGTCGACCGGTATGACGCCGGCTGCGTTTCTCGATACTATCGAATTCATCGAGGACGAGATCGAAGAGAAGATCGGCCGCCGCATAAAAATTCCGGTGGACAAAAAGGGCGCCGACGTTCTCGTGATCCACAACGCCGGCGAATTCGTCGCCTGGCCGGAGAACCCCGCCGCCTTTGCCATCCTCTTCGATGCCGCCGGCATCGACTATACCCTCTCCAGCGAAGTCATGGGTTATGAGGGGGTCAACTACGGCACCTGGTACGACGACTTCCAGTTCGCCCGCATTGCCGTCGGTCAGATTATGGCGGCCAAAAATCTCGGCGTGCGTAAGATCGTTGTCGGCGAGTGCGGCCACGCTACCAAGGCGATCGTCGAGATAGCCGACCGGGTGTGTGTGGGCGACCTGGCCATTCCGCGGGAAAGCTGCCTGCCCATCCTCGAACAGATGGTGACCAGCGGGGCGATCAAATTCGATCCTAGCAAAAATAATTTCCCGGTAACTCTCCACGACCCCTGCAACATGGTCCGCCTGATGGGGATCGTGAACCCCCAGCGCAATATCCTCAAGCATATCATGGCTCCCGGCATGTTCCGCGAAATGCCGAACGCCGGGGTGATGAACTACTGTTGCGGTGGCGGCAGCGGCTTCGCGATCAACAACGTGTATAACTTCCCCGATTGGCGCAACAACATCTCGTCCCGCATGAAGGCCAAGCAGGTGCTGGAAGCGTTCAAGGACTGCCTCGACCCCTCCATCCCCAAATACTACTGCGCCCCCTGCTCCAACTGCAAGGGCGCGGCCCGCGACGCCCTTATGCAGCACTACGGCTTCCGCGACAAGTACAACATCATCTACGGCGGTCTTGTCGAACTGATGGTGAACGCGATGGTGGATGTAGAGAAGCCATTCATATCCTGGGAAGACGAATTCTAGGTTTTTGCCGGTAATTTGCGGCCTATCGCAAAAAAGGAAACGACTCAACCCCGCGGTGCGGGGTTTCTTCTTTGCGGCGATATTGCGTGCGGACGGGACAACCTATATAATAAAAGTCGGTTGGGGGACCAGCCAAAAAGACGTTCCGGAGGGAAGCAGCATGCAATTAACTGCAAAGGAAGAGTGGCGCCGTGAGGTTATGCGGTATGTGCTTACTGGCGTCGGCGGACTCATTTGCGGCATAGCCATCAACGCCTTTTTCGTGCCGCATTTCCTGCTGAGCGGAGGCATTGCCGGTATCGCCATGATCCTCCATTATCTGCTTGATTGGCCGATCGGCCTGATGATCGCGGTTTTCAACATCCCCCTCTTCTACGCTGCATACCGCTTCATGGACCGGGCGTATTTCCTGTGCGCCCTCTACGGGTTGGTAATTTTTACCGCCGCTATCGACGCCACCAGTTTCCTCACCGCCAGGCCGGCGGTCGACGATACGCTGCTGGCCGCTATTTTCGGCGGCCTCGTGTCGGGCGTCGGATCGGGGATCGTTTTCCGCGTCAATGGCAGCCTGGGCGGCTCAGATATCATCGTGGTGCTGGTGAAGAAGTATTTCGCCTTCAACGCCGGCCATGTCATGCTTGCCATCAACGCCGTCCTGATGGCGGTCGCCGCCTTCCTGTTCGGCGCCAAGCCGGCGATGTTCACGCTTGTATCGATGTACGTCGGGGCGATGACGGTCGACAAAGTAATCGCCGGTTTCAATACCAAAAAGACCGTTTTGATTATTTCCGAATACAGCGATGAGATCGCGGCGGCAATAATGAACGAGGTCGGGCGGGGCGTAACGTTCATCAAAGGCCAGGGGGCCTTCACCCGCGAGGACAAGAGAGTGGTTTTCGTGGTGGTTTCACTGACCCAGATGGCCAAGATCAAACCGATCGTCGACGCGATCGACTCGCACGCCCTCATGATCGTGCAGGATGCGGTGGAAGTGCTCGGCCACGGATTCAGTTTGCCGAAGTACCGGAACGGGGAAGATGCCTGAAATAGTATCTGATTCGAAGGCGGGCTGACAGCCCGCCTTTTTTGTGCCTGTCGGGCGTCAGGGCGCGGTGAGGTAGCGGTAGACGGGCAGGGCGACGCAGGCGATAGCGACGATGTAAACCGCTAGGGCGCCGGCCTTGTTGCCGCGGAAGAAGAGCCAACGGCCGAACATATACGCATGGGCGGCGGCGCCGAGGGCGACCAGGATAATGAGAATCACTAGTCAGGCTCCTTTCTTATTTCCCGGGTATTGCGGAGGAGGCCGGTACGGCGGATTTCGGTGTTGACGACGATGTTGAATTCGGCGCGGTGAAACTTCTCGTGCCAGCGGTACTGAACAAGGTCGTTAATAGTGAGAAACTTGGGCCGGATATGGTAGCCGAAGTCGACGACGTCGGTGTCCCAGCCCTGGGTGCGGACGAGCATGTTGAGGATCTGCTCGTGGATAGTGTCCGATATCTGCCGTTCGAGGAGAGGCAGGAACTCTTCGGTTTCGTAGGCGATGCCGGAAGGGATGCCGGTGCTCTCGCCCTCGAGGAAGACGTCGATGCCGATTACTGGTCGGTCGCCGCCGGTGTCGATGGATATTTTGGGGGCGCGGCCGTTGCGGAGGCGGACGTTGACCTGGTGCTTGGGGGCGAGGGGGTCGGTGACGACGATGAAGCCCTGCGGGAATTTGTCGAGGAGGATGGCGAGGGCGCGGGTCTCGCCGGTGTCGAGGAAGCCGACCAGCTTGTCCTCGCGGAAGACGGCGGTGCCGGTGACCTCGACGGGATTGCCGCCCTGGATAGGCAGGTCGCCGGCCAGGTAGGTATCGACCTTGCTGTTGGGCTGGCGGGCGGCGGGGCGGTCCTGGCCGGGATTGGGGCTGACGGCGATGACGGCGGCGAGGGGGGAGCCGCTTCTGCCTTTCAGACGGGTGTAAAAATCGTGGAGAGGAAGGGGGAGAAAGTAGGAGGCTTCGTCATAGCCGCGCATATAGTTATGAACCCAGCGGGAAATGTAGGTCTCGATGGTCGGCTTGTTGGCGCGGGCGACGTCGCCGGCCGGGCCGCGGGAGACAAAAAGAAAGGTGGAGCCGCGGAACTCGCGGAAGCGCAGGAGAGGACCGACGAGGTCCTGAATGCCCGCCCGGGCGAGGTCTTCACCGATGACGATGGCGGTGACGTGGCTGAGATTGGCGCCGCGGGAGAGGGAGGCGTTGAGGAGGTTGCGGGCTTCGGCGAGGGAGGAGGCTTTGACGCTGACGAGGGTGGAGGGTTCTTTGTCAGCGGCGCGGGCGCTGTCGCCGGCGGCCTGGGTGGCGGGCACGGCGATGCGGTAGTTGACGACGAGGTCGCCGTCGTCGGCCCGGTCGATGATCATGCTGACGATCCAGGCGACTTCGTCGGTTTCCTTGGCGCCGTTGCAGCCGGCGACGAACAGGCAGGCCAGGAGGACGAGAACCAATGCCGTGCGCAAGCTATTTCCTCCTCCTTAGCCAGGCGATGCTGAAGGCGACGACGATGAGGGCGAAGCCGGGGGCGAGAATGGTGGTGAACAACGTCGCTCCGAGGGAGAGGACCATGCCGGCGTCGGGGGGGATGGAGGCTATCTGGACCATGAGCAGGCCGAGGGGGAGGAGAATCGGTTTGGGGGAGGGGAGGCGGAAAAGGCGGGCGAGGGTGTAGAGAGAGCCGTAGAGGCAGGCGGCGATGCCGAGGACGCCGATTATGACCCAGAGGAGGATGAAGACGGCTTCGACGCGCTGAACATATCTGTTGATGTAGATAAGACGGGCCATCTCGTAGAAGGGGAGGGTCTTCTCGGAGCCGATTGAGGCGCTGAAAGTCATGACATAGACGGCATTGGCGATGCTGCGGAGGACGGCGCTGCCGCCGAAGCCGAAGATGATGGCCGCCTGGATGGTTTTGGCATTCTGGAAGGCGGGGGCGAGGAGCATGAGGAGGGCTGAAGGGGCGCTGCCGCCGACGAACAGCGAGGTGGTCTGTATGAGGGAAGGGAGGCCGTTGCCGAGGATCGGGAAAAGGTAGTAATGCCGCATCTCGGGGCCGAGGCCGGCGAAGACGAGGAAGAGTCCGACGACGGCGAAGGGGAGGATGAGGAAGGTGGCGCGGGACATGGCTTCGACGCCGAGGTAGACGACGACTATGGCGGCGAAGCCGTAGACGAGGACGATGGCGCTGAACTCGGTCCGGGGCAGGGCGGTGAGGAGGGTGTTCTCGGCGAACTCTCGCGTCCACAGGCAGGCGGTGGCGAAGAAGGCGAAAAAGAAAAATAGGCCGACAGGGTAAACGGCCGACCGCCCCAGCAGGCGTCCGGCGAGGGAGAGGAGGTCGCCGGGGTAGCGGGCGAGGAGGGCCTGAAGAGTCCAGAGGAGAGCGCCGGCGGCGAGGGCGCCGACAAGGGGGGTGGCCCAGCTGAGGGGGCCGGCGGCCTCGGCGAGGAAGGCGGGGGTGCCGAGGAAAACGAGGGGGAAGTTGATGGCAAAGATGAGGCCGATGCCCTCGGCCATGCCCATGCGGCCGCTCCGATAGTTCACTGCTCTCTCTCCTCTTCGGGCGGCTTTTTGGTCCAGACGCGGCTGACTGAGGGCTGGCGGCGGCGGTCCTTGGTGCCGAGGGCATCGGGGCGTTGTTCCTGGCTGTAGACTTGGCCGCGGATGACGACGTCGTAGTTGGCGATGGTGCGGGGGGCGATGGGGACGAGGTAGGGCACGCCGAAGGACTTCATCCGGCAGAGGAGGGCGGCGAGGGCGAGGAGGGCCATGGCGAGGCCAACCAGCCCGAAGGTGATGGCGCCGATGAAGAGGAGGAAGCGGATGATACGGATGGCGGAGGACATGCGGTACTCGGGGATGGTGAAGGAGGCCAGGCCGGTGATGGCGACGAGGACGACGACGATGGGGCTGACGATGCGGGCGGCGACGGCGGCCTGGCCGAGGATGATGGCGCCGACGATGCCGATGGTGGAGGCGAGGAGGCCGGGAATGCGGACGCCGGCCTCGCGCACGAGTTCAAAGGACAGTTCCATTACCAGCACCTCGAACCAGGCGGGAAAGGGGACGTTTTCGCGCGAGCCGGCGATGGCGAGGAGGAGTTCGGTGGGAATGGCCTCGGGGTGGAAATAGCTGATCGCAAGGTAGAGGGAGGGGAGTACGGTGGAGATTAAGGCGCCGAAGAGGCGGAGGACGCGCATGAAGTTGGCGATGCCCGATTTGACGCTGAAGTCCTCGGCGGAGTGGAAGAAGCTGAAGAAGGAGACGGGGAGAATCTGGGCGAAGGGGTTGCCCTCGAGGATGAGGGCGACGCGGCCTTCGGCAAGGCTGGTGGCGACGCGGTCGGGCCTCTCGGTGGACATGGACTGGGGAAAAATGATGGTGGGTGAGTCCTCTATGAACTGGGCGAGCTCGGCGGAATCGGCGACATAGTCGGTTTCTATGTTTTGCAGGCGGCGGCGGATTTCTGCCACCAGAGAGGCGTTGGCGATCGAGTCGATATACATAAGGGCGCAGTTGAGCTGGCCGCGCGTGCCCACCTTGATTAACTCGGTGACGAGGTCGCTGCTGCGGAGCATGGATCTTACGAGGCCGGTGTTGATGCGAAGGTTTTCGCTGAAGGCGGCGAGCGAGCCACGGACGGTCTGCTCGGTCTTCGGCGAGTCGACGCCGCGGTGCTCCCAGCCCTTGGTCTCGATGACGACCGCTTCGGCGATGCCGTCGACGATGAGGACGGTGTCGCCGATGTTGACGCCGTCCTGGAGGTCTTTGAAGGTGCCGATGCGGCGGACCTGTCCGTTGGGGATGGCGCGCTTCATGAGAAGATCGATGGTATCGCCACCGTACAGGCGGTTCGCCTTCCCCATCAGGGGTTCGAGGACGAAGCGGTCGAGCTTGTTACCGTCGACGAGCCCTTCCATGTAGACGACGAAGGCTGCGGCGGGGTGACGCTCGCTCACCTCGAATTCCCTGATGACCAAATCCTTGTTGCGAGGCAGACGGTATATTTCTTCCAGGGTGCGGCGGTTTTCGTCGAGGCTGGCGTGGATGCGGGCCTCGCCGGGGTCCTGGCTGTTCTGGTAAGAGAAGAGAACGGGCGCGAGGTCGGCCCACTGCTTCTCCAATGCTGCCAGTTCGGCGCGGAAACTTTGGATATCTGCGGTCAAAGAGCTTTCGCGGAGGGCGGTCTGGGTCTTGGCCATGAAAATGGCGAGGCGCCGCCCGAAGGCCACCATGGACGCGAGGTGGCTGCGGGCGGTTTCCGACTGACCGCCGGTCTGCTTAGTCACCTGTCCGGTATCGTAGGGGCGGTTTTCGTCAAGGACGAACGGGTCCGGGTCAACGGGCGGCGTATAGTCGATGAGGTTTTTTAACCGTTGCCAGGCACTGGCGAGCAGCGTGTCAGCCATAATGTTTACCTCATTTGGATGCTGTAGCTATTATGCGTAAATTATAGGAAATTGATGCTGGCGGGAAAGGGCCATAAAACCTGCCGCGCGGGTATGAAGACTGTTTAAGGGCAACAATAAGCGGGGCAGGAAGGGAGACGGAGATTTTTTTCGCCA
This sequence comes from Bacillota bacterium, assembly GCA_023415775.1. Classification (GTDB taxonomy): domain Bacteria; phylum Bacillota; class Negativicutes; order Sporomusales; family UBA7701; genus Anaeroselena. The sequence continues at coordinate 75,230 of JAEZJM010000025.1, read as the reverse complement.
GGCTCTTTCCCCGGACGGCAAATTATGCTAAATTTAACATTACGGAGCAAGCTTGAGGACAAACTAGCCACAGGAGGCGAAGCTAATGGAACTTTGGTACACCGAATACCAGACTAAGAATCTGAGCCTGAGCGCCAGGGTTAAGGAGACGCTCTATATGGGCAAGTCCGACTTCCAGGAAGTCGCCGTGCTGGATACGTATGAGTTCGGCCGCATGCTGGCCCTGGACGGCGTCTTCCAGACCAGCATTTTTGACGAGTTCATCTATCACGAGATGATCGCCCATGTGCCGATGTTCGTTCACCCCAATCCCAAGAGCGTGCTCATCATCGGCGGGGGCGACGGCGGCACGGCGCGTGAGGTCGTCCGCCACCCGGGAGTGGAGCGGGTGGAGATGGTGGAGATCGACGGCATGGTTGTAGACGTATGCAAGCAGTTCCTGCCGGAAATAAGCACCGTGCTGATAAACGGTCACAACAAGTTCCACCTCAAGATCGGCGACGGCATCGACCATATGGCTCAGGCCGAGAACAGTTACGACGTCATCATCGTCGATTGCTCCGACCCGATTGGGCCGGGGGAGGGCCTGTTCACCGGCAAATTCTACGCCGACTGTTACAAAGCGCTCAAGACCGACGGCCTGTTCGTGCAGCAGACCGAATCGCCCTTTTATCACCAGCCGCTCTTAAAGCGTCTCAGAAAGGATATCGAGGCTCTCTTCCCCATCACCAGAACATATCTGGCCCAGATCCCCCTCTACCCGGGCGGCACCCACTGCTTCACCATCGGTTCCAAAAAGCACGACCCGCTAGCCGTCGACCCGGCCAAGCTGCCCGACCTGAAGACCCGCTACTGGAACAGGGAGCTGCAGAAGAGCAGCTTCGCCCTGCCGACATTCATCCAGGAACTGCTAAAATAAAAACTACTGCCGGCCTTAGGCCGGCAGTAGTTTTTATTTTAGATTTTCGGGGTTGAGTCCCTGCAGTTCCTCGGGTACGAACCGGCCGTCCTTGCGGACGAGCGTGCCGTCGAAATGGATTTCGCCGCCGCCGTAAGGCGGGGTCTGGAGACAGACGAGGTCCCAGTGGATGGCCGACTTGTTGCCGTTGAATGCTTTTTCGTAAGCGTTGCCGGGGGTGAAATGGAAGGAGCCGCTGATCTTCTCGTCGAAAAGGGTGTCCTTCATCGGCCGCTCGATATAGGGGTTGACACCGAGGGCAAACTCGCCGATGTAGCGGGCGCCGTCGTCGGTGTCGAGGATTTTGTTGATTTTTTCGCTGTCGTTGGCGGTGGCGCCGACGATTTTTCCGTCCCGGAATTCGAGGCGGATGTTCTCGTAGGTGAAGCCCTGGTAGACGGCGGGGGCGTTATAGCTGATAACGCCGTTGGCGGAATCTTTCACCGGCGCGGTGTACACCTCGCCGTCGGGGATGTTGCGTCGGCCGGCGCACTTGACGGCCGGGATGCCGCGGATGGAGAAGGAGAGATCTGTGCCGGGACCGGTTATCCTTACCCGGTCGGTCCGCTCCAGAAGAGCGATGAGCGGGTCCATGGCGGCGGCCATCTTCGCATAGTCGAGGGTGCAGACGCGGAAATAGAAGTCCTCGAACGCCTCGGTGCTCGTGTTGGCCAGTTGGGCCATGGACGGGCCGGGGTAGCGGAGGACGCACCACTTCGTAGCGGGTACGCGGATATCGAGATGGACAGGCTTGACCCAGTTCTGCTGGTAGAGCTGCAGCTTGCCGGCGGGGACGTCGGCCATCTCGCTGACGTTATCGCTGGCCCTTATCGCGATATAGGCGTCCATCGCCTTCATGCGCGTCGCCTCCCATTCGCCGGTCAAGATCAGCTGCTCGGCCGAGGCGTCGCGGAGAAGAGCGCGAAGGAGCTGACTGTTCTTGAGGCTGAGGAAGGGGACGGCGCCGGCCCGGTAGGCCTCATTGACGAGCGCCTTGGCGAGCGGGAGCGCCCCGTCGACCGCCTCGATGAGGAGCTTCTCGCCGGGGGCGAGGGCGGTAGAATAATTCACGAGGTTTTGGGCGAGGATTTTGATGCGGGCATCCATAAGGATTTCCTCCCTTGAATTTGGTAGCGTTCTATAGTATTGGCTATGCGCGGACCTTATCCTGCTGACAAGAAGAGGTTGGCTGGACTGGCCGCTTTTGGTACAATGGAAAGGAGGTGATTAAGATGGATAAAGCAACTGTTGTACTAAGCCGCTGGCTGCCGGATACCTTTACCGACACATTGGCGGAAAAATTCCGGATCGTCAGGCCGGCCGAAAACGAATCGTTCAGTCGCGAGGAACTGCTGGCCGCCGTCAGGGGCTGCGACGCGATCCTGGCGGTGGGCGACCGCATCGACGACGCGGTGTGCGCCGCCGCCGCCCCCACCTGCCGCGTCGTCGCCAACTTTGGCGTGGGCTACAACAATATCGACGTCGAAGCAGCCACTTCCCGCGGCATCTGGGTTACCAACACCCCCGATGTGGTGACCGACGCGACCGCCGACCTGGCCTGGGCACTGCTGCTGGCCGCGGCCCGCCGGATTGGGGAATGCGACCGCCTGGTGCGGGCGGGGCAGTGGAAAAGCTGGGGGCCGCTCTTTATGCTGGGCAGCGACGTTTCCGGCACAACGCTGGGCATCGTCGGCGGCGGGCGCATCGGCCTGGCGATGGCCAAGCGCGCTCTTGGCTTTAATATGGACATTTTGTATACCGCCAATGCCCCCAAACCCGACTTCGAAAAAGCTACCGGCGGCCGTTTCGTCCCCTTGGCCACCCTCCTGCGCGAAGCCGACTTCGTTTCCCTCCACGTGCCGCTGACCGAGCAGACCCGCCACCTGATTGGCGCTCCCGAACTGGCGATGATGAAGAAGACGGCCGTCCTCGTCAACACGGCCCGCGGCCCAGTGGTGGACGAAAAGGCGCTGGTTGCCGCCCTGGAGGCGCGCGCGATCGCCGGTGCCGGCCTCGACGTGTTCGAGCGCGAACCGCTGGTGGAACCCTGTCTGCTAAAGCTCGACAATGTCGTCCTCGCCCCGCATGTCGGCAGCGCGACGCTCCAATGCCGTACAGGCATAGCCCGCATGGCCTGCCGCAACATCCTGGCCGCGCTGCGGAGCGAACTGCCGCCCAACTGCCTAAATCCCGAGGCGCGGGGCAAATAGCTTGACAAGTTCTTTCCGGCAGGATATAATAATCTACGTTGTTCCTCGATAGCTCAATGGTAGAGCACGCGGCTGTTAACCGCGGGGTTGTAGGTTCGAGTCCTACTCGAGGAGCCAAATTGGCCCGTTGGTCAAGCGGTTAAGACACCGCCCTTTCACGGCGGGAACAGGGGTTCGAGTCCCCTACGGGTCACCACTTGGGCGATTAGCTCAGCTGGGAGAGCGCCTGCCTTACAAGCAGGATGTCGGCAGTTCGATCCTGTCATCGCCCACCAACTGAGTGAATAAGGGGCTGCGGCCGCCCGCAGCGCAAAAACGGTTTATCCATACGGATAAGCCGTTTTTATTTGCTTTAATCCTGTTAATCGGAAAGTAATTATGCGGCGATAGCCTATTTTGGGGTAGTTTTGCAGGAAAAAGGAGTTTTTTGCCGAAGAAACACAATATATTGATCTGGGATAATATACCTGGAGGTACATGATATGAACATATTCGGTATATTGCTCGGCGCCGCGGCCCTCGGTTCGCTCCGCAAAGGCGAAGCGCGGGAAATCCGCGATCTGAAGGCTCAGTTGCCCGAAAATGAGCGGGAAACCGTCCTGTCGGGCTACAAGCAGCTTTCCGGCCAGGCCAAAAGCGACTTCAAGACAGCCCTGAGAAACGCCGATATGGCGGCGGCCAGCCAAATCCTCGGCCAGGACCTGACAAAATACAACATCGCCGTCGGCAAGAAGGACGAGGCCGTCTCCAGTGCGGCGGCGGACGATTCCGCATTAGCTGCCAACGATTTCGCCGCCCGCATCGACCGCATCCTCGCCGTACCGACGAGCATCGACCCCGAATTGGTGGCCGAGGCGGCGAAACGCTATGAGGCGGCTGTCCCCAGGGGCAGCAGCGAGAACCTCTCCGACAAGACGAAAAAGCTGCTCGAGCTTAGGGGTTAAAAGAAAAAGTGCTCTTTGCATAAAGAGCACTTTTTACTAATTGCGGAGATTACTAGAAGCCAAGCTCCTCGCCGACGATGATCACGTGGGTTTCGGTGAGCGGTAGCCGCTTGCGGATGATAGTGGTAACGTTGCATATGCGGCCGGGGCTCTGGCAATCCATGCACATGCCGGTTGTCGTGCAGGGGTTGGTCTTGCCCAGCCGCTTGTTGTTGATCGGTGCGGCGTAGAGCTCGATGCGACGCTCGGCTTCTTCTACGTCGCGGACGATTTTGTTAACGCCGGCGACGATGACGACCTTTTTCGGCCCGAAGATCATGGCGGCGGCCCGGTTGCCGGAGCCGTCGACGTTGACAAGTTTGCCGTCGAGAGTGACCGCGTTCGTGCCGGTGAGGAAAACGTCGCAGGTAAGCTGCTGGCGGCGGATGGCCACGGCCTCTTCCGGGGACAGACCGGGCTTGCCGTGATTGTAGACGGTGTTGCCGCGGTCTTCGAGGACGGCGGGCAGGCCGAGGTCGGTGCCGGTGGTCCACGAACCGCCGATACCTACGGAGGCGTCGGCCGGGACGAGGCTTAGCACCTTGTCGATGGCTTCCTTGCGCGTCTTAACGTACGAGGCCTGGAAGTTGTTCTTGGCAAGAGCTTCCGCGGCCTTGGCGCCGAGGGTGTCGTTATGCCAGGCTTTAAAATCGTTCATGAAGCTTCCTCCTTTGAAAAATAGATAATGGATAAATTCTGCATTCGGGGGATAATACCCTTTCGGGGTGGACCTCATGGCTGCGGACAGGTTAAAAATAATTTTGGCGGCTTTTATCGTCCTCCGGGCGTTGGGCATGGTCGGCTTCATGACAGTGGAGAACCTACCGCTCCCAAAGGAGACCCATCCGTGCGGATGGGTCTCCTTTTTTCTATCAGTTTATCAGGATGCTGACGGGTTGTCTCGCTTGAACCAGCCGCCGGGAAGCAGCATAGCGAGACCAATGGTGCCTGCCGGCAAGACGGAAATGACGGTGAAGACGCTGGGGATGCCGAAGTGGTCGGCTATGTAGCCGAGCACCGTGACGCCGATGCCGCCAAGGCCGATGCTGAAGCCAATCGTGAGGCCGGCGGCCATCGCCTCGTAGCCGGGCATTATTTCCTGGGCGAGCACCAGGAGGGGCGAGAAGCTCGCGATAAGGGTAAAGCCGACCGCGGCCACAAGCACTACCGTCATCAAGCCGGTTGTGAACTGAAACAGGGCGAGCAGCGGCCAGGATATAAGCATCGAGCCGACGATCAACGTCTTACGGCCGAACTTGTCGCTGAGCGTGCCGCCGACAAAGGTGCCGACTACGCCTGCCATCAGGAAGGCGGACAGCAGGTAGCCGGCGTAGACGGCGCTGCCGCCAAGATAATTCACATAATAAAGAGGGATAAAGGTGGTAAGCCCGGCCTGGATTGTGGTGCGGACGAGGATAAAGGCCAGGAGAACGGTGAGCAGGAATACTGGCAGTCGGGCTTTGGCGCGGCTTTTTTGGCCGGCGGCGGTCTGGGGCGGAGGGGAGATGCGGGGCAGGTTCAGCCAGACAAGCGCCGCGGTGATGCCAGTCGGCAGGAGAAACCAAGGGGTGTTGACCATCGCTCCGGGCAGGGTAAGAAGTAGGCCCATGAAGATTGTTCCCAGGGCCATGCCGAGGTTGCCGCCGACGGAAAATACCGCCATGCTCTGGCCGCGCCGGCTGCTGGCGCTTACGAAGTGGGCGCTCTTCGAGCCCTGCGGGTGGAAGGCGGCTACCCCCATCCCGGTGACGATGACGATCGCCAGCAGGGTAGCGTAGGAACCGACGAGGCCGGTAACGGCGATGCCGATCCCCGACAGCAGGACGCCCGCCGGGATAAGCCACGGCAGGGAGAGGCGATCGGCGACATAGCCGAAGGCAGGCTGGATCACAGACGAAGTGATATTTTGAGCCAGCACGATCATGCCTACCTGGGCGTACGTCAGGTCGAAAGCGTTTTTGAGGAAGGGCAGCAGTACGGGCAGCGCTCCCTGGCTGAGGTCGGTGACGGCGTGGCTGATGGCCAGGAGAATCAGCGGCAGTGTCAGGACAGTTTCTTTAGCGGTTTTTTCGGACATTTGTTCAACTCCTTATTGCGTACAGTATTAATATACTACAGCGGCTACGAGCTTGCCAGCGCCGGGAAATAACAATAAAACTGTTGAAATTATCTGTATATTCTGCTAAAATAAAAATGCCGTCGGCGGAAAGGGTGGTGAAAGAGTGAAAGCGACATTCGGCGATATCGGCAGACTGCTGTTGCAAAGTATCGGCACCGCTTTGATTCTGTCGTTGCTTTTCTGGACCGCCGTGCCATGACCGTGGGACGAATATGAGCCGCGCCTCCGGGCGTGGCTTTTATATTGCCTGTGTGGCTGCCGGGATGCTATAATCGAAGAAGACATTTTGCCTTCACATGAGGGGGAGACATCGTATGTGGATGACGATCAGTTTGCTTATCGCCGCCTTTGCCGCTTACTGGGTATTTAACGACTCGCGCCGTCTCGGTAACGAAACGGGCACATCCCTAATGTGGACGCTGGGCACTTTCGCTTTTATGATCCTTTTCCTCCCGCTCTACCTCGTATTCGGCCGCAAGCCGAAGTCCGCGAAACGTCCGGCCGAGGTTATCGACATCGACGCCGTGCCGGCGGAGGAGACGATGCACTGCCCGATGTGCGGCGGCAAGGTCAAGGAGGACTTCAAGACCTGTCCGTACTGCGGATATACCTTGAAACCGAAGTGCGAGAAATGCGGCCAGGAGCTCAGAAGGGACTGGAAGACCTGCCCCTACTGCGAGACGCCGGCCGTACCCAAGTAATAACTGGCAAAAAAAGTTGTCCTGTTTCATTAGACATAGGGTCGGCGGTGTGTTATAATACTATCTGTCGCACAACGATAAACGCGCCCGTAGCTCAGGGGATAGAGCGCCGGCCTCCGGAGCCGGGTGCGCAGGTTCGATTCCTGCCGGGCGCACCAGAAACGATACCTTGCATGCCTGACGGCGTGCTTTTTTTATAGGGGTCTGATATGGAAACAAATTCCTGGGCGGGGCTGGTCCGCCTCGTTGAGAAACGGCGCTGGCTGATCATGGTACCGCTGGCGTGCGCCTTTATATTTTCCCACTTTCACCGCTTCGCCATGGGGGTGGTCGCGGAGGATGTTGCTCGCGATTTCGGCCTTACGCACGCCGCCGAACTGGGACTGCTGTCTTCGATTTATTTCTATACATACGCCGCGCTCCAGATCCCGGCCGGTGTGACCGCCGATACTTGGGGACCGCGCCGCATGATCGTCGCCGCACTGCTGGTGACCGCCGCCGGCACGGTGATGTTCGGCTGGGCGCCCAATCTGGCGTGGCTGTTCGCAGGCCGGTTCCTCACCGCGGCCGGCGTGGCGCTCATCTACATAAACATCGTAAAATTCTACGCCACCTGGTTCCGTAGTCGGGAATTCGGCATGATGTGCGGCCTGTCGTCTTTCATCGGCAATTTCGGCTTCGCCCTTGCGGCCGCGCCGCTGGCGATGATGGTTGAAAATGCCGGCTGGCGGGCATCATTCTCAATAATAGCAGCTATTACCCTTATAGTGGCGGCCTACTGCTGGCTGGTGGTGCGCGACCGCCCGCAGGCCCTCGGCTGGCCGTCGATTGAAGAGATCGAGGCGGCCGAAGGGGTATTGCCGGCCGTCGACGCCGGCGAGAAAAGCAATGTCAGGGATAGTCTCCGCACTGTCATCGCCAACTGGTATACCTGGCCACCCTTCGTTGCCGCGACGGCTGCCTACGGCGTTTTCACCACCTTTGCCGGCATCTGGGGCGTGCCTTACCTCATGCAGATCCATGGCCTGACGCGGGTCGAGGCGGCCAGCCACATGGTCGCGGTTTCGGCCGGCTATATGTTGACGGGGCCGGTCGTAGGGTATCTATCCGACCGCTTCTGCTCGCGCCGCTGGCCGTTCGCCTTTAACATGATGTTGTTCCTGGGCGTTTGGCTGCTGTTTACCGTCTGGGACGGCGGCAAGCCGCCGGCTGTTGCTCTCTATCCCCTGTGCGTGATCCTGGGAGTCGGCGGAGCGGGGATGACGCTTACCTTGGCCTGCGCCAAGGAGGTCAATCCGCCGCGCATGACCGGTATCGCCACCGGCCTGGTCAACGCCGGCCCCTTCCTCGGGGCGGCGCTCGTTCAGCCGTTGTTCGGACTGGTGCTCGACTTTGGCTGGCAGGGAGCCTACGAGCAGGGGGTAAAAGTATACCCCCTGGAGGCGTTCCAGCTTGCGTTCTGGCTGTGCGCAGGCTTGCTGGCGGTGGCGACAGTGGCGGCCTTTTTCGTCAAGGAGACCGGCTGCGTCAACATCGCCCATAAGATAATTCGCAGCGGTGAGTTATGAGGATAATCAATCTATATAAAAGAAGGTGATTTTGCATGATAATCGCCGTAGTAGACGGTATGGGCGGAGGCCTGGGAGCGCAGCTGATAACCCAACTGACGGCCCATCTCGGGAATAAGGCAGAAGTCATAGCCCTAGGTACAAACGCCCTCGCCACCAGCAACATGGTGCGCGCCGGCGCGACCCGCGGCGCCACCGGCGAAAATGCCGTCGTGGTGTCGCTGCCGAAGACGGCAATCGTCGCCGGCCCGATCGGTATCGTCATCGCCAACGCCATGATGGGCGAGATAACGCCGCGAATCGCCGAGGTTGTCGCCGGCTGCGACGCCCACAAGGTGCTGCTGCCGGTAAACCAGAGCCATTTCGAGATCGTCGGCCTTGAAAGCCGGCCGTTGGGGACCGTTATCAAGGACGCCGTCAACCGTATCGCCGTGCTGGTTCGCGAGAAGGAAGGCTGCTGACATGGTGACGGTAAGAGACAGGGTAAGGTTCGTCGAGACTGACATGATGGGCGTCGTCCACCACGCCAACTATTTCCGGTGGTTCGAGATGGGGCGGGTGGAGTATCTCAAGCAGGCGGGGGTTTATCTTCTGGAACTGATGGCCGCCGGCATCCTCTTTCCGATCACCGATGTCAGCTGCGCTTACCGGGCATCAGCCCGTTTCGACGACTGCCTGGCGATCGAGACGACCATGGAGGAGCTTTCGAAGGTAAAGATGGTGTTCACCTACCGGGTCGTGCGTGAGGCGGACGGTGTGCTGCTCGCCACCGGACGCACCCAGAATGCCTTCACCGATGGGGCGGGCAAGATCATTCGCCTGCCGGGGGAATACTACGACCGCCTGCAAGCGATGTTTACGGCGGAAAGAAAACAGTAGTAGCCTGTTTGCCGACGCGTTTAGCTACGGTGCTGATGCCGCATAAGATAAATGGCGCCCAGCCGATAATAACCTGGAGGAGGTGGCGCCATGAACGACGAAGCTGCCATTGGGGTATTCGACTCGGGCATCGGCGGCCTGACAGTAATCAAAGAACTAACCTGGCTCATGCCGGAGGAGAACTACATCTATTTCGGCGACACCGCCAGAGCGCCCTACGGTTCGCGGCCACCGGCCCAGATCCTGGGCTTCATGCACCAGATCCTGAGCTTTTTTGCCGACCAGCGGGTAAAGATGGCCGTTTTCGCCTGCAACACCATGACGGCTCTCGGCCTGGAGGAAGCCCGCCGCCATTATCCGTTCCCGCTGGTGGGCATGAACACCGGCGCACGGGTGGCGCTCAAGGCGACCCGCAACAAGCATATCGGCGTCATTGCCACCCAGGCCACCGTCGCCAGCGGTAAACACGGCAAGGCGCTGAAAAACCTCGACCCGGACGTTACAGTTTACCCCCAGGCGTGCCCCAAATTCGTGCCATGCATAGAGCAGGGCGTGCTTGCCGGCGCCCCGATCGAGGAAGCCGCGCTGGAGTACCTTGTGCCGCTCAAGGAAGAACAGGTCGACACCCTCATCCTCGGCTGCACGCATTACCCGTTCATCAGCCCCCTTATTCGCCGGGTCATGGGTCCGGCGGTGGAACTCGTCGATCCGGCCTGCGAGACGGCGATGGATGCCCGCCGTTGTCTCGTCAAACAAGACTCGCTGGCCGGCTCCGGCCGCGGCTCCGTCCGCCTGTGCTTTTCCGGCGGGCTCAATCGGGCCGAGCGATTGGCGGAAAACGTCATCGGCGACCGGCTGGCGGCGTTCGAATATGTCAATTTGCAGGATTACGCCCATCCCTAACGTATATCCTGTGGTAAGAGAGGAAGATGCTAGGTGGAATTATTGCTGTTATTAGTAGTGGCGGCCGTCGCGCTGGCGGTCGCGGTATGGCTTTTCATTGCCCGCCAGGGCGACGCCGAGTTCGAGTTTCTCGTCGACCAGCGCACCGACTTCAAACTTGAGGAACTGAGCGGCAACCGGGCCGTTTTTTCCAGTAACGTGCCATTCGTCAACAAAGGGACGCAGGACGGCACGATTATGGACTGTTTTACCCGCCACCTGTTGCCCCAGGAGCAGTTCGACGCCGTGGAAGTTTCCTCGCGGCTGGAACTGGAGACGCGGCGCCGTAGCGACGGCTATTTTGAGGCGCTCATCGTTCCCAAGACCGACGGCAACGCGGTAATTGTCACGGTCGCTTTCACCGCCAAGCAGGGCGATATCCGGCAGGCTCTCGTCGGCATGGTTGACATGCCCGTCGAGATATACTTTCAGGTCGTCGCCCGCGGCAAATGGTACGTCGACAAGCAGCGTGTCGTCATGATGGCCGACGAAGTGGGCGCGGCGCTCAAACCGGCAGTAGCCGGGGCATAGGAGGGACAAGCAATGGCAATTGTTGAACTGGTACCTGTCAAGACCCGCATCCTCACCCCCCAGGACAATATCGTCGAAGCCATCGCCGCTTACGCGGGCGACAATATCGGTCCCGACGACGTCGTTTCCGTGGCCGAAAGCGTCGTGGCCATAACCCAGGGTCGCATCGTCCGCCCGGAGGATATGGACATCTGCTTCCTGGCGAAGATTCTCTGCCGCCTTGTGCCTCAAAAGGGAAGCCTTTCAAGCGCCTACGGCATGCAGGCCGCGATGGACGCTGAAGGCAAGTGGCGGGTAACGTTCGCCATGATTATGGGTATCATGGCCAAACTCGTCGGCAGGAACGGCGTCTTCTACGAGCTGGCCGGCGAACAGGCCGCCCTCATCGACGACGTCACCGGCACAATGCCGCCTTTTGACAAGCACATCGTTTACGGCCCGGACAACCCCAGCGGCGTCGCTGAAGCCATCAAGGCGCGGTTCGGCTGCCACGGGGCGGCGGTGGCCGATGTCAACGACCTGAAAAGGGCCGCTATCCTCGGCGTGACCGTCGGCCTCAACCCGGCCAACCTCGCCCAGATCCTCATCGACAACCCCTTCGGCAACGCCAGCCAGCGGACGCCGATCGTGATAATCAAAAACTACGCCCAAGCCGCCCGTGAATTGGCTGCTGGGTAGAGGGCGTCCGTTGATAAGCCCCCATCTGCGGCGTTGCTCCTCAGAGCGCTTGCTAGCGTACGCCCGAAGTACGCGTCGCGGCGCGTTCGCACCCTTTCGGGTATAAGCGATCACATCAACGCTTAAGCGTTGTGTGTCTGCTTATCCGGTGCGCCTTGCATCTGGGCACTTTTGAACGGCCGCTGCGTGTTTCATGAGAATTGGGGAGTAGTTATGGCTAAAATCGGGATAACCACCACGATACCGGCGGAGATCGTCTTAGCCGCCGGGCACACGCCGGTGGACCTCAACAACATACTCATCAATAACCCCGAAGCCGTCAGGCTGACTGAAGCCGCGGAGGAAGCGGGCTATCCCCGCAATATCTGCGGCTGGATCAAGGGGCTGTATTCCGTCGTCATTCAGGGCGGCGATATCGACACGGTTATCGCCGTCACGCAGGGGGACTGCAGCAACACCCATGCCCTGATGGAGACCTACGAGCTGGCCGGCGTCAGAACCATCCCGTTCGCGTACCCATTCGACCGCGACTACGACCTGCTGAAGCTGCAAATGGAGAAGCTAACGGCCAGCCTTGGCACGAATTGGGACGCAGTCAATGCCGTCAAACGCCGCCTCGACGCCGTCAGGGCCAAGGTGGCCGAGATCGACCGTCTCACCTGGCAGGAGGGGACGGTCAGCGGCTGGCACAATCATCTCTACCAGGTGAGCTGCAGTGATTTCAACGGCGACGTCGACGTATTCGAACAGGAGGCGGACGCTTTCCTGGCCGACGCCAAAAACGCCTCCGAATACGCCGAGGACGTTCGTCTCGGCTTTATCGGCGTGCCCCCCATCCTGACCGATCTTTATGACTATGTCGAGAAGATGGGGGCGCGGATCGTGTACAACGAGGTGCAGCGCCAGTTCGCCATGCCCTTCGACACTGACGACATCGTTGAGCAGTACCGGCTCTATACATACCCCTACGGCGTCTTCGGGCGCATTGAGGACATCCGGCGCGAGATCGAGCGCCGCAATATCGACGGGATCATCCATTATGTGCAAAGCTTCTGTTTCCGTCAGATCGAGGATATGATTTTCCGCGAGAAGCTGGATGTGCCCATTCTCACGATTGAGGGCGACAAGCCGAGCAAGGTGGACGCCCGTACCCGCCTGCGGCTCGACAGTTTCCTGGAAATGCTGAGGTGAGGACGATGTTGTGCGGAATTGATCTCGGCAGCCGCAGCGTCAAGATCGTGTTGATGGCTGACGGATGTATAATGACCGAAAAGGTTCTGGAGACGGTCGAATTCTACCGCGACTACGGTCGGCGCAAAAATGGGGAGATGGCGGTCGACTTCGCCGCCCTCGGCCTTGGGGAGAGCGAGGCGGTGGTAGCCACCGGCTATGGCCGCAACACGCTGGCCATTGCCGGCGCTACCGTTATCCCCGAGCTTAAAGCTCACGCCATCGGCGCCGTATGGCAGACGGGACTGACCGATTTCACCCTGCTCGACCTGGGGGGGCAGGACAGCAAGGTCATCAAAGTGCGCCGGGGCAAGATGGTCGACTTTCAGACCAACGACAAATGCGCCGCCAGCACAGGGCGCTACCTGGAGAATATGGCCGCGGTGCTGGGGATAAGCCTCGAAGAACTCAGCCGTCATAGCGATAATCCGGTCGAACTCAGCGCCACCTGCGCGATCTTCGGCGAATCGGAACTCATCGGCCGCATCGTTGAAGGCTACACGGTGCCTGAGTTGGCGGCCGGAGTCAATTATACCATCTTCAAACGGGTGCGGCCGATGCTGGCCGCCCTTACCGGCGCGGGCGAAACCGTCGTTTTCACCGGCGGAGTTGCCATCGGCGAAGCATTGCCGCGGATCATCGAACAGGAAATGGGCGTGAAAGTTGTGGTGCCCGAGAGGCCGCAGCTGAACGGGGCCATCGGCTGTGCCATTCATGCTATGACGTTATTAGCGAAAGAAGGATAGGACGCTTATCAACGTCCGTCAATGGGGGGGATGACCATGCTGCTCGGCATCGATGTCGGCGGCACGTACACCGACGCGGTCGTGGTGTCCGGGGGTAAGGTGTTGGCCCAGGCCAAGGCGCCGACCACCCACGACGACCTGCTGCATGGCATCCTGGCTGTCCTCGATCAGGTGCTTGACGGTGTAGCCGCCTCAAAACTGCGGCGGGTGGCCCTGTCCACGACCATCGTCACCAACGCGGTCGTCGAAGGACGGCTGGAGAGGGTAGGGCTTCTCCTTCTTCCCGGCCCTGGTATGGATATCAGTTCGCTCGTACCCGAGCGCCCCTGGTTGCTCTCGGGCTACATCGACCACCGTGGCCGCGAGACGACGGCGCCTGATGAGGCGGAGGTCGCGGTCGCTTGCCGCGATCTGGCGGGCTGCGAAGTTTTTGCGGTCGCTGGCAAATTCGCCGTCCGCAACCCCGCCCATGAGCAGGCGGTGGCCGCATGGCTGCGCCGCCACGCGGAACCCGCGCACATAACCCTCGGCTCGGCCGTCGCCGGCTCGCTCAACTTCTGGCGGCGGGCCAATTCGGCGTATTACAACGCCGCCACCTGGCGCCACTTCGGTCGCTTCGCCCGCGCGGCGCAGGCGGCCGTAGCCGGCCGCGGCGTGACCGCGCCTGTCTACATCCTCAAGGCCGACGGCGGCACAATGCCGCTGGCGGCGGCCAGAGAGAGGCCGGTCGAGGCGGTATTCACCGGCCCGGCGGCCAGCGTGCTCGGCATCATGGCACTGGCGGCGCCGCAGGGCGAAGCAGTGTCCCTCGACATCGGCGGCACGACGACCGACATCGCTTTGTGGCGCGACGGGGCGCCGCTGTTCGCCGAACGGGGCGCCAAAATCGGCGACTACCCGACGGCTGTCCGGTCCTTCTGGCTGCGCTCGATCGGCGTTGGCGGCGACAGCTTCGTCCGCCGCGAAGGCGGCCGCATAGCCGTAGGGCCCGAACGACGGGGCCCGGCGATGGCGCTGGGCGGCCCTGTCCCCACCGTATCCGACGCGATGATCGTCGCCGGCGCGGCCGCTTTCGGCGACAAGGACAAGGCCGCGGAGGCCATGAGGATTACGGCCGCCGGCGGCGAGAGCGTGCAGGACACGGCGTGGACCGTGCTTGCCGCTGCGGCCGACGCCATATATGCCGCCATCGAAAATATGATCGACGAACGGGCGGCCGAGCCCGTCTACCGGGTGGAAGACGCCGTCCGCGACCGGCGGCCCCAGCCTGCGGCTCTCGTCGGAGTGGGCGGCGCAGCCGTCGGCCTCGCGCCCCTGGTGGCTGAGCGCCTCGGCGTCCGCTGCACCGTGCCCGCGGGGGCGATTGTGGCCAACGCGGTCGGCGCGGCTGTGGCCCGACCGACGATCGAGGTTACCCTCCGCGCCGACACCGCCCAAGGCTACTACACCGTCGCCGAGCTCGGCCTCAGGTCCGCTCTGCCTTCCCGCCGTTTCGGCCTTGCCGACGCGCGGGAGCTGGCGGCCAGCCATCTGGCGCAGCGCGCCGCCGCGGCCGGCATCCCGGTGGCGGACGTCGAATCGGTCTATGACGAAGAATTCAACCTGGTGCGCGGGTTCAGCACCACCGGCAAGATCATCGCCTGCCGGCTGCAGATAAAACCCGGCGTCTTCGCCGCCGAGGAGGGAGCGTGATGGCCGTCAAACCGTTCGGCCTTGTCTTCTTTCCGGCGTTCGACTGGGCCCTGACGCCGACCCATCCCGAGCGGGAGGAGCGGTTGCTCTACACCCGCGACCAGATCGTGGAGGAAGGGCTGCTCGACATGCCCGGCATCCGCGAATACAAGCCCCGCCTGGCGACCCTCCGCGACGCCGACCGGGTCCATATCGGCGTGCCCGATATCGCCTCGCATATCACCGACGCCCATCTTGTTTCGGCCGGCGGAGCGATAACCGCCGCCGAAGCGGTGATAAAAGGCGAGGTGGCGCGGGCGTTCGCCCTCGTGCGGCCGCCCGGACACCATGCCATGCGGGTAGTCCACGGCACGCGGGGCTTCTGCACCATCAACATCGAAGCAGTCATGGTCGAGTACCTGCGGCGCCACCACGGCGTGCGGCGGGTCGCGATCGTCGACACCGACGTCCACCACGGCGACGGCACCCAGGATATCTTCTACCACGACCCCGACACGCTGTTCATCTCCTTCCATCAGGACGGCCGCACCCTCTACCCCGGCAGCGGCTTCACCGACGAAGTCGGCAGCCCGTCCGCTCTCGGCGCCACCATCAACCTGCCCCTGCCGCCGGGCACCACCGACGAAGGGCTCCACTACGTGCTCGACAACCTGATAATCCCGGTACTGGAAGACTTCCGTCCCGACATCGTCATCAACTCGGCCGGCCAGGACAACCATTACAGCGACCCCCTGGCGAACATGGCCATCACCGCCCAGGGCTACGCCTCGCTGGCCGCCAAACTTAAGGCAGATATCGCCGTTCTCGAAGGCGGCTACTCGATCGAGGACGCGCTGCCGTACGTCAATACCGGCATCATCCTCGCCATGGCCGGCCTCGACTACAGCCGGGTGGTCGAGCCCGACATCGCGGCCGCACCGCGCGGCCTCACGGACGTCGCCCGGGCTTACCTCAAAGACCTGGTGGCAAAACAGGGCGCCCTGTGGCGGGACCGCGAACCGCTTGCCAGCGCCGCGGCCGCGAAGGCGGGCGACTTCTGGACGCGCCACCGGGGCATCTACTATGACGACAGCGGCATCAGCGAACAGCAGATCGAGAAATTGCGTCTCTGCCCCCGCTGCCACGGCTACCTCACCGTCGCCACCGAAGCCGAGGGACATCGCTGCGGCTACCAGTCGGCTTTCGCCGCCGTCGTGCCGCGCGAGCCCTGCCCGGCGTGTCGGCAGGGCGCCAAGGATGCGGTGCTGGCCGCCAAACGCCAGGGAAACTATCGGCATTATATCATCCAGGACAAGGAAAACGATTCGTTGGAGCGGGTCTAGCCCGCGGGGAGGCAACATTATGACAAGAAGCGACGGCCGCCAGGCCCTCGATCTGCGCCGGGTGAAAATCGTCCGCAACTATCTGAAATACGCCGAAGGCTCGGTGCTGGTCGAGTTCGGCGACACCAAGGTTATCTGCGCCGCCAGTGTCGAAGAAAAGGTGCCGCCCTTCCTCAAGGGAATGGGCGAGGGGTGGGTGACGGCCGAATACTCGCTCCTGCCGCGCTCCACCCAGGTGCGCAATGTCCGCGAGGTGGCCAAAGGCAAACCCAGCGGCCGCACTCACGAGATCCAGCGGCTCATTGGCCGGGCGCTGCGTAGCGTCACCAACCTCAAAGCCCTCGGGGAACGGTCCGTCACCATCGACTGCGACGTCGTCCAGGCCGACGGCGGCACGCGCACCGCCTCGATCACCGGCGCATACGTGGCGCTGGTCGACGCCGTAAACACCTTCTACGCCCCTGAAAAACCCTTTCCCGTGATCGATTTTCTCGCAGCCGTCAGCGTCGGCGTCGTCGACGGCGAAGTGTTGCTCGACCTTTGCTATGAGGAAGACTCCAGGGCGTATGTCGACCTCAACCTCGTTATGACCGGCGAAGGCCATTTCGTGGAGGTGCAGGGCACCGGCGAGAAAGCTCCCTTCAGCAAGGACCAACTCAGAGACATGCTGGCCGCCGGCGAGAAAGGCGTCGCTGAACTCATCGATTATCAGAAAGACGTGCTGGGCCAACTGGCCTGGAGGATCGGACGGGCATGACAGCGTTAGTAGTAGCGACCCGCAATAAAGGCAAAGTAACGGAAATCGCCGCCGCCCTCGCCGCCCTGCCGGTCGAGGTAATATCCCTCGACGACTTCCCCGGCATACCCGAGGCGGAGGAAAGCGGCGACACCTTCGCCGCCAACGCCATCCTCAAGGCCACCCACTACGCCCTCAATACCGGCATGGCTTGCCTGGCCGACGACTCGGGGCTTGAGGTCGATGCTTTGGGCGGGGCGCCTGGCGTCTACTCGGCCCGCTACGCCGGCCCGGAAGCCAGCGACGCTGCCAACAACGCCAAACTGCTGGCAGCAATCGCTGACGCGCCTGACGGCGGGCGGACGGCCCGCTTCCGCTGCGTCCTGGCCTACGTCGACCCCGACGGGACGCTGCTCACCGCCGAAGGCGCCTGCGAAGGGACCATCCTCAAAGAACCGCGGGGTACGGGCGGCTTCGGCTACGACCCCCTCTTTTACATGCCCGGCGCGGCCAAAACACTCGCCGAGATGACAACTGTCGAGAAAAACGCCGTCAGTCACCGCGGGCAGGCGCTCCGCAACATGGCGACAACGCTTGCGAGGTATTACCATGAGAATAGGCGTGCTTAGCGACAGCCACGGATCGCAGGCGGCGATCAGGCGGGCCGTGGCGGCGGCAGGGCCGGTGGCCATGTGGCTGCACGCCGGCGACTACAGCCAGGACGCCCGCCGCCTCGCCGACCTGAGCGGCCTGCCGGTGACCGCGGTCGCCGGCAACTGCGACGGCATCACCGACGCGAAAATAGACGAATTCATCGAGGCCTGCGGCCGAAAAATCTGGCTGACCCACGGGCACCGATACAACGCCAAGGAGCGTAGCGGCGAACTGCTGTGGTGGGGACGCCAATACGGCGTCGACGTGGTCATATATGGGCATTCCCACGTCCCGGACATCAGCCGGCACGACGGCGTGCTGCTCTTTAATCCCGGCGGCGCCGTCCATCCCCGCGGCGGCCATCCGCCCAGCTGCGGCGTGCTGACCATCGACGGGAGCAAAGTCGCGGCTGAGATATTAGAGATATGAATTCGTGAGCGCCGGACCTCCGGCGATCATGCTTATGGGACGGAGAACGATGGTAGTGGAATTGCTTCGGATCGTCAGACGGGAGTATAAGTCCATCCTGGTAGTCGTATTATTGGTGGGTCTGGCCGGTCTGGCCTACATCTACCCCTTCCATACCCATTTTCGCTTCACGGTCAGCGTAGCCGTTCTGGCGACGCTGCTTCTCTATTTCCCCCGCCTGCCCATCTTCACGACCGCCATCCTCTCCGGGATAGCGATCGCCGTCGGCCGCAGCACCGTCCAACTGACCTTCGACCCGGTCGGACTCCTCGATGTCGTGATGATCAACTCGCCGGCGATTATCTACTACATTTCCTACGGAGCCTGTTTCCAGGCCCTCGGCATCCGCCGCATGGTGGACAACCTCCCCGCCCTTATCCTCCTGCTCAGCGTCAGCGACGTTTTCAGCAACCTCGTCGAACTTCTCACCCGCGGCGACCCCCTCAAGGGTAACCCAGAAACCGTTTTCTCCAGCCTGGTGGGGGTGGCGGTGCTGCGCGCCGTTCTCGCCGTCGGCGCCTACTACGCTCTCAGGCGTTACCAGGCGTTCGTCCTGGCCGAAGAGCAGGTGGCCCGCTACACCGAACTGACCGTCATGATTGCCCAGCTTAAAGCCGAGCTCTACTACCTCAAGAAATCATCCCAGGACATCGAACAGGTAATGGAAGACAGCTACTGGCTGTATAAAAGGCTTTACGCCCGCGACAGCGCCGATCCCGATGCCGCCCAGGCCCTGGCGGTCGCCCGCAACATCCATGAAGTGAAGAAGGATTATTCCCGTGTGGTGACAGGCATCGAGAGTATCCTCCATCCCTCGTCCACCCTCCATGGACTTAGCCTGGCGGAGATATTCTTCATCATCGAACAGAACACCAGGCGCTACCTGACCGGCATCGACAAGAACATCACCATCTCCTTCGAGCACGAATTCGACTTCGTCACCGACCATCACTACGCCATCGTATCCATCCTCGACGACCTCATAATCAACGCCATCGAGGCCTGCGGCGACACCTGCCTGATACGGGTGACCGAGAAGGCGTCAGCAGGGGAAATAGTCTTCGCCGTTGAAGATAACGGATGCGGTATCAAGGCGGAGGATTTCGGCCTGCTGTTCGAGGTCGGCTATTCGACCAAGTTCTGCCCCGCTACCGGCAAAATGTCCACCGGGCTCGGGCTGTCCCACGTCAAGAATCTCACCGAAATGCTATCGGGGAGCGTGAAAGTCGAGTCGGGGACCGGACGCCTTACCAAGTTTACGGTGACGCTGCCTATGCGGAGTATAGCGCTGCCCGGCGAATGGGCGGGAGAAGGAGGAGCCTGATGTCGTTACGGTTTATTGTCGTCGACGATGATGTCAGCGTTCGCAAAATAATCCGCAACATCATTGAGCAAAATGACCTGGGAACGGTTGTAGCCGAAAGCGCCGAGGGCGTGGCGGCCGAGAAGCTCATCGCCGAGTACCGGCCGGACATCGCCGTGATCGACCTGCTGCTGCCCGGACAGGATGGGGTGGAGCTCATCCGCAAGCTCAAGGAGCAGAGGCTGAACGTATCGTGTATAATGATTTCCGAATCGAGCAGCCAGCCGATGATAACCCAGGCATACCAACACGGCATCGAGTTCTATATCCACAAGCCGGTCAACGTATCCGAGATCATCACCGTCATCAACAAGGTCAGGGAGAGCCGCGAGCTTAAAAAAGCCATGTCTCTCATCTCCCAGGCCACTGCCCCGTATGCGCCGGCTACCGGAACGGCCGCGCTGGCGGCGGAGCGCCGTCCCCCGAAAAGCGTGCTCTACAAAGTATTCTCCGACCTCGGCATTCTTGGCGAGGTCGGGGCCAAGAGCATCTACCAGATGGCGAAGCTTTTGGCCGACAGCGATCGCCTGACAGACGATTCGCCCTACCAGCTCAACGAGATATATCAGCAGATGGCCCAGGACGCCGGCCAGGACACAAAGACCATCGAGCAGCGCGTCCGCCGGGCTATCGCCAAAGCACTCCAGAACATGGCCAACATCGGTATCGAGGATTACCACAACGACCGCTTTCAGACATATAGCACCGCCCTGTTCGACTTCAGCGAGGTACGTCAGGAGATGAATTTCGTCCAGGGCAAAAGCCCGTACCACGGCAAGATCAACGTCAAGAAATTCGTCGAAGGGCTGGTCTTTCTCGCATCCAACGAACGGGCCTAAAACAAGATAAAAAAGCGACCTGCGCAATGAACCGCGAGGTCGCTTTTGCTTTTATCCTATTCGCCGGCCTTGCGGCGTTCCTGGTTTTTTTCGCTCATGTGCAGCAGCAGCGTCTGTTCGGCGTTGTCCATGTGTTTGCGGGCTAGCTGTTGGGCGATGGTCGGGTTGCGCCGCGCCAGCGCCTCTACGATGCGACGGTGTTCCTCCAGCGAACGCTTCGCCCGGCCGGGGTAGCCGTAGGAAATGGTCCGGAAGACGGTCAGTTTTTCCCGCAGATTACTGATGATGGCGGCCAGCGTTTTGTTGTTGGTGGCGCCGTAAAGAATATCGTGGAAACGGCAGTCGGCCTCGACAATTTTCGCCGTGTCGCCCTTCTCGATATATTCGCCGATCTCCACCAGCAGCCGTTCCAGATGCTCGAGGTCGTCCTCGCCGATCCGTTCGGCTGCCAGGCCGGCTGCCAGCACTTCGAGGGCGGAGCGGATCTCGAACACCTCGTTGATGTCGCGGATGGAAATGTCGGCGACATAGGTGCCGCGGCGGGGCGCCATGACGACAAACCCCTCCTGCTCCAGCTTGCGGATCGCCTCGCGGACGGGGGTGCGGCTTACCCGGAGCTGCTCGGCAAGCTGGTTTTCCATAAGGCGTTCCCCTGGCTGCAGCAGGCCGCTGGTGATGGCGTTGCGCAGGACGTCGAAGACGACTTCGCGGAGCGGTTTGTAATTATCTAGATGGATAGGCGACATGCTGCCCATGGGTTTACTCCTCCTCGGATCGTACGTGCCGGGTTGATCGCGATATTCTCCAGAAAAATATACAGATATAAAATATCACAGTTTTTCGCCTGAGGTCAATATTTTTACCAAGTTGAGACATTCTGCGACCGTAACACGACTTATTAAGCCCGAAAAATTATAAAAGTTATAATAATTACAATTATTAGAATGCCGGTATATTGGTCAGACCGACAGGCGGGCGATGCCTCTGCCGGCAACGATTGCCAGCAGGCTTGCCTTTCGGCTGCTTATAATTTTTAGAAACACTGCCAGGGGTCGGTCGCCGCAAAGGCCTAAAAATACTGAAATCGATTTTGGCACGCTTTTTGCATTACGTTATGGCGGGTCCAAAAAATGTGGGGAGGGTGAATAGAGATGAAGAGAGCCCACTGGTGTGAGCATCTCGAAAAAGCATCGAAATATACCACGGTAGGGTATGATTTCAACGACCGCAGGTTGATGCTGCGGGTGCAGACGTGGCTATGCCCAGAGTGCGGGGTACATGGCGCCCACAGCGAGATAATCGAGACATCGTCCGGCGGCCGCGACGCGGCCGAAAGAGAGTAACCGGCAAATTTTTCGCTTCACCAGCACCGGCTGGTGATGCTTTTTTACCCGCCGGTCGCATTATCAGACCATCATAGGAGGAGATGCCATGCCCAGCCTACCGGCGGCCTGGGATGATCTTCGGTCGGAGTACCAATTCGATGATCAACACCGGGGCGGCGGCCGCCGCTGCTTTCCGTCAGGGCACCTGCTACGCGAACGGCGAATTCGTCCAGATCCACCCCACCGCCATCCCCGGCGACGACAAGCTCCGCCTGATGTCCGAGTCGGCCCGCGGTGAAGGCGGCCGGATATGGACGTACAAATACGGAAAAACGTGGTATTTTCTTGAGGAGTGGAACCTGGCAAGGGTCATAACGCTAGGGGCGCTGGCTCGTGACGAAAGCCGCGGCGCACACTACAAGCCCGACTTCCCCGACCGTGACGACGCCAACGGGCTCAAAACCACCAAGGCCGAATACGTCCCCGACGGCCCGCGGCTTACTTACGAAGAAGTGGATGCTTCCCACCATCAAACCGCGGCCGCGGCGCTACGATATCGAACAATTCACCTCATCGTCAAGCGCCAGGACTCGCCGGCGGAACCGCCCTACCATGAGGAGTTCCGCGTTCCCTATCGCCCGAACATGAACGTCATCTCCGCCCTCATGGCGCCCGGGAGCATAGCGGGCTGGGGCAACAGCCAGAACTGCGTTCGCGCCTGCCCCAAGGAGATACCGCTGACGACCTCGCTGGCCAAGCTCACCCGCGAAGTCAACCGCTTCGCCCTCAGCCGCCTCCTTGGCGGCTAGGGATACGTTCCGAACTGAACTTTGTTGTCATCGGCCGGAAGGTAAAATATAATGTTTTATAATAATTAGAACACGGGAGCTTAAACGTGTACAAAGTTGCGATAATCGGCCTTGGCAAGGGCGGCACAGTCGTGTACCAGACCCTGAAAACAACGAAAAACGTCATCATCCTCGGTGTCGCCGATATCGACCCCGAAGCGCCCGGCGCACTGTTGGCCCGCAAGGACGGGGTTTTCGTCACCAACGATTTCACCGCGCTCCTCGCTCTTACCGACGTCAACATCTACATCGAAGCCACCGGCCGCGCGGAGGTGCGCGAAAGGCTGCTGGCCTACAAGCCGGCCGGCGCGACCGTAATGGACGGCAAAGCGGCGGAACTGATGCTCACCATCCTCGACGAGACCCAGCAACTCATCGAGATCAAGAACATCAAAGGCGAACTCGACGCCATCCTCAATTCAGTCCAGGAGGGCATCGAGGTCGCCGATACCGACGGCACGGTAAAATACGTTAACCCCTCGTTCACAAAGATTTCCGGCATCAGCGCCGACGACCGCATCGGCAAAAATATCTTCCGGGGTTCGCCGAACGGGGCGCTGACCCGTTGCCTACACACCCGGCAGCCGGTTTTCGGCCATCGCAGCGTTGTCGGCGGCACCGAAATCGAAGTCGTATCCAACGCCGCCCCCATCTACGCCGGCCAGGGCGGCGAGATGGTGGGCGCCGTGGTCGTCTTCCAGCCCCTTACCGACGTCATGCGCCTCATGGAACAGCTTCAGCGCCAGTCGCGGCTTCTTGAGCGCCTGTCGGTCAAATTCGGCGAAGTGACCAGCGCGAAATACTCCTTCGACGACGTGCTCGGCACCAACCCCGCCTTGCGGGAGGTCGTCGAGGTGGCCCGCAAAATCGCCGACACCAATTCGACGGTGCTCATCATGGGCGAGAGCGGCACCGGCAAGGAACTCTTCGCCCACGCCATCCACAACACCAGCAGCCGGCGGAACTTCCCCTTCATCCGCGTCAACTGCGCCGCCATCCCGGAAACGCTCCTGGAAAGCGAGTTCTTCGGCTACGAAAAGGGAGCCTTCACCGGAGCCACCGAAAGCAAGATGGGCAAATTCGAGCTGGCCAACCGCGGGACTATCTTCCTCGACGAAATCGGCGACATGCCGCACCAGCTCCAGGGCAAGCTGCTCCGCGTCCTGCAGGAGAGGGAGATCGAAAGGGTCGGAGGCACGCAGCCCAAGCCCGTAGACGTTCGGGTCGTCGCCGCTACAAACCGCGACCTGGCCAAGCTGATCGCCGTTGGCACTTTCCGCGAGGACCTTTACTACCGGCTCAAGGTCATTGAGCTGACCATGCCGCCTCTCAGAGCCCGCAAGGAGGACATTCCCCTGCTCGTAGAGAGCGCTCTCGCCAGATTCAACCGTCTCCTCGGCAAACGCATCCGCGGCTTTTCCGCCGGGGCCCTGGCCGAGATGAAACGCTACGACTGGCCCGGAAACCTGCGCGAGCTGGAAAACATCGTCGAGCGGGCGGTGGTAACCGCCGACGGGGATACGATCACCGCCGCGAAACTGGGGCCGCTGGCCGATTTCCCCAAACGCGACCTCAGCCTGCGCGACACCGACGTCATGACCTTCGAGGAAATGGAGCGCCGGCTGATCGGTCTGGCAATCGCCAAGTACGGCCACAACCTCGACGGCAAGAAACAGGCGGCCGGGGCGCTCGGCATCTCCCTGGCAACCCTGTACAACAAACTGCGCAAATACGGCCTGGGGGAGGCGAAATAGCGGCCATAATAGTAATACATTGGCCATAAACCAGACAGGGCCGTGCGCGGCGCGGCAATACATCAAAGAAAAGGAGGCCATTCATGCGTACTGTGGAAGCCGGCCAAATCACGGCGGCGGTGGCGAAGCTCGCCGTCGACGCCAACTATTACCTGGCCGAGGATATTTTCAGCGCCCTCGAAAACGGGCAAAAAGCGGAGGAATCGCCGCTCGGCCGGGAAATTTTCAGCCAACTGGTGACAAACGCCTGCATCGCCCGCGATCAGGCCATGCCCATCTGCCAAGACACCGGCATGGCGGTCGTGTTCATGGAGATCGGTCAGGACGTCCGCATCGTCGGCGGCGACCTCGAAGCGGCCGTCAACGCCGGCGTCGCGAAAGGCTATAACGAAGGATATCTGCGCAAATCAGTCGTCGACGACCCGGTTTTCGTCCGCAAGAATACCGGCGACAACACTCCGGCCATCCTTCATATCGCCATCGTTTCCGGCGATAAGGTAAAAATCACCCTCGCCCCCAAAGGCTTCGGCAGCGAGAACATGAGCGCCCTGAAGATGTTCCCGCCCTCAGCCGGGATTGCCGGCATTAAGAAGTTCGCCGTCGACACAGTGAGCGCCGCAGGCTCAAACCCTTGCCCGCCGATCGTCATCGGCATGGGCATCGGCGGCACGATGGAGAAGGCGGCATTGTTGGCCAAAAAGGCTTTGATAAGGCCGATAAGCGAGTGCAACGCCAACCCGGAATACGCCAGACTCGAGGCGGAAATTCTCGAACTCGTCAACAAAACGGGTGTTGGCCCGCAGGGTCTGGGCGGCACCGTCACCGCCCTGGCGGTCAACATCGAGTATTTCCCCACCCACATCGCCGGCATGCCGGTCGCGATCAACATCAACTGCCATGCCACCAGGCATGCGGAAATCGAAATATAGGGGGAATGAGAGCATGGCCGAACCCATCCGCATCACAACCCCGCTCAGCGCGGACGTTGCTCGGAAACTGCGGGCCGGCGACAGCGTCCTCATCACCGGCGACATCTATACCGCCCGCGACGCCGCCCATAAGCGCATGATCGAGGCCCTCGACCGGGGAGAAAGACTCCCCATCGATATGCACGATCAAGTCATCTACTATGTCGGCCCGAGCCCGGCGAAGCCCGGGCAGCCTATCGGCTCGGCCGGGCCGACCACCAGCGGCCGTATGGACGCCTATACCCCGCGAATGCTGGACGCAGGGCTGAGAGGCATGATTGGCAAAGGCTACCGCAGCGCCGAGGTTGTCGAAGCCATGAAAAAACACGGCGCGGTCTACTTCGCCGCCACCGGCGGGGCCGCAGCCCTCATCGCCCGGACGGTCAAGGGGTATGAAGTCGTGGCCTACCCCGATCTGGGCGCCGAGGCGTTCGCCAAGATGACGGTCGAGGACTTCCCGGCCATCGTCGTCATCGACAGCGAGGGACGCAACTATTACGAGGAAGGGCAGAAGCAATACCGGCGGCTGTAAAGGTAGGCTGGCTTGCGGCTGCAGTCCGCTAGCCAGCCTACGGTAATTCAAGTCGGCCCATCGACATTATGTCTACTTTAACACTTGACACTCCGCAGGCCGTATAGTATAATACTCCTTGCGGTTCACGGGGCGTGGCTCAGCTTGGTAGAGCACCTGGCTTGGGACCAGGGGGTCGCAGGTTCAAATCCTGCCGCTCCGACCACGTTTTATTAAACTGCGGGTGTAGCTCAATGGTAGAGCCCCAGCCTTCCAAGCTGGTCGTGTGGGTTCGATTCCCATCACCCGCTCCAATACTTCGACAAGCCGCCCGGCGATAATCCGGGCGGTTTAATTATTATTATCGGCAGTTCGGTTCGCGGACCGAGGAAGAGGGTTTTGAGCGTTCGGGGCGAATTAACAATAATAGATACGGATGCTCGGAGGTGGATTGGGTGACGGCTGTTGCGGCACAAAAGCTCATGATTCAGTTTGTCTGTCCCAAATGCGGCCGCGACCTCGCCTGGGCGTACGAAAATGCCAGCGTCTACTGCCGCGCCTGCGACCGATGGATATTCGCGCGGGAGATGAAACATATCAACCCGGCCAAGATAGACCCGGAGCAGGATCAGTTGCAGCTCTTCTGACAATACCTCGGAGAATAGGCTTCCCCGGAAGCGCAAAAAGCGGCCCGCTGCAGCGGGCCGCTTTAGCTTGGCCTAGTGGTCGGGCCAAAAAATTAATGATGCGCAACTATTTTCCATCGATACCGGTGGTTTTCTCGGCAACCGCTATCAGATCCTGGCCGACATTGCGCAAGCCTTCGATCATGCGGGCGATTTCCTGGGTGGATTTGGCCTGCTCCTGGGTGATGGTGCTGTTTTGCTCGACATTCTTCAGAACCTGTTCCACCGAAACCCGGAACTGGTTGAGCATCGCGTTGATTTCCCCCACCGACCGACTGCTCTCGTCGGCCAGCTTGCGCACCTCGTCGGCGACGACCGCGAACCCGCGACCCAGCTCCCCTGCCCTGGCGGCTTCGATGGCGGCATTAAGGCCGAGCAGGTTGGTCTGTTGGGCGACCCGCTTGATAAGTTCGAGGATCTCCGTGGTATTATTGACTTTTTCTGCGGCTTCTCTAGACAATGACGCCGCCTCCTGGCTTGTGGAAGCCAGCTCCTGCGACGAAGCGGATAACTCTTCGATGGCCGCCGCGGCTTGCTCCAGCGAAGAATAAAGGGCGTTAACCAACTTGCTGATCCTGGCGGTAGTTTCTTTATCCTGCAACCGAGAGAGGACGAGGCCGGCGGCAATCTTCACAACGGGCTCGACGACCTGAGGATTGCCGGCGATGCCGAAAGAGCCGATTTTTTCCCCGCCGTCCTTGATAGCCATGTTGGCACCCGGCTTCATTTTGCCATCGGAAGCGGCGGCGTCTTCTTCAGTGACGATAATGGCATCGATATCTGTTGTCAAGATCTTCTTGGCGCCGCCGTGCACGGTCCCGATGCGGGTTTTGGCCGAATCGGCGATTATCGTGCCGGTAGCGTCGCAGACAATAGTATGGTACCCCGTCCTGCCGTAAATAAAATCGGTCAGTTCATTGGCGACAGCCTGATCCATTTTTAACATAACCCCACCCCCTCTACGTACTGGACATACTTTTCGACACGAATCTGGTAAACCCTCTCATAAATTCCCCTATACACCCTGTCTCCGGAGAAGAAGTTTATAATATTGGTATCGCCTGGCGCTTATGCCGCCAGCGGCCGATGGCCAATAATGCCAGCGGGGCTTTATTGACACGGGTCAATAAGAAATGCTATAATCTTTCGGTAAGTAAATGGTCGCGCGAAGGTAGTCAATATATGCGCCTGTAGCTCAGGGGATAGAGCAACGGACTTCTAATCCGTGTGCCGTAGGTTCGATTCCTACCAGGCGCGCCAAGTAAATTCAAGGGTTGTAGAATGTGGTGCATCTAGTCCGGTGATCACTTGGGTGCAACATGGGTGCAATACCTAAAATTTAGAGCCAGTTTCCCGAGGGGAGACTGGCCCTTTACTATTTCAGTCGATATAGTTTTCCGGCTTTCTGGGCCACCTTCTGATCATTGCCGGGTATGGCATGACCGTACAGGTCGAGTGTGGTGGACGGCTTTGCGTGGCCGAGCCGGCGCGAGACGTCGATCACCGGGACACCGGCCGCGAGCAGCTCTGTGGCGTGGGTATGGCGCAGCGCATGGAACTTCTTGTGATTGGCTTTCGCTACCTCCGCGATCTTCTTAACGACATCTTTGAATTCCTTAGTGTCGGTCTGCTTCAGGCCGGAAAGCTGCTGGCGCCGGTGGCAAAGCTTCTTATATTCGGGGCAGCACTCTTTCTGCAGGCTCTCCCACCACCGCTCAAAGTTACGCGGGCCGATCGGCGTGTTGACGCTGGTGGTAAAGCACAGGCCTCGCTTATCCGTTTTCGGCAGGAGGCTTTCCATGTACTGCTTCCGGAGCTCTTTCAGGATGGTGGCCACGTTGGCGGGAATGCTTATCTTCCGCCTGCTGTTCTTCGTCTTCGGCTCGTCGAAGATAAAACCCGTGCTGCCTACCTGCAGGGTTTGCCTGATATGTACTGTCTTGCCGTCGACGTCGACATCCTGCCAGCGGAGGCCCAGCACCTCACTCAGCCGCATGCCCGTGTGGGCGGCAAGGAGGAGGGCGGGATACCACCGGTGACCTTTGGCAGCGCTGAGCAGGGCCTCGACTTCTTCTCTGGCGAATATCTCGACTTCCTCACGCGTCACCTTAGGCGCGATAACCCCGTCCATAGGGTTGGTATATAGCAGGCCGTTCCGGACGGCCTGGGCGAGCGCTGAGGTCAGCAGGACATGAACCTTGCGCTTTGTTTCACCGCTGAGGGGTATGGAGGCGTAGAGCTTTTGTATGTGGTTGGGCTTCAGATCCTGGAGTTTATAGTCAGCGATCGGATTGCAATGCTTGGCTACCGATAAATTGCGCTCGAAACTGCGCTGCCTAACACTGGGCTTACTGTAGAGCTCAAGATAATCGCCGAGCCATTCGCCAAGAGTGATGTCGCTGGGGCGTACCAGGGCGCCCTTGTTTTGGAGGTGCAACTGCTCGTGAAGCCAGCCATAGGCTTCGTTCTCGGCCCGCTCGCGTTCATCATCACTATCATCGGCAACCGGGAAACGCTTGCCAATGCGCTGGCCGTCATCAAGAGTCAGCTGGGCCCGGGAGCCTCCGCGTTGCTTGTCAGGATAAACGCTGCCCGTGTTGTTGGCTCTCTTTTTAGGCATGGTGGCCTCCTTGGGATGGGACTAGACGCTCGCCGATTCTTTATTGGGAAGGTCATGATTAGGTGTAATTTGTCCCCTTACCCGCCGCTCTATCGCTAGTAAAACAAGCACCATGCTAAACATAACAGCTAAAACAAACGCGTTCATAATAACCATTATCCCAGCAAACTGCTTTCCTTTGTTAATCAGTTTTTCGGATTCATATCCGGCGATTTTTTTAAGTTTTTCGCTTTTGTAGTTATTTATAACATTAATAACGTTGTCGTTATTGGCTTCAGCTGCTGAAATTACTTGTGACATATTATCAAGGAAATCTTGTCTTTGCGATTGCGGGACTTGTACCATCCACGCCTGAAGAATTTTAATATTCTTATCGTTACCGACATATTTTTTAACATTATCAGGTTGAAATATACCGTCTAAGGCGTCTTGCTCCTTGGTAGTTGAAGCTGTTGGAGCAGGTTTTCCTTTTAGAGACTGATAACTTACACTTGTTCCGGGGTCAAGAGAGACAATCATAGTGAGCCCATAAACGGCAAAAACGCATAAAAGAATAATTGCAAGCAATGATATAATTCTGGTCGCAGGGAACACGATTCTTTCTTCGAAATTCATTTTAATCCCCCTTTTGAATTGTACTTGAACATTTTGGGCAGAACTTCCAATTTATCTCAATTGGGGTTCCGCAATTACCGCACTTTAATCGAATACTGCAGTAAGGACATAATATCCAGTCTTTATCAACTTCTTTTTTACATTCAGGGCAAATAAGAGCAGGACGTTTTTCCGTTTCGCTATACATAAAGGCAAGTCCCGCTATTTCTTGAAACGAACCTGTGTCGGCGATAGCCATAAACTTACGGCCATCTTTTAGGTAACACGCAAAACATACTTCATTCTTATTTCCGCCGGCCAAGACACCTGTTAACAGGCCAACGGGACCAAGAGCTGCTGCACCTACAAAACCCCACCCGGCGGTGCCGAGAACCCTTTTCTTTGATTCCTCATTTATTACTTCGACTTTTTTGACAATGCCGATGAGATCAAGTTCTTTATTCCAGCCAGTTATTAGTTTTCTTGCGCCAAATGAACCGAGATAATTCGTATGTTCAGGGAAATCCCCAGCTATCATTTTAAATGACACGAATGCTTCCTCCTCATAATAAAACACGGCCTGTCCTGTGCCGTGTCCGTTGTCAAGGTGACACCGAGATGTGTCACCTTTCTCATATTGTTGCTACGTGGTGTAAAATCTTATTAACTTGTCAAATTTTAGCATTGGAGGTGGTCAAAATATGTCGCCAGAGTAGGGTTTGACGTAGAACACAATATATTGTGCAAGAAAGTGTCGTTATTTGCTGTTGTTTTTTGGGGAGGAGTTAGGAGCATGTTTATAGAACATATGTTCGTGAAATTACTGCGGAGGTCCATGTTATGGCAGATGAATCGGAGAATATTATCAGGTTACTAATGCGCCAAGTCCTAGCAGACATTATTGCTGAGATGGAGCAAGAGACTGAATAATCACATCAATAGCCTTTCGCTGTTCGGGCGAGAGGCTTTTGTATTTTTCGAATATGCGCCGCTGCTGTTCATCAGTCGGCATTGCTTTTAGCCGCTCAAGGGCGGCTTTTTCTTTATCCGTTTTAGGCATTGCCTCAGCTTCGGCCAACCCGAGAGCATGAAGGGCTGAAGGCTTGTTATTATCGTCCTTAAACATAAAGCTGAAGCGCTGCGCTAAGGCGTCGTGTTCATCAAACTCGGCCATGGATACGCCGAGGGCAGAGGCTATTTTTCGAAGAGTTGCTGTGTTAGGCACTTTTTTATTTGCCTCAATTCGGCTCAATGTAGATTGACCGATATTTGCCTCTTTATATAGACGGTATTGAGACCACCCTTTTGCCTCTCGTAGCTCGATAATTCGTTTGCCTATATTCACAATAGCACCCCACATATATTCCTAAAGGCATTGTAACACACGTAAATATTTTTTCAAATATATGCCGAAGTGGATTGACAATATATGCCGTTATGGATATAATGGCAGTAGATGGAGGTGACAGAATTGAAACTCGAAGCACTCAGAAAGGCCAAAGGCCTTAACCAGGATGAGCTGGCAAAACTGTCTGGGGTTTCTCAGGCTCACATATCGAGGCTTGAGCGTGGGCTGAAAAACGCTACTTGGCCGATTCTGAAGAATCTCGCCGGCGCTCTCGGCGTCACAGTGCCCGAGCTCATGGGAGAGCAGCCAGCAACGGAGAAGGCGGGATAACGCTGCCTAACTTCGCTTCCAATCATCGGGCAAAGCGGCAATGTCCGCCTCGGTGATCTCGCAATGGCTCGTTTCGTAAGCATTGACATAGCGAATCAGAATGGCCCTTATCTGGTCGTTGACAGACGGCCGGATATTCCGGAAGGCTATAACGCATAGCTTATCCAGATACGGCTGGTCTAACCGGACTTGTATTCTCGGTAGTTTGCTGACCATGGCGGGCCTCCTCGGCTTCGTCTTAGGTCAAATATACCAGGTCAATTTCCGCGAGGGAAAAGGTGACGCCGCCAGGTGTCACCGTGACACAAAAATTTTTTTTAAGGAAATCGTGTGTTTGGGCGGATTTTTTTGGCAATCCCCCGTTAGCCGAGGCTACAATGGAACTCGACTTGCCCAGGAGGTGCTACCGTGGACTATCCCGCATTCGCGTATCCCAGCAGGTTTGCCGAGATCAGCGGCCTACCGGTGAAAGAAGTCCGTAAGCTCTGCTCACAGCAGATCATACCAAACGAGCGGACCCGGCGCGGATTCCGCATCGATGTGGAGGCTGCCTTGACGGTGCTGCAAGAGCGGGCCGCGACATTTGCAGGGCATAAAAAGCAGCGACAACCCGTATACGTTCAAACGCCGCGGAAGGCACGGAGAGCACAAATGGATTTTCTGGCTCGCCTGGAGGCGCTGAAAAAAGGCTGTTAGGAGGGAAATCGGTGAGCAACCTTATCACAATTTCCGACGTCAGGGGCTACATCGACAAAGAGGGTACGGCTTGGCTGAATCTTGAGGACGTGGCACGTGGGCTTGGATTTACTCAAGAGAAAGGCGGCACTGAGTACATCCGATGGGCCGCAGTATACCAGTACATCGGAGAAATCGGGTTTTCCCAACAAGTTGGGAAAGACGGCTTTATCCCCGAAAACATCTTCTACCGCCTGGCGATGAAGGCCAGGAACGAAACCGCCGAGGCTTTTCAGGCAAAGGTCGCCGATGAGATTCTGCCGGCGATCCGCCGCACCGGGATTTACCGGCTTCCCGACATGACCCCGGCGCAACTGATCGCGGCGATCGCCAACCAACAGGCCGAGCAGGAGCAGAAGATGCTGGCGCTCGAGGCCCGCACCGAAACCGTCGAGCGCAACCTGACGCTGGTCCGCGACACCATCCTCCACCGCGACGACAGCTGGCGGGACGACATCAACCGCATGATCAACAAGATCGCGAAGGCCACCGCCGGCGACTACCGGGCGACGCGCAACGAGTCCTATGACATCCTGGCCGAGCGGGCCGGCTGCGACCTCAACGCCCGGCTGCGCAACCTCAGACAGCGGATGCAGGACCGCGGGGCGACCAAGAGCAGGCTGGATTCGCTGAGCAGGATGGATGTGATCGAGTCGGACCGGCGGCTCAAAGAGATATACGGCGCGATCGTCAAGGAGATGACCATTAAATACGTGACTGAGGCCGGATAAGGAAAGGAGGTAACCAGCCACGCGCCGCCGCTGCGGATACCCTGACTGCCGGCCCCGTAAGCCTGGCACCGCGCCAAAGGCGGCTACATCACCTAATTTTGAGAACCGGAGGCTGATACTGTGTCCAAAGCGAAGAAGTGCGCCACTTGTGGCAGAAAACTCAGCGGCTCCAACTACCACCTGATGTGGGATAGCCGGCAGAAGCGCGTTGTGCCGGTCTGCCGTGAGCCGTACGATTGCCAAAAGCCCTACATAACCCTGCAAAAGAAGGAGGCGTGACCATGATCTGCTACGAGATCAACATCCCCATACCTCAGGCTAAACGCCGCCTCAACTGGGAAAAGATCATCATCTGTGTGGCATTGTGGCTGGCATCGGTATACTTCGCCGCTCATGTTATCCTGGCGGCGCTGCGGTGAAAAAGATAGCCTGCCCTTGAGGGGGACAGGCGGGAGTAGGAGAGGTTGATTTCATAGTAGCATGGCCGCTGTGTCCGATTCTAGCGGCAAAATTGGACAGAAAGGAGGTGATTGGATGCGACAAAACGCTGTGGCCGCCATGTTTGACCAGGCGATGACTGTCCTGACCGACAAAGGTTTCCCGCCTAAAGCGCTGGCAAGTAAGGTCTGTTACTCGGTCGACTCCCTTTACAAAGTCGTGACGGCCGGTAGGGCCATCCCCACGCAGGCGCGGCAGAAGCTGGCGGGGGAGAACCTGCTGTTCGGACTGGCGGTGGCCCTGGAGGGCACCGACTACCGGGTGTTCGACCGGCCGGAAGGTGACCGGCACATACAAAGCGTCTTGCAGCATGTGATGATCGAGGACGAGGAGGCCGATGTTGCGGTGAAATCGCTGCCGAGGATCCTGCTAGACGCTCGGGGCCCTGGGGACCTTACTCCTGATGCCCGGAAGTTCCTCGAAAAAGCGGCCCACGAAGTCTGCGAGGATATCCGCTGGAAGTTTGAGTTGCTGGTTAACCTGGAAGCACAGTTCGGGCTCGATATCATCCAGAAATGCCTGCTACAAAAAGAAAAAACCACCTGCGCGGCAACGCGGGCGGCTCACGGTTAAACCGAATTCAAATCTTACCGCCAGTATACCATAAGGCTCTGCTGGCGGTCAAGGAGGCTATGACAATGCCCAAACTAACGCTAAAATACTTCGACCGGCTCCACGAGAAAAGGCTGCAAACCAGCGCTCAATATGAGGCCGGTTATCTTGTTGCCCAACAATTCCGCGGCCACTTCGAACGGATGCCCCTGGAGGGGCTGGTGAGTGCCCGGTGCGCCTACATGGCTGAGAAGAGCGAGTATCATGCCGCTTTCGCCCGGGTGCTCATGGAGATCATCAGGGCGCGGATTGGGGAGAAGGAGACGGCGGCATGACCCACATGGTGTTCGCACACGCCGAGATTGACCCGGCCAAGCCGCTGACGCCGGAAGTCAAGGAAAAGTTCAGTTGGATATTCGAGCAGCAGATCTTCGAACTCAAGATCGGCAGCATCGAGATCGCGGCCAGCGCTGAGCAGCTCCAGCTGATCGCAGATAAGATCAACGAGGAGCTGCCCGACAATAAAAAACGAAAGGGTGTAGCGTAAATGGATATCAAAACCGACGGCTCTATGGCCCTTGCCACAAGGCAGGCTGGCGATTTCGCGGATATTTCCTCCGCCGGCAGCGCCATCGAAATGAAGCGCAACCTGGATGATCTGAAAGCCAAGCTCATCCTCGTGCAGCAGTTTATCAAGGACGTCATGGTTGAAGGGCAGGATTACGGCGTCATTCCTGGAACCGACAAGCCGACCCTCCTTAATCCCGGCGCCGACAAACTTTGTTTCCTCTATGGCTACGCTCGCCACATCGCGAGCAAGGAAGAACATAAGGATTTTGCCACCGGCCACTATGATGCGACAGTTCGCGTCCAAATGATCCACAAAGGTACCGGCGTCGTGGTAGGCGAGGGCGAAGGCTCCTGCAGCACGCACGAATCTAAGTACCGTTACCGCTGGGCTTATGATAGCCAGCTTCCCAGGGGCATCGACAAGGCCGCGCTGCAGAGCCAAACGTTCAAGAGCAAGAAAGCCGGAGGTGGGGAGTTTACCAAATACCGCGTCGAAAACCCCGACCTCTATGACGTTTGGAACACCGTCCTGAAGATGGCGATCAAACGGGCCTACGTGGCCGCCGCTCTGACCTCTACCGGGCTGTCCGGTGTATTCAACCAGAATGAAGAGGAATTCGAGGCCTGGCTGGAAGGCCAGGAGGCTGATGGCAACGGCAAGGAGCGCATGGAGAAGGTCAAGCATAAGGCCCAACCCGGCGACGAAAAGGCCGAATTCAACCCCTTTGCCGTCGATGGAGGCGGCGCCGGCGGAGACAAGCCCGCCCGTGGAGCCAACGATATCAGCGAGGCCCAGGAAGGCAAGATTATTGGCGACGCCAAGCGCAAGGGCGTCGACGCCGAAGGTATCAAGGCCCTGGTCGTCTACACCAAAAAGAAACCGCTCAACAAGCTTACTAAGGCCGAAGCCTCTGCGGTCATCGATTTTATCGGCAAGACTGAAGCGGCCGATCTGCAGGCCCTGGCCGCCAAGGCCATCGAATCCCCGCCACCCTTCACCGCCGAGGAGATGGGTGACCAATGAGAATCGCACACATCGCAGACGTTCACTTCGGTCTGGGCTACCCCGGCCCCACACCGGCCGCCCGCTTCGACGACATCTGCCGGGTGATGGACTGGGCGGCCGATCGGATGATCGAGGAGGAGGTGCAGTTGGTCCTTGTGGCCGGCGACCTGTTCCGCAAAGCCGACATCGCCCTAGACAAGGCCAGTCGCGAGATCCGCGCCGCCACCGCCTGGCTGCGCAAGCTGACGGCTGCCGGCATCGAGGTCGTCATCATTAGCGGCACCCCCAGCCACGACCCGGTCAGTGCCTACGACTTGCTGAAGGATTATCAGTTGCCAGGCGTCACGATCTACACTGAGCCTGCAGTATTCTACGACTGGGAAGTTCTAATCACTTGCCTGCCCGGTATGGACCGTTCCACCTTTGCCACCCGCGATGAATACCGCGGTCTACCGGCGCACGTTGTTCACCAGATGATGACCGACCATATTACGGAAACGTGCCACACACTGCCGGCTAAGGTTGGCGAAATCCCGCCGAATCAACCCAAAATCCTCCTCGGCCACCTTACCTTCGACCTGGCCGACAAAGGCTTCGAGGACGTACTGATGCAGCAGGAAGCCATCCTGACCCCGGAGGCCATCGAAGGTTATGACCTGGTCGCCCTGGGCCACATCCACCGGCCGCAGCAGAACGGCAAAGTATTCTACAGCGGCAGTCCTGAGCGCCTTAGCTTCAACGACGAGAAGGTCGACGCCGGTTTCTGGATTCACGAATGGGACGGCGACACCGGCAAGCAGCTGCCGTCACGCTTCATCGACACGCCGGCGCGCCGGTATGTCACCATCAAATGGGACGCCGAACACCTCGCAGCCTTTATCGCCGGTGCAAGCTCTGATCCTGACTGCTTTGATTGCGGCCCGATTGTCCGCCTGCACTATACCTGCTCCGAAGAGCTCAACAAAC
This sequence comes from Bacillota bacterium, assembly GCA_023415775.1. Classification (GTDB taxonomy): domain Bacteria; phylum Bacillota; class Negativicutes; order Sporomusales; family UBA7701; genus Anaeroselena. The sequence continues at coordinate 38,569 of JAEZJM010000025.1, read as the reverse complement.
AACTGAACCGCCGCGCCCTGGAGCGTGATCTGTATAACGCCGGCGCCTTCTTCGTCGCCGAAATCAAGGGCGATATCCAGCGCACGGATCGGGCGCGCGACTCCGAAGTGACCGAGGCCATGGGGCCGGTGGAGGCGCTGCGCCGCTGGGGGGAGAACCAGGGGATTCCACCGAGCGAAATTGACGAGCTGGCGGCTATGACCGCTAAGCTGATGGAGGGATAAGGGTGGTTAAACATAGCATGGTAGAGCAAACGCTGGAGCAATGGCAGGCTGAAATGAAAAGCCGGTTTACTTCCAGCGAAGAATGTGCCTTCAAATGCCCCGCATGCGGCCGGGTATCAACGGTTAAGGATTTTATTGACGCCGGCGGACAATTTGATGACGCGCCGCAGGCCTGCATCGGGCGGATTAACGGGAAGGGCACCAAGAACCAGAGGGACGAAGGATTCGGCTGCAACTGGGCCGCATTCGGACTGTTTGGAACAATGGGCAAAGGACGGAAGGTTACTTTCCCTGATGGCACGAGCTGCGAAGTTTTTGATTTCGCACCGACGGAGGCTACTACATGAAGCCCCTTCGCATCATCATTAAAGACTTCGGCGCCATCTCTTTCGCCGACATCGACCTCACCGGCATTACCGTCGCAGCCATCGCCGGCCCCAACGGCGCCGGCAAATCCACCGCCTTCACCATCGCCCCCATGTTTGCCCTGTTCGGCACCACGAAGCCCGGCACCAGCGCCGACGACATGGTCCGCACCGGAACTACGGAGGCGTTCATCACCTTCGACTTCGAGCACCACGGCGACCTCTGGCGCGTCATGCGGACCAGGTCGACCAAAGGGAAGGGCAAGACCACTCTGGAGCTACAGAGGCGCTCAGGCGAACTCTGGGCGGCCGAATCCGGCGCCACCATTGCCGAGACGCAGAAGAAGATCGTCGACCTCATCAACCTCGACGAGGAGACTTTCCTGGCCAGCAGCATGATTATGCAGGGCAAAGCCAACGAATTCACCAGCCGCCCCGCCGGCCAGCGAAAGGCCATCCTCGCCCAGATTCTCCAGCTCGACCAGTATGACACTCTGCAGGAACGCGCCCGGGCGAAGGTTACGGCCGTAAATATGGACCTCGCCGGGATACGCGGTAAGGTGGCCGACATCGACGGCCGCCTGGCCGGCCGCCCCGCTCTCGAAGGGGACAAGCTGGCGACTGAGGTAAAGCTGGCCGAATACGGCGACGCCATCACCAAGGGAGAAGCCCACCTGCAGAAGGCGCAGACCGAGTTGGCGACCATCACCGCCCGCGCCGAGCAGGCGGACAAGATTCGGGAGCAGGCCGCAGCGGCCGGCGTCGACGTCGAGACGAAGACAGCGGAGCGCGGGCGACAGGCTGAACGCCTGGAGAAAGCCAATAACATGTTGGCCCAGGAGTTCACTATCCTGGAAAAGGCCGCGGAGCACGACCGCACCCGGGATGAAATCACGGCGCTGCGGGCGCTGAAAGAGCAGCAGAAGACGCTGGCGGCTGAAGGGAACCGGATTAAGGCCGAGCAGGCCGAAGTCGCTACCCTGCTGGAGACGGCCGAGAACCAGGTCGCCGAAATAAACGACACCCTCGCCGCGAAGCCCCAGCTGGAGACAGCGGCGGCCGAATACACCAAGGCGGCGGCCGACCTGGCAGAGTATGCTGGGCGCCGGCAACGGCATGACGAACTGAACCGCAGCCTCATTGAGGTGCAAGGCAAGATCGAGACCGCTCAAAAAACCTTCGAGGCAGAGCAGAAGACCCTGGCCAGGGAAATCGAACTCCTGACCCAGAGCACTGAACGGCTAAAAGATGCGAAGTGCGTTGATATCGAGCGGGCGGAATGCGCTTTCCTCGCCGACGCGAAAGAGGCGGCTTCAAAGCTCCCGGAACTGGAAAACCGCTACAAAAACCGGATTAATGCGCTGGCCAAGGACCTTGAGGCTGAACGCGACCTTCTCCTTGAAAAGATCGATGCCGTCGGCTTCGACGCTGCAGAACATGCCCGCTTGCAGCAGCTGGTGGCCGACCTCCAACCAAAGGCTGAACGCTTCGCCAAACTGGAAAGCCTGGAGCCTCTGAGGCAAAGCTGGGAGACCCAGCGCGCCGATCTGCTGAAGCGCAAGGCCGATCTCGAAACCCGCTTCGATGAAGCTGCTCGCCAATACCGGGAGCTTACCGGCAAATTGGAAGCCCTGCCATCCCTCGAGGCATCCCTGGCCACCCTCGAACCTTGGGTAAAATCCAGGGAGCAGCTGCCGGTGGCGCGCCAGGTGCAGGAGACATCCGGGGAGGCTATCGTCCGGCTGGACGGCGAGATTGCGGCGGCTACCTCAAGGGCGGAGGAGCTGCAGAAGGAGATCGACGCCATCGGCGACATCGATCAGGTGAAGCGGGCGACCGAAAACCAGGTGACCAACTTCAGCAACATGCTGGGCGGTTATCGCAAGGCCCACACCGAATGGACCGCCACTCTGGGCGGCCTGCAGGCCCGCCTGGATGCTATCGACAAGGACGAAGCGCAGCGCCGGATCCTGGCGGCCGAGATGGAACCCCTGGCCAAGCAGCTGACCCGGTGGCAGACGCTGGTGAAGGCCTTCGGCCGCGACGGCATACCCGCGCTGATCATCGAAAACGCAGTGCCCGAGCTTGAGCGCATCGCCAACGATATCCTGGGACAGATGAGCGGCGGCCGGAACTTCCTCCGCTTCGATACCCAGAAGGAGCTTAAGAGCCGCGACGGCATGGCCGAGACGCTGGAAATCATCGTCGGCGACTGGGCCGGCGAGCGCAAGTACGAAACCTTCAGCGGCGGCGAGCAGCTCCGCATCGACTTCGCTATCCGTTTCGCCCTGGCCGAGCTGCTGACCCGGCGCGCCGGCAACAAGATCGACTGGCTCGTCATCGACGAGGGCTTCGGGAGCCAAAGCGAGGATTACCTGCCGCTGGTCATCGACGCGGTGAAGGAAGTCACCAGTCGCTTCGGCATGGTGATTGTCATCAGCCACGTCAGGGCCGTTCAGGAGGCGTTCGACCAGAAGATCATGTTTCGGCCTATTGATGGGGCCGTGGAGGTGGCGGCGGCGTGACCCGTTGCCGCTACTGCAACCGCAAGCTGACGGACCCGGAGTCTATCGCAGCCGAAGCCGGTGACGTCTGCCGGCAGAAACACTCTGACACCGCCGACACCGGTCAGCTCGAACTGTTCCCGCCGGAGCCGAAGCGCTGGCCAGCCTTCCTGGACCGCATACTCAAAAAATTGAAACTGAGGTGAGCATATGAAATCCACCGGTATAGTGCGTAAAGTAGACGAACTCGGCAGGGTGGTCATCCCCATCGAACTCCGCCGCACCCTCGACATTGAGGAAAAAGACGGCCTGGAAATCTTCGTCGACAACGACCGCATCGTTCTCCGCAAGTATGAACCCGCCTGCATTTTCTGCGGTAGTGCCGACGACGTGCATCCGTACATGGGCAAGAACGTTTGCCGGGAATGCCGCGGGAAGATGGGCAAGATCGCATGAGCGGCAAAGTAGTCGACCTCGCCGCATGGCTGGCGAACAGCTACCACATCGACGGGCGGCGCCGGCAGATCAGCGCGCGGCTACTCAGGCGGCAGAAGACAAAGGCGGCGCTGTCCGGCAGCCGGCCGGGCGGGGGCGCGGCGTAAAGGTAATATGGCCGGGGTAAGCTCTCTGCCGTTGGGTGACGCTTCGATGAAGTCTCTGCCGGTGGGTGACGTCAGCCGCGAAAGCGATCCCCGGCCCCAATTTTTATTATGCGAAATATGGTTGAGAGGATGGGAGAGTAATGAACATTTACGTTGCCAGCTCATGGAGAAACAACATCCAACAGAAGATTGTCGCCTTATTAAGGCTGCACGGTTACCAGGTTTATGATTTCAAAAACCCGCGGCCCGGCGACAATGGGTTTCACTGGTCGGAAATTGAGCCAAGCTGGAAGACCTGGTCACCCCAGCAGTTCAGAGATAGCCTCAATCACCCTGTCGCCGTCGCCGGATTTATGTCTGACATGGATGCTCTGAAGGCCTGTGACGTGTGCGTCCTGGTGCTGCCTTGCGGGCGCAGCGCTCACCTTGAGGCCGGCTGGGCAGCCGGTGCGCAGAAGCCGATGGTGATTCTTCTCTCGGACAACGACGAACCTGAACTGATGTACAAGGTCACGCCCTATATCTGCACCGACGAACAAGAACTGCTCATCGCACTCGAGGAGATCGAGAGAAGCCTACCCTGCTCCAACTGCGGCGAGCTGCACCCGCCCATGGCAAATCTGTTCGAGGAGGATGCTCACGATGGAAGTTGTGTTCAATCAAAAAGAGCTGGATAAAGCTCTCGGCGCCGCCAAGCGCGCCACTATGGCCAAGGGCAGCCTGACCGTCCTTTCCGGCATTCTCATCGAGGCTGTCGGCGACCGTGCCACCTTCTCGGCTACCAACTTCGACACGCACATTCAATACAAAATACCCGCCCGGGCGGAATCGTCCGGGAAGGTCCTCGTCTCAGGTAACCTGCTTCACGACCTGGTGCGGCGTATGCCGGGGCCGGATGTCACTCTAACGCTGAACGATAACCTGCTCAACGTCCAGAGCGGCGCCGCCGACTACAAGATCGTCACCATGAACCCGGCGGAATTTCCTCTGATTGAAAAGGTGCAGGCGGAAACCTCGCTTGCCATATCGGGTGATGATCTGCGCACGATCTACGACTATACTTCCTTTGCAGTCGCAGGCGAAAAGGGAGATCGGCCGATGTTCACCGGCATCAATCTTGCCTGCACCGACGACTCCCTGGTGGCTACTGGCACCAATTCCCACCAACTGGCCCGGAAGTCCATCCCTTTTTCCACCGAAGCCCAGGGCTCGATCATTATTCCGCCGGCGGCGATCGCCGAGGTCGGTAGGCTGACGGATCCGGGCGAGGGCCTCACCCTCAACTGGGGACGTGGTAAGATCGCCTTTCAAAACGACAATCTATATTTCTCCTGTCGCGCCATCGAAGGGCAATTCCCGGACGTCAGCCGGGTAATACCCCAGGGGCTGCCGACGAGCATTACCCTCAGCCCTCATGACCTGGCGATGGCGATTGATCGCATATCCCTGATAGCAACCCAACGGACAGAGAAGGTGACGCTCACCGTCATGGCCCTGGCGATCGACGGCGACGTACTGACGATTACCGCCAACACGCCGGACAAGGGCCAGGCGAGGGAAGAGCTTTGGGGCAAAGGGAACGCCGGCCCGAAGGTCGCCTTGTACTTCAACGGCAGCCAGATTCTCGACTGCCTGCGCGCCGTCGAAGCTGAGAAGATCACACTGGCCATGCCGGAGAAGCCCGGTGCCGCTTCAATCGTCTGCGAGGGCGACGACAGCTATATCTACGTAATCTGCAGCCAACGGGCCGCATAGGCCGGGGGTGAGGAAATGGATTCATCCACACTGTCGAGCGTCAAAAGCTTCATGACGCAGCAGATCGGCGCCCTCGATAAAATCGACAGCATTCTCAAGCATGATGTCAAATATCGGGATGAACACCCCGGGGTAGAGGCGTTGCCGAAGACTGACCTTGTCCAGTATACCAGTCAAATGCGGTCGGCCTGCAAACAGATGCTGGCCATTGTCGCCTTCTATGAGCCGCTTGCGAAGTCGGAGACGAAGACTAAGGGGGCGGCCGCCACCGCCCCCGAGGCGGATAAAGCGAAGCCGCAAAAGGCCAAGGCTGAAAAATCTCCCGCCGGCGGCCCGGTCTGCGCCAAATGCAAGACACCGGTTAAGCCGGCCTGCGTCGGCGTCGATACCGAGACCACGGGCTGCTGCGCCAGTTGCAAGGAAGAAACCTGCAACAGCCGCCAACCTTGCTCCAAACCGAAACTGGCTCCTCCCGACACCGGCGCCCTGTCATTCTCCTTTGAGGAGGCCGAAACATGATAATCGCCAACGTCAACATCCCGAAAATGTTCTCGGTCTATGCCAACTCCCTCGGCCGTAACGACGCCGGCTATCATTGCATGCAGTATTTCTGCCAAAATTGCGAGCAGATGTTTACCGTCGCCTGGGGCCGCGTTCCCGGCGCTATGGCTTGGGCCGAACGCGGAAGCTACTTTGGTTGCCCGAATTGCGGCAAGGAGTATAACTACCAGCGTGATGCCGGCTACGGCAAAAGCAATGAACACCTGCCAGTCAAAGTCACGTTGACCGTCAAGGAATACACCAACATCGTCGACCTCGAGGTCCGCTACGAGGCCCACATATTCCGCGAACAGTTCAACATGGTCTACGTCAAGCGCATGGAGCTTTTCCGCTTCGATGTCGCCAAACAGACGGCCACCTTCTCCCGCATCTATCATGATGGCGGTCGCCGCAACGTCGAAACCACTTTCGAATTTGGATCCCCGCTGGAGTTTCAACTGTTCGACGAAAGCATCCTTCGTTTCTTCCTTCCCGACTGCATCGCCAATAAGGAAAAGAGTTCGGACCTGTCGGAGTTGCTCAAAATCCTCCGCGAGGCGGTGAAAAGCCGCCTGGAAAAGCGCCTGGGTCATAAAATCGAGAGCATGTATGTCAGTAAGGGCCAGCTGCACGGCACATTCCTCCTGCCGCTCTATAACATCGGCTTTCGCCTAATCTTCCCGGACACCTCGAACCTGCCGGAAATCTATCGTGATGAGAAGCGGGCGATCGAAAATAAGCTTGCTGACTACATGATAGGCCAGAGCGCCGCCTTTATGGAGAAGGCCATCGAGGAGGCCCGCAGCGGCACCGTCGCGGCGACGGCAATCATCCGGGCCGTGGGGCTGCCGAACAAGGATGCTGTCCGGCGGGAGTTGCGGGAAAACCTTTTCCTGTATGGCTGGCTGAGCAGCACTTTCCAGACAATCGAGAACTACGACCTGGCCATGCGCTTCTTCCGAGCCGTCCGGGCGCTCCAGCAGGAGCAGGCGCCCTGCAGCCACGCTTATGCCTACGGCTACCGCGGCCGTGACCGGTCCTCGACCTTTACCCGAGAAGTTGCCAAGTTCGTAAAAAGCATGATACCGATTTACGGCGAGGAAGGCGTCGTCCGGATGGTTGAGAATGCCGAGGAATACAGCTTGGACGACTGCATGCGGATTTACGACCAGCTGAACGCCACTAACAAAAGAGCCATCAAAGAGGCTGACGTTCGCCTCCGGGATCTTCACGACTGGATGGCTCGGCGGCATGGCTTGCAAAACCACAAAAACGTGAAGCTCGAAGTGCCGAAACATATCGTCAACCGCATGGCCATGCAGCGTAACCGCCTAAACTTCTTCCTGCCGAAGGAATCAATCGACCTTTTAGTCGCCGGACAGTCCCTGCATAACTGCGTCGGCTCCTACGGTCAGGCAATGGGTAACAAGGAGCTTTGGGTCGTTCTGGTGGCCGACGACAACGGCAAGCTGGCCGCCTGCCTTGAGATTAAGAAGGACCAGCTGATCCAGGCCAAGATCGACCGAAACAAGCCGGTGCACACTAATCCGGCACTTAATGCCGAGGTGCTGGCCTGGGCCGAGGCGGCCGGCGTCAAGATCAAGACGGGCGATGTGCGGCTGCCAAGTAAAGAAGAGAAACCAGCTGCTGCGGTGGGGTGATGTCGTGAACAAGTACGAGTTCATGCAAAAGATGAGCCTACCCTATGAGGCCAAGATAGCCCACGCCTTAATCAAGGCCCGCGAATTTTACGACCGCACCGGCGGCAACGTCATCGTCAGCGTCGGCGGCCTCGACAGCATCACCCTCCTGACCTTCCTCCGCGAGACGGTATCCAAAGACATTCCAGCTGCCAGTGTCAGCTGTCTGGAGGATAAGAGTATAACGGCTATCCACCGGCGCTTTGACAACTTTACCTTTTTACAGCCGCTGAAAAACAAGGCCCAGGTGATCCGCGAACATGGCTATCCGGTTCTGTCTAAGGAGAAGGCCAGTAAAATCCATATGCTTCAGAACCCAACCCCAGATAACGCCACCGTCCGCCACGCTATCATGACTGGCGAAACGGGGGAGTACGGCGGATACAGAACCAAGGAAACCGGCAGCCGGATGAGACTCCCGCAGAAGTGGCTCAACCTATTCGGCGGCCCTGAAAACGAGCGATACGGCACCCACTACCAGACAGCTGCGTTCAAGGTCAGCTCCGAATGCTGCTATTACATGAAAGAAAAGCCCTGCGATATTCACATGAAGAAAACCGGCCGATACCCATACCTGGGACTTATGGCCAGCGAGGGCGGTCAGCGCCGGTTCGCTCTCTTCCGGAACGGCTGTAACCTCTACGGCAAAACCGTCACCAGATCGGCGCCGTTCGCCATCTTCGACAGGCAGGACCTGCTCAGGCTGGCCATCGACCTCAACGTTCCCGTTCCGGCTATCTACGGCACCATCGAGCGCAAGTCCGACGGGACGCTCTACACGACCAGGGCGCAGCGTACCGGCTGCGAGATGTGTGGCTTCGGCATCCACTTCGAGCCCCGGCCTCACCGCTTCGACCGGCTCCGCGAGGATAATCCAAGGGCATGGCACTTCTGGATGTACGACATGGGTTGGGGCCGCGTATTGGACTACATCGGGGTAAAGTGGGAGGACGAGCCAGTGATATGGCAGCCGCTATCACTCGATTTTGGGGAGGCGGGCTAATGCAAACCGACATCCTCAACGCCGAAGCATGGTGCGCCATGGCGCTCCTGATGCTGGCGCCGCGGGAGCTCACCGTCGAAGAAGCCTGCAATGCCCTGGCCAAGGGGAAGCTTCCCATGAAGCGGGTTGACATCATCGCCCCGGAAATGGCCCGGCTGCGGGCGCAGGATCCTCCGGTGCCCTGGGCTGTGTTGGCCGCCAGCTATGGTATCACCAAGGATTCCGCCTACAGCATCGTATCCCGGTGGAAGAAAAGTCAGAGAGAAGCAGGATAAACAAAAAAAAGCCGGTCGTCTGACCAGCTCGTTGATGTCGCCCAAGACCTCACTTTTACTTAGACTGAAGTTTTTTCAGAACGTTATCAAAGATTGAATTATACGCAGCGTTAACAAATCCGGCGTATTGGTTGCCGTATTGAGCCTCATCATTGAATGGTATACAAGTATTGAGTGGGGCTTTCTCAACCAAGGCGAGCGTTAATTCTTTGGCTATAACAGCCGCATCCGTTTGATATGACATGATGATCTCCTTTCAGACCTTGGGCGACATCCACAATTTCGACAAAATGGGAGTTATTTCCTCTATTGGAGGTGGTGGAATGCGACAACGCATCCTGATCTGCATTGTCATTATTGCCCTATTTGGATATCAAGCCGCAGCCGCCCGCCAGGACGCTGCAGCGCAACGCAGGGCCGTCTACGCCCGTGACACCTTTATCGAAGCCCAGGCCGCCGCCATGGCCACTCAGGCCCGCGAAATGCGAAACCTGCAGGGTGTCATCCGGGACCAAGCGGCGACGATCGAGCACATCTTCGGCCGCCGGCCGGAGCAGCCGAGCCGAGGCCACGCCGCTAACGCATGGGGGGGCCACACCACGGAGGGGGTTGTACTGAGGTGAGAGCAGCTGACATATGCGCCGCGCTGCGTGAACGGTTCAAGCAGCCGGAATGGGCGATATTCTTTGAAGTAGGCGACTGCACCGGCGGACCCCGGCGCCATGCCGACGCTCTGGTCATGAATATGTATCCGAGTCGCGGCCTCACTGTCATGGGCTTCGAGATTAAGGTGTCGCGCGGCGATCTCATGAGGGAACTGGCCAACCCGGACAAAGCGGAGCCCGTCGCGCAGTATTGTAACGAATGGTGGTTAGCGGTCCCGACCGGGATCATAAAGGATACTGACAACATTCCAGCCGCTTGGGGCATTATGGAATGCAGTCCGGATGGAGCTCTCCGGGCCACCAAAAAGGCTGCTTTATTAAACGCTAAGCCGATTACGAAGGATTTTATGGCCGCCGTTCTCAGGGCCGCCGGCAAAATTGACGAAGATACCATTCGCCAAGCAGTAGACAAAGCCCAGCAGAAGGCGTGGCGGGACCATGATGAGAGCGTAAAGCGGGAAGTTGACCGGCGCATGGCTCGATATGAAAAACTGTCTCAGAAACTGGCTGACTTTGAGCGTATTACAGGAAAAGGGCTTAATGAATACTCCAATGTCGAAAAATTAGCCGAACACATCAAATTGGCCGAGGACTTGGAGTCACTTTATGGCCGCTACGACGGCATCCTAGCTATCAGGCGGGATATGGAGAAATTCCTCAATGCCACGGCGGACATAGCGCGGCGGGGAGAGGCTAGTTAATGAGGTGCGTCCCCGGCGTCACCACAGTCACCACCTGCCGCGAGTGTGGCAATCCGGGGGAGCCCAGCGGGTACGAATGGCCCATGGTATCGATGCGCTGTAGCTGCGGCTATGCCTGGCGGACGCTCTCGGCGATCTGCCGGCGGTGCAAAACCCCGAGCGGCAGTCCTTACGTCAGCGACTGCCCCAGATGCGCGAAAGAGGAGGAGAGAGAGGAGGTGTTACCTGATGGCGGAAGTCAAGCGCTGCGGCCGATGCGACCGCCGGCTGAAGAATCCGCACGCCAGGGAAATCGGCTTTGGGAAGACCTGCTACAAGAAGATACAGCAGGCCCAGCAGTCTGAAGTCGATCAACGCGAGAAACGCGGCGGACCTTGATGTAATTACTTCGGGAGAGGGGCGGCCGCCGTGGTCGCCCCGGTGGGAGTGGGAGACATGTACACAAAGATAGAGGCTCGCTTTTGGGATGACGAAAAAATGGCTCCATTGGATGACGATTGCAAGCTCCTCGGCTTGTTCCTATTATCATCAAAGTACAGAAATATCGTCGGGTTGTATATCCTGCCATCGGTCTATGTTACGCACCGCCTGAGGTGGCCCGAGGAACGGTTTCAGAAAGCCTTTGCCAAACTGTTGGAGATAGGCTTCATAAAATACGACACGGCCAACGAGATACTATTTATTTGCAACTTCCTCGACCCGGAGTATAATCCGCTCGAAAACCCGAACCAGGTGAAGGCCGCCATCGAGAAGACGAACGAACTGCCCTTGTCTCATCTTTTCGAAGACCTGATAGCCGCACTACAACTGCATTTTAAACCCTTTTATGAACCGTTAATTAAACGGTTACAGGAACGGTTACAGAGAGGGTATGCCAAACCCGTAACCGTAACCGTAGAAGTAAAAGAAACCGTAACCTCTAGTCCTACAGTAGTTACCCCTTCTGTGGATTCTGTGGATAACTCCGAGTGCGTCGCATCTGATGATAGCTCAGGAGAGCCGTTGGCTACCGATAGCATGACTTTTGTTGATACCTATCCGCGCCGGTACAAGATAGCCGAGGCTATGGCGGAATATGAGAGACTGGTTTCCTCAGGAGAAGCGCCGCTGAAATTGATGCTTGCTACGCGCGGGTATGCGCGGCATGTGGAGCGGAAGGGAATTAATAAGGCTGATATTCCGCCAGCTGACGTGTGGCTGCGGGAAGGTCTTTGGCGAGTATATTTGCCGTCGGTGAGGGGTGATGGGTTTGGTTAGGACCTCCCGGGGGCTGCCGGAGATACGCTGGCCAAACCTGCCGACTGATGACCGCCGGGAAAAGGATTTCGCCGCGGAGGCAATCGCCGCGTTGGAGCGTGCTGGCTGGTATTGCCGCCAGGTTGAGAACCAGCGCCGGATCAAGAAGGGTTTCAGCGACTGGGTATGTATCCGTCGGGGTCAGGTGGTGTTTCTGGAGTTCAAGACGCTGAAGGGGCGCCAGCGGCCTGAGCAGGTTGAGTTTATGAACGAGGTCCGGGCGCACGGTGGCGAATACCGGGTGGCGCGTGAGTGGCGCGATATCGAGGATATGATCGGGAAGGTGGCGTGAGGGGATGACGGCGATTAGACGCGAGCTGGTTGAGGCGGCAAAAGCTGATTTAACGAGCGGTATGCCGGGGTTTATCGCTTTTGATTTCATGATGGACGCGGCTGCTGAGGAAACCGATGGTGATAATGGTGAGTAAATGCAATATGTAAACAAATAAAGCCGCGCGCCTATAACGATTGATAACCCACGCGCGCGTAGGAGAGGAGAGACAACCATGGGACGGGTACCAATATCCGACGAAGAGCAGGCCAGGCGGGTACAGGCATGGGAGGACAGCCTCTGCGACGACCACGCCGGCAAACTGATCGGCATCCTGGGCGCATCGTATCGGCAGTGGCGGCAGCGGCAGATGGACATGCCCAGTAACGCGGGAATATGCCCCGAGTGCAGGGCGGCGAAGAGGAGGAGGGCGGGGTGATGGCTACCCGCAAGATATACAAGCGCACCAACGACGATTTCGAGAAGAAACTGGCCCGGGTGATGGAACGGCTGGGCGCCAGTGAATTCCGCTTCAACTGGGACCGCTGGTCTGGGTGGGTGGATTTTAAGTATAAAGGCGAGTGGTACCGCTTCGAGCACTCCGTCTACAAGGCCCAGGCCCGCGGCGTCAAGCTGCAATACGGCAGCGACGCCTTCGCCCAGGTCGTGCTCAGTCTGGAGGAGCTGGCCAGGATGGTCGAGCGCGGGATCTATGAGCTCAGTACCTGGGTGGCGGGCATGCGGTTTCTGCCGCCGCCGCCGGTGTTGCCCGACTGCTTCAAAGCTATGGGATTCGCGGAGATACCGGCCATCGTCGACGATGTGTATGAGCGGTACCGCAACCTGGCAAAGGAGCGGCACCCGGACGCCGGCGGCAGCGCCGAGGCGTTCGCCAAATTGAAAGAGGCCGCCGAACAGGCGACGGCCTACATGAGGAAAAAGGCGGGTGAACAGCGGTGAGTGAGTGCAAGCATGATAAAGGGTGGATTCCAGCGGAAATAGGTGGCCTGAAGTGCGAATTATGCGGGATAAACATTATGTGCGCTGTCGCCGACCTCCGCGCCACCGTCGAGCGCCAGGCCACAGCATTAGCAGAGGCAGAGGCAGAGACGCACGTTGCCAATGTGGACAATGAGCGCCTTGACGAAGAAAACAAAGAACTCCATGCTCAAAACAAACGGTTGAATGAGGGACTAGCGGCAGAGCTAGACCGCGCCGACACCCTCCAGCGGCAAGTGGAGGCGATGCGGGGGGCGCTGGAGTATTACGCCGATGCTCCAAATTATTTCGGCGGCAATCGTGCTAAAATCCTTAATGATGGAGGGGGGAAAGCCAGAGAAACCATCGCAGCCCTCACCGCATCGCCTGCGCCTGCTGAGAAAGGAGAAGAGAAAAATGCTTGATGATAAAGTGGTTCAGGTTGCCTGCTACAAAATCGACATCGCGATCATTGAAAGCGACTGCGAGGAATGCGTTTTTGAAGAGTGCATGTGCCCGACCTGTGAACGGCTTGCCGATTGCACAATGGTCTGCGGTGCTGTTCGGTGGGATCGCAAATACAAAAACGATGTACCGGCGCTCATCGAAAAACTGCGAGAATTCGGCAACCGGGAAGACGAAATCGGCGCAATTTCAAATATTGCCGCCGAGGTGCTGGAAGAGTTGACCGCCGCCGCCGCTCTTGCCGCTGGGGAGGGGGAGCAAAAATAAAAAAAGCCTCCGAAATGCGGAGACTTTCGAGATTCCCTGTGCAACTGGAGAGGGTAACGGCTCAGCCAGTGCTACACGATTCAGGTCTATGCGTACTCGTCCTGTATCGGCGGGAACCTCTTAACCACAATATATCCCAAGGCAAGAGTGGTGTCAAGCGGCTACCAAGCTTCTTTTTCCCGCAGCGCACGGTCATCCGCCGGCTCAAGGAACCAGCGGCCCTCGTCGCAAAACAGATAGACCTCCCGGCCATGGATCCGGCAATGGTACCGCATACCCAGGCCGCCCGACTTGAGCGCCGGCGCCTGGCGGATGTCCAGCACACGGTCGACGCTAAAGACGCGGCCGTCAGACCAGCGGATCGAGATGGGATTCGTGGAGCCGTCGACGTCATGCTCGGCGATGACAGCAATGTATGTGCGGGCCATGGCAATACCTCCGAACTAGTGTTTGGTTAAATTATAGGTCTGATATTAGAGAAAATCAAGCAGGGAGAGGTTGGGAATGAAAGCAATAACCTTATGGGAGCCCTGGGCCTCGCTGATCGCCCTGGGCGCAAAGAGGATCGAAACACGATCCTGGCCGACGAGCTACCGGGGGCCGCTGGCGATACATGCGGCGAAAAATGCGGAACATATACTCATTTCGTGGGATGAACCATTCTTGACCGCTTTATCGCCTCTACAGAACTCAGAGAAAACAGCTATCGCTTTTGACTGTGGCAAAGTCATCGCCGTCGCCGACCTCGTGGCCTGCGTCGAAATGACGCCCGCCAACATCGCCATGGTGGACGAGCCTGAGCGCAGCTTCGGCGACTACCAGCCCGGCCGCTGGATGTGGCTGCTGGCGAACGTGCGGCGCATCGACCCGGTACCGGCGACCGGCCGGCAGCGGATATGGGAGTGGGAGGAGACGCCATGATGAAGTTCATGTGCACCGGCTGCGGCGCCGTTCGTTTCAGCGCCGCCGACACTGGCGAGCCTTGCAGCTGTGGTGGCAAGGTGGTGAGGAGCGATATGGATGTGTATGACCTCCTCGGCCTTGTTCGGCCTGAGGACTGCTAGACAAAGGGGCGGCATCGACCGCCCCATCGGCACGTAATTTTGTGGGAGGGATTGAATATATGGCTATCAAGAGAATCTGCGGCACGTGTCTGCACTATCACCCCGAAAAACCTTTCAACCCTCAATGTCTGAAGCTGAAGTGCAACAACTCAGTGCTACGGCCTAACTGGAAGCCGCGGGAGATGGACTGCCCTATCTGCGGCGCGTCCATGGTGTGGAAGGCGGAGAAGACATTCCTTCGCTGCGACGACTGCGGCACGTGGGTCAATCCCTTCGTCAACGATATGTCGCCGCGCAGGGCCGTCCGTGAGGTGTTCGAGGAGAATCTGCCTTGCACCAGGAGCAAGGAGGTGTCGAACCCCACCATCCACGTGAAGACGACGGTGGGCGGCGGGAGCAAGAGCCGGCGACGGAAGGGTAGTGATCAGCTGATGAAGAAGCAGACCCGTGCTGCGATAAATTCGTCACTGGCAAATTCAAAAAATCCGAAACCACGAAAGCCTTTCGAGCCTGGTAAAACAAGGGCTGAGCGGGGGAGGCCAAAGAAAATAATTGACAATGGTGTAGACAACCCTTAAACTGAGGCTGTATAGGTGTCGCTATCCGGTGAATTTTTTAACCGCCCGTAGAGGGCGGTTTTCTTATGCCCAAAACAGGGGAGGTGTCGATCATGGCTACCGAAGTCCTCTGCAACCGTGAGAACTGCAAAAACCAGACCGGGAAACAGACGTGCGGCGCGACCCAGATCGGTATCGTCGACGGCCAGTGCATCACCCGTAGGCGCATGAAGCGGGCGGATAATTACCGCGACCTGATGAAGGCGGATTCCGTACCGATTTACCGCCGCGAGTCGCCGAATTCGGCAAAGATCACCGGTCGGATGAAATAGGGCAGGAAAAAGCTTCCTTTTGCCGAAGTAGGTTGGCGAAAGGAGATGATTAAGTGCCTGATTATAATCACGCCTATCGGTTCGAGGTTTATTCGAGAAGATGGGGGCGTAGAGACACCTACCGGATAAAGCTTACAGCAACAGGCTGGAATGTATCGCATATCGCAATTAACGGCGATTGCGATAAGGAAGGCGAGCGCTTTCTCTTTCTTAATTTCCGCCAAGATTATATTGACTACCCATACAAGGTAGGGCGGTATATGGAGAAAATCTGGGAGCGGGCGCATCACGATAATTTGCCAATCGCCAAGATTCAGGAAATGCTTCAAGCGGTCGCAGATTGGGTAAGTTTAACCGAGGAAAACGCGCCGGTCGACTTGATTTATAACGAATAGAGCCTTCGGGCTCTTTTTCTTTTGGGGTGAGGGAGGAGGCGGTGAGCATGGCGGACGGTACCCAAAAACTGAAAAAGGCGCCAGTGCCGGAAGAGCAGGTAGGCAAGAAGCTATCTCTTCAGCAGCGGCGCTTTGTCTATGAGTATCAGGTCGACGGCAACGGCACCGCCGCGGCGATCCGCGCCGGCTACTCACCGGCCAGCGCCAAGGTGGCGGCCTGCCGCCTACTCAAAAACGAGGCCATTGCTGCGATGATCGAGGCGGCTGAGCAGCGCCGCCTAAAGCGCCTGGAGATAACTGCCGACCGCATCAAGAAGGAGCTGGCGGCCGTCGCTTTCGCCAATATGGGCGACTTTGTCGAGTTCGGGCCCAAAACGGTCAAGCTCAAACCATCCGCCGACATGGCTCGTGAAGACATGGCGGCTATCTCGGAGGTGTACCAGAAGACGGGCAAGATCTCCGAGCGCGGCATCCGGCTGCACGGAAAAGTGCCCGCCCTCGAACTGCTGGCCAAGATCGACGAGGAGCTGAAGGACAAGCTGAAGCAGAAACATGAGGTTACCGGCAAGGACGGCGGCCCGATCGAGCACAAAGCTGCTGTGACTATCTACCTGCCGGATAACGGCCGGGGCGATAACGGTGCTTGAAATTAGGCCGCAACCCGGTCCGCAAGAAGCATTTTTATCCACGTCGGCCGACATTGCCTTATATGGTGGCGCCGCCGGCGGCGGCAAGACATACGCGCTGCTGTTGGAAAACGTACGGCACATTAATAATCCAAAGTTTGGCTCGGTTATCTTCCGGCGCACATCACAGCAGATAATGAACGAGGGCGGCCTGTGGGATGAGTCGTCGGAGATTTATCCGCTCCTCGGCGGCGACCCCAAATTAACACCGCGGCCGAGCTGGACCTTCCCGAGCGGGGCCAAAATCAGCTTCGCACACCTCCAGTATGACAAAGACGTCCATAGCTGGCAGGGCGCCCAGGTGGCCCTGATTTGCTTCGATGAGTTGACCCACTTTTCGCGCAAACAATTTTTCTACATGTTCAGCCGCAACCGTTCGACCAGCGGTGTCGTTCCCTACATCAGGGCCACGACAAACCCCGACGCCGACAGTTGGGTGGCCGAGTTTATCGCCTGGTGGATAGACCAGAAGACAGGATACCCGATACCGGAGAGAAGCGGTGTTATCCGCTTTTTTGTCGTTCTGGACGATAAGGTGAATTGGGCTGCGGCGCGTGAGGAACTTCTGCTAATACCTGGCGTTGAGCTGAGAGACATCAAGTCTTTTACCTTTATAGCCTCCAGCATCTACGACAACAAAATCCTGCTCGAGAAGGACCCCGGATATCTGGCCAACCTGAAAGCGCAGTCCACGGTCGAAAAAGAGCGCCTGCTATACGGCAACTGGAAAGTGAAGCCGGCGGCCGGTCTCTATTTTAAGCGCACGCAAGTGGAAGTCGTGCCGGTCATCCCCGGCCGCGTCGTCAAATGGTGCAGGGCCTGGGACCTGGCGGCTACCGTGCCGACGCCGGACAATCCGTCGCCGGACGCTACCGCCGGCGTGCTGATGGGCAGGCTCGAGGATGACCGCTACATCGTCGCCAACGCCAAGCGGGTTACGTGGGCCGCTGCAGACGTCCGCAAGCTTACCAAACAGACAGCGGAAACTGACCGGGCGACATATAGGTCCGTCAGGATCCGGCTGCCGCAGGACCCCGGCCAGGCAGGCAAGGAGCAGGCGCAATCGTACGTCAAGCATCTGGCCGGCCACGCGGTCACCACCGAGCGCGTCACCGGCGACAAGATAACGAGGGCCGAGCCCTTTTCCGCGCAGTGGCAGGCCGGCAACGTGCTGGTGCTCGCCGGGCCCTGGAATGAAGAATATTTCGCCGAGCTCGAAGCGTTCCCGGATGGCGGCCATGACGACCAGGTCGACGCATCATCCGATGCGTTTGCCGAATTGCAGGGAGCCCGGTCCTGGTCAGGCGCGACATCGTAAGGAGGTGCAACCTTGGCAGAAGAAAAGCGACAAGACGGCTTTATTAATGCCGTCATCGGTCATGGCCTGCGATCCCGCGACCCGCTGGCCAATTCCCGTTACACCGCAGCGCCGATCCTGACCGACCAGCAGCTGGCCGAGATGTACTACGGCAACGCGTTGGTGCGCCGGATCATAGACCTGCCCGCCGAGGAGGCGGTCAAAAACTGGATTAAGGTCGACGATGACGACACGGATGAGCGGGCACTGCAGATGCTCGACGACCTTAACGCCGAAGAAGAGTTCGCCAATGCCCTCCGGTGGAGCCGGCTGTTTGGCGGCGCTGCCATCCTGCCCGTCATCGCCGATGGCGGCCGCTTCGAAGATCCTCTGAATGAAACATCAATCGAAGAGGTCGTGGAGCTTAAGGTCTACGACAAGCGTGAGGTCATCTTCGAATCGCTGCTTTTCAACGACGACCCGATGAACGTCGACTACGGCAAGCCCGAGTATTACCAAATCAACCCCATTAACGGCACCCCATTCTACGCCCACAAAAGCCGGGTGCTCATCTTCGACGGCGATCCGCTGCCGAGCAGGGAGAGGGCGCTACGCAACTACTGGGGCCTGCCGACGATGCAGGGCCTTTATGACGCAGTCTGCAATAACGACGACGCTCACCGCCTGGCGAGGCTCATCATGGAACGCATGAGCCAGAGTGTCATCAAGTTCGACAGTCTTCTAGAGTTGCTTACGACCGAGGAAGGCGAAAAGACGGTAATGGATCGCCTTCACCTCATCGACATGGCCAAGTCAATCCTCAACACCATTGCTATAGACACAAAGGACGAGTATGCAGTTTTCAACATGACGCTGACCAACGTTCCCGAGCTGCTGGACCGCTTCGGACAATATGTTTCGACCGTCACCGGCATTCCCTTCACCGTTTTGTTCGGCCGCTCGCCGGCCGGGCTCAATGCGACCGGTACCAGCGACCTCGAAAACTTCTACAACCTCGTCCGCCGGCTGCAGAAGCGGCGGCTGAAACGCAACCTGGACCGCCTTGTCCGGCTGCTGATGCTGTCTAAGAGGGGCATGTTCAAGGGTACGGAGCCTGCGAAGTGGGCGATCGTGATGAATCCGCTTTGGTTGCCCTCGGCGAAGGAAGAGGCTGATACCCGCAAGCTCAACGCCGAAGCCGACAAGGCTGAAGCCGACGCCGCGAAGACGTACGTCGAAATGAACGCTCTCGACGGCAGCGAGGTCCGCAAAAAGCTCGATGAGGATGGTAAGTATCCTATCGACATGACGCTCGACCTGTCCGGCGAGGAAGTGGAAGAGGTAGACGACGATGACGCCGGCAAAGCGTAGGCTTATCCTCCCGCGGCGTCGCTGGCGGTACCCGGCCGGCATCGAGCGCGACTACCAGCGCATCCTGCGCGCCGTCGCCCGGGCGCTCGCCGAGGCCACCCGGCAGCACATCGGCATCGTCAATGCCCTCCTGGCCCGGCGGCACGACGAAACCGAAAGCGAATACTTCCTCCGCCTGATTCGCGAGTCGTACATCGCCACCGGTACCACGGAGAGAGCCATCGCCCAGGCCGCACGCATTGCTCAGCAGGTCAACGGTTACAACCGGGGCGAGTTTATCGAAGTCCTCCGCTCGGCGCTGAAAGTTGACATCTTCGCCGCCGACCCGGACCTCCGCCGGACTGTGGACGAATGGACAGCCGAAAACGTGCGGCTGATAAAGTCCATCCCGGAGGAGTATTTCGGCAAGCTGCAGGGCATAGTCAGCCGCGGACTCCAGCAGGGCTCGCTGGCCGCCGACATGGGTCAGGAGATCGAGAAGCTGTACGGCGTCACCAGCCGTCGGGCCCAGATGATTGCCCGCGACCAGGTCGCTACCCTAAACGGCCTCCTTAGCCAGGAACGGCAGATGGGCGCCGGCATAAGGTTCTATCAATGGTCGACATCGAAAGATGCGAGAGTCCGCGAGAGCCATTCAGAGCGTGAGGGCCGATACTACGCCTGGCCGGGTAGCGGCGTCGCTGGCCAAGTGTTCAACGGCAAAGTTATTTTGCCGCCGCCGCCGGACGGCCCCCCGGGCGTGCCGATAAACTGCCGCTGCGTGGCGCTGCCGGTTATTGACACGGAAATCGCGGCGGCCGCAGGCGGGGTGATCGGGGGAGGAGGGCAGCCGCCGACGATGACATTGCTCCCCACTCCGGCAAACATCGACGCCGATCTGCCGGGAGTTCCCCAGGGGAGGCGGTCGCAGCTCAGGGCCGACTATGACAAGGCCCCCGAAGAGATGAGGCGGGTAATCCAGCGTGTTGCTCATGATACCTCATATCTGGATGTGCCGCCGTTCGTTACGAGCCATTACAGCCTGAATAACGTCCTCAACATAAGCGCATCTGAGGTCGGCGCCGACTTCAACCGGGTTTTCTGGCACGAGGCGGGCCATGCGGTCGACCACCAGATAGCGCAGAAACTGAAAACGCCTTATTTGTTAGCATCCAGCTCGAGCGACATCAAGAATCTGTCTCCGTTCCAGAAGGCACTGGCTCGCGACGTTGACAAATTCAGAAAACTCTCATATACTGAAATTGGAAATTTGACCCCTGATGCCGCGGCCAGACAGAAGCTGCGCGACAAGATTGTAGGTGCGGTTTCTAACGCTGATTCGACTTTTTACGATCACCGTGCGGTATCGGACATCTTTTCCTGCGCGACGAAAAACGAGATCCGCGGGCGCTGGGGCCATGACGACGCCTATTTGAACAGGGGCCCGCAGTTCCCCTCGGCGGAGGTTTTCGCCAATCTCTGGCAGGTCTATTTCCAGAACGAAGAGGAAGCTATCTCCTTCCTCGGGGATGTGTTCCCCGAGGCGGTTACGCAGTTCAAAAAGATCATCAAGAAACACGGGAGGTGAGTCTATGGCTGCCGGTATCATGACCCCGGCGATTGAGCGCAAGCTCAAGGAATATAAGGCAAAATACGGCACTGATTTCATGCTCGAAATCGCTGAAGCACCTGCTAATGACGAAACCGCCAGAATCGCGGCCATAGACAGGCAAATCAAAGCAGGAGTTGCGCAGCGCGTGCCTGAAGAGTTATCCGGATTCTACTAAAAACCGCCCACCAATAGGAGGGCGGTTATCTTATTGCCATTTTGCCGTGAAAGGAGGTGAGAACGAAGAATGGCAGTAACCCGATACGATAGTTTGACCCTGCCGTCAGCGCGAATCGACGCCGACGGCTTTCTTCATGACTCGCCGGTGCTGACCCGAACCGGCATATTCACCTATCGCAACCATGACGGCAGCCCGCGTCGCGAATACCGGCCGCCGGAGGAGGTGTTCCGCGCCGATAGCCTGGCCAGCTACAAAGGCAAGCCCATCACCGTCCGCCATCCGACAGAGGGCGAGGTCACGCCGAAAAACGCTCGACGGGTGATGATCGGCTCCATCCTGAGCGAAGGCCGTCAAGACGGCGACAAGCTGCTGGCCGATATCGTCATCCACGACCCGAATGCCATGGGGGCAAGCCGGGCGCTGTCGGTGGGGTATCGGCTCGACTATGAGCCCACCCCTGGTGTGACGCCGGATGGTCAAGAGTATGATGGTGTGCAGCGTAACATCGTCGTCAATCACCTATCCGTGGTAGCGTCGGGCAGGGCCGGCCGCGAAGCGCGGCTCAACCTGGACGGCGATGAAATTTTCGAAGAAGAAAGTGAGGGAAACAAGACTATGGCAAAAATCAGACTGGACGGCATCGAATACGAAGCCGCCCCCGAGGTCATCAACGCCCTGGAGAAGGCAAACGCCCGGGCCGATGCGGCCGATGGCAAAAACAAGACCCTGCAGACCAACCTCGACACCATGACCGCCGAGCGCGACGGGCTCAAAGCCAAGGTCGACGCCCACCCGGCCGAACTGGATAAGGTCCGCAAGGACGCGGCCGAAAAGCAGGACGCCGCCGTCAAAGCCCGCGTGGAACTGCTCGACACAGCCAAGACCTTCCGCATCGACAAGGCCGACGAGATGGCCGACAAGGACATCAAGATCGCCGTCATCAAGGCGGTACGCGGCGACAGCTTCGATCCCAAGGACAAGAGCGACGCCTATATCGAGGCCGCGTTCGACCTGGCCAAGGCTGACAAGCGCAACGACGCCCTGGCCGACCAGCGTCGCAAGGCCAACCCGCTGCCGGGCAGCACCCGCACCGACGACGACGGCCCGAAGTCGGCCGCCGAATCCCGCGACCGGATGATCGCCGGTCTGGAAAACGCCCACAAGGGCGACAAAGGGGGTAAAGAATAATGCAGCTCGTGTACAACGCTTCCATGGCCAAGGCCATCGCCGGGACGCTCTATGACCTGTCCCCGCGGACCATCGACTCCTACGTTGCCGAGACTGACACCATCGCCCTCGGCATGGGAGTCGTCGGCGGCACCGACCCCGAAACGCAGGTCAAGCTCCCTAGCGCGGCCGTGTCCGCCATCAAGGGCATCGCCATGATTCAGGGCAAGGAGCAAAACGCGGACGGCACCGTGACCTACGCTGACAAGGACACTGTCCCCGTTGTCAGCCACGGCCGCGTCTGGGCACCCGTTACCGCCGCCGTCACCGCCGATTCGCAGGCGTATCTCATCTTCTCCGGCGCCAACAAGGGCAAATGGGCCGCCGCCGCGGGCATCCAGGCAGCCGGCGCCGCCGCCGCTGTCGCAGGGAATACCGGCACCGGCACCATTACCGCCGCTCCGGCCACCGGTGCCGGCTGCAAGGTCGGTACCTACCAGGTGCGCTGCATCGGCGGCGCCCCGACCGCGACCGCCAGCGCGCTGTCCGGCAAGGGTGTCATGACCATGGACGCTACCACGCCGCTCCTGACCGGCTACCAGCTGGGCGTATACAAGGCCATGTGCATCGCCGCGGCCACCAACGCCGGCACTTTCGCCGTCTACGATCCGGGCGGCGTACTCCTCGGCACCCACACCGTCGCCGGCGCTGCGTTTGCTACCCAGATAAAGTTCGCCATCGCCGACGGTGACACCGACTTCGCGGTGGGCGATACCTTCACCATCACAGTGGCTCAGGCTGTCGCCGCCAACAGCGGTGTGTTCTCCGTCACCGACCCGGACGGCGTCGTCATTGGCAATGCCACTGTCGGCACTCCGTTCACGACCCACCTGACCTTTACTATCGCGGACGGCACGGTGGCCGACTTCGTCATCGGCGACGGTTTCGACATCGTGGTCGGCGCGCTCGCCAGCGCTATCACCGGGGCGAAATACCTGACTTCCACCAGCGGCGCCGGTATTGCCGTGGTGGAACTCAACTAAGGGGAGGGATATAGAAACATGAAACGAAACGAAATGCGCTACGACGAGCGGGATTACGCGGTCATCGTCGCCTCTCAGCGGCTGGACGCCAATGAGAGCATCTTCTTCGCCCGGGAGCTCGAACACGTCAAGGCGCAAACCTATGACGTCAAGTATCCTGAGCTGACCGCCACCCGCGTTATCCCCGTATCGACTTCCGCCGGCCCCGGCGCCGAATCGATCACCTACCAGCAGTACGACGCCGTTGGCTTTGCCAAGATCATCGCCAACTACGCCACCGACCTGCCTCGCGTCGACAATGTAGGCAAAGAATTCACCAGCAAGGTAAAATCCATCGGCGTCAGCTACGGCTACAGCGTGCAGAACATCCGTGCCGCCCGCACGGCCGGTAAGCCCCTGGAGCAGCGGAAAGCCAACGCCGCCCGCCGGGCCAACGACCAGGAAGTAAATCGGATTGCCTACTTTGGCGATACGAAACATGGCTTGGTCGGATTCATCGCCCACCCGAACATCACCAGTTATACCCTTCCCAACGACGGTGTTGATGCCAGCAGCGCCGCCAGCACCAAATTCAAGGACAAAACCCCGGACAAGGTGCTGCGCGATCTCAACGGCATGGTGTCTCGGATGCTGACCCTTACCCAGGGCGTAGAAACTCCCGACACCATGCTTCTCGACTTTGATACTCACTCCGATCTTTCCACCCGGCCGCGGTCGTCGACCTCCGACACCACCATCCTGGAGTTTTTCCTCAAAAACTCCCCGTATATCAAAAACGTCGAGGTCATCCCCGAACTGGCCGGCGCCGGAACGAACAGCACCAACGTCTGCGTGATGTACAAAAAGAGCCTCGACAAGCTCTCGTTGGAAATCCCGCAGCCGTTCGAGCAGTTCCCGCCCCAGGCCGAGGGTCTGGAATTCGTCGTTCCATGCCACAGCCGCATCGGTGGTGTCATCGTTTACTTCCCGTTGTCCATCATTAAAGCGGAGGGGTGCTAGATCATGGCCAAGTACCTGAAAAACCTGAGCCTGGGCGTTATCTGCTTAGGCGACCACAACCTCATCCCCGGCGAAGACGCGGTCAAAGTAGCCGATTCCGAAGCGGCTCATCCGACCATCGTCGCCCTTGTCGCCGCCGGCAAGCTGGCGCTGTCCGAAGACAAAACTGAAGCGCCGCCTCCTTCGGCCGACTTTGGGCCGCCGGTCGTCGATCCGTTGGCCGCCATCGGCAAAAACGTCGCCAAGCTGAAAGCCTACGCGGCCAAAGCAAATATCGAACTCGGCGAGGCCAAGACCGCGGATGAGATCATCGCCGCCATCAAAGCCGCCGAAGCCAAAGCCGACGCGGGTGAGTAGCTATGACGCCGCTCGAAGCCTTCCGGCTGGTAGCTGCTGAATTCGCGGCCACCCCGGACGCCACGGTCAACAACGTATTCACGCTCGTATCGCCGATGTGCAGCGAGAGCAAATTCGGCAAGCTGTACCCGCAGGCCCTCGCCTATCTCGCTGCCCATTGGCTGGCTTGGCAGGCCATCCTGGCCGCCGGAGGCAGCACCAGCGGCGCGGCGACGGCCGGCCGGATAACCGGCGAACGCGAGGGCGACCTGTCCCGCCAGTACGCCGACAACAGCCGGGCGCCGACCGCTACCGGCAGCTTCGCCGACAACCTCGAGCGCACCGCCTACGGGCTGGAGTACAAGCGCCTGGCCAGGATGGCGATCATGCCGATCATGACGCGGATGGGGTGAGGCTATGGCCAAGGCCGTGCGCGACATCGACCGGGGATATGCGAGGATAATCAGGACGCTGGCGGAATTGAAGGGCAAGGAGATTGCAGTCGGCCTGCAGGCGGGCGATGTACACAAGGAAAGCGGCATGGACGTCGCTCGCCTGGGGGCTATACATGAATTCGGCGCGACCATCAATGTCGAGGCCCGGACACAGACCATCTACCATAAGATCAGCAAGGGCGGCGCGTTTGCCAAGGGCGGCAGGTTCGTCAAGGCCAAACGGTCGAATTTTGCCCGCGACGTTTCCATCGGCGCTCATTCCATCGTTATCCCGGCACGGCCGTTTGTTCGCCGCACCTTCGACGAAAAGCACGGTGATTGGCACGCTAAGGCCCAGGATCAGATCGGCCAGGTCATAGATGGCCGGAAGGACTTGCCCGCGGCACTGGCGACGATCGGCAATGTCATGGAACGCGATATCAAAGCCAAGATAGCCGACGGGCCGTTCATACCCAATGCGCCGTCCACCATCCGGCGCAAAAAGAGCGCCCGTCCGCTCATCGACAGCGGCCACATGCGCCAGTCCGTCCGGTATGTTGTCCGCCGGCGCGGCAGCGGGAGGTTGATTACATGAGCAGCAGCTTCAGGAAACCGACGCCCGTCACGCGCGTCGCTGCGGGAGAATACAATACCGCCGGCGTCTGGGTTGAAGGTCAGCCCGCGACGCTATCCATCCCGATGAGCGTGCAGCCGATGAAGCTTAGCGAGATGGAGGCTCTGCCGGAAGGCCGGCGCAGCAGCCGGGCCGTCAAAATCTACTCCGATGCGGAGCTCATAGCTGCCGATCAGGACACCGGCCAGAACGGCGACATTGTCACCTGGCTGGGCAAAAAATGGGAGGTTGTCAGCTGCATGCCGTACCAGGGCGGCGTCATCCCGCATTGGAAGGCGCTGGCCGTGGAGGTGAAGGCGAATTGACGTATGATCAGGCAAAAGCTTTTCTTTTACCGCTGATCGCCGAGCTGACCGGGCTTCGCTGCATATGGTCCCATCAGAAAGCGCCCAAGCCGTCCAGCCCCTTCGCGAGCCTGCGGCTTTCGCCGGAACGCACGCTGGGGACCGATATCCGGGGCAGGCCGGACGGCAGTGGCATCCTCGATGTCGTCGAGCAGAAGGAAGCGACGCTGTCGGTGAATGCCTACGGATCCGGCGCGATCGATAAATGCAATATGCTATGGCTCTCTCTCCAGCGGCCCACCA
This sequence comes from Bacillota bacterium, assembly GCA_023415775.1. GTDB lineage: Bacteria > Bacillota > Negativicutes > Sporomusales > UBA7701 > Anaeroselena. Next base: position 12,287 of record JAEZJM010000025.1, on the reverse strand, counting down.
TCGTGGATCGCTGTTTCGTTGCCGGAATCGCCGTCGTGCGGGCCGAGGCGGTGCAGGACTTAACTGCTCTCCTCGACGGCCGAGGGTGGGAGGAGCGGGCCAGCATCGACCTCGTCGTCACTTACAGCCGCTCTACCACCGACGAGCCTGGCTATATCACGACGTTCCGGCCTAAGACCGGAGAATCTACGGGCGAGTTGGGCGAGCCCGATCCGGTGACGCCCGAAACCGACCCGGCCATCGTCGAAGTCAAAATCACCTTGAAAGGGGTGCAATAGATTGGCTGATATCACCCGTATTGCCAACGTGCAGATCAGTCTGCAGACCACCGGCATCAATAAAAAAGATTTCAACACCATCCTTGTCGCCGGGCCTCACGTCTACAGCCTGCCGCGGGTGTCCACCTACACCAGCGCCAGCGCCATGCTGACCGACGGCTTCAAAAGCACCGACCCGCTGTATCTGGCCGTTCGCGACGCCCTGAGTCAGACGCCGCGGCCCAGGTATGTAAAGGTCGGGCGCCGCCAGGTCGACGAGGTCACGCTGTCGATCGACACGGTAGCCAACGAAGCCGCCTACCTGCTGAAGATCAAGAAGCTGGCCACCGACGGCAGCACCACGACCCTGCCGTATACCTTCACCTCCGACACCAACGCTCTAGCGTCCGAAATCGCCACTGGCCTGGCAGCGCTTGTCACCGCTGACGCGAATTCGCCGGTTTCGGCTACCGTCAGCACCAACGACCTAGTGCTGACCAACAAGGTCGCCGGTACCGCGTTCGCCGTCGAACTGCCGGCCAGCATGTCCGTGAAAACGGCAGCCGCTGCCGACACCGTAGCGGAGGACCTGGCCGCCATCAACCTCGAGGACAATCAGTGGTATGGGCTCGGCATCACCAGCCGCGTGTCCGCCGACATTATCGCCGCCGCCGACTGGACCGAAGCTGAGACTAAACTGTTCGGCTACTCTGTGGCCGAGGCCGGCGCCATCTCTGCCGCCTCCACCACCGACACGCCGTACCTGGTCAAGGAGGGCAACTACTATCGGACGTTCGGCTTCTACCACAAGGACGCCGCCACGGATTTCCCCGAGCTCGCCTGCATGGCCCGCTGCTTTGCGGTGCTGCCCGGCGGCGAGACCTGGGCGAATAAGAAGCTGGCCGGCGTCACCACCGACAGGCTGACCGAGACCGAATTCCTGGCGGCCAAGAACAAGAACCTCAACACCTTCGAGTCGTTCCGCGACAGCGTGTCCATCACCCAGACCGGCAAGGTGGCCGCCGGCGAGTGGATCGACGTCATCCGCTTCCGCGACTGGCTGCAGGAGGAGATGCAGGTCAACATCTTCTTCGTGCTCATCAACCGTGACAAGATACCGTATACCGACGGCGGCATAGCGATCATTCAGGCCCAGATGGACAAGGCCCTCCAGCTTGGCCAGCGCCGCGGCGGCATCGCGCCGACCGAGTATGACGAGGACGGCAACGAGATCCCCGGTTACGTCATAAACGTCCCGTTGGCCGCCAGCATCAGCGCGAACACTAAGGCCAGCCGCATCCTCGAGGACCTGACCTTCTCCGCGCGGCTCGCCGGGGCAATCCATGTTGCCGAGATCACCGGCAGCCTGGTCTACGAATTCTAGGAAGGAGGAGCGGAGAATGAAATTCGATCTGCAACGCTTCAACACGCTCGGCACATATGACCCGAAAAAGGTCCTCGTCATCTTCGGCGGCTACGAGATCAAAGGCTTCGCCGAGGACAGCATCATTTCTGTCAAGCCGCTGGGCGAGGGTATCGGCTCCATCGTCGGCTGCGACGGATCCGTGGTGCGGACGATCAGCAACGACAACCGCCACGAAGTAACTTTATATCTCAACATGGCTTCGTCCAGCAACGATGTCCTTAGCGTCATCCACGCCCGCGACAAGTCGGTCGGCGACGGTGTCCTGCCTCTTGTCATCAAGGACCTGAGCGGCCGGACAACCTTCGTCGACACGCAGGCTTGGATCGTCAACGAGCCGGAAATCGGCCGCTCGAAGGAACCCGACGACGTTGAGTGGACGCTCCACACCGCCGGCGGAATTCTGTACGTGGGGGGCCATGACTGATGTCTGACGTAACCGAATACACCCAGGGCGACTATACCTTCTACATCAGGCCCATGGATCCGTTCAAAGCCCTCGACCTGCTGGGCGACTTGCAGAAGGCATTCCTGCCGGCGATCGGCGCTGCGTTCGGTAAGGTCAACCTGGGGACCGGCGACGATGAGAAAAACGACAAGCCTACCGGTGAGCAAGAAGTGGAGCAAAAGCCTGAAGAGGACGCCGATGCCAAGAAATCGTTAACACTGGCGACACTCTTGAGGCAGGAAATCGACATCAAGGGCGGTTTGCTGCAGTTGTCGTCGGCCATCAACGGCACCAACCTGACGAACCTCCTCCAGCGGATCATTGACTCCGAATACATCGCTTATTCACACAACGGCGGCCAAGCCATAAAATTGGACAAAGCCGCCAAGATTACGATCTTTCAGGGAAAACTGTCGGGCATGTTCGCGCTCGCCTGGCAGGTGCTGCGGGTGAATTACGCGGATTTTTTTCAAATGCTGCCCAGCCCTACTGGCGGGGAAAAAGGCGGCGGAAGGAAATAACCATCCCCGGTACTCTCCGGCCGGAACTGGCAGGAGAGCTCCTTATTTGGCGGCCGATTCTGGCTGGGAAATGCAGCCTGGAGGAGGTCAAACGCGGGGTTTATACCCTGGTTGACCTCCAGAAGATGAACGCCCTCATGGAGATGCGCGACGACATCCAGGAGCAGGCGATCGAAGATGCCAAGAAAGACACGAAAGGCGGCGGTCGGTAATGGTAGTACGCGAATTACTGGTGGCTATGGGATTCAACCTTGACGAAAGCAAAGTCAAGAGGGCGGACCAGAGCATCAGCAGCATCAAAGATCATGCCGAATCCGCCGCCGTCGTTGTCGGCCGTCTGGCGGCCGTCCTTGGGGTTGTCTTCGGATCGCGAGAAGTAATCCAGATGGCCGACGCCTGGACCAACGTATATGCAAAAATCGGTATTGTTACCCAAAGCGCGGCCGAACAGGCCGCGATACAGAAAGAAATATTTGAAATCGCGCAGCGTACCCGGCAAGAGTACGAATCGACGGGTGCGCTGTACTATAAAATGGCGCTGTTTTCCAAGGAGCTGAACGCTTCCCAGCGCGATGTACTTGACGTGACCGAAACGGTAAATAAAGCGCTGGTTGTCGGCGGCGCCAGTAAGATGGAAGCCAACAGCACCATCCTGCAGTTGTCTCAGGCACTGGCCAGCGGCTTCCTACAGGGCGATGAGCTCAGGGCCCTGCGGGAAAATGCACCGCTGCTGATGGCCGAGATGGCGAAGTATCTCGGTACTACAATTGGCGGTCTCAAGGAGATGGGAGCGCAGGGGGAGCTGTCTTCCGAGAAGGTTTTTAAAGCTATTCTCAGTGCAAAAGCCAAGATTGATGCCCAGTTCAAGAAGATGCCCGTGACCGTTGAGCAGTCAGTTACCTATGCGCTCAACCGGATCGGCAGCCTGATCTTCGGTATAAACAAAGAGACGAGCGTCTTTCAGGCTCTCGCCAAGAGAATACAGCAGGCCGCCGACGGAATAGCAGAAAAAATCGAAAATGTGACCAAGAAGGTAGGCGGAATGGGAAACGCCATGAAATTGGCCACAATCGCCGCAGCTTCTTTTATAACGGCGTTTAATTGGCAGGCTATCGTTGCCGGTATAGGAGCCATAAGGGCCGCTCTTGGTGCATTACTGCTAAATCCGGTATTTTTGGCTATAACTGTCGCCGTAGCAACACTGGCGCTTGTACTTGATGATCTTTACGCATGGATGACCGGCAAAGCGTCAATAGCCGAAGAAACCCTTGGCTCGTTTGAAAAATTTAGACCCTCGCTCGAGGCTTTTGTCAAAACGCTTGGTGAACTGCAGTCTGTTGTTGGAATGCTATCTGACAATATGACCGCATTGGAACTTGCAATAAAGGCGATTCAGTTGGCTGCTGAGGTATCGTTGCAACCGCTAAAGGCGCTGCTGGAAACCTTGCGTTTTATTCATGGCATTATTCAAGACATAAAGGGAGGCAAGATAGTTTTGCCTGACTTCACAGGCGGCGTGGCACCTATCGGACTCGGGCCAAGCTATGGCGTCTCCCCCGCCGCACTGGCCGGTGCTGGCAGTGGCGGGCCTGTGACGATAACGACAGGCGATGTCAATATCGAGCAGAACATTGCCGGGGCAGGTCAGCAGCTCGTCAACGACGTCGGTACGGCAACCTCCAGCGCCACCGGTGATGCGATGAATAAGTGGGCCCGTGACCTGCAGTTCGCCATGTAGGAGGTGTGAGTATGGCTGAGGCAAGTATCTTTTTCGCATCGCCGACGGATCCGACGAAGATCGGCGCCATTGAGATCGATATCCTCGTCGAGCAGGAGCACAAGCTGGAGTCCGATGTGACGGAGCATCCGGTCGAGGACGGCTTTCCCATTGCCGACCACGTTATTCGCAAGCCTCTGAAAGTGTCCATGGTCGTCGGGATTACTCTTAGCCCGGTGACCTGGTTCGACCGCCTGGGCGCAGCGGCAGACAAGATCGACAGCGCCATCACCGCTTTTGAACAGATTTATCAAAAGGCTCAGCCGATCACCATCGTCACCCCAACCAACGTCTGGGAGAACCTGGTCATGACCTCGGCGGCCTTCCCGCGCAACAGCGAGGGGAAAAACCTCCTGCGCGTGCCGTGCGAATTCACCCAGATTCGCAAAGTGGCGGTCAAAACGACAGATATATCGGAAAGCGTTGTGTCGGCCGCTATGGCAAATCGGGCCGGCACGACGGAAGCTAACGGTGGAACGGCAACGCAGACCGATGCAGGTAATATTAACGATCCAGGTGTAGCGGTAGAGGGTTCTTTACTGTGGCAGGCACAGTCGGATCTTTATCGATCGTTAGGATATGGGAGTAGAAGATAATGAACATATTGTCATTTCCCGACGCCAACGACATCGTCTTCCTCGCCACCTTTGACGGCACACAGTATCGCCTTCGCCTCTGTTGGAACGACCGCGGCGGCTTCTGGACGCTGTCAGTGCGCACTGCGGCCGGGGTCCCACTCGTCGAAGGCGTCAAAGTCGTTCCCAATTACGCGCTGCTGAAGCCGTACCATCAGCCTGGAATCCCCCCGGGCGAGCTGATGGTCGTCGCCATCGATGACGCGATCCAGACAGTGGGCCGCAGCGACTTCGCCAGCGGTAAGGTCGCCATGGTCTATATAACGGAGGATGAGGTCGATGCAGTTTAACCGGATATTCCGGCTTACTGCCGGGACCGAGGGTGGCGAGGGCGTCGTTATCGAATCCGACGGCACGCAGGACAGCCTGAGGATCGTCTTTGACATTGACAAGGACCTCACCCAGAAAACCAATAAATCCTCCATCCGCATTTACAACCTGACGGACGCCACCCGCAAAAAGCTCGAGGTGGCCGACGCTGTCTGCATGCTGGAGGTCGGATACGCCGAAGACATTGGTCTGAGGCGTATTTTTGTAGGCGAGATCACATACGCAACGACCCGGCGCGAGGGCCCCGACAAGATCACCGAGCTCGAGCTAAACGACGGCCAGGTGGCCATACGGGATACCTACGTGTCCCTGGGCTACGCCGCCGGCGTGAGCGGGACAAAAGTCGTCGAAGACGTCGCCGCTCAGATGGGGATCATGACACAGATCGCCCCAGACCTAGAATTTGCCTCTTACCCTGCGGGCTTCTCCTTTGTCGGCCCAGGGCGCGAATGTCTCGACAAGGTGATGGACGCCACCGGCGCGACGTGGAGCATCCAAAACAACGTCCTACAGGTCATCATGGCCGGAGGCAGTACCAACGTCCGGGCGTTGGTTTTCTCCGCCTCCAGCGGGCTTATCGGCAGCCCCGAGCGCATTGTCAAAGGCGTCACTCGTCCCGACGAAGAGGCGAAGAAGAAGCGCAAAGTCAAGAAGGATAAGCACGAGAAAAAAGCCGGCTGGAAGATCAAGACGCTGCTGGCGCCGACCGTCAACCCCGGCGACCTGGTGCGGGTGGAGTCGTCGACCGTGACCGGCTGGTTCAAGGAGGAATCGCTGAAGCACAGCGGCGATACCCACGGCCAGGAGTGGTATACCGAGCAGGAGATCATCGAAATCCAGCTTGATTAAGGAGGGCGCCGATGGCTAACTCAAACCCGAATCAGTTCTATCAGGTCATCACCGACACCATTCGCGGCGAGATCGCCGGCATTCATACGTGCATGCCGGGAAAAATCATCAGCTACAACGCCGGCCGGGCCACGGTGCAGCCCACGCTCAAATTCAAGGTGCCCGACGGCCGTGCGCTGGACATGCCGCTCATCGCCAACGTGCCCTGCTATTTCCTGGGCGTCGCGGGCCGCTCCATCACCTTCCCGGTTAAGGAAGGCGACGGCTGTCTGCTGCTGTTCGCCGAGCGCAACATCGACGACTGGCTGCTGGGCGGCGAGAGCGACGATCCGCGCAAATTTGACCTTACCGACGCCTTCGCCTTTGTCGGTCTCCAGCCGAGCCGGGCGCACGCCAACGACGCTATCGAGATCAACCATGGATCCTGCAAGTTCAGAATTCCCGAGAACGGCCCGGTCAGCTGCAGCACCGACCTCATAATCGGGGGGATTTCGTTCCTGCAGCACATCCATCCGGAAAGCATCGGCACCGCTACGGGGCCGCCTGAATAGGGGGGACGGATATGAAGGATATCGCATTGTCTGCAGCAGATCATGACCTGATCATCCAGGACGGCGACTTCCTGCTCATTTCAGACGCTGAGCGTGTCGCGCAGCAGATCAAAATCAAGCTTAAATGGTTTTTGGGGGAATGGTTTTTGGACATCACCGGCGGCATGCCCTACTTCGAAAGCATTCTTGTCAAAAATCCTAATACTAACCAGATTCGCAATATCTTCCGGCAAAAGATACTCGAAGTGGACGACGTGACGGCCGCGCCCTCCTTGACGCTGTCCATCAATAAACAGCAGCGCGTCCTCACGGTCGAGTATGAAGCGGAAACCACATTTGGGCTGGTGACCAGGAAGGAGGTGCTTGGCTATGGCGACTGAGTACGGCGTGACCATCAACGGCTTTGTTCGTAAGCGCCTCGCCGAAATCAAAACTGACATCGAGGCCGATCTTGCTACGGCTTGGGGCGTTAAGATATCGAAAAAGCCCAACAGCGTCATCGGGCAGCAGATTGGCGTTTTCGCCGCGGCGATTGATGACCTCTGGCAAGTGGCTGAGGACACCTATAACGCCATGTACCCGAATACGGCGGAGGGCGTCAGCCTGCGCAATTCTGTCGGCTTCGCCGGCGTCACCGCCCTGGGCGCGGAGAAAACCAAGATTTATGCTGTCTGTTACGGTACTAGCGGCACGGTTATCACAGATGGCGCGCTGATACAAGGCGACGACAGCAGTTATTACGAAGCCGACGCCGATTCCACTATTAGCCTGTCTAACGCCGTAACCGTAGCCGTCACCTTGGCCAGCGTGGCCGAAGGCACGACCTACAGCGTCACCATCGCCGGCACAACAATATCAAAGACCGCCTGCGCCGCCGACACCGTGAACAGCGTCCTCGTGGCGCTGACCAGCGGCCTGCCCGCCGGGTGGAGTGCGGGCGTCGTCAACAACGTCCTTACCTTCACCCAGATCGACCGCATAAACGGCGCTGTGGTCAGCGTATCCAGCACCCTGACAGTCAGCCGCATCGGCAGTCCGGTCGTATTCTACGCGGCAGAGGCCGGCTCGCTTGATCCGGCAATTGGCACGGTGTCTTCGATAATGACGCAAATTGCTGGATGGGAAAGCGTTTCAAACGAAAGCGCGGCCTATCCCGGACGTGCAGTCGAAACCACCACCGCATTGCGCCAGCGGTATTCTAGCACCGTTTCCGCACAAGGCACAGCAATGGTAGAATCCATCCGGGCGAACCTGCTGGAGAGCGTCTCTGGCGTCACAGCGGCGGTCGTATTTGAAAACGTCGGAGACACTACCGACAGCGATGGACGGCCGCCTCACAGCATCGAGGCCGTTGTCCAGGGAGGCGATAACGAAGAAGTCGCCGAGATGATCTGGAAAAAGAAAACCGGTGGCATCGACACCTACGGCAGCACTTCGGTATCTGTGACCGACAGCCAGGGGGTTCCGCATACAATTAAATTTAACAGGCCGACCGCGAAAAACATATACCTGCGCTGCGTTCTCCATGAGCATACCGAAATCGGGCTTGCCGGCGATGCTACGCAAACGGCCGCCGCCTTGTTGCTTTCTCAAGGCCAAGCTCACGAAGTCGGCCAAGACGTCATCCTTCAAAAACTTGGCGCCTATATCTTGCAGAATGTTCCCGGCATCAGCTATCTCGAGCTTACGGGATCCACCGACGGCGTCACGTACAACACGACCAACATTGCCGTCGGCGTACGCGAGCTAGCAACCTTCAACAGCGCCCGTATAGAGGTGACGGTCGCATGAGCCGCGCACAGGAGATGATAGATCGCCTTCTGATGCAATTTGGCTCGTCGCCATATCTGCAAGGCTGGCTGAAAGCTTTGGGTGCGGAGATGGACCTGCTCGACCAGGTTTTCAGCGACCTGCGGGAGAAGCGCTGGATTGACACAGGAGAAGGGCAGCAGCTGGACGGTTGTGGTCAGATAGTGGTACAGCCTCGCAAGATCAGCCAGGCCATCGCGATCCCCTTCTTCGGTTTCGATGGCCAAACAGGCGCTACAGGCTTTGGCCAGAGCCGTATCCGGAAGAACCGAGAGACGTACCTGACCAGCACCACGTTGGCCGACGCCGAATACCGTCAGATTCTCTGGGCGAAAGTGGCCAAGAACACCACGGACGGCACTGCCGAAAGCACTATCGAAAGCCTTTGGAGGCTCTATAACGCAAAAATCGTGCTCGCTGAGGTCGGAAATGCGAAGCTGCGTATAGCTATTGGCCGTGAGCTTACCGATGCCGAAATCCTGCTCGCTAATGCGCTTGATCTTCAGGTGCGGGGCGGTGGCGTCGGTATTCCGGTGAAGTCGTATTTCGTCGATAGCGGTGCTTTTGGCTTTAGTAACCAGAATATAGGCTATCTTGGATTCGGTCAGGGACGCCTGGCAAAAGAATTTTAAGGAGGGATAATGTCGATGGACTTTGCGAAAATTTTCGCCACTAATGGGACCGCCACGGCCCCGACCGATGAACAATATCTGCAGGGATTTAGTTTTCTTGGCAGCGCGCCTCCGACTGAAGAGTTATTTAATTACCTCCTTCAGAATGTTGATCAAAAGCTGCTCAACCTTTTCAGCGCCAGTAATCAATGGAAATCCTCCACCGCCTATGGAGTCGGCGATATCGTACACACCGTTGTAGCTGGCAACTCGTTCAAATTTTTTCAATGCACAGTAGCCGGAACCAGTGGGGCGACTGAGCCGACTTGGCCGGCTGTAGGCAGTACGGTAGCGGATGGCACTGTCACCTGGCAGGCTCGCCGGCTCGGCAATCACGTACCGTATAATCGTCAGATATACACCACAGCGGGCACGCCAACCTTTACTGCTCCGGTATCGGGGCTGTATAAGGTTACCGTCATTGGCGGCGGCGGTGGAGGCGGGGGTGTTACTGTAAGCGGCACGGTTGGCGCATACGCTGGCGGCGGCGGCGGCGGTGGGTGCGCAATAAAGAACGTTTTTCTTAGCGCAGGCGATGAGGTAACGGTCACGGTTGGGGCCGGTGGCGGCGGCGGAATCGGAAACGCCGCAGGGTACACCGGCGCAACTTCTTCTTTTGGCGCTCACTGTTCGGCAACCGGCGGCGCGGGCGGCGCTTATGCCAACAGCAGCGGGACAACAAGCGACTCTGCCGCAGGGGGCGCGGGCGGTGTGGGAAGTGGTGGCAACATAAATGCCGCAGGTTGGACCGGTCAAGGCGGCTTGCCTGATAACCAATCGGCAGGGGCAACCGGTTATGGCGGCGCAGGCGGTGGCAGCTATATTTCCGGCGGTGCAGGGTTTAACACCGGCACGGCGGCGGCAAGCACATTGGGGGCCGGGGGTATGGGAGCAGTAAAATTTGGCGCCGGTACTGCCGAAGGCGGCGCCGGCGGCGCCGGCGTTGTCATAGTTGAATGGTAGGGAGGAGAAGACGATGTGGGCAAGAGTTGAAAACGGTAGAGTCGTTGAATTAACGGACATTGACCCGGCCGGACGGTTTACGCCGGAAATAGTGAGCCAGTTTATGCAGTGCCCTGCGGGCGTGCAGCAGGGGTGGCTCGTTGTGGGGGAGTCGTTTATTCCGCCGATCGGCCTGACACCGGGAACGGCTGCCACCGCTAAACGCGCCGCCATCAACGCCGAGCGCAATCGGCGGGAGCAGCTAGGCTTTAGCTATCTCGCCAAAACCTTCGACAGTGACCAGGTCAGCGTCATCCGCATCAACGCGGCGGTCAACACCGCCGTCGCTGCCATTCTGAACAGCAGCACGTTCACGGTTACCTGGACATGCGCGGACAACAGCACCATCGAACTAAGTGCCCAGCAATTTCTCGGTCTGGCTGTTGCCCTGGCGGCGTATTCCGATGGTTTGCACCAGACGGCCCGCACTCTCAAGGCGGCCGTCGACGCCGCCCTAGCGGCCGGGGCCACGGCGGTGGAAATCGAGGCGATGCCGATCTGGGCTGAATAACAGGAGAGGGGTGGGATAGGTGGAGTGGTTAGATAAAATGGCGGGCATGTTCCGCCGTGGCTGGGAGATGGTAGCCGAGCTGTGGCCGGTGAAGTTGGTATACTCGGCGATATCGGCGGTAGTCTGTTTCCTGTTCGGAGGATCGGAGGTCATCCTGGTTGTCGTTATGATGTTCATCGGGCTCGACACGCTCACGAAATGGGCGGCCGTTACAAGGAAGTTCCTCGTCGATCAGGGAGACGACGATATCACAGCCACCGATATGATGTGCGGTTTTTTTTATGCCTGGCGGCCGGGATATCTCACCAGTACTGCATTGCGGAAATGCTGGGGCGAAAAACTGTTTACGTACAGTATCTTGATTATCTTCGCCGGGTTGATGGGCAAGCTGCCCGACATTACTCTGTTCGGTCTGCCGGTCAACCGGTCAATCAGCGGCGGCATATATACCTGCATCGCGCTGACCGAACTATTCAGTATGACGGAGAACCTGGAGGAGATGGGCAACACCAGACTGACGAACCTGAAGCAATTTCTCTGCAACTTGGTCGCCCGCATCACCGGCAGCGGGTATTCGGTGACGGTAAGCAATCTTCCCCAGACGATGGGGCCGCCGCCAGGGCGGCCCGGTATATCAAAAGATAATCCAGGGGAGGGAGATTAGTGCGCTCTGAAGTAATTGAAACGGGCTTTGGTTTTGGCGATCTCGCACCGCTGCCGGAAAATATACAGGGCATTGTAATCCATCACTCTGGTGAGGATGATGTTGACCTGTCAGCCGCCGACATCCATCGGATACACCTGGGGAACGGGTGGTCAGGTATCGGCTACCACTTTGTTGCCAGGTGGGATGGGACGGTGGAGCGCGGGCGGCCGGAATGGGCGCAGGGGGCACACTCGCCGGGCGCCAACAGGTTCACTCTTGGCGTCCACGTCGCCGGATGCTTTTCCGGCCGGCTGCCGGGTGAAGCCCAGCTTCAGGCGTTGGTTAACCTGCTCGCCGACCTTTGTGAGAAATACGGCCTCAACCCGATGGGGCAGTTGTGGAACGGCAAGGACGTTATCAGCGGCCACCGCGACTGGATAGCGACGGAATGCCCTGGCCAGATGCTTTACTCCATCCTGCCGCAGATCAGGCAGCAGGTGGCCGAGGCGATAGCCCAGGGGGGGGTGGCTTAGGTGGATGAACTGAAGCCTCAAGACCCTTATTTTGAAATCGTCTGGGGGGCTGCTGTACGCCGACTTTAACTAGGGGGTGATACCAATTGACACGCTCAAAAAAATGGCTGTGGCTCTGCTTATTCTTGCTGCTGTTTTCGCTGCCGGCTATTGGGCAGGCCTCCGAACCGCAGCTGGAGACAGTGACGCTTACGAGAGCCGATTACAATCAATTAGTCAGCAACTCGCAGAGGCTCGGGCAAATAATCAGCATCTTGCAGACCAGCTCACCGAAGCTCGCCGCCGACTTGCTGACGGCATTGGACAAGTTAGCGACAGCAGAGA